>NZ_PNCJ01000004.1 GCF_005887115.1 Pseudoalteromonas rubra | reverse complement strand
ATACTGACGGCGGTGATACTGGCGGCGGTGATACTGGCGGCGGTGGTACTGACGGCGGTGGTACTGACGGCGGTTCGGGAGACAAAGATACAGTACCTGCTGAAAAGAGTCAGTGGGAAGCTGCCAGCTGGGACACGCTACAGTGGCAATAACGCAGCAACTTTAGGAAAAGATATGGGCTGTTAACAGCCCATATCTTAGCCAAGTCAAAGCAGCCCTGGCTGCTCTTATTGGTGTTACCGTTTAACGGGTACAACCGCTGTCGACGCCAATTTGCTTCCAGACACCCCAGGTACCCGACTCGCTTGGCACATCACCACGCGTCCACCAGCGTGCTTCATACTTAAAGCCCTGATACGTCACCTGATCTGGCTTATCGTACACTTTGCTTGCATCCCAGTTGCCCGGACAACCCGTATCACCACCTGACGTGACTGTTGCAGTCGCTTTTGCACTGTAGTTCACCTGACTTTCTTCTAGTGTAAAGTTCAGCGCCACACCCGCAGTACCGCTTCGGCTTGCACCAAATTCAACACCAACCTGACAACTCTGGTTTGCCGTCAAGGTGCTCGCGCTACAAGTATTAACCGGATTAACCAGACCAGATGTCACACCGCTGGTGGTCAGATTGACCGACTTAAAGCTAAATGGCGTATTGCCTGAATTGGTGATAGTGAAGGTATGGGCTTTGGTTTCTCCGACTTTAAAGCCTGTCAGAGTATCGTTTGCCTTGAATGACACTGATACTGGCTCAGCACCGTCTTTCACGCTGTCTACCCAGCTACGCAGCGCCGCAACATCTGCGTACACGCCATATTTTTCCGGGCGGGCACAGCCGACACCCCAGCTGACAATCCCCAGCTGAACAACCTGGCCACCGGAGTTCGCAACAATAGGGCCGCCACTGTCACCGCTACACGAATCTTTCTGACCCTGAGGGTAGCCTGCACAGAATGCCACACTGCCGACATTCTGATAGGCACCGCCGGACTGACGACATACCTGATCTGAAACAAGTGGCACGTCTACTTCGTACAGGTTAGTTGGACGGCTGCCGCCCTCACTCAGACGACCAAGGCCCGCGACAGAGATTAAATCGCCAACCCGCACGTATTGCTCAACATTCCCCTGAGCTAACGCAACAGCGCTACCCTGAGTTGGTGTGCGAACCAGCTTAAGTAACGCAACATCATGGTTCAGCGTGCTGCTGTTATATTGAGGGTGTACGTATTTTTCCGCCACGGCAATGCGGTCACCATCATTGCCACCCAGTAAAAAGCCCGCGACCTTAACATTCAAAAAGCGCGCTGACTTGTTGTTAACGCAGTGCGCAGCGGTCAATACATAACCATCACCCACATAACTGCCGCCACAAAACGCGGTGGTCCCGTTAGAATTGAGGATTTGGGTATAGAATGGCCAGTCTGCGGTGTTAGCTGGTTGGCCACCGACAATTTCAGGCTCATAGTATTCAGGGCTTATGTTATTAAGTAAGTGGTCACCGACACTGGCCGGCTGAGCAATAGCTGCGGCACTCAGACCCAGCCCCAGCGAAACAGACAACGCTGTCATTGAGAGTGTATTTTTAACCTTTAACATGTGTATACCTTTGTATTTCCTTTATTGGGAACCGAAAAATATAAACATAAAATTTACAGTTGTAAATACAAAACAACTAATAACAGCTCAATTTTTATTTTCACTCAATGCCTGAAGCGCCAGCCTCCGACATTTTTATAAGAGCCTGGTGTTTGCACAAATAGCCTGATGAATTTCACAGCAAACGCACAGCAGCAAAACATAGTATGCAGGAGCTGGCATTCCGAGTTATACCCATATTAATTGCACACTCAGCCGTCATACCGGCCTTGAGCCGGTATCTACTCCACAGTAATGACCAGGCACCTTGCATAGGCTGCTGTACAGCGGCTTAGCACTTGGCGCGGATGTCAATCAAAGCGCTCTCTGATTTACCATAGTAACAACGCAAACCGCAGCCATCGCGATTCTCAATGATCAGAGTGTACACACAGCCAAACTGCTGACCTGCTTCAATGCTCATAATAAGGAAAAAACAGCCTGACCCGGGCGCCCGGACCACCCGGGTTATTATCCAGTTTAATGCTGCCACCGTGAGAAAACATGATCTGTCGGCATAAAGCCAGCCCGATGCCACTGCCCTGTGCTTTGGTCGTGTAAAACGGCACAAACACATTTTCCGGATTTGAGATCCCTGTCCCGTTATCAACCATAGTCAGGACCAGCTGGTTCATTTGAGTGGACGAGGAAAAGGCGATTTCGGGGTGCTGATCAGACGGTACTGCTTCCTGCGCATTCTTGGTGAGGTTAAGTAAGATCTGTTCGAACTGTTGTTTATCAGCCATCACAGTAGCCGACTCATCGACCGCAAACCGCCAGTGGATCTCTGGATAAAGCGCTTCCAGCGTCTGGGTGACCAAACCCAACTTAAGTGGGATTTTATTAGGCTGAGGTAAGTGGGTCAGGCGGGTATAGCCTTCAAGGAAAGTGCTGAGTGAGCTTGCCCGCTCGCTGATGATCCCCACCCCCTGACGCAGGCTTTGTGCAGACGGCAACTTATCTTGCTGAGTCAGCCGTTTGTTGAGCTGCTGGGCAATGGTACTGATCGGGGTCAAAGAGTTATTTACCTCGTGACTTAACACCCGCAGTAACCCCTGCCAGGCGGTACGCTCTTTTTCCATCAGCAAACGCTCAGCATTACTGATAATTAAAAACTGATGGGTTTTGCCATCGCTGATAAATCGCTCTCGCAGTACCAGGTATTCACCACTGAGCTGGCCATCATCCAGTGTCACTATTTTGCCCTCACAGGCCATCAGCTGCTGGCCCAGTTTACTGCTGGTGAGTTTCAGCGGATGCTCGGCACTGGGCTTATGCGTTAAGAGTACCGCCTGAGCTGGCTGATTGGCCATAATCACGCGCTCATGCTCATCTAGCACCAGAACCATGGCATCCATCTGGTCGATAAATTTATCCAAGAGCAGGCGGGACTCCAACGCCATGGCCTTATGATGACTCAGGCTATCTGCCAGCAGATTCACCTGGCTCAGCAACTCAGACATTGCCCTGTCACCGCTTACCCGACCCCGTAACGAATAGTCGCCAACGGTCATCGCCTCAATCAGGTTTGTCAGGGTTCTGAGTTGATGCGCCAGTAAGACTTTACTCGCCACGACCAGATAGCAAAATAGCAAGCCAAATACAGTGGCAATAAACACCACTAAGTAACTATTCCAGCCCGCCATATGCAAACCCGTAATCATCAGCAGATAACACGGCAGACACACGGCAATGATCAGGCGTTGCAGGCGGGTCAGTCCAAACCTGGGTTCTTCAGGCACCATTACTCTGCCATCCCAAATTTTGCCAGTCGACGGTAATATCCACTGCGACTCAGCCCAAGTGAACGGGCCGTTTCACTGGCATTACCTTTATGATGGCGCAGTCGCTGACGCAGTACGGCTTGCTCGATTTCATCCAGCGTCAGGTTTGGGTTATCAATGCTCTGCACCTGCTCTTCACCTGTCGCAGCAATGGCCAGATCTTCAGGCATGATCAAAGCAGAATGACAGACAAACAAGGCTCTTTCCAGCACATGACGCAGCTCCCGAATATTACCGGGCCAGTCATAATTATGCAGTGCAGCTGCCGCTTCCTGACTCAGTGTTGGCTCAGGTTTATTGTATTTAGCCGCAAACTGCGCCAAAAAGTAGTCGCTCAGCGGTGCGATATCATCCGCTCTTTCTCTGAGAGAAGGCACTCTGAGTTCAACGGTATTAAGCCGGTAGTACAGATCCTGACGAAACGTCCCCGCCTGAATGTGCGCAGGTAAATCGCCATTGGTGGCTGAGATCAGGCGCACATCAGCAACCTGAGACTGACTGCTGCCAACGGCCTCAAACTTACGCTCCTCCAGCACACTCAGTAGTTTGGCCTGCTGTGACAGCGGTATATTGGCTATCTCATCGAGAAATAAGGTGCCATGGCGGGCCATTTCGAAACGCCCGGCCCGCGCAGCCTTAGCATCGGTGAATGCCCCTTTGACATGGCCAAACATCTCGCTTTCAAACAGGCTTTCAACAATGGCGCCCATATTTGCCGTAACAAAAGCTTGCTCAGCACGCGCGGAGCATAGATGCACATAGGCTGCCAGCATGCTTTTTCCGGTACCGTTATCGCCTGTGAGCAAGATATTCATGTCGCTTTGCGCCAGCTGTTCAAGCTGTGTCAAAAGCTGTTGCATCGCCTGAGAGTGCGCCACGATTTCATTGCGAGCTTGCGGATGAGCCGCCTGTTGCAACAGGCGGTTTTGTTGTTTAAGACGCTCATTCAGCCCTTGCGACTGCGCCAGCGTGATATGTGTTTCCAGTGTATGTAGCAAACGCTCGTTGTCCCAGGGCTTTTGCACAAAATCCTGAGCACCACTGCGCATCGCATCCACCGCCAGCTCTATGGTCGCCCAGCCGGTCATCATAACAATCGGCAGCCGGCTATCCAACTCTCTGAGCTCAGAGATCAAGGCCAGTCCCTCCTGGCCTGAAGTCGTATCCTTACCAAAATTCATGTCCAGCAAAGCGCAGTCAAACGACTGCACTTTGACTTTCTCTAATGCGGCCTGAGCAGTGGTGACACAGCTCACCTCGTACCCTTCGTCCTGCAACAAAAAAGATAAGCCCGCAATGACGTTCATATCATCATCGGCCACCAGAATATGCCGTTTTATGCTCATGCCGTATTTATACTTCCTTCATTTTAAAGCCGCTATTCATAACGCAGCGCTGAACTCGGTTCAAGTTTTATCGCCCTGCTGATGGGCATATAAACTGCCAGCAGCACCACCAAAGTCAATGCAATGCTCACTAAACAAGCCATCACAAAATAGGCACTGACCGGAAACAGGCCTTCGGTGAAACTTTGAAATCCCATCGCAATCACGCTAAACAGAAGCAACGCCAGCCCCAGGCCAATCACCAATTGCGTCGCTCCCTGGCGCATAAACAGCGCAATAATAGTGCGATCACGAGCCCCCACAGCCCGGCGAATACCGATTTCGTGCGTCCGCTGTGCCACGGCGTTAGCAGTCAGGCCATAGATACCAATCACCGCCAGGGCCAGTGCAAAAGCGCCCGTTGCGAAGGTCAGGTGAGAAATAAACCTCATTGACTCACGCATCTTGTCACGGTTTTTAATCGCTGGCATCACGGTTTGTTTCACGTCCAGGTTAGGCGCCGTGTTGTACATGGCACGGTAGAAAATCTGTTCCGCGTTTGTGGTGCCGGGCAAGATACGATAGGAAAGCTTCTGAAGCGTTTGCACAAACTGGCTACCACTGAGATAGATTTCATCGGCAGAGTCTAATCTTCCAAACAGGGATTTTGGATTCATCAGGTTTGATACCACGCCAACAACGTACACCTGTTCACGATGACCTTCGATCTCCATCACAAAATGCTGCTCCAGTGCCGACTCTCCTGGCCAGTACCTCTGGGCCATTGAGTCACTGATGATCACCACCTTGCGTTTGTCCATCGTGTCGGCCCGGTTAAACAATCGCCCTTCAAGTAAGCGAACCCCTGTGGTCTGAAAATCACCAATCATCGAGATGGTATCTATCTCTGTGCCTGTTTGCTCTTGGTTATATTCCTGATGTCCAAAGTGCACCTTTCTCGGTCCCAGCCACTGCGCAACCGATACATGCGTGACGGCACTGTAGCTTTGCACTTCGTCCATTAATGCATAGGTCAGATTCAGACGTTGCTGCGCGCTTGGATAGGTCCGTTCAGGCGTACTATAGCGAGTGCTCATCACGTTCTGATAGTCATCGCCCAAATCGATATTAACAAACTTGTTGGCGATCAGCGCCGATACAGAGCCGATCAGCATCAGCAGTGCCACCAGAAACACTTGTGTGGTTACTAAAATACGAGATAAACGGCCTGCTTTTCGGCTTTGCGCACCGCGTGTTCCATCTCTGAGAGTGGCATTAATGTCTTGTCGGGTGCTTCGCCAGGCTGGCAAAAAAACAGCCATAAACAAAGTGCCCAGCATGTAAACCAGTGCCATCATCAGGGTTGCGCCATCCAGACCATATTGCCACCAGAATAGTCCGGCGCCAGGTAACCAGGAGCGCAGCCCCACGTTGACATAGTCCAGCAAGGCGCCGACCAGGCAAACGCTTAAGAACGTGCCCAGCACCGTGATCAAAATACCTTCCCACATCAGTTGGCTGATCAAGCGCCCGGAACTGGCACCCAGTGCATTTCGGATGGCAGTTTCTTTTTGCTTTTCCAGTATTCTGGCTAACAGCAGATTACCGACATTAATACAGGCCAGTAGCAATACCACCCAGGAGATCGCGCTCAGAAATAAAAACACCGTAGCGCCTTCGCCTCCGGTCTGAGCCATTTGAAAAGTCATAATTCGCGCCTGCTTTTGTACAGCTTCCATGCCATAGCTTTGCTGATTTTGCAGCTGTAGTGAGCGCAACACCTGAGTGATTTCACGCTCGGCGTGCGTAGCCTCTATACCCTCTTTTAGTCGGATATAGACATTGAACTGCTCACTGATCGGAGCCTGCGCATCAAAGACCGTATCCTGTAAAGGTAACCAGATACGGGCAATATGCGGAAAACGGTAGCCTTGTGGCATAATTCCCACAACTTCCGTTTGTACACCGTTTAGTTCAATTGCCTGGCCAAGCAACTGAGGATCACGATTAAACTCATCTGCCCACATTTCTTCGCTGATCACAGCCACAGCCGGGGCACCCGGCAGGCTATCGAGGGCAGTAAAGGTTCTTCCGGCCAGTGGTTTAGTTCGGCTGAATTCAAACATACGAGCCTGAACAGCCGCACCGAAAAAGTTTCGCCCGGCCTCCCCTTTGCTCATTCGCACATCCTGATCGCGATAAATCCCCATTTCAGAGAATAACGATACCCCCTCTTTCACAGCCTTAAATTCATTGGCTGTGAGCATGTCGAACTCACCGTCGTTATACACAGCTAGACGCAATGCCGTTTCGCCTTCTGGCAAAGGCAAGGGCTTGTAGATAGTGGTATACAAAAATGAGAAAGTGAACAGTGCTATCGACAAACCGCCCAGTAATACCCCGAGCGTCATAACGGTAAATTTCGGCGACTTATAAAGCTGTCGCAACGCATATTTTAGATCCAACATCATGGCCATTATAGTGCCTCCAAATCGGCGGTGACCTGAGTTGTCGGGCGTGGCACTTGTGTATTGCGGATGTCACCGACCAGACGACCATCGAACACTTCGAGGCTACGACCGGCACGCTGCGCCGATGCAGGGTCATGCGTGACCATACATATGGTGGCACCTTCACTGTGTAACTTATCAAACAGCGCAAGTACCGCCGTTGCATTCTTTGAATCCAGGTTTCCCGTCGGCTCATCAGCCAGAATAATGGCAGGATCATTTACCAGAGCTCTGGCGACGGCAACGCGCTGCTGCTGACCACCCGACAGCTGTGACGGGAAGTGTGTTGTGCGGTGACCCATCTCGACTTTCTGCAGCACTTCCTGCGCTTTTGCCTGCATCACTTTGCGGCTGATACCAGATTGATAACTCAGTGGCAGCATCACGTTCTCTTCTACCGTCAGATCTGAGATCAGGTTGAACGACTGAAAGACAAATCCAATTTGTTTACTGCGGATGGCTGCGCGCTGATCGCGCGAGAGCACAGACACGTCTTGGTCGCCCAGCATGTAGCGCCCCTGAGTGGGTGAATCGAGTAAGCCCAGCAAGGAGAGCAGAGTTGACTTGCCGCACCCGGACTGGCCCGTCAGTGAAATATATTCGCCCTTGTTGATACTCAGATTAATGCCATGCAGTGCCTGAGTTTCAATTTCGTCGGTGTAAAAGCTTTTTGTTATATTTTCTAATGTTATGAGTGCGTTCATGAATGACTCCATTTCAGAGCCAACAGGGTGCAGCAAACACCTGCTGTTGGCAAGGTTAAGGCGTAATATGTGTCGCTATCGATAACGACTTTGACTACGTGATATCGCGGGTTTAATTCAGTTTGATCTCGGCATGATCCTGCCAGTCACTGCTGTCAGAAATAATGACTTCATCGCCAGCTTTCAGCCCCGAGACAATCTGCACTTGATTAACTGAGACCTTACCCAGCGCCACCACAGTCTTATGCGCAAAGCGACCTGCCTGATCGATCTTATAGAGTTGTATCTGGCTGGATTTTGGCGCATAAGTTGGACGCCGGACATATAAAGCATTACTCAGATGGCTCACCTGGATCTGTGCATCGACAGTCAGCTCAGGGCGCGCATCTGCAGGTAAATCGCGTGGCAGCGCAACGTCGACCTGTACCATGCCATCCACCACAGCCGGATCGATACGTGTCACAGTGCCTGCTATCTCGCTGTTGCGGGTGTCCAACATGACAGGCTGGCCAGCCTCTATATCCTGAACTCTGACTTCAGGCACTTGCAGCTCGGCATACAAATTCTGTTGCGAGGCGATCAGTGCTATGCTGCCGCCTAGGCTGACTTGCTCGCCCAGTTCTAGTGAAATCTGCTGCACCACTCCTGCTTTGTCGGCACGCACTAGCAGTGCATCGACCTGCTCCTGCATCCGTCTGAGGTTGTTCTCCAACAGACCAAACCGAGCGGTTTGTGCCGCTTTGGTTGCTTCAATTTCGGCACGCATTTTGAGCGCTTTTTGCTTTGCCGCCTGCCATTTTTGCTGTTCACGTTTAACCGCCAGCTGACTTTTTTGATAGTCAAGCTGTGACACCGTGGCATTGCCCTGCTCTATCAGCAGGGTTTCGGCGTCCAGTTTTAGCTTCTCAGCCTGATAACCGAGATCGGCTGATACCACCTGATTGTCGAGCCCCACCAGTTGCGATTCCAGCGCCACGATTTTTGCATTGTTTTCGGCTTTCGCTGCAGCCAGTTCCCAGCGGGCCTGATCAAGTTCTCGCTGTAACTGCGGGTTAGACAATTTAAGCAGCAGCTGCCCCACCTGTACCTCGGCACCGGCTTTAACCAGTACCTGCTCTACCCGACCCGACACCTGCGCCGCCACCCAACGGATCTCGGCAGGCTTTAGTACACCGGCGGCCCGAATATTGACCTGAAAGTCGCCCTGCTCCACCCTGGCCGTCACCACAGTTTCCCTGTCAACAAAATACGACGCATCGCCACTAAACTGTCGTATTCCGTAATACCCCAACGCCAGCGCCAAAACCGGCAGCAGATAACCCAGCTTTTTCCAGCGAGCAGGCTGTTTAAGATCTCTTTGTATGTCCATTTTGCCTCTGTGCTTCGAAATGTGTTTGCTACAGAGATTACAAGCTACGTGCCAGAATAAGACACCGCTTAAGATGTTGTTTTATAATAACTTTTAATTTTCATCACTCAGAATTAATAAAGAGGTGTGTCGATTTTGAGACAGGTGAAACTATGAGGTGTGCCACAAGTGAGACAGGTGTCAAATGAAAAGGTGTAAGGAGGCGAAACGAAGTAGGCCTTCGTTTCTATTGTGCTGATGCAAGCATAACTAGTTATATAAACTTGCAAACCTGCAGCTTTTGCCTTCACACACCTCTTTCATTGCTTTTTTGCAGTGAGGTGCTACGTCTTTGGGATAGTCAATTTCCGCATTTTTCATCGCGAGCACACTAAGCACCCCAACTTGACCATCATAGGTAGCAGGCAAGTTCACACCGATCGGGCTACCACCCAAATATTTGTGCGCCCAGTCGGGCACCCTTATGATCATGTCCCCTGTCAATTCCAGATCCTGCTCTAAGAAATCACGATTATTTGGAATTAATGAAGGTCTGCTATTTACTGTGTAATCCACGGAAATCCGAAACGCATAACCTGCATCTACAAAGTAGGTCTCGGATGCCTCAAGAGGTTTCTTATATAAATTCAAGGCCTGTAGCTCCTTATCCATGAAGCCGCCTCTCGCGATTTCTCCCTTATTTAAGCCAATATAGCACTTGCTTTCATCAAGCAAGGACCTAAAAACGACACAGATAACACTGGGTGTCTTTGTTTGTGTGTTTTGTGTCCTATAGCAAGTGCGTCGTTTTTGTCCATGTTTTGGTGCTGCCTAATACGCGAAACAAGCTGTGGGCTTACGATTAACGCTCGGTGTTTGTAACTGCTAGAGAGCCTCTTCCAATAATTGGACGTAACACATGCCTCAAATACGATGGTTGAAAGTGACTGAGTTGCAATCAAAGATGTAAATGCTCGCGTGTCATTTCTGCATTCGAACGCAGCTGATTGTTTGCGTACACGCAAACCTGCAAAACATCTTTTGCCAAATCAACACCGATCACTGTAGTATTGCTCATAACTGTATGACTCCAATCATAAAAGCTAGCTAGTAATAAGCATAGCAGGAAGGAGGGAGTCTAATTATCTGTTAGCCCTCAAGGAGAAATCATGCCCGATCCATTAACCATTGCTGGAGCTGGACTAGCTGTACTCGGCTCCAAGGATGTTTTAACCAAAATCTTAGGGCCGTCTGCTGATTATGTTGGAGGAGAGCTGGCTGGATTTATAAAAAAATGCAATATAAATTTAGATGGAATTTTTGCAAAGGCTGAAAAAAAGTTAGGAAGTCGAATTGATTCTAAGGGCGGAGTAAATCCAAGGGTTCTTCGCCATATACTTGATGATGGCAGGTTTTGTGAGGAAGACATTACAGCAGAATACTACGGAGGATTGTTGGCAGGTTCCCGCGAAGAAAATAGCGAAAATGATTACTGTCTCCCTTTTCTTTCAAAAGTTAAAGAAATGCCTACGCATCAACTACGACTTCATTTTTCATTCTATTATGAGGTATTACGGCTACATAAAGCTAAAGGAGTTAACCTTGGACATTGGTATCAAAGTGGCAATGTTGGCTTGGTTTTAACTTTACCATTTATACATGAAATCTTTCCTCACGAAGAACAGTTGCAATCATGGGAGTTAATGGTCAGTGCAATAGTAGGGTTACACTCTTTAGGACTTATAAGTAATAATTTTGCTTATGGTGAACCTAGTGATCTTAGGCGAGCACATCCTCATGCACACATGTTTGGTGCTTATGTTGAGCCAAGCTTAATAGGAGCTGAGTTGTTCTTATGGGCTCTAGGTGCGAGCGACCCCAACGCACACAGGTTCTTTGAATTGGACATTAATAAAGTCGATAAGCCTATTGATATTCCAGAGGGTGCTATTGCTATGCACTCACTTGACGATATAGAGAAAGATAGTAACTCAATATTTTCATCTATAAACAAGTAACAACGCAGACGTATATGGACGCTCCAGCGATGTCAAGCCGAGTAGGCCCGCAAGATAGCGCGTTGTCGTATCTTGTTCGTTATTTTACCTGCTTTGTCATGCCTGATATTTGGTCCTGTCCGCTATAAATGTGTTGCTCTGACATATATCGGGCTTAACTGGTTTACTGGGTGTCTGTGTTTTGTTGTTTGCGACCTGATGTGGTTGCCTGACAAATGAACATAACAGATAGGCGACTCTGCCAATGCAATATGCAAGGGGGAGCAAGCCATGCTGTGTGGAAATCACAACACCTTGCCAAATAGGGAAAAAATGGGTCTAATAATACGCATAAATAACGTTGTTCAGGCAGGGAATGAGTCAGGTTGTAACGGTTTAAGTCACAAACGGTTCAGAACAGAAGTTACTCATCAAAAGCAAATCCCCATAGCATAAACCACACCAGCCGGATACGGCGTGCAGGTAGCGGCCCAGTTCAACAAGCAATTATGCGTACTGCGTACGCATAAACACTAAAGCGTTAGGTATAAAAAAGTATGGGTGCATCCGAATACATTGCACTAGCATCAATGCTAGTTGCTACGATAGCTTTAGGAGCGACATTTTACCAAGCTCATTTATCTAAAGAACATAATAAGCTTTCAGTTGCTCCTCACCTTATTGTCCATAGGCATACTGTGGATGATAACTGTAAGTTTATTCTAGAAAACAATGGTCTAGGTCCAGCTGTGATTAAAGAGTTCAAGCTAGTTGCATCTGGCAATGAAATCTCTGGTTTTAAAGAAAGCGCCTACGACGAAGCTTTAGGTGCATTGGGTTTAGATGTAGGCCATGTATTTTATCACCCCTCAGAGCATGAGTATATTTCAGCTGGCAAGCAAATTGACTTATATGAGTTGATTATTGAGCAAGGTGAAGACTTAGCTAAAGAGGTAGCAATTATTCGTGAAAACCTTAAATTTAAAATAGTTTATACCTCAATTTATAACGATAAAGACTTCGAGTATTTTGGTAATACGTAATGAACAACGCATGAACAACGCAGACACCCATTCAAAAACTTGTCTACCATGCCTCCGCCATCTATGCTTTTAATATGCTACGGCTCCAAGGATAAGGACGAAGCAAATGCCAATGGCACGGAAAAGCCAGGTCAGTTTAGTTGACACAAAATATTACCATTGCATCTCGCGCTGTGTCAGGCGTGCCTTTTTGTGTGGTGAGGACCCATTAACAGGCCAATCTTATGAGCATCGCCGTGAATGGGTTGAAGAAAAGCTTCTCCTGCTGGGCACCATTTTCTGTATCGATATCTGCGCTTACGCTGTCATGAGCAATCATACCCATATCGTATTATATGTGGATGATAAAAAAGCCAATCGATTGAATGACAAAGCCATCGTCATCCGCTGGCATAAGCTATTTAAGGGAAACTGGCTGACGCACAAATTCATCGAAGGTAACGAACTTAATCCGTCTGAGCGTTTGATGCTTGACGATATTATCGAGAAGTATAGGGAGAGACTTGCGAGTATTAGCTGGTTTATGCGCGTACTGAACGAAGACATTGCTCGCCGAGCCAATAAAGAAGATGGCTGTACAGGCCGGTTCTGGGAGGGCAGATTTAAGTCCCAGGCACTACTCGATGAAGCCGCTCTGGCCGCCTGTATGGCCTATGTTGACCTCAATCCAATCAGAGCCAAAATGGCTAACACACCCGAAACCTCTGACCATACCAGCATCAAAAAACGCATTGAACACGTCCAGAACGGCACGCAACCGAAGAACCTTCTGCGTTTTGCTGGCAACCCCAGACAAAACATGCCCAAAGGATTACCCTTTGAGCTTAAGTACTACATTGAACTCGTAGAACTCACCGGCCGATGCGTTAGTACAGACAAGCGAGGTCACATCTGCGAAACCCAGCCTATTCTCGCTCGGTTACAAATAGAGCCAGAAGACTGGCAAAAACTCACTACACGATTTACCAAAATATTCCCTGGTGCCGTCGGCAGACGGCAGGCAATGACTGAATACTGTGCGCATCTACAAAAAAAGCGACGCCCCAATCTGACTAATTGTGAGCGCTTATTGGGCTAGCATAAGCCTCTATCCGAAGTTTAAATGATGAATGTCACACTCAATCAACGCTTAACCGTTCTACGTGGTTTGCAAAAACTACGGTTTCTGCTGTGGTTCCTTACCCATGAAGCCGCCTCTCGCGATTTCTCCCTTATCTAAGCCTATATAGCACTTGCTTTCATCAACTAAGAAACTAAAAAATAGACAGATAACGCTGGGTGGCTATATTTTGTTCCTTTGTACTGGGTGTCTTTGTTTTTGTTTCCATAACGAGCCCCCAAGTCTCGCTATGAACAAGGCTCGATTTTAACAGAGCCGTTTTGGCTTGAGTAGCTAGTACAATAGTGGTAGGTTATTGTTCTTATTATGAATAAAATAATTTAGCTGTGGATCTGTACGGTTTTAGGAACTGGATCTAACCGGTATTCACGCTAATAAGCTGTTAGATGCTGGTATGGAAATAAGGAATAATTGAATGTTCAGGGTAATTGTATTTTTAGTAATAGTCTTGCTGATATTCGTTTCTATTGGTGGTTTTATCGCAAGTTCAGCTGGATGGTTATCTGATGAACTGGCCGGGTTGTATGACACTCATTTTTCTTTTGTAACTGGTTTGGCATCTGTTGTCGGATTATTGGCATTTGCAAGCTCGAAGAAAATTAGAAGTACCGACTTTGAAGAAGAAGAGCTAGAAAAGCTCCAAAGTCTAATGAAAGCAGCGCAAGATTTAGAAAACGTAAAATCAAATAAGTCGGAAACAGAGCAGCAGCTAATAGATCTCGAAAGAAAGAAGAAGCTAATGGAAATTTCTGTGCAAAAAGCTGGGCTAGTTTTATTTTACAAAAACCAACTCGAACGTTATGAACCTCAGATAGCGAAAAAGATTGAAACTGACCATGAGCTAAATTTAGCGATAAAAGAATCTTTAGAAGCGAGAGCAAGGCTGAAATCTCTTGATCAAGAAATAGATGATGATGAAAATGTTGAATTAATACGTAGTATTCTAAATAAACACAAACAAAAAGATATTCCTTTAAGTAATGATCCAATATTAATGGCGGCGGACTTGGTTACTAAATCTTTAACTAGGTTTATTCGCATCTAACAAGTGCATAAACTCGGATTCGTACTATTGTTGCGCTTTTTGCTATTCCCTTCGGGGCAAAAATCACCCCAGTAGCACTCACCGGTTATGCAAGCGTTGTTATGTTTACATAGATATGGAGTTTCTAAATTGAAAGACGTTGTAATAGATATACTGTTTGCTGGCTTATTAATTGTCCCACTTGTTTTAAACTTTTCTCCAAGCTTGGTTGAAAAGTTGATTTCCATTTTTGATAAATCTATTGCTAAGAGCACTAGCTACCTTCTTTCGTTACCTATTTCTGTGTATTTGATTTATGAGATGTCTACGAAAAACAATTGGGCTGCACAATTAAGCCTATTTGTTGCTTTTGTACTTTTCTTCACAATTTACGCTACTGCTCTATCATGTTTATTTCATCGAGCAGGTAAACATAACAAGCACCTCAACTCCGACAATGTTTAGTTGTCATGGTTTTAGCAAACAACGCAAAAAGCCATGCCAACATATTGCGTATTAGGCGGGCGCTGGGGGATCCCCTCATAATTGAGGCCTCCCGAGCAGGTGTATCAAGCGCACGTATTCACGTATAGCCCAGTGCAGTTGCTTTCCTGCCATAACATAATCGCTTCGTCGCCGGGCCTCTTTGCCAAGCCTAACAGTCGACAGCACAGCTCACCGGGTGATATGAGCCTAATTGAGTATGAAAATTATAAAAAGAATGTGTCTGGTTGGGCTTGATCAGTACATCAAAATTGGGTCGTATAATTCACTTTATAAACGATACAGCTCAGTAATGAATATATTAGAACTTTGAAAGCTCTATAAAAAAGCAAGAGACACAACCCAATGTTAAGGCTCAATCCTATTACTGCAGAGTCACGTATTTTACATATGCATCTGCCTGGCAGTAGTAAAACCCATACACAACCGTTTCCCAATGTGGTTGACATTGAACCCGGTTGTTGTGTGATCCCTTATTCCACCAGTCGAAGTCTCCAAACTTGGCTTTAGCCTTTTTATTCCACTCATTTATCGCGCTGGCACGAAGTTGAGATATCGCAGCATCGAGTTGGTTTTTCCAGATAATACGAGAAGCAGTTCCTGTGAAGTACTCTCTGTTTTCAGAGGAATAAACATCAGCATTAAAACCATGAACGTCATTTGCACCGCTTGAAACCAGCCCAATTGAGGTCATTTTGTTCTGCATCTTCAACGTATTATTTGTCACGTCAGTTTGAAGACCGTAACCGCTCATACTTCCATTCGTGGATTCGATAACAACAGCGGACCAGGGACCTTGTATGCTTGACTTTAGCAAACACTGATTATGCTCAGTCGAGCTACACAACAGTAATTCAGAGTGGACAATATCGCCGCGTAGGTTATGAAAACTAACATCAAACTCACCGTATTCCATGCCCTCTGAATTGCCAGAAACATGCAACTCAAGGCCACTAAACTGCGACTCTTCCGTAGCCATTACACTCCATGCACTTGAAATTGAGAGCAATGCAGATAGTAATACCGATTTTTTATACATTTTAAAACCTCAGCTATTTGTTAGTTAAAAAATTATCATATGGCAAAGCCACGAGATTTAGCTTACGGTTACCCGCGTAACCTTTCGCCTCCCCATCTGGTGACACTCAAGTACTGACAATAAATAACTCAGGTTTGGATATTGTGTTTTTTATTTATCACAACATTACTTCCCCCTCCGTTAAAAACACTGTCTTTCGATGAAAAAATTTAAACCCATAAAAGCCAAGCCAGATTTTATAGTTAGTCGTAGCGCTTCTGATAAAAAGTAATAAAAGTCTCGCGATATGAAGGAGATAGGCTATCCTGAACAATGTTTGAAGGAAGAAAAGGTGACCTATGCAACAAATGCTTAAGCTCTTACTGTCTATTGTAATAGTGGTAATCACCTTTATTGCCTCAGCAACCCTTGCTGGCATGATGGCGGAGTACGCAGGTTGGTGGAAAAAGCCGGTGATTGGCGGCGTTGCGGCAGCTTGCGTGGTGCTTTCAGGGTATATGAGTGCACCCTGGCATAGGCTGTATTATGCCGCTGCCTGGTTGGTGACAGGTGCGGTGGTGGCTGCGGTGATGTCTGACATATTCATGTATGCCGAAGATGCCAATACGTCAGTACCTTTGTATATCACCTATGCCAGTGGTGTCGTTGCCTTACTGTTTTGCTGGGTTTGGGAGCGCACCGCTGTGCGCCAAACCAATGGAGCGAGTTAATTATCGGAGCGCTTGCTTTTACTGGCTTTAATTGAATATAGCATTGGCACCTGCTGACCCTGATACAGCTTGTGGTATCCCAGCTTCGGCACAAACTCCAGCCCCTCAAAGCAATCGTAAGGGCTATAAGGGTGCTCAGCAAAAGACTCAATATTCAGACCAGCACCAATCAGCGCATTGACCACGTCACTGACAGAATGGGTCCAGGTCACTGTGGTGGCTTTAGTTCCATCGCAGTTTTCAGTATAAGTGCCCTCTTGCTCGATATCCGGCGCCCCATCGGGAAAATAAGCATAACCGGCCAGCAAGTCATTGAAAGGATGGAACTCAACCAAGTGGAACACTCCGCCCGCTTTGAGTGCGCTGGTCACAGTATGGGCCCATGCAGTTAAGTCGGGCAACCAGCACAATACGCCATATGAGGTAAACACAATATCAAACTGCTGTGTGTTACTTTGACCAAACTGGATCACATCGCTTTCAATGAATTGCGCTTTAAGGCCCAACGCATCTTTAAGGCTATTCGCCTGCGCGATGGCACTTTCTGACAGGTCTACACCTGTCACCTCAGCGCCCAGTCGGGCCCAGGACAAAGTATCCTGACCAAAGTGACATTGCAGATGCAGTAAAGACTTGCCCTGTACATCCCCCACCTGTGCCAGCTCAACCGGGTTCAATGAACATTGCCCGGCTTTAAACCCGGCAACATCATAAAACTCAGACGCCACGTGTACCTGGGTTCTTTTGTCCCAAGCTGATTTATTAATGCTTAAATAATCCATGATATCAATTAATTGTAAGTGCCTTAGTGACTTTTCAATAACATAGCGCAGGCGTCTGAGTGGTGCAAACCTTTGTGAAAACTCACAACCACAGATAAGAAAAACAGGCCGATGAAGGGCCTGCTGGAAGTGGGGTATATTCGGTGCCACAGCGGTTATAAATGCGTGACACCGGCTTTTAAAGACTAGCGAATTACATGCAGTCCGTTTGCACTGAAGTATATTTGATCTTTATCATAATAAAGCACTTCCCCTTCGTGGTTACTACTTGCAATATTGCGCGACCAAATTGGTAACCCGGTTAACTTGTCTGATGCTCTCAACTGAGCGCCTTCTTCCGATTTGACTAACCGAATTAATGACTGTCGGCAAGACTGCTCCAGACATATCTGTTCGAATATATCACGCTGATACTCACGCCCAATGTTCAGGTAACCCGGATACTTATGGTAGATAATATTGTCACCATTACTGTCGGCCGAGAACGAATATTCTAAAAAGCCATCACGGTAGGTATTTTGGTTGACCTTAACATAGTGAACAACCTCCAATTCAGGGTCGGTGTCGGTATTCATCCATAACGCCGCATAAGTCGGGTCGCTGTGTTGACTGAACACTTTGTCTTTCCAGGAATGAACCAGTTCCATACCGTTGCGGGTAACGCGATATACGCCTGAATCCAGAATATCAAATTTGTTCGGCTCTGTATTATCGGAGTCGGTCTCCTGTAGAGGCTCCCTGCGTTTAACAAACACCAAGCCATTACTATTAAAGTCAGGATGCGGCGTCAAATGCGTTATACCTGAGCCATGATGATATCGGTGAACCTGCTTACTATTGTTATCAATAAGCAGGAAATTATGCACGCCAGGCTCTGCAATTATGTCTATGTCCTGATAACTACCAGTAATTCGCCTGATACTTTTGAACGTATCAAGATCGCAAGCGTTGATAGAACAAATACCCGAGTGCACGACGTTATCGTCAACACCATACAAAGTATAAGTATCATCAGATGAATCTAGCTTGTAATACGAGCCGTCGTCACGATATATAACCTGTGACCACCCTTTTTTCCGACTATTAGGCCTAATATTACCTTGTGCGTCCAGCTCGGTATAATACCAGCCGCTTATGTATTCATCACGGTCAGTAACCACTCTAGTGGCTCCATTGTCAGCCGGTAGTACAGTAAGAACCGGTGCTATACTTATCGCTTCGCTGCGATATTTAGGCGTCACCAAACCTTGCTCTACAGCGACTGCTACATAAACAATATCGTGCGCAGTAAAACGATAACCCGTTTCATAATGCTCACCCAGTTTGCTATACAGCTCGTCCAAAGTAGACAGAGTATGCTTATAGACCCACTCCTGTTTACCGTCGTTATCCAGGTCGGCTCGCCCAACTAATGCTGAATGTTCTGGGTTAAGCTGAATATCCAACCCATTAGAAAACTCCAAAAGTGAGGTAACAAACTGACTTTCCTGCAAGTTTATACTCAGCGTTTTCATCGCGGAATCTGACTTAAAAATGAGCGAGTTGTTATTTACTGTAAACGGAACATATTCAAAACCAGCCAGCTCTGAATATCCGTCAGTAATATGCTCTAACACCATGGTTTCACCATCGTAAGTATGCCAGCCAAGCGATGTGTTATCCGTATCACCCACGTAGGAAAGAATCCCCTCACATTGGCCATCACCATCTAAGTCAATCATATTGACGATAGCATCATCAAAATATGAGCCTTTATTTAACACAGATCCGCGCACTGCCTTGAGCTGTTTATCAACATAGCTAATTAGATTGAGCTGAACGCTTCTTGAGTTTGATACCGTTTGCAACAACTCTGCAGTCCCATCGCCATCTAGATCACATTCCTGCCATTTGCTGTAATATGCACTATCTGCTATTGCTAATAACCGGGCAACACTTCTTTCATAGCTTGAATTATAGAGTTCAACGCCATTTTCAGAATAGGTGTTGACTATCTCCAGTTCACCGTCGTTATCCAGATCGGTAATATACGGAGCAATGCGATGTAGCGAACTTTCCGGGCTAAACACATGTGCATCGTCACTTGAAATCTTAAAGTTTTTCAGTCGACTATAGTTATATTCATGTGCGTATAAATAAACAAGCTCATCTGCGCTGTCGCTATAAGTTACATTCAGTACCTTGCCATTAGTCGGAGTATTGAAAAAATTGCTTTCAACAACCAGGCTCCCATCTTGCAACGTCAAAGAGGTGATACCAGCCTCAAACTCTTCTGAACTTCTTAATAGCATAGCGCGGTTTGCATTAGCAGGGTTTGTCCAGCTAAGCGCTTTAGCGGGTCTATCACCGCTTAAATGATAAAGTGACTCAAGTTGTTTTGGTTTATGCATTAAGGCTATTTTGCCACCAACCAACATCGACGCCTGCGAGTCTGTATCTGTCACCCTGACGTTGTAATAGGCTGTATCCGCAAAGTTAAAAGTATCGGCTTGTTGCCCATCCCAGCTAACAACCCCCATTTCATCGACTGTCATTCCAGCAGGACCAGAGGCCAAAGCAAACTGATAACTACCATTTTCGGCGATGGCAACTTTAGCACGGTAAGGTGTTTGATCAGTTAACTCCGACTCGACGTCAATATTGGCTTCTGTATACAGGCCCATTCCTCCTCCGGTGACATAAATGGTCTCCGAGAACTGGGCACTGTTATTGTGGGTATCTGTTGCTATCAGTGTAACCAGGTATTCACCACCCTGTGCGAACGTATACTCGTTTTCCCACTGATTGTTAGTCTCAGGTTTAGATGCGCCAGGCGCCGTGATCTGCCAGGCCACTTTTGACAGGTTGTAATCTGGCGCGTCAAGCAGGTTGGGACGTAATATGACACGCGTACCCTTTTCAACTACATTTTTAGCATCAAAACGCACCTTAGTGGGGCCTTTGTCAGCAAGCAAAGTCGTTAAGTTAAAATCATCGTTTGCTATTTTTACCCATTTGGCTTGCTCTTCATCACCGTAATAACTATAGTTCTGCGTGCCTTGATAAAATGAAGAGAAGTATTCACCTTGCGACTGCCTGAGTCCAACCCAGGTTTCTTCATCCTTAAAGCTAAAGCGGATCTCGCCACCTTGTTCATCGGTAATGCTTGAATCTGACATGCGACTTACTTTACCAAACTGCGCCAGATAAACATTGTCGTAGCCATCTCTTCCCCCGGCGTAATCCACCCAGGCGAGCTTTTTGCCATCATGGCTGAACACCATACTAACGGTCTCTGAGCTATTGTAATCATTCTCTGTAGAGTAGCCCTGAACCTGGTAGGTTTTATTTTCGGTTTGCTCATGGATTGAAAACCCAGAGATTATTTCTATTGCAAACGTTTCAACATACCCAGCAGCAACATCGGGCCCAATCAAGTGCAATGTGGCTTTGCCATTAGCAACCAAAGGCCCTACTTTGCAGTTTTCATACACAACCTCATAACTAGGCTTGAAAACGGTTTCATTTTCAAACTTAGGGAATGTGGCATTACCTGACTCACACAACTGGTTTTCTTGCAACCAGTGATCCCGAGTATCGTACTGTTGGAAGCGCGGATAGCGCGGAGTAAAACCTTGCGTGTCAGAATTAACAATAAACTGAGTAATATCTCGCCAATAAAGAACATCGTGTGCAATTTGCATGACGTTATCAGGAGCAATTTGTGCGGGTTCTACCTTAGCACCATACAAAGCTTGCAGCTTTTTTTGGGGTGTATCACCACCCGAGTTATCCGATAACGTTTGAAAACCAAGCTCTGACTCTGGTGTCGACGTTGTCGAATCACTCCCACCACCGCATGCGCTCAGCAAGCAGGCCGCTGCCGCTATACCAATCCAGTTCTTATACATCGTTTATTCCAATTTTTAAATTCTCGCATATTGTACTTATATGCGAGACATTTTTAAATCAATGGCTGCTTATAATTCAGCCTTACTGAATAATAAATAGACTATTCAGCACCTACCTTGTGCATCTATCATTGCTTACAGCTGTGATAATTGGGTTGAGTCAAACAGGTATAAGAGGGGGAAACGTAAAGCAGGTTTCTTTCACCAATTAAACAAAGTGCTTTGCTTTTTATGATATCTATTGGAGTTGAGGCTCTTAGCATAGAAATGCCAGAGCAACTCTCATTACGCTCACCTTTCAAGGATGATTCCGAGACAAAAAAGCGAGCTTGTTATCCCAGCGTATTGAGGGCTATCAAGGCCTAATTTCAAATCTGAGAAACAAATTAAAACAGACCTTATGGCGTTAACTTATAGAGAACGTTTATCGTTTTTGATATTTCAATATGTTTAGGCACGAAAAAAGAGCTATCAATGGTTGGCATACCAAAAGCTATGACTCTGTCATTGTCCAGACCAAAGGTCGCAAAAAATGATTTGTATGATCCGGTGTCATTAATCGCGAAAACAGAGTCTAATTTAACATCTAAGCCAAGTGCCATTTTTTTTGCCTTCAATTTTGCGTTTTTGCCCGCAAGGCCAATTAGCTCAATTTCAATCTCTTCTCGATTTGATACATCAAATTCGCTTTTCAGACCCTTTACATTATCCATTTTGCTGATCTCATCAGCAATTTCTGAATAATGTTCTAATTTATCTAACCGGATCTCAAAAACCTGAGTAAACTCGTATCCCAAAATATCCAATTTGCTGTAGCCATTTTTTTCTCGGGCCCGCTTCGTATCCTTTACAAGTTGATGCGCAGTAATATTGTCAGTACTCACGCCATACTTTTTCAACAATGTTAGAAGCATGGCAGTCGTACTATTCAGCTTTTCAAAAGCCATATCTGAACGCTCGGAATAAGTAACAACCTCTACACCTACAATTGCGGTGTCCGGAGCAACTTTACGGGAGCTTTCTCCGGTCACAGTCACAAATGGAAAGTCCGGAATGGGGGAAGACATAGCAGTCCAACTCATCAAAAAGCATCCAATTAGCACTATCGCTCTCACGTTAATCTCCTTAAAATTTAATGTTTCAAAAACAGTGTGCCTGTTATTTTCAAACCAGCACCCAATAAAAACTTTCCCATATCGACACTGACACACAATAAGCGGTTCGACTTTTGAACGATTGTCCACCAATCACAAACAGAAAACATATCACAACCGGACCAAATTTAGGACACATTCCTCTTCATCAGTGCACAATTGAGCCACATTGTGCACATGTCTAAAAATGAGCATAAATCATTAAATTTTAAGGACTTCATAATGACCAAGGACAAATTCCAAGCAGTCTTTCTGCCTTATTTCAGGTGAAATGTGCAAATAATGTGAAAGTTGCGGTTTGGCCTTTGTGGTTATTGCAATTTTGGGCTACCTTCCACAGACAGGCTTAAAATAGCAAACCTTTCGAAAGGAAGGGACGCAAAGCTTCCGGTCTAAGGTGAGTGCTAAGATAGCGGGGTTGCTGAATGCCAACGAGTAAACATGAAGTGTGCATACTGTTGTTTTGTATGCGCACTGCGTAGCATATTGGCATTCACGCCTATGGCACCTGTTGTCATACCGTCTACTTTTAGTCTTTCCTCATCCCCGAGCTTGTCGTTGCGATTTTAACCTGTTCATTCTGGTCGACCGCCTATTCAGCGAAGAACAGCAGGGAAACAACATGTCAGATGACAATGCTCTGGGGAATACTCATGAGACAAGATAGATACAACAAGCAGCGTCGGCTTTTTAAAGTCGGGCTCTGTTTAATGGCTTTAGGACACGCTATGCCAGGCCTGGCAGCGCAGTGCGAGTTCAAGGTAAAAAATGAGTGGCAAAGCGGTTATACCGCAGAAGTCACGGTATATAACGATTCCGACGTTGCCTTAGATGGCTGGATGGTCGGGCTTGAATTTAATCAGGGTGAGTCAATCAACAATGCCTGGCGCGCCCAACTGGGCGGCAGCAACCCCTATCAGTTTGAGAACCTCGGCTGGAACCGAAAGATTAACCCAAACTCGTCAAAGTCGTTTGGTTTTAACGTGCAAAAAGCGGCCGGGCAAACCGCCGTTGCACCTGTCTTCTCTGGCATTTGCGAAAGCAGCGGGCAGGATGACAATAACGAAGTCAGTGTTGCCATTACCGCGTCTGACACCCAGGCCACGGCACCTGCCACCATCCAGTTCAGCAGCGAGCTTGCCAATTCGGCCTCAGACACTGTGAGCTATCTGTGGGATTTTGGTAACGGTCAAAACTCAGATGAAATGAACCCACAGCATACCTTTGAGCAGCCGGGTGATTACCAGGTGTCATTAACCATCAACGACGGCACCAATGACTACCAGGCAGCACCGATTTCGCTCTCGATTGAACAAGCGCAGCCAGAATCGGCACAATGTGTCTTTGAAGTGGAACAGGAGTGGATCTCAGGCTTTCGCGGCAAGGTCACCATCACCAACACCGAAAGCGTGGCCATTTCAGGCTGGAAAGTGCTGATGGAATTTGCCGACAACACTAAACTGACCGGCGTCTGGCATGGCAATCACAGTGGCAATAACCCCTATGAGATTGTGAATGAGAACTACAACGGCACCATTAATCCGGGCCAGAGCTTAAACTTTGGCTTTAATGCCCAAAAGGCGCAGGAAAACGATGCCCCAACTACGCCTTCGCTAGGCGGCTTATGCTCGACAGATGGCACTATTAACCATGCGCCAACGGCCGTTGCATCAGCCTCTGTAACCTCGGGCCAGCGCCCTCTAACAGTGAACTTTGATGGCAGTGGCTCTTCCGACCCCGATGGCGATACCCTGACCTACAGCTGGGATTTTGGCAATGGCAATACATCCAGCGAGCCAAACCCTGCTTATATTTTCGATCAAACCGGTACATTTACGGTTAAATTAACAGTCAATGACGGGGTCAATACCACAGTCAGCCAGCCCATCAGCATTCAGGTCACAGAGCCGGATGTAGCACCCATCACCGGACCATTTGAGTTAAACCCGCAAAGCTCCAGCCTTTATTTTGTCTCCACCAAGAAACAGCACGTGGTTGAAGCACATACCTTCGAAAATCTCAGCGGCAGTATTTCTGAGCAAGGGGCAGCAAGGCTCACTCTGGATCTGGCCAGTGTTAATACGGGCAATGACACCCGGGACGGCAGAATGAAGGAGCACCTGTTTGATACCAGCTTGTTCCCCCATGCCGAAGTGCTGCTCGCCGTTGATTATGCAGCTCTGACAGCCTTACCCATTGGCAGCACTGACAAGCAGACAGTGACCGCCACGCTCAACCTCAAAGGCGTGATAGCTGAAGTGACAGCAGACGTGGCAGTTCGCCGCCTGACGCACACTAAGGTGATGGTGCAAAGCCTTACCCCCGTAGTGCTGGACGCGACAGACTTTGGCTTAGAGCCAGGTATAGAAACACTGAGAACATTGGCGAATTTATCTGTGATCAGTTACGCGGTTCCCGTGAGCTTTAACTTAGTTTTTGAAGCTCAACAATAGGAGGGAAAGAAAATGATATTCAATAATTTACCACGATTCTCTACCTTGACTCGTAGCAAATCTGCAGCACCTGCTATTGCAAAGTTTGCCGCCTGCATCAGTTTAATCGCAAGCGCGCCGTTTGCTCAGGCAGCGCAGTGTTCATTCAACATTCCGGATAACTGGAACAATGGGTTTAAAACCGAGATAGTCATTGCAAATGACTCAGATCAGAGCATTAACGACTGGTCGCTCGAACTCACCTGGAACCTGGGCATATCCCTGCAAAATGGCTGGAATGGCAATTTCGACTGTAACGACACTGGGTGTACCATCACCTCGCAGGGTCATACCGTCCATGCAAATCAATCATTTGGGCTGGGTTTTGTTGCCAGTAAAAATGGCCTGAGCGAAGACGTTGCCATTACCCTCAATGGGGATGTGTGCAGCAATTCAGGCCCGACTACGCCTCCGGATGCGGTCACAGAAACGGGCTTGTGGGCGCTGGATAGCGCAGAGTCTTCACTCAGCTACGTGTCGGTCAAAAAAGACCATGTGGCAGAGCTGAACCAGTTTGTATCGCAAGATAATGCAGCCCCTGCGTTATCAGGCAGTATCGATGCCGATGGGCGCGTACTCCTGGCAGTCGATTTGAATAGCGTGTCTACCGGTGTGGATATCAGAAACAGCCGGGTTATGGATTTACTGTTTGAAACTGAGCTACTGCCAACGGCGTACTTCAGTACTCAGATTGACCCTGCACTATTGAGCACGCTGGAAGTGGGCAACCCGACGGTTCAAACCGTTACCGGCGAGATGAGCCTGCATGGCGTTAACCATGAACTCAGCCTGGATGTGTTGGTCGTGAAGCTGGCAACGGGCCATGTGAATGTCAATACGCTTACGCCGATGATCATCGACAGTAAAACCTTCGATATGGACTATGGTATTGAAGCACTGCGAGTGGTCGCTAACCTGAGTGGCATTGGCGAGACCGTACCGGTTTACTTTAACCTGACCTTTTTATCAGCCGAGCAAGACGGTTTTGAGCCGGTTGATATGGCGGCCAAACCCGCTGCGCCTTCTGAGCTCAGCGCCAGTGTGCTTTCTACCGAAGCGCAGGCGCAATTAAGCTGGTACGACAACAGCAATAACGAAACCAACTACCTAGTACGTTTAAAATCGCTTGATGGCCGCTGGCACACCGCCGCTACGCTTGCCTCTAACGCCAGTTATTATGAATCGGGTTTACCTGAGTCCGGCGAGTTTGATTACAAGGTGATTGCGCTGAACAACTCAGTGCCCTCCCAGTCCAGTAATATTGCCCGTATCACAGTCACGCAAACCGACCCCATTGCCCGTGGTATGGAGTTGTACAAAACTAACTGTGCCGGTTGTCATGGCTCTGAAGGTGGCGGTCTGGGTTCATTCCCTGCGCTTAATACAGAACGCGATGTACAGGCCATGATTGATGTGATCACTGCGACTATGCCTTATGGCGCGCCGGGTGCCTGTGATGAGCAATGTGCCACGGATATCGCGGCATATCTGCAAACCCTGTGGCCTGCGCCACTCACCTGTGATGTGGGTGTCGCGCCTGTGGCATACGGTGCAAGACAGCTGAAAATCCTGACCCAAACTGAATATCAAAACACAGTAGAAGACTTACTGGGAGTTGATTTTGAAGTGTCAGACGGCCTGTCGCCGGATTCTCAGGTGGGCTTTTTCATCAATAATACCCATGCCGCGGTGCAGCCTTCCAACTACAGCAACTACCTGCTGGTTGCCGAAGAAATCGCACAATGGGTGGCTGATAATGGCTATTCGCCCGCTTTAAGTTGTTCAGCCATCGATGAAGACTGTGCCAACCGTTTGATTGATGAGTTAGCACCACAGATATTCCGCCGACCGCTAACGCAGGATGAGGCAGACAGTTACCGGCTGATCGCAACGGGCTTTTTCAACAATAACGACGTTGCAGCGGGCATGCAGTTAGCGCTGGAAGGCTTGCTGTCTTCGCCGCAATTTATTTATCGTCATGAATTAGGCGAAGCAAACCCGGATAACTCAGAGCTGGATTACGACGCCTTTGAGCTGACCTCGTGGGAAATGGCCACCTTCCTGTCTTATACCTTTACCGGATCAACGCCTGATCAGCTTCTTTGGCAAGCCGCTGAGCGTGACGAGTTACGTGATGAAGCCCATATCATTGCCCATGCAAACCGCCTGGCAGAGCAAGCCAAGCCGGTATTGGGTGACTTTGTGGGCAGCTGGTTAGGCACAGGTAGTCTAGAGGTCGCCAGTAAAGATCAGGACCACTATCCGGGCTTTGCCAATCTGGTACCCGCCATGAAAGCGGAGATCAACGAAACCTTCTCCTATATCATGACTCAGCCGGACGAAAAATTTGGCTCGCTGTATACCGCCAACTTCACGTTCGTCAATCAGATGCTGGCCAACCACTACAACATTCCCGGCGTATCGGGTGATGAACTGCAAAAAGTTGAGACCACACAACGTGGGGGTATCTTGGCCAATGGTGCGTTTATGTCGCGCTGGGCAGAAGTAGACGAGTCGCACCCTATCTTACGCTCGGTCAGAGTGCGCCGTCGTATGTTGTGTCAGGAGCAGCCCGATCCGCCAGCCGGTACCTTTGAAGCCAGAGAGCAAAGGCTTGCCGAGCTGTCTGACTTGTTGCAAGACCCGACGACCACTAACCGACTTAAGTACCACAGCTTGACCGAAGGCCAGCCTTGCTCAAGCTGCCACGAAAAGTACATCAACCCGATGGGCTTTGGGATGGAAGACTTTGATGCGGTAGGCAACATCCGTAATCAAGACAACAACGGTAATGTGATCGATGCATCGGGTACCCTCTACGCTCCTGAGAAGTACGCTCAGGTCAGTGACTTTGTACCATTCAATGGCACTAAACAATTAGGTGCTGTAATAGCCGACCTGTCTTCAGCTCAAAGCTGCTTACCACAGCAAATGTTCCGCTACGTAATGGGTGTGGGTCATGACTCAATCGACCCGACGAGTGAAGAAGACAAGCGTCTGTCTCAGACAGAGCAGGTCGGTTATATGTGTGAAATCGACACTCTGACCAACACCATGATGCAGGAAAGCCCGAGAGCCATGCTGGAGAAATTTGGTTCGCTCAAGTCGGTGCGTTATCGCAAAGCCTGGTCCAGAAGCGAGTAATGCGGGTCACAACATTAAGAGGTTAGTAACATGAAAAAAGAGCATTTAAATAACATGGCGATATCGCGCCGCAGCTTATTAAAAATGTTTATGGCGTCGGGTATTTCGACCGCCCTGATCCGCACATCGCCGCTGGTATCAGGGTTGCTTTACGCACGACATGCCGATGCCATGGACGCCGGGCTGCCCAATAAAACCGTGTCTATATATATTCCGGGCGGCTCGATTGCGTCGCTTTGGAACCCCACAGGCAGCGGTGAAACCATGCAGCTGGGTGTGATGTCGGCAGGCTATGAGCCAGTAAAAACCGAGTGTAACTTTATGGTCAATATGGCCCACTCCAATGCGGGTCATGGCCGTATGCCGGTGCTGCTCGCCCAGAGCTGGGGCGGCGACAGTTACGACGTCACTATGGGCAACGCGTTAGGCCCGAACCTGCCATTTCGTTATCTGAACTTAGGCGTTCACAGTAATGGCCAGGGTCACTTAACCAAAGACAACCGTAACCGTTTGCCGTTCCAGGAAAACCCCTTCACCGTATATAAAATGGTGTTTGGCGGCGCCCAGGGCAGCAACAGTAAAACGCCTATCATGAATGCGCATATGTCGGCAGCCAACGCGATAAAAAACAGACTCGCAGGCTACGAAATACAGCGCATGAATGATCACCTTGATGCCATTGCAGACACCCAGCGGCGTTTAGATGAACTCTCTGGCGGCACCTCCTGTGGCATTGCGCCCGATGACACTGAGTTCCCGTTGACCTTTGATACCTTCAGCCAGCAGGCCAGGCTGCAAGCAGACATTGCTGTGGCAGCTTTGCAATGCAACCTGACCAGCTCGGTATCACTGGCCTTTGGTAACCACCAGTCAGAGTTCCGTATTCCTGAGCTGAACTTCCAGGGGCACTATCACAACGCCATTCACGGTGGCAGTAACGGCCAGCCAAACTACCCGTACTACACCGAAATGCGCAGCCACCTGGGCAGCCTGAGCGCCTATTTGATCCAAAAACTCAAAGCAGCCGGCATCTTAGACAGCACAGTGGTACTAGAAACCACCGACATGGGCCATGCAGACAAACACTCTGCCAACCCCTGCGCCTATCTAATCGCCGGCGGCGGCGCCCGCATCATCCGCGGCGTAGTCAGCGACATCGGCTCTGGCTACAACCAGCACGATGTACTGCACACCGCAGCTAAAGCGTGTGGTGTAGACCTTGGGTTTGGTAAGGAGATACCGGGGGTGATTGTTTAGGTGATTGTTTTGATAACTGCTATTTAGTGAGTAGTTTTGGTTTATAGATAATCAGGACAGCAAAGCCCCTTTTTAGGGGCTTTTTTTGTGGGTATTAATACCGAAGTGTGGCAAACCAACATTGCTCTACTCACACTACATTCTCGTCGCTCCGGACAGTCGACTATAAGGTATGTCGTGGTAAACAGATACCAGCTCCTTAAATAAAGATGACAAGGCTCCTGCATCGAGGTCAGCTTGTTTGCTAGACACTATGATCTTGAGATATCGGGGCTCCTCATTTTCATTCTGTGGCTTGAGGATATCTTCATAAAGTAATACTAGCTTTGCATTGTCTTTGTATTTCATAAATTCAAATCGAGACTTAGATGTTTTTGACCCTAGTTCACTATTTTTGAACACCCCTCGGGAATAGTAAGAACCATCGACGGTTAACGATTTATTTAGCAGACTATCTATCGAAGATAGTTGCAGCCCTTGTAAATCAGATAAATCAAGACTGCTTCCTCGACTAGCTTGCTCATATTTATAATTCATTTCATAGCCAGCTACATCAATTGCATCATCCTCATAGCTGATCTCAACCCGTAACTCTGTTTTTTGAGAGCCAAATCTTAGCAACCCTTTCTCATTTTTCTTGAAGTCACCTGCCAGATAATAGACATATTGCCCCATTGGAGTAACTTCCCAAAAAAGGCCATCATAAACTGCAACCTCTTTGTCATGTGGTTTAAAGTCACTGTAAACCGGAATTTTACCCAACGAGTCTATATAACTGACAGGTTTAATATCGTGATAACTCAGGCTTGCCAGATGCTGATCCGGTTTACTCGTTACATTAACAAATTTGGCTTTTGAACTATGCTCTGTGGAGTTGCACGCTGAGAGAAATAAGATGAACGAAAAAATAGTTACTAAACGCAAAGTATATATCCTGTAGATTTCCTGCCGATACACACACTAAAGTGAACACATTCCTAGAGCCAGGAATTAGAACAACTATGCGTCGACTAGATTTTATTTATTAGCAATAGGAATTTATCATTATATCAATATAGGAATTTATCATTATATCAATATAGGAACAAGCCTCCGTTAGTCACGTTCAGAGCCTGTGATATGTGACTTTGTGGAGTATCCCGCACCTAAAGACGACCTGAATAAGAACAGGGGCAGTTTAGGTTAATGCCCAGCTGCTCGCAAATGCCGAAACCTAGCAATTGACGCCATAGCCCCTTGTTAGTCGCCCAACGATGAAGCCTGTTTGTGTCAAAAATACGTGAAGACCAGAAGCCAGTAAAGCTCACTTTAGTGGCTCAGGTTTGCCTATGCCCTCTTCAGATGGCGAACGTTTAACATCGTTGTGCAGATCATTGATACGTTTCATATTTTCTTGTTCTGGCTTTGCCAGTACAAATAGCCACCGGAGGCATCGTCAGGCCAGAAAACGCTTGCTACTACCCACCAATTAGCTCTCTTTCTGTTGTTTCGCCAGCACGTTACTGCAATATGGAATGACTTAAATGCTCCGCATTTTTGGACGAACGAAGCAGATGAACTGCTGCATCTTCCAAGTCACGGCGAGTAAAGACGGGTTTGTTTGTATCATTAACGACATCTTCCAAAACCGCTTTGAGACTATTTTCGGCTTCGAAAAAACAAAAACACTCATAAAAATCAACATCTTGTAAACCAAATGGAACAAGTATCGTCTCACGACTTTAACTTGCACTGAAAATTGGCTATGAGAGATTGGTAATGCAACTAACTCTTTGCTCAACCACAGCAAAAATGACGGTCAGTTGCAGCCACTTTTTAAACGCTTCCAGCCTTCACCCGAACTATTTTCTTATCGAGCTCTTCAATCCCCACTAGTAGTGAATTGACCAAATCAAACTCATCTTTAGGATTAATTGAGCCTTGGGCCCTTTTTGCTTTGTGAGCTACCTCACCTCGTTTGGTTCCAAAGCTATCTAAGTTTGTTAACCAAGTTTGATCTAGAGAACTAATTTCTACACCCAAAGGTAATATAAGTGTTTTAAAGTTCTTATCTTTTACTCCATGATTATCCTTTAGCTTTTTCGTAAACTGCTTCTGGGCTAAATCGATTACCTGTTCGACAGAATCCTTACCATTTTTTCTAGATTTGGCAATTTGAATAATCTCTTCATTATTTACCTCTTCTACAACATTCCAGCTTGAATGATAAGAAGCTAAAAAAGATACGATAACAATTGATGGTTTCTGGTTTGCCTTCCAGTCACGTATCGCTTCAGTAACTGTTTCTTTTGAAACATCTTCTAGGTATGATTCAATTTCAGCATGAACGAGCAGCCGATATCCTCTAGCTCTATCCTGCTGCCTATCACTATAATCCCCAGTAGGTGAAAATGTATTTGGCAAGAGATGGAGTCTCAACTCTCTCAACCTAGTCTTTAACTCTTTAAAACGGTTAGAAACTCGCATAACACAACCTACACTATGCGATTATCTATTAGCTGAGGAACAGGAAGATCTGATTGCAGCGTTTCATTAAGAATATTAAACCAAGTAGATATCCTTGTTTGAGTTGCAGTCAAGCTTTTCGTCGTTGACTCTATCGATGCTAAAAATTGCCTATCATTCGAACAGATGTTTTTATACGCAGATTCTATTTCTGCTTCTTTCCCGATAACTAATTTTCTTACCTCTTCAACACTGAAAGATAGAATCATAATATCAAAAACTGCTCGATTGAATCTTGATTCATAGCTCCTTCCACTCCATTTTCGATATTGATTTCCATTAAAAATGGATTTAATAGTATTGTGGGCAAGCTCAAATTCTTCAAGCTGACTATTTATTATTCCTTTATTTTCTTCCCATTCTGAATTCAAACTATTACATGTATCATCAAGGAACTTCTTTAGTGTCCCACTATAATCTACCAAGAAATTCTTAAATGAAAAATACCTAAGCAGTAATTCTGCATCTCTCATTCTGAAATCAGGTTTTTTCAGTTTCAGAATCTCTTTAAGCGCATTACTCTCGGATGACTTTTTATCAAGAAAAGTAACAAATGGGCCTGGGTGTAATGCTTGTCTCAACTCTTGAGGAGATAACGGAACACTTCCTGTATTTAGCCTTAAGAATACATGATACAAAAAGTCTTCATTGGGCCAATTTTTTATAACAACTGTTCTTATGGGCTGATTTTCGAATGCAGTTAAATCATCAAATAGAGTCAGGTCGCTTCTCAGGGAATCTAGTGATTTATTTTTTAAATCTTCTCTTATCTCTAAACCTGTCAATTTTAATTGTTGATAGACATTGTCATTACTTTCAGCTGAGAACTGTCGGATGCTTAGCAAACGCTGTTTCCCATCTAAGACAATGTAAGAACCTCTTCTTTCTTTTGATTCTGCCAATACAACTTGAGGAATTGGAAGCCCTAAAATTAGAGATTCTATAAATTTACTTTTCCTTTTTTTGTCCCAAGCATCCCTGCGTTGAAAGTCTGGATTTAACTTAATGTTTCCTTTGTTAATCTGACTAATCAGTGTTTCCGTCGTCCAATCGTTAGCGCTAACAACTGCTGAAGAAAATATATTCTGATCAAGAGCTCCAATATCATCATCAGTCTCTTTCTGCTGTTCATCTTCTATAAATTCAATATTTTCTTCACTCATTCTTTTCTCCTTTTTGTTTAATTCTGAGCCTAACCACTATCGATGCCTAACAGATATTCGCTAGAAAACAGAGTTAAGCCTGGAACCAGAAACAACAATTTTACTCGACAATTTATTTTTAAATAACAATAACCTAGCACCATTCCACCCGTAGCTCAAGCCAAATCAGCTCTGGAGAAACCGGGCCGTAATCATAGCGATGACTTGAGGCCTTACCATGTAAAGATAATAACTTATTGAGTACACTAAGTTTAACAAGAAAACCAAAAGACCCCCATTCAAAATTGGCGTGCCTTGTGGTTTTGCTACGCCTTAACCAAATAGATCACGGTTCGCAAGCAACTTCTCTTATTTTTGCTTGGACACCCCCTCAATTAGTGTGCCTCAGGAAACTGCTGCGCTGTATGTTAATAGATTCAGGTTCGCAGACGCCCAGGATGACGGTAGGGTTTGTGAATTTGATAGAAAAGAATCACCTCTGTGCCGCACGTTAGTAGATCCCGGCTTGCAAGCCGTCGGGGATGACAGTGGGGTTTGCGAGTTCAACTGCAAAGGGGTACCGCTGTGTCGCACATTAGTAGATCCCAGCTAGCAGGAACCACTTAGCCCGGATACCCGCTCCACATTTTGGTCACTCTCCTAAAGCTGAAACTAACCCGGTACTCGCCTGTCATCACAAACTAACAAAAATTATCCATAATAAGTCAGAAGTTTGTAAGCTTGCTCTGTGGCATGCAGTTACAAGCTGACATAAAGGCACAGCCAGTGCCCACTCGTAGCAATGCTAAACAAGGCACTTTGTGCCGTTAGCGAAAATATTAAACACTAAAGGAAGGTCTATGAAAGCGTTATTAACAGTTCTACTTATTTTGTTGCCTGCATTAGCAAATGCAGCAGATATCAACTGTAAAGGCAAAGTCACCTGGGTGATGGATTATCCTCAACAATGTAGTGGCAACACTGCATTCAAGACAAGCGGCTCTAATGGTCAGTGGATTTGTCCACCGTCGGACAAAAGTAACGCCATTGTTTTAGCAGCCCTCGCGGCAGATAAAAGCGTGGAAGTTTACATTGATGATAAAAATGGCTCCATTAGCTGCTCGTCACTTCCTCACTATGTCAGCGCAAGGTACATAATCATTAACCCCTAAATTCTGACAAGTGACAGCGGGGTTTGTGAGCTCAATTGCAACGGAAGCCACTGTATCGCATGTTGGTAGATCCCGGCTCGCAAGCGTCCGGGATGACGGTGGTGGATGTCGTTTTGAAGGTGCTTATCTGTTTGTCCAACCTGCCTGCGCAAAACCCGAAAAAGATACGATAACTAAAGACCGATTGGGTGTATCAATTTTAGGGGGTGCAGGCTCGGAGCTCTTTAGGGGCGCTGGATATAATCAGTCGAAACCAGACACATGTCTGAGCAACACATTTACAGCGGACTGGACCAAGAATCAGAAATGGAAAAAGGGTAATAGAACGAGATAGCTTACATTAGCTATCCCACAAACCTACTCGGCTTAACTCCGCTGGCGCGTCCATATGCGTTTTTTAATTCTTTTTTTCATATAGTGCTCTAATTCTTCTGTCCACTCCAAAATTATTAATACTGAATATAAACACCCACCCCCATAAAACCAACATTTCAAATGATTCATTAACCATCATTGAAAGTGGTGATAAGCAAATTACTGCATTGACAACTTCAACTCTTTTAAAGCCCTCTACGTTTTTCCTCCACTCTTTAAATAGGGGCAAATAATAGCAGCCCAATAGAAATCCAAAGTAAAAAACGATGCCTATCATCTCTCCAATCATGAGCATCAAAAAAGAGAAACTAGATAGAACCATGTATACAAGCCAAACTAAGTATAAGTGCATAAACTACCTAAAATTTATATGGTACAGAAAAGAGCTGTATTTAATTGAATCATTCGTTTTAATTACCGCAGGCAAGAAAGCGGTGTCCACGCCAGCCTGGCCCAACTCAGGATAGCTTACGCTATATGTTACAAAGAGTACGCCTGATTTGACTATCAAGCCGGTACTCATTCAAACACTGTCACGCTTTGATTTTCGTCCTACCCAATAAAGACGCACTAAACCTTTACGCACTATCATCCCCCAAAACCTAATTGCTGTACTTTACTCAAAACCTGCTGATAGCGAATATCTGCGCAGCTGCCAAACCCGGCGCGTTGTCTGAATTTAGAAGAGGTTGCCAGTGGCGAAGTCATGCCGGTTAGGAATCGGGTTAGTATTGCCAGGCTTGGCGTAACGCCAATTTGCATCAGATGCTGTTTTAGCGCACTTAAGTCGTTTCGTAATGTATCGTCCGACGGGAATTCGGCCTGTTTTGACTGGGCTAATTGTGCAACTTGACCGCGACAAGCAGAGCAGTGTCCGCATTGCTCTGGGGCATTTTCATCGTCAAAATAGCGCGCTAAGTTGTAACTTAAACAAGTATTTAACTCAAAAAAGCGCAGCATGGCGGCGATGCGTTTAACCTCAGCTTGTTCCTTATCTAAAAAGTAATCAGCAAGTTCTTTGGCCAGATTTGGCTCTGCCAGCTTAGTTTCATCTACCTGATACACCTGCATCATGCGCTTTGATTCAAGCTCGATATGACCTTGTTCGTGCAGGTAGTCCAGCGCCGCTACAATGCGGTTTCTGTCGTGCCCTAATTGCACTAAGGCCTGAATATCAACAGTGCCCCACACTTTCTTAAATTGCGTATTGGCAATTATCTGCTGAATAAATTGCTGACGGTTCGCATCGAACATGCTGATGACGTCCCGCTCTGTGCGTAACCACTTGAATCTAAAGTCGGCGTAAAATGCGTATTTAGCCTCAATCACGCCTTTCAGTTCGAGTTGTACCAGCAAGGTTTTTAATGCCAGTAACCGGATATTGCTGACTTTAGAGGCGCTGAGCTCCTGCATTTCCCATAAGCCCTGCTGTTGCTGCGATTGAATTTCATCAATCAGTGCCTGAATGCTGGCTTGCTCTGGGGTGTCGGCGTACACAAAGTTTTCAAGCGTCGCAACGCCATCTAAGTTAGCCAGAGTAATGCATTCAGAAAATTGCCCGTCGCGCCCTGCACGGCCTATCTCCTGGCTGTAATTCTCTATCGATTTTGGCAGGTCGTAGTGCACCACAAACCGAATATCGGATTTGTCTATGCCCATACCAAAGGCAATCGTGGCAACAATCACTTGCTTGTGGTTGCTCATAAAGTCGTTTTGGATACTCTGACGTAGGCTGTCATCCAGCCCGGCATGATAGGCGGCAGCGTTTACGCCCGCCGCCTGTAATTGCTTAGCCACTTGCTCAGCCTGTTGTTGCAGCGTGACATACACAATGCCTGCGCCAGCTTGTTGTTTTAAATAGCCAATCAGTGCCTGCACTTTTTGCGCTTCCGGGTAGGCATACACACTTAAATCCAGGTTGGCACGATAAAAGCCCGTCTGAACGATATGCTCGGGTTTTATATCAAACCGGTTCGCCATGTCGCGCTTTACTTTTTTGGTCGCCGTAGCGGTAAGCAGCAGCACCAGTGGAATTTTTAACTCATTACGATAGTCGGGTAGCTTAAGATAATCGGGCCTGAAATTATGGCCCCACTCAGAGATACAGTGCGCTTCATCAACCACCAGCATAGAAATAGGCACTTGCTTAATGAATTCTCTGAAGCGCTCGTTCTTAAAACGCTCAACCGAGATCATCAGCACTTTAATGCTGCCATTTCTGACATTTTGCATCACAGACTGGCTTTGCTCGCGGGTTAACGTTGAATCTAAACTGGCCGCATTGATGTTTTTGCTGTGTAAAAACTCCAGCTGATCTTTCATAAGCGCCAGCAGTGGCGAGATAACTAAGGTTAAATTGGGGAGCTGCAAGGCCGTCAGCTGGTAACACAAGGATTTACCTGAACCGGTTGGGAAAATTGCGAGGCTAGAGTGACCGTTGACCAGCTGGGTGACTGTTTGTTCCTGGCCAGGCCTGAATGCTGAAAAGCCAAAACGTTGCGATAAGGTTTGGTGGAGCGCCGATTCGTTCATGATGCAAAATTCCGTGTTAACAACTGCCGTGTAAGATAACACATTACCAATCCCCAACAATACTTAACCAGTTTGACGGGTGGCAGGCTTCCGGGATGACCAAGGGGTTGGTCGGGTGCGCGACTAGAAGAAGCCACTGCATTGCTGGTTAGTAGATCCCGGCTCGCACGTGTCCGGGATGACCGAGGGGTTGGTCGGGTTTGTGACCAGAAGGAGTCACGGTATTGCGGGTTAATAGATCTCCACTCACATGCGTCCGGGATGACGGTGGGGTTTGTATGTTAGGCTGCACAGCGAATCCTTTACCTGGACATCCACCATAAATTCATTACCTACCCCAAAATTGGCGAGTGACTTGTGTTGGTATGCAATTGTTTTATGTCGGCGTTTTCAAACACAAGGTGGCAGGTTCAACTTGGAACTACACCAACTTTTTTGGATGTTCAATTTGCTTATTTATGTTGCTTTTTCAGCAAATAAGTTCCGTTAAAGTCGGTATCAACACAGTTATCAGGATCGGAACAATCGCGTAAATTTATAATTATATGGCTTCCCCTAAACGTTAAATTTCCTGAGTATGATTCAAGCTTTTTCAACTCATTCTTATACGTTATTTCGAAGCTTTCTTCTGTTAGAACACCAGACAATTCATCAGTATGTATTCTATATAAAACACTGTGATAAGTTGGCCAAAACATTTGCATTTCATCGTGCACCATGTTTGGTTTCTTGCCCTTTAAAGTGAGCATGTACTTTTTCACTTCACCTTTGGTAACTAGAATATCCCGCTCATAGGAAGAGCGTCCCAATAAAGCACAACCAGATAGGAGAAAAATTACGAATATAAGTGCTGTTCGATTCATTTTCATAAAAATTACCCCTTCAACAGAGAAAAACTATAAATTCACTCAAGCGCTTTACCTGAACATCCACCATAAATTCTGGCTTGGACGGCATATCCAACCTAACAAACAACTAAGACGCTAAGCTGCTATGGTTTTTTAACGTACAATGCTCGCGGTTATAGAGTCTATCCATATACTCATTAATGTTGGGAAAGCCATCCAACAGGTTTTGTTCTTGTCCCCAACAAAGTGTGTATGCAAGTACAATATCTGTCACCGAGAATTGGTCGTCAACTAAGTAGTCGTACTGAGAAAAGTGCTTTTCTAACGCTGCGGCAGCTTTTTTATACAGCATATTGTTTTGCGGGACAATTTCCCTAACGTGCTGCTCTGCTGGCAAAACAAAGTCCATTGAGTTGATCTCGGTTGACTGTACAAAGGGCTCCAGCTCACTCAATGTAAAGCAAACCCATTGGTTATGAAGGTTTCTCGACCAGCTTGAAGGTGCTGCTATTAACTTTTTATCTGGCACTAGATCAGCTATCGCCGTGACAATGGCCGCTGATTCAAACAAAGGCTGTCCATTGATTAGTGCCGCAGGTAACTTGCCCAATGGGTGAATATTTAGCAGCGCCTGAGACTTAAAAATGTCTACCCCGTTTTGCACGGACTCGAATGTTAACCCAGCCTCACGCAACGCCCAGCGTACCCGGGCGCTCCTCGTGGGGCCTAGTTCAAATAATTTGATACTGATATCTTCAACCATAATCGCCAGTTATGTTTCTTTGCCTAAAATTGCCATGATTTCGCTTATTGCTACCTGCCACCTTAGCAGTAAGGTACTTGTTATCATACCCATAATAAAAACAAATGACTAAGCAGCTGCTACCCAGTAGTTTTTTAGGGCCAGGACCAAAAGGAGCCACGGCATTGCCGGTTAATAGATCCCGGCTCGCAAGCATTCGGGATGACCGAGGGGTTGGTCAGGTTTGTGACTAGAAGCAACTACAGAATTGCCGGTTAGTAGATCTCGGCTCGCACGCGTCCGGGATGACTGAGAGTCGCTTTGCCAGAACATCTTCCATAAACTCCCTGACAAATCGTGGTGCCGTTTCAATCAAAGCGCTACACGTGGGCTGGATTTTCCAAGCAAGGCAGGTAAGCAAAAGTAGTGCGGTCACATCAGTGGGAAAGCTCGACTTTAGCGTGCCGCTACTTTTAATTTAACTGCGTGTTGATTTCTTTAATTTTCTCTTTTGCATTGCTGTTTCCCGGGTTCAATTGAGTCGATTTTTTATAGGCATCTAAAGCCAACTTATACTCTTTTTCATGCCAATATGCCTCGCCCAGGCTGTCCCATGCGTTATAAGATTCTGGGTAATACTCAGCATTCAACTTAAAAAACTCAATTGCAGCTGCGCTGTTGGTAGGGAATTGGTTGTCGTACAGCCTGTTATAACCAAAGAAGTTCACTAAACCCTCTCTGGGTTTAAGATTGACACCTAATTTATCCGAAATGTTTTCGAAATGCGCTTTTAACTCTGTCGCAGGTCTAAACCTGATGGCGTCATCAATCATGTAACCACTAAAAATATTTTTCAAACCTAAATAAAAGCTCATTATTTGCATTGTATGGTGGTTTTGATCTGTACCAAAAACTTTTGCATGGACGTTTAAGCCCTTAACAGGCGATGCCTCTAGTTTCTGGATGAACTCAATAACATAGTTTTCTTTAGGATATAAAGAAGGCACTCGCTCAGATGTCGAAACAAACAGCTGGCGTTTGCTAAGTTCTTTTTTTGAAAACTCGCGAAAACGTTTGAGCATTATTTGATTGTCCCACCAAAGGCTAGGATCAATGGCCATATAGGCATTGAAAAACTCCGGTGTTTGGTACAGTGAGTGGATAACCGTTAAACCCGTAAAGGAGTAGCCAGCCAAAATCCTGTAATCCGCGGTGTGATAATTTTGCTCTATGTGGGGTACTAATTCTGTTTGTAAGAACTTTAGAAAATTATCCGCGCCTCCTGTCGTTTCCAGCGCCTTTGTCGCTGTCCCACCCCATTGAACAAGAGAATTAGTAGGAGCGCTGTCGCGGACACGATTCTGACTGACGATGCCAACAACTATCATTTCAGGAATTTGGGGGCTGGCATCGGAACTCATTTGTTTTGTGATGCCAGAAAAAGCATGAAAAAAGCTATTTAAATTTGCATCAGTGAAATACAAAACCGGATATTTTTTATAGCCATTTTTTCTATAAGAACTAGGTAAAGATACCCAATATTCTCTATTTTCGTTAAGCACTTTTGACTCTATTTGGTGCTTTTTTCCGATAACAATCTCTTGCGCACACACATTCAGTGTAATGAGTGTGAAAAGAAAAAAAAATAGCTTTTTCATCGTTACAAATCATTCCTGTGATGATGGATTTAGGGCGTGGTACTTAACAGTGTATTCGCTTCCATGCCAATTTAAGTGTGTTTTCAAAGCAGAGAAACCGCTCTCAAAAAGTTTAATTATTGTTCTAAATAACATCAACCTAACACCTGGTTATTAACAGCTCAAGTCAGAACACGCTGGAACAACTGAACCAAGGGTTAGTGGGGCTGATTTGGCTCGGCGACAGTAGGGTAATGCGGCGCTGCATGTTGGCAGATCCCGGCTCGCACGCGTCTGGGGTTACGGTACACAATGTGAGACCTGAGTGCTCTATGTTACCCGATACCAATTCAACTAATTATTGCTGGTTTTAGTATCTAAAGCGGCGAGTTGACTGGTCAGCTGGCGCATTGCCTCTGCTCTCTCTTTGGTCAAATAGGGGTTAGCCGTTTGCCCGGCTAACTGCTGCAATGCCATCAGGTGGGCTTGCGACTTTGCAGACTCAACCTGAATATTGACCTGAGGCATAACCCCTGTCCCTTCCCAGTTTTTCTGGGTGACTGGGCTTACGGTGGTCGCGATTGCCACAAAGGCAATATAATCGTGAGATAGCTTAAATTGCTTGATTGGATTGGCACCCCCTTTTGACGGTTCACCTATTACAGTTGCTCGCCCGAGGTGCTTCATCGCATAAGCAAACGCCTCTCCGGCAGAGAATGTCTCCGGCCCAATCAAGATGTACAAAGGTATATCACGCAGTGTGGCGGCCCCCAGCGGCCGATCACTGCGAAAAGGATAACGACTTCCACTTCTAAACTGGTAAGTGTGCAGCAAAGTGGGCTTATCTAAAAAATAGCTGGCAAAGTGGGATATCATAAAGCCATCTCCCCCACCGTTTTGACTAAAGTCCAGGATGAGCGCATCGCTTCTCTGTATTAGAGCCATCGAGGCAGCGATCACTTCTTTGGCTTGCGAAGATACGGAATCAAAGCCCCACATTTCTAAATAACCGATATTACCGGCCAGCACTTCCACCTGGCGTACACCGGAATTCTTGCGTTTTAATTCGGTGAACCAGGGCTCTCTGGCCTCTTCACTGTGTTGACCCTGGTTATCGACCCGAGTGACCAACGCCAGATGTTTGTCGTATTGGCTCACTAAGTCTGTGACTTGCTTTGACAAACCATGCCGAGATTGTGTGCCGCTAAAGGTTAATGCGCGTAATTCGCCGGCAATTTTTTTAGCAGTATCGGTAAACATATAATTTTGCTCGATAGAATCAGCAAACTCTTCCACAATGCGCTTGGCCTGGGCCGGTTGCAACTGCTGCGCTACGTCAATATCGGCGGCTTTCGCCTGTAGCTTACCGGCGCCCATGACAAACAAACTTAAGCACAATAAATATCTAATAATCATAAAATATCCTTTTTATCGAGTGAGCCAATTGTCAAGTTCAATAGAGCTCAGAAAATGTGCGTCAAAGAATACACAACCCTGTGACAGCAGCCCTTGCGAGTGCCAATTTAATCTGGCCGCTACAAGCCATCTTAACTTTAAAAGACTCTGACGGTGAAAAAGAGTTCAAATACCAACCACGAGTTATCGCAGGCTAGTAGATCCCGGCTCGCACGCGTTCGGGATGACGGTGGGGTTGGGGAGGTTCGACGTGCACAGAATACTTCGGCGCTGTATGTTGGCAGATCCCAGCTTAACAGAGAGCTTATGTATTTAAATAAGCATCTAGAAAGTAAGCACTTACATTAAGTGTTCCATTTAATCAAAGCAACTCAGTTTATACATCCGCTCTAAACGTTATTTTTGTGTAATAGCATGTAATAATATTTCGAAAATCTTGCTGATACACTCAAAGACTGTTGAAAAATTAATCTACCGATAATTTTACACAGCAAGGAAAGTACACCATGAGTAAGCAAGACCCCATTGCGCAATTACAAGTTGAAATCGCGCAGCTTCAATCAGCATTTGAAGATCTCAACAAACACTGTTCTACAACCAATTCGCACGGTGCCATATTACGCTGCGCCTCGTGCATCCCACAGCAGTTTAGTCACTGCACAAACAAGCCCACTAACCCACAACAGCCGAATTTTGTGCCGGATTTTAATGTGCCGCTCATCGCTGACGGTGGTGGCAACCAAGACTGTGAGATCCTGGAAAAACTCGGGCCATTAGCCGGGTTAATCGGGACTTGGGTCAGTACCCGGTACGGGGGATTTAATGTTATGCCCATACCGCAAGATAACGCCCCAAATGGGTTTATCTTAAAAAACATGTCCTACTACGAGGTCATGACGTTTAGCGCGATCCAGGGCAAAGTGGCCAATCGGGCGGGTAACTACGAGCAAGATTCCTACACCATTTTTTATTCTCAACGGGTATTTTTTGCCGATGGTCCGCAAAAAGATGAGCTGGTACATGCTGAAAACGGCAGCTGGTCACATCTGATCATCGCTCCTCAGGGACAAGGTACCCTGAACAAACAACCCTGGGTGCCGGATACCCCCAACCCGCTCCCGGTGCAAGCGCCAGACCGGACGCTCGTAAAACAGGTGTCTATACCGCATGGCAACTCGATTTTAGCATTGGGAGGTCACGATTGCTTTAGAGGCGCGCCCAGCATTCCTGTTGCCAATGCCCTGCCTGCAGCTGGCGGCGCAAGTTTTAAAGCCCCTTACGGTACCGATATTCCTGAAAACCCCAATGTTAACCCCAACATTGTGCTGCAGGTTGCCTTAGACAGCCTTTATCAACAAGGCATAGGTGTGATCGACACCACTGTGCTGAATGTCGATACACAGGCCGATGGCGATATCGCTAACACGCCCTTTATGCAAGCGCATTCTAATGTGCCTCGGTTCAAAAACACTATGTGGTTAGAGCGACTATCCAATGGCCAGAATATGCTGCAATACACGCAGGATATTTCGCTGGACTTTAGCCTCGCAAGCGGCAAAGACCCCAGCAAACGCAGCCGCTATACGTTTCCACACATAACGGCCAATACGCTATTTAAAGTGCAATAGATACCCTATTGCAATGTGATGAATGTGTCTTTTAAAGACATGCTGTTTGCCACTGATAACACGCATGGGGCAAGCAACAAACCTAGGTTGTTGTTGGTATGCGATACCAAATAACACAATAAACTTAACTTAAGGAAAGTACGATGAGCGAACAAGCTATCAAAGAACTTCAGTTACAGGTAACTGAGCTCACCTCAAAAGTCAAAGCACTAGAGGCACGCTGTAACCCGTCTGGCATTGCAGACTGTGCTGTCTGCTACTACTGCACACCGTGTGCGCCCTGTGCCGCACCAACCGTCTTATGTGCTCCGTGTACAATCACACTCTGTGCAACCTGCGCACCTGTTGGTACCAGCTATCAGCCGCTGGGCCCACCAACCCCCTGTGTTGCCTGCGTACAATGTGAGTCAACCCATAAATGCGTAACCTGTGACCCTGTCACTAACTGTGTCACGTGTTATCCATGTATCGTGACTTTCTGCGTACAGTGTCAACCGGGCCAGACTCTGCAATGTCAGCAATGCGCCCCTGTCACTCAGTGCGATACTTGCTACCCTTGTATTGTTAACTTCTGTCAGCAATGTGCCCCGGTCACGCAATGCGTCTATTGCTATCCATGTACCCTTTGCCAGCAGTGCGAGTCTGTCACTAAGTGTGATACTTGTTACCCCTGTATTGTGACTTTCTGTGTCATGTGCCAGCCGGGTCAAAACGGCCAATGCCAGCAATGTACCATCACCAAATGCGAAACCTGTTATCCGTGTATCGTGAACTTCTGCCAGCAGTGTCAGCCAGTTAGTAAATGTGACACCTGTTATCCGTGCACCGTGAATTTTTGTGCTTTATGTCAAACGGAACAGAAGGTGCTTTGCCAGCAGTGCGCACATATCACCAAATGTGACACCTGCTACCCTTGCGTCGTGAACTTCTGTGCGCAATGTTATCAGTGTGCATCTCAATGTGTGCAGTGTGCTTATCAATGCGCTCAGTGCACTTACCAATGTGTGCAGTGTGCTCATCAATGTCTTCAGTGCACCCACCATTGTGTGCAATGTGCTCATCAATGCGTTCAATGCGCCCACCAGTGTGTGCAGTGTGCTCATCAATGCGTTCAATGCGCCCACCAATGTGTGCAGTGTTACCAATGTGTAACTTGCACACCATGCAGTACCGGCGGCTAGCACGCGGTTATTGACACTCCCCGCTTTGTGCGGGGAGTGTCTTCTGAAATTGGATGTTTAATTTATGAAAAAGCTAAGATTAACCCCGGCTGCAAGCATTAATCCCAACAGTAACGGTGTGTTATTAAGTTCAGATTTGGGAGACTTTCAGGTTCACGGTCGGGATACCTCAGACTTTGTTGAAAAGATCCTGCCACTACTACAGGGCGAGCTGACGCAGGCTGAAATTTGCACCCGCTTACCTGAATATGCCGATTCGAGTATTGAGGCTGTGCTGCAACTGCTTAGCCAGTATGGTTTGTTAGAAGAAGTCTCTGAACAACTCGAGTTTAAGCCGCCCGGTATAGTACAAACGCGCTTTTTACGGCCCTGGCAGCAAACTAACCAGCAACCTCATAGCCAAAGTCAGGTGTACTCCCTTGATCCCTGCCGGGTACTCGTCGTCGGCCTCGAGCCCTGGGCAGTGACACTACTGGAAGAGCTGGGCACAGCGGGAGTCGGCCATATTCATTTATTAGATAAAGAAACTATCACCAGTGACGACTTAACATGCCACCGCTTTCTTACCCCACAAGATATTGGCAAACCCAGAGCTCAGGTGTTTAAAGCGGCCCTGCAACAGCGCAACCCCTGGATGCAGATCAGCCACTCAACGCTCACCAGCGAGCACCCACACTTAGGCAGCCCTTCAAGTGACTGGGATTTGGCCATTGTCACTTTCAGTAAAGATGCACATTTTTGGTCACACACAGTCTCTGAATATGTGCATCAACACAAGATTAAAACCCTCTATGGTCACCTGAATGGTCTGGAGAGCTGGATTGGTCCGGTGGTCAATGCAGACGACGCTCACTCAGGCTCATGCTGGAACTGTTTGCGGCTCAGAAAGCTGGGCACAGAACAACATGGCGAGCTGGCGCACGAATTAGAAAAAAGCCATAAAAAGAATCGCGATGGCCGTGCCCGCAGCATGCTCACACCTATGTCTGCCATCACGGGCCAACAGCTTGCCATGGAGGCACTAAAAATTCTTTGGGGCTATAGCGAAAGCGAACTGGTATCGCGTGTCATGGTGCAAAACCTGGTTACGCACCAGGCTGAAAAACATGCCATTATCCCTATTCCCTGGTGTGAGGTATGTGGGTTTGATCATAGCCATGCAACCACCCATGCGTTATCCATGCACCGCGATAGCCACTCTGCTGACAATCCTCTTAATCAGCTCCGGGATGTTGAGCAATTTAAATCGCTATTTGAAGGCTGGGTGGACCCGGTAACTGGGATAGTCCGCCAGCTCACGGGGCATGCGCCACATTTACCTGACTTCCCAATCACCGCATCTGCCGGGGTCTCCTCGTTTACCGAGGGCGAGTTTGACCCAAGAGCCGCAGGCCAGGTCGGATCCGGTAAAGGGTTAGATACGATTTCAGCACATATCAGTGCGGTTGGTGAGGCACTGGAGCGCTACTCAGCGGCCAGATACCAATTGAGTGATTGTAAATATGCCTCAATTAGCCAGTTAAACGGTGACTATGTCGACCCGGATACTTTGGTGCTGTATTCCAATAAGCAATACAGCACCCCCAATTTCCCGTTTCACAAATGGCACAGAAAACAAAAAATACACTGGTGTCGCGGCAGCTGGCTGGCAACCAATGACCCAGTCTGGGTGCCGGCGTTGGTCAGCTATTTTAACTTTGCCTGTCCTTATAAAGAGCAATTTAGTCAGGTGTCGTCAAACGGGCTCGCAGCTGGTCAAAACAATGATGATGCTGCGCTCAGAGCCTGTTATGAACTCATTGAGCGCGACGCCATGATGCTCACCTGGTATGCACAACAGCCCTGCGAACGGCTCAGTTATGAGGCACTTAACCGTGGCAAAATGCGCTTAATGATTGAGGAGTTAACTGAACTTGGCATTGAGCTTGAGTGTTACTTGCTGGATGTGGGATTACACGTACCCACAGTTGTATGTCTGGCACTGGGAGACGGCTATCGCACTCCTGCTGCCTCTGTGGCCCTGGCCACGCATGGTGATATCAAAGTGGCTATGCGCAAAGCGCTGCTGGAGCAAGGCCATGTGATGCCTTATCTGTGCCAGTTGATGCGCTCAGGGCAAAAAATCCCTCAGCAGGTCAGTGAGGTAACCGGCCTGGAAGATCACGCGGCTTATTATTTTAGTAACAGCAAACTTGCTGCCTTTGACTTTATGCGCCGACCAATCAGCGAGGCGAAAACGCTGGAAGACTGGCCGTATGAAGTGATCACACACGTGAGCCAACTCAAACAACGCCTGGATGAAGCAGGCGTAGAAATCGCTATTGTAGATGTTACTTCACCCGATATGGCACTCAGCCCGTTCAGGGTTGCGCGTGCCATCGGTGTCAACATGCAGCCCATCCACTTTGGTGAGCAGTTTAAACGGGTAGACAACCCTAGGCTGCGCAAGTTACTGCAAGGACGTCCGGTTAATAAAGAACCACATCCAATTGCTTAGAAAAGGACAATATTATGAAAGTACTCGTTTGTGGTACCCACTACGGTTCCACCTATATTCGCGCTTTAACCCAATTTCCACAAGACAGCTTCACCTGTGTGGGTGTCCTGTCAAAAGGCAGTGAACATTCTCAGCAGATTGCACAGCAACTGGGCGTGCCCTATTACACGGATGTTGCCACAGTACCGGCTGATTCCATTGATATCGCATGTGTCGCAGTATCGGGCGACGCTGGCCAGGCCATCGTATTATCTCTGTTAAAGCAAGGCGTCTCCGTGTTATGTGAGCACCCCGTTGACCAGGCATTTGTACAAAAAGCACTGGCACTTGCCGAGCAGCATCAGGTGTATTTTCACGTCAATGGTCACTTTGCCGACCTCTACGCCCCCCAGGCATTTTTACAATCAATCCTGAGCGCGTATCAGCAAGGATTTAGCTGTATGCATTATGCCATGGGCGCTAATTTAAGAACGCTTTATTCTGCGCTGGATCTGTTGGGCCGTGCACTCGGTGGGTTTGCAGGACTCGAGGTCATCAAATACGGCGGCGAGCCTATGGCGTTTCAGCCGGTTATGCTCAAAACCGACAACCTCACAATCTCGCTCTTGTGCCAGAACTTTTCGTCCGCTGAGGATGACGGCAGCGCGACTTTTTTAAACCATCAGTGCTCTGCGCTATTTCCGCATGGCACCTTAACACTCAGTGAAACCACCGGCCCGTTAAGCTGGTTTCCTTCCAGCCAAAGCCTGCCAGTTGAGACCTGGCGAACCTATATGCCTGTTGAGCTTGCGCCCATGGACAAACAACAGCTCATGGGCCACAGAGATCAGTGCAACCTTGCCGCCATTGCGACATTAGCAGCCACAGTACAAGGCGAAACACAGCCGGTATACCAGCAGCCAGATTATTTATTAGCCCTGAGCGGGTTGTGGCAGGCTGTGCTAATGGAATTACAGCCCCGGGCCAAAGACGACTGCGCCGCATAATTATGTGCTTTCCATCGGGTGCATTTAGCGCCTGGTGGAAAATAAAAGTCGAATTTCAATTTAGAGTATATCTGAGGGATTTGGGTGATTCGCCATGAATTACCTCTCTGTGAGAGCAAGATACCGCTGCATTGCATGCTCGCACGCGTCCGGGATGGCAGTGGGGTTGGTTGGGTTCGTGACCGGAAGGAGCCACAGTATTGCTGGTTAATAGATCCCGGCTCGCACGCGTCCGGGACGACAGCAGGGTTGGTTAGGTCCGCGACCAGAAGAAGCCGCAGAATTGCTGGTTAATAGATCCCGGCCCGCACGCGTCCGGGATGACGGTTAAGTTCGACGTTAGCAGGACATAATAGTGCTGTAGGCTGGCAAGCTGCCGGATAATGAAGAGGTTTGTCGAGTTCGTAATAGCAGCAAAATACCGAGCTGCATATTAGTAATTTCCCCGTTCTCATGCCTTCATTTCTACTACAGTTTTTGAAATACATTCCGTTTACTTTTTCCATAAAACTACCCGCGTACCAAGGTTAGGTCTTTTTCTCACTACAAAAAGAGGCTGGAAATACTCAAACCAATCACAATTAGAGCTAAAACTCTCATCTTCACACTTATTGCACTTTTGAAGCCTATATTTGCCGCGGTTGCTCGTACGGGGTGCGTAAACGGCACTCTGATTAAGGACCAGCTTCACACTAAAAGGAGAGGATTTTTACCATGAAACTAAGCAATACACTGGCGTTGCTGCTGGCAGGTGCAGTCGCGGCATCTGGCGCATCGTTTACGGTGCATGCCGCAATAGATACCGATGATGAGAAAGTCACCCGCCTGGATCTGCAAGGGCAGATAGATAACTTTGCACCTTTTTCTAAAACTCTGTGGGCCGGGGCGCACAATGCCTATGCCTCACATGCCTGGAGCAAAGGTACGTATACCGATGTGAATCAGTACTATTCCCCCAAAAGTCTGCTAAAACGCGGCATACGGGTGATGGAATTTGATATTTACCCGGAAGGCACCTTTGATTCAACCCCTATGCTGTGCCACAACTCGCTGGAAAATAAAGCCATTTGTTCAAGCTTTCATGCAAAGCTGTCGGAAGGGTTAGACGACATTAAAGACTTTCTGAAAGACAACCCGGACGAAGTGGTGTTACTGAAAATCGAATCGTACAAACATAACGACCATAAAAACTGGCACAACAAAATTGGCGAGCGCCTGCAAAAAGACATCGGTGATTATTTGCTGATGCCCTCTGACTGGGGCTATGCCGATAAAAGCTGTGCCTCTTTGCCGGTGTCGCACCTCACCAAACGCGACATTCTGGCAGCGGGTAAGCAGCTGGTCGCGGTGGTGCAAACACCCAGGGATCACAGCAACCTGTGTTCCTATCACAGCAGTGGCAGTTACTCTAAATTCTGGAATACCGTATTTATCGGCGTCGATGCCTTCGATGCCAGTGGCAATCTGCAAAGCAATCAACCGTTTTGCCAGAACGGCAGCAATGAGTGTATGAACGGCGATCAGACCGCGCATTATCTGGCCAACAACATGACAGTGATCATTGATGGCGCGACGCAGCTTAATCCGGATGGTCCCAGTTCAAGTAAAACTGGCAGCAATGTGATCAGCAAGTGGGCCAACAAAGGCGCGCAAATTCTCGAACTTGCGCTGGTCGAGGCCAATAACACCAGCGCTGCCAGCGGCTATGGTGCCAATGAAGTCCAGATTGAAGACTTTATCTGGTCGTGGAAATCGAACCGGCCCAATGGTTCGGGTGACTGTGCCAGCCTCGAAAGTGATGCCGCTATTGTCGACAAGGCTTGCTCCACCTATCAGTACCACGCCTGTGTGGATGACAATCGTAACTGGAAGCTGACCACCAGCAAGGGCAGCTGGGAGATGGGGTTTGCGAATTGTCAGAGTTTGGGCGGCAGCTATACCTTTGCGATGCCGTTCAATGCCTATGAGCATGTGCAACTACAAAACACCATAGGTGCCAGTGCAGAGCACCACTGGGTGAACTATTACAAGGCGTTCGATGATTTCTGGCTGTCTAACGCGGATGAGCATATCGACTGGCAGTACGTCAAAAATACTGCGGTGGGTTCGACCAATAAAGGCGATGGCTTTAACGATATTGCCTTATTAAAACGTAAAGCCCTGGTGGGCGGCACCTTTAATCTCAGCTCAGTGCGGGTTCGCTCAAACAATCGGGTAGATGGTTTCCAGGCCTGTTACGAAACCAAACAGAGCCTGTCTCATGCCAGTGTGGGCACATCAGAAATGTGCGTTACCTACGGCGGAAACGGTGGTAGCTGGGGTGATAAACTCACCTTTGACAGCAGCAAGGGCGAGCACCTAAAAAGCCTGCAGATCTGTAAAGACGATGGCAAATATGGCTATGATACGGTGTATTATCTGAAGCTGACGTCCAGCAATGGCAGGTCAATCAAAGGCGGTACTTCGTCTGGCAGTTGTACAACCTACTCAGCCAGCAACTGTTTGCCTTTCATGGCACCGATAATAAAGAGCTGAACTCACTGGGCGTTTATCGCATTGCCAGTTCACAGGTTAACGGCGGGCTCTATGCCACTGACTGGCTTGACCGCGATGATCCTGCCAGTGGCGATAATGAGTTATTCAGTTCCCACCAGTCAGTGGGTAACATCGGCGCCAGTTGCAGCACCAGCGATGTTGCAGGGGTAATTGCACGGGTCAAAGGCAACAAGCTGGACTCAAGCCTGACCGGGCAAAACCTGGTCAATAACAGCTCTGGCTTTGCCTGCTGGAACTCCAGCAATGGCGGAAGCAGCAGTTACACCACCTGTGAAGACTACGAAGTAAGATACTTCTTCACCAAGGCCAGTTGTTTGCCTTAAACTGAAAATCAAATTCAACGTTCTTGCCCACTATATTAGAGCTGACTTATTCTTATTTGCCTTTTCTTTTAGTCAATCAGCTCTTTCATCGAAAATTTTTAGCCTTCCTACAACATTTACAGGTTTACAAAACCAGTCCAGAGGTTATATCACATTATAAATATTAACTTTCAATGAAGTAAATCCGCACGTCATTGAAGGCCAAATGCTGTTGATTGCAGAGGATTAGACACTCTCGAAGCTCATAAGCAATGCAACCTGTCGACTGAGTTTAAACATTTTCTACTCACGCAAAGCGCAATAATTGAAGACCTATTGACTATTATAGCAGTGAATATTAGATTAAAAATGTGTAAATTTTAGTAACGGAAAAACCATGCCAGCAAGAATATTTTACGATGGTAGAGAAAGTTGGGACGAAACGGTCAAAGGGCTGGTTCGTTGGCGAGGGATTGTCGCAGGCACATTTAGCAGCATAATTATTCCAACTTTGTTAATTTTCTTTTCTACAACAGGATCTCCGTGGTGGACAGATTCCCTAACATGGGAAACCGCTAAAGATGCAATGCTCAATGGAGCTATAATCTCACTAGCAATTGGATCAATTTGTTTCTTTGGCTTACTTTATTTAAGGAAGAGAACTATCAGATCATTAAATGTAAAGTACCTATCGCATCAAATTTCTCATAAAGTAAGAGACTGGCACATTCGATTGAACAAAAATCCAGATGATGTTTCGTTGAGTGGTGCATTAAATGATACCTGCAATACTTTACAAGATTTATTTAAAGAGCTAATACCTCAAAAAGATATCCAAGTAATCACACGAATCATATCGGAAAAAGATGGGGAGCTATACTACACAACAGTATCTAGAACAGAAGGCCTAAGCCCTTCAAGAGCAAAAACTTCTGAACCTATTTCTGCAAATTCAGGATTAGCTAGCTACCTGAGAGATCGCTCTGGAGGAAAAGGAGCAATCATTTGTTATGATATTGATAAATCAATTCAATTAAATATACTAACAAATACGCAAAACCACAAAAATTACCCTCAAGAAATAAAAAACTTAATGGCTGTTGGACTAAATGCTTGGGATGGAACAGATGAAAACATGCTAGGCATATTGTTTATAACATCAAAGAACATTAATGTATTCGGACCCAAACACATTGATTGTTTAGGCGGGGCTGCAGATATAATTGCAGGACTAGTATCTTCAATTATAATTAAGAAAGGCAATATGAGTGAGTAATTCTATATGGGACTATTTTCTTTTTCTAAAGCAAAACCAGAATCTTTTATCACAAATATAGATGATATAGATCATATAGATGATATAGATCACGTTCAACAAAATAGAGCGGTGTCCCTTGAGTTTGCTAAGGCAGCAACTAAAATTATTGAGAAGGAACAGTCACGATCGTCAAGGCGTGGAAGAAAGTGATTGTACAAAAAGCCAATTGACTCCATACCCAAGAGCACAAAGTAACTTTAAACGGGCACAACCTCTGACGTTTCCTACTTGGTTATTCACTTGCTTGTATCGACAGCGTCATGGTCGACGACAAGGTTTCCTGTGGCCCTACTTTGGCAGCGCCTCCGATAATATGCAGCTGCTCGTTAAACGAGACTGAACCATGACCATGGCGCGGTTGCGGCAAGCTGGGCAGTGCCTGCCATAGATCCGTTTGCGGATCGTATGCCCACACATCATCAAGGGCTTTACCTGCCTGCCAGTCCCCATTGGGGCCAAACACCTCGCCACCCGACACAATAATTTTGCCATCCAGCACACTGGCCGACAGCCCGGCCGATGCAACAGGTAAAGGTGCAATCGGTGACCAGCTATCCGTTTTGGTATTATAAACCTCGGCGTGGCTGAGGTTAACGCCCTCTTTGCCACTGGTGCGTCCGCCAATCACATAAATTTTATGACCAATCACCGCGCTGGCGGCGGAATTGCGCGCCACACTTGCCGACTTGACTTTACGCCAGTAGGCGTTGTTAACCAGCACATAGTGTGCGTCGGTATCCATGTTTTTACCGCTGTCCCGGCTGGGCGTTTTACCGCCAATCACATGAATGTTTTTGCCCACGCTGGCATACACAGATTCGGCAAGCGGTATGGGTAAAGACGGTGCGTTGCGCCAGCCCTGCATATTGCCATCGAGCCTGAAGACCGAGCGCTGGATTTGCCAGGCATCATCCTTAGCCCCCGTAAAACCACCGATGGCATACAAAAAATGCTGATTAGCGACCATACCCAGGTGATGCCGGGCTGCGGGCAAAGCAGGGGCTTTGGTCCAGCGCGCGTGGGCCGGGTGAAGTAAAAACACGTCAGTGGTGGGACCTAAATCAGAAAACGACGGGAGATCGGAAGGCGTAAAACCGCCCCCAACAAAAATACGCTTGTTAAAAACCGCAGGATACACTTCCTGCAGCGCAATAGGTAAGTCGGGCCCGGCCGACCAGCTAAATGGTGTCCGAGGCTCAACGTTTTGCTCTGCCCCAAGCGATCCCGATAGCAACACAGCTGTAATTACCATAAAGACCCGACTTGCAGAGAATAGGCGCATTCTAACTCCTTAAAATTCAATCAAACTATGATACGGTATTGCCAGGGCGCAAGATCAGTGTGCGCGTCATCCTATACAGTTACCGTAAAACATAATCGACATCAAATAAAAGAGCCAGCGTGCGAGCCTGACTAGGCGACTGGTCGCTGTGCGCTGAGAATTTCCTGACGCACAATTTCAGCCCCGGCACTGAGGGCATTTAATTTGCCCCGGGCCACTTCCCGTGCAAGCGGTGCCATGCCACAGTTAGTGCAGGGGTAAAGCTTATCGGCATCCACATATCTGAGGGCTTCTCTGAGTGTTGCTGCGACTTCTTCTGGCGTTTCTATCGTATCCGTCGCCACATCAATGGCACCGACCATGACCTTTTTGCCGCGCACCAGAGATAATAGCTCAACCGGCACCCGCGAGTTATGGCACTCCAGCGAGATAATATCTATGTTCGACTTTTGCAACTTAGGCAACACTTCCTCGTACTGACGCCACTGCGAACCCAAGGTTTTTTTCCAGTCAGTGTTGGCTTTAATGCCGTAGCCATAGCAAATGTGTACGGCCGTTTCGCACTTCAACCCTTCAATGGCACGCTCAAGGCAGGCTATGCCCCAGTCATTCACTTCATCAAAGAATACATTAAACGCCGGCTCATCAAACTGAATGATGTCAACACCGGCCGCCTCCAGCTCTTTGGCTTCCTGATTTAATACCTTGGCGAACTCCCAGGCCAGCTTTTCGCGGCTTTTGTAATGGTCGTCGTACAAGGTGTCTACCATGGTCATCGGACCGGGCAGCGCCCACTTAATAGGCTGCCTGGTTTGCTGGCGCAAAAACTTAGCGTCTGCAACAAACACCGGCTTCTGGCGGCTGATGGGGCCAACCACGGTTGGGACACTGGCATCGTACCGGTTGCGAATTTTAACCGTTTTACGGTTTTCAAAATCCACGCCGTCCAGGTGTTCAATAAAGGTGGTCACAAAGTGCTGACGGGTTTGCTCGCCATCGCTGACAATATCAACCCCTGCCTGCTGCTGTTCCTGCAACGACACGCGTAGTGCATCTTGTTTGCCGTCAACCAGTGCCTGTCCTTCAAGCTTCCAGGGCGACCAAAGCACCTCAGGTTGTGCCAGCCAGGCAGGTTTAGGCAAGCTGCCTGCAGTGGAGGTAGGTAAAAGTGTTTTCATAATTTCTGCCGCTTCTTTGTCGTTAACTATCAGGCGTAATTCGCCGACCACTGCTCAAGTACAGTCTGGTAAGGTTTGATAAAATGCTCATGGGCAAATTTACCCTGCTCCACCGCCAGCCTGCTACGCTCTTCACGGTCGTACACAATTTGCGTCAGTGAGTGATCCTGGTTTTTGAGGTTTGGCTGGTAGCGTCTGCCGGCCACTGCATTGGCGTTATAAATCTCCGGGCGATAGATTTTCTGGAACGTCTCCATCGTGCTGATGGTGCTGATCAGCTCCAGATTGGTGTAGTCATTCAGCAAGTCGCCAAAGAAGTAAAACGCCAGCGGGGCAACACTGTTTGGCGGCATAAAATAGCGCACCTGCAACCCCATTTTCTTAAAGTATTGCTCGGTCAGCGACGACTCATTTGGCTCATATTCAAAGCCCAGTACCGGATGCTGGTTTTCGGTTCTGACGTAGGTTTTGCTGTCCGACACACTCAGACAGATCACCGGTCGCTTTTTAAAGTTTTGTTGATAGGCACTGGAGTTCACAAAGTGCTTAAACAACTTGCCGTGCAATTCACCAAAGCCTTCGGGGATGCTGAACTGCGGTTTACCTTTATTGTGATCGAGCAGAACCACACTGAAATCGTAGTCGCGCACATAAGATGAAAAGTTGTTGCCGACGATGCCTTCGGTGCGTTCCCCGGTTTTATGGTCAATAATGTTGGTTTTCAGTACTTCGATAGAAGGAAAAGCTTCGCCGCTGCCCGCAATGTCAATGTCTACCGAGATGATCTCCAGCTCAATGGCATAACGGTCACCGTTTGGATTGTCCCAGTTCGCCAGTGCATTAAAACGGTTATCGATCATCTTTAATGCATTACGCAAGTTCGCCTGACGACTTTCCCCTCTGGCCAGGTTAGCAAAGTTGGTTGTGATCCGTGTATTGTCTGACGGACGATAATGCTCATCAAAAATGAGGCTTTTGACTGTAAAAGTAAACTCGTTGTTCATGGCGTTCTGGTATCCAATTTTCTTTATTTAACCCAAATGTACAGTGCTCTTCTTGGTGCAGCGCTTGCACTTAGCCATAATCAAGCAGGTCTGGCGTTGAGAGCACATACATTGTTACCCGGGCAAGCACTTGAAGAAAAACGGTTTAATTTCACCTAAAACTTGAGTTGTGTTCATGGTTGATACTCAGCTACGTTTTTTTGCCGGCCAGCCACAAGAAAAATTGCGCAAAACCACCTAGAAATTTAAACATCTAGACATCCAGATGTTTAAATTGAATTTCCTTCAACTAAAACGTGAGGAATATTCAAAGCTTATCTGAAAAGCCTGCGCCCGTATCTTGATATACTCCAGTGGAACGCGGCGAATCGATTGACTAACTGACAATCCCCTCGCCCTCTGTCTAACCCCGAATAATAAGATGAGACAAACACAATGAGTGACTTGTTGTTATTGATAATATGCTGCGCCGTGCTGGGCAGTGGTGTGGGCTTTCTGGCCGGGCTCCTTGGCATTGGCGGCGGGCTGGTAATTGTTCCGGTGCTGAGCAGTATCTTATTGTACTTTGCGGTGTTGCCTCCTGAGCAGGTGATTATCGCCGCCATTGCCACGTCTTTGGCCTCTATTTTGTTTACTTCGACCTCCTCGGCCATCGCTCACCACAAAAATGGTAATGTGCCCTGGGAGCTGGCTCCCTGGATCATGACGGGGGTGGCACTGGGCGCGCTGATCAGCGGCTTTTTAGCGGCTATGCTGCCGGAGCAAATCGTACGCTGGGTATTTGCCATCAGCGTAGTTCTGATTGCACTGAAGATGTTTTTTGGCAACAACAAGCCCACCGCTGACGAGCGTACTATGCCCAATAAAGGGGTGTTAACGGGGTTTACAACCTTCACTGGCGGGCTCTCAGCCATGATTGGTATCGGGGGAGGCGCACTGCTGGTGCCCCTGCTGACATTTTTCTCCATTGATATGAAAAAGGCGATTGGCTGTGCCTCTGCCTGTGGCATTGTGATTGCCCTGTTTGGCTCTGTCGGTTACGTCACGTCGGGCAGTGCACAGTTTGCGCTATCAGATGGGTTTGCCGGATTTGTCTACCTGCCCGCACTGCTGGGAATTGTCTGTACGTCCTGGTTTACCGCACCGCTGGGTGCAAAAGCGACTCATCATTTACCCGTCCCCACCATCAAGAAAATTTTTGCCGGGTTACTGGTGGTGGTTGCAGCCAATATGACACTTGCTTAACTCGCTGTTAGTTCGCCTTAACCGGTATCACCTAGTCCACACTCAGAACAAAAACAGAGTTGCAGCGCTAAACGCGCCGCAACTCAAATACATTTAACATATGAATGTCGTTTCACAAGCAGTCGGATAATATGAAGGGCAGTCGTTGGCTAGACTTGGAAAAGTAGGGTTGATAGTTACCAGGTTCAGGTCTCGTCCACCTGCCACGTTGGGTGTGGCTTCAAGTACCAAAGTCGCCTGGGTGTTGCTCAAGTTTTTAATCTGTTTTTTCTTAAATGTCAGTTTCATTATCATTCCTTGTGTTGATAAGTAAGTCTCATTAATTATCTTAACTTAATTCAGATTGTTTGCAATAGAGGAACAAGTGTTCAGCTCCCCCATTCAGAGCGAGCTATTGAGTGATATCCGTTGCGCCGCCTTCAGATACCCGGGGCAAACGCCTTTTCAGGCACATTGATGGCACAGCATTAGAGATAAAGACATTGCAAATGGGAGAGTATGACAATTTGTGCGGCTGTACGAGCAACCAGGCATGGGCCAGCCAGCAGCGCATGACATTTAAATAACGAAAAGATGCATGAGTCGCACTGCCCAACTGGCCTCAGCTCAAGCTTTTCAGCCGCCCCGCTGTCACTCAGAACACTTTTGCAGCCTGCTGCTTTGCGGTTAAGGTAAAACGCTGTGATAAACCAAGGCGTTTGTACTTGGCCCGCATAGCTAGTTGCTTGTCATTACCTTTGCCATAAAATCCATTGTGAAATCGAAGCCCTTGCTTGTGGTCAACACCGACAAACTTGCCCATCACCACAATCTGCTCTATCCCGGTCTGGTCGCCGTGATGAGCGGTTTGCGGAGAGAGGATCAAACCTTCAATTTTCTGCTTGGTCTCGCCCTGAGTCATAAAGACTTGCTGCTGAATTGCGTTAAAGATATCCCGGTGCGCTCCTTTAAATTCCTGAACTGACAAATGCCCATCGTTATCAGCATCCGCGCCTGGAAAACTCGACGGGTCGATGGCCACAACCAGATAAGCGCCTGACTCGTCAAAATTCAGCGTACCCTGCTCGGCTACCATTAAGTGAGCATGAGCTGCGCAACTTATTGAAAGGCTGGCAGCCAGCAGTATACCTGTGATGAAATTTCGCATGATTAGCCCTCCTATGACTAAAGCTGGCCTTTTACACACCGCTGAAAGTACGGATAGGTGTCGGTGGCATAGTAATGGTAAATACCTTGAGGGAACTCAGGGGTAACACCATAGCGGCCATTACATTCGTCCAGATCACCACTGCCTGCAACATACTCCCAGTCCTGGGCAAAGGTCCCAAGTGCATAGACAGACGTTGAGGGTCGGTTACTGCTGACGTTCTCCACCAGCTGATAACTCCCCGTCATCACCCTTAATGACGACGTTGAATCTTGTGCATCGCTGTAACCATATCGGGCATAAATAGGAAAGCCGTCTGCAGCCCAGCCAATCAAAGTCATACTGGTTTCAGATCCGCCACGCAGAGCGATAAAGCCTTCCGGCATGCCGTGGTAATGATACGCGCCATTGGGCTGTACATGGGCATTGTTGTCATCGGTACCAAAGTCGAAGCTGGTCTGGCCAAGCGCTTCGATATGCCAGTTTCCGGTGTTACCAACCAAACTACAGCTGTTGCCGGAGTCATCGCATGAACCTGCAGTATTGGCGTCTATTTTAACGCCGTTCAATACGTACCCGGTTGCGCCCCTTGGCCCGCCAAGCGTTGAAACCGTATCCGTTTGTTCGGGCGTCAGGGTGTAACTGACAGAAACCGCTGTTTCGCTGATGGTGTTCGGGTTTCCCGGATTAGGAAAAGTGCCAGTCTGATGATCGGGAATACCGTTCGCTGTGAGTTGTCGGGAGGTGCCTGTACAGTTCCAGTCGGCATTACTGATCATCTGTACCGAGTCGGAGTCATTAAACTCATTGTAAAAGTAGTCACACAGTACACCGTCGGTTGAGCCGGATGTTACTGCGGTACCATTGTCGGTATCAAGTCCTGTTCCCGAATCCTGAGAGCCAGCGTCATCAGTTTCGGACCCGTTGCCGGAATCCTCGGTACCCGAGCTGTCAGCCTGCGTTGCAGACCCTGAACTCGTGCTACTGGCATCAGTGGATGCAGAGTCAGACAGCGTAGCACTCTCACCACCCGACCCTGATCCGCAAGCGGACAATACAAACATCGATATCCACAGCGCCAAAACAGACTTTTTATGAATTGTAACCATATCTGATACTCCCACAGAGTGACCACTTGGTAGCCTGTTGGCTACCTCTGGTTTTCACTATATGAGTGGATTGTGCAAACACGGCGCAAAAAAAGTGCAAATACTGTGCAAGTAGTCAAAGGTTAAACTATTTCGCCAACAATACGGTTAATCACTCAGGCTTTGGAGCGACTTTTCCATATAGAACAAGGGCTGCCCATTGTGCTCTGCCTGTTTGAACTGCCTGTAACCAAGCTTCTGATAGATATGAATACCGCGGGTATTGTCGGCAAATACATCAAGCCAGATACGCTTGCACCCCAGCTCATCGACACAATATTGTTCCATCTTGCTGATGGCGTGCTGACCAATACCGCGGCCTTTAGCACTGACCACAATTCTGCGAAATTCCACACAGGTTTCACCATCGCGTGCCAGAATAATAAAACCGACCAGCGACTGATTGTCATAGATAGACAAATACACTGTCTGTGGCTGTGCCATAGCTACGCGGTGCTGCTCTGCACTATTCGGGAGAATAAAGCCGGATGTATCTGCAGCCCCTTCCATTTCAACAAACCGTTCTACGTCTGTTAATTTTGATTTTTCTAACTCTATCATACGTGGGTCAGTAACCGGCTCCATACTTAACGTCCTGCATCGGATGTTCTTTGGTTGCAAAATCAAAGAATAAACAATAATGCACCTTACTAAAAGCAAATCGCCGTGTAATTACTTCGCATTTGCCGGGTACCTGCTGGCCCTTGAAAGCAAACGCTGTCAGATTTATTCAGATATGGAGGAACTATAGAACCTGAGCGACACACTTAACCAGACAGGTTCTGTAAGTCCTAAGTTTGTGATTCCAAAGAGTGACACAAAAGCGCCAGGGGTCCGTCCATCATTTCGGACTTAATCAGCGCCTTATCGTGGCAGCAGCTGACAGACAAAGCGAAGCCATGTAAGTAATCAGCCAATAAATCAAGACCGGCTTTTTCTGTTTTCTGGTGCAAGCCCAACGGGCCAACAATCGCTTGGTAGCGCTCGGTAAATACCTGAGCAGGACCATAAGATTTCATGCTCAGTATGGTTTGTAATAGTCCATTGTATTCACTCAGCAACTCAATATAGCTGATACATAAACGTTTTAATTCGGCCTGCCAAGCTGAATTTTGGCTGGGCTGATAGATTTGGGCAACGAGCGATGTGGTCAGTGCTTCCAACAGTACAGTCTTATTCTTGAAGTAGTGATAGATAGCCATAGGGTCCACTGCTAAGTGCGTTGCGATGGCACGGACACTTGGCACTTTTCCATCTCTTTTCATTAAGTACTTTGCGGTGTCCAGGATACTTTCAGCACTTAAAAGCGACCGCTTGCCCGCCGGTCGTCCCCGTTTCTTTTCATTGACGGCCATCTGCCTTTCCTTATAAACTGACATTATTCTACACCGTAGAATAAAGTTTAAGTGATTTATTTTCTAAACTCAACCACAGTGAGTGTGAGGGGCAACTGATGGCAAACATTGTATTTATAGCGACGAGCCTGGATGGTTATATCGCTGATAAGCACGGTAAACTCGACTGGCTAAGGTCTGTACCTAACCCGGACAATGTCGATACTGGTTTTAATACCTTGATGACGCGAATTGACGCTATAGTGATGGGACGCAATACCTTCGAAATAGTCATGAGCTTTGATTGTGACTGGCCTTACACCAAGCCTGTATTCGTGGTCAGCAATACCATGACAAAAGTACCACAAGGCTTTGAAGAAAAAGTATTTCTGCTCAAAGGCGAGCCAAAAGAGATTGTTGATAAGCTCAATGCACGAGGGTTTAACGAGCTGTATATCGATGGTGGCGTAACGATTCAAAACTTCCTGCAAGACGATCTGATTGATGAAATGGTGATCACCCGCTTTCCTGTACTGCTTGGCGGCGGTTCACCTTTGTTTGGCGAACTCACCCAGCCATTGCAGTTTAAAGTTGCCAGAAGTGAGATAGTGCTGAAAGACTTGGTTCAAACTACTTACGTACGACAAGCATAACCGTTATTTATATGAGTACTGCCCATGAAATAACGCGTCTCAGCGGTTAATTACCGTAAGGCTGCGCATATTTTTCCTGACTGGGTGGCGACCAGGAAATACACTGAACTTGCGGCACCCAGATATAGCCTTGCTGGTCGCAACCATAGGTTATTCCCGGTGCTTTTATCTGGTACAGCCCGGCAATGTATAAACAGAAAATGGCATCCAGTGCGTCTTCATTGCTTTTAAGAGCTTGCCCGCTCAATGATGCTATGTAGTCCTCAGACAGAGTATGCGAGAACGACTCTGGCACCTCAAGCACTAAAACCGGTGAAGACGCTAGCTGCGTAATTAAGCTGGCCAATGCTATCTGACCGGCCTTGCGCGTAGCAACCTCTCCCTTTTTATAAAGTAACCTCTCGGGAAGTTCAAAACACTCGATCATCGCGGGATGCGGATAGCACTCAATTTGCCATTGTGCCAATGCCAGATGTCCAAACCCCTTGTCCTTTAAGGCCAGCGAGAGGTCGACACTGGCTGCGGCGGGATATAAAGTGGTGTTTGAGGTATGGCAAGACGCTTTACGCGACCCATAGTCTCTGCTGAGCTGCTTTTCACATTCCCGCTGGCCAGTTTGATTCTCGATGATTAGCGGCGCATCAATGGCAATGCCAGTGAGTAACGGCTGATTTGAGATAAAAGCCAAAATATCGCCAAGCCCAAATAAAGCGGGCTCCAGATCTTCCAGTGACAATATACCCTTGTCCAGACGACCCACCGCGGCTGCAGAGGGGTTCTTTTCACTATGCCAGGCCAGATCCAGTCCCATCAAATTCATAAAACTCTCCTTAACGCTTTCCCTATTTTTACACTCGGCTTGTTTGTTCACCGCACCTCAGTGGCCAGTTTCAGTAAGTGGGCGCTGAAGTTCAAGCCGCGGCGTTTTGCATCAGTCAGGTTAACCCGAAAACTGAGGTTATTGGCGTCGGCTATCAGGCCAATCATGGCGCCCTGGCGAAACCCCTCACTGGTATCCGACACCACCAGCACAGGAAATCGCTCAAGATCTTCGAGCCAGTATTGAGTTTGCTGCCGGTTTTGCTGGCTAAGAAACAGGATATCGCAACGTGATATCTCTTGGTTGTTTGGTAATTCAACTACTTCGGTGTCATTTTCCATATCCTGCGCCTGCAGCAGTGAAGTAACAGCCTGATACAAGCCCGAGTTGCCAACAACACAAAAGCGCAACTTCTCGGGCGGCGGCGGAGGCCACTTACTGAACTGACTGAAACGATATAAAAACGCCGCTTTAAGCTCATTCTCGCTCAAGTTTTGCGCTTTTCCTTCGCAAACCAGTAACAATAAACACACCGCAACCAGCTGTTTAATCATTATTCCAGCTCCAGTTGACCGACAAGTGCACTTGCCGGCGGCGCTGCAAATAGGGCGTAAAGCCATCATCGGTGATTTCGAGTATGTCTTTATCTGTGATATTTCTGACTCCCAGTGCGACAAACAGATCCGGGCTATTTTGCCAGTTTAAGCTGATGTCATGGCTGACATACCCAGGCAAATGGCTATCGAAGGTTCTCCTTTTACTGACTCCGTAAGAGTTCAGGCTCAGCTTAAAATTCGAGCTGCCCAGAGGCATGCTGAAACGCATCTTGCCAATAAATTCAGGTGAGTTCGCTATGCCAAACCCGCCTCGCAGCCTGGAGCGTTGAATGGCTAAATTGGCAATCATAGACATGCCCTTTTCCCAACGTTTATCCACTCCGAATTCGAATCCATGGCTCCTGATAGGTGGCGGGTTAAAGTAAATTGGCCGGAAGAAGTCCTGATGGATCAGGTTATCTATGTTGGCGTAATAAAAACTAGTAAAAGACGACAACGAGTCGCTCCAACGCTGCACCAGGCTAACCTCATTGTAGTCTATCGTTTCGTTTTCCGGGTTTGGCTCGCTGAACACACTGTTGGCGTTGCGTTCCAGGAAATTCGCCACTCTGAACGCACGGCTGTGACGCAGTAACAGATGGTGACCTTCCAGGAAGCTGTATTTAAAGGTAAAACTGGGCGACCATCTGGCAGGGCTAAAATCAGAGTCGTCGTGCCTTAAGGCCCATTGGAGCTTAAACCTGGGATTAATACGCCACAGGTCCTGAAAATACAGGCCGTAACGGTTTTCGTTGCTTTTTTGTTCAAAGTTAAATTGGGAGGGCAAACTGGACCGAGAACTAAATTCCTGCCGGTGATCCTTCTGAAAATCTATTCCCACCATAAACTCATGGTTTTCAACGCCTAAAAAGACTAACTGCCCGTCCAGGTTGCTCCAGCGACCGGAATTCATGGGCCGAACAAACTCCACTTCACCGCCTTGCAGTGTCAATGGCACGCTGCGTATCAGGTCATTGCCATGCGTGGATATATGAAAATAGGCTTCCATATCATCTGAAACTTTGTCGTCATAGGTCAGAGCCAGAAAATAAGCTTCGTTATCAAGCGTTTCAAGTTCAGGCGCCGTTGGCTCTGCCTCGCTGCTAAACAACACACTGAAGCCATCGGGAAAACTACGCTGACGCCTCGAAGCCGCAGCCTGCAGCTGTAAACTGCCCGTTTGATGGCTGAGCATAATTCTGCTGCTGCTCTCCTTGTTCAGATCTTGCCACCTCAGCAACTCTGCTGGTGCGCCAGGTACAGGAAAATCCTTAGATCTTAATCGGGAACCACTAAGGGACAACCAGCTGTCGGCGCCTGACTCAGAGCGCATTCCGACGGTTACTCGTCCATGCTGTGTATCATCATTGGTCACCGAGAATGCTGTATTCAGGCCACGTAACTTGCTACTGGTTTTAGTGACTATGTTGATCACACCCAAAAGCGCATTGTTCCCATACAAGGCAGCGGACGCACCCGGGCTGTATTCAACTCGCTCAATCAAACCTACATCGACAAAGTTTTCATAGCCTAATAACCCTGCATCCAGCAGATTTTCGTTCATTCTGGTGCCATCAAGCAAGAACAAAAAGCGCGAATTAAAGTCTCCCGGCCGGCCTATACCTCGCGCGCCCAGATAGATAAATGAACTGTTATCCCGTGTGGTGATCCCCACAAACATGGTTAGTATGTCGGCAAGTGACTGCAGGTTAAATTGTCTGATGTCTTTGTCTGTGATCACATGGGTGACGGCCATACTATCGCTGCTTGAACGTTCAATTCGGGAACCAGCAGATATTTGGGTATTACTGGGCAATTGATTGAGCTGCTGACTGAGCAAGTCTTCAAGATCCGGGAGTGGGTCATTCTTTGCCTCTACACTGAGCGACAAAAACCCCATAAGTCCGGCAATAAGATAACGCTGATTCATACTGATGCCTGTTTGCTAAAGACCTTAAAGTTGTTCTTACCCGCACGTTTTGCCGCGTACATGGCATCGTCGGCGCAATTTAACAAGTCCATAGGCGCGCTGGCATCCAGTGGGGTATAGGCAAGGCCAATACTGATACCAATCGGCATCACGGTATCCTTTATGACTATAGGGCGGTTAATAATGGTGACTATTCTTGCTGCCAGCTTTTCAGCATTTTCTGTCGACTCTATGCTTGGCAGAAGTAATGCAAATTCATCACCACCCAATCGGCATAACAAATCATCACTGCGGATCATGGCACTGATCCGCTTGCCAACTTCAATAAGCGTGTCGTCGCCGGCATCATGACCATAGTTGTCATTGACGAATTTAAAGTTGTCTAAATCAATGAACATCAGGCAACTCAGCGGCCTTGGCATGCATGCTTCGCAGGTAATTTCTTTGAGCATTTGGTTTAATGCCACCCGATTAGGGAGGTTAGTGAGTGGGTCAGTTCGTACCATTTGTTTGAGCTGCTGTCCCTGCGCCTGCTCCTGCTCTAGCTGCTGACGCAACTCCGCCTGAGAAATATCGACACGTTTGAGCAACTCATTAAAACTGCGGGTCAGAATGCCGATTTCATCATCTCGGATCACATTTGCCCGCAACTGAAAATTATGTTCACTGGATACGCGCTGGGCCAGCTCTGACAGTGCTATCAGAGGTGTCAGGGCTTTGCGCTGTACACGCGACAGCAAAAAAGCCGACACCGTAAACAAAGCGGCAATCAGTAACGCTAACATCAGCACCAGATGCAAATACCAATACATCATGCTGGTTAAATCGATCACCATTATGAGATCACCCTCGACTTTGCCTTTAATCGCAACCGGGTAATATAAGCGCATTCGCACGCCCTCGTACTCGCGCTGAGGTTCAGATCCTATTTGCTGATATAGTGCAGAGGAAGGAACAAAACTGGGGTCGGCATATTCACTGAATACTTCGCCAGAGGTTTTACGCAAAGAAACAAATAGCACGTCCTTTTTGATCCCAACCAGTGTGAGTTCTTTGGTTGCGGTATCTACATCGTTAAACACCAGCATCGGCACCACATTATGTGCCAGTTGCGCAAGATTAATTTCAGCGGCCTCGGCCTGGCGGTCGCGAACAACAAACCACAACAAAATAGATGTCAGCGAGAACACCAACAGCATACTAATTGCCATTACCGACAAATTTAGCTGAGTAAGTCTCTTTACCAGAGACATAGATGGTAACGGCTCGCTCAAGCGCCCCCCAATAAACCAGATGACTGTATGGTCTTAATAAATATAGAAGAGAGCTGTACAAAAAACAGTAAGTAACAGGCAATTCGCGAATTTTATTGAGTTTATTGCAATACAAAAGTATTTGCTGAGCTATTAAGTTACCTCAGCAAAGCGTACACAGGTTTCGGTGTAGTAACCGACTAGAGGCACTCTGTAACTTGGTGCTCGTTCAGCAAAGCTAATAATGTGTCCCGCGAGCGATAACCCTGAGTGTAAAAAATAAGCTCGCCCTGCGCATTAAATATCAAAGTCATGGGCACGGGAGGCTTTTTCCCCAGAGACTGAGTGATTGCCGGGCTACTCAGAAAGGCCGGAAATGTATTGTGTTTACGTCGTAAAGCGCGCCGCAGGTCTTGTCGATTGCCATTGACTCCCATCATAATCGGCTGTACCCCGGTGCAGTGCTCAACCAGATTACTTAATGCCGTATGCTGCTTTTCACACCAGCGGCAGTTTGGCATAAAAAAAGACATCACTACTGGCGTCCCACTAAAAGAGGTCAACGTTTGCTGCTCACCATAGTCAGCGTCATCAAGACGCTGCATAGATTGGGTAAAAAAGTCAGTCGCCTGACTCTCAAACCCCAGGCAAGTGACCAGCAACATGGCTACCCATTTAAAACTCATAGGTGAGCCCAAGGTAAGCCTGCCTGCCTCTCAGTGGACCGTGGATATACACCACATCATAGCCCCCTTCGGCATCGTACATCAGCGGGCTCCCCATATCTTCAGCCTGGTTATAATCAAACAGATTGCTGGCACCAGCATAGAGGCTGAGCGCTTTGGAAAGGGGCTTTACCACTTTAACGTCAACCGTGACATAACTCTCAGCCGTGGTGGGTTTGGCAAACTCACCGTTGGCATCGTTAAAACCGTCATAGCCATAGTCTGTCAGATCTCGACTCGCTACCCAGATAGCGCTGGTTATGATTTCCCACTCATTTACGTGCAGATCTGCACTGAGCGTCGCGCGCTTTTCAATGGGGGCGATGCCAAATGAGGCTTTAAAGGTGTTATCATAGTGATATTGCTCAGCAATGGCCGACACTGTCAGAGTGTCAGAGACCTGCCAGTTTGCAGAAATATCCGTCGCTGTCACAGCCGCGGTTTCCGTTAACTGAGTGAGCACCGGCGTGCCTGAATCGGTATGAGATAAAGTTGCCAGGTGATCTACTTTGGTGTGAGCGGCTGACGCTGTCACAGTGAGCATTTCTGTCTCGTAACTGAGTGAGTAAGTTGCCGACTTTGAGCGTTCAGGTTCACTTACATCGACCTGAAACCCCTTGCCTGAATCCAGTATCCCGTGATCACTTTCAAAGAAAGATAAAGGCGCACGATAACCCTGCCCCAATGACAGGCGTGAGGTAAAGGTTTCGTTGTGGAAATAACGCATATCAACTCTGGGCGAAAAGATGGTTTTATCGATTTCAATGCCAGGTTTTTGCGGGTCTACAAAGTCGGCCTGGATCTGATCCAAACGCAGCGCCGCTGACACTTCAAATGACTCATCAGGTAACCAGGTATCCTGAATGTAGAGGCCGGTTGTATCATAATCGAAGCTGTCGGATACATAATTTGCCGTGTTTTGCAGCGCAGCAGACGATGAGCGCATCTTCTCATCTCGTTTGTCCACCCCAAAAGTAAGCAGGTGTTCCGCATTCAAATCATAGTTAAAACGTACCGAGTAATAGTACATAGTGTCTTCAGCATAGTAATCTGTGCTTTCGTAGAATGAGTCCTGAATATGATCCACATAAGCCAAGCTCGATGTGACATTCAGGCGCGAAGAAATTTCATGTAACCAACTGATGCTGGCCTCTTCTCGCTCTGTTTTAACCCACTCTGCGGTTTCCCAGGCATTGCCGATATAGCGATTTCTCACATCATCATTCACAAACAAGGCGTCGGCTTCCCCTTGGCTGACGCTGGCCAAAGTGGCAGAGATACTGGTTGCGGTATCACCCAGAACCGGACCGCCAAAGACCTCGGATTGGGTTTGATTCAGTCGCACACGGATATTGTCTGAATAACCAAGATCATGAGACACCATTAACGTCAGTGACTGATTGGTCAGAGCCGGGTTTTCACTGACGCCATTGGCATCGCCGTCAAACTGATCTTTGTTATCATACTGCCCTATCAGGGTTGCACGAGTGTTGCCATCTGCACTAATGCCACTGGCCAGTGCAGAGATGAGCTTGTAGCCATTTGTGCCCGTCGCCATATCCAGCTCAATTTTATCTTCAGCAGGCTCAGCCGTTACCAGGTTAACGGTGCCACCAATCGCCTCTGGTGCAGTCAGCGAGGCACCGGCACCTCGGGCAATCTCTATTCGACCAATCCCGGATGCTGCTACTGAGTCCATCCCATAAAAGCCAGAAATCATGGTATGCATGGGGATGCCGTCAACCAGAACGTTCGTATGCTCTCCTTTGAGGCCATTGATCATGATCCGCTTTGCGCCACACATAGCGCACTCATTGGACACCCGAATGCCAATGGCATTTTGGATTGCATCTGCCAAACTGGAGGACTGGGTATTTTTTATATACTCGTTTGAAAGTAGCTCTGTTTTAGCAATATCGTCTTTTAATGCACCCGACTTGATCAAACGTGAGCGCACGCCTTGTACCTCTATTTTTTCGACTGACTTTTCCACCTCTGTTGCAGGCGCAGATGCAGCTGACGCAATAACCGTTAGCGTTGACAATAGCAATGACATGTTTGTGAGATCCTAGTTCTTATCTTAGTTACAACCAAAAATGTTATAATATAACATTTCAATAATCACTAAATTGGGGTTAATTACTAAAAACGTAAGACGAAGTGAATAATTTAGTCGAGTGAAGACTGACTGCAGCGCCATCAGGATCGCTCGTATTTTGGCGTTGCTTACCAGGAAGTCAGTTGCCAAACAATGCGCCAGTCGATTTAATAGGTCTTGGCTCTGTGCTAAGTTACGGTTACAAACATGTTTTAAATAAGGAGAATTTACATGTCAGAACATAATCATATTGATTTGATCGAGGCTTATATTCATGCCTACAACACCTTTGATATTAGCGCTATGCTGGCGCTGCTGGATGAACAGGTCGTTTTTGAAAACGAAGCAAGTGGTGAGATCACGGCAAGCGCACATGGTAAAGCGGCGTTTGAGCAACTCGCTGTTCAGGGTGCTGCGTTATTCGAAACCCGCCAACAGACGATTACCGAGCTGGCTCTGGGGGAGTATGCGGTTACAGCCTACATTCAATATCAGGCAACCCTGGCAGCCGACCTGCCGAATGGCTTGAGCGCAGGAGATACACTAGAGCTTAATGGCGAAACCCAATTTCGATTCCAGAATAACAAAATCACTTATATTAAAGACGTGAGTTGAGGCCTACTCAGCCACACATTTTACAGAAATAAAAAGGATAGAGTGCATGACCTTTGAACATTACCTTGCGTTGTTTGTCGCGATGTTTCTGGTCGCCGTCATACCCGGACCCGCCGTTTTCGCGATTACTTCAGCCTCCGTTGCCAGTGGCTACAAGCAAGGTATTAGTATGACCCTGGGCTTATTGCTGGCCGACTACGTGTTCATTCTGCTCGCAATTTCAGGGTTGGCTGTCGTTGCCGAAGTCCTGGGTGGCGCCTTTGTTATCATCAAATACCTCTGCGCGGCTTACCTTATCTGGATGGGGGTTTCACTGCTACTGTCCAAACCCGATACAACGCCTACAGACACCGCAACCCCCTGCACCCACTCGGCCATACTGAGCGGTTTTTTGCTCACGCTGAGTAACCCTAAAGCCATTGTTTTTTATGTTGCCTTGTTTCCCACCTTCGTGGCCATAGAAAGTATGACCTATGTGGATATTTTGGGGATCATGGTATGTGCAACCCTAGCATTTGGCTCAGTTAACCTTGGATACGTTTATTTAGGCAGTCAAGCCAGAAAGCTGATATCAACGCCAAAACGGCTTACCGCGCTCAACCGGTGTGCCGGCTCAGTACTGGCAGCATCTGGCGTCACGATTGCAGTACGCTGATCGGCTTAACGAAGACACACTGGCATTTGTGTGGTCTTTACCAGACTGCGCTGAGTTTAGTTAAGCGTATTGTTATAACGCTATTGCAAGGATACAGCTCTTTTGTGACCCGGCACTGCGTTTGTCCGGGTCAAAAAACGTATCCACGATATGAAACCCAGCCTTTCGCATCATACCCGCAGATGCTAAGTTCTCTTCATGCCGCTCAATTAGGACTGCTTCACCACCGGCTTGCTTTGCCTGTTCGATACAAGCTTGCAGCAGAGCTGTGGCAACTCCTTTACCGCCATGCTGACTCGCAACCACCACATCACCGATAAAATACATCGCTCTGTGATTGGTATATTTGACCAGGTAGTCCGGGCTGTGGGCGCCGTCAATCAGCACCGCAAAGCCGATAATTTCATCATTTTGTACTGCCACCACAGCACTTGCTGCGCCGCACTTGAGCAGCTCAAATTCGGCATTAACGCCAGCTTCGGTGAGGTAGTTCCATTCATTCTGACCGTGCTGCCATAATAGTTTTTTTAAGACGTCAGCTTCTGTTGCTAGCGCGAGTCGATAGGTAATCATATGGGTAATCCTTACATTATTATTGTACTTATAAATCAATTCAGTTGTGTGTCGCCCCAAGTTCAACCCTATCACCATGACTGGGCGGCGTTGAAGTCACGATGAATATCAGGTCTTCATGATGTGTATTACTTAGCTGATGAGCAATACCGGCAGGTACATACAGACCCTGGTGTGACTGCAATGTATGAACAGCGCCATCCACTTCCAGCGTAGCAACGCCACTGAGTACAAAGAAAAACTGCTCTGCACGGCTGTGATAATGTCGACGCTCTGCCCCGCCTGGCGGCACACGTTCCTGTATCACACTGAGCGCGGTCGACTTGACCAGATGCCAGCCATCACATTGCGCTCCCCACAGATAATGCTCTGCGTTGTCTTTCGAAATCGGGGTCACGGTTACTCCTGTGTAAATGCCCTTTACAGTACTTTGTATCACGATGTGGTTACCAGTCCAGACAACTGTTCCACAAGCTCTTTTAACACCGGCAAGATGGATATGACTAATAAAGCAGCCATGGTCAGGTTGAAACGTTTTCGACTGGCAGCACTGTTAAGCCAATTCTTAAGCAAAGAACCAAACAGCAACCAGACACCAACACAAGGGAAAGAAACCAGCAAAAAGGTAGTAGCAATCAACACTGTCTGACTATCAACGCCTGACCCAAGCGTGGTAAATGCTGCAACTGCACCAGTAGCAACCACCCAGGCTTTGCCGTTGATCCATTGGAACAAGGCGCCTTTTAGAAATGACAGGGGTTTGCTTTGACTCTGGGCGTCCTGAGTATCCGCAGAGCGAGCGATCAACAAAGCCAGGTAAAGCAAATATAATACCCCAGCACATTTGATGATCATATGCAGTGCAGGAAACCACTCAAAAAGCCGTGAAAAACCCAGCCCAACCAGTAGCAGCATAAAGGCAAAGCCTATACAAATACCACTGAGCAGCGGTAAACTCCTTTGAATCCCGAAGTTTACCCCTGACGTCATCACCATAATATTATTGGGTCCGGGTGTCACTGAAGATGATATGGCAAAAAGTACAACAGCATAGAGGTAATCCATTGAGCGTCATTCCGTGTTTTGTTGATTAATCCTCTTTTACAGAACACTATACAAACATACAAGTGGCAATTTTAGTACAAACCAACCTGCTCGTTATACTTTATTGGCTTTGCTCTTTTTCATAAACTCAGCCTATACTCTACACAAAATAGGTTTATACCGATGGAAATATGCACAGACTAGAAAAGGAACTCTACGAGCGTATCAAGAGTGATCCTGCGCTGTTTGAGTTTGTTCAGGAGTCTTCGCTGGATGGGATCTGGTTTTGGGATCTGGAAAACCCCGATGAAGAATGGATGAGTGACAAGCTCTGGCGCACTCTGGGCTACGACCCCGACACAAAAACACATAATGTATCCGAGTGGCAGTCAATCATTGATCAAGGTGACTTGGCAAAAGCTATAGAAAACTTTAACCGTCACGCTGAAGATCCAACTCACCCTTACGACCAAATCGTCCGTTATCAGCATGCCAACGGGTCAACTGTGTGGATCCGTTGCAGAGGTATGATCCTGAGAAATGCGCGAGGAGAGCCTGTACGCATGCTTGGTGCGCACACTGACGTCACCAAAGTGAAAGAAAGTGAGCAGCAGGCCATTGATGCTTTGCGTGCCAGAGATCGCTTTTTTGCTCGTATGTCTCATGAAATTCGCACGCCTCTATTTGGTATGTTGGGGGTTGCTGAATCGTTAAAAAACACCGTACAAAACCCCGATATACTGCGTGATTTACACACTATATTAGATTGCGGTGAACAACTTCAATCGCTGCTCAATGACATTCTCACACTGACTAAACTGGAAGCCGGAAAACTTACCACCAGTCTTGAAACCGTTTCATTGCAACAAATATTTTTGCATCTCCAGCGACTCTATGAAGGCACAGCAAAAGAAAAAGGGCTGACCCTGGAGGTCGCAAATACGAATTGCCAGGCTTTATTTTGTAAAACTGACAAAGTCCGCCTGACTCAGGCCCTCAGTAACCTTTTGAGCAACGCCATAAAATACACCAAACAAGGCAAAGTCTCTGTGAATGCCAAGTACCATAATGGCAAATGTGATCTCATTATTCAGGACACTGGTGTTGGAATAAAAGACATAACAGCAGTTTGTGAGCCCTACTCACAGGAAAAACATGCGGATCTCACAGGAATAGGCAGCACCGGACTGGGGCTGGATGTTGTAATACAACTGTGCGATATTCTTGGATACGAGTTTTCACTACAGTCAGAAGTAAATGTGGGCACTACAGCCATCATACGTTTGGCTGCACAGAAAGATGTATCACAAAAGAGCAGTTCAACTGAGCATGAACAACATAGTCCCGAGTCGACTTTGCAGCTGGGAAATGTGCTCGTAGTCGACGATAACGCCATAAATCTGATTGTGGCAAACCGAATGCTAGAAGGCCATTGCGCATTGTTAGACAATGCACAGAACGGAATAGAGGCACTTAACAAACTTAAGAGTGGCCCTGGCTACGACATTGTATTACTCGATATAAATATGCCTGGTATGAGCGGTTATGATGTACTTAAACAGCTCACTGAACTCAGGTTACCAGTCACACCAAACATCGTGATGCTTTCTGCGGATGCATATGAAGCCACCAAAGTCACCTGCCTTGAACTGGGCGCACATGATTATCTGGTAAAGCCGTATTCGCAAAATCAACTATTTTCAGTCCTCAGTAGATTGCCATAACACGTACCTTCATCAGTGGTAAAGCTTGGTTTGTTTGCTGAACAAGGTCACAAAGTGTGGCAATACTCGCTCGCTGATCCGCTCACCGAAGAGACAGCTGTGGTCGCCTTCAAACACCTCAACCTGTACTTTGCTATTACTTATCTTGCTCAGCTCACGAAGACGCTGGTTTCCTTGCGCAATCCAGCTATATTCGTCTTTATTACCCACTTCAACGCGCACTGTATCCAGTTTATTGAGGATCTGTACTCAACCGTAACTACTCGCCAAAACCACTTTGCCAGGCCACTTTTACCTTAGAAAAAAGATGGGTTACAGCCCATTTAATTAAAAATTAATATTTATTCCTTTGACGAAATACAAATAAAACAGATAGATTGTTAATGAAAATTAAACGCAAAGGAAATGAAAAATGATAAAAAAAGTAAAAGCACTGACACTTGCAGCGGTTCTAAGCACTAGTTTTGTGCCTGGCATGGCATCCGCCGCAATCAACAACAATATTGGTGAGTGTAATTTCTACAATTTATTTGAGCAACACCATCGGGACGATTATGTGACCCGGGTAACTGCATCTGTTTCTTATAAAAGCTACCAAGGCTGCGCACTGGACAGGAACAACCACGTAAAATCAGTGCTGGCAAAAACCTCTTATCGCAGACAAGAACTCGAAGCTGATATCCGCCAGAAGGTATATCAGAGCATCGACTCTAACCTCAATGGCAGCTTTGACCTAGACTACGTAAACACCAACCTCAATGGACCTATGGTATTTGAGTTACGTGAGTCTGGCGGCCGTATTTTGGCTAAGGCAGGTGGCATCGGTATCAGCTCTACAGCAAAAATTACATTAAAAAACACCCCATCCTTTATTTTCAAAGCGTATGGCAGAATCAATTCTCCTGAAATCTGGGCAACAGCAGACTACAACCCTTATAGTGGCGAAGTTAGTAACATCAGAGTTAACCCGGTAAACCTAAATATTGACTTTGAAACCCGCTTTTTGGGGATCAGCATTCCTGGCTTATCAAACCTGATAGACAACTTTGTCGAATCCAAGCTATCAAGCATGGTTTATGGTGCCATTAACAGTGATAAACTGACTGGCTCTCGTACTATTTTCTCTCTGGATAAAGCGATCCCGAGTGGTGAGTTTTTCTATGGTGGTGAAGATTTGGGTGTAAAGGCAAAAGATGCCATTCGACACATCATCAGTGGGCAGTCAGTCCGTATTTCAGTCTCTGGTAATTCACTGGGCTACACCACGCATTCAGCTTCTTTAAACGTTAAGCTCTCTGACACATTGGAAATACAATTAGACAGTCAACGCAGAAAGAACCCGCTGGGCCCCGATACCTGCCCGGTTAGTTGCCTCTAAATATAGAGACTAAACCAGTAATCAGAGGCACTGTCATAAGTGCCTCGTTTCCATACCCCCAATGCGTACTAACCTGATAACCCACTTTAGGTGAGGCGCGTGTATCGAGTAGCTTAAAAGTACTCAGGGCAGTCAGTGCACTAAACACCTGTTCCCGCCTTGAAAATACCAGCAGCAAATTGCCCGCATTGTTCACGCCCTGAGTAATATATTTCAATATAGCCTTGGATGATTTCCGGATAGCCGGAGCCACCCGAACGACTCAAAGCAACAATGAGCTCTTCCTCATAATCCGGCTGCTTATCCTCATTAGAGTCCTCACTGATAAGCTCATAAAAACCGCCTGACTTTACTTACTGAGCCGAACAACCAACGAGACTCATTGCTACTGGCATTGATCATAATAGCGTTTTCTATACGAGATTCTCGATGATCACTAAACACTTTATAAGACCTGTTATGACTATCGACCCCTCAACAATTGAGGGATCTGTTGCTATCGCATCGACGATAAGCTTTCTGGCACCAGTGGAACAAGCAAACACCAAAACAAAAACATTTTATTGACATTAAATTGACATAAAAAACAAAAGGCAATACATTGATACCCAAATTGAATACAAAAGGAAATAAAAATGAGTCTTATATCAAAAGTTAAGGTCCTGACATTGGCTGCAATATTAACCTGGGGTTTTGCACCAGGGACAGCTTCTGCGGCATTCAATGAGACAGGTGAATGTGACTTTAATGAGCTGTTTGAACAATATAACAGTAACGACTACGTTACCCGGGTGAGTGCATCTGTCTCTTATAAGGGCTTTAAAAAGTGTATTCTGGATAGAGACAAAAAAATCAAAAGAATACTGGCTAAAACGTCCTTACGGCGCAAAGAACTATCAGAAGCAATTAAGCAAAAAGTTTATCAAAGCGTCGACTCTAATCTAAATGGCAGCTTTGATCTCGACTATGTAAATACCAGCCTGATAGGGGCGATGAATTTTGAGCTTAAGGAATCAAATGGCCGGATCTTAGCGAAAGTGGGTGGGGTTGGTATTAAATCCAAAGCAAAGATTACACTCAAAAGAACACCCTCGTTCATTTTTAAGGCATATGGAAGGATCAACTCACCAGAGATCTGGGCAACTGCCGACTACAATCCAAGCAATGGTGTCGTAAGCAACATCCGGGTCAACCCAGTCGACCTAAATATTGACTTTGAAACCCGTTTTCTGGGGATCAGTATACCGGTCTTGTCTACCCTGATTAATCGTTATGTTGAATCAGAGATCGCCAAGTCGATAAACCAAGCCATAAATAACGATAAGCTCACGGGTTCTCGCACCATTTTCTCACTAGACCAAGCGATCCCTAGCGGTGAATTTGTCTACGGTGGTGAAGACCTGGGTGTGAAGGCAAAAGATGCCATACGGCATATTATCAGCGGTCAGTCTGTACGAATTTCCGTTGCTGGTAACTCGCTAATCAATCGTCGACACTCAGCGTCTATCAAGGTTAAGTTTTCTAACACGTTGGAAATCCATTTAGAAAGCGAGCGCAGGAAAAACCCAATAGGCCCGGATAATTGCCCAACTATGGATTGTGAAGAGTCACCTATGTTTGTAGAGGATAAGAGTTAACGAACACAAGCCTATTACCTGACAAAAAAGGCGCTGTTACAGCGCCTTTTCTTTATCAGTTATGCCTGGGAGGCGATGGGCTCCACGTCTGTGGGTGCCATCTGTTTTTCGCTTGCATATACCCGCTTCATTGCCCCTACACAGATTGCAGACAACAACAGTAAGATAGCATCAACCAACAAGACGTCGCGTAATACACTCCCTTCGAGCTGACTGGAAACACCATACAGCAAGGTCCAGTCGGCAACTGCGACTAATGCAAACAATGCAGCACATACACCAAGCAGGCCCTTACAGAACAACTTTTGATTGGCAAATAATTGAGCAATGACGATGCAGGCGATCCACACAGCGTAAAAGCTGCGTTCAATTAAATCCGCCCTGCCAAACTGCTCTATCGGCAGGACTCTTGCCAAAACAAAGCCGACAGCCGTCGCCAAAACAATCCCGATGAAACCACCCGATGTCAGGCGTCTGACAAAGTTAAGGCTGCGCGCACTTTGCTTGCGCTGCTTAGCACGTTTATCGATCCACATTAAATTGCCGGTGATAATCAAATACGCAGTTGCAAGACCAAACAAGAAAAAGGCCATACGCATGCCATAGCCGGCAAAATCACCAAAATGCAAACTCGCAATGGTAGATAAACCGCCACGTACAGCATTGTCATAATTGTCCATCGTCAGGTAAATTTGCTCCTGACTACTCATCAGATAACGTACTTCGCGCCAAAGAGAAAAGTCATCATTACTGGTTGCAGCAAATACCAGAATGGCGCTCTCATCACCATAGTGCTCTATGCTAATACGCTCTAGTGTTACATCGCCCATAGTGGCCATCGCGCGCCGGTACATCTCGTCTACGCCTGTCATGGCCATACGCTTATCCACTTCTTCCAGGTGAGGCTGGTCGAATCCAGCGGCATCAAGTAAAGCATCCTGATTGCCCTGATACAAAATCACGGCATAAGAGATCTGATAGATAATCACCAGGTTGAATACCAGACCAGTAAAAGCGTACATAATGTGCATTGGCAAACCCATAGTGCCAATAAGGTTGTGTGCATCCAGCCACTTGTCTTTTTTGCCGTCTTTTCGGTACTGAAAGAACTTACTAAACAACTTGCGCCAATGGATCACAATACCACTGAGTATCGCGACAAAGAAAAACAAAGTCACTAAGCCCACGAAATACAGACCAGGACGGTCCAGCCCCAGGTTGTAATGAAGCAAATAGACGAACTCGGCGTAGTTATATTCATGACTGTCCCCGACCAGCTCTCCCGTTGTTGCGTCAAACAACAACGTGTGGTGTTCATGATCTTCGCCAGTCTCTGGATCCGGCTGCGCTAACTCGCTTTCAAAGCCAATTTCGATATAAGGGTTATGCTCGTCCGGGGGAAAGATGAAAAAGCCGCCATGCATTTCCACTTGGTATTGCTCTTCGATGGTTGCCAGTGCTTTGTCGAACGCTGGCGTGCCTGTTGCTGCCTTGGCATCGATCAACAAAGGGGTGCGTTCCCAGCTGGTGATATTGGCCTTAAACAACGAGATTGCGCCTGCAAAAAAGATCACAAACAGAACCGTGGAAATGATCAGCCCAACCCAGGCGTGTGCATTCGTGAGTGATTTTAACGTCTGATTATTCATCGTCATTGCCTACCTTAGCATCATCAGAGTTGTATTAAGTATGACGGAGGGTACGAACATAAGCATGAGCGCCTTAAAAGATTTCCACGCAGTTGGATAGGCATATGCCCATACAATACAGCCCGCCCAAATGGGAAATGCCAGGATCAAACCAATCAGCAGCCTGGTCCCTTCAGCAAAGGGAAGTAACAAGTTTAAGTTCAGTACCAAAGAGACTGACAAGAATAAACCGATAAACAAACCGATTAATGTTCTAGGCCACATAACTCGCCCCTCCGAAAAGTAAACTCACCAGACACAGCGCCGCGGTTATCGAGAAGGTGCGTACTTTCGAGTAACCCGAACTGATGGTGACCGTAAATAAACTCAGCATAAACACCACCAAAGCCGCCAGCATTGACGATACCCAGGGGTAATCAAAGCTAAATGTCACAATCCCGAGCATAAACAAAGAGAGTGCACTAAACCCAGCCAATGGCTTGGGCCATGCTCTGGAAATGAGGGTTTGCCGTTCGCTGCCGAGATATAAACTCAGTGCGGACAGCCACAAAGGAATAATTGCAATAAAACTCATATTTATACTAATCGTTATCATTTGCAATTATGGTACGGTTTTACACCCAGACATTCAACTACAAAGCACAAAATATAGTCGCTGATGAGCTGCATATTGCGCTGCAGACCAATTGTTATGAGTGCCTCAACGCCTGATTTTCAGGTTCATTAAAGTTTTGTTTCTTTAAACAATTTACCCTTGCAACCCGAAAAACATTGGGATTAGATAAGCAATAGCACTATCAACTCGCCCATTTTGTGGTACACCATGGCAAGATGTGGCCAGGCGAGGTGCGGCCGGCGAGGTGCAAACAAGATCTGAGCGACAGACCAGACAATGGTGAGGGAATATGGAAATAGAACTAAGACAAGCCAGTAATGCCGACAAACCTTTTCTGTTACAGCTTCGCCTGCAAACCATGGTAGAACACCTTGAGCAGGCAGGCATTTTCCTCTGCGAAGAGGCACACCTGTGTCGGCTGGAAGAAGACTATGCCTGCTCCCACTTGCTGCTCATTGATAAGGTGGTAGTAGGAACACTCAAATTTAGACTGGTAAATGAACAGGTGGACATTATGCAGCTACAAATTGCACCTGAGTTTCAGAAACAAGGACTTGGCCGAAGCACACTCGAGTACTTATTTAAGCAATACCCCAATAATCCCTTTATCCTGACAGTGCTCAAACACAATCCGGCGCGTCGTTTGTACCTTTCATTAGGTTTTGAGACCTATGATGAAGACGAGTATGAATATCTTATGCGCAGACCTGCACACAAAACATTTATGGCTTAGCTTGAGCAGAGCCGGATAACAAACGCTGAAAATGCAGGTCAATCAGTTCATCAATGGCAGCCCGATTACGTTCGATGGCCAGATTGAACTGCTGTAACCGTTTCTCGCTAAACAAGCCCGGCCGGATCATGTAATGTGCGGGGTTTTTATGTACAGTTAAACGACTTGCCCTGACGTGTGCTTTATAGGGTTCCCGGTTGATCAGGTAAATGCCGGTGAACAAATCTTCCACCGCGTAATCAACGCGCTTTCGCACCAGTAAATCAAAGCGCTCTGTCGCTAAGTTGATGTCAACCACACAATCCGGACACTGCTGAGCAACGCGGGAAAATGCTTCGCCGTAAACACTGCCACGATTCACAGCCACAAGCGACTTGGTCAAAAAATGCAGGGTTGGCGCAAATGCATGTTGCGGGCTCAGGGGGTTATCCGCGTGGCGAAACAATTGCATGACTTCATCCCGGTACGGCACACTGAATTCTGAAAACTTGCGTCGCTCCTGGGTGAAGCTGGCTGCAAAAATCACATCGACTTTGCCTTTTTTAAACTCCTCAAAAGCTCTGCTTGACGAGGGAAAAGTCACATAGCGCCAACATAAATTGGCATGTTTCAGAACCAGCTCCAGGATCTCAATATCCAGACCCCGATACTGCTCATCCACTCGATATGAGTATGGCGGCCAGTTGTCGCTGGCACTGACAGTGACTGCTTGATCACAGGATTGTGCAATGGCTATATTTGGCGCCAGGCCCACTACACTGACCAGCAAAAAGCTCATACAATGACGAAAAAAGCGCATAGTCCCCCTCACACAACACTTACCAGCTTAGACCATAACATGCTCTTTAACCGATGACCCTAATTTTACGCAATAAATCAAAGCGTTCAGCTCGGGGTTACTCCATAGCTTAATTGCTTAAAAGCCTTAACCAAATGCGCTGATAGCACGTCAAGCCAACGCTGGCTTACAATACCGGCATCACTTTTTAATTCTACCATCAAACCGCCTTCTTGCTCACGTACAAATCGGATCTGCAACCAGTAATAGAGTTGCCCAAAGGAAAAAACGTCTTCGTCTTTGAGCCAATCGGTTGCACTCAAGCCAAGCCTTGGCTGAGCAAACAATTGCTGCTCAGGCAGTTCAATATGACTGGCAAAAGCCAGCGAAATTCTTGGTGCCTGAGTTTGAACAAGTGCTTTAAAAGACGGGTCCTCGCTGAATAAACTCAACCAGCCATAACTGTGCCCGCCCACGGGAGGTGCAAGTAAGTCCGCGCAGGTTATGTCGAATTGCGCTTCAACAGATTCACGGCCATGTAGCAACAAAGGGGCGCTTTGAGCAAACCAGCCAACAGCCTGACCTACTTCAACGGTGATTCCGTGCTCCAGATCATTTAAAGGTTGTCTGCCGTTGTTTTCCAGCGCCACCACCATAGACCTTTCTGCTGTGCACGCTCGGTAACTATGAGCCAGCGCCGCACAAAGAACAGTCTGCAGAGACTGACCCTGCTGAGCAAGCCGTGACGTCAGGGCAGCGATCTGTTCCGGATCCCCCAGCACAGTCTGGCTACTGACTGATTGTAGCGTGTCCAACTGCGTGAGTTTGCGCTCTGCTTCCTGACAAAAAACTCCTCTGCCACTGAGCGCGCGACGCCAGTAAACAAGATCTTCATCAAACCGGCCTGCCATTACTGCGCAATGCCACTGCTGTTGCCAATGCAACAATGCCCAGTCTCGTTGCCGGTCAAACTGTCGCGGCGCGTGCAACAGGCTGTCGAGATCATTACTGAGCACCTGAAGGCTGATATCGTCGACCAGCAGATGACTCACTCCCACAGCCACAACCTGGCCGTAGCGACTGCGATAGCTGGCAATGGTCACTAACTGTTCCTGCAAAGACGATTCCGCGAGACGGGACTTAAAAGCGTCGCAGGCTTGTCGTTTAAAGTCATCAAAACTGGTCACGTCAAGCTCACTGGTCAGGTGTAAAGCCCCTTTACTGATGGCCTGTGTCATCTCTTTCACATTAAAGCGCAACCTCAGCGTGGGATACTTACGCAGTAAGATCCGCGCAACTTGATGCACCTTGTCACTACTGATCTGCTGGCGGGTAAACAATACAGAGCACACTTGCCAGCGGGCGACCTGCTCAACATGGATCATGGCCAGTTTATTCGGCAAAGCGTAATTAAGCAGCTCAGATGAGAAGTGTAGCTTGCTTGCATTGCCATTGTGTTCCAACTGAGACAGTGGCGTATCATTTAGCAATTGAGACAAAGATAAGCGCCAGCCATGCTGTTTGGCACGCAGCTGCAATGCCAGTGCCTTGAGTGAATCGCCCCCCTGCTCCTTATACCCTTTATACATGGCAAGCTTGGCAAGTGGTATATTCAAACTGTGCGCAATGAGTTCAGACGCAGAGGCTACCTTGTTAGATTGCACAAACCGCTGCTGCGCGGTCCGCTGTAATGCCTGCTTATCAATTTTACCAATCGTCGTGGTTGGCAGCTGAGAGTAATAGTAGAACTGTGCAGGCAACATGTAGTCAGGCAAAGAGTGGCGCAACGCCTTGCGTAGCTTAGGCGTGTGTGTGTCATGCAGCGCTCCGGCAACAAAGGCTATCAGTTCACTACCCATAGCCAGTACCGCTGAACTCTGTACACCGGGGTATTGATCCAGTACCGCTTCGATACCTTCAAGCTCTATCCGGTGTCCCAGTAAGTTAACTTGATTGTCTTGGCGACCCAGATAAGTGATAAGCCCTTGTTCGTCCCGCTTGACCAAATCGCCACTGCGATAGAAGCGCTGCGCACAGCCTAACCGCTGCATCGTTATAAACTTATCGGCCGTTTTTTGTGGCTCAGCCAGGTACTCTAAAGCCAGGCCCTCACCCCCAATCAGTAACTCCCCTTCTTTGGCTGGCCGGTTCTGAGCATCAACGATCAGTAAGATACTGCCTGCCGACGGACGACCAATGGGCACCCTTTGCCGTTGCAGGTCCTGGCGTGTAACGCGGTGTAAACATGATGTCACTGTGGCTTCGGACGGACCATACTCATTATAAAGCGCGACTCGTTCGAACAAGTTTAGCCGCTCCCAGTGGCGCACTATATTGTGGCTGAACTCCTCACCACCAAGAATTGCCGTGCTAAGCGTCATGTCCGAAAGCCAGTCTTGAGCACGCGGATCCGCCAGAAAGGTTGCCAGCAGGCTGGGTGGTACATCAATATGGGTGATTTTGTACGAGATACACACAGCCGCAAACTCTGCCGGATCAAGGACTGTACGCTGTGTAAAGTATACACAAGCGCCGGCTGAGAGAAACATCAGCAGCTGCTGCAAATAAGCATCGGTCGAGCTGGATAAAATACACAACGCACGGTCATCTGGGGTTAATTGATACTGTTGTCGTGCAGCCTGGATCTGCTGAGCCAGACTGTAGCGAGAAATGCTGATACCTTTGGGCAGACCAGTACTGCCGGAAGTGTACACATGATAAGCAACATGCCGTTTTTCGTTATCGACATTGTCAGCAGAGAGTATATCCACGTAGTGCACAGCAGATGCCTGATTACAAGACAGGGCAATTTTGCAGCCAGCGACACCCAATTGAGGGTCATTCTGGCTGTAAAGCACGACCCGCACCTGACTACGTGCCAGCATATGCTGCTTGCGAGCCACCGGGAAACGGGTATCCAGGCACACAAAAGGACATCCCATCAGTAGCGCACTCAACACGCCTGCCGCACTTAGTCGCGGATCATCCCCATAGATGGCGACACACTCATTCGGCTGAACGTCAAATCTCTTCAGCTGAGCAAGGCAGCAGGCAACCCGTTCTCGCAACTCACCATAGGTCAATGTCCAGTCATCGCCAACTAAAGCCTGTACCTGAGCTGGTTGTTTGAGGATCCGGGCGACCGTATCAGCCACTGTGACAAGGTTCATGCCGACTCCTTGACAGCGCTGAGTCCGGAAAATCCGTTGACACCCACTAACATATCACTCCAGTGCTGGAGTTCACGCCCTTCCATCCAGGGTTCATCATTGTCAAAAGTGTACTTGCGGGTAAATGCCAATCCGGGACGGCTGTGTTCAGAAAGCTCATCGTGAAACGTTGCCACCAGCAGGCCCACTTTTGCGTTTGGACACACCTGCTCAAGCGTTGCTTTTAAAGCCAGTGTGTTAGCCAGGATTTCGTCGGGCGTTTCGAATTGCCAGTCGGCATGCTCCTCCATGGCTACACTCAGGAAAAACAATACACTGTCGAGGCTGGCAAGCTCAGTAAAAAAGCGCGCGCAGATCCCATCAAATTTCTCGCGAAAGATCGGATACTCCCGAGCCAAATCGTGGTTTTCCAGCGCAAAATCGTGGGCCGATAAATATCCAGCCGAGGGGTCGGCATACTTGCGATATTCTTTGCAGTCGGGCTCATAGGGCGTTAAGTTTTCCAGTAACAGCACTTCTTTGCAACGCGTTTGCAATGCTCTGTCGAGATCGGCAACAGAGCGCCCGCCTATCCAATCGAATGGGCCACGCCGACACCCCAAATCCAGTTGACGGGTCAGGTGTCTGGGTCGACAGTCCATGCCCAGACTGTGTATCCGACTATAATTACCCGCAATATAAGGGTTACCTGCCTGGACCGATAAGGGATTACTCATGCACAGGCTCCTTTACCTTGTAATTTGTTTAAACAAACGCGCCCTATCACCCGCCACCAGGTCGGTACTTCCAGCATCACACGCGCAAATGGGATCAGGCACAGCTTGAGCTTATGGTAAGGGATAGTACGAAACTCACTGCTCGCCTTACTGTACAGCCAAAAGGTTTCGACAAATCCCAGTGCTGTCCAGGCTGCTACCAGAGCTACACCAACCGCCGTGCTGAACAAAAATGCACTCAGCAAAATCAAAGGCATCAAAAGAAAGATACTGACAGAGATCATGTCAATCCGATGGCGCAGGCCCAGAATGGTTTTGTCAGCCATCTGGGCTCGATAAAACTCGGCCTTATGCAGAGCCACTTCAACAAACCCCTGCGACCAGCGACGGCGTTGTTGCAGCAGCGCACTAAAGGTTTGCGGGGGGTGCGTCAATGCCTCTATTTCAGGCGCATAAAATACGGTATAACCCAGTTCCAGGCCCAGTAAACAGGTTTCTCTGTCTTCACCGCTGCGCAGCCCGCTATGGCGGGATAGTAAATCTGCAATGACAGGTCGCTTATACAGGCACCCAGCCCCCGGCATGATAGGTACGCTGCCTTCATTTTTACTGAACTGATAGCTGGCTCGTTCCAGAGCATATTCCAGCATCTGAAACTGCACCGCGGGTGTGTTGCCCGCCGTGGGGCGCATGCTGAAATAGCATCCCATAGAGGTGGGTTCTGCTGCCAGTTTACGATGTACTTCAGGCAGATTATCCAAACCCTGAAGCTCTGTATCAAAGTCGGTGAAAATAATGTACTTATGCGGCAAAGCTTTGATCAGGGTGTAAAGTGCCCCAATCTTTTGGCCATTTGGCGTCACCCGGCTAAGACTAAGATGTGTCAGCTGTTCAGTATTGGCCGAAAAAGGCTGGTCGGTTGAGCCATCATCAATCAGGATGATATCGAGTTCAGGATGGCGCGCTGCCAGCGCATCAAAGTATGCGAGACGCTCGGCAAAGTGCGTTTTATCGCCCGCTTCATTGTAAAATGGCACCAATACCGCCGTCGTTTCGGTATGTACCCGCTGTTCCAGCCAGGTTAACTGATAATCTTTCATAACACTCCTTAGTGCGATTTAACCAATGACAGTGCCTGTGCCGGATAGGGATGAAGCTGGCCGTCCCGCATCAGGTAATGACAGTCGCAACACTCAAAGTAAGCCTCATCATGCGTGATCACGAACAGTGTTTTGCCCATGGCTTTGAGCGTCGGTAGCCATTGCCGGTAAAATACCTGTCTGCTTTGCGGGTCGATGTTGGCTGCAAACTCATCCAGCACCAGAATCGGCCGCTCTTCCATCAAAGCCTGCACCATGGCCAGGCGCTTCAACTGACCCGTAGACAAACGAGTATTGGTGAATCGACCCGCCCGAAACTGAACTTTGTCACTCAACTCGAGCCTTTCCAGCCACTGATTAATCGTTTCTTCGCCCATAGGCTGACCATAGCGATTTGCAAATACCACACTGTCTGCGGAAATACCTGCAAAGAGCTGCCGATAGGCCAGTAACTGTTCCTTATCCAGCGCAACGTTGTCGAGCCAGACTTGTCCGCTTTTTGGTGTGTACAAGCCACTCAGCAGACGCATGAAAGTGGTTTTCCCCGAACCATTTCCGCCGGAAATAAACACGATATCACCTCGATTCACGGTCAGATTAATTGGCCCCACAGCGAACCCTTGCTGATACTCAAAGGTTAGCTTTTGCAGTGTCAGCTGATGTGAAAACGATGCCTGATTAAACGCCGCATTGTCTTCGCTCGCGTCACTGGCCAGTTGTTTAATTTCAGCCAGCTTGTCTTGCGAGACCTGAAGCTGGCTAAGCACCCGAAACAACTCCATGCTGCTGTGAAATGGACTCACGATAAACAGAGTGATGATCACAAAACTGATGCTTTGCTGAGGCGATAAAGCAAACCATAAAGGAGCAACAAACACCGCCACAGCGGCGAGCAGGTATAGCGCGGCCATCAGCATCAGTTGATTGTGCGCAAAACGGCACTCGGCCATGATTTTATTATGCTGAACCTTGTTCGCATCACGACTCAGGTACTCTTGGTAGAGGCTGTCGTTGCGCGTGGCATTTTGTTTGACTTCCAGTATCCCCATCAGCAAATCGTGCAGGTGTGTGAAAAAGCTGTCTTCGGCTTCGCGTGCGCGTTCATACCCCTGATGGATACCAGCAAAGCGCAGACAATAAACAATGACCGCAACGGCCATCAACCCCAGCGCCAGAAGTGCTCCCACAGGCGCAATGACAAACATATAAACCAGTGCTGCTAGCACAGTAAACAAGTGGCCCACACTCAGCGCTACAAATTGATTCAGCTGGCTGAGCGTATTGGCATCGTATGCAATCGCAGACAAAATCCGCTCCTGGCCAAATTGTTCAACCATTTGCAGCCGGGCACGACGTACTGCATCCAGAATATCCAGCCGAACCTCTTTGATGGTGGTTTCGGTTAGCCGGATCACGCTGCGCTGAAAGGTAAGTTGAACAACAACAAAAGCGCAAAAAGCCACAACAAACCACAGCGCACCTTGCATCAGGTTGGCTGAATTCGTGCTATCCAGTTGTAGTGCCATGGTAAATGTATGCAGTATAAAGATGGTGCTGCAAGCACTCAGGCTGCTTAACAGCACCAGTTTGAATGACAGTACCTGCCACAAGGCTTTGCACTTGTCTATCATGCCTGGCCTCCCAGACTGCGGGCATAAAGCCGCTCAGAAAGTTGCCAAAGCAAGCCACCGAGCACCAAAGAGCAGTAATATCTGACGTAGCCGTGGGTGCGAAACTTGCGCTCGTTGTGGACAAAATGGCCACCTTTTAGCCACACATACCGTCCCCCCTGGCGCTGGCAGCGCACACCCAGATCAGTGTCCTCGCCACGCAATAATTGCGTATTGAAGCCATCCACAGCCCTGAATAAGCCTGCTGCGACAAAACAATTACCACCCATGCTTTGATGTCGACGATTAAAACGGTTAATGTCGGCCGCAATAAAACGACCTAGCCAGTGACCACTGTCACTTTGCAGTGGCGCGGTTCCATACACTGAATTGCCTGTGCCCAGAGCGAGCTGCCCTACCAGTTCAGGCACGTTTTCACTGCATACCGTATCGGCATCAAGAAACAAAAATATCTCGCCTTTTGCCTGCGCTGCTCCGTAATTACGGGCCGCCGCAGCACTGCCGGCGGTAATGGAAAAAACCTGCTCTGTATATCTGCGAGCTATCTCTGCGGTTGCGTCAGAGCAACGATCACAAACCACTATCAGTTCTGCGTTTTCAGGCAAGTGAGCGACCAATGCTGGTAAACTGATTGCGAGCACTTCGGCTTCATTGTGGGCAGGCAAGATCACTGACAACATAGGCACCTCTAGAGCAAAAAGTTATGCGCATCGGGGCAGGCATTAAGCACTTTAAGGCTCTGCTGACGCATTGTTTTGGCCGCTCGTTGATAAGGTTCGGAAGCAATTAGCTCCTCAATGGGGGTGTCGAGCACATTACCAAAAATCAGATCCGGGAACTGCTTGGTCATTACCAGCTTACCGCCAATGTCGACGTCCAGTTTGACGCCCATTTTGAGGTAGTGAGGTCGTGCTGGCATCTTGCCGCGATAGTACTGGCGAATTTCGTCAGCATCGTAGTCTGGCCCGAATAACACCGGGATCTGCGCAGGATAAGCACGTAATGTGTCTATGGTCTCGATTACCTGCTCGATATAGTCCGGCCGAAAATCCCCCATATCGAATCCGGTATACGAATTTGGTACAGTGTCATAGTCCTCACAAAAACGGTGATATTCACTGCGCGCCATCATGTCCACCACCCACAGGTGGTTGTAAATCATCCAATCAACACCGGCTTGCTCGCATTCGTTCAGTAACTCAGTCGCCCTGTCCAGATTCTTGGCCATCATGGTGTTTTCCACCCCAATCAGCCATTGTTTACCTTCCTTTTTGCCCTCAGCCAACAGCTCAATACCCGCCATTGTTTTGTTATAAGTGCCTTTTCCCCGGATCGAGTCATGAATGTCCTTTGGGCCGTCGATAGAGATCAAAAAAGCCAGCTGGTCGTGATACTTACTCAGTACTTCAAAATGGCGTTTAATCATCAGACCGTTGGTACAGATGTAGATAAAACACCCGGCTTCAGCCAGACGGCTGAGAAACTTCGGAAAGTCTGGGTGTAAGGTAGGCTCACCACCAGTTAAGATAATGTCGCAGCGCTGGCGCTCTACAAAGTCAAACAGGTGTCCACTCTGTTCATAGGGAATGGCGGTGGGATCCAGACCATGGTGAAAACCGGTTTCACGCCACTGAAAACACTGTTCACAGCGCAGATTACAGCTACTGGTCATTTTAATTACCAGCTTACAGATATTGTCTGCTTCCACTTTTCCGCTTGCGGCATAGCGTCTGAGGGCATTAGCCACACGGTCGGTACTGGCCTGGTGGTGAGCGGTAAAGCCCGGATTTCTGGCCATAAAGTTTTGGTGTGCTTGCGGTAATTCGCTGACCGCTAGTTGCGTGGCTTTTTTAGTCCACATAATCGACTCCTACAATCTTATCTGCTACTTGCGAGTAAATGGTGACAAATCTGTTGTGATGCATTGGCATTAACCAAAGAGGCAGCCTGCATGGCCGTCTGCCTGCGCAGCTCGGCGGATGCCTGTAAGCGACTGAGCAACTCACTCAACTCCTGCTCACACTCGGCGTTCAACGCTGCGCCCTGCGCCACAAATACCGCACGGTTGTGTTGTTCCTGCCCGGGCAAAGCGCCATGAATAATCAAACAGGTATTAGTCAGCGCCGCCTCTGTCAGCGTCAGACCACCTGCTTTTGTGATGATGATGTCGGCTTGCGCATAAAATGACTGCATGTCAGACACAAACCCTGTCAGTTCTAATCGCTGCTGAGTAATGTCATTGCCAAAACGTGTTTTCAGCTGCTCATACAGCGCCACATTCTGGCCACAAATAACGGTCACTTTGCCAAACTGCGCTTGTGCCAGTAGCAGCGCAACGGTAGAGGCAGAAATACCCAACCCCCAGCCACCGCCACATAACAAAACACAGAGTCTCGCGCCACATGTCTGGACAGAGGTTTCAGGTGAAGTTGTGACATTCTGCGTGCCCTCAGTGGGGATACCCAGAGGTAAAATGCGGGTCCCTCTGGCGCGATGCCAGTCCAGTACCGGATGGTCATACTGGTGAGAAATAAACAGGCGTGTTAAAGGGGTACGCCAGCCGTTGGAAATTTGATAATCACCCAGCACGCCACTGATCTCAACCTGGTGTCCAGCCAGTCTGGCAAAGTAGCGGGCGAAAAAAGCGCCATAGTAACTACATGCCAACACTTTACTGTGACGACGGAGCACCGCTTTGGCTTCGTTAAGCTTATTATTGCCCTTGAACGCCAACCATATGGGTAACAACCGATAGAGAAACGGGTAAAACCAGCGACTGGCATACAACTTACTGTGATGTTGCTTGCCCGACATACACCACTCATAGTATTGGCCAAATAGTATGTCGGATAACCACCGTGGCAACAGCTCAGATACTGACATCAGCTCGACCTGTTCACCTTGCTGACGAAAGCTGTTCGCCAGCGCCAGTGCCAGCGCTCGCGAACCGGCTCCAGATTCAACATACAGAAGCAGCATGCTACTGCACTCGCTCAAGTGGACGAGTGGTGTTTAACCACAGCGCCCTGACCTCAGCCAGCTCCAGTTTCATCACCACCATATCCTGTTTCGGCCCGTAGAAACTCTCAAAACGTCCAAGCGACGTGAACTGTAAAGAATGATAGATATTGAGAATATTTGACTGCTCAGTGTCGGCAAAAACTTCGATGTATAATTCTTCGTAGTTGGTCTCTTCCAGCAATACTTTTAGCGTATCAAGCAACATCGCCATTTTTACCAGAGGAGATACATTTTGATCAGCAACAAACCAGCCACCCCAGACAATGCTTTTTGGATCCCACAACCGATAGTGATAGCCTGACATGCCAATCAATTGCTCGTCCTGCTTAAAGCACCAGTAGTGACGACCATTGTCTATGCCCGCAGCCAGACAACGACGGTGGAAGTCGATAGTACGTATGGTGTCTTCATTGAGCCCGTCGACCATAGCATGCTCAATAAATTCAAGCTGCTCATCACCAAATGATACCGCTGTCTTTTCAAGCCCTTGATGATTCATAAAGCGCTCGGTACGGCGCATTTTTTGTACTAAAAGTTCTGCTCTGCGATCTTTAAATTGCTGTTCCATATCCGGCCACCCATTTTGTTGCTGTGCTCTGATAGCCTGCAAGTTATTATAATTATTAGATAAAATCGCTTATGGAAAAGTGATGAATGGTTACGAGAGCACAATGAACACTGAGCAATGGTTATTCTAACTGATGATAAAACAGCCCATTTCAATACTATTAACATGGACTTTTTTGCTTAACATTGGGCGGTAAATGCCTTCATGATTCTGGTCAGGAAATACGTGTTGTTCTGTATGACATGAGCCAACATTTACACTCAAAAGTTTGCCAATGATGCAAATAGACAGGCCTGTTTTTAAAGCCAAATCTCCTCTTACGACTCGGCACAAACTCCTCCCCATCATGCCGGCCTTGAGCCGGTATCTATTTACAGACGCATGTTATGCCAGACAAAGCACCATCAACGGCGTGACCTTCAGCAAGATCCCGTCTCGAGCAGAGGGGTGACGGGTGAAAAGGATCAGGTTTGTGTTGGCTCATAAGAAACTCGAAAAGAGGATGTGCTTTGCAACCAGACCCCACCAGAACAGAATTTAGAACAGACAACGGCCTACCACACGATTCTTCATCATCATACCGCCCCTGAGTTCGTGAACATAACAAGTACAAGCACTCAACATAGTTTTCAAAGGTAAAGCTGGCACGATTGTCGATGGCAAAATAGCACTGGTTATCCCACTTCATCAAGCTGGGCGCAAAGTGCTCACTCTATGCTCAATGGATTAAGGATGACTACGAGTAGTAGGGTTGGCTCTTTATACTCTCCCATGAATACGCACTGAACATCTGAAATCTGGATTATAAAGAGCTTTACCACCATACCTATACGCATTTTAATAAAAAAGTACTGTTTTCACATTTGGTACTATTGTATTATTTATAGAGACTTATCGTTAGAGTGATTCGCTGAAAATATTTAATCAGCTTGTTTCTTAAAAAGAACAAAAAAATAACAAACCATCGATTGTGCGTAGTTTTTTTGCTCACCTCTTCTTATAAACATAACCACTATAAATTTATTTACACAGTAAAAGTCACATGAGGTAGTTGTGAACAATAACGAGCAAGATATATTCTTATCTGGCCTACAATGCATTGCCCTATTGGGCAAATTCCACCAAATCAATGTTAATACCGACGAGCTATACACCAAATATAACCATCAAAAAATGACTGAGCTTGCTTTAACAGAGACTCAGCTTCTGCGTGCAGCAAAGTCAACGGGGTTTAAAGCAAAATTCATTTCAATCGACATCGATAATATTAATGAACACAGTTTGCCTGCTATTGCCCAAAAAAAAGATGGTCGTTTTTCGATCATCGCAAAGATTAATGACAAAGGGGTTTTGATACATGACTTGTCTATAAGCAATGCACCCGAAGTAATAAGCTTTCATGATTTTGAGCAATCTTTTACTCACAGTTTTCTATTTTTATCACCTAGAAAGCAAGCGCTTTCTGAAAAAGCAAAGTTTGGTATCAAATGGTTTGTTCCGGCAGTTAAAAAGTATAAGAAACTTTTTATTGAGGTATTAGTTGCATCATTTTTTATACAGCTTTTTGGCTTAGCTTCACCAATATTCTTTCAAGTAGCCATTGACAAAGTCATGGTACATAACGGCCTTACAACATTAAATGTATTAGCTACAGGTTTTTTCTGTGTCATATTATTTGAAGTGCTGCTTTCAGCCATCCGAGCCTTCTTGTTTAGCCATACAACCAATAGAATAGATGTCGGGCTCGGCAGTGAAATTTATCAGCATATGTTAAAGCTGCCATTAGCCTACTTTAAATCGCGGAGAGTGGGCGATACCGTAGCCAGGATAAAAGAGCTCGATAGTATTCGAGAGTTTATGACAGGTACTTCACTCACCCTGATTTTAGACCTGCTTTTTACATTCGTGTTTTTTGCGGTGATGTTTTATTACTCCAGCGACCTTACATGGATTGTTGTTGCTAGCCTCCCCTTCTACTTTGTAATTGCATACTTGCTAGGCCCCTCTATTCGTAGCACATTAGAGAAAAAATTTAAGCACAGCGCGGAAAACCACTCATATTTAGTAGAGTCAGTGCATGGGGTTGAGACTATTAAGTCGATGGCCGTAGAGCATACAATGGGTAACAAGTGGGATGAAAAATTAGCACAGTATACAAATGTGTCTTTTAAAGCATTTCAATTGAACAACTTATATAGCCAAACTTCAAATTTTATCACTAAAACTGTCGGCTTATTAATTTTATATTTTGGCTCACTGGCCGTAACCGAGGGAACTTTAACCATTGGCCAGTTCATTGCCTTTAACATTCTGGCACAGAGAATTGCCGCACCTATTATGCGATTTGCCAGTGTATGGCAAGACTTTCAACAGGCAAAAATTTCTATTGAACGTTTAGGTGATGTGCTTAACACACCGACCGAATCCGGCACAAATAGCAAGTTAGAACTGCCCAAATTACGGGGGGAAGTCATTTTTGAACATACTTGTTTTAGCTACTCGCCGGAGCGAGCCAATGTATTAAATGATATCAATCTAAAGGTCTCTGCTGGAGAGGTAATTGGGTTAGTAGGACGTTCTGGATCTGGAAAAAGCTCCCTAACTAAACTAGTACAAAGACTATATTTACCAAACTCGGGGCGAATTTACATCGATGGCGTTGATATCAATTTGATCAATCCTGCTTGGTTAAGGCCTAGAGTCGGTGTTGTGCTACAGGAGAATTTTTTATTTAGCGGCACGATTCGTGAAAATATCGCTCTTTCGGATCCTTCCGCTTCACTTGAAAGAGTGATTGAAGCTGCGCAATTAGCGGGGGCTGAAGAGTTTATTTTAAAACTACCTGAAGCCTACGATACCCAAGTTGGTGAGCAAGGCTCAGCCTTATCAGGCGGACAGCGTCAGCGTTTAGCTATCGCAAGGGCACTGTTGTCAAACCCTGCAATACTCATTTTTGATGAAGCCACCAGTGCTCTTGATTATGAGTCTGAACGCATTATTCAACAAAATATGCAAAAGATAGCCAAAGGCAGAACCGTTTTTATAGTGGCGCATCGCTTGTCGGCCGTTAGAGACGCTGATCGTATCTTGGTACTAGACAACGGCCGTATCGTTGAACAGGGTGCGCATAAACACTTACTAAAATTAGAAGGTATTTATGCACATTTAGCAAGCCTGCAAGATAACACGGTCGCGCAATCAAAAACGCCCAAAAGAGCGAACGTATCATGAGCAAATTAATTGTAAATACCAAGCTCATTGAGTTCTTACCCCCAGTATTAGAAGCGCAAACTGCTCCGCCGCCTAAACTGGTGCGCGGCGTACTTTGGGTACTCGTTACCTTTTTTAGTCTAGCAATCATTTGGGCCATAATTGGGCGAATTGATATTGTGGCAAAGGCACAAGGTCAGTTAATACCGCTTCAAAAAGTCAAGGTTATCCAACCACTCGAAACGGGCTCAGTTCAGGAAATACATGTTAAGGATGGCGACAAAGTAACTAAAGGCCAGCTACTCGTGTCGTTAGAGCCTGTACTGGCTGAGTCAAATTATAGGCAAACCCTGCAATCGCTGACTAATTTTGAGCAGCAGCGGTTAAGACGGTTACAGCTCCTACAGTTAATACAAAACCCGCCAACATTAGATGATGCGAGTTCAGCGTTAACAGCGGAGCATAAACAACTATTAAAGGCCGAGTTTATACAATATCAGAATGAACAAGCCGTGTATGAAGCAAAACTCTCAGAGTTAGAAGCGCAGCTTGCTGGCGCAAAAGCCAAGCTTGTGCAGTTAGATAAAATTTTGCCTTTGCTCATCGAGCGTGTTGACTCGCTTGAATCGTTACAAGACCAAAAACTTGTTGCTCGATCCACATACTTAGAGCTTAAGCAGCAAGCCGTACAGCAACAAGAGCAACGCCTAATTGAACTAACCAATGTGAGTTCAATTAACCATGCCATTAAAACAAACGCTCAGGAGCAAAGAACCCACTCAACAGAGCTTCAAAAATTGCTTCACTCAGAAATTAGTCAAATCAACGAAGAAATATTAACGCTGCAACAAGAGCTTGAAAAGCAACAGTACCTAACGGAAAAAAATCAATTGTTAGCGCCTGTAAGCGGCGTAGTTGAGGCATTGCAACTATCGACCATAGGAGAGGTTGTCACCCCGGCGCAGCAATTATTAACCGTAGTACCTGACGATGATGAGCTTATTGTGAATGCACAGCTATTAAATAAGGACATTGGTTTTACCTTTGTGGGACAAGACGCTGTAGTAAAGATAGACAGCTTTCCCTTTACCCGATATGGCTCTATCTCGGGTGAAGTGATTGAAGTATCGACCGATGCAGTTAAAGACGACCAACTCGGTTTGTATTTTCCGATTAAAGTGCGATTGCACAATCAGCACATTAATGTGGAAAACAGGGAGGTCCCCTTAAGTGCAGGCATGAGCGTTAACGTTGAAATTAAAACCGGCAATCGCCGCATCATAGAATTTTTACTGTCGCCCATTATTCAGCACTTAGATGAAGGGGCGAGAGAGCGTTAATTCAGGATAAACAGAAGTGCAATTTAAAAAGCAAATTTTAAAACAGCTAGAAAATATAAAGTATAAAACCTTAAATGAAGAATAGAATTATATTAAAGAATAAATAACATGTATAAAACATTACTAATCACGGGGTTAGTTACAACAACTTTCAGTTTTAGCTTGTATGCTCAAGCTATTGATTTCCCCAAATCAAAACGCGCTTTAAATG
>NZ_PNCJ01000039.1 GCF_005887115.1 Pseudoalteromonas rubra | reverse complement strand
TCCTGAGTCTTCCTGACTCTGTCCACTTCGCTTATCCTAAGCGCTCCTAACGTCCTTTGTTCAACATCGTCCTGATGTTTCCTGAGTCTTCCTGACTCTGTCCACTTCGCTTATCCTAAGCGCTCCTAACATCCTTTGTTCAACATCGTCCTGATGTTTTCTGAGTCATCCTGACTCTGTCCACTTCACCGCTTCCTGGCGCTGATGTCCTTCCGTCCTTGAACACGATTAAGTTTACGCAATCCTGGCTGTCAGAAAAGGCGCTTTTTCTGATAGTTTTTTAAGTCATCAAGTTGAAACAAAAGAAAATTCAATATAAATCAATCATCTAAAATCAAGTAAGGGGTTAAATCAGCTGGTCTAAAACGCCTTGACCTACATCCATGTGAGAAAAGTCTCACAGTGTTTTTTCCATAATGGCTGCTCGAGTTTTAAACAGCAATTCACCTTGTACTGATCTGAAAGTTAAAACCTGATGCTTTTCATAGCCATGCTCTTGAAAAAAAGCGTTTTGGTTAGGCTCTGAAACAAACACCCCGAGGCCCGTGGAAAGTGGGTTCTCTTTCACCAATTCGTCCAGCGCGCTAAGCAAGTGATGCCCCAAACCTTGCCCCTGATATTGCGGCTCTACCGCAATAAAAGACAGAAAATAGTAATGCCCCTGCTCAGACAGTGCTTCACGAATGGTTTTCTCTTTATCAATCAGCTGCTGCGTTTGAAGATAGCCGGCACTCATCATGAGTCGCAACCGCCAGTCCCAGCGCCGCGATGCTTGCAACTCGGTTTGCGCTTCAAACACACAGGCAACCGCAAGCAATGATTGACCCTGATATAGCCCAATCAGTGGTTGGGCAGATTGACCAAAGCAAGACAATTCCTCGCGGATCAATGCACGTAAGCGCGATTCATAACTTTGCTCATCGGACCCACCCAGAACATCTTTAAACAACTTGTCATCATGGTAGGCTCGATATAACAGACTGGCTGCAACGGTACTGTCTTCCGGGTGTAAGTGTTTAATTGTCAATTGTGTAGTGGATGCAGGGTTAGTCATGGAGTGTCCTTGTTTTTTGTTTTGATTATCCGACGAAAATTACTTGGTCGGTGTCGTAAATCTACTATAGTTATAGCGTACTTTTTAAACAACAAGAGGGGTGTATGGATACTAGTGCACATAATCTGAAAAACTTGTTTGCGCAACTTGGGTTGGATAACAGCGACGCCAAAATTGAGGCCTTTTTCAGTCAACACAGTCTGCCCAGTGATATGTTGCTAGCCGAAGCCCCATTTTGGAATGAAGGGCAAAAACATTTTATTGAAGAGTCTCTCCAAGAAGATGCCGACTGGAGTGAAGTAATAGACGAGCTGGATGCGCGATTGCGTTGAGCATGCCTGAACTAAATGTAAGTGTTAAATATCACTTTACGCTCGGCCCTGCTTCAGCTTGCAAGTTAGTCCGGCTCTATTTCATTGCTCCTCAGCTCAGTTTCAATACAGGCTGTTTTACTGGTGATGTTCCGCAGGCTAAGGTGTTACAATGCGCCCAGTTTTTGTTTCCAGAGGGCACATCATGCATCCCGCCGTTTTAAACGCCATTGCCACACTCGTTGCACAGGGCAAAACCCCCACAGTTGCTACTACCAAAGCCAAATTAGCGGAGCCTGTGGCTATGCCCCTGATCATAGCGGGACTGACGACATATAAGAATAATCCAGACATACTGTCGACATGCGATGACAAACTCAGCCTGCGCGATAATTCTGAACAACCCGGTTCTGAGACACAACTTGATCGTATCGAAGCAAAGCTGGATAAGCTGATTGCCCTGCTGGAGTCTCGTTAATATGTTTGTGGTTGATCTTACGTTTGACTGTTATCAGGACACCACCCTTGAAAAGGCAGAGCAGGCAATCAACAGGCTCGTCAATGCACTGCGTTTTAATGGCCAGATCATCGGAGATGAATTTCCTACGGTATTAAAGGAAGGTTTTTTTATCACTCGGGTAATGTGTCCGCTCGAAGATTCGTTGCACCCGCTCCACCACAGCCCCTTTGTGAAACATGCCATTGAGCAGCTCCAACAAGCGGGATTGCTGGCACCCAAAGTCAAAGTGATAGGCCAGGATATTCATGCTAACGGTGCCGACCAATGCCAATCCCCCTCAAGCTATATCCTCTATACAACCTATGTGCACACATGCAGTCCACTGTATTGTGGGGATGACTTCCAACCAGTTCCTTTGTATACCATTCCAGCCATTGCGAATGGTGATTATAAGGCGTTGATTAAATGGCAAGAAGACTGGCAGGCCTGTGATCAGATCCAGATAAATGGGGCAACCCGGTGCGAATTTGCCGCACTCAATGAACTGACAAGCCTCGACAGCGATCTAACCCGACGTGGGCTGGACCTGAGTAAACGTATTCGTTACCTCACCAAAAAGCCGGTGTATTATTATTTATATCGAGTTGGCGGGGAAAGTCTCGCCCAGGAAAAAGCGCGCACCTGCCCTAGCTGTGGCGCTGACTGGGCATTAGAAGCGCCCTGGTTTGGTATTTTTGATTTTAAATGTGATGCCTGCGAACTGGTGTCTAATATATCCTGGGATTTTCAGTAGCAGAAAAGGTGACGTCCTTGCGCGTCACCTCAAAATGCCTACATCGCACGATTAACACTGTGCCGATAGTTGCTTTAAAAATGCTGTCAGGTTAGGCGCAAGCACTCTGTGCGGCGCTTTACCTACCCGCTCAAGACAGACCTCTCCTGTGCTCAGCTGCACGGTGATCAGTACATCTTCCTGAGCAGCCAGGCCAATAAAGACGGTATCTTCTTGCTTGAGACGTCGCTTCATCAACACATGACCCGTGATATTTTGTTGCAAACGCTCAAAGTCCTCTTCATTCCAGGCTTGCAGCAACTCTACTTCTTCATCGTCCAGTGTGGCCAATATATTGCCCGCGTAAGCCGAACCATAAAATTCATTCAGCTCAGAGCTAAACTGGGTTTCCAGCGCATTGGCTAGTGCATTGAAGTCACCACATGGCGTTCTGGGCACCGCCTGCCACGCTATCAGACCATCACCCCTGGGTTCTCCTGTTTCACACGGGCTGGGCCATTGCGCGTCATGCTGGATCAATGGCCAGTGGCCCTGTGATTGCTGTACCGAGTTGGCAAATTTTTCATGAAGTTCGAGGATCAAAGTGCTCACGCTCATACTGCTATTCTCGCTCATTATTCGCTATAATCGGGGCCATTGTAACTACTAATGGATCAACATGACAGACTACAATAACGCCCCCGAGTTAAAAGCTTCCGTACTGGGCAAGACCACAGAATACGCCAGTCACTACGACCCTAGTCTGCTTCACCCTATTGCGCGCAAGCTCAATCGTGACCAGATAGCCGTAGACGAGCAGGCGTTACCTTTTTTTGGTGAAGATATCTGGCATGGCTATGAACTGTCCTGGCTGAACCTCAAAGGTAAGCCACAGGTTGCTATTGCCCGATTTGTCTTCCCCTGTCAGAGCAGTCATATTATCGAATCCAAATCATTTAAGCTGTATCTGAATAGTTTCAATCAGAGCAAGTTTGCCAGCTTTGATGCGGTGCAAGAGGCATTGAAACAAGACTTATCCGTAGCAGCCCAGTGCGATGTCGACGTCACCCTGTATGGCCCAGACGACCATGATTGTTTACCCTTTTCTGCCCTACCGGGAGAGTGTATCGATGAGCTGGATATTACAGTAGATGATTACAGTCCCCGCGATGGCTTGCTGGCGCAAGAGAGTGACATTCAAGTCACCGAAACCTTGCACAGCCACCTGCTTAAGTCTAACTGTCTGATCACCTCGCAGCCAGACTGGGCAAGTATTGTGATCCGTTATGAAGGGAAGAAGATTTGCCGGGAGTCTCTGTTGCGTTATTTGATCTCATTTCGGGATCATAACGAGTTTCACGAACAATGTGTTGAGCGTATTTATTGTGACCTGTTGCGTGCATTTGAACCTGATAAACTCGAAGTCTATGCAAGATACACCCGCCGAGGCGGCCTGGACATAAATCCATTCCGCTCCAGCGAACAAAATAAGACGACCTTTAACGTCCGGATCAATCGCCAGTAAATGCTTTCACCGGCACGGTGATCGCGCACACATCGGTATGATTGGCCTGGTGTAAAAACCAGGCTTCCGGGCGGTTCTGCCGCGCCGCGATCAGCGCTCGGAATGCCTCGCTCTGTGTGTTAAATACCATAAAGCGTTGCTTGTCTTGTGTGTCTGCCAGTACCTCAACAGCCACTATAGGGTTGAAAACCTGCCCAGCGGTTGGCGTTCGGTGTAGCCGTTGAACGTGCTCCATCCCCGCCAAAACGCGGCCAAACACGGTGGTATTTAAATCCAGATAACGTTGTGCAGTTAACGTAAAGTAGAACTCACTGCCACCACTGTCTGCACTGTTCTGACGTGCCATAGCAAACGTGCCGGGGCAATGTGTTTGCCACGTACGCTTGCCATCTTCACTCTGTGCCACCGCAAACCCATTTAAAAACCCTGTTCGGGGGGCATAGCCATCATCTAGTCCCAGCTCAGTAATAGTAAGGGCCTCACTCGTGGTGTAGAAAAGCTCAGCAGCGATGCTTTTTTTTCCATTAACGGGCTTTCGCTTGCCACCCTGATCGCCACCTTGTGCAACAAAGCCTTCGACAAAACGATACATGTTGAGGCCCTGATAAAAACCTTCCCGGGCCAGCGCTTTAATATTATCAACATGTCCCGGCGCCAGCAGGGGATTCAGCTCTACGTAAACCGGTCCTGTTGGCAAGGTGATTTTTAGAATGTTATCTGCAGCAACCAATCGCCAGTCATCTTTGTGTGCCTGAGCAATGATGTTAGCCGGCGAGCGCTGCTCTGATGCTATCGTGATGCCGTCAGTTTGTGCTTGCTTGTCTGTCGACTGGCAAGCAGTGAGCATGAGCAGTAACAAGGCTGACAGGCTCATCGCTTGATTTGTGTTGCGTGTTATTATTGTCATTGTATTTTCCTGGTTGATACCACAGTTCGCTGCGTGATAAAGGTGTTGCAGCAGACAGTGTAGGATTAGGCATGGTCAGCCTCACACGTTCGGCTAAATCAAGTTTTTCCAGTTGATTAGCAAAGTGGCTACGAAATAATCTCTCGAAACAGCCATCAGCAATGGCCTGTTCCAGGCCTGACTTTAGCAGAGCATGCAGATGTGTATTGTTTTTATCGACAAACAGATAGACGGCCGAGGGATAGTTTATCAACAGATGTGGTTGCACCATGACGTCAGTTCGTGCCGAGAAATCTTCGGCTGCCAGTATATCCAGCGGCACCACATCCAGCCGCCTGTTACTCAGCATGGTCATCGCTTTTTCTGTGTCGTGAAATGCCACCACCTGAAATCCATTACGCTCAAACACTGCTCTGTCAGGCCAGTCATGGCGAAGCCCAAACAGCAGTGGCTTGAGCTGCCCCCAATGCTTAATATCCGAAAACTCAGCAGCGCGGTTGGTATCAACAAACAGAATGCGATACCCCAGTAGCCCTTTTACCAACGGAATACGTATCGCCAGTGCTTGTTGTTCTCGTTCTTTACTGGTTACGGACCAAAATACATCAATGCCCGATTGCTTACCAAGCAGGCGTACAGCCCGCGTTTGCGTTGGAATACCTGCAACAGTTTTTAAGCTAACGGGTCTCGGCTGATAGGACAACGCCAGCTCAATTAGCTGAAGAACATAAGGATTAGCACCTGATGTCACTCGAATTTCTAGCGGTGCTCGTACAGTGTACGCCGCGCTCGAAAAGGTGGTGCCAAGTATCAGTGCCAACAAAAAACGGTGCATTATTCGTCCCAGTCAAATTTGTACAGCAGATCAATACTTTTATACAAACCACTGGTCGCTTCAATATAAAATTTCGAAAAAATCCGGTAGCGCACCGCGACTTCACTCAGCGATGCAAAAACGCCCACCCGATAACTGACCTGGACACTGGGGGTCAGATAACCCGACACTTCCACTTGAGTATCATCACCACTGCCCTTGGCCGACAGGTTTACATCCTGTATCCCTATGGTCTCACCCGCTTTGGCAAAATACCCCTTGCTGCGATCTATACTCTGGGACAACAGAAACTGCGCCAGCATGGTATTGTTATTACTCTGACCATCACCTAACGGCTGACCATTGAGCAGGTAAGCCAGTGCCTGGGCCTGGTCCATCGCTGGCTGTGAATAAATCACCAATTCAGGGCTTCGAATACTGCCTTTGACTTCAACTCCGGCAACAACACCATTGGCCGTTGTCTCAGGATTACGGATTGCTCGTACATTAATGTAGGGCTTGTCCAGCGGACCATTGAAACCCAGCTGACCCGTTTCTATGCTCAGGTCCTGCCCAAATGCTTTGTACCGCCCTTCTCGCAAATTGATCTCACCACTGGCCAGTAAGGCCGAAGCAAGCTGCTTTTCCAAGGACAACTCACCTGTCAGGTAAGCGTCCAAACCCAGGGCCTTAACCCTGACATCATCCAGCAAGCGTACGTCCAGATCGAGCCGGTAATCCATCATCTGGGCCGACCGAGTGGGGCTGGTCTTATCAACGATGACCTGATCGTCGCTTACCGCGACCACTCCCTGGGGTAACTCTTCAATTTCTATGCGACCATAAGGCACAGTAAGCATCCCGGTTACCTCTGCATACTCACCGTTGTAACGCAATGACAAGTCTGGCGTTACATCCAGGGTAACACCCGGTTGCGGTGTCAAAGTTAACTGTTCACCATTGAGATTTAACTTTGCCCTCAGAGCGTTGTGCCAATCAACTTCACCGCTGAGCGCGACCTGACCTCGTGGCGCCGTATTAAGCTGTCCAACTAGCTCAGCCTGCTGGCCATTCAATTGCACATCAAGATCTAAGTCGCTAATGGCCAGAGGAAGCTCACTGGCTTTTAGCTGGATGTCTTGGGCGCTAAGCTGTCCACTTAACTGCGGCAGTGTCAGCGCACCGTCGATGTTGACCTGACCCGCAATGACCCCCGCCAGTTCCAGATCTGGCCACAATAACCGGCGTAGCAAAGGCCGGAATTTACTCAACTCTATACCTGCTATGTTTACATGCCCGCGCACAGATTGAGGCTCGGCCTGCAATGGCATCAGCAGCTCACCATTAAAATGGCCTAACTTTCTGAGCGCCAGTTGCCAATTGGCTTTTGCCTCTCGGGCATCACTGTTCAGTGTCAGAGAAAATTTTTCTATTTCAAGTGGTAAGGTCGGCGCTGCCCCCGCCTCGCTATCATCAAGTTGCTCTTGGGCTGCACCATATAGTGTGACCTTTGCGTCGGCCATAGCCAGTTGCCCATCCAGCGTCTCTAACTGGCCCTGCGACCATTTTGCCCCGACAGTGCCAGAGAGTATACCTTTAAATTCAGCCAGGTTACTCAGCAACGGATTAAAGTGCGTCAGGTCCAGCTGCTGTAATTCAATGCTCGCCTGGCCCCGGGACCCATGCTCTGCCGCTAAGCAGAGCTGTCCGGGTGAGAGTGTCCAGCATTGACGCGCCACGATTATCTGATCCGCTTTCACCGCCAATTCCGCTGGTGACATCAACACCAATTCACTGTTGTCCAAGCGCAACATACCTGCATGCAGCTGACCAACCCAGGCCTGCTTAGCATACTGTCCACTGAATGTCAGATCGCCACTGCTACGTGAGTTCTCAACCTGAATTGTCAGCTGGTGGTGGTTCAGATCTCCCTGGCCTGTTACATTGAGAGCCGTAGCAGGTAAGTCCCCCTGAGTCACGGCAGACAAAGACATGTTCAGGTCAGTCAACCAATCCCTGGCCAAATCAAGAGAAAGTGCCAATGTGCCACTCTCTACTGACGTATCCAGATACACAAGTTTATCCAGCTGGCTGCGTAACGTCAGTTTCGGTGATTTTATTGGTCCGGTGGCGGTGAAGTGTCCTGACAGTTGCACATCCGCCGGCAACACGGCATTTTTTTGGTGCGCCAGTGACAACTCACCACGCACATTCAGTTGCTGATCAGCTGTACCCGACAGGGTGAGCTGGCTATTTCCATAGCTGAGCTGGGCGGTCTGGATCTCACCATGTAAATCACTATTTATGTTACCGCGGGCAACCAGCTGCAATGGAAGGGCGGCCAGCTGTCCGCTGAGTTCCAGTTCATTAACCTGCGCCCGCCACTGCTGACCATGCTGGGAAAAGTCAAGCTGATAAGCCCCTGATAACTGGGTCTCATCCAGCTTCAGCCAGGCACCCAAAGGCAAGGCATGTAACTCGCCCTCTATCTGGCTTCGCAACCCATCTTGCCAGCTCACCTGAGCACTGAGCTGGGTATGCGCGTCACCCAATGTGAGCCCAGCCTTTTGTAACGTCAAGGCAGTGAGTCCGCCAGACGCTGCCAGTTGTATATCCAGCTCACGGTCAGCTAAATCAAGTTGCTCACTCAGTTGCACGCCAGCATGTGCATTGACCAAATAGTCAACTGCAGTCCCTTGCGCGTCGAGTGATAGCTTTTGCAGTGTATTGTCTGAACCCAGAGCAAGTTGTTCGGCGTTTACCGTCAGTGAGAAAGGCCAGTTTGGCACTGCCGGACTCACACTCAACGCGATTTTGCCCTGTGCATTACCAGACAGTGTGGCAGACAGGTCCAGTTGATTAAGATCACCAGTAAATGTAAGTGCGCCTTGGTAGTTGCCATGCTCATAATCTATTCCCCCCGACACAGCCCAGCGACTCAAATCTGCCTGCGCTGCCAGAGCGAGATGATGTGTGAGATAAGACAGTGACAAATGGTGTATCGACAACTCGGACTGCTCGGCAGCGGCACTTAGCCGAAGCTGATTTACGGCCTGCAACTTCCCCTCATAAGGGCGATAGCTAAGCTCAGTGACTGTAAACTGCTCGATACTGACAGCCACAGGAAGTTGTATGGCGGGCAATGATAATGCGGGGATCACTGTCGGCATAACGAAAGGGGCGGCAGGAGCTGGCGCGTCAGTTTGCCTGATCTGTGCACGACTCAGTGTAAACTTATTGATTTGAAGGCCCTGTTCATCAGCTCTGACTGCCACCGCCAGTTTACTGAGCCTTACTTCATGTCCTGCTGCCTTGAGCTCTGCTGCTTCTAAACGAAATTGTTTGATAGCAAAGGAGAATGGTAAGGAGAATGGCTCAGCTTCAGTCGCTTGCACAGGCTCAGCTGTCACCTCGGGCTCGGCGACGGACTTAGCCAGAGCTAATGTTACCTTATCAGCACTGCCTGACAGACATAATGTGGCGCAACTAAACCAATCAAGTGACAGGCTGAGCTTACGGGCATGAAAGGTCACCTGTTCATTCTGTAGTTGTACGTCCAGTACGGCATTGGACAGCAGACGTGCCTGAGGTGAGCTAATTTGCAAACCAGTTACACTGTGATTGGCCACCCAGATCACTAGTTTGTGACCTGGTAACGTAAATAACAAGCAAAATACCATCACACAGAGGCCAATAACGGTGTAACTAATACGGCGCAGCAAGACTTTTAATCCCATTACATCTCCGGTCCAATGACAATACTTAAACGGGTGCTCTTACTGTCTTTACTCAGCCCCCAGGCGTGGTCCAGGCGGATAGGTCCGACCGGGGTCAGATAGCGAAAGCCAAATCCGGCACCTAGTGCCCATTCTTCCTCAAAGTCGTCCGTTGCAGTGCCTGTGTCCATAAACAGCGCAACACGCCAGTTGGGCATAAACTGATAGTTGTATTCTGCACTCGCCGTTGCAAGATATTTGCCGCCCAGTAGCTTACCCTCACCATCCCGCGGTGCTACAGATTGATAAGCAAACCCACGAACGCTCTGATCGCCACCGGCAAAAAAACGCATATTGAAGGGCACGGCTTCAATATCATCGGTCACAATTGCACCCGCCTCCAATCGAGTCAGAAAGAAGTGTTGCTGCGCTATGTTACGCAACCAGGCATTTTTCCAGCGTACTTTGATCAGGGAAGTCGACGAGACCAAAGATTCACTGGCCAGCTCGACAGAAATCAGTCGTTCATTGCCCCAGTACGGCAACATCCCTCCCAGGCTCTGTTTTTTTGCATAACTCACACCGGGGATCAGCATTTCAGTTTTCAGTGTGTCGCCATCCTGTTCACTGGTTTCATGCTCACGTTTTAAAAACGCAGTGCGTATCCAGTTCCCGGGTGTCAACCACTGGCGCTGCACCTGAATATTCCAGGTTTTAGTATCAACTCCTTCGGTGAGGTCGTCCTGTAACTGATATCCCCCCAGAATGCGAAATACATCATTATTCGGATCATTCACCGGAATGGTATAAGCACCACTGATATCTTGTTGACGCTGAGAAATATTGAGATCCGATGTCATGGAGTGCCCCCCGCTCGTTATCCAGGGTTTACTCCATTTGAACCTTGCTTTCGCACCTAAATCAGTACTATAGCCTCCACCGACTTCATAGCTGTTGGCCGGTTTGTCGACCAGCTCAACGCGAATTGGGACAGCGCCTTGGTGCCTGAGTTTGAGCAAAGGGTAAACCCGAACGCTCTGAAAATACGGCGTTTCATTCAAAGTAAGGTTATATTGAGACAGCTTCTGGGCAGCATAAAACTCACCCGGGCTAAATGGACTTAACGCTTGAGCAAACGCAACCGCTTTTGATTTTGCCGACAGACGTAGTTCCCCAAACCGATATCTGGGCCCTGCAGACAACGACAAGATTGCAGAGACCTGTTGTTGCGAGCGATCCACACTGAGCTGTTTTTTGAGCCACTGAAAATCAAAATACCCCAGCTCCAGCAATACACTTTCTATCTGCGCTTTGGTGGCTTCATAACGGTCATGTCTAACCTGCTCACCTATTTGAATGGCACCATCAAGTAATCGTAAGCGCAATGCGTCGTCTTCAATTCCCTGCAGGACAATCTCTACCTGGTGCCACTGTAATGCGACACCAGGGTCCAAAATCAGGGCGACGCGCCGCGTCTTTGGATCAAACGCCATGTTAAGCGTGTGATGATAATACCCAAGCGCCTGTAATGCCTTAGTGATATCTTTATCAATCAGCTTCTGTCTGCGCGGCGTAAACGGCTTACCAACATAGGTGCTCAGAAAACGCATGACATTGTCATGTGCTTCATCTGATAACTCAGCGCCGTCTGGCGCCTGACTTACAGTAAACTCTGTAATACCAGATGAATCGCTTGCCCATACCTGAAATGAAAAGAGAAGAACAACTAGAATGGCAATAAACGCAGATAAACGCACTAAATAACCCTAAAATTTACAGTGACATTATAATACCACAGCAAGATGACGCTGACATGGAGTGGATGTACTTATCACTGTGTTATTTTTGCGCGCTTACATACAAATTTTTGCGGTCAATGCTTTTTATTTTGTGTTGGATAGCGGACAATATCAGCAGCTATATTAACTTGAGTATGATTATGCAATTCCCTGATGATGACAACGGCCAGCTACTATCTGAAATTGCTGCAGCCGGTGTAGATCTCACCCAGATGCACAGCATCGATTTTTTTATTTTGTTCGAACAAAAAGCCGACGCTGAGCGTTTTATGAGCACCATCGCAGAAGATGAGTTGGCACCAAAAACCAAATTGGATACCTGTCCGGATACCGGTGTATGGGAAGTCGTCACTTCAGTGACTATGGTGCCCGAGCACCAGCTGTTAAGTCAGACCGAGCAATACCTTGAGTCTATCGCAAACAGCCACGAGGGCTATGGCGACGGATGGGGAATACTTGCCGAGTAACCCTCGGACCTGAATGATGCAGAGTTTACAACACTCTGCATTAGCTCTTATCTGCAGTTCGATAACTGCCCTGATAATCAAAAATCTTTTCTGTAACCTGCCAGCCATATTTCTTATGCTGCCGGGCAATTACAAAATCTGGCGCCGACAGTAGAGTGGCATCCACCTGAGCAGCCTCAGTCCAAGCGTTTACACGTACACCAGTACGACAGTGTTTTTCAAACTGGCGAACAAAATAGCCGCGGCTCGCAGGCTTAGCAAAGTCAAAGACTTCGCTCACACTGGCCCCGTCCTCATCGAAATAGGTAATTTTCAGCAACTGCGCTTTCACCACTTCCCCGCTCAGACCGCTGCACCTCAACACCATAGCGTTTTTCAGGTTCAATGCAGCCCTCAGTTTATCGTCCGGATCGGTCAGCATCACTGCGCAACTGTGACACTGACGCGCAGCGATATCATTTTCTGCGCCACAGCTATCACATTCTTTGAATTTAAAACGATAGTCACATTGCTGCTCATTGCCGTCATCGTCCTGCAACAACCCCTGACAACGCCGACCAAAGTGTTCAATGACTCGCCCTTGTTCGTCGTATTTGCCCCAAAAGACATTGCCAAACCCGCAGCCGGGACATAGCACTTGTACAGGTTCATTGTCCGAATTCGGCTTCTTACTGCCCACCTCAGGGTGAAACAGGTCAAACTCATTGGCAGCGTAATCAATCACCAGACAATCTTTCTTGCCTTCACTCAAACGCAAGCCCCGCCCCACTATCTGCTGATACAGACTCACCGACTCTGTGGGCCTTAAAATCGCAATGACATCCACATGTGGTGCATCAAAGCCCGTGGTTAGTACCGATACATTGACCAGGTATTTTATCTCTCTGCGCTTAAAGGCCGCGATGATTTCATCTCGCTCGCGGTTATCTGTATCACCGAGCACCAGTGCTGTTTGTCCGTCTGGTAGATACCCCACAATTTCTTTGGCATGCAATACGGTCGCAGCAAATATCATAACACCGTGGCGCCGTTCACTGAGTGACATTACATGTTCGATGATACTCTTGGTTGCCCGGGTGTTGCTTTGCAACAGCTGGTTCATATCTGCTTCGCTGTATCGCCCGAATGCATTACTATCCAACGCTGAAAAATCGTAATTCTCAACCGCAGGGTCAAGCTGCTTAGGTGGCGTCAGATAACCGTGTTTTATCATATAGCGCAGGGGTAATTCGTAAATACAGCGTCGAAAAGGGCTAGTATCACTGCCCCGAACAAAGCCATGATAGTGGCTGTGATACACCCACCCACTGCCAAGACGATAGGGGGTTGCCGTCAGCCCAAGTATCTTTAGCGCCGGATTAAACTGCCGCAAGCGCGCGATCACCGCCATATACTGGCTGTCGTCTTCACCGCTAACTCGGTGACATTCATCGATAATCAGCAAAGAATAAAAAGTATCAATGGCTTCCAAATTTCGAGCTAATGACTGCACACTGGCAAATGTCACCTGATGAGTCAGCTCTTTTTGTTTCAAACCTGCGGAATAAATACTCGCAGATAGACCATAACTTTGATATTTCTGGGCATTTTGCTCAACTAATTCTTTGACATGTGTCATGACCAATATTTTATGTCTTGCTAATCGAGCTAGCTGTGCAATAACCAGACTTTTACCTGCCCCTGTTGGCAGAACAATTACCGCACTGTCATCTGACTTTTTAAAGTGGGCTATGGTATTTGCAACGGCTTCTTCTTGATAAGGTCTTAGTGTGTAAATAGGGACACCTGACTATATTAACAGTGGAGGATTTTTAATTATGGTGTGTACTAATGGGGTATGAAATGTGAACCCAGAAAAGGTATCTTAACCTCATAAGCCAGCCATTTTATATAATATGACTGGCTTACATAGCGCGGTAACTAGATTTTGTAATCTTCTAAGTTAACACCAACAAATGCTTTTGGTGTTTTACCACGACCAGTCCATTCAAATACTTCACCGTCTTTTTCAATACGGTATTTTGGACGTACTTTGCTGCGCTTATCAGTTGCTGATTCGGAAGCAAAATCTTCTAAAGACAATCCTTTTTCTTTAATCAGTGCCAAAACTTCTTTTTTGGCTTCTTCCTGTTTTGCCTGCTCATCAATAGCGGCTTGGATAAGCTCCAGCGCTTTATTCAAATCACTGTAACTTGCAGTCTTAATAAAAGATCTTATTTCACGCATTGGATTACTCTCGTAGATTGTTGAATTTAGAATTTTATGAGTTAATTAAGCTCGGTATATAGAGAGTATATTATATTTATCTCTTTTCAAATTAAAAGTAGTTAAATTTATAATATCCGTTGATAATTACACAATATTAGTCATGATTTAAACTCAGTTTTAGGCTCAGAACCGAACACTAATCTCTGACTAACGCATCCAGACTTTCACCTCTGCCAATCCATTGGACTGCAACAGTTGCAACTGCGATTCAACATTTTGGCTTTGCTCAAATTCAAACGCATCGAGTTGTTCATCAAAAATAATGGTGGCTGCACCATCTCCGCCGCGCTGCTTCACTTCATGTAGTGCGATGTCAGCGAGGTTAACTGACGCTTCCCAGCCAATAACCTGGCCTCCAAGTAACGGCAGAGGATAAAAAGACCAGCCTACCGACACGCTCAGGTTCAGTGATTTTCCATTGGGCAACTTGAACTCAAACCGAGCAATCGCTTTACATAATTCGCTGACATAACGTTCAACTTCAGAACATTTAAAGTCCCTCAACAGTAATAAAAACTCATCACCACTCCAGCGCGCGACATAATCGGACCCCTGGGTGCGAGTATTAAGCAAAGTTGCCAGCTGCTGTAAGCAGCTGTCGCCACCGATGGGACCATAGGCATCATTGATCTTACTGAAACTATCAATATTGAGGATCATCAATACCAGGCTCTTATCCTGCTGCCGCAAAGATTGCGCATTACGCTGATAGTGCTCAATATCCTTCGGAAGTTGATCAAACAAAAAGCGTCGACTTCGTAATCCCGTCAGTTCATCCGAGTGGCTGACCAATTTTAGCTGAGTGTTGACCTGGTTGAGCTTATCATTGGCTTTTCTGAGCTCTGTCGTGCGTTCAGCAACCAGCGCTTCTAGCGCGGCTTGCTTGCGTCGCTCCTGAGTACGAAAGACCCAGAACACAAGATAAAACAAAAACATAAAGCCGCAGGTGATGATTAAACGAAAAAATACGGTTTCATCAAAACGCTGTGGTAATTGCAGGTTAAGCGACAAGTTGTGTGCCTGCTGCCAGTCCTGACCACGCCGCTTTACCTGTAGCAAGAAGGTAAAATCGCCTGGTGGCAAGTTGGTATAAATGGCTTCGCGACGAGATTGTGCATCACGCCACTGGGCATCATGGCCGTCCAACTTGTAGCGAAACTCGATACTCTGCGGCGCATAGAAATCAATAGCAGTATAGCGAATGGTCAGGTCGCGCTCACTCGTATCCAACTCAACCGGGCCTTCTAGCCTGTCTGGCGTCAAATTACGTGTTGCAGTGACGATACTTTCAAATTTTGGAGCCAGTTCTGCGGCGCTGAACAACTGTACTTTTTTAGGGATACGTACGATCCCCTGTAAGCTGGGGTACAAGAGGTAATCGTCTTGCTCCACAACAGCATCATGGCCCAGCCCTGTGCAACACTGACTCGGCACACCATCCAGTTGCCGGTCAAAAGGATTTATTACCTGCTCCACCTGCAGGTTTTGCATAGGCTCACTGAACTGTGCAATCGGCATGCGATACACACCTTTCATGGTGCTGACCCAAACCAACTGCTGCGACTTGTCAAAGTGTAACGATAAGATGGGCCCGTAAGGCAGTCCGTGAGATGCATCAAGCTGATGCCAGTCTCCATCCTGGCTACGATAATACAATCCATCGTAGAATGTGCCGACTAACGTTGCGCTGCCTTCAACATGCAAAATACTGGTGACATAGGCAGACTCAAGCGACGTCTGCCCACCAATTTTTTCTATGCCCCGTTCATTGTATTTGTAGGCGCCCTTGTCCGTGCCAATGAAACCAAAACGCGGAAAGTCTACAACATAGGTAATAAACTGGCTGCCCAGAAAGGCATTGTAAGTAAATGGCGTCAGGCCACTGTAGTCAAGCCGATACAGACCACGTCCAGTACCGAGCCATAACCCACCCTGATTAGAAGGAGTCAAAGTAAATACCTGAGTCTGACGAAACTCACGATTAGGGATTGCAAGTAATTTGTCATCTTCATAAATGACTACACCACGGCCAGTACCGAGAAACAATCGCTCTCCGATGAACTCCATGTCATGAATTTCCACCCCATTGAGCTGAGACGCACTGATCACAGGTTCATAATTATCATTGCTGTCAAGCCGGCCGACCCCTTCTCGAGTAGCAACCCATACATTACCTTGTAAGTCTTGTGTGATAGCAGAAATAGCCTGTTCCCGCTGTGTACCGACAGAGAAGCGCTCTACCCGCCCTGCATGTGCCAACCACAGGCCTTCGTTAATACTGGCCATCCACACATTACCATCATCATCAATAAAAATGTCAGTAAACCAAATCCCCTGATCTAATTGCGCCAACTCAACATATTGCCACTGGCCACCACTTTCTTTGTACAATAGCCGACCATAGGTAGAAACCCACATGCCACCTTGCTGATCGCTCAAAAATTTATAGGTCGCGTTGTTACCAATTTCATCGTAACGCCTGAGCACCTCATCAAAGTCGAGAAAATACGCACCCAACTGGGAAGCGAGGAAAAGTTTACCGTCAATCCAGGTCAGATCATGAATATTGGTTTGCGCCAGCTGGCGTGGTAAAGATATTTTGCTGGAGAGTTCCAACCGCATGTCATTAGAGCCCATAGACTGGGACTCACTGATCCGTAACAAGTGACGTTCGTTAACCAACCAAATGCCTTGCGGAGACGAGGTCATTTTTGTTACTGAGCCGACTATTTGGCTAATATGTGTAAGAGAGAGCTTCTTATTATCGATGTTATTTTGCGCAAGAGTCAGGCGCTTAGCAGATACATAATATAGGCCATTCGCCGCGACCCAGATATTACCATTATGATCTTCAAGAATATCTCTTACTTCACCCTGAACTTCAAAACGTTCTGTTGTAAGGGTTTGCGGATTTAATCGGGTTACCCCTCTGCGAGTGCCAATCCACAGCATACCAAAGCGGTCAACAAAGAGTTTATTCACCGCATTGCTGTCCAGAAACTCACTATTTTGCGTTGTGTAATTACTGAACTGCAACCCGTCGAATCGACTTAGTCCAAACTGTGTACCAAGCCAGATATAGCCTTGTTGATCCTGGACCACACTCTTGATACTTTGCGATGGCAGGCCATTTTGCATACTCCACTGTTTAACAACATAATCATTAATTGCCGCATTCACACCTGTGGTGAATATGCATAGCAACAGTAGAAGTATAAATCGCATAGGCTCCCTCTTCGTACCCGTAATTAAATTAGCCGCCCAGGACACCTGTTTTAAACAAAGCTTGCAAACAAATCAATGAAAATATCCCGGCAAGCAGGTCATCAGCCATAATTCCCAACCCACCATGCAGCTTTCTATCGAGTATTCGAATAGGGCCAGGCTTTGCAATATCAAAAAAGCGAAATAATAAAAAACCGACCAGCAGTGACTGCCAGCTAATTGCGGCCCCTATCATAGTAATATAAAACCCGGCAACTTCATCCCATACAATTGCAGGATGATCATGCACGCCAACATCACGAGCGGTCTTGCCGCAAATCCAAAATCCCGTCAGGCTGATCAAAACGGCTAAAGTGATCTGCATCCATAAAGGTTGCGCCATTGTCAGCAGAATAAACGGCAGTGCAGCTAAAGTACCAAAAGTACCAGGGGCTTTAGGTGCTAACCCTAAACCAAACCCCAGCGCTAAAAAATGATGCGGGCGTTTGAGGTTGAATGATAACGGCTTATTCAAACCTGCTCCTATTAAAAGTGTTGATAACCGCTACGCGGTAATGGGCATTTTTCCCCCGCCTGCAGCAACTCAAGCTTGCCGACCGACGCGGTTATCTGACCGATACAGACAGGGTCCACACCATACTGACGAAGACGTGCCTCTACGGCACCTTTGTTGCTGTCGTTCACGGTAAACAACAGTTCATAGTCATCGCCATACGCCAGCCCCAGTTCATGACGTAAAGATACAGGCTCTAATTGCTGCAGAGTAGGTGACATTGGCACATCTTCAATATTGACCAAAGCGCCGACACCTGACTTATTCAATATGTGCTGCAAATCAGCTAGCAAACCATCTGAAATATCGATGCAGGCAGTTGCCATGCCCCGTAACACTTGTCCAGCCGCTACTCTCGGGGTTGGGAAATGTAATTTTTCTTCGAGGCGCTTTAACTGAGTTGCTTCTATCGGCAGTTGACGCTTACGCGCTTCAATCGCCAATGCCGCATCACCCAGCTCTCCGGTGACATAGATCCAGTCACCCACTTTAGCGCCTGAGCGCGTCAGCGCTTTGTCGTTTGGAATGATCCCTTTGGCACAAATAGTGATGGTCAGCGGCCCCTGAGTGGTATCCCCGCCTATCAGCTGAACATTGTAATACTCAGCAATTTCATGCATACCTTCGGTAAACGCTTCCAGCCAATCCATATCGACCTCAGGCAGTGTTAAACCTATGGAAATCCATGTTGGCTCTGCGCCCATCGCAGCAAGATCGCTGAGATTGACGGCCAGGGCTCGATGACCTAATGCTCTGGGTGGAATGTCTTCGAAAAAGTGTACACCGGCAACCAGGGTGTCTGTGGTAATGGCAAGTTGGTGCTTGTCAGGAACCGTCACTATGGCACAATCATCACCAATGCCAACCTTTACATCACGACGCGAAATGCCACGTCCCTTGAAGTAATGGTTGATTAACTCAAATTCCTTCATACATTAAAAAAGCCGGCCCATGCCGGCTCTCCTCACGGTCTCGATTACTTGCGGATTATCTTAACCGCTTTGTCCAGTACGCCGTTGACAAATTTGTGACTGTCTTCGGCACCAAACATTTTCGCCAGCTCAATCCCTTCGTTAATGGCTACTTTGTAAGGGACGTCTTCGCGGAATTTTAACTCGTAGATGCTGACGCGTAGTACAGCTTTTTCAACCATATCCAGGTCATCAAATGGACGAGACAAATGTGGAGTCATCAACTCATCTAGCTGTTTGCAATTTACTGCAACACCGCGTGCCAGATCCTTGAAGTATTCTACATCAACCTTTGAAACGTCGTTTTCGATCAGCATTTGCTGCTCGATATCAGCAATGGGGTTGCCACTTAGCTGCCAAGAATATACTGCCTGAAGGGCAAGGACACGCGCCTTACGTCTAGCTGCTGGTTTCACTGAGATTCCTCTTAAATTTGCTCTAGCACATTCACCATTTCTAGTGCACCAAGTGCAGCTTCGCCACCCTTGTTGCCCATTTTGGTTCCCGCGCGCTCGATGGCTTGCTCAATACTTTCCGTGGTTAACACACCAAAGGCAACCGGGATATCGTAGTCCATAGACACGCTCGCCAGGCCTTTGTTTGACTCATTTGCCACCAGGTCGAAATGAGGTGTGCCGCCACGAATGATGACACCTAATGCAATGATGGCATCGTGTTCTTTTTTCATTGCAACACGCTTAGCCGCTAAAGGTAATTCTACTGCACCCGGTACATACACGACAGTGATGTCCTCGTCCTTTACGCCACCTGTGCGTTTTAACTCATCAACTGCGCCTTCTAACAGGCTGCTACCAATAAAGTCGTTAAAACGAGAGATGACAATGGCAAATTTCTTGCCCGGTGCGTATTTATTACCTTCGATGATTTTCATTAGATGATTCCTAATCTAGTATAAGCAATTGCCAAATTGAGGCGCATAATAGCATAGAAAAAGACGAAACGCCTACAGGGAAATCCCCGTCAGGCGCTCGTTGTGCTATGAGTAAATTATTGAGGTTCGACGTAATCGACAACTTCCAGGTGGAAGCCAGACAAGGCATGGTATTTTTTCGGCAAGCTCATAAGGCGCATTTTGCTGATCCCCAGGTCGGCAAGAATTTGTGAACCCACTCCTACAGTTCTGGATGTCCCCTGAAACTTACGGTAGTTAGGCTTCTCACCGGCATCCTCCGCCGCAAACGCCTTCACCAATTGCTCCAGGTCCTCTGTTTTCTCTTGTTTACCCAAAATAACCAAAACACCATTGTTGTCGGCAATGTATTTCATCGCACCATGCAGAGTCCAGCTTCGGTCTGCACTGCGGTCAGATAACAAGGTATCGTTAAACGTGCTTTGCAGGTGAACTCGCACTAAGGTGGCGTCATCAGTACTTACTTCACCTTTCAATAATGCGTAGTGCAGCTGATTGTCTATGGTGTCTTTGTAAGTCACCAAATTAAACTCACCGTATTCGGTAGGCAGCTTACATTCTGCAACTTTTTCAATCGTCGTTTCATTGAGGTTACGATATTCGATTAAATCGGCGATGGTGCCAATTTTAATATCGTGCTCTTTAGCAAACACTTCCAGTTCGGGACGTCTGGCCATTGTGCCATCCGGGTTAAGGATCTCAACAATCACTGAGGATGGTTCAAGACCCGCCAGGCGCGCTAAGTCACAACCTGCTTCCGTATGGCCAGCGCGGGTTAACACGCCACCAGGCTGAGCCATGATGGGGAAAATATGGCCGGGCTGCACTATATCTTCTGGTACTGCCCCTTTAGCAACAGCCGCCTGCACTGTACGGGCACGGTCGGCCGCAGAGATACCTGTAGTTACGCCTTTTGCGGCCTCAATCGACATAGTGAAGTTGGTTGAGAACTGGGCGCCGTTATTTTTTACCATCAAGGGCAGGTCTAACTGCTGACAACGCTCTTGCGTCATCGTCAAACAGATCAGGCCGCGGCCATAAGTCGCCATAAAGTTAATAGCTTCTGGCGTAATATGCTCTGCCGCAATGATCAGATCGCCTTCATTTTCCCGGTCTTCATCATCCATCAGAATCACCATTTTACCGGCTTTAATGTCATCGATGATTTCTTGTGCGCTGTTTAAGCTCATAATCTTCCCGTTAGTAAGTGCGTTATTGGCAAGTTATTTAATAAAGCCAGCTTTGGCCAGTAAGCTGGTTGTGAGAGTTGATTGCTGCGTTGCAGCCGGTTCGCCCTGGATCAACCTTTCCAGATAACGTGATATCTGATCCACTTCGAGGTTGATTAAGGTCCCCACCTTAAAGTCGACAATGGTGGTTTCCTGTGCGGTATGCGGCACAATCGTCAACTTAAATTTATCGCCATCCAGGTCATTAACCGTCAGACTGATCCCATCGATGGCTACGGATCCTTTATACGGTATGTACTTCATCAGTTGCACAGGCGCTTTAAGCCAGTACTCAGTGGCACGGGCGTTGGGCTGCACCGCAACCACTTCAGCAATGCCATCAACATGACCCGAGACCAGGTGCCCGCCGAGTCGTGACGTTGGCTGGAGTGCCTTCTCGAGATTGACTTTTTGTCCTACCCGGTACTCCCCGAAGCGGGTCAGTTTCAGTGTTTCATTAGACACATCGGCACGAAAACCGTCGGAAAACTTCTCAACAACGGTCAGGCACACCCCATTGGTTGCAATGCTGTCGCCCAGTTGCACATCATCCATATCCAGTGTTGCGCTGCTAACTTGCACGCTGAGATCACCTTGCTTGAGCGTTAACTCGGTCAATGTGCCCGTTGCTTCAATGATGCCTGTAAACATAATGCCTTACTTACCTTGTTGTTTTTGTGCCGTAATACGAATATCAGTACCAATCGAGGTGACCTCAGTGATCTGTAGCTCAGTGATCTGGCTCATCGACAAAAGCGCTGCACTGTTGAATAAGTCTCTGCCATCCGTGCCAATGATCTTGGGCGCGAGATAAATCAGATACTCATCAATCAGGCCTTGCTGATGCATGGCCCCCGCCAGCGTCGCCCCCGCCTCTAACCAGATCTGATTAATATTGCGCTCAGCCAGCGTATTCAGCGCCGCTTGCAGGTCAATTTTATCAGCCCGGGTGTTAATCTTAATTTGCTCTACGAAATGTGGCCAGTTGTGCTGATTATCAAGGTCTGAACGCAAAATAACGACGGGAGACGGGATTTTAAATAACGCCAGCTCGGGATGCAGGCGATTCTGCGAGTCGATGATCACCCGCACAGGCTGGCGCCACAGCTCTACGGGGCGCTCAATATCCGCCAACTCCTCTGCCCTTACATTGAGACGTGCATCGTCGACCAGCACGGTATCAGCGCCCGTCAGAATTGCGCAACTTTGTGCCCGACCCAGCTGTACATCGCGCCGTGCAGCGGGCCCTGTGATCCATTTGCTTTCGCCATTGCCCAGTGCCGTTTTACCATCCAGACTTGCTGCAAGTTTACAGACCACATACGGACGCCCCTGCTCCATACGTTTCAAAAAGCCCTTATTCAGTGCGCGAGCCTGCTGCTCGAGCAACCCAAAAGCCGTCTCTATCCCGGCCTCATTCAGCATCGCAAGTCCTCGCCCGGCCACTTCCGGGTTGGGATCAACCATAGCGGCAATTACTTTGCTCACGCCAGCCTCAATCAGCCCTTTTGCGCACGGGGGTGTACGACCATAGTGGCTACAGGGCTCCAGGGTGACATAGGCTGTTGCACCACGGGCGCGCGCTTGGGCTTGTCGCAGCGCATGAACTTCTGCATGAGGCTCGCCGGCGCGCAAATGAAAGCCTTCACCAACAATCTCACCGTTTTTGACGATGACGCAGCCGACATTGGGATTTGGGGTAGTGGTAAAGCGGCCCTGTTGCGCCAGTTCAATGGCGCGTGCCATATAAGTCTGATCGGCTTGTGTAAAACTCATTCGTCCCCCAGTCGGGCAATTTCTTCGCCAAACTCTTTCACGTCTTCAAAACAGCGATAGACCGACGCAAAACGAACATAGGCCACTTTATCGAGTTTTTTAAGTGCTTCCATGATACATTCTCCAACCAGCTGACTGGGTACTTCTCGTTCTCCGGTGGCACGTAATTGAGATTTAATTTGGTGAACCACTTCTTCTATCTGCTCTGTGCTTACAGGGCGCTTTTCAAGCGCGCGATGTAAACCATTTTGCAGTTTATCTTCATTAAATGGTTCCCTGGAGCCATCTTGTTTGATCACTCTGGGCATCACCAATTCGGCCCCTTCAAACGTGGTAAAACGCTCGTGACATAAAATACACTCACGTCGCCTGCGCACCTGGTGACCCGAGCCAACTAACCGTGAATCTATCACTTTGGTTTCTTTTGCCGTACAAAAAGGACAGTGCATAAACACTCACTATTAAAAACTGACAAACGCCCCATTCCCGTTGGTAAAGTTGCAACATGGTTTGGGTCAATTGTTGCCAGTATATCAAGATAGTGGCCATGGATGCACATAAAAAAAGGCTGCCCAGATGGCAGCCCTCTTGTGTAAACGGCGCGTTCTTTGTCGTTTAAGCGTATACGGGTAGTTTAGCGCAAATCGCTTTTACTTTTTCTTTCACCTGCGTCTGAACCGCTTCATCTTCGATGTTGTCCAGTACATCACAGATCCAGCCAGCCAGCTCGCTCGCTTCGGCTTCTTTAAAGCCACGGCGCGTAATTGCCGGTGAACCAATACGCAGACCAGACGTCACAAACGGAGAGCGAGGATCGTTTGGTACAGAGTTTTTGTTTACTGTGATGTTGGCACGGCCAAGCGCCGCATCCGCATCTTTACCTGTGATGTCTTTGTCGATCAGGTCAAGTAAGAACAAGTGGTTATCTGTCTTACCAGAAACAACTTTATAGCCACGCTCTTGAAGCACAGCAACCATTGCCTGTGCATTTTTAACCACTTGTGTTTGGTATGTTTTGAAGTCATCCTGAAGAGCTTCTTTGAAGGCAACAGCTTTAGCAGCAATCACGTGACACAGAGGACCACCCTGACCGCCCGGGAATACTGCGCTATTAAGCTTTTTATAGATGTCTGCATCACCGCATGCCGACAGGATCAAACCACCACGAGGACCCGCCAGCGTTTTATGTGTTGTTGTTGTAACAACATGCGCATGTGGGATTGGGCTTGGGTAGATACCTGCCGCAACCAAACCGGCTACGTGTGCCATATCAACTAACAGATAAGCGCCTACTTTATCAGCGATTTCACGGAATTTAGCCCAGTCAACAATACCTGAGTAGGCAGAGAAACCACCGATGATCATTTTTGGTTTGTGCTCCAGCGCCAGCGCTTCAACCTGTGCGTAGTCGATTTCGCCAGTCTCTTCGTTCAGACCATACTGAACCGCATTGTAAGTTTTACCTGAGAAGTTCACGTGTGAACCGTGTGTCAGGTGACCACCGTGTGCCAGGCTCATGCCCAGAACAGTGTCATGTGGCTGAAGTAACGCCTGGAATACCGCAGCATTTGCCTGAGAACCTGCGTGCGGCTGAACGTTTGCATAATCACAGCCAAACAGTTCACATGCACGGTCAATCGCCAGTTGCTCAACCACATCAACGTGTTCACAGCCACCGTAATAACGCTTACCCGGATAACCTTCAGCATATTTGTTTGTTAACTGAGACCCCTGAGCCTCTAGTACGCGCGGGCTACAGTAGTTTTCAGACGCGATAAGCTCAATGTGCTCTTCCTGACGGGTCGTTTCCGACTGGATCGCTTGAAATAGTTCAGGGTCAAAATCTGCAATATTCATGTTACGTTCTAACATGGTGTCTCCTAGGTACACGTAAGATTGGTTTTTGAAGGCTTGATTGTACGCAAATTGCGGCCATTTGCCTATGAATTCAGCGTGAGCCTATTTAATCAAGGATTGAATTTATTTCACAGTGTTTAGGGGATGATATTTTCTTATTTAAACATTTGTATTTTTTATCAGTATCTAAAGATACATTTTAAATTGAAATCTATAAAAGTTCCCCTTTGGTGGCTAAGCCAGCTCACCAAACAGGGGAACTGAGTGTAAATTATTGCTTGAGGCGCGCCAGTACAGCACCTTTTAAAGCACTGTAATCAGCTTGCAAAGGCTCTGCAAGACAAGGCTTCTCAAGGGCGCTCGCTAGCGCCTCAGGCATTTCAATCGCCTGACTTAGCACAGCTTCCACCGTCTCCCTAAATTTCGCTGGGTGCGCTGTCGCAAGAAAAATCCCCGTCTCATCGGGCAGACCATCAAGAGTGAGTCCCTCATAAGCAATAGCTGTATGAGGCTCTGTCAGATACCCCGCTTTTGCTACCTGACGCATCACTTCCTGCGTTCTTTCCTCCGACACTGAACGTGAATAAAACTCATATCTAGGGAAGTACCCCTGATCTAACATCGATTCTACACGAGGCCAATTATTAGGTTTACTCACATCCATAGCATTGGAGATAGACTCCAAAGTCGCGTTAGGCTGCCACTGACCGGACACAATATATCGGGGTACGGTATCATTTTGATTGGTCGTTGCGCTCAGGCGTTTAACTGGCAGCCCCAAAGCAGCGGCTATCATTGCAGCACACACATTGCCGAAATTACCACTTGGTACAGAGACATGAACCTTGTCTCGCTGGGCCGGCGTGAGCTGAGCAAATGCTTCAAAATAGTAGCATACCTGCGCCAGCAAACGGCTGATATTGATTGAATTGGCTGAGTTCAAACCTAAAGTTTGTTTAAGCTCATCATCCAAAAAGGCATGTTTTACCAAAGCCTGACAATCATCAAAGCTGCCCTCTACGGCATAACAATGAATATTCTCACCCAGCGTGGTGAACAGCTTTTGCTGTGCCAGAGAAATTTTACCCTGTGGATAGAGGATCACCACATCAACATTGGGCATTTGATAAAAAGCGTGGGCCACCGCAGCGCCGGTATCACCACTGGTTGCAGTCAAAATAGTCACCCGCTCACCTTGGCTGAAGGCGCCGATACACTGTGCCATAAACCGGCCACCAAAATCCTTAAAAGCCAGCGTCGGGCCGTGAAAGAGTTCCAGACAATATTTATTTTCTTCAACTTGTACTAAGCGAGCAGGAAAATCAAATGCCTGCTCGCACATGCTGTGCAATGAATCCAGGGGTAATTCATCCCCTATTAGATGTTTCAGAATAGTCGCACTGCGTTGTACAAAGGGCTTCATCAGCAAGCCATCGATGTCATCCAGAGGCTTAAGTTCAGTAGGGAAAAATACCCCCTGATTTCGACCCAAACCCGTTTTAACCGCTTCAATAAAGGACACCACCTGAGTATCATCTTTTAAGTTAACCAGTTTCATCCTACTCTCCTTCCTTTATTTCTCTTGTACCTAGTGGGTCTATTCGGCAAATATGGCTGAAGCCATGTTCATTCAAATAATGTTGTTGCAACCATAACTGGCAGCGCTTTGCCTCCTGCTCATTTGCACACAAAGCAAACAGAGTTGGCCCGGCACCAGAAATACTCACAGTGAGTGCGCCCAATTCAGGCAGGCTCAACTTCGCCTCGGCATACCCTTTAATTAAAGGTGCCCGATGTGGCTCGGCAATATCATCGCGCATCAAAGCGAGCGCGTCATCAAAGCGATGCTGTGTCATCAGCAGAGCAAAGGTACTCAAGCGCTGAGCAAACTCTACCGCATTGTGAGTGGCCAGCTGCGACGGTAAAACGGCTCTGGCTGCTGCAGTATTTAAAGCAAACCCCGGGTAAGCCACAACCAGTCGCCAGCTGTCATCAAATGGCAAACTCAGAGCTCTGTCAGGTACCAGCTCGGCTGTTAACTGCAATCCACCCAGATAACAAGGGGTGATATTGTCATAGTGTCGTGCTCCGCTGACCTTACCCTCAAAATCAGCCATTAACTCAATCATCTGAGTTTGAGACAAACGAGTCTGTGCAAATGCATCAAGGGCAGCAAAAGTAGCCACCACAGAGCAGGCACTGGAACCCAACCCGGACCCTATAGGTAAGCGCTTTTCTAGTGTCAGTTTAACGCTGGGCATATCTGCAGCAACATACGCTCTAAAGTGTATCAGACACTGATAAGCCAGATTTTCCTCCGCCGCCGACGGGAGCTTAGCGGCATAAGGCCCGACACATTCGAAACTGTCTTGTTCGGCAGCTTCTGCGCTAACCACATCCCCCAGTAAAGTCCCATCCAGCGGAGCAATCGCAGCGCCTAAAGAGTCAAAGCCGACACAAAAGTTACCAATAGATGCCGGTGCAAAAAATCGTTTCATAGCCCCTCCTAGCGCGTCAAAGTTTTTAAGATATCGGCAAATACGCCAGCCGCGGTGACTTCAGCCCCGGCACCATACCCCCTGATCACAAAGGGTTTTGGCTGATAATACTGACTCAGTATTGCAAGGGCGTTTTCGCCATCACGAATGTCTGACAAAGCGTGCGCTTGATCGACCGCCTCAATGCCAACCCGACAACGACCGCCCTCAATTGTGCCAACATAACGCAGTACTTTTCCTTCACTGGCAGCACTGTCAATACGATCCGCAAACGCTCTATCCAACTCATGCAGCCTGGTCATAAACTCATCGACCGAGCTACCGGCCGCAAAGTCGACGGGCACCACGGGCTCGACTTCGATATCTGACAGCTCCAGCGCCAATCCGGACTCACGGGCAATAATTAGCAGCTTACGCGCCACGTCCGTACCTGACAGGTCATCTCGTGGGTCCGGCTCTGTAAAGCCGCTTTGTTTGGCTTTGGCTGTGGCCTCGGACAGACTCAGCCCATCCTCCAGCTCACCGAAAATGTAGGACAGAGAACCCGACAGAATGCCACTGAAAGACAGCAACTCATCGCCTGCGCCGAAGAGTAGTTGCAGATTGTCCAGTACCGGCAAACCGGCCCCCACATTCGTTTCATATAAAAAGCGTCGGCCCTTGTGCTGTGCCACCTGCTGCAATGCCTGATAGTAACTATAGTCACTGGTGTTGGCTTTTTTGTTCGCCGCCACAACATGGAACCCGGCCGAAAGAAAATCGTGATACTGGTCGGCCAATTGCTGAGACGAACTACAATCTACTATTACAGGGTTGATCAAATGATTACAGCGCACAAACGCTTCCAGATTGGCCAGCTCAAAGCCTTGCTCTGCACCCGCCAGTGCTTGTTGCCAACTATCAAATGGAACGCCCTGCTCATTCAGATAACAGTGCTTTGAATTGGCCACGCCGTAAAGATTCAGTTTAATGTTGCGCTCTGCAAGCCAGGTTTGCTGGCGCTGCAGTTGTGCAATGAGTTCAGTGCCTACCAGGCCGCAGCCCAGTAAAAACACATCGATGGACGGAACATGAGTAAAGAAGTTTTCATGGCATACTTTAACCGCATCCTGACACAACTCCCCCTGGATAACGGCTGAAATAGCACTTTCAGTTGAGTCCTGAGCAATCGCTACAATATTCACCTGGGCCTGTGCCAGTGAGGCAAAAAACTTTGCAGCCAACCCTTTGTGTGACTTCATGTTATCGCCCACCAGGGTGACAATCGCCAACGAGCGGCGTACTTCAATTGGCTCAATCAGTTGCGCCTGCATTTCCAGTTCAAAGGCACTTTGTAGCGCCTGCAATGCTAACGACAAGTCTTGCTCATGAACACAAAAGCTGATGCTAAATTCACAGGAAGATTGAGTGATCAATACAATTGAGACATTGTCTTTGGCCAGTGCCGAAAATACCCTGGCTGCCATCCCCACCTTACCTTTCATGCCCGGGCCAGAGACCGTCAACATAGCCAGTTTATCTAAGCTGGATAACGCTTTAACGGGTTCATCGCCGCCGCCTTGTGACGCTATCACAGAGCCAGGTAACTCGGGGGCATGGGTATTTTTAATCTCACAAGGTACGCCTGCCTTAGCACACGGTAAGATCGTTTTCGGGTGCAAAACTTTGGCGCCAAAATACGACAATTCCATGGCTTCTTTGTATGATAAGCGATTTACTTTAGTGGCTTTCTTAATCAGCCGAGGGTCTGCACTATATACCCCATCTACATCAGTCCAGATTTGGCAGACACTAGCCTGAATACAGGCAGCAGCAATGGCAGCAGAATAGTCAGAGCCGTTGCGCCCCAATGTCGTTAACTCGCCTGCACCATTGCTGCCTGTAAAACCGGGCATAATATAGAAGTTTGCAGAGTGCGCTTTGAGCTGCGCCGCAAAACACGCGCGGCTATCGTCCAGCAAGGCTTCAGCATCCAGGTAGGCTTCATTGGTTACAATGCAATCTGTTGCCTCAAGATAACAGGCTTTGTCCGTACCAAGCATCGCCACCATCAAAGCAACACTCACCCGCTCACCAAAGCTAATCACATAAGCTTCTATCGCATCAGGGCATTGCTTGAGCAATTTAATACCAGCCAGTTTTTCAGCCAGCGCAGCAAAATCAGGCCACTGACTCACCTGACTAAACTCAGCTTCTACCTGCTCTTTCAGTCCACCCAGACGTTCTGTCAGGGCGAGCCATTGTGCTTCATAATCTTGCCCCTGACGAGCCAAGTCACATAGCTCAACCAACTTGTCAGTAACACCACCTGGCGCAGATAAAACCACTAACGCCTCATTTTTACCCTGACTCAGGATCAGCTCCCGTACCCGTTGCAGACAGGCGTAATCGGCCAGCGATGACCCTCCAAACTTCAATACTTGCATGTTTATTTTCCTCATTCCAAAAACAAAAAAAAGGCCTGTGCTCGAAGTGAGCACAGGCCTTTTCTAAAACGCACCGACCTATGCCACTATCCCGTAAGGATGGTGGTGGTAATAATGGTCGTGGTGTTAACAATCTTTTTCATAGACTTTAGACTGCCTGAATAGCCAACAAGCTGTCAAGCACAAAAATCTAATTTGTGGGGTGAAAATCTATGCAAAAAACTCAAGTTGCGAACAGCATTGTGCAAAATCTATGTTGTAATGAGTCGGACACTGATGTGGTTAGCGAACAGAGGAGTGTAAACAAATACATTAAATGTTTACAACTGAGCGGAGGTTAGCGGATCCCGAAGCGACTAAGGGTTGCCTGCAAGGCTTCCGGTTTAACCGGTTTTTCTAAAAATTCGAGTGCACCCAGTTTGGCCACCCGCGCCTTCATTTCGCCCTGAATATCGGCAGAAATAACCACCACATAGGTTTCTATCACCTGCCGTTTAATGGCCTCCAGCACCGCAATACCATCCATTTCCGGCATGGTCAGGTCAAGACAGACTAAATCAATGTGGCGTGTCGCCAGCACATCGAGTGCTTCACGCCCGTTAGTGGCCTGACAAATATCGGCATCCAGCATACCGCTTAGACAGCGGATCACTTGTTTGCGGGCAACGACTGAATCGTCACAAACTAATACAGAGTAGCTCATAGGGTGAATTGTCAAATAATCTTTATTGTTCTGATCTGGGATAAAGGTTATTGTTGTGATTAAACTTATAACACAATAATCCTCGTCCAGTAAGTGGCAGAGGAACAAATTCCTTGCGATATCAGATTGAGATTAATATTTATTTTTAGCATTTTATTGGCTAACTTTAAGTGTATTAAACGCGCACAAACCCGTTGTTAGGAGCAAAGAACACTTCATGCTGCAAAAAAGTCTGTCAAAGAAGCTGCTCACAAACGTCTTGTCGGTTTACTTTTTGCTTACCTTCGTCGTTACCTGTGGACAGGTGGTCGCCGAGTATGTCAATACCAAGGACTATATTCGCAACGAGTTAACCATGCTGCAAAAAACCTTTAGTCGCAGTCTGACTCGAGCAATATGGGAGCTCAACACCAAACAAACCGTCACGACCGCGGAAGGTTTATTGGCGATCCCGATGATCGAAGGGATCATAGTGCGTGATGACAGTGGCGAAATTATCTCCCAACTGGGCCGCTCACTGAATATCCATGAGTTATACAGCCAGCAATTGGTGCAAGAGGAAGCATTGATTGAAGACACTCCTTCAGGTTTATTTGGCTACACCTTTCCCCTGATTTTTGAGTTTTCCGGACGCGCTACGCAGGTAGGTGACGTCACCTTGTTTTCGAGTCGGGAAGTGGTATTCAGCCGTATCATGATTTCCATTTATTTTCTGATCGGGAATGCCATGGTCAAGACCACCTTTTTGATCATCTTGTTTTTACTCGCATTCAGAAAATTACTCACCGAACCACTGACCGATCTGACTGAGCAAATCGATGACTTTGAAATAGATAATGTTGATGGCCATAAAATTGATATAGATACCACGGAGCGCAACGAACTCAAAGTTATGGAAGAGGCCTTTAACAAACTCATTGACCGAATTGCTGATTACCGAAAAAAATTAGACCAAGCCCAGAAAGAGCTTTTGATCAGTAACGAAAAACTAGACCAGCACAATATCCAGCTGGAACAGGAAGTGGCGCGCAAAACCTCAAACCTGTCTCAGGCAATGATGGATCTTCAGCAACAAAAGTATGAGCTGGAAAAACAAAAGCTTACGCTCACCGAAGAGATTGATCTGAGACGCCAAACCGAAGAAGAGTTACTCACCAAACAAAAAGAATTAGAAAAGTATGTTGATGAGCTCAATATGGCACAAGAGCGACTGGTCGGCTCAGAGAAAATGGCTGCGCTCGGTGGTCTCGTGGCTGGTATTACCCACGACATAAATACGCCTGTGGGGATTGGGGTAACCGCAACGTCATTCTTACAGGAGCGATTAGAGCGTCTGGAGTCAGCCTATCGGGATAAAACCCTGTCACCTAAAGCGTTGGAAGAGTTTATCAATGAAGCCAAACAAAGTACCAGCCTGCTCACAACTAACCTCGACCGGGCCTCAGAGCTGGTGGCCAGCTTTAAGCAGATTGCCGTTGACCAGGCCAGTGAAGCCGTTCGCACCATTAATTTTAAACAGTATCTGGGCGAGGTGATCCGCTCTTTACATCCCAAACTCAAGAAAACCGCCCACATAGTTAACGTTGATTGTCCGGAAGAGCTTACTCTGCACCTCCCGGCTGGTGCTATCAGTCAGATTTTCACCAACCTGATCATGAATTCCCTGATCCATGGTTTCGAAGGTATCGCTCAGGGCACCATAGACATAGAGATCAGAGAAGAAAACAACGACGTGTTTATTGTTTACAAAGACAATGGTAAAGGTGTCAGCAAAGCACAGCTGGAGCAACTCTTCGACCCCTTCTTTACCACCAAGCGAGAACAAGGCGGCAGTGGTTTAGGCACTCATATCACTTTCAATCTGGTGAAGCAGACGCTCAATGGAGACATTGAAGTCAATTCTGAAGAAGGCAACGGCCTGACCTACTATATCCGCTTCCCAAAAGAGCTACAAAAGAGCGTCGCGATGTTCAGTTAATACCCACGTAAACAGGCACGGCAAATTATCTGCCAAGAGCCTTTGCCCGAGGGCGTGTCGGTTTGCTATGATGCGGGTCGATTTTACTCTTCGGAACCTGTTCTATGTGGTTTAGCAATCTTATCTGTTACCGATTTAAACAAGACGTCTCCTACGCTCAGGAAGACTTTGAAGCAGCACTGGAGCACGACGTATTTCGTCCGTGCGGTAGCCAGGACATGAGCACTTTTGGCTGGACCAAAGCACTGGGCAAACATGGCCAGACATTGAGTCATTTCTCTCAGCATTGTATTTTGGTGTGTGCAAAACGAGAAGAAAAAGTACTGCCCGCTTCCGTCATTAATGAAATGGTCGCTGAGAAAATCGAGTCGATTGAGCAAGAAGAGAATCGCCCGGTCAAGAAAAAAGAAAAAGACGAAATTAAAGAGAACATCACTGCAACGCTGCTACCTCAGGCATTCAAAAAGTCCAGTTTGCAGTTTGCCTTTATTGACCAGAAAAACGGTTGGCTAATCGTCAACAGCGGCAGCTTTAACAAAGCGGAAGAGCTGACGGCCCTGCTACGTAAATCTCTGGGTACTCTGCCCATTGTTCCGGCATTCGCCAATTACGATCTGGATCTGTTCCTGACTGACTGGCTGACTCAGTTTGAAGTGCCTGAAGGCTTCGCTATCGGCTCCGACGCTGAACTGCAAGAAGCCGATGACAATGGCGCACAAGTCAAACTGAAACAGCATGATCTGGCCAGTGATGAAATTAAACTGCACCTGGAACACGGTAAGCGCGTGACAAAGCTGGGATTGGACTGGCGCGAGCGTGTGCAATTTACCTTACAAAATGATGGCTCTCTCAAGCGCTTAAGCTTTAGCGATACATTAAAAGAGCAAAATGCGGATATCCCCAAAGAAGATATGGCGGTTAAACTGGACGCCGACTTTATTTTGGTCTCTGAAGAAATCAAAGAGCTGCTGGAAGAGTTATCCCAGGGCCTGGGTGATGAGGAAGATCTGTAAATGAAAGCAGGATGCGACAGCCTCCTGCCCTGCTCACTCAAGCGGCTATGAAAACGCCGCTTTGATGTCGTTCAGCATGTCCTGATATTCATCATCATAAAACATGTCGACTGAGCCCAGCACACCTTTTTCCTCATACACATGTAGTGCCGCCGCTTTGTCGGATACCTGCAGTATCCCCTCAACAATCGCGCCAACCCGAATAAAGTCCACATAGCATACATGCCCTGGTTTATAGTTTGGATTCGCCCAACTTTCTGCCACTTCGACAAACTCTTCCGTGAAACCCCACTCACGCATAATGGCACCACCAATTCGGCCACCGAGCTTTTGAATTGCATGAGCCAGAAAGCTCGGATTCGCAAAGACTTCCGGGTGATGCTCTGCTTCTGTCAGGATAGGTAATACCCCAATGTTAAAGACCAAAGAAGCCAGCGTGATGGTGTCTTTGTTAAGTGATGTATGTTTGTTAACCCGCAGATAAAAATCCATTGTGGTGATCGCCTGACAGGCGACTTTCAGGGTCTTTTGCCAGGCTTTATCCATATAGGTTTTGATCAGTTTGTTCTGCGACACAAATAATTGTTCCATCGCCATAGCCGTCGCCACATTTTTAACTTGGCGCAGGCCGATGCGAGTGACCGCCTGATTAAGCGTATTCACCTTCACAGTACGACCTAAGAATGCACTGTTCGCAACTTTAATCATGCGTGCAGCCAACGCCGGGTCATGAGAGATCACCTCTGCCATTTGCATAAGATTAACTTCAGGGTCATCCGCAGCCTGACGGACCCGAACGGCAATTTCGGGCAGAGTAGGCAAAACCAGGGTATCGTTATTTATTTTATCAATCAGAATCGTCAATAAGGCATTTTCAGTAGACATATTAGTTCAATCCTCGAATTTATTGGCCTCTGGTGCGCAACAGCAGCCTCATACGCCGGGCAATATACTGTTCATGCTATTAGTATTGTCTAACTTAAAGAGTAAGTTAAGGAAAGTATAAAAATTATTCGTGACATGGGACAAATATCCGGCATTTCACCTGAGATAAAATATTCCCTCACTTTGTATTTTGAGGGCAGCAAGTTGTGCAGAATTCATGTAATGTATACGCCCGACATAATAATACGGACAATCTATGCGTCACTAATGCGCTTATGTTGTGGCACCGCAGAAGACAGTCCGAGATACCCTCAATGAAGGAAAAATGATGAAACGCGCAATGTTATCCACAGCCATCATGCTGGCTTGTGGCGTTATGCTCAGTGCATGTTCTGAGCCACAAAAGCCGTCAAGTACCGCAGTTCAGCAACAGGCAAATAACTCAGACACAGGATATCAACTGAAAGACTTGTCACCTGCACGACTGGATATCTATACCGAAGTTACACTCAATAGCGATCTCTCACACCTCAATGATAACCAGAAAAAAATGCTGGGCCTGCTGATCGAAGCCTCCAAAATCATGGACGATCTGTTCTGGCTGCAAGCCTTCGGCATGAACAAAGCCGAGTTTCTGGCAAATATCAAAGATCCGAAAGTGCGCCAGTTCGCCGACATTAACTATGGCCCCTGGGATCGTCTCAATGGCGACAAGGTCTTCCTGGAGGGCTTTGCAGACAAAGCCCCCGGTGCTCAATTCTACCCAAGCGATATCAGCAAAGACGAGTTAAATCAGGCTGATGTGAAAGATAAGGCCGGTTTATATTCCCTGATTAAACGTGATGCACAGGGTCAGCTTTACAGCGTTCCTTACTCAGAAGCTTATCAGGCTGAGTTGAATACAGCGGCTCAGCTGCTTCGCGATGCCAGTAAGTTAGCAGTCGACAAACAGTTTTCCAAATATCTTAACCTCAGAGCAGATGCACTGGTTAACAACAGCTACCAGAGTTCAGACTTCGCCTGGATGGATATGAAAAACAATCCCATCGACGTGGTGATTGGTCCAATCGAAACCTACGAAGATCAGCTGTTTGGCTATCGTACAGCATTTGAGTCTTATGTTCTGGTCAAAGACATGGCCTGGAGCGAACGCTTAGCTAAATTTGCTGCATTCCTGCCCGAACTGCAGCAAGGGTTGCCGGTTGATGCGAAATATAAGCAAGAAGTGCCTGGTTCAGATGCCGATCTTAATGCGTACGATGTAATTTACTATGCCGGCCACTCCAATGCGGGCAGTAAAACAATTGCTATCAACTTGCCAAACGACGAAGAAGTACAGTTGCAAAAAGGCACGCGTCGCCTGCAGCTGAAAAATGCCATGCAAGCCAAATTTGACAAAATCCTGGTGCCTATCGCAGACCAGTTGATAGTGCCGGAACAACGCAAACACATTACCTTCGATGCATTCTTTGCAAATACGATGTTCCATGAAGTTGCCCATGGTCTGGGTATCAAAAACACCATTACTGGTAAAGGCACAGTTCGTCAGTCACTTCAGGAGCATGCCAGTGCACTAGAAGAAGGTAAGGCCGATATCCTGGGTCTCTACATGGTTGAGCAGCTATTGAAAAAAGGCGAAATCAGCGAAGGGACACTGGAAGATTATTATGTGACCTTTATGGCGGGTATTTTCCGGTCTGTGCGCTTTGGTGCCTCCAGCGCCCATGGTAAAGCGAACATGATCCGCTTTAACTTCTTTAAGCAAGAAGGGGCATTTTCGAAAAACGCCGATGGTCTGTACCTGGTCGATATGGCCAAAATGGGGGCTGCGATGGAAAAGCTATCTAATTTGATCCTGACCCTGCAGGGTGATGGTGATTATCAGAAGGTCGATCAATTGCTGGCCACTCATGGTGACATCAAGGCAGAATTGCAAGCGGATCTCGATAAGCTGGCAGCTGCCAATATTCCGGTCGATGTGACTTTCAAGCAAGGCAAGGCGGTGCTAGGACTGTAGTCCTAACACCACACACCTATCGGATCAGGCGTTCACTTCGAGCGCCTTTTTTATTTCGCTAATCTGTTGTTCACTGTATGGCACCGCTGGCAAAACACCCCATACCGGTTTTGGCCAGGCAGCATCGTGTTCAAAGCGCGCAATGTGATGCACGTGCAGCTGAGGCACCATATTACCCAGCGCAGCTACATTCAATTTATGCGGGTTAAACACAGCTTTAATTAAGTGGCTTAGTTTGGCTGATTCCTGCCAAAATTGCAGTTGCTGTTCTGTCGACAAGTCAATGATTTCTCGCATGCCCGATACTCGCGGTACCAGTACAAACCAAGGGTATTGGCTGTCGTTTAATAGCAATAACTTACATAAAGGCCAGTCTGCTAATTCTATGCAGTCACGTTCAAGTTCCGGCGCCAGTTGAAAAATGCTCATCGTATTTTATCGGGTCTGTGATCTGTGACCTCACTGTAGCGAACTTCCAAAACAAAATCGACCAGATAAAAGGGATTCGCTTCGCCATGCCTCGTCTGTCGGATTTTATTGCCTTCCAGAAACACAGTCTTTACCATCAACACTCATAAACCAAATCAACACAACAAAAAAGGTGACTCTGTGCGCAATCTGTTATCTTACGCAGCGTTAGCCACTGGCTTACTGGCCACCAGCCAGTTGACTGTGGCTCAACCACTGACACTGGAACGTATCTTTGATGACCCAACTTTAGCGGGAAAGGCGCCCGTTAAACTGAAGTTTTCGCCCGATGGTACGCGGGTGACTTACCTGCAAGGGAAAGTAGATGACTACAACCGGTATGACCTGTGGGAATACAATATTAAAGCTGACACCAATCGACTACTGGTGGATTCTCAGGCACTGTTTTCAGGCCCGGAAACATTGTCTGATGAAGAAAAAGCGCGCCGTGAACGACAGCGCATCTTTGGCCGCGGGATCCTGGAATACAAGTGGTCAAAAGATGGTCAGGCATTGCTTTTCCCACTCAATGGGGATCTTTACTACTACGAGCTAAGTACGGGCAAGAGCCGTAAGCTTACCAATACCGAGGCTTTTGAAACCGATGCCCGCTTTTCACCTAAGGGCAATTATGTTTCCTTTATTCGTGAACAAGACTTGTATGCACTGGAGTTGGCAACGGGTAAAGAGATCCGTCTAAGCAAAGATGGCGGCGGCGTCATCAAAAACGGCATGGCTGAGTTTGTCGCACAGGAAGAAATGGGGCGGATGACGGGCTACTGGTGGGCTGGAGATGAAAGCAAGATTGCCTTTACCCGCATTGATGAAAGCCCGGTACAAGAAGCCATTCGCAATGAGATCTATGCGGACGAAGTTAAGCTTTTTAACCAGCGCTACCCTTTCACCGGCACAGATAATGTTCGTATCGATCTGGGGGTTGTGACACTGAACAACCAAAAAATTGATTGGGTCGACCTTGGTAAAGACAAAGATATCTACATCGCACGCGCAAAATGGTTGGAAGATGACACGACATTATCTTATCAATGGCAAAACCGTTCTCAACAAAAGTTGGAACTCAGATTCTACAACGCCAGTAATAAACAGCAGCGCGTTGCTCTGACAGAGACCAGTGATACCTGGCTCAACCTGCATTTTGACTTGCATTTTCTCAAAGATAAAAAGCATTTTGTCTGGGCGTCGGAGCGTGATGGCTACAAGCACCTCTATTTGTATCGCACCAGTGGCCAGCTGGTTCGCCAGCTGACCAAAGGAGACTGGGTCATCGATAAGCTACAGGGCATCGACGAGAAAAAAGGCCTGGTGTACTTCTCAGGTCGTAAAGACACCCCACTGGAAAGCCATTTATATTCAGTCCCCCTGTTCAAAAAGGGCAACATTAAGCGGATCACAGAAGCAGGCGCCTACCATAAAGTAGTGATGGCCGAGGATAACCGCACCTTCATCGACAGTAAGTCCTCTGTGAACCAGCCTACGTCTGTATCGCTGCGTAAATCCAATGGTGAATTCATTACCTGGCTGGAACAGAACAAACTGGATGACCAGCACCCACTAACGCCTTTCCTAAACGATCTGGCGACCCCGGAATATGGTACTCTCAAAGCTGAAGACGGTCAGGTGATGCATTACCGCCTGTTCAAGCCAAAACATCTGGAAAAAGACAAGAAGTACCCGGTGATCGTTAATGTCTATGGGGGTCCACATGCTCAGCGTGTAACCAACAGTTGGCGCAGTAAAAACCTGTATTTCCAGTACATGGTGCAGCAGGGTTACATTGTCTTCCAGTTAGACAACCGAGGCTCGTATAACCGGGGTAAGCGCTTTGAAGACCCTATCTATAAACACTTAGGGGAAGTGGAAGTCGCCGACCAGATCCGTGGTGTAGAGTTTTTACGTACACTGGATTATGTCGACTCAGCTCGAATTGGTATTTATGGACACAGCTACGGTGGTTATATGGCACTGATGACCATGTTCAAAGCTGGCGACTACTTCGCAGCCGGCGTATCTGGTGCACCGGTGACTGACTGGGCCCTATACGATACACACTACACAGAGCGTTACCTTGGGCATCCTAAAGCCAATGCTGAAGGTTATGAGCAAAGTGCCGTCTTCCCCTATGCTGACGGCCTTAAAGGACCTCTGATGATCTATCATGGTATGGCAGACGACAATGTACTGTTTACACACGCTACCAAACTGTTCAAACAGTTACAGGATGACGCCAAGCCATTTGAGATGATGACTTACCCGGGCGCCAAACATAGTCTGCGCGGTAAGAAGGTGCAAACCCATTTACATCAGACGATTACCAATTTTTTCAATCGTCACTTCGAAGTAAAATAATCCAACATGCGGGCCTGCGCTGGCCCGCACGCCCCCCATTTACAGCCCGTTGTGGTATTCGACAAATAGCTAATTGCCTAAATCTTTCCTCGCTAAATATATTATTTACTTGATTTAGAACAAATTTCACCCGCACTTTTATTGCAGTATAGACAATGAAAGGCCGTTCAGCGCACAACCTCGTGCCTTCAAGAGGAGCCACAGATATGGCATTTCTGAGACAGTTCACCATTTTTGGCCGCCTTGCAATGCTGGTGGGAGTCGTCGTTCTGGGTTTGGCTGCACTGGGCGTAATGAATCTACAACAGCAGTATCAGGCACTGAGCGAACAGCAATATGAAAAAACAAAAAACCTGGTGGAAACCGCGCACAGCCTGGTTACTCACTTTCATCAGGCTCAGCGTCAGGGCGCACTCAGCGAAGATGAAGCCAAAGCCGCTGCCCTGGATGCGTTGAAAAACCTCAGATACGATGAAAACAATTATTTCTGGGTCAATGATCATTATCCTCGCATGGTGATGCACCCTTTTAAGCCGCAGCTCAATGGGCAGTCGGTCAGAGACAGTAAAGATCCCGACGGTGTAGCACTATTTCAGGAAATGGTTTCAGTTGTACGTGCGCAGGAAGCTGGCTTTGTTCCCTATAAATGGCCAAAGCCTGGTAAATCCGACCCGGTCGATAAGATCTCCTATGTAAAAGGCTTTGCGCCCTGGCAATGGATCATCGGCTCCGGCGTTTATCTGGATAATATTGACGTGCAATTTGCGCAGCTGCGTAATCAAATGCTTTTCAATATTCTTGCTCTCCTGGTCGTGCTCATTGCACTTAACTTCTTTATCAGCAATAGTATTTTACAACCCATTCGTACCGCCTCGGACATGATGCGTGATATTTCTCAGGGTGAAGGGGATTTGACTCAGCAACTTGATGAACATGGCCGAGACGAAATCTCCCGCCTGTCGCGTTTTTTCAATGCCTATACCGAAAAAATGCGCAGCTCGATTGCCTCTGTTGCCAATAATGCAACCGAAGTAGAAGCCCTTGCTAACCGGGTCGACAATACAGGCGAAGTCAACCTTGAGTATATAGAAAGGCAGAATGACAGTAGCCGTCAGGTTGCCACAGCTGTCGAGCAAATGAGTGCTCAGATACAAGAGATAAGCCAGCATGCCGAAGCCGCTGAACAGGCTGCAGGAGAAGCGATGCATACCAGTGAAACGGGCAAAGCCACGATTGCTACAACCATTGATGCCATAGGTACGCTCTCTGATACCATTGAGGAAGTCAGCGTTGTGACACAGGCGCTGGCCGAAGAAAGCCAGCATATTGGCTCAGTACTGGACGTGATCCGAGGTATTTCAGAGCAAACTAATCTGCTGGCGCTCAATGCTGCAATTGAGGCCGCTCGTGCCGGGGAGCAAGGTCGCGGGTTTGCGGTAGTCGCCGATGAAGTGCGTACACTGGCGAGTCGTACCGGACAGAGTACCGATGAAATTCAGGCCATGATAGAGAAGCTACAAAAAGGTGCTCAGGCAGCCGTGGATGCAGTACAAAACAGCCAGCGCCTGTCAAACAATACGGTCAGCCAGGTACATGATGCCGAACAGGCACTGAATGAAATTGAGCGGCTGATCACCGTGATCCTGGACATGAATGGCCTGATAGCCCGTGCAACGGAGGAGCAAAGCAGTGCAGCAGCCGACGTCAATGTGCGCATTGGCGATTTGTCGGACGCCACCCACCACTCACTGGACACTACACAGCACTTGTCTGAGGCCAGCAAGGAGCTGAAGCAGGCAAGCCATCAGCTTGCCCTGATTGTGGAACGCTTTAAGGTTTAGCGGCAGTAACGCGCAAACAAACTACTCACGGTTGCGGCTGTCGGCTTACCATGCTGCCAGTCACCGCCTTCAACACCACTGCCGGCAATGTCCATGTGAACATACGGCAAAGGTAGCTCAGCATCACAGCCATGTTTGTCCAGACCGCCAACAATTGCCAAAAAGGCCATTGGAAACTGGTGACCACGGGCAGTAACCGCTGACGGTGCGTTGTTACTCGACAGTACGTCATCTGCCAAAGTGCGAGGCTGAACAAAGTCGTAGTCCTCGCGGCGACTGCGCGACACTTCAGCACAGTCAGCCCATAAATCACCTAAATCGGCAAGCTGACGAGACACCTGCTGGGCGCGTGCCGGACCATTTTCAACATAGGCACTGTATGGGCCCATTGCGCGTGCTGCGTGACCGGTCAGTGTTGCCACGGTAAAGAGTTCCGGGTTCACTTCATGCTTGGCCATATCTTTTAGCTCGCTCAGCAGATCCCCCATTGCCAGACGTCCTTCCGCATCGGTATTGCCAATCCGTACTTTAACCCCTTCACGGCAGGTGATTATCTCATCCGGAACAAAGCAGTCAGAGCCAATTGAGTTACGTACCACTGCCAGGTAGGCAATCACTTTGACACCTTTAGGCTGGAAATCTGCCACAGACTTCATAAAGCCCGCCACAGAAGCCGCTCCGCCTTTATCACGGCTCATCCCGGCCATAAAGCCACCGACTTTGAGGTCAGCACCACCCGTATCATACACCAGGCCTTTACCTACAAACATCAGTGTACGCTCTATCTCACCTTCTGGTGTGTATACCAGCTTCACCACTCGCGGGTGATGGCGCTCTACTGCATACGATGCGCGGGCAACGGTACCCAGCATAGGGTATTCCTGATCGATAGTTGCGGGATCTGCCACAACTTCAACGCTGACACTGGTGCCCTTGAACAGCTCAACACAGTAATCTGCAAACTTAGGGGGAGCCATACGCTCAGGCTCTGTACCACACAAATCACGGGCCGCATATTGACCTGCCGCAATGGCATTAAGCTGTCGGCACTGCTCTTCACTTGCTCCTAGTAAGGCAATTGATTCGACGGGTTCAATAGAAGGTCCCCGATACTCACGCGCCTCCAGAGGCTGCCACAACGCCTGACACGCTCCCAGATAGGTCACTTCAAGCGCATTCTGATATCGTGCTTCATTGGGTACCCCTGCAACAACCAGAACAGGTTTGACAGCGCCTGCTGCTTTGGCTTCCTGGATACCCGCTTTGCCCGCCTCAAAAAAGCGACGTACATCGTCATAGTCACGGTTCAGTGGGCCAGTCGGCGATACAATAAGGCGCTTGCCAGGCACACCTTCAGCCAGTAGCACACTCGCTTTGGTACGTAGTCGTGCATCAACAGCCAGGTAAGGTGCCGCGGCGCTATTTAGTTCAGAAAAAGCGAGTTCAGACACATCGGAAGTGACGACGATGACGGCATCGGCGTCCTGAATTTGCCAGTCATTGACCGACAGAGCAAGAGGGAAAGACATATAATCAGCCCTTGGTTATTTTAATCCTGGGCTGATTATCGGTTATTTGCTAGCAAGAACCAAGACCATCAAGGTAAATACGCGCTTAAGTACAGGATAATGCGCTATCACATTGAATAGCGCTGACACTCAATACCTTCTCACCTGGCCCTGACATTTAGTCGGGCTGCGATGTCGTCTCAGTGTCTTTTTGTAACTTGAGTTTACTGACCACAGACCAGGCTTCAAGCATGACCAGTACACTGACAACAAGTACCACAATATCGAGGCCAACCAATAGCCAGTTACCCTGTTCATAGTATTCACCCAGCTTGATCACCCCGGCGAAAAAAGCCATCAGAATCACAAAAGTCATGGGGATCAGGGTAAACTTGGCAGGGCGACCCAGTTTAATCAGATACACAGAAATCACCAGTAAAGTCAGACTTGCGAGGATCTGGTTGGTGGAGCCAAACAGTGGCCAGATAATCATACCGCCGCTACCCGAGGCCCCACCAGCACCAAATGCCAGTAACAAGCAACACCCGACAGCAACCAAAGTTGCAAGTACGCCATTTTTCAGTGCGTTCAGTTGGTAGATCTCTCCCCACTCCTGAATGATATAGCGCTGCAGACGTACACCAGAGTCCATCGTGGTACCCGCAAATAACACCACCATCACAGCCAGCAGGGTCGAAGCGATTTCCACCGATAACCCCCAACCATTGCTGATCAGATTCGCGCCCCCCTGAATAAAGGCGCCCACACTACCAGCGCCAAGATGACTGTATATTTCATGCCACTCTTCAGGCGATACCGCCAGCATAACACCACTTACGGCCACCAAAGTGATCAGAGCCAGCGACCCCTCACCCACCGCACCCAGATACCCTACAAAACGACCATCTGTCTCTTTGTCGAGCTGTTTGGAACTGGTGCCAGAGGAAACAATTCCGTGAAATCCGGATACGGCTCCACACGCAATGGTTACAAACAACAAAGGAATGATACTCGGTGTATCCACCGCCGTCTGAGTATTAAATGCCGGCGCCGTAATATCTGGCATCACCACAAATACCGCACCATAAAGCAATACCAGACCGACCAGCAGTTGCATGCCATTAATGAAGTCTCTCGGCTGCAGCAACATCCAGACAGGTAACAAGGATGCGACGGCGGCATAAATAAACAAAATAATGATCCAGTTTGCTTTGTCTGCCAGGCCAAACAACTCGCTGGGCAGTGCCAGCGGCATACCCGACCCCACATAAATACTGGCATACAAGATGGCTACCCCGATCACGCACAAGGGCACCAACGGCACCTGACGTTTGAGCAACTGACCAATGATCAGTGCAACCAGAATTGCAGCCCACGCGGGGAATACGGCACTGGGGTTGGCTACAAAAGAGTTGGCAATCACTACCCCGAATACCGCATTGACCATCAATAGGACCAAAAAGACCACAATCATAAATAATGACCGGGTGCGCTTGCCTATCACTGTTTCAGACAGGGCACCCATAGACTTGCCCTTGTGACGGGCACTGGCCCAAAGGGCACCCATATCGTGCACACCAGCAAAAAAAATGGTGCCAAACACCACCCACAAAACGGCTGGCACCCAGCCCCAATATACTGCTATGGCTGGGCCAACAATAGGCGCCGCCCCGGCTACAGACGTGAAGTGGTGTCCCCAGAGTACGACTTTGTTGGTTGGCACATAGTCTACTCCGTCGTTTAACTCATGCGCCGGTGTCACGAACTTATCGTCCATTTTAAATATTTTTTCGGCGATGAACTTTGAATAGACAAACCAGCCAAACAGCATACCCAGTATGCCAAACAGCACGATCATGATTGACTGCATTGTATTCCCCCTGTTGTTGTCCTGTTGTTGTTATTACTAGTCTCTTTATATCTGTTCGTTATTGCTCAGCAAACAACCCGCTCAGTCATACAACAGACAAAAGTCACTAAAGCACAGTTATACCAATTTGTTTAATTAAGTGTTCTATTTTGAAGCGAGAAAATATCGTCAATAACACCGCTCTCGGGTCCTGCTATCGCTGAGGCACCTACATCCATATAGGCGAGGCAAAAATTTCGCTATTTAGTTGTTCTAAATGAGAAATTTTAAACACCGTTAGCGGCATATTTGCTCCTTCAAATTGAACAGGTATTAAGTGAAATTGGTATTATTATCGTCTCACCATCGGGTTTAGCCTTGCCAGTGAGATTAAACACATCTGGCAACGGCCATCACCCACGAAACGACGTTTCTGTTAAATCGGTTTGCTAATACCCTAGCATACAGGCGTATAATCGCAGAGTAGTGACACAGTTATCTTTTAGTCTAAGGTAGGAACGTCAAACAGACCTAACTGGGCCTGCCCGGATGAACTCTCACCTAAGCCCAACTGAATGCCAATCAACCTGACCGGTTTACTACCAAAGCGTTCTACGGCCTGCTCCAGCAAGGTAAATAGTACGCCCTCATCTATTTCATGATACTGGCATTCTTTGGTGGTTTGCGAAAAGTCATAGAACTTTACTTTAACGCCCAGTTTATTGAAGGTTCTCGCCCCGCGATAGGGCTCGGAACGCCTTTGCAATTCAGGTAACAACCGCCGGCGAAGAATATCTTTGAGCGCATCCAGACTTTGAATGTCTTTTTCAAAAGTAGTCTCCACCCCTACGGATTTACGAACACGCTCAGTCTCTACTTTTCGCTCATCTATGCCCTGACAACGCCGCCACAGTACATCGCCAAATTTACCAAAGCGCTCCGTCATCTGGGCCCGGCTAATGGCTTTAACATCTCGGCCATATTGTAGCCCCATAGCCAACAGTTTTTCATGGGTGACTTTACCCACGCCAGGGATTTTTTTCAGTGGCAGTGTATCAATAAAGGCAGCCACGTCATTGGGAGTGATCACATACTGGCCATTGGGCTTGTTCTCGTCACTGGCAATTTTGGCCAGGAATTTAATGGGGGCAATGCCGGCGGAGGCCGTTAAACCAGTTTCGTGAAAAATGTCACTGCGGATCTGCTGGGCAATTAACGTGGCACTGCCCTGACACAAAGCGCATTCCGTTACATCCAGGTAGGCTTCATCCAGGGACAATGGCTCAATCAACTCGGTATAGCGAGCAAAAATTGCTCGTATTTGCGCCGATACTGCTTTGTAAACCGACATCCGGCCAGGCACAATCACCAGCTCTGGGCACAGCTGTTTGGCCTTATAGTTAGACATGGCTGAGCGTACCCCGTATTGCCGGGCAATATAATTAGCTGTCGACAGTACACCACGGTGGCTGTTCCCCCCAATTGCAATGGGAACGTCCGCAAGCGCAGGGTTATCGCGCATTTCTACGGCGGCATAAAAGCAGTCCATATCAACATGGATAAACTTACGCATGATCTCTAACACTGATTATTTATACAGTTATTATGTGCAAAGAATCTCACTATGGCAATACGATTGAATATTTTTTGTCACCGCATACGATCTGTATTTTATCGGGAAATACTCTAAACTGGTCAGACAATGCCTGCGTATCTATAACTCTCTCCGTCGATACGCAAGACCTATTAAACACAAGGAGCATTTATGAAGTACAGCCGCCTGGGTCATTCCAATTTAGAGGTGTCACGTGTCTGTCTGGGCAGCATGACATGGGGTGTGCAGAACAATCAGCACGACGCCGATGAGCAAATCAACTATGCGCTTGCACAGGGTATCAATTTTATCGATACCGCAGAGATGTATGCCGTTCCTCCCTCGCCAGATACCTATGGCAAAACCGAGGAAATCATCGGAGACTGGTTGCGTCGTCATCCGGAAAAACGCCAGGATATTGTCATCGCGACCAAAATTGCGGGCTCGGGATTAGCCTGGATCCGCGGTGGTGCACCTATCTCGGCAGCGGCCATAGTCCAGGCCGTGGATGCCTCACTCAAACGCTTGCAAACTGACTACATAGATGTGTACCAGCTGCATTGGCCAAATAGAACATCCCCGCACTTTTCCAAGCACTGGCCGGGGATGATCACGTTCAGTGATGTGTCTACAGAGCAGCACAAAGCAGACATGCTGGAGATCTTGAAGGCCCTGAAACAGTGCATCGATGCAGGCAAAATTCGCCACTGGGGACTGTCTAATGACACACCATGGGGGATCAACACTTACCTGCAGTTGGCAGAGCAATATCAATTACCCCGGCCTGTTTCCATTCAAAATGAATTCAACCTGCTACACGCCAAAGACTGGCCATATATTATTGAAAATTGCGTGCATGAAGACATTGCATATCTGCCCTGGTCACCCATTGCAGGCGGTGCATTGTCAGGCAAGTATCTGGGCGGCGCAAGACCGGAAGGCTCACGTTGGACACTGATCCAGCGCAATGGCCTCTTCCGTGATACCCAGTTTTCCCAGGAAGCCACCGCCGCCTATCTGGAGATTGCCAAAGAGCATCAAATTAGCGCCGCACAGCTCGCACTTGCCTGGTGTGATCAAGTCGATGGCGTCACGTCGACTATCATAGGCGCAACCACCATGGCGCAGCTAAAAGAAAATATCAAAGCATTTGATATGACTCTGCCACCTGAGGCATTAGCTGAGATTGATACGGTACTTAAAACTTACCCTCTGCCCTATTAACACATACCTGAAAAAACACATGCCCGGCTGAGCCAGCTGGGCATGTTTGCCTTCTCCAAACTGTGCTAAAATCGACGCTTTTTGTGGACTCAAAAAATGCGTGTTCTTAATCCAACCCCTGCGACGCCTTTGCCGGGCAGTTGCTTTACCCGCCCGGCAACACGAGCAATCATCACCAGTCAGTCACGAATATTACTCCTCTATACACAAAGGTATGACGACTACTCTTTGCCAGGTGGTGGGGTTGATGAAGGTGAATCCCTGACTGATGCGTTAGTACGTGAAGTCAAAGAGGAAACTGGCGCCCGTACCGTTACTAACGTGGTTCCATTTGGTGTGTACGAAGAGTATCAACGCTGGCACAAACCGGACTATGATACTGTCCACATTGTTTCTCATTGCTACGTATGTGATATTTGCGGTGAATTTGATGAGCCCGAGATGGAGCACTACGAAGTAAATAATGGTATGCAGCCGCAATGGATTGAAATTTCTGAGGCAATTGCGCACAACGAAGCTGTGCTGGCCAACAGCGATAAACAAGGGCAGTCATTACTGCGTGAAACTCGGCTACTGCGGCGGATAGCAACGGAGCTGATGCAACTGAACTTTTAGCAAAGGACAAGGTCATATCTGTGTTTTGAATATAAACCAGAGTCATAAAAATAACACACTAAGGAAAAGTGATGCGTTCGTGGGTCGTTGCAATTGTTGTGTCTGTTGCCAGCCATCTGGGCTTGTTGTGGCTACTGGCTCAACACACTGCGTTTGTCCCCACAGTCACCCCTGCAAAAAGTATTAAAACGTATCTGGTGGTCGAGCAACCAGAGAAACGCACACCAATGGCTGTTTCAGAACCTGAAACTGAAGAAACGAAGCCCGTTAGTGACTCAGCGGAGCCTACAAAGCAATTAGTGGCACCAAAAGAGCCATCCTCTACTGTGAAAGCAGTAGCTGCAAGCCCCATCAAATCAGTTATAGAGAATAAAGCAATGGAGTCGGCACAGTCACAGCAGCCGAGCGAGGTGTCGGACAATACAAATAAAAACAATCCGTACAAACGCATCGATCCCGTACTGGGGTTATCTCGTCTGCGTTTGAAACAACAACAGCTCAACCAGCAAATGGCGGGGGATGCCCCCACAGGAAAGCCTCAACCACAGCGACTGGGTGTACCTAAGTCACATCAGCCCAGAAATCAAACACTACGCCAAGTCGAATCTCAGAACCAAATTTTTACAGAATATCGCGAGGGAGACCGATGCTACAAAGAAGTTCATGGAGACCCCAATAACCCGCCTCCTGAGGGGTTTGCCAAAAACTGGCTCACGATGGGCAGCACCTGTGACAAAAATGCCATCACGGATGCCTATGATGCGGCCATGGAGAAATGGTTGAACAACAACCGCTAATTTTGGCTTTCTTAAATCCAACGCTTTTATTTCGTCATTTTTGATTGGCGAATGCACTCAGATCAAAACAATGCCTGCTTTAACTCGCAACCTGTCCATAAAGCGATTAATATTTAGCAGATAACCCGCCATCATTAGGCAAGTCAAGGAGTTAGTATGAGCATTAAGCGGATAAACCAGTTCTTTAACCCCCGCTCGGTGGCTGTGATTGGCGCTTCCAGCAACCCAGATAGAGCAGGTAACGTCGTGATGCGCAACTTGCTGCATGGCGGCTTCAAAGGGCCCATCATGCCCGTCACGCCAAAGTACTCAGCCGTTCAGGGGGTGCTCGCCTACCCGACGATCGCCGACTTGCCGAAGGTACCGGATCTGGCTGTGATCTGTACTAACAAATCTACTCTTATACAGGTACTGACAGACCTTGCAGAACGAGGGTGTAAAAATGTCATCATTGTGGCAGCCGGGCTTGATGGCGACCAGAAGGCACGAGTGCAAGCGCTTGCAAGAGATAAACAGATCACCCTGCTTGGCTCTAACAGCCTTGGGATGCTGGTTCCTCACCTGGGGCTGAATGCCAGCTTTTCTCACACCACCGCTGATGCAGGTAAACTGGCCTTTATCTCTCAGTCTGCTGCGGTGTGCTCAACCATACTGGACTGGGCTAAAAGCAAGCATATCGGGTTTTCTTATTTTATTTCTTTAGGGGACAGCCTGGATATTGATTTTGACGAATTGCTCGATTTGTTTGGCCGGGACGCAAAAACCAAAGCTATCTTACTCTATATAGACAACATCAAGGATGTCCGTCGCTTTATTTCTGCCGCACGGGCCGCCGCCTTCAGTAAACCTGTGATTGCAATAAAGACTGGCCGTACCCAGGCAGGTGCGCAAGCAGCGATGATCCATACAGGCGGGTCAACCTCGGACGACGCCGTATACGACGCGATGTTTCAGCGCGCGGGCATGCTCAGGGTCACCGACCTGAGGGAATTGTTTGCCGCTACACAAACTTTGGCATTGCACCCTAAACTATTACAAATCGAGCATCTGACCATTCTCACCAATGGTGGTGGTCCGGGTATCATGGCAGTGGACACCTTATTACAGCGTAGCGGTAAACTCGCGGAACTCAGTGACAAAACCATCGCAGCACTCAATGCCGTGATCCCTCAATCCAACCATACCGCAAATCCCATTGATATTTTTGGTGATTCAGCACCTCATCGCTATAAACAGGCACTGGAAATTTTACTCAAGGCCGATGAGGTTAAAAACCTTTTGATCATTCACACACCGTCAGCCCTAGCGCCAAGCGAAGCCTACGCAGAGATCATTGCCCAAACCCTCAGTACCTTGCCTAAAATGGCCCGTCCTTTTGTCATGACCAACTTTATGGGTGAAGAAGCAGCGTATGAAGCGCGTGACGTCTGCGTCCGACACGGGATCCCAACCTACCGCACGCCGGAGGGGGCAGTAGGCGCGTTTATGCACTTAATCAGCTATCGTCGCAACCAAAAGCACCTCACTCAAACACCGGAATCTGTGAGTCAGGATGAACTGATTAACAGTGCTCGTGCCAAAGTACAGATTGATGCCTTCCTAAAACAAGATCTTACTCAGCTTTCAACTCATCAGGCTGGCAAAATACTCTGTCACTACGGTATGGAGTGCATAGATACAGACATTGCGTTAACACCGAGTGAAGCCAAAGAACAAGCACAAATACTGGGATTTCCAGTTGCACTCAAGCTAATTAGTCCAAGTATCCCTTCTAAATCAGAGGTGGGTGGCGTGGTTCTGAATCTGAACGATGCAGATGAAGTAGAGCAAAGTGCGTTTGCTATTTTGCTACGTATCAAGCAAGCCTATCCAGATGCCATCATAGAGGGCTTCTCGTTACAAAAAATGGCGCCCCGAGCTGGCAGCCAGGAGTTGCGCATCGCCGTCAAAACTGAACCGGATGTCGGCCCCGTTATTTTGCTGGGCGAAGCGGGTACCGGATTCAATTTTAATCAGGCTGCCGTCGCACTTCCCCCTCTGAATATGAACCTGGCCAAATATTTGATAGCTGCGGCCTATGATAAAGGCGTATTAAAAGAACGCCTGTTACCAGAAAAAGTCGACAAATACCGTCTCTGTGCCTTGCTGACTCGCGTTTCCCAACTGGTGGTTGATCAGCCGGATATTCAGGCGGTGGAGCTCAACCCAATCCTGGCGACGGATGGACACTTTTTAATTCTGGACGCCAACATTGATTTGCAACGATATGAGCCCCTTCCCGGACGCAAACGACTGGCCATCAAACCTTATCCCAAAGAGTGGGAGCGCGCAGTTACTCTGAAAAATGGGGTCGAAGCACAGCTGAGGCCGATCCGCCCGGAAGACGAACGTAACCACCAAGAGTTCGATCAATCCCTTAGCAAGGAGGACAGATATCGACGGTTTTTTGGCGAGCTACCTCAGTTTACCCACGAACAATTGGCTAAAATGACTCAGATAGATTACGACCGTGAAATGGCGTTTATCATTACCGAGCCATACAAAAGTGCCCAGCGCACTCTGGGTGTTTCCCGGGTGCTCATGGACCCGGACAACTTACTTGCGGAGTTTGCCGTAGTGGTGCGCTCCGATTGCCAGGGCCTTGGCCTCGGTAAATTACTGATGGAAGCCGCTATTGCCTATTGTAAGCGTCAACGGGTGGGATGTATTGAAGGGATCACTTTACCGGAAAACACAGGTATGATCGGGCTGGCTAAAAAGCTGGGGTTCGCTGTCAGCCGGGATTTTGAAGAAGGGACCGTAATGATGAAAATGCCACTGACAGCGCAATAACACCAGACAACCGACTATCACAAGGTGAACAGTACATTTATGGATCTGACACTCAGACAAAAAACTGCAGGACTACTGGAAGCCAGTGGTCGATTCAGAAAAGCCGGACATGCGATTGATGTATTTTTGATCACCTTGATCATTGCCAACGTGATAGCCATTGTACTTGAATCCGTGCCAGCTCTGGCCACTCGCTATCACAGTTTATTCTTCTACATAGAAGTGATCTCAGTCGCCATTTTTACCATTGAATACCTGCTGAGGTTATGGTGTTGTGTAGACAAGCTCGAATTTAAACACACCTCCGGCAGCAATATTAAAAAGCGCCTGCGTTATGTGTTCTCCCCTTTAGCCATTATCGATCTGCTGGCAATTCTTCCTACCCTGCTAATGGTGTTCTTCTCTTTTGACCTACGCTTTTTACGGGTATTCCGGTTGCTACGTATCTTTAAACTTACTCGGTATTCCCGCGCAATGCAGTTACTGCTGGCAGCATTCAGAGAAGAAAGCAGTTCACTCCTTGCCGCTTTTTTTATTATGTCACTGGTACTGATTGTGGCCTCGTGTGGTATTTATCTGATCGAGCACGATGTGCAGCCCGATAAGTTTGGTTCTATTCCCGCCGCTATGTGGTGGGCAATGGCCACCCTCACAACGGTGGGTTATGGTGACGTCGTGCCCATTACGCCATTAGGCCGCTTTTTTGGTGGCGTGATCACTCTGCTGAGTATGGGTATGGTCGCTATTCCCACAGGTCTGCTGGCATCGAGTTTTGCGGATCAACTCAGAAAGCGCCGGGATGCATTCAACGAAGCCGTTCTACACTCCCTGAGCGACGGTAAAGTCGATGAACAAGAAAAAGAGCACTTAGAAGCGCTGCGAATTGAGCTGGGGCTCAGTGCCGTAGAAGCGAATCAGGCCATTAAAATAATGACCAGCCAGCGTGTGCATGACCACTATTGTCGCCATTGCGGTGGCAAGTTATAAACGTAATCTGGCCCGCTTTATGCGGGCCACTGCATATCACTACTGTGGTTAACTGGCGCGAGTAAATACCTGATGCCAGTTGCGCATTAATAATTCGCCAGCCTCAGGTGCAGGTAGTGCTTTACTGAATAAATAGCCCTGGAATCGCTCACATCCCAGCATCCTTAAGAAAGACAACTGCTCCATATGTTCAACCCCCTCCGCAACGCAGTACTTGCCCAAGCTATGCGCCAGTGACAGAGTCGAGTGGATAATCACCTCATGTTCTTTATCTTTGCCAATATCACTGACAAAACTGCGATCAATTTTCAGTGCATCAACCGGATACTGTTTGAGATAAGTTAGAGATGAATAGCCTGTGCCAAAGTCATCCATATATAGACGGCACCCTAAAGCCCTGAGTTCATGCATCCGCGAAATAGCCTGCTGAGCATCCGCCATCATCACAGATTCTGTAATTTCAAAGACCAGATAACGGCCATCAACCTGGTTACGTATCAGGATTTCCTTTATACGAACCAGTAAATCATCGTACTGAAAATCCAACGCCGATAGATTGACTGAAATATACAGTTCAGGATGAGAAGTATGCCATTGTTTCAGATCAGCAAGTGCACGCTCAAGAGTTTGTAGCATGACCCGGGTAATAATCCCTGTCTGCTCAGCTGTATGAGCAAGCTCTTCAATACTGTAGCTAGGATCCTGTGGCCAGCGTAACAACACTTCAAACCCTTCTACTGACATATTGCTGGCGTTAATGATCGGCTGATAATGATTGCGAAATGCTTCTTCCTGATAGGCCTTTAACAAAGCTTGCTCTATCGCCAAGGCTCGCTGCACCTGCTCATTGATCTCTCGATGATAAAACTGATAGTCGGTCACCAAAGACTGTCTTGCATGATTCAGAGCCGTCTCCGCAGCCTGATTCAGGTCAAACGCATCGCAGGCATCTTCGGGGAACATTGCAATACCCAGTTTCGCTTTGACATGCACCTGCTGCTGTTCAATCTCAAAGCCTTTTTCGAATCGCTCGAGCAAACAATGAATGTAGCGCATAACCTGTTCCACACCCGCAAGTTGTTCCATCAAAATATAGAAATCTCGCTCATTACCAATTGCAAGACTATCCACTTCACGGAAACAGCACTGAAGATTAGTTGCCAGCTTCTGTGTCACTAACGCGAGAAAATCGTTGCCGTAGGTGTCAGCAAAACGCTGTAATCGACTAAATTTAATGGCAATGATGGCCAACGGTTGCCGTGACAGATGCGCTTGTTCAATCGCATGCTGTACACGGTCCATAAATAACACCTTATTTGGCAGCTTTGTCAGGGCATCATAATTAGCTAACTGGTATAGCTCTTTCTCTGTACGTTTTTGCTTACTAATGTCAGTCAGTACCAATATATAATGTTTGTCCCCTGTGGCACTAATTTTAAGCAGTACTTGCCGCTTTTCTCCACTTGGCAATCGCAATGTTTCTTCCGCAACATATAACTCGCCCACTTTCAGCTTACTAATCTCGCGTAAATACTTCATTCTGACATGACGTTCAAGGCCTAATGTAACACTCGTACTTGAGGAAGGAGCCTCACTGACACAGAAGGCACTTTGCAGGGCTTTGTTACAGGCCAGGATCCGCAAACGCTTATCAAAAATCATCACCCAGTCTCTTGTCTGCTCAAACGCCGCTCCAAATAGAGTTGCACGCTCCTCAAATACCCGCTCTCGCGTCAGGTTGGTATAGGTTCCGGCAACTTGTACCGGCACCCCATCCTGCCAGGCCATCACTTTGCCGTAGTCTTTATACCAGCGCCACTGCCCATTGACATGCCGTAGACGGTAGGTGCAATCAATAAAGCCTTTTTCTGTCGACACAAATTCCAGCCATTCAATACGAAACAAGGCACGATCCTGAGGATGGATCAGCTCAAGATACTCATCCAACACGATACTGTCGTTGCTGTAACCCAGATCACTAACCAGTCGTGGCTGATAGACAAGATGGCTGCCGGATTGCCAGTCCCATACCCCTGAGTTACTACCTTCCAATGCCATCTTAAGGCGAGTTTCACTGTTTTGTGTTTCGCGGTGAGCAGCCAGGATCATGCCTGCCACTTTATTTTTCCTGTGTACCCAAAATGCGAATAATGCAGCCCCCAATAGCACATAACAAAACAGCGCCCACGGTGCGCGCCACACGGGGTAATGTACGGCAATTTCTAACTGCGCTGGCGGGGTATAATCACCTGTGAGCGGATCTTTAGCCCATACTTTCAGGCGATAATGACCTGGGCTAAGTTTAGGAAACACCACTCGATTGCTGTTGCGGCTGAGAATACGCTGCTCCCCTGAAAGTTGATACTCATAGACGATGCGCTCTTGCAACGTGAACGCCATAGCAGAAAACGACACCTCCAAACCAATATCGTCGTGATTAAGTTCAATGTAGGAAAATGATTTGAGTCCGGCAGGCAGAATGTCACGCGACATTAAGTCAACATCTGTAATGTTAACTTTGCTTAACAAAGATTTCGTTGGTCGGTGTACTTTGGGGTCAAACAAAGTGAAGCCCTGCAATGAGCCGTAACCTATACGACCATCCGCAAGCTTTACAGAGGCCCCACCGTTAAATTCGTTGCTCATCAACCCATCAGCCGTTGTAAAGCCCTGGAGGTGAAAGTTATCCGGGTCCAGCCGCCAAATCCCCTGATGCGACGACATCCAGATCATGCCCACATCATCCTGTACCATTTCGTACAAGATATTGTTGGTCACTGTATGCTGCTCATTGGGTAAAGGCAGCAACTCATAGCCATCAGCGGTCAAGCGCACCAGGCCATGCCTGGCAAAAGACAACCATAAAACATTGTGTTTATCTATGGTGTAGCTCAACAAGTCGACTGCACTTTGCTTATGCGCTTTGGGTACCTGGTAAATCTCAATCAGCTTATGTGCCTGGGTATCATAACGAAATAACCGACCCTCGCTGTAAAAGACCGGATCTCGCGGGTGCGTACTGAGGGGCTTATAAAAGCCATAACTCAGAAAAGGGTCAAACCGATCAAATTCATTGCCCAACTTAGTCAACCTGGCTGTATTAATATCAAACACATAAAAACCAGTTTTTTCATCGACCAAATAAAGCTGCCCGTCGCCGACAATTACAGCCCCTTTGACAAACCCAGACAATACCGAGGTAGCAGCTTCATCCTGAGCCTGAGGCCGATAAATCTCTTCGGAGTGTGGTTCAAACACAAATAAGCCGCGGTTGCTGCTGAGCCAAAGCTTATCCTGATAATTCAGTAACCCAAAAATAGTGAATTCGGGATAAAAACCATCTCCCAGAAACCCTGCCAGATACTGCTCAGACTGACGAGTCTGAGGGTCATAGCGGGTTAAACCGTCTCGGGTCCCTGCCCAGATATAGCCATCATACTCGACCAACCCCCAGACCGTGCCTTTAGAAAAGCGCCCCTGTACAGTACCCGAGTGGACGTTGTCAAACCCTTGGGACTCTGCAGGCAAGTAAAAGGCACCGTCTTTTTTCGTCGCAATCCAAATCCCTCCAAAGTCATCCCGAATAAAGTAGATCACACTGCTATCCGAAACGGCATACCGGCTGTCAGTTAGGCGCGTATCACGATGAACCTGACCACTGGCAATATCATAGTGCATTAACCCCAAATCTGTACCAAGCAAAAGCTGCGTACCGCTGCGCTCTATTTGCCAGATATTGAGCTCTTCAATGAGGGTTTTATAAGGAACCTCAGCTTCAAAATCGTGACGTAAAGCGGCAATATCTAATTGGTACATGCCTATGACTGCACCTAATATCAAGGTATTATCATCCAGCAAATGCAGTGATTTGGTATTGGTTTGAAATGGGTGAGTGATCTGGTCCCTGTGCTTAAGCGCGCGCAGTTGGTCCGTTTTAATATTATAAACAAACAAGCGCTCTGCGGATGCGATAAATAGTAACTCCTCGTGCTTTAGCAGAGCACGTACCGCCAGTTGTGGATCTTCTACCGACAACTTTATTTCTTTGGTAATTTCACCAGTTCGAGTATCCATGACTGCGACATTTTGAGCTCTCCCCAACCAAAGTTCATGCTTACTTTTACTAAGCATTTGAAAAACACTATTTTCAAAATAATCCTCTTCTGATTCAGGTGCAGACGTATAACGACGGTAGCTATCTTGCTCAGGATCATAGCTAAATAGGCCTGCTCGCCCAGATGCAATCCAGATGAGGCCGCTTTCATCCTGATATATCCGATCTATTTGCATCTTATTCAGGTCTTGATTAGGCCCACCGACCTCCAGTACCTGGTAACCATCATATCGATTCAGTCCACCTTCCGTCGCCAGCCAAAGATAACCATTGTCATCTACTAGCAACGTATTAACATAGCTTTGAGACAACCCCTCCGCGGGAGACAAGCGCGCTACCTGTGCCAATGACACAGAAGCAAATACAAGAAGGGTAAAGCTGAGGATTATTCGCAACATAGTCAATTCTGATTGAGTGTTATACGTTGCATTGCCAGGATCTGACGACCTTGTGCAACATAATTGTGATATTTATCTGCCAGCGCCAGAGGCAACCCCTCAGGCGGGATTACTTCAAAACCAAGCTTGGCGTAAAAGGTAGCCAGATGACGATAAGCAAAAGTATACAAAGGAGTATGTTGCTGGGTCAGCACGGCCTTCAACAACTGTCGCGCGAACCCTTTGCCTCGCAGTTTGGGGTCAACCAAAACCGTAGATAAAAAATCACTGCCCGCAACGCATTGTATTCTGCACGCCGCAACAATTTCTGTACTCTTCAACACCCAGTTCTGGTCGTGGCGGGTCGCCCTTCCCCGCGCCCTATGAGCTTGGTAGAACTTATTTACCAGTGGCGTCTGAATAGCAGGTAAAACTCCAGCAGTTATGTCCATGACTATGCCAGCATCAACCCCAGGTAGAATTCAAACTTTTCTTTTAATACCGCTTGCTCAGAGATAGGACGTTGATTAATGGCGTCATAAATCGCCTCTCGACTATTCTTACCACGTTTTATTTGATAGGCCCAGAACGACGCTTCGTATTCTAACTGAATTTGATACTTATCTTGTCGTGATAAATTACACAGGTTATAGCTCATAGTAAATTTGGTTACAGCAATCTCTTTAAAAAGTGTATCATAATTACGCTAAGGTGTATCCAGTCATGCAAAATGTGTCACCATCGAGTAAGCTAAGTTGCTTCATCTCGCAAGCAGAACGCATGACAGGATGGTTCGATTTTCAATAAGGAGATCCATTGCGAATTTTCAGCTTGATATTGCTTTACTGCCTGAGTTTGAAAAGTATGGCATCAGATAACCGGACACTCTACTTTAACCGCCCAGCCGATACACCTCAGGCGAGGTACGTAATCGAATTACTGCAAACCGCTTATCAGCAATTGGGGTACGAATTAGAACTGGTCGATTTCAACCGGCAAAGTGCGTTAATTGCAGCCAATGACGGTGCTTTGGATGGGCAACTTGGTCGAATACATGGTGTGACTCAGGCTTACCCAAACCTACTTAAGGTGCGTTTTCCTCTATACACGTTTAACCTGCAGTTGCTCAGCCGTTGCTTGAGTTGCACATTCCAGCAACTTGACTCTTTGGTCATCCAAAGTGGCTATTTGGTAGCTAACCGCTATCTGGAAACTACTCCGTTTAATGGCCATCTAGTAGAAGTAAAAAACAACATTACTCAACTTAATCTGGTTACACAGGGAAAAGTACAGGCCGCGCTGGTTGTTGATTTTCACTTGCGTGAGCACCTTGCTGACATCGATTTAGAATCTTTGAAGATAGAAACCTTGCTGACCATAGAGACTTATCACTACCTGCACCGAAAACATAAAGCGTTGCTCCCACAACTGGAAGAAACATTGAATCAACTGGCTGAGAAAGGGACGGTTGCGATGTTAAAAGCTAAGTATCAGATTTAAAGAAATCGTCCTGCTCTGCCGAATGCTGTATATCTTCTGGCTGAACGTCACCAGCGCGTTTTTTCGCTGCCATCACACGCTTCTGCCGCTGCGCGCACAACTCAATTACTTTGCGTTTTTGTTGTTCGGTCAGGGCGTGCCAGTGAAAACGCTCTTCGCGACTGCGAAAGCACCCTTTGCAATAACCCCGGTTATTCACTTCACAGATCCCACGGCACGGGCTGGGGATCTCAAAAATCTCAATCTGTTCCATATGGACTCAAAAACGTGCGCTTAATTCGGTATATGGCCAAATTGACGCTTTGCGCTCTAGTCATAGCTAAGCAAATTCATTTTTGATTATAATACATACTGCAAACCGCATTGTATAACTAGGATGGAACAACTCATGAAAAAATGGCTTTCCGTTTGCCTGATTTTGCCTTGTTTTGCTTACGCAGACTGGCATAGTGGCCGTATTGAAATGATTGCAATAGGATATGATGGCAAAACAATCTCTATTGGCATGGAGGGGACCGCAAAAACAGACTGTAAATGTTACCCTGCCTGGCCAAACCGCTTTTGCCTCGACAGAAACAGGGCCTCTTTCAATGAAGAGTTTGCATTACTTCTGTCAGCCAAAGCACAAGGAAAGCCCGTTGCAATTCAAATAGACGAAACCACCTGCTTTGTAAATGCGATGTATGAAAAGTAAGTAAAGCAGAAAGTAATAAGCCCCGCTAGTGCGAGACTTTTCAATAATGGTGCCCAGAGGCGGACAAAGTGGTCTGGAACCACTTTGAACAGCTTTAGCTGGCCGCTTGCGGTGAAATACCAAGACGGTTTTCATCATCGAACCACCCGCAGGCGTGTTCGATTACGCCAACTCATTTAATTTAGAGCAGAAAGTAAAAAGCCCCGCTAATGCGAGGCTTTTCAATAATGGTGCCCAGAGGCGGACAAAGTGGTCTGGAACCACTTTGAACAGCTTTAGCTGGCCGCTTGCGGTGAAATACCAGGACGGTTTTCATCATCGAACCACCCGCAGGCGTGTTCGATTACGCCAACTCATTTAATTTGGAGCAGAAAGTAAAAAGCCCCGCTAATGCGAGGCTTTTCAATAATGGTGCCCAGAGGCGG
>NZ_PNCJ01000038.1 GCF_005887115.1 Pseudoalteromonas rubra | reverse complement strand
TATCTTCAAATCCCATTTCTAAGTACAACCATAGCTCAGTTGGTTAGAGCACCACCACTCTCTATGACCCGGTCCAACAGTCAGTGATTCGGATCCACTCGGTTGTACCAATTCATTCGAAATCAACAGCCTGCACAGTTATTCGTTTCGCCTTGCGTAAAAGTCACGCTAAAGCATGACTTTATGCCACAAGTTTGCTCTGCCCTGATATTTTGCTATACATTAGTTAGCAAATCCCATTCTAAGGAAGGTCATGCTTGGCAGGTTATCCATCACGTTCTTGTTCTTGTTGATAACAGGCCTGTGCAGCTTTATGGCACATGCCAAGAAGCCACCTCCTCAACCATTGACCATTGCCATTGGTCTGGAAAACTATGACTTCAATCCTTTGTTTACAGAGTTCACCAGAGCAACCGGTATTAAGGTAAAGGTCGTTGAATTCGAGAACAACTCGTTAAAATCTGAGCTACTGTTGAGGGCTAGCAACAACGCCCTACCCGACGGAATCATAGTCCCAGCAGACTATATGGGCCTGACAGCACTTAACTTGTCCGAAGTACCTGATGACTGGCTATCAACGTATTTAATAGACCAAGTTCGCACGAACATCAAAGCCAATGGCACTACGCTAGGCGTACCTATTGTGTTTGGCAACCATCTGATGCTGTATTATAACCGCGCACTCGTCAGTGAGCCTGCCCAAAGTTGGCAGCAACTACGCGAGCAACAACAGAAACTGGCGCTTAAAATCAATTGGAACTATTACGAAATGTACTGGTATCGTGCGTTTTTAGGCACTTTCGGAACATCACTGATTTTAAAAGGAAACGTCCATTTAGATACACCCGCTATGGTAAACGCCCTGCGCTGGTATAAGTCTCTAAAAGAAGAAGCCTGGCTGGATGTAGAGTGCGACTACGAGTGCACCGTAAATCAATTTTTAGCCGGTGAAGTTGCCTACACCATCAATGGTTCCTGGATGTTTCAACGTTTCTCTAAACATTTCAGTGATAAATTGGGTGTCGCGCAATTACCCCGTCTACGCGGAGAACCGATGCGTTCGTACTTTTCATCCCACGTTATGGCATTTCCCGACAACGCTCTATCTGGCAGCAAAAGAGCCGAACTCAAAACTCTGTCTGAATTTTTGCAATCTCTGCCTGTACAAACTAATTTATGGTCTTCCATTAATGCGCTACCTGTCGACAGGCGCGCGCTTGAAATGCTGAAAATACAAGGAATAGTACAAGTAGAAGCGCTTATATCTACCCTGGAGCATGCTCAGCCTATGCCTAACGAAGCTCAGATGGCCTTTATCTGGGAGGCGATGTTAAAGGGCCTGACACGCCATCTGGCTGGCGTACTTGACGAGCATCAGGCTGCCCATTTTATGCAACATATTGTCGAGAAGTCGATTAGCTATGAGCAAGAAAAAAAGCCTGGTCAGTGAATTACAGCTTAAAGTGGGCGCAATGGTTTTGGCCCTGCTGACCATTGCCCTTGCTCACTTTGCTTACAGCGCCTGGACCCAAGCCAATAAAATTGCCGCAGACACGGTCGTACAACGCGTGACGAGTCTGTCTTTAGATATTAAAAACAGGCTCGCCGAGTTTACTTTTCAGGTTGCTCATTACAGTGATCACCGGATCCTGGCAGAACTGCCTCTCAATCTTTTATATACGCAATATGCGCTCAAAGAAATGCGCGATCTGGTCTACACATCCCCTCTGGTAAAAAGTGTGATGATCAGTGACGGTTCGCCCTATATAGTCGAAGGTTACCCGCTTTACACCCTGCACTGGGCTACGCCCTCCGTCCTGGAGCACGCCAACTCAGTGATCAATGAAAATTCACGAGAATTGATGGTACGTAAACTACTCATCAGCAATAAAGAGCTTGGAATTACCGATACAAACGGAGGAACCTTATTCATTGCCGTGCCACTACGCCAAACCTTGCCTTCTCTCATCGACCCCTTTCGCTATACCAGCGTACTGTTTTTCGAACTTGATGTAAGCCAGCTTGCCATTGAGCTGGCAGATTATGAATCTTTGACTGTCTTTTCAGATCAACAAATGTGGTTTCGTGAAGGCCAAGAGTTTGAAGGAGGCTTTAACGCAACACATCCGATTTATGAGCGCAGTAATGACGGGTTAAGCTTATCTCTCTCACTGTCTCACCAGCACAGCGCATATACTCGTGAGATCCTCTACGCCATTATCAGAAGCGCACTACTTGCATTGGGTGTATTAATCATACTCTTTTGGTATCTGGCCTATGTGAGCCGTAAGGTAACAAGCCCGATGAAGCAGCTTGAAAAATACTGCACATCACTGACTTCAGGCAATTATCAACAAAATAATGCTAACCTGGAATACGAAGAGCTCAAAACACTACAAAAGACGCTTAACGAACTGGTGAGTACCGTCAATACTCAAGTGACACAGCTAAAACAGGAGAAGGTACGCGCCGAGCAATCAGAGCTGGCTAAAGCGCAGTTTCTGGCTACTATGAGCCATGAGATCCGCACGCCCATGAACGCGATTCTGGGGGTGTTCCAGCTACTAAGACAACACAATCATGAGCAAGAAGAACACTCGCTCGTAGAGCAAGGCTACACCTCCTCACAGACCCTGCTTGCCCTGGTTAATGACATACTCGACTTTTCAAAAATGGAGGCTGGTAAGCTTAACCTTGAAGTGCTTGCGGTGGACATAGTAAAGCTGTGTCGGGAAGTGATTCAGGAATACCAACATCTAGCACGTGATAAACAAGTCCAGCTAGAACTAACCACGGAGCTAAAACCACAACTATCAGTCAGGCTTGCAGACCCCCTGCGGCTTAAACAAATATTGCGTAATTTGTTGTCAAATGCGATTAAATTTACCGAACAAGGTCAGGTAACGTTGAACGTGCAGGGAAACAAAGAGCGGCTTATGATTGAGGTTTGTGATTCGGGCATTGGCATGACGCCAACTCAGGTCGCCAGCCTGTTTAAACACTTTCACCAGGCTGACAGCTCAACCACACGCAAATACGGGGGATCAGGGCTCGGACTGGCAATAGTCAAACAACTGGTCGAACTTATGCAGGGTGAAGTTGCTGTCAGTAGTATGGCGGGTGAAGGTAGCCAGTTTAGCGTTAATCTGCCTCTGCTAAGTGCCAAGCCGACATCACAACACTTATCCACTGAAGCTAAACCGGAAACCCCTGATTTGCGCGGCGTTAATGTTTTACTGGCAGAGGACAACCTGATTAATCAACAAATATTTGCTGCAATGATGAAAAAGACCCACGCCAACATTACCCTGGCCAACAACGGTCAGTTGGCCATGGATTGTTTCAATGAATCACAGCCCGACTTGTTTTTTGTTGATATTCAAATGCCAGTAATGGATGGTATAGAGGTTTGCCAACAAGTTAAAAATACCGAATTTAACAAACCTCTGATAGCCATCACAGCGAATGTGCTCCCTGAGGATGTCAGCCGGTATCTGTCACTCGGGTTTGACGATTTTGTCGCGAAACCGATTGATATGCAGGCGCTGTTCGATACCATTACTCGGGTTATGGATAAGCAAGCACAAACACAAACAAATTCCGATAGGTCAGATACATTAACATCAGACAACAAATGACTCTATAAAGCAATATCGCCCTTCGGAGCTGATCCTTCACCGTGTTTTCAGAGCCATCACATTATTAGTGATGCCAAAATATGTGGTATAAATTTCAAAACAGAAGCAACCTGGGGACGTATATGGATATACTATGCGCTGATGACAAACTACTACTTCGGCCTTTTGAAGAGCCAGATCTCAAAGAGTTTGTCCGATACAGAGCTGACCCAGAAGTGGCCCGATTTCAGAGCTGGGACGAGAACTATACGCTGAAAGATGCCAGTGCGCTTTTCCAGGCGATGGACTACTACCGATTCACAGAGCCCGGGCTGTGGTTTCAAATTGCAATCGTCCGGCGCATGTCACAAGAGCTACTTGGCGACCTGGCACTCCACTTCTTGCCACAACAGCAGGTTGAGATTGGTTTTACGCTGGCGCCTGAATCACAGCGTAAAGGAGTAGCCAGACATGCACTTCGGTTATTACTGCCCCATTTGTTTTCGAAATACGACATTCACCGCGTGAGCGCACTCATTGATACCCGAAACCTACCTGCTCAAAAGTTATTGGAGGCACTATATTTTCGACGTGAAGCCCATTATGTAAAAAGCCTCCATTTCAAGGGGAGCTGGGTAGATGAATACAGCTATGCGCTGTTACGCGAGGAGTTTCATCTGCTTAGTGCTGCAAGGCAAGCAATAGTGCCTCAGCCATAGGTATTGCTGACACCGGATTCTGTCCTGTGACAAACTGACCATCGACAACAACATTCACCTGACCTTTTTTAGCAGCAACAAATATAGCGCCAAGCCTTGTTGCCTCATCTTCAATCAAAAATGGATAATGTGTGCGAGCAAACCACCCTTCTTCGCTGTTCGCTTTGCCGGTAATCCGCTTGTTTAAGATCAACCGGTGACCACTTTCATCCTGTAAGTTCAATAAGGCGACAGTGCCGTGACAATCCGCAGCAATTATACCACCCGCTTTATATATGGCTTCTGTAAGCTTCTTTGCTGAGGGATGTGCCGTCAGATCAAACATTGGTCCAGCCCCGCCTGCGTAGTAAACAGCAAGATAGTCACGACTATCGCGTGTTTCGATGTCATTTGGTTCACTAAGCTGTTGCTTAAGAGGCGAATTATCCAGCCAACGTCTTTGTGCCTCTGCCAGTCGCCCTCTGGGGTATCCTGGCTTACCGGTACTGCTGACAAGGTCGACCTCGAACCCTGCGTCGTACAACACCCGGTATGGACCCACAACTTCAGGTAGCCAAAAGCCATGCTTATCCCCGGAGATAACAAAAAGAATTTTACCTTTGCGCGCGTCAGCAGATAAAGCGGGCATAGAAGAAGTCATAATCAAGGCAAACAAAACAAGCATTTTAACTAATACCTGAAAATGAGCACGATGGAATCTATACATCATAAAAGTCCTTATTTGGGTTTAGTGTCTGCTGACCTTATCGGCTCGTACTCAATGACACATGAATTAACGCTGATTTATTCAGGAATTCTCAGGACGAGTCTGTGACTCCACTGTGACCAGGATTTTATTTCTTTATATTTTAAAGGGTTAAAACTACACAATTGAGGAGAATGAAAGTACCCGGATTTACGTCAGCCTATAAACTAGCGTACTATCTAAATATTCCAACTCATAGGTTGGCGTGTACAAAGATAACAATAATACCATTGTGTGCCAGGCAGGAGCCTATTTTGAGATACCTGAGATTTGAAAACCTAATCATAGATACCCATAACCAGATACTGATCCGTGATGGTGTCTCAGTGACGCTGGCACCAAAGGTATTCGATTTGCTCTGCTACCTGGCGTGCAATCAACAGCGCGTGATCAGCAAAGATGAACTAATGGATTCAGTGTGGCAAGGCACACTAGTAACAGACAATGCCATTAGCCGAACCCTGGTCAAGGTGCGCAAAGCACTGGGCGACGATCCCAAATCCCCCAATTTTATTTTGACCGTGCCGCGCAAGGGATATCGCATGATCACCGCATTTCACGAAACAGATCAGGTGCCCATACAAACACAAAGTTACCACAGTGCAAATGCAATTAAACGCCAATCTCCTTTGAGCGAAGTCCGAATTCGGCGGCCCATTTTATCTGTTGTTGCCTTGTCTGCTGCAGCCTCTTTAACGGCAGGGGTGTATTTGTACAATCCTTATCCTTCGCCAGAACTGAGTATAAACAAGCAAGTCAAACCCTATACGCGCGCACAGGGTGAAGAGCTATACCCCAGCATGTCGCCGGATCTCAAATCTCTTGCTTATGTCAAAAAAACGAAGCAATTGAATGCGCTCATCGTCGAAAATGTCAGTACACATTCCCGGCAGCAGCTATCAATCCCGCTTGCGCGGTTTAGCCGACCAAGTTGGTCACCTGATAGTGAGCAACTTGCATTTGTTATGCATACCCCGCAAACATGTGCCATTTATCTGGCTCGTGTGGAGACTTTGCTCACGCAGTCACAGTGGCAGAAACTCAGCAATTGTGGACGCGAAAGCAGGCCCGCTCTGGCTTTTTCAAAAGACGGGAAAAATCTCTATTTCAATGACCGCACATCTGAAGAATTCGGCTATCAAATATTCCAGATTGATTTGGCACAAAAACAAAAGTCGATAGTGAACCAACCTATAACAAATGGCCGTGGCAATTATGCCTTTGACCTGTCACCGGACGGTCGTTCGTTGGTAATGTTAAACAGTGAGTTTGGCCCAAAGACACGTATTTACACGCTCGAGCTATCCTCGTCAAAGCTCATCCAAACCGCACAACTTGACTATCAGATGCGCTCAGCCATCTGGCATCATGACAGCCAAAGTTTGATCCACCCTGCCCCACACCCGGCTTATGAGTTGTGGCAAAGTACTGTGCAAGGTGATAAATTGGCAACCGTTGTTAGCAATACAGCGCGCGTAAAACATCCCGCCAGAATAAACAATGGCACAGACTTTACCTTTGTGTCTTACCTCCTGGACCGAGATATCTATTTGCAACGCAGTACAGACAATCAAACACTCCCCCTGGCAAACTCGTCGGTCATGGACTACCTGCCGACAATAGCAAATACGTCATCACATTATGCCTTTGTCTCAAAGCGCTCAACACACGCACAGGTGTATCTGGGTGATACCACGCAGCCGCTGGCGGAGCCTGTCCCATTGACCTCAGGCAAAACTTCTTATCGATTTTACCAGCTCGCATTTTCTCCCGATGGAAGTCAGTTGCTCAGTCTGGCTGACAATCAGCTTCTCCTCACAAATATCACAACACAGGAAACGACCGCTCTGTTAGTCACCGATATGGCGGTCAGAGGCGTCAGCTGGCATTCTGACAATCAATTGCTATTTTCCACCACCAGAAACAATCGCTGGCAGCTAATACGTTTCGATCTGACAACGCATGAATCCGAGCTTATTTTCCCCGAGTTTATGGGTGGGATCTACAGCAAACACGATGACGCTTTTTACCTGATACACCGTCAAACAGGTCAGGTATTCAAGCACGTAGTATCAAGTGAAGAGACCTCTGCGTTACCACTGTATTGTACAACTCACCTGCCTGACCGGCGGCTTACTCTGCAACGTGGAATAAATGGCTTACATTGTCTGAAGGACGACCAAAGTCATGCACACCTCTCAATAACACCCACGGATAAAATCACCTGGCCAAAACAGATTGATAATGCAGATTATCAACTCTCAGTACACGGAATAATCTATACACGCCTGCAACGCACTACCGCAGATGTCATGAGAACACTCGATATACAGTAAAGCATTTTCTCAAGCTGATACAGTCTCTGTATCTCACCTCAATCTAAGTTGTTAATTTTACTGCTTTTAGTCGTGACCACTTGTTGTGGTCATCACTTTTCCGTCTGCCGTCACACCTTTTCCTGGTTTGTTCCTGACTCCCTTTTGCAGTTTAACAATACTGGTCTGCGTTTTCATTCACAGGATCAGGAGCCAGTATGGATAAACCCATCCAACCCAAATTGTTAAGCAGACGACGCGCCGTGATTACGTCGCTTGTCATTGCATTCATCGGGGCCTTAGCCACAAGCATTCAGGTGTTCAGTAGCCACTTTCAGACGTCGGGGAAGACCTATGACATCAGTCAGAACACACTTGAATTCAGTACCGCACATCGCGCCAGCTTTACCCACTACCTGCCGTTACGCGGTGTTGTTGAGCCACAAGATACCATCTTTATAGATGCAATTGATGGCGGACGCGTAGAGGCCTTGTACGTCCGGGAGGGTGAGCAGGTTCGTAAGGGTCAGGCACTGCTCAAGCTCAGCAACACAGATCTGCAGCTCAGGGTGTTGGCTCGCGAAGCAGAAGTATCAGAGCAGATTAACGACATGCGCAACACGCGTCTGGCCGTTGAGCAAAACCAGCTCGCGTTAGCACGTGACATCATCGAGCTCGATTTTGCCATTCTCAAACTGGAAAAAGAGTTAGCACGTCAACAACAGCTATATGAACAAGCCTTAGTGCCACAACGAACAGTCGAGATACTCAGAGATGAGCTTAACTTTCAAATGACATACCGTGAAACGGTAAAACAAAGCCAGCAAAAAGAAGCATTATTACAGCAACAACAGCTCACCCAGCTTTCTCAAAGTATTGCTACCTTGCAATCTAACCTCAAGATATCGCAATCCAGTCTGGACATGCTTACTATCCGTGCCCCTCTCAATGGGCAACTGACATTTATGAACGCCCGGATTGGTGAATCTAAAGCGCCTGGTGAGCGACTTGGTCAAGTCGATTTGATAGACAAATTCAAAATCAGTGCCCACATTGATGAATTCTATATAGACCAGATCTCAATGGCGCACACCGCCGCGATGAAGCTCGGACAAACAACGATTACGCTCACCATGGCCAGAATTTACCCGGGTATAGAAAATGGCCGATTTAGAGTCGACTTTCATGTCCAAAGCCCCAATGAACTGCCCACATTGAGGCTAGGACAGAGTTTACCACTGGAGTTAAACCTGAGTTCCGAGACGACTCAGCTGGTCGTTGATAGTGGCGCATTTATACAGTCCACAGCTGGCGCCTGGGCGTTTGTAGTAAGTGAAGATGGGCGTAGTGCACACAAGCGCAAAATCACCCTGGGACGCCGGAACCCCACTCAAGTGGAGGTCGTATCAGGCATCAGCGTCAATGAGCGACTGATCACGTCTTCATACAACCGCTTTGCCGACGCAGAGCACCTTTCTCTTATCCCGTAAGGTAGAACAAACATGATCAAACTAAATAATGTCAGCCGCTCGTTTATTGCGGAACATATTGAAACCGTCGCCCTGGACAAGCTCTCGCTGTCGGTCAGCCATGGCGAATTTATCTCAATTTTGGGGCCGTCAGGCTGTGGTAAGTCATCTTTGCTCAATATTCTGGGCATGCTGGATGACATCGATGAAGGCAGCTTTGTGTTTAATGGCACTGAGCTTGCCACCGCATCTTCATCAATAAAGGCACAATTGAGGAAAAAACACATTGGGTTTATTTTTCAGAATTTCAACCTAATAGACGAGCTTACTGTAGAGCAGAATATTGCACTGCCATTACATTATCAGCAGTTCAACAAAGCACAACGAACCGCTCGTGTCGAAGAGGTCCTTCACCGCCTGGACATCGCCCACCGTCGCACTCACTTGCCGGCAAAGCTCTCAGGAGGGCAGCAACAACGGGTTGCGATAGCACGTGCGATAGTCACTCAACCTGATTTGATCCTGGCCGATGAACCGACAGGTAACCTGGATTCCCAAAACTCAACACAAGTGATGGAAATACTTCGCCAGCTCAACATGATGGGCACAACCATCGTTATGGTGACGCACGCTCAGGAGCAAGTTCAATATGGCACTCGGGTTATTCGACTTATGGACGGCAAAATACAGCAAGACAGCCCGGTTTCTGCTCAGCGTACAGTGAACAAGCTGGAGGTATTAAGTGATTAGCCTTTTGTTCACCATGACATGGCGCAATATGTTGCGCAGCAAACGCACCACGGTCATTCAGTTACTCAGTTTAATCATCGGCCTGACCTGTTTTATGTTGATCCAACTGTACGTCTCCCATCAACACAACTTTAATGCGCACTTCAAAAATGCAGAGAATATCTACCGAATTAACCTGATTAGAGATGACAATCGTCCCCAAACGCTCACTCCTCTTCGGCTCGCCGAAGAGCTTACCAGTAACTTCCCGGAAGTCACTGAGGCAACTCGCATTTCAGTCAGTACCATATCTATCAGGAATGGGTCTGGTGTATTTGCTGAGCGTGCGCTATTCGTTGACGAGAACTTTTTCTCATTCTTTGACTACACCCTGATTGAAGGAGATGTTCACACGGCACTGCTGGCTCCTGATAAAGTGGTCATACACGAAGCACAAGCGCTGAAGTACTTTTCGCGCAGCACTCAGGTGATTGGTGAACAGCTCAACATTAACGGTAAACCCTATCAGGTATCCGCAGTAATAAAATACTCAGCGGCCCCATCCACCATCCCGAATGAGGTAGTTCTGCCGATCCAGAACTATTTTCAGCAGTTGCCAAATGAACGCTGGCAAACATTGTGGAATTTCAACGCGACCATCACATTTGCAAAAATCACGCAAGCAACTGTAATACCGTCACTGACTGCAAATGTCAGTGACTATTATCAGCAACGCGTTGAAGGGTTATCGTCTTATAAGCGCTACCGAATCATGTTCGAACCCCTACTGGATGTCTATCTAAACGCTACAGCGACTCGCAGCCTTATCCCACCGGGCAGTCGTGAAATGGTCGACACCTTTGTGCTGATATCTTTTATGTTGTTAGTTCTGGCCTGTATAAACTTCACCAATTTGGCCACCGCTGCTTCGTTGCGACGTGCCAGAGAAGTAGGAGTAAAAAAAGCACTAGGCGCAAGCCCAAATCAGTTAGCTTTGCACTATCTGATTGAATCTTTATTTATCACGCTATTTGCCCTTGGCGCGGCACTCGCTTTGACCGCGATGCTGTTAGACGCTTTTAATCAATTGATGGGGTCACAAATCTCGCTTTCCCTTACCTTCGAATTGGTTCTTACACTGATTCTTACCTTGCTTTGCGTTACACTTCTTGCGGGAGGCTATCCAGCTCTATTCCTTAGCCGCATGAACGCAGCTTTGGTACTTAAGGGAGTGATAGATGCAGGTAAAGGAGGGATACTCTTTCGGCGTATACTCATGATCATACAATTTACCATAGCCACGCTGCTGCTGATCGCCAGCATAGTGGTCAGTCTTCAGATGCATCACCTTAGTACAATGACGCAAGGCTATGACAGAGAAAATGTCCTCATCATCAACCGTGGTTCGGCGGTTTATCCGGATTTCAAGCGCCAGGTATCAAGGTTTGGCGATGTTGTCTCCCTGAGCATGTCACACACGATCCCAACGAAAGCAACGCGTACATCAGCAATTGTGCGAACTCATGAAGCACCAGATAATGAGATATGGGTCGGTAATAATCCGGTTAGTTATGACTACTTCAGGACAATGGGTATTAAGCTTCTGAGTGGCAGAGTTTTTCAACGCCAGTCTCCAGGGGATCCTTACTTTGAAAATGAACAGAATACAGCGAATACTCGCGGGAATCTGATAATCAATGCAACATTGGCGGCCAGATTGAATGCTGACCCCAATGACGTCATAGGTCGCTATTTGACACTTGGCAGTGTTAACGAAGGGTTGCATCGTCATCAGGTTATCGGTGTAGTGGAAGATACACATCACGTTGATGCGAGTCAGCATGTTCCGCCTATGGTTTATGTTTTGTCTGAGAAACCCGAAGATCTGGCACTTAGATGGATCGCAATCAGATTGAAAGCAGGGTTTAATCCAGATGTGCTGCAACAGCTGGAGCAGACCTGGCTTGCATTAGACAGCAGCAAAGCATTTAAGTATGAGTGGCTGGCAAGTTTATTCGACGCACAATATCACAATCAGGCACAGCACCTGCAATTACTGGGGCTATTTACACTCATCGCAATGGTTATGTCAGTTACTGGCTTGTACGCGGTGGCTTCGTTTACCTTGTTACAAAGCTTGAAAGAAATAGCAATACGCCAGATTATGGGCGCGCAAAACTGGCAAATTTATGGGTTATTCCAATTGCGCTTTTGCGTGCTGGTACTATTTGCAATCCTGCTCGCGTTACCTATAGCGTTTATCCTGCTCATCGACTGGCTCAATCAATATGTCTACCGAATTGTATTACCTGTTGATGTATTTGCCATTTGCTCGTTTGTCTGCTTGGCACTGGCGGGAATCACAGTCCAGATGGTGGCCTTTAATGCTGTGCGAAGTCGCCCCGTCGAGACACTGAAGCGTGATTAGGCCGACCAAAGAAATGAGAAGCCCCTCGTGAGGGGCTTCTTTAAATCGGGTTACGCTAATTTGTCTGACGCAACTTTATATTTTGGATCTTCAATCACATTCACTTCCACCAGATCTGCCGCTTTTGCCAGCAACTGCTGACAATCCTGGCTTAAGTGACGTAAGTGTAACTTTTTACCTGCCTTAGTATATTTCTCTGCAAGTGCATCTATCGCTTCAATTGCACTGTGGTCAGCAACGCGGCTGTGCTTGAACTCGATGATCACATCCACTGGGTCGTTCGCGACATCAAACAATTCAGCAAAGTTTTTAACGGAGCCAAAGAACAGTGGACCATGCAGCTCGTAGACTTTTGAGCCCTGCTCATCAATGTAGTTGCTGGTGTAAATATGCTTTGCATGCTCCCAGGCGAACACGAGTGCCGAAACAATCACACCAACGCATACTGCAATAGCAAGGTCAGTCACCACGGTGACACCGGAAACAAGGACAATTACAAACGCATCACTTTTCGGGATGCGCTTCATCAGGCGGAAGCTTGACCATTCAAACGTGCCCAGTACAACCATAAACATTACACCGACCAATGCCGCCAGTGGGATCATTTCAATTAAACTTGCCGCAAACAGAATAAAGGCAAGTAACAAGACAGCAGCAGTAATACCAGAAAGGCGGCTTCGACCACCTGAATTAATGTTGATCATAGACTGACCAATCATCGCACATCCGCCCATAGCACCAAATACACCGCAGGTCATATTTGCTGCGCCCTGACCTATACACTCCTTATTTGAGTGGCCACGCGTTTCCGTGATTTCATCAATCAGGGTCAGTGTTAACAATGACTCAATCAGGCCAATTGCCGCAAGGATAAGCGCATAAGGGAAAATAATCGTAAAGGTTTCCCAGGTCCAGGGAACCTGAGGAATATGAAACTCAGGGAAGCCACCGGCAATCGTTGCATTCACATTACCACTCATATCTTTGAGATAATCCAGTACGTTACGTGTATCCAGATCAAGCCCAATCACCAAGCCTGTAACCACTAAAATAGCGGCGAGACTTGAAGGCACTGCGGTTGTTAGTTTTGGCAGAAAATGGATGATAGCCATCGTCAGCGCAACCAGACCTGCCATGATGTAAAGTTGCTGCCCTTGCATCCATTGTAATGTGCCAGACTCATCCATAATCTTAAATTGGCCGAGTTGAGCCAAGAAGATCACTATGGCCAGGCCATTTACGAAACCCAGCATCACAGGGTGCGGTACCATGCGAATAAATTTACCAAGCTTAAACACACCAGCAAGTATCTGTAAAACCCCCATAAGCAGTACGGTTGCAAACAGGTATTCGACACCATGCTCAATCACCAGGCTGACCATGACCACAGCAAGCGCACCGGTTGCACCAGAAATCATGCCCGGACGACCACCAAAAATAGAGGTGATTAAACCCACGATAAATGCAGCGTATAAGCCAACTAATGGGTCGACATGTGCGACAAACGCAAATGCGACAGCTTCAGGTACCAACGCCAGAGCGACGGTCAATCCTGACAGTATGTCGTTCTTAGCAGAGCTGGGCGCTTTGCCTATTAGATTAAACATTTAAATCCCCAAGATTATTACTACGACAGAAAAGCGCTGGATCCTAGCAAAATCCAGCGCTTTTAACAAATGAGATACATTATAGTTGAGTTTCAGGTCTGATGTATGACAATCAGATTGGCAGGGCTGTGGTCCGCTTAACACACGTCATGGTGACGTTTGAGTGTACTTCCTGAACGTACTCCAGGTTCAGCAAATTATCTCTGACAAATTGCTCATATCCTTCTATGCCACGAGAAATAATGCGTAGCATAAAATCCATAGTACCAGCCATGGTATAGCATTCTGTTACTTCATCGTAACTCATGATCAGCTTTTCAAACTCAGAAAGGTTATTGCGGCCATGATTAGACAACTTTACATGAGCATAAACGAGCATATCAAAACCAAGCTGTTTCTCATCGAGTAAAGCAACTTTACCTTTGATGTATCCATCCTGCTCCAGTTTGGCGATTCGGCGCCAGCAAGGTGACTGCGACAATCCGACCTTGTCGGCAATCTCTGCCGTAGATAAACTTGCATCTTGCTGTAGCAGCGCTAATATTTGACGATCAACCTGATTTAATGACATATTTTTCTTAATTTTTAATTAGTTAAATGAATACAGTGCTGATAGATTCAATTATCAGCCAAACCGTCCGCTCATAAAAGGATTATGGCGCTGTTCATGACCAATCGAAGTGTCTTCCCCGTGGCCACTCATTACCCGCGTCGCCTCTGGCAATGTGAATAACTGAGTTTCTATTGACTGCTTTAATATCGCGGCATCCCCTTTCGGGAAGTCCGTTCTACCTACAGAGCCTTTAAATAAAACATCTCCGACCAGCACAGATGCACTTTGCGGCTCATAAAACACGACATGTCCCGGTGTGTGTCCGGGACAATGGCGAACTTCTAGTTTTAGCTGGCCAAGTTCAACGCATTCACCATGCTCAAGCCAACGTACTGGAAAAAACGCCGCTTGTGGTGCAAAACCAAACATCTGCGCCTGCATAGGTAGTGCGTCAAACCAAAACTTATCATCGCGCTGTGGTCCGACAATTTCAACCCCCAATACGTTTGAGAGCGTTTCGCTGGCACCAACATGATCTAAATGTCCATGGGTAAGCAAAATCATTTCAACATTGAGAGTACGTTCCTCTATAACAGACAATATTTTATCAACATCGCCTCCCGGGTCAACCACTGCACACTTACCTGTGGTTGGACAACATATGATACGGCAATTTTGCATAAATGGTGTTACGGGTATAGTCATTACCTGCATCTACTTTTCCTTAAAGGACATGAGGATCGGATACTTGAGGTAGGCTTGGTCATAATAAGGCGTACGCTTGTAGAGCCACTCCATTCTCGCTTTGGGATCGCTCGCAAAGGACTTATCCTCACTGATTTTTTTATCAAACGCCAGTGCCATAGCAGGGTTGTCTTTTAACATTTTCCGAGCAAAAGGTTCAAGTGCATAATTTTCAACGTACTCAGTACGCTGGAATAAACCAGGGAAGTCGCCCCAGGCAAACAATGAATCTGGCGCATCAGGGTGCAATAAATGCGTTGCAAGTTCCCCACCCGCCTGCTGTGTAGACACTTTATACCACCCAGAAAGGTTCAAAGTGGACGATACGGCCTGTTGTTCGAACTGGGCGCTAACACGAAAGCGACCTTCAAATGGCAATTTAGCAAATTCGTATGACTTTATAGAAAGTTGCACCAACTCGTCTGCCAGAACATCTGTAGTCAACTGCTCTACAGCAATACCATGCAATTTGAGTTTTTCGACCGTGCCTGCATAAGCTGGTGGGATATAAAATGCACTCGGCACTTTGACCTTACGTTTCTCTACTTTCTGCCAGTATACAGGTAGTTGCTCATAAAGCTTAGGCTCCCCAAGATACTTTGCCTCCATTTGACCGGACAAGGCACTTTCAAAACGTTTGTAAGTGACCCCCTTAAAAGAGATTAAGTCTGGCTTTTCACTGTAACCACGCTCTACTACCAGTTCATCAGGGACAAAGTGTTTCTCGGTCTCGACAGCCTTAGCAAGTGCCTGTTGATGCTCTGTCAACGCATCTATCACACCGTCGATAAATACGTAAGTCCCCAGTACACGCTGTTTGTAGGGTTTCAGAGAGTGATTTTCCAACAAAATACTCGGTAAAGCCTTGATGTCTGCCCAGCCATTAGAAAAACGCGGACTGGCAACCCAACCAGCAAGACCTTTTTTGAAGTCCCGCTTATCCATCACAAACACCAGAGGCCCTGGCTCATGACCTTGCTGACGCAACTTTTCGTCAATCATTGGCGTAAAGTGCTGCTCCAACACTTTTGCAACTGCAGGAGATTCACTGGCAAAGCTCGGATTAAACCCATAGGTAATATCATACTGATAATCAGCGCCATCCGTTACATGCAAATCTAAATACATCGCGGGTTGATACTGATTAATGACATTCATCACAGCACGAACGCCTGGCGTGTCTAGCTTGGTATAGTCGCGATTTAAGTTTAAGTTCAGCCCGTTAGTACGGTAACCCATTTCCTTCGGCCCGCGCTGATTAATACGGTTGTAGACACTGCGCCTTTCATGCCCATCTACGTTAAGGATGGGAATAAACAGAATATTGACCTTGTTCAAAATATCACGACGTTTACCTGTAGCAATATCTCTCAACAACATAAACATGGCATCTTTGCCATCTATTTCGCCGGCATGGATCCCCGCCTGAATAAGTAAAGTCGGCTTGTTATTATTTTTTAACATCGCAGGACTGAACTGATTAACTTGCGAGGCGACCAGCATTTTTATATCTCGGCCGGCATCACTCTGGCCTATCTTTACCGCTTTAAACTGGGTTGGATTGGCGGCAACCAAACGGTCTACAAATGCCATCGTTTTTGCATAATCAGGGCTTTCTAAGCCCTTGCTCAGTTCAAAATCTGTGGTAAGCGGTCCTTGCTCTTGCATAAGACTAACACTTTTACCTTGCCAGTCTTGAAGCGGTGGTAAATGACTATTCAGATTTACTGTTGCACTTAGCAAAACAATGCCTAAATTCATAAACAATCTTTATTTCTATCTATCGATATGATGATTATATCAATATTTAAATTAACAACTTACAATGTGCGGTGATTCTACAAAAATTCACAGTTAATCGCGAGCTGGCTTTTGGCTAAGCGAAAAAACATGGATAAACACATGACAAAATCGATTTTAATAACCGGATGCTCCACTGGGATCGGCTTTTACTGCGCCCAAACACTTCATAGTGCAGGGTTTCGTGTCGTCGCATCGGTGCGCAATCCTCAACACTTAGCGCGCTTTGAAGCCAGCGGGATCCCTTGCATCATTTTAGATCTGGCTGATGAATCTTCTATCAAAAAGGGGTTTGATGAAGCCGTCGCATTATGTGATGGTCAGTTAGACGCGCTATTCAACAATGGTGCCTATGGTCAGCCAGGCGCAGTCGAGGATCTTCCTACTGACGTGCTGCGTACTCAGTTTGAAACAAATTTATTTGGCTGGCATACACTAACATGCCTGGCGGTTGCACATATGAGAAAGCACGGCGGTGACAGCCGAGTAATCCAAAACTCTTCGGTTCTGGGGTTGGTAGCTTTGCCCTATCGAGGCGCTTACAACGCCAGTAAATTCGCTCTGGAAGGCTTAACTGACACACTCAGAATGGAGTTATGTGGGTCAAATATCCAGGTGAGTCTGATAGAACCTGGCCCTATCCTATCTGAGTTTCGTCGCAACGCGCGCAGTGCATTTGAGCAACATATTGAAATAGGTGGCAGCGCACACAAAGCCGAATATGAGGCTCAGTTAGCGCGTTTGAACGCACAATCTGCACCACAAAAATTCACGCTGGGGCCTGAAGCCGTTTATGAAAAACTCTTACATGCTCTCACCGCGAAACGCGCAAAGCCCAGATATTATGTGACCTTCCCGACGTACCTGATGGGATACCTAAAACGCCTGCTCAGCTCGGCCTGGCTGGACAAGGTGTTACTAAAAAATAGGTGATTGTTTATACCAATTTTACTTAGTCAATTTGAAGGAGCAAATATGACACTATCGGTGTTAAAAATCCCTCATTTAGAACCTTTGTCCAAGGCATTAGTTCGCCAATTTTTGCCTCGCCTGCATGGATATAGGTGTCTCAGCGATAGCAGGACGCGAGAGCAGTTTAATCGACCCTATTTTCTCGCCTCAAAATAAACAACTTAATTAAGCAAATTGGTATTACCAAGTTCACTTAATGTGTTTTCAATTTTAAGGAGTAAACAGAACTCTTAATTGAACAAATTTACATCACTCTGTTTATGGCTAGCAGGATCAAAAAAAGGAGCCAATGGCTCCTTTTCTTTTCAATCGCTTAGCTTAAGAGAATTAAGCTGCAAGACCTTCTTTTGCTTTAGCAACTAGTGCTGCGAAAGCTACTTGGTCGTATACTGCGATATCAGCTAGGATCTTACGATCGATTTCAACAGATGACTTTTTAAGGCCATTGATGAAACGGCTGTAAGAAAGGCCGTTTTGACGTGCTGCAGCGTTGATACGTGCGATCCATAGTTGACGGAAAGTACGTTTCTTAGCGCGACGGTCACGGTAAGCGTATTGACCTGCTTTAGTTACTGCCTGGAAAGCTACGCGATAAACACGTGAACGTGCTCCATAGTAACCTTTAGCCTGCTTTAATACTTTTTTGTGACGTGCACGTGCGATAACACCGCGTTTAACTCTTGCCATTTCTGATATCCTCTATTAAGCGAATGGTAACATACGATTGATAAGACCCAGGTCATTCTTATGAACCATAGTCTTATTACGTAGGTGAAGCTTACGCTTAGAAGATTTCTTAGTCAGAATGTGACGAAGATGCGACTGTTTACGCTTGAAACCGCCAGAAGCAGTCTTTTTGAAGCGCTTAGCAGCACCTCTGTGTGTCTTTAGTTTATAAGACATTGCAATAACTCCAAATGATATTGCGTTAACATTATGCAAGCAGGCGGATGATAAACATCACTTTATTGGCCTGGTATGCACCCTAATTCCGGTGAAAAGCCACTAAATGACCTTTACTTAGGTACCGGTTAACTCAGGTGGCGTACGCACTTGAAACCTGAGTTAAATTCTGTCGATCGTTAAATCGGCGCGTATTATGCCTTGATTAAGACTTTTTCGCAACAGGCGCCATCATCATAATCATTTGACGGCCTTCAACCCGGTTCGGGAATGACTCAACCTGAGCTACCTCTTCCAAGTCGGCTTTCAAACGATTAAGCATTTCAATGGCAATTTCCTGGTGGGCCATTTCACGGCCGCGGAAACGAATGGTGATTTTCGCTTTGTCGCCCGCTTCAAGGAATTTGCGAAGGTTACGCAGTTTGACCTGATAATCGCCTTCGTCCGTGCCAGGACGGAATTTGATTTCTTTAACCTGAATCTGTTTTTGCTTTTTCTTTTGTTCTTTTTGTAGTTTTGCTTTTTCAAAAAGGAACTTACCGTAGTCCATTACTTTACAGACTGGTGGCTCTGCATTCGGACTGATCTCAACCAGGTCCAGGCCGGCTTCTTCCGCAAGCGCTCGTGCTTCTCTAATTGAAACTACGCCTGCCTGTTCGCCTTCAGCGTCAATTAAGCGAACTTCTTTCGCTGTGATTTCTTCATTGATACGATTTTTCTGAGCAGTAGTTTGCCCTTTTTTGCCGCCTCTAATGGTACGTTCCTCCAAAAAGTCAAAAATATATTGTGCGAAAAGCGTTTTATGTTAGTTGATAAGCTTTTCGCACAGGTTTGTTAATTTAACGTCTGTCTTTGATTTCTTCGCTGATCTTAGCAATAAAGTCATCAACAGAGAACTTGCCCAGGTCTTCACCTTTGCGTGTTCTTACCGCAACTTCTTGTTGTTCAACTTCTTTGTCTCCAACAACAAGGAGATACGGGATACGTTTTAAAGTATGCTCGCGGATTTTAAAGCCAATCTTTTCATTTCTCAAGTCAGCACCGGCTCTTATTCCAAGTTTATTCAGTTTTTGTACAACTTCTTGCACATAGTCCGCCTGTTTATCGGTGATATTCATGATCACTACTTGCTTAGGCGCAAGCCAGGTTGGGAATAAACCCGCATACTCTTCAGTCAGAATACCAATGAAACGCTCCAGTGAACCCAACACAGCACGGTGGATCATCACTGGTGTTTTACGTTCATTGTTTTCTGCTACATATGTCGCGCCTAAGCGGCCCGGCAAAGCAAAGTCTAGCTGTACTGTGCCACATTGCCAAGCACGCTCAAGACAGTCGTACAAAGTAAACTCGATCTTAGGACCATAAAACGCGCCCTCGCCTGGCAGATAATCGAACTCGATGTTGTTCGCTTTAAGTGCATCCGCCAGCGCTTCTTCTGCTTTGTCCCACATTTCGTCGTCGCCGATACGCTTTTCAGGGCGTGTAGACAGTTTTACGACAATCTTTTCAAAGCCGAATGTTGAATATGTATCATAGATCATATTAATACAAGCGGATACTTCATCCATGATCTGCTCTTCTGTACAGAAAATATGGGCGTCATCCTGAGTAAAGCCACGCACACGCATCAGACCGTGCAGTGCTCCCGAAGGCTCGTTACGGTGACAACAACCAAATTCAGCCATACGCAGAGGCAAGTCGCGGTACGACTTCAAGCCCTGATTGAAAATTTGCACATGTCCCGGACAGTTCATCGGCTTAATCGCATATTCACGCTTCTCAGACTCTGTGGTGAACATCGCATCAGCGTACTTGTCCCAGTGGCCTGATTTTTCCCACAGACCACGGTCCATCATCAGCGGGCCTTTAACTTCTTCGTAAGCATATTCACGTAGCTTCTCGCGCACGAAGTCTTCAAGCTCACGGTAGATGCTCCAGCCGTCGTTATGCCAGAAAACCATGCCCGGCGCTTCTTCCTGCCAGTGCCAAAGATCAAGCGCTTTACCTATTTTACGGTGATCGCGTTTCTCTGCTTCTTCCAGACGCTTCAGGTAAGCCTTAAGTTGCTTCTTATCTGCCCACGCAGTACCATAGATACGCTGCAGCATTTTATTTTCTGCATTACCACGCCAGTATGCGCCAGCCACTTTCATAATTTTGAAGTGTTGGCAGAATTTCATGTTTGGCACGTGCGGACCACGACACATGTCCACATATTCTTCGTGGTGGTAAAGGCCTGGACGGTCATCTTTGTCGATGTTTTCATCCAGGATCTCCATCTTGTAGGTTTCGCCACGCGCTTCGAACGCATCGCGTGCCTCTTGCCAGCTTACTTTCTTTTTAACAACGTCATAGTTAGTTTTAGCAAGTTCAAGCATGCGCTTTTCGATGGCATCGAGGTCTTCCTGAGTCAGCGAGTGCTCCATGTCGATGTCATAGTAGAAACCATTGTCAATGGTCGGACCGATCGCCATTTTGGCTTCAGGGAAAAGCTGCTTAACGGCGTGGCCAATCAAGTGCGCACACGAGTGACGAATGATCTCTAAGCCATCTTCATCTTTTGCGGTGATGATCTCAAGCTGCGCGTCCTGTTCAATCAGGTCGCATGCATCCACTCGCACGCCGTTTACACGACCGGCAATAGTCGCCTTCGCAAGGCCTGGGCCGATGTCCTGAGCAACTTCTAAAGTGGTAACCGGGTTTTCAAAAATACGCTGACTGCCGTCAGGGAGAGTAATTACTGGCATGATAATTCCTATTTACAGTGGTGACACCTACAACGCATCACATGTATTAGTTAAGTTAATTCTTTTAAATTTGACGCCCATCAACGCTTTTACGAATAAGCATTGATTGAACAGTGATATACTGACAGAGTCTGGGGACTTTCAAACGCAGCGCCCATTGTGAACGCTCACGTGGCGAGTTGCAAGGAAAAGACTAAGATTAAGCAGGGATTTGGGTAAAATGACGAGGAAAACCATGGCACAGAAACACACATACAAGTTTGCATCCTTCAATTTGCTGAACTTTGCTGCGCCCCCCTATTCTTTTTATCAGCTCGATGAATCCTACAATGACACCCAATGGCTGACCAAAACTCAGTTTATCACAGGTTTAATCCAGCATATGGACCCCAGTGTGATTGTGTTTCAGGAAGTATTTAGCCCAGAAACACTGGCAACCTTGTGCGAAGATTTAGGGCTGCCCTATTTTGCCACCGTCGATACGCCCAAACCCGATCTGGTTTATCCCAACGTGCTGTTTAACCCCATTGTCGCCATTGCCAGCAAATTTCCATTTAAAAGCTTCACCCCGCTTGAGCCCTGCCCCGAGTTACTGGAATACCTTAATAACCAACACCAGTTTAAGTTCAACCGGACTCCGATCAAATGCAGCTTTGAGCTACCTGGCTTTGGCCTGACAACCGTCTATGCGGTTCATTTTAAATCCCAACGCGTCCATTCGATGGCCCATATGCTGGGCAATGCCTCAGTAGAAGACCCGCTGCTCACTTTGCTGCATCAGACCGTTGGCACTATGCAGTCCCAGATATCCCGCTCGCTGGAGGCCTCTATCGTTTATTATGATGCACTTAAAACTCAAAGGGAAAAAGGCGCTGCCACCTTAGTGATGGGCGATTTTAACGACCATATTGCCAGCCCGGCACTGTCTTTTATGACTCAGCAGTTTCCGACCAGTGCAATCCATCAGGACTTTAACAGCGTCGGACTATTCGATAGTTTTTGCCTGGCGGACAATCAACTTAGCTTTGGCCAGAAACCACCTACTCACTATTATCAGGGTACGGGCAACACGCTCGACTATATTTTAGCTTCCAAAGAATTCAACCCAAACCATGAAACCAGCAAAGTCAGGCGCCTCACTTATCACAATTACGCGTCGCACTTAGACCCCAAACGGGATGAAGAAGACATCCGCTATTCCGATCATGCCGCCATTGCCATAGAAATGATGCTGCAATAAGTTCTCGGCTTTCGCGAGCTGTGGTATGATCTTTACCTGTAACGATTTATTTGACCAGTTAATGGGAAACCAACAATGAGAACACTCGGTGTAGAGATTACCGGCAGCGAGGCCCTGCTGTGCCTGTTGAGCAAAGAAGAAGACGTTTTTGATATCCGCGATATTCGCCAAACGCGCTTTACGCTTGGCAATATTGGCCAGGACACAGAAGCTATGCGCAAATTCCACTTCGATTTTGCTAAGCTGGTAGAGGATTACAAGATTGACTCTATTGCCATTCGCCAACGTGCTCACAAAGGCAAGTTCGCGGGCAGCGCGGCCGGCTTTAAAATGGAAACTGCGATGCAGCTTATCGAAGGCGCAGACGTCAAGTTACTGTCCTCTACTGAAGTTAAAGAGCAACTTAAGCGTAATCCGGTGCCTGTCGATTTCGCCGATACGGGCCTAAAAAAATATCAGGAACAAGCGTTTCATAACGCCTACGTCTACATCATGCGTAAAACCTATGGTCATGAAGAAGCCGAACAGGCAGAATAACCCTCCCGCCCGGCACATAGGCCGGGCTTTTTGATCCCACTACACACAGCTAACACTTTCTCTTATTTCACTTTTTCCAACTTGCCACTTGGTTTTCAGTCGTATTCTGCGTTATAAGTACGCTAAGCGTGTGCGCTTTTTCTGAGCAAACTGACGAACACACCCCACATCAACGCGCAGGGTCGATTCGGCACTGATATCATGCAGGAGGCAATATGCTCAAGTTTTTCGAACGATTCACCGACCCATTCCCAGCGCGACCAGCGACACAACCCCCACAAGGCTTACTGGCGTTTTGCCGGTTTTATACCAAAGGCATGGAGTGGCCACTGCTACTCATGTCGCTGACAGCTGCGATCCTTGCCACGCTCGAAGTGATGTTGTTTGGTTTTATGGGTACACTCGTTGACTGGATGCAGGCTTACACACCCGCTGAGCTGTTTGAAATCAAACGCCAGGAGCTCACGGTTATGGCTTTGATCACCTTGGTTGGCCTGCCCTGCCTGGTATTTTTCCACAGTGCGATGCTCCACCAAAGCCTGCTGGGTAACTACCCTATGGCCATACGCTGGCTGGCCCACCGCTATTTGCTAAAGCAAAGTATCTCTTTCTATCAGGATGAATTTGCCGGACGCATTGCAACCAAAGTCATGCAAACGGCCCTGGCTATCCGAGAAGCGGTGATGAAGCTGCTGGATGTGCTGGTTTACGTCATTGTGTACTTTGGCGCTATGCTTGCGCTGGTGAGTGACAATGACATAAGACTCATGATCCCACTGCTGATTTGGCTGGCCTTGTACGTAGGCATGCAGTTTTATTTTGTCCCCCGCCTAAAACAGGTTGCCAGTAAACAAGCCGATGCCCGCTCGCAGATGACAGGCCGTGTGGTTGACAGCTACACGAATATCACCACCGTGAAGCTGTTCTCATATAATAAACGTGAAGAAGTCTACGCCCGAGAAAGCATGGACCTGTTCATTCAACCTGTCTATGCCCAGATGCGACTGGCAACCCAGTTAAACGTCAGTATCCAAACGCTTAACTTTTTTCTGGTGTTCAGTGTCGCCGCCGGCTCACTTTATCTCTGGTCACTCAGCGCCATTACCAGCGGTGCGATTGCAATCACAATAGCACTGGCTTTGCGCCTTAACGGTATGTCGCAGTGGATCATGTGGGAAGTTTCTAGCTTGTTTGAAAATATCGGCACCGCCATTGACGGTAAAAACACCTTAGCCAGACCATTAGACGTGCAGGATATGCCCAATGCGCCAGCATTAAAAGTCACTCAGGGTGAAATAAAATTTACCGATCTGCATTTTGCCTACAAACGGCAAAAACACGCTGATCAGCATGCTGTTATTCAGGGGCTCAACCTGACCATCTCGCCTGGCGAAAAAATCGGCATTGTTGGCCGCTCTGGCGCTGGTAAATCGACCCTGGTTAATCTACTGTTGCGCTTTTACGATGTTCAGCAAGGTAGCATTGAAATTGACGGGCAAAATATTGCAAAGGTGAACCAGGAAAGCTTACGTGCTCACATTGCGATGGTCACACAAGATACTGCGCTGCTTCACCGTAGTGTCCGTGATAATGTGCTTTACGGCAGGCCCGACGCAAGTGAAGCCGAGCTGCTGGATGCCATTAGTAAGGCCGAAGCGAGTCAGTTTATCGAAGAACTTGAAGACAGTCTGGGTAATACCGGACTGGATGCCCAGGTGGGTGAGCGCGGTGTCAAGCTTTCAGGCGGACAACGCCAGCGTATTGCCATAGCACGGGTACTGCTAAAAAATGCCCCTATTCTGATTTTGGATGAGGCAACCGCGGCTCTTGACTCTGAAGTAGAAGCTGCGATTCAGGATAGTTTAGACAGTCTGATGACGGGTAAAACCGTGATTGCGATCGCACACCGCTTATCGACCATTGCACAAATGGACCGGCTAATAGTGATGGATCAGGGCCAGATTGTTGAACAAGGCACACACGATGCCCTGCTAGAACAAAATGGTATCTATGCGAAATTATGGACACATCAAACCGGTGGATTTATTGGTGTTGAATAGTGACGCTCAGGTCGGTTGTTGCGTAGCGTACTTTATGCCCCCACAAAATAACTGACAGGCCTGATCCACAAAAGCATCCAGGTCCGCTTCAGCAAGGGGGGCCTGCCAGCGGATAGCCTGATCCCAAAACGTCAGCCGTTTCAACGCCCCCCAAAAAAAAGCAGCAGCAAATGGTGCTGAGAAAGTGCCAAGGCATCCTGCCTTGTAAGCCTCTTCAAACCACAGGCTCATTGCAGCTTCGCACTGACTGAACTTACGATTAAGCCTGTCAGCCTGAGCCTGGCAGCGCATAGATTCAATCATCACAATGCGCGACAGCTTGATGTAGTCTTCATCCGCCAGCAGAGAAACAGCGCTGTCGGCAAGGTGACGCAGCTGAATTTCAAAATCGTAGTTTGGGATAAACTGTATAGTCGTAATCGGTTGTATTCTTTCAATTAACGAAACAACTACTGCATCAAACAAAGCTTCTTTTGTTGCGTAATGCTTGTACAATGTACGTTTGGATACCCCTGCTGCACTACAAATTGCTTCCATAGTAGTGGCCTGCAGCCCCCGCTGAGCAAACTCTTCTACCGCCGCACTTAATATTGCTTGTTGTTTTTCAGTAAGCTGGATCATCGACTCGAACATCTGTGTGAAGTTAACAGTAGTTTAACTTAAAAAGCCTCAATGTGAAAGTAAACACTTTCGTATACCAACTTATCAAAAAAGTATACTACATCGTTTACCCGATAAGGAATTAGGTATACACTTGCGTATACTTGCAATATTGTCGACTCATCCCAGCACAGTACAACTGACTGAAAAGCCCTTTTGGGTAAGCAGCAGTCGGTGTTTTAATGCTGACGCGGTTTGCTCTGTTTTGGTGTAGACAGCGCGCCGCAAGACAACCTGTTCACTGGTTTCAGGACCAGATCTACAGTAACTAAATGGGCACACGCAATTACAAAAGCAGTGCTACACTTACTTGACTGGTTTGTGAACACGTCAGCGAATAAATGCAAAAGTAAACCCAATAATTGAGAGCCCATTTCGTCTCTTATCAGGAATAAAAAATTTTAATCAGGATTTGGAGTATACATGTATCCAGCCAACAAAAGCAGTCGTGTAGTACACCTGGCAACAGCGGTATTGTCTGCACTCGTAATTTCCGCCTGCTCCGAGGCGCCACAAGGCCAGGGTGGTCCGTCTATGCCACCCGCACAGGTCAGTATCAATAAAGTCACGACCCAAAGTGTACCATTCAATATCGAACTGCCAGCAACATTGGCTGGCGATAAAGAAGTGGAGATCCGAGCCCGTGTGTCGGGGCTTATTGAGTCCAGAAACTTTGAAGAAGGTCAATATGTTAAAGCCGGACGCTCTTTGTTTACCATTGAGCTTCGTCCATTGCAGCTGGAGCTTGAGAAAGCTGAAGCGGAACTCAACGCAGCCAAAGCCAATGTGGCGCAGGCAAAGCGCGAAAGAGACCGGCTTGAGCGCCTGAAAGACGAACGTTCAGTGTCGAAGCGGGATTTCGATAATGCCGTATCAGCCTACGAAGTGGCCATTGCAAATCTGGACTCAGCCAAAGTAGCGCTCAGTGAAGCACAGCTTGATCTGGAATATGCCCAGGTAAAAGCCCCCGTCTCAGGTATCATGGGCCGGGAATTTGTCTCCCAAGGTAGCTATGTCTCCGGCCCGACTGTACTCCTGAGTGAACTGACCGACACCGGCATGATGCGCGCCCGCTTCGGCTTTTCTGAGCGAGAGCAATTGGCAATGCGCCAGGACGTCGAAAATGGCACGCTGAGCCTGCCCAAAAACAACAAGTTCAATGCCACCCTGGTACTGCAGGACGGCTCTGTCTATGCGCACTCCGGAAAAGTTGACTTCTCGGATGTGCGTGTCAACCGTTTTACGGGGACCAGTGAGCTCCAAGCCCGCATCAATAACCCCGACGGCGAGCTGCGCCCGGGTCAGTTTGTCCGCGTTCGCCTGTCGGGCGCGGTACGCAACAATGCTATTGTGTTGCCACAGCGAGCTGTGTTGGATAACGGCACAGGTAAGTTTGTCTATATTGCAACCGAGAACGAACAAGGTATGACGGTTGCTTTACCCGCTCCTGTTGAAGTGGGTGAGTGGGTGAATTTAGATGGTAAAAATATGTGGGTGATACGACAAGGCCTGACACCCGGCCAACCCGTGATCGTTGAAGGCATGGCGCGGATCTTCTTCCCGGGAATGCCAGTCTCAGTGAGCGGTGAAGGAGAATAATTGTATGTTCTCTAAGTATTTTATCGATCGCCCGATATTTGCATTTGTGATCTCCATTGTCATTGTACTGGCAGGTCTGGCAGCAATGCGCACCCTGCCTATTGCACAGTACCCAGAGATTGCCCCTCCTCAGGTTCAGGTAACCGCCTTTTACCCGGGCGCGTCTGCCGATGTCTTGGAACAAACGGTTGCAGCACCGATAGAAAATGCCATCACCGGGGTTGAAGGCATGATGTATATGGAGTCAACCAGTACCAGCTCCGGCACAACCACTATCACTGTCACCTTCGAAATTGGCACCGATATTGATCAGGCCGCGGTCGACGTCAACAATCGCGTCAAACAGGTTGAAGCGCGTTTGCCGGAAGAAACTCGTCGCCAGGGCGTCGTGGTGGCGAAAGGCTCATCCAGTTTCTTACAGGTTCATGCGTTTTATTCGCCTGACGGTACGCGCTCCAGTCTGTGGACGTCGAACTATGTGACTATGAATATTCTTGACCGCATTAAGCGTATTCCCGGTACTACCAGTGTACAAATTTTTGGTGCCAAAGATTACGCTATGCGTGTGTGGATCCGCCCTGATTTAATGAGTCAGCTGGGTGTAACCGTCGAGGAGATCACCGCAGCTATCCGTGAGCAAAACTCACAGTATGCAGCGGGAACCATTGGTGCCACGCCAACCAGCAGCCAGCCACAGGAGCTAGTTTACAGTGTGACAGCCAAGGGCCGTTTGTCGACGCCTGAAGAATTTGAGGCGATTATCATCCGCGCCAACCCGGATGGATCAACCCTGCGCCTTAAAGATGTTGCGCGTGTCGAGCTGGGCTCAAAAGATTACAACTTTGCCGGTACTTTTAACGGTAAGGAAGCGGTACTACTGGGTGTTTTTCTGCAGCCAGGTGCCAATGCACTGGATGTAGCGAACGAGGTTGAATCGGTGATTGCTGAGCTACGTCAGCAGTTTCCGGTCGGGCTTGACCACGGTATTCCATACGATACAACCCGCTTTGTTGAGGTTTCTATTCGTGAAGTACTGATCACCCTTGTTGAAGCCATGGTACTGGTATTTTTAGTGGTATACCTGTTCTTGCAAAACTGGCGTGCGACTTTAATCCCGACTCTGGCCGTCCCCGTTTCTTTACTGGGTACTTTTGCCGGCCTGTATATGTTGGGTTACTCCATTAATACCCTGACACTCTTTGGTATGGTGCTTTCTATTGGTATCGTGGTCGATGATGCCATCGTTGTTTTAGAGAACGTTGAACGGATCATGCACGAGCAACACCTGAATGCCCGTGAAGCAGCTATTAAAGCAATGCAGGAAGTAAGCGGTCCGGTGGTCGCAATTGTATTGGTATTGTGCTCGGTGTTCGTCCCCATCGCATTCCTGGGTGGATTAACCGGTGAGTTATTCCGACAATTCGCCATCACCATCTCGATTTCGGTGAGCCTGTCGGGTGTGGTTGCACTGACCATGACACCGGCGCTTTGCGTGATGATCCTCAAACATGAGCACAAGCAGACTGCGGGATTCTTCTTGTGGTTCAATAACTGGTTCCAGCGCGTCACCGGCCGTTATGTCGGCTCCGTCAGCTTTATGATCCGCCGCGGCCTGCTTGGCCTAGTACTCATGGCCTCCATGGTTGGCGCAACCGTGTTTATCTGGCAAAAAACCCCGGGATCTTTGGTTCCGGATGAAGATCAGGGCTTTTACATCGCCGCGGTATTCCTGCCTGATGGCTCTTCACTGGAGCGCACTGCTGCAGTCGTGGAAGAAGTGGTTGCAGCTGCACAGTCTAACCCTGCCAATGAAAACGTGGTGGCCTTTACCGGCTTTGACTTTATCGGTGGCGGTTACAAAAACAGTGCTGCGACCCTGTTCATCACTCAGAAACACTGGGATGAGCGCGAAATTGATACCAAATCTCTGGTTGGTGAGTTGTTTATGAAGACCGCCGGGATCAACGAAGCGCTGGTACTGGCCTTCAACCCTCCAGCGATTTTTGGCCTGGGTACCACCGGCGGCTTTGAGGTATACCTGCAAAACAAAGCTGGTACTGATCCTGAGCGCCTCAAACAAGGCATGCAGATGCTGATGGGCGAAGCGCAAAAGAGCCCAGTTCTGGCTGGTATTCAGACGCTTTGGCGACCAGATGCGCCGCAGCTGAAAGTCCATATGGACAGAGAGCAGGCGCGTGCCATGGGCGTGAACATCAACTCGGCGTTCAACGCACTTGCCGCCAACCTGGGTAATTACTACGTCAATGACTTCAATAAGTTTGGTCGTGCCTGGCAGGTGCTGTTGTCAGCCGAAGCTGAGTTCCGTATGTCACCTGAAGACGTTGGCCGCATTTATGTGAAAAACAACCGGGGTGAGATGGTCCCTATTTCGGCGTTCACTGACATTGAGTACAGCCGGGGTCCGGAAACTCTGCAAAGGTACAATAACTTGTCGGCCGTTAAGCTGATGGGTAATGCCGCGCCCGGTTACAGCTCCGGCCAGGCCATTGCTGAGTTCGAGCGTATCGCTAAGCAGGTTCTGCCACCGGACATGACCTTTGAGTGGACGGCATCCGCCTACCAGGAAAAGCGTAGCTCAGGCACAACCGGTCTGGCACTGGGGCTGGCCGTTGTCATGGTATTTTTGATCCTGGCGGCGCTGTATGAACGCTGGTCACTGCCTATTTCTGTGTTGCTGGCACTGCCCTTTGGTACTTTTGGTGCGCTTATCTCAATCTGGGTTGCGGGTCTGACCAACGACGTTTACTTCCAGATTGGTTTGGTTACTTTGCTTGGCCTGGCCAGTAAAAATGCCATTCTGATCGTTGAGTATGCACTGATGAAGACACAGCAAGGCTGGAGTCCGGCAGCAGCTGCACTGGAGGCAGCACGACTGAGATTCCGCCCTATCATTATGACTTCGCTGGCCTTCATTCTGGGCGTAGTACCGCTGGTATTGAGCTCAGGTGCAGGTGCGGGTGCGCGTCATAGTGTAGGCACCGGGGTCATGGGGGGGATGCTTGCCGCAACCTTCCTGGCCGTGTTCTTCCTGCCCCTATTCTTCTACTGGTTAACCGCAAGACGTGTGGCTGAGAAACGCTCCAAACACGAGCTGTGCGAAGAAATTGCGCAGCAACATAAAGCTGAGCACGTAGATACTAAAGAAGATTTGGCATAAGCTGCCTGAACGTATAAAAGCGCCGGTGACTCAAAGAGCACCGGCGCTTTTGCTTATGCAGACAAAAAGGTTAGTCTGACGTTTGCTCTGAAGCGTTTTGTTGAGGATTATCAGAAACCAACAGTTGCTCAGGATCGCTTAAAGGTTGCAGCGCCGTAAAGTCGCTTTGAGGTAATTTGAACCAGTAGCCCTCAATGCCCGCTTTGCGAACCCAATACTGGTCATTCTTCCGGGCCAGCTCATAACGAGACAACATGTCGTCATCACCGGCTTCAAAGCTGGCCACAACCTCCAAACTTGCCTGACTCACAGCACCAACACGCAAAGTCTCGAGCGTCCTTAATGCCGCCTTCAGGCTGTCGGTATCCAGTGAGTCGCTCAGCTCTTCACCCGCTTTGCGCAGCGCCCAGCGTTCCTCTTGTTTAATGAGCTGCGAATCGCCAACACGGATCCGACTAACCTCGTCCAGAGACAGTAAGTCAGCTTCCAGCCAGCTTTCAAGCTCAGTGCTCAGGTCATAGCGGTTTAACTCAACCCGGTAGACCTCATTTCCCTCTCCCGGGCGAACATATACTTGCTTAAATGCTGGAGTATTACCAACATAGAGCTGCCCTGCGTCACCCAGGTCCAGCCTGAGTGCATAGTCGTCCTGCGCTACTTTGAAGCGCGTATGGCTTGCCTGGCTGGTAGTCTCAGGAAAACGCATCGACAAACGACTAAGCTGAGTTAGCACACGCTGGACTTTACTCTGATCAACCGCTAACCCCGGATGCGACTCCAGCGTCCAGTTATCGCCTGACTTGATCAGGGCAACACTTTGCTCAGCCTCCTCAGATTGAGTGCTGAGCGCCAACCGGGTAATATCATTTTGTTGAACCTGCCAGGCGCTGGTAACGACGCTATCACCGCCATCATTCATCCATAGCAACGCTGCCACACCACACTGCAACAACAGGCCAATGCCTAACCACGTTATCACTTTCATTTAATGTGTCTCCTCTGGCGTAAAAGCAGACTGGTGACGTGCCAGGCGTCTGGTACGACGCACTTTAGCCACCAATGCAATGATCAGGATAAGACTTGCAACCACACCATAGTTAAACAATTCGATGTGCATTGCGGTTTTCTCAGTGAGCGGAGGTAAGGTCCGGTTAAAATGACCCCGAGCCCGGATCCCTAGTAAGCCATCGTCTTCCAGCGCCCAGTCGAGGGTATTTTGTAACAGCGCCAGGTTATTGAGCGAGGCCGACTGATTGGTGCTGCCAATCAAGCCGAGTACCTGATCGCTAAACATCGCATTACTACTGAACACGATTAATCGGGTTTTTTCTGGCGAATGCCGGAGCATTTGCTTACTCTGCAACTCAGTTTGTTCTGCTTCACTGCTTTGGGTTTGCTCTTCGCCCTCATCAGCACGTTTTGTGAAGGGTTTATCGGCAAAATAGGAAGTAAAACGCCCCTCTATGACGGCAGCTATATCGAATTGTGTGCGCTGAGAGCCTTGCGGATAACTCGCCTCTCCCTGTGTATTGATACTCGGCATCACATCCAGTTGTGTTGTCTGCCAGGCCTGTTCAGAACTACGTAACAGAGGTTCAAAGTTGTTTTCGCCCTGATAGTCAATACCCGAAGACCAGGGCACTGTAACCTGGGAAAGCCCACGGGTGATCAGGCTTTGTTTGTTCAGCCCCGCTGCGCGGACATCCACAAAGTAAGGATATTCCAGCATCTGGATTTCCTGAAACTGCAAGCCACCAACGCTGCGCGTCACAGGCACCGGGAATGCGCCATGTTGCTCATCCAGGATCACCTGCTTTGGTATACTCACACCATGATGTGCCAGCCACGCTTGCAGGCCGCTGTTGTGCTCAATAAGGTTCAGGCTGCGGCCACTAAGATTAATCTGATAAGGTGAGGTTGCAGCTACAACCGTCCCGCCACGCATCATAAACTGGTCCACTGCAAACAGAGCTTGCTCATCCAGAGACTCAGGCGCCAGCAACAACAGCAGATCGGTACTGTCATCAACATGGCCATCCGACAAATCTTCTCGTTTCACATTGGCCTGTTGGGCCAGCAAACGCTCAACCTGACTAAAGGCACTTTGCCCGTATCGACCGGATGATGACATGGCATCCGGCATCACCAGCGCAATGTGTTTATTAAGACCCTGTGCAAACTTTTCCACCGCAGCGTCAAAGCTACGCTCAAAGGCCTCAATACTGAAGTTTTCCAACGCCAGTTGTACTACCTGCTCGTCATTTTCGAGTGTCAGATAAAAGTAAAATTCATCGCTGGATAACAAACCCGCTCGCATTGGCATCATCCCCAGCTCTTCAGCCAGACGCTGTGTAAGCGCGCTGTCTTCAGCCGGATCCAGATAGTTCACACTGAGCTTGCCATTCGCGTCAGCCTCATACCTCGTCATCATCTGCCTGATATCCTCAAGCAAAGTATTAAGCTGCTCGGGTAGCGCTTGTGGCGCAGATACGTAGGCATTAAATGTTAATGGTTTATCCACCATGTCGAATATCTGGCCTTCAGCCCGGTAATCTTCAAGCACGGATTTAATGGTGCGGGTCAGATCATACTCCGGGTTTCTCAGTACCACATCCAGATCACTCTCACCACGGGCATTAACTTCAATTAAGTCTCTAAAACCAAGTACCTGGTACTGATCCCCATATTTGACCAGAATATCAAAATAGGAACTCACGATTGCAGACTGATAACGGTCTTCAACCTGGAATGGCATTGCCCGGATCCCGTATTCACGATTGGCCTGCTCTTCCAGCTGCGGATTTTGCTGAGGGTCAATAAACTCTACCCGCACTTTGCCTGCACCTGCCACCTCGTACTCAGCGACCAGATCTCGCATCTGTGGTACCAGCGGCGCCAGCAAAGGATGGGTTTTAGCTGAGAAATAACCGCGGATCAGCAAAGGCTCCTGTAGCTGCTTTAAATAGCGTTTCGTCTGAGTTGAAATGGAATATTGCTGGCCCTGGGTGGTATCAACGCGCAAATAAGGCAACTTGTACAACCAGAGGTTTGCAAAGAGCAAATTGGCGATGGCAAAGGTAACCCCCAGATGCCAGTGTTTGTGATGTGCCTTGACGGGTTTATCTACCCAGCGGGCGCGCTCTAGAGCAAACACATTGAGCAATAAAAAGACTAAAATCAGCGACAAGTAATAATACAGATCTCTTAAATCCAGAACGCCCCGAGCGATGGATTCAAAGCGACTCCCCGTTCCCACTAAGCGCATAATTTCTGCAGTCTGGTGACCAAAAAAACCGGTCAGCCCCTTACTACCCACTAGATATAGAAGTACACAGATACACGTGGCGAGCATAAAACTGATGATCGGGTTATCCGTTCTGGCGGAGATAAACAAGCCAATACTGAGATACACACTGCCCAGCAATAAGGTTGCCAGATAGCCGGACCAGACCGGACCCCAGTCCAGTTCAGCCAAAAAAGAGACACTCAATGGCACGACCAAAGTGATGGCCAAAGCCAGTAGCAGCAACAGCACACAGGCAATAAATTTGCCCAATACGAATTGCCACAACCCAAGAGGCTGGGTGTACACAAATTCCAGCGTACCGGTGCGACGCTCATCACTCCAAAGGCGCATGGTAAAGGCTGATGACAAAAAGATCATCAGTATCGGTAACCACTCAAACAATGGTCGAATATCCGCAATATTGCGGGCAAAAAAAGCCTCAGCCCAGAAGAAAGTAAACAGGGCCACACCACCAAAAATCAGTAAGAACAGATATGCCAGTGGTGACGAAAATACCAGCCCCAATTCTTTAGCGGCAATTGTCCAGCACAGCCTCAAAGGCGTTGTATTATGCTGCATGGCTTGCCTCCTTCTGACCATATTCGCTAAATAGGGTTTCCAGGTCTCGATTTACCTGCCCGACTTCGAAAACTCGGAGTCCACAATGTACCAACTTTTGAACCAGTTCAGCACACACGTTTGAGTGCTCCGCCTCAGGCATAAGATCGAGATGATACGTATGATAATCGCCAGTGTGTGAGACCAGATTGAAACGCTGCACGCCACTTAGACGGGAAATAAACCCAAGCTGTGCTGGAGCTGCATCGCAACACAACGCCACCTGAGCACAATTTTTTATCTCGCTCAGTGGTTTATCGAGCTGAATTTCTCCTTTGCTCAGCAATATCACACGGTCACACAAGGCCTCGACTTCCTGCATGATATGGGTCGACAATATAACCGTTGCCCGTTTAGCTACTTCCTTAATCAGGTGCCTCATCTGCTGTGTTTGTTGCGGATCCAGACCATTGGTTGGTTCGTCCAGGATCAGCAGGCGTGGCTCACCAAGCAGGGCCTGCGCCACCCCGACCCTTTGTTTGTAACCACGTGACAAAGATGAGATAGAGGAAAATAAACGGGTTTCAAGCGCGGTTGCGCCGACGGCTTGTTTTACCTGTTGGTTCTTGTGCCTGCCCTGTAACCCTTTTAGACTGGCTGCAAAATCCAGATAATCAGCCACTAGCATATCCGGATAGACTGGCAAGCTTTCGGGCAGGTAACCCAGTTTTGCCTGAAACGCCTTAGAGTTTTTGGCCAGGTTGATGCCATCTAACACCACCTCCCCGTCATTCGGCTCCAGATAACCTGAGAGCATTTTCATAATGGTGGTTTTACCTGCGCCATTGTGGCCAAGCAAGCCCACTATCTGACCAGGTTCAATGTCAAAGCTGACATTGTTAACAGCAATAAAATCCCCGTAACGACGGGATAAATCACGCACCGTAAGCATTTGGCCTCCTAATACAAAGCTATTGAGATGAAAGTGATTTGTTGTATTTGTTGGCGCATCTGAGCACAGTCTGAAGAGGCTGGCTCGTCAAGACGCCAAATTTGCATATAGGGTCATTGAAGCAGCAATTCAAGTTGTAGTTGCCCCTTTTTCGGTGACGTATAATGTTCTGTTAGCCTTTAGTCTAATTTCATGTCATTTCGTCGGCTCTGGCTTGCAATGGGGTAAACTTTACTATTTCTTTGGGTTATAGCTTATTACGGTTTAAGCACCTTTAGTGATTTCATGGGTGTGCCCGCAGGTAATGACAACAACAAGGAAAAGATCATGACAACATCAGCAATCAAGCCAACCCTCAGCTATCATCGTGGCGCCTCTGACACACCTTTACTTGAGCAAACCATTGGCGGCTATCTTGAGCATATTGTCGAGCAGTTTGGGGACCGTGAAGCGATTGTTGTGTGCCACCAGCAACAGCGTCTTAACTATCGTGAGTATCTGGCTCGTATTGACGAGCTGGCTGCTGCGCTATTGCACTGTGGGATCCAGCCTGGCGACAGAGTTGGACTCTGGTCACCCAATAATCTTGAATGGTCGCTGGTGCAATTTGCCACCGCGCGGATTGGCGCCATTATGGTGTGCCTAAACCCCGCATACCGCCCTGCCGAGCTGGAGTTTGCGCTCAATAATGTCGGCTGCAAAATGCTCATCATGGCCTCTCAATTCAAACATAGTAACTATGTCGATATGCTTAATGAGCTTGCCCCGGGCCTGGAAGACTGCACTTTTGGTGATCTGTACGCACCCAGACTACCAGAGCTGACCCATGTTGTGGTTATTCCACAACATGGAGAATCGACCCCGGCAGGACTGTTTGATTTCAAGCGGTTGCTTGCACTCGCCTCAGAACAAGATTATGACACCCTGCGCACTATCGGGCCCAGACTAAACCCCAACGACGCTATCAATATCCAGTTTACCTCGGGGACAACCGGCAATCCCAAAGGCGCAACATTAACCCACCGAAATATTCTCAATAATGCCAACCTGGTCGCGCAGACTATGCAGCTGACAGAGCATGATAAACTCTGTATCCCGGTGCCGCTATATAACTGCTTTGGCATGGTGCTGGGCAATTTGGTGTGTCTTAGTCAGGGGGCCTGTGCAGTGTTCCCCAATGACGCTTTTGATCCGCTTTTGACACTACAAACTGTCGAGGCTGAGCAATGTACTGCATTACATGGCGTACCCACCATGTTTATCGCGCAACTGGAGCACGAGCAATTCAATCATTTCGACCTGAGTTCTCTCAGAACCGGGGTTATGGCCGGTGCCACCTGTCCGGAAAAGGTCATGCGAGATGTTCAGACCAAAATGCACATGACCGACATCTTAATTGGCTATGGCCAGACTGAATGCAGCCCTATTAACCATATTACTGACGTGTCGGCCCCTTTGATAAAACGGGTCACAACAGTCGGTCGGGCCATTGCCCATACAGAGGTGAAAATCGTCGATGAAAGTGGCGAACTTACCCCCAAAGGAATACCAGGCGAGGTCTGTGCTCGCGGATACAGTGTCATGCTGGGCTATTGGCAGGATGACGCAAAAACTCAGGCAACCATAGATGCTGACGGCTGGCTGCACTCGGGCGATTTGGGTGTGATGGATGACGAGGGTTATGTTGCCATCGTCGGACGCATCAAAGACATGATCATCCGTGGCGGCGAAAACATCTACCCAAGAGAGATAGAAGAAGTGCTGTATCATCATCCCGACATTCAGGATGCCGCAGTATTTGGGATCCACGATGAAAAGTACGGTGAGGAAGTGTGTGCCTGGCTGCAGCTCAAGCCGGAACATTATGCCGATGAAGAAGCTGTGCGGGAATACCTAAAAGACAAACTCTCCTATTTTAAAATCCCTAAACACATACGTATTGTCGACACTTATCCTATGACAGTCACCGGAAAGCTGCAAAAATTTAAAATGCGCGAAGCGATGGAACAATTTCTCAGCGAGCTGACCTAAGCAAGGGCGACTCGTCGCCCTTTACCTACGAGTAATACACGCCTGAGAACTGCAGCTCAGCCATTTGCATTCGCCTCATTGGTTAAAGCAAAATGCTTTTTGAATAAAAAGACTTGCTTACGCAATAAAATTTTAACTGCATAAACAGCTAAATACGTAGAAATCGCTCACAAATTCAACTAGCCTATTAACACGAGCTCTATTTTTAAAGTCTTTTTCATGGTTGCCAATCATGCATTTGGGTAGACAGTCAATTGTAATACATACGCTCCTGGTCTTGATGGCTGTCATACCTGTGCTTTGCTTTGGCAATATTCCCTTACTCGCCAATCAATACTCACTGAAAAAACTGACAGCTGAAGACGGGTTTGTCTCGTCAGAAATTTATTCCATTATTCAAGACCAACAAGGGCTACTCTGGTTTGGTACGGCCGAAAACGGGGTGATGCGCTACGATGGTCGCAAAGTCACCCTGTTTGAGTTTGATGGCAAGAATGCAGGGGGCCTGTCTCATAATGACGCCGGAAACCTGATGCTGGATAGAAATGGAAACATTTGGATCGGGACCTGGGGTGGCGGCGCGAATCGATATGATCCAAAAACAGGAAAGTTTGAAAATTTCCTTCACGACCCCAAGCAAGCCGATTCAATTTCCGCCAACAGGATCCAGTCTTTATATCACGATCTGGACGGTACTATCTGGCTGGGCTCTTATGATAGTGGTCTCAACCGATACTTAGGGCAAGGTAAGTTTGAACACATCAGGAAAACTTCTGAGTCGGCCACTGGCCTTTCTCATAACCGGATCTGGGATATTGAAAACGACGGCAAGGACCGTATCTGGATTGCAACCAGTTACGGACTAAATTTGTATGACAAAGCGACCCAAAGCTTCCATTACTTTTTTCCCGACTCTGCCAATATCACCCCAACCGGCACAAATGAAATACGCCACATCTTAAAGGCGTCTGACAATCAGCTTTATGTGGGCACGCAACAAGGACCATTCAAATTTGACCCAGAAAGTGCCGACTTTACCGAAATCGGACCGCCAGATGGTAGCCACCTTGGCCAGGTAAACTCCATGATTGAAGATCAGGAAGGCTATATCTGGTTTGTTACCAGTAAAGGCGTATTCAGAAAAAACCCTTCAAGTAATGAGTTAGTACAGCTAGACCTTGAACATAGTCATGGCATGAGAATTATTTTTGAAGACAGTGCAAGAACGCTCTGGATAACCAATGAAGTGCATGGCATTTTCAAACTGGTGCCTCATCGCAAATTTAAGTCAATTAACAGCTCAAAACTGCAGGCCCCCAATGGTATTACTGCCGACAACAACGGGGATTTACTCGTGGTTAACTCCGAATCACACCTGCTTAAATGGGACGTGTCCTCACAAACTCTGCGCACTCTGTCTGGGCCAATTTTTAACGAATCTAATGGGTTTGATGAAAACAGGCTGTTAGAGCGTCCGGTTTTGCATCTCGACACACAGGGTAATTTATGGATTGCACAAGACGAAGGGTTAGCGAAATTTAATTTAGACTCGCTAGAAGCAGAGCTGATTCGTTACCCCAAAGATGACCTTAACTACCGAGAATTTAGAGAAATCAGAGCACTCGCTGTCGATAAGCAAGGCGATCTGTGGATAGGCACATACAAAAATGGGGTCTATATTTACAGCCCCGATACAGGCACCTTCAGACATCTTGATCCCTCCTATGGCTTATCTCACCCAGAAGTACTGACAATATATAAAGATAACTCGCAGAATATGTGGGTCGGCACTGGCAATGGCGTTAATCTGTGGCTTGAAAAAGAGCAAATATTTCAGCCCTTTACAAACAATATTTACCGGGAAGACAGCCTGCTTGGGAGTATCGTTCAGGATATTCATCAAACTCAGGACGGGCAAATCTGGATTGCCACTCAGCAGGGTCTTAACCTCTATCAGGCTCAGACCAATAACTTTGCGCATTTTAGTATGCAAAATGGCCTGCCCAGCAACCTGATCCGTGCGATTTCGGATGACATGCGGGGGAATTTATGGCTAACCACCAATAGAGGCATCACCAAGTTTTCTCCAGCAGATGGTAAAGTCACTAATTTTGACAGCCACAATGGGCTGCTCGGACTAAATTATTATCCGGATAGCCTGGTTAAAGGTAAGCACGATCTCTTATTTACCAGCAGTCAGCGTGGCATTGAATACTTTAGTACAAGCCCTTTGCAGGCTAACCAAAAAGATCCTGCGCTGATCCTGACGGGCTTTAACAAAATGGGGCAGCCCGTTAAGCTGGATAAACCCTATTCCTATGTGACTGATATTTATCTTACATACCTTGATTACATTTTTTCTCTGGAGTTTTCAGTTCTGGACTTTATCTCTCCCAATAAGAACCTGTATGCCTATAAGCTTGAAGGTTACGATGACAACTGGATAGAAATAGGCAACCGTAATAGTGCTACTTTCACTAACTTAGATGGCGGGCATTATACCTTTCAGGTAAAAGCAACCAACAGCCGTGGTGAATGGGGCTCAAGCATTCTGTCTGTTAACCTGCACGTGTCTCCGCCTCCGTGGAAAACTTGGTGGGCCTACACTTTGTATGCATTAGCGTGTGCTCTGGTTATCTTTAGCGTGATCTACTTACGTACCAGATTTCAAAAAGCAGAGATAGACCGCCAGAAGCAGTTTGTGATCCAACTTGAGGAGCAGGTCTCTGAGAAAACCGCCTCATTAAAGTCGCAAGCCACGGAGCTTGAGGCTGCATTGAAAAAAGCGGAAGAAGCCACCCGGCTTAAATCTGAGTTTTTGGCCAATATGAGTCACGAGATCAGAACGCCCATGAATGGCGTACTGGGTATGTTAGAGCTACTTAAACACAGCGAGTTAACACCCGAACAAGAACACTCGGTAGGCATTGCCAGCAACAGTGCACACTCCTTACTCAGCCTCATTAACGACATTCTTGATTTTTCAAAAATTGAGGCCGATAAACTGGAGCTGGAATTCATTGACTTTGATGTCAGGCAGCTGTTTGAACAGCTTGCAGAATCCATGGCGCTTGCAGCACAAACAAAGGGGATCGGCCTTGTTTTGGATCTGACGGGCATTGACGCAAACATTATTAATTCCGACCCTGGCAGGATCAGGCAAATTGCAGCTAACATCCTCAGTAACGCCATTAAATTTACAGAGGAAGGCGAAATTATCATTTCTGCCTCGTTAAACCCGTCAGCCAGTGATGGCCAGTACACTCTCAGTTGTCAGATCCAGGACACCGGGATAGGCATTCCAGAAGCCATGCTCTCGAGTCTGTTTGATTCCTTCACCCAGGTTGATGCATCAACCACCAGAAAATATGGCGGTACCGGACTTGGGCTGAGCATAACGAGAAGGCTTTGCCAGCTGTTAGGGGGAGATGTTTACGTTTCTAGTAAAGTGGGTATTGGAAGCAGCTTTGAATTTACTTGTCTGGTATCCAAAAGCGACCAGGCTCAGCAGAATTTACCGACATTTGATTCTATGAATATTCGTGCGCTGTTGGTCGACCCGGACACATCCAGTAATCGAGCCATCACAAAGCAACTTGAACTTTGGCAGGTTAAGGTGAGTGTGGCAAAGAACGCAGAAATTGCACTGCAAGTACTCGCTGACAACACCATAGATATTGTCTTTTTTAACCGCTCACTTCCAACCATGAGTAGCGAGTTGATGGCCTGTGAGATACGGAGAAACGCTGAACATAGCCGTCTAAAACTGATCATGATGACACTGCTGGATGAACAGTTCGAAGCCATTGAATCCAGCTCAGAACAGCTGGACGGATACTTCACCAAACCAGCAACACAAAGCGACCTCATCAAGGCGTTGTCTACCGTAAAGGCCAATACTGAGGCTGTTCCTGACAGTGCAGCCATTCAAAATCCCCATACTGATAGCGATATTTCAGCCCCTTGCTGGACAAAACACACCCGCGTTTTACTCGTTGAAGATAACAAAGTGAATCAAATTGTAGCTGTACGTATCTTAGAGCATTTAGGGGTATCAACTGACATTGCCGAAAACGGGTATGAAGCATTAGATAAATTGCGCGATGCTGATGACTCAACTCCATACACTATTGTACTGATGGATTGCCAGATGCCGAAAATGGATGGCTATGAGGCAACCCGCTGTATTCGTTCGGCACAGGCTGGAAGTCTTCAGGCAGATATTCCTATCATCGCCATGACCGCCAATGCCATGCAAGGCGACAAACAAAAATGCCTGGATGCAGGTATGGATGATTACATAACCAAGCCCATAGAATCTGCCAAAGTTGCCGAAAAGCTTGAATACTGGATCACTAAAACAACGATAACCTGACTCAAACGCTGGCTTTGCTAATCTACGAATGAGTAGTATTGGGTTGAGTGGAGTTGCAAGGCTCCCCCAGTGCCCGGTAAGAGGCATTAAATCAATTGGTTATACTCTGGCACTATGCCGCCCTAAACCAATTGATTATTTGTTCATTTTTAATCGGCTTGTTATAAGCCTTCTGGCACCGGCGTGCTTTGAAAGTCAAATACAGTAGGCACGACTACCTCAAACTCTCTATTAATATAACCACAATTTCCACCAGTGAGTGAATAGTGCTCCCCTGATGCGTCGTATTCTCTTATTAGAGTTCCTTTGCAAACTTTGGCGTGCTTTTTATGGAAGCTGCCGGACCATGTGTAATCTGTCTTTTTTATGATTGATAATACTTGATCGTAATAGACAATTTTTCCGTTAGATATACCCACAGCAAGTCCCTCTGAGAACGGATTACAATCGTTATCCTGTAAGAATGGCGCACCGCGCGCTAGTCCGTTTTGATTGAGAAAAAACCACCCTTCACCACGTACGTTTATGCAACTCATGCCAAATTTATGCCAACGAACTTTGGGCAGTAAATCTGGATTTACCTTTAGTAAGCCGTCGGAGCCCAAGCTACCGCAATTTTTAAACACTTCTAGTTCATATGTAGAACTATCATTGTAAGCGCAGATGACCTCTTCAGCATTAACTGAAAAAGCGAACATCAAAAGCATTACTAACCATATACGCATAGATTCTCCTAAGCTTATAAGAGCGAAAACAAACGGCGTAAAATAGCAGACTAAACTAAGCTAAGAATGAGCACAAGCCGGCTTTTTTGCGTCCATTGATTAATTAATTTCTTATATAACACGTTAAAAACCAATTACACTTTTAATTTACAAGCGAACAAACAGACAATACCTGCACCCAAAAAGTGTAACCTGTAACTTATTAGAGAAAATGAATGACTACCTTCAATTTTTAGATAGCTTTGTTCCGAGCTCTGTTTTAGAAAAGCAACTGACATGAAATCAGCAATGACGCCGCCAGCAAGGGGCGAAAAACCAGAGAGAAGCGGTGGCTTTTTGGTCCCTCTGGCTGGCTTAGTTAACACTCATACTCGGTAGTTTGGAGCTAACCCTGTTTGTGTAGGCTCTAGACTAGCCATTAGACCCTCAGCCACTAAAAGCTGAGATGTTGGCTGTATTTCATTCAGCTGCTCTTCATTGTGATAGAAATATATGTTGCACAGAAGGAGTGCAGAAATAGCATTTAGGGCGTTTTTTAAGGATGCCTGCTCAAACAGTTCATGCCTTTGATGCTTGAATTTATTATTTGCCGTCCACCAATCCGGTGTTTGAGGTGAGGGGCCATCCCAGCTTTGAAAAGGTTGAAACTTTAAGTTAAACCGTGGGATTGCTACTCGATGTGAAGTGAAACCCGAGAATAATGATGGAATCTCATTTCTGTACCCGCCTTCATTTGAAGAACCACTAGAGCTTAACTGCTTGAGCAAAACGTCACATTCCTGCGTGGCAGCCATTAGCAGGCGTCCAGCTTCGATAGAATACGCACCATAATTATTAGTGCAAAACTCTAAGTATCTGCTGAAATTCACATAATCATTTTCAAGTGACAAGAAGTAATTCCAATGCACTAAAGGTCTAGTTACTGTTCTTGTCTTAAGAAGAAATTCTGATCCGTCTATTTTCACTATTTTTCGTCCTGGGTTCTATCGACTTTAAGTGCTAATGTTTTGCTAAGGGGTAATTGGCAGTTCACTAAGCTTGCGCGAAATGCCACTCTTCGATTATGTCGCTATCAATCGAATGCCAAATTAGCAGACATCCATTCTTCAATTCACAAATTCACCTTCTCACATAGCTCTTTGATAAAAAAGAGTATTTAGTAATAGGTGTCTCTACAAAAAAACTCTTGCCTGCTTGTCTTAACCGCTGTTGCTTTCTTTGCCAAAATGTATGGCACCGATCGGTCCACACCCATTAATGATAGTACAACCTGTACCACAATAACCAAGCGCATGGGTCAGTCCGGTCTCTCTTTCCACAAGCTCAATTACATCTTTTAATTGCATGACTTGATGTGGAAATGTGATTTCTTTGCTCGCTAACTCTTCTGGAAACCGAAAATAGGTTAACTCTCGGTTTTCCAATTTATAGAATTCACCAAGTTTTACCTTACCAATGCCCTTTAGATCAATTTCAGTGTTCATATATTTAGTTGGGGCATAGATACAAATCAGGACAAAGCTGGTTGCTAAAGCTGTGCGTTGCAAAAGAGGTTTTACAGAATTTCGTTTTCGATACCCTCTCCATTCAAGGAATATATATATTGGGAGCCAAACAACACCCGTGATAAACACCAGCTCCAACGGTACAAAGCTGAAGAGCATTCCTAAAAAAAGACCACCCATAATTATGTAAATGTACTTCAACGCACTAATAACTCCATCTTGTTAACGCTTTAGTATTCATACGTGCGTATAATCGCTTGTTGAACTGGGACGATAACTGCAAACCTTATCCGGCTCATGTTGTTTATACTGTGGGAATTTGCTTTTAATGAGCATGTTATTTCCGGACACCTGTTTCCAAGTTGAACAAGCTCGCCTGCTCATAATTATTCAGCATAAACCTATAGCAGGAAAATATAACGCTGGCTGTCCATGTTCTTCCTCAAGAAGGACTAGCAAACACACATTCTAAAGCTGGTAGGCCATACTTCGGCAGGTTCAACTTGGAGCTGCATCGGATTGGAGTGGTTGTCTCCACAAAACAATAGGATATAAACGGTTTTCTCAATACAGCTAACGCAGAATTCACTGACCAGTCCGGTGGAATTCCTTGTTAGTACTTTGACTCTTTGATTCAAGGCTCTTAAGTGTATTTGGAACCAAGGTTTCACTAAAACCTGCAAGAAAGCAAAAAACCATAACTCCCCACACTCCCCCGTCATCAGAGTTTAAAAACCCGAATGCGAGATTTGACTTAACAACAAAGAATATCAAAACACCACCCACGACAGATATGATAGCCCGTAAAGACCCCATTAGCAGATATGTGAAACGATTTAACCCTCTATCGATTGTTATATCCTTTAAGCGCAGTGATATCGACAAAAAGCCACCGAAAGAGGAGAAGATTGCAGCCAAAGAAACATCCCAAACTATTTTAGCATCGGATTGGCTGAACCCATTGAGATGACTTAACCCTAGGACTAGTATAAGGATTATAGATAATAGTAACGCTCCACTTTGATACGAGAATCGCCCTAGTATCTTTTCAGTGTACTCCTGTGTTGCATCAGACTTTATCTTTTCGAATAGTGCTTTAGCTTCTTCGAGCTTGCCGTTAATTGCCATAGCAACAGCATTCGACGCTCTCTTTTTATACGATGAATCACAGTCGTATTTAAATAATACAGATAAGAACTCATCGAAATGAGGCTTTATCTCGTTTACTCTTTCGACTGGCTCTTCATCAACTTCCTTTAAAGTATCTATATATATTCGGATCGATTCTTGTATAGGAAGCCCTGCCACCTCGTAGATAACATACTCATCACCTTTTGCAAGAACCTTTTCTATTTTATAACCTAAAGAGTCAGTTCCATTGACAACAAACTTATTCATTCTCTCAATTTGTTTGTCTTTATAGTTACTAGCTTGATCTGAATTATTTTCCATTCTCAGTTCCTAAACTGACCAAATACTGTTCTTATGAGGCAGCACTAACGCTTCAGTATTCATGCGTACGTATAATCACTTGTTGAACTGGGCCGCTATCTGCACGCCGTATCCAGCTGGTATGGTTTACGTGTTATTTGCGGACATCCATTCCTAAATTGAACAAAACCTCTTGATCATACTTATCCAGTATAAGCCAATAAAAGGAACGGGCAATATTGAGTGTCGGTATATTTGTATTTTATATTTACTCCAGAACAACGCTCGTTATTTTAGGATAGCCAGAGCTACATTCGGTATCATGCACATTAATCGTGACCGGTTTTGAGGTCGCCTTCGCAGTTAACAAAACGCTTAAAACATTACTGGTACCATGCTCTTTTTCTGGAACGATATATTTTGCTTTGCTTCTGCAGGAGCTTGGGCCAACATCTTGATTGTTGGTGATTACTCCAACAGTGCCATTTGTGTATGATTGAATTGAAATCACCGTAGCGCTTTTCACTTCAAGGGCATTAACATTAGAAATAACACCCAAACATAAAATGGCCAAAATCAAGTCTTTTCTCATTTTAACACCTATGTCTCCATAAAATATAACGCTTGAGTATTTATACGTACGCAGTACGCATAATCGCTTATTGAACTGGGCCACTCCCTACACGGCGCATCCGGCTGGTGTAGTTATGCTATGGGGATTTGATATTGATGAGTAACTTTTACTTTCAACCGTTTGTGACCTAAACCGTTACAACGTGACTCATTCCCTGCCCGAAAAACGTTCTTTATACGTATCATTAGACTCATTTTTTTCCTGTTTGGCAAGGTGTCCAATGAGTGCGTTCGAGAGACACCCATTCCTAA
>NZ_PNCJ01000037.1 GCF_005887115.1 Pseudoalteromonas rubra | reverse complement strand
ATCGTTGAGTAATATCGACTTTAGTTAATGCAATAAGCATTATAAAAAAAGGTCACCTCGGTGGCCTTTTTTAATGCCTGAGTGAAAGTCATCATGTGAAGGTGGCGCCTTCCACAAGGCAATGTTGGTGCTTGTAGCTACAATCGTAGAATAATCTACAGATTGCAGTAACACTGTGAAAAGGTCGTTTCTTTGTAAAAGGTGCGGCTTTTTTAATGCCTGAAATATGGCGATAGGAAATATGGCGATAGAAAATGCGGTATGGAAGTACATCCATGTAGCGACGCCCATCGCGCATCTCGATAATGGCTCCTGCATGATTTTATTTAACCACTTACGTATGGTTGAGTGTGCTCCTCGAGCCTGACATTGCTTTTAGCAATATTTTAGATAATTTTTGTCGTTCATTTGTCATCCTTATGCCACGTCATATACGGCAAGGCATCAAGCACAAAGTAAAATCGGAGGTTCATGCGTTATCCTGGACAGGTTTTAGCTCGGTAAATAGTCAAAAAAGGCCCTTTTTGCTGTAATTTTGTCCGAGCACATCGTTTTTCTCACTTTTCTTCAAAAAAGGGGTTGCGCTGGGTTTCGATTTCCCTATAATG
>NZ_PNCJ01000036.1 GCF_005887115.1 Pseudoalteromonas rubra | reverse complement strand
TTTTATTGAATCACAACAGTTCCAACCATTAGCCTGATCGAATTCTTACAGCTCTAGCGTTAAATACGTATCCTTGATCTCATCGGGGATGATGCCAAGGTAGTCTAAGGTTTGGGCTTCGGTCGCGTGGCGAAATGCACGCATTAGCAGTGCTACTGACACATGATTTTCGATGCGTTGATGATACCCCCATGTTTTTCTGAGCGTGTGTGAGCCAAAGTTTCCATTGAGTTTTGCATGCTCGCACCAGCTTTTAACCAGCCGATTTAACGCTGGCACTGTGAGTGGCTTCCTAAGTCTTCGGAATGACACAAATAAAGGGGCGGAGGGGTCTAAGCGGTTTAGGTGGTGTTCTAGCCAACTTTGTATTGCGGTGATGGCTGAGGTGTTTAACGTGATAGGGCGGTACTGTTTGTTTTTGGATTGTTTAAGCTCTAAGTATTCACCCGCTTGCAGATGTACGACTTGCCCTATGGTGAGTGATAGTAATTCATTGGCCCTATAGGCCGTGTTGATGCCAAGGGTAAATAAGCAAAGGTTTCTGGGTTGATGCTTTAAATGGGCTTTGATGGTGTTGATTGCTTGGCGTGTTCGGATGGGCTGAACTTTGATCGAAGAGCCCCGTTTAGGATGGTTGCTGTTGTTACTTTTGGGCATTCGCAGTCTTTTAAAACATCTCAAATTTTTGAGCTTGTTAACTTTTATTTGAAAGTTGGCATAATCCATTTTCCCGTTACGTATAAATAGATTAGCAAGGATTCAACAGGCTGTAAGTGTGATGGGACGCACCATTAGATCCTTGCTGAGTACGCAGTTATTATACCTTTATCAACTTTCAAATATAAATTAAAGAAGTTTTTGTTATATGGAACCCTGTCTGTCGGGCTTTAGGGTCAGGTCTTGCATTGTGCAGAGCTCCTACTGGAAAACCCATAAAAAAAGCCCCCGCAAATGCGGAGGCTTATTTATTGGTGGAGCTGGGGGGATTTGAACCCCCGTCCAGAAAGCGTCGACCTTCGGTCCTACATGTTTAGTATCGTCTTTTGGTTAACCTTTAAGTCTCGGACGAACACGATAAGTAAAGGCGAGGCCGCTTAGTTTTAGCCCTTCAACCCCGGCCAGGGTTTCCGTAGCGATCTTGTGTAGGGTGACACTCCAGAACCAGAACCACAAGCATTTCATGGAGGAGTGCTAGCGGGCTATTATGCCGCTAGAGCGTAGTTATCGTCGTTTGCGATTACTTTAAATGCGGCTTTTTTACGAGGCCAACCGCCCCTCGACATGCACCTCAGGCTTCATGAATCCTGTCGAATCCTAATCAGCCCCTGAAATCTCTTTCAGTCAGTAAGTGTGATTATACCCAATAAAATCCCTAAAGCTCAAGCTAAGTTTGCCGATAAGTACAGTGATAAGAACTACTTGGCGGTTTTATACTCAAGTCTCATTTACAATCGTTTATATTTTGTGTAGTTGAGCGACTGGTTGGGCTTAACAATTAGGGAAGGTTGTGCTCAAATAAGGCAAGGCGATGGTTGTTTTAACTTGTCGCTGTAAGTCAGTTTGACCGGTTCGTACCCGTTTTAGCTAGGTTCGAATTTTGGCTGCATCTTAGATTATGGGAAATATAGCACTTTGGTTGTATTTTTTCCAAATTATTTTTGTTGTTTGCCAAGAACAGCTTGCATAAATAGGTACAACTGTAAAATGATGGGACTTGATGTTGGCGCACTAAAACGCATGCGTGCTTTTATGGCGACGGCATAACAGGCTGTTTTCTGTTTAGACTCTATACAGATTGTCAGCAAGGATGCAATACAGTATTAGAGGTTACGCAGCGGCCCTAGCCCTATGTATAGACCTGGTAGTGCATAATAAATTTAATAACATCATGCATAATTTTCGGGAAGTAAGTGATGTCTTTGTTTCATTTTGATGAGGAGTCAGGGTACGTTACAATTAACGAACACCCTGCAAATACCGGATTTCCGGCCAGTTCCGCGCAGCTTGTTGAAGCGCTGGAAAGCTCTCCTTATGCCGACTTTGATATCATACATGCCAATATCGGGCAGTTGTTTTCGCCGTCGGATGATAGAGAAAAGGATTCCTTAATTGTAGCTAAGGCGGTTGACGCCGAGCTGTCTATTCGGGTCGACGACAACAATATGATGGCCGAAGCTCGACTGACGACAGCACGGGGCGGCAAAATGGTGACCATGGAGCAGGCCCGTGAAGCGCTAAAATCAGCTGGGGTAAAACGCGGGATCAGCAAGCAAGCACTGGATACTTTTTTAGGTCAGCAGTTTGAGCAGTCTCCTGGTAGTGTCTATAGTGGCATTGTTGCCCATGGTCAGCGTGCCAAAGATGGCACTGACGCCAGATTTGTCCGTTTATGTATGACAGCGCAGGACAGAGTTTTAAGCCCGCAACAAAAAGACGGTGGCAAGGTTGATATGCGCGACCTCGGTGCCATCATTACCGTCAGTCCGGGTAGCCCGCTGATGAAGCGTGTGCCGCCAACGCCAGGCGAAGAAGGGTATTCTGTATTTGGTGATGTGCTTGAGCCCAAACAGGGCAAAGACTTTGCTCTGGAAGTACCGGAAGGCACTAAAATCTCTCCCGATGATCCCAACCTGTTAATTGCTGACTCCAAAGGGGTGCCCGTGGCTATCCCACGCGGTATTCGTGTGGATGACGTACTGTGTTATGACCAGGTGGATGTAACGACGGGTCACATTGAGTTTGATGGCAGTGTGATCGTCAGTGGTGATGTTAAAGACGGCATGAAAATTAAAGCGTCTGGCGATATCACCGTGATTGGCTTTGTTGAATCTGCACACCTTGAAAGCAATGGCGCGGTGACAGTTATGCTGGGCGTGATAGGTCGTAAACGCGAAGAAGGCGAAGACTTCAGTTGTTGTATAAAAGCAAAACGCACCGTTTCCATTGGTTATGCACAGTACTGCCATATTGAGTCTGAGCAGGATCTGTTGATTGAACGTCAGGTATTACACTGCGATCTCAGAGCTAAGCGCATGATCCGGGTCGGCAAAGGGGATACGCCCAGAGGTAAATTGATCGGCGGTACAGTATACGATGCCATGCGTATTGAAGCGGGTGAAGTGGGTGCACCTTCGGGTACCCGAACGCGCATTGCGCTGGCGCAGGATTGGCATATGCTGAAGAAAAAACAACAAGAATTTAAAGATCTTGAAAAGCGCCTTACCGATAAAACCCTTGCCTTGAAACGGGCCCAAATCAAAGCGCAGAAAGCGCCAGCTTCTACTAAACGTGACGCCTATCTCAGTAAACTGGCTGTGAATGAGCAGCAACTCAGCAAACATTATGCACGTAATCAACGCAATATGAAGCTGGTACAGCACAAGCTGGCAAGGCTATTAAAGATGAGCCGGATCAAAATCAACGAGTTAATGCATCCGGGGATCGAACTCACCATTGCCAGAGACAGTAAATCATTTTCGCGGATTTATCCGCCGCATTCGGTATTGCTTGATGAGGGTAAGATCACTCAGGAATTTGCTACACAATAATATTGTCGCGATACCTGTGGCGGGTATCGCGCATGATGTCATTCCTCGGCTATTGAGCCGATTCGTCATCCTCTTCCTCTGACATTTCAGGTAATGGCCAGCCACCCAGTGCCTGCCACTTATTTACGATATGACAAAACAGCTCTGCGGTGCGTTCGGTATCATACAGTGCGGAGTGTGCCTGGCTGTTGTCGAACTCAATCCCCGCGGTACGACAGGCTTTGGCCAGTACCGTCTGGCCCAGTGCCAGCCCTGCAAGCGAAGTGGTGTCGAAACTCACGAACGGATGAAACGGGGTGCGCTTGATTTTGCAGCGCTCGATGGCAGCATTTAAAAAGCCGTGGTCAAATGCGGCATTGTGGGCCACCACCACCGAGCGCTGACAGCCCGCGGCCTTTTGGGCTTTGCGTACTGCCTTACAGATCTCTTTGATTGCTTCTTCTTCGTCTACTGCGCCGCGTAAGGCACTGAAAGGGTCTATACCGTTGAAGTCGATTGCCGATTGTTCGATATTGGCACCTTCAAAAGGCGCAACATGGAAATGAACCGTGTGGTCCAGGCTGAGCAGGCCCTGGTCGTCCATCTTGAGCATGCTGACCGCAATTTCCAGCAGTGCGTCGGTGTCTTTATTAAAGCCTGCGGTTTCAACGTCAATGACGACGGGAAAAAAGCCGCGAAAGCGCTTTGCGAATAGGGTTTGCTCTTGTTCTGCCATAATCTGCTTGGTTTACTAATTTGAGCGGCCTATTATACTGATCAGAATTAAAGATGCGAACTTAGTGGCGCGTTTCCTGCTTCAGTGTGCATAGGTAGCAGTACAGCCGTCATATCAGGTGTACCGTTTAAGGCTCTGGTGTCAGAACTCTGCCGTTCAGGAGCTTAGATTTAAGGCACGATTATTGCTTTGACTTTCAGTAAGACGCCAACTAAAGGCTGCCTTGTTTGCGGTCGCTGCGTCTCGTTCGGTATTTTTGTTCAAAGCGGAGTAAAAGCGTGAAGTTTAATACAAACCTGATCATTGCCACGACATTGAGTATCCTGACGCTTCAGGCACAGGGCGCAATGCGGCAATACTCTGCCACGGCAGACAGCTCGCAATGGTTTGTCGACAGGACCACCCGATTGTCGTGCGCTTTATCACATGAAGTCCCTTATTACGGTGAAGCCATTTTCTCAGCAACCGCAAGTAAAAACAAAGACCTGACCTTTAATCTGGATATGGTTGTAAGGCCCGATAGTTACGACTTTGCCGGGTTGGAATCGGTGCCGCCTGCCTGGCGCGCGGGTATGCCGGCCCGGGTAATGGGTCAGATGAAACTGTTGAAAAAATTTGATGGTGAACTCACCAACGATATCTCTTGGGAAATGTTGACCGAGCTTGAAAAGGGGTATTATCCCACTTTTTATTATCAGGACTGGCAAAACCAGCACGATCAAATCTCAGTAGCGCTGTCTTCGGTGAATTTTAAAAACGCCTACTGGGAGTTTTTGCAGTGCCGCGACAATTTACTGCCATACAGCTTTGAAGATATTGCCTTTACGGTGATGAATTATAAGTTTAACAGCAGCGAGCTCACCAAGTCGTCGCGCAAACGCCTGGATATGATTGGCGAGTATCTGAATAATGATCCCGAAATTGAGTCAATTTATATTTCGGCGTACACAGACAGCTACGGCGGCCGTTCAGTCAATATGGCGATGTCGAAAAAGCGTGCGGAAGCAATTAAAACCTATATGGCGTCAAAAGGCATACCTGAAGACAAAATTGTCACTGATGGCTTTGGTGAGAAACGTCATGTTGCGCCGAACGATACACCCATCGGGCGTGATAAAAACCGCCGCGTGGTCATCCAAATCTCCAAACCATAATAGTAAGGCTCCCGTTTTGGGAGCCTGGTGGCATTACACACTCTTTAGATTTTATTCCTGATCAAATCCCGAACCACAAAGCGGGCAGGGTGCAGTGCCTGATTCAGTCGCTCGCTAAGCGGGCGGGGTTCATCACACAGCGCAGCAATCAGGTGCTCAGTTACCAACGGTGCACTGCACAATCCGCGTGCGCCAAATCCGGTCACTACATGCAGACCTTCATGGGGTTGCGTTAATGGTTCAAAATCATGATGTTTACCTCGGCGCAGATTCGCAAAAGCGTCGCACAGACTGGTTGGATCCGGCACCTGACCTATCATGGGGAAGTGGTCGTTAAAGCAGCAACGTACCGCCGCTTTGGCCCCTGTGATCTCCCCCAGGCTTTGATCAAACTGCGTATCGCCATAAAAGCCCTGTAACTGAGCGCGGTTGGTGGCATTATCCTGCTCGGTGACTTCCCGGCCTTTGCTGTATTTTTCAAACGTCGCCCCCATACAATGTTCGCCCTGCAGGCTGGGTGTAAAGTATCCTTTGTGGCATAACACCGTCGTGAGCCCGGAAGAGGCTTCGCCGGCCTGGATATGAGAAACCTGACCGCGCACGCCGTGGAGCCCCAAGTGCTGAGTCTGAGGATACCCATCGCTGTGTTCGCCTGCGCACACAAAAACGTCGGAAAACGGGCCCTGCCATTGCTTATTTACGTGTAAATACCAGCCATCCTCGCGCTTGTCGAGTTCGCTGACATCCGCGTTAAAATGCTGCTGGCCAGGGCACTTCGCCTGCGCAGCATTATAGACTGCTTCAGTAAGCTGCGGTGGGCTTACCCAGCCGGCCTGTTCGATAAACAGGCCATCAAATGGGGTGTCTATATTGGCCAGCTTTTGTGCCTCTGTTACCGAGACATGGCGTATCAGTGATTCTGGAAACAAATCACTGCTGGCAATTTTCTGGTGTTGTGTCCGTTTGCCATCGGTCACACTTTGTAGCAATACACCACACCAGTCATGATCGTAGCTAAAGCCAGCTGCTTCGATTTGCTGATAAAAACGCCGCGCGTATAAAAAGCTTAAGGCATACAACTCACTGGTGGTGCTGTATTCGGCCTGCAGGTTAGGATAAACGGCGCCCTGGCGGTTGTGTGATGCACCACCGGCGAGGGTTTCATCTTTACAAAACAAGGTGGTGCTGATGTCGCGCTTGGCAAGCTGGTAGCTTAAACAGGCCGAACCAATCCCGCCGCCAATGATGGCAGCGCGCTTGAGCTTGCGAGGTGAGTGACGATAGTATTCAGGGTTGGTTGCTTGCTGATTCGCCTTATTAAACTGACCGATCACCATTTCCCGTTTACGACCGTATCCTTTGACTTTTTGACAGTCAAACCCCGCTTGCTGCAAGCCCCTTCTGACAAAGCCCGCAGCGGTAAAGGTGGCGAAGGTGGCATTATCACGGCTCAGCGCTGCCATGGCATCAAACAGAGATTGTTGCCACATATCCGGGTTTTTGCTCGGGGCAAAGCCATCCAGGTACCAGGCATCCACCAGGCCACTGGGCGCGTACGAGAGCTTAGGCAAAGAGGCATGCACGTCACCAAACCACAGATCCAGAATGACCTCACCGCCATCAAACTCAAGACGATGACAGCCCTCAACGGCATCCGGGTATTGTGCGCACAATTGCTGTGCTTGATCCGACAAATCTGGCCATGCTTTTAAGGCTTGTCGTAAATCTTCAATCTTGATGGGGTATTTTTCAAATGAAATAAAATAAAGACGCTGAACGTTGCGCTGTGTTTTCAGACGCTGAAACTGAGCCCAGGTATTAAGAAAATTCAGCCCTGTGCCAAATCCGGTTTCGGCAACCACAAAGTGGTCCCTGTCATGGTTAAGTAATCGGGTATTGAGCTTGTTTTGTGTGTAAAAAACATAATCCGACTCTGCCTGGCCGTCGTCGTTCGAAAAGTAGACATCGTCAAAGCTGTTTGCGACCGGCGTGCCTGCGTCGTTAAAGTGTATCTGGGCGTTGCGTATCATAAGGTGTCTAAAAGTTCGCTACTGAATTGGTGCCTATTTTACGGATTTTATTTGCGTTCGTCCGTTGCATTTTAACAAATATCAGTTCAGAGTACGTGTGTACGCTGGAAAGCTGACCACTTGGTGCCTGGTTTCAGCGTAGAATACGCGTAAATTTAAAAAGTCCTAAGGGAATTACCCATGAGAAGAGCCGTTATTACGGGTATCGGTGTAGTGTCAAGCATCGGTAACAACAAGCAAGAAGTACTAGAATCTTTGAAAGCGGGTAAAAGTGGTATCGCTTTTAACCAAGAGTTCGCAGACATGAATCTGCGTAGCCAGGTATCGGGCAAGCTGGATATTGACGTAAAGTCTCTGGTTGACCGTAAAGCACATCGCTTTATGGGAGATGCAGCTGCATTTTCTTATATTTCAATGGCGCAAGCGATTGAAGACTCAGGTCTGGCACCTGAGCAGGTGTCTAATGAGCGTACTGGCCTTATTGTTGGCTCCGGTGGTGGTTCATCTAAGTATCAGGTTGAAGCCGCAGACATTCTGCGCGAGAAAGGCGTTAAGCGCGTTGGTCCTTATATGGTACCGCGTACTATGGCCAGTACTGCGTCTGCCTGTCTTGCTACACCGTTTAAAATTAAAGGTGTTAACTACTCTATCAGCTCTGCGTGTGCGACTTCTGCGCACTGTATTGGTAATGCGGTAGAGCAAATTCAGCTGGGCAAACAAGATGTGATCTTCGCCGGTGGTGGTGAAGAGCTGCACTGGACCCTGGCTATGGAATTCGATGCGATGGGTGCATTGTCTACCAAGTATAACGAAGCACCAGAAACGGCGTCACGTACTTACGATGCAAACCGTGACGGTTTCGTTATCTCCGGCGGTGGCGGTATCGTCGTGGTTGAAGAGCTTGAGCACGCACTGGCACGTGGTGCGCACATCTATGCTGAAATCGTAGGTTACGGCGCAACGTCTGATGGCTATGACATGGTTGCACCGTCTGGCGAAGGTGCTGTGAGATGTATGAAGCAAGCTATGCAGGATCTCGAAGGTCCAATCGACTACCTGAACACCCATGGTACGTCAACGCCGGTTGGGGATGTGAAAGAGCTGGGTGCTATCCAGGAGCTGTTTGGTGACAATTCTCCGGCGATCAGTGCGACTAAGGCAATGACTGGTCACGCGCTGGGTGCTGCAGGTGTTCACGAAGCGATTTACTCCTTGCTGATGCTGGAAAATAACTTCATTGCACCGTCTATCAACATTGATGAGCTGGACGAGCAGGCACAAGGTCTGGATATTGTGACTGAAATGCGCGAGCGTGAGCTGAACACTGTGATGTCTAACAGCTTCGGCTTTGGCGGCACCAACGCGACTTTGGTGATGCAAAAGTATAAGGGTTAATGGCGATTGTCATTAACCAAAAAAACCGCCAAAAGGCGGTTTTTTTATGGGTGTCTGACAGCCGTTAAGCTTTGTGTTTCATCAGACGCTCTTTGTCACGCGACCAGTCTCTGTCTTTGATGTCGGCGCGCTTATCATGCATCTTCTTACCTTTGGCCAAATGGAACTCAAGTTTTACCCAGCACTTTTTCCAGTACATGGCGGTGGCGACCAGTGAAAAGCCATCGCGCTCGGTTGCACCGATCAGGCGGTCAATTTCACGCTTTTTAAGCAGCAGCTTACGATAACGCATAGGGTCGCAAATAACGTGCGTTGAGGCGCTGTTTAACGGTTGAATTTGACTGGCAAGCAAAAAGGCTTCGCCGTCTTTGAGGTGAATATAAGTATCGGTGATATTGACCTTACCAGCTCGGATGCTTTTTACTTCCCAGCCCTGGAGTTCAATACCGGCTTCGAACTTGTCGTGTAAAAAATACTCATGACGCGCCTTTTTATTCAGCGCTATGGTATTGCTATTTGATTTGTTTGGTTTTTTCTTTGCCATAATGGCGTAGTCTACCTTGTATATCGGCGCGGATCAAAAATTGTGGTTATTTTCCCCCAGTCGACTGTCACAAACAAGATAAATCTTGAAAACCTTGGTAAAATCGCTTTGTTAGAGTTTGGAGAGCGTATGCCACAAGTAGAAAAAAGTGCGTTAGTGATGTACAGCACACAAGAGATGTTTAACTTGGTCAATGATGTTGACGCTTACCCCGCATTTTTGCCTCATTGTTCCGGGGCGCGGGTGATTGATACTTCGGATCAGGGCATGACTGCAAGCCTAGAAATCTCTAAGGCGGGCCTGACCAAATGGTTTACGACTAAGAATCAGTATGAAGGCAACCGAGTCAGAATGCAGCTGGTCGACGGACCGTTCAAATCCTTGCATGGATATTGGGAGTTTATTGAGTTGGATGAGCAGGCCTGTAAAGTGTGCCTGAAGCTTGAGTTTGAATTTGCCAACAAGTTAATTGAGCTGGCGTTTGGTCGTATTTTCAATGAAGTGGCGAAGAACATGGTATCGGCCTTTACACAGCGGGCTAAAACTGTATACGGAGTGCGCTCATGATCCAGGTTGAAGTGGTATTTGCCTTGCCCGAAAAGGCCACAACACTCAGTGTTGATGTGGCTGAAGGCACCTCGGTAGAGCAGGTTGTGCTGCAAAGTGGTATTTTAGAGCGTTGCCCGGAAATTGATCCGACCAATCTGAGCCTGGGTGTCTGGAACAGAACGGTAAAGTTAAATCATGTGGTACGCGACGGAGATCGGGTTGAGGTGTATCGTCCGCTGATAGCCGACCCCAAAGAAGCGCGTCGCCGCCGGGCTGAAAAAGCCAAAGAGGAAGGGCGTGCCAATAAAATAACCGGTGGCCGCCCGCTGTCGAACTAATGCTTATAATGCATAGATAACATCAGGCCACTGATTTATGCGTTTATGCGCTGTGGCCTGCGTAACTTATTTCTCTTCGTCCTTCTGCTCACCTTGCTCGTAAGCTGCCTTTTCATCCGCTAAGTCTTGCTTCAGTTTGCGGATTTTCAATCCCAGTTCCTGGCCTCTGTGTCTGGCGTAATACGTACAGCCAATAAACATACAGGTGGCAAAAAACAACTCGAGTAAGATCAAAGGCATTTCTTCAGGAGATACCCATAATAAGGTGAGCCCGTGTGTAAAGTAGATCAGCACAATGAAATTGGCCCAGGCATAGGTGTAAGGTTTGTCCTGAATAATGCCTTTTAGTGGGAACAGCAGGGGTAGAATATATACTGCAAATACAAAGCCTGTGCTGTAGCCTTCACGCGGTGCCAACACAAACAACCACAGGGGCATGAGAATTAACAAGCCAACATACCCGATAAGGGCTGAGGCCTGAAAGCGTTTTGTAACAGGTTTTTTAGGGATCTGGCTCATGATAATTTATTGCTAATGGTAAACAGTCGTTTTGCAAGTGCCCGGCAGATTTTCAGCTCAGTGTCTGTCAGCTCGTTGCTGTTGTCCATGCCGGCGACATGGGTTGCGCCATAGGGCGTGCCACCACTGGTGGTTGACAGCAACTCAGGCACATCATACGGGACACCCATCAACAGCATGCCATGATGTAGCAGTGGCAGTGAGAGATTAAGTAAGGTCGCTTCATTACCGCCATGCATGCTGCTGGAGGATGAAAATACACAGGCTGGTTTGTCGATAAGCTGGCCTTTAAGCCAGATATCACTGGTTGTCTCCCAGAAGGTTTTCGCCTGCGATGCCATCATGCCAAAGCGCGTTGGTGTGCCAAAGGCTAGTGCATCGCAGTCAATGAGATCTTGCTTAGACACCACAATGTCATGAGCTTGTTTTGCGACAAAAGTACGCAGTCTGACTTGTGCGCCATGAAACTCCAGGGTTTCTGCAATTTCATGCGCCATGGCTGCAACAGAGCCATGGCTGGAATGATATAAAACTAAGATCTCAGGCATAGGATCACAGAATATCCAGAACAGATTCAGGTGGGCGGCCAATGGCGGCTTTGTCACCTTTCACGACGATTGGTCTTTCGATTAATTTGGGGTTTTCCAGCATTGCTTGACGAATACGCGCTTCGTCACTGTCTTTGCTCAAGCCCAGCTCTTTATAAATCGTTTCTTTGCTGCGTACCAACTGGTGTGCAGAAGTAAAGCCTAATTTTTGTAGCAGAGCACTCAGGGTGTCTTCACTAATTGGTGTTTTAAGATACTCGACAATCTCAGGTTGAACGTCTTGAGACTCCAGCAAAGCCAGAGTTTCGCGAGATTTTGAGCAACGTGGGTTGTGGTAAATCGTAACTGACATATAAGATCCTTTACGGTATTAATACTTATCTGATTCAGCGCAAATTGTACCGTATCCTGTCAGCTATGCCTACGTTTTTCAGGTCAAGAGCCCCTGATGCTTTGAGGGGGAGGAGTGTCCGGGGTCGACCAGATTTACCCTGAGCGTATGGTTTTTCCCGTTTACGCTCAGGGGGTCCTGACTTAGAGTTTAGCCAGCTCTTTTTGCATATCCCTGTACTGAGTCAGCAAGGCTTTTAAGCGCAGCCGGCGCACAGTCTCTTCTTTTTCAACGTGGTTAAGCGCCTTTTGAATTTCATCTGCTGCCCGCATAAAGGCACCATAGTGACTGAGTAAGCTGGCTTGGCTTTCATGATAGTCAGCTTTGGCGTCCATTTTTTTGTAGGTATCCGTGAGCAGTTGCCGTGCAAGAACATGCCCCGGCTTTTCCAGTAAAAAGACTTTCAGAAGTTGCTCGGCCAGCTTATATTGCTCGCTTTTAATAGCGACGTTGGCGTAATTGAGCGTGATAACCTGATTGTTGGGCCTAAGCTCATGTTTTTCACCTAACAGCTTAGTGATCGCTGTATAGTCTTTTTTTGCCAGTAGCAGATCGGTGTATACGTCCAGATAGAAGAGGTTGTTGGGCTCAGCATTTATCAGCTTGTCCATCAAGCTTTGTGCCTTGTCCAGTTTTTTCTGATCCAGGTAAGTGATGGCCAGTCCATATTCCAGTGCACTTTTGTCCAAGTCGGAGGATTGTTTCAATGCCTGTTCAAAATAGGCTTGTGCTGCCTTACCCTCCAATTGGTATCTGGCGATAACCCGACTTTTAGCAAGCTGGAACTGTTGACTTTTTGGTACATATCTTTGTTGATATTGCTGCGCACGCAGACGTACGTCTGAAACCCGGGAGTCGGGTAGTGGGTGAGACATTAAAAAGACGGGCGCTTTGTTTTTGAAACGCACCTGGGCGGCCAGTTTGCTCAAAAACTCACTGGAGGCGTTTGGATCAAAGCCCGCATTATAAAGTGTCTGCATACCAAAACGGTCGGCTTCTTGTTCAGCTTTTCGGCTGTGAGTAAGCTGGCTCAGTGCGGACTGAGTCGAACTGGCAGACAGGATAGCCATGCCTGCGTCAGGAGCGATCACGGTGGCCAGAATACCGGTGATCATACCCGCAATTGTCAGCGCGCTGTTGTCTTTTGCTTGCTGGATCCTGCGTGCCAGGTGACGTTGTGTCACGTGGGCGATTTCGTGACCCAGTACTGAGGCAAATTGACTTTCGTTGTCGGCCTGTGCCATCAGCCCGGTGTGCACGCCCACATGGCCACCATAAAACGCAAAGGCGTTTATATCTTTATTTTCAATCCAAAAAAATGAAAAGGGGAAGCGGACATCATTGGCGTTGGCAACGAGCTTATTACCTAGCGCTGAGAGATATTCATCAAGTACCGGATCCTGTACAAGCTTAGAACCTGAGCGGATCTGCATCATCATGATCTCGCCGATGGCTTGTTCTTTATCTATGGGGAGCACTTGTACCGCAGAAGTGCCCAAATCGGGTAATTTTAATGAGGACTGAGTGAAGCCTGAGGTCGAAACAGTCAGTGACAAGGCACACACAGATGCCTGAAACAGTTTTTTTAACTGCATTCTAATCCTTATTCATATCATCGCCGAGCATGATTTTGGCAATGTCCACTTCATCGCTGCATGCCCGTGCGTCTTTTTCGCATAACATATAAAAGTCTTTTATTGAGACCCCATCGACCTTAATAACGTTCAATTCTCGTTGCAGCATGGCCAATGTTTTGTGCACCACTTTATGCGCATGCAGGATAAGCGCTTTGTCTGCGGTATCGCCCCGGTCAAAATAAAAAGCGATAAATTTATGGAGCTGATTGAAACGCAACAGGACTTTCATGGTATGTGGGTCCCAGACGTTAAACTCAAGATATTTGTTGTCTTTGAGGTATCTGTCGACTTTAACCCCTTTGGCAATGGGGTAAGCCCATAGCTCAAAACCGCGGTCTGTAAATACCTGGTGTAAAGACAAAGCAGGCGCTTTATCACAGTGAATAAGACCGTTTTGATCTTCATATCCGCCGAGCAAAGATAAGTTCCAGTTCCGTTTGTCTAGTAAACGTTTAACGGCATGATCAAATCCATGTTGAAAAATCCCTTCGCCTTCGCTAACCGAAGAGGCGACAAGATGGTAAAATGGCGGCAACTCACCCCAGTTAATTTGTTTTTTATACCAGTTTATTTCTTTTAAGGTTGGGTTGTCAGGCAAACGCGCCTTGTTGTTCGCACCAGGCATGTGAAAATCCGAAAAAACACTATCTCTGTTATAAGGATAACGCATTGACCGAGTTCAGGCTATACGGTTTGCTGACAGAGTAAATCTGAAACGTGCTAAGGCACAGAAAGAGAGTTGTAATAGGTTGAAAGTAGAATTAAATAAGGCCCTAGCAGAGTGATAGAATATGATTTACGCCCTTTGCGGTGTCCGCAGCTTTTTGTCCAGTTTAAGTGGCAGCTTAAACAGGCGAACATTAAAGCTGATGCCGTGCGATTTTTTTACACTAAAGAACAAGACCTGCGAGATATAATGCGCTATTTAGACAGTCAAGATATGGTATTTCAGCATAATCAACAGTCAGAACCATTTTTTATACAAGTGGAGTGTGTAAATGATTGAACTCATTAAGTCCTGGTATCGGGCCAAGTTTTCAGATCCTAACTCAGTGACACTGTTGCTGATGTTGCTTGCGATGGCCGCGCTGCTGTATTTCTTTGGGACTTTTATCATCCCGGTATTAGTGGCAATAGTGATCGCCTACCTGTTAGACTGGCCGGTTACTCGTCTACAGCGGTTTGTGCCTAGCCGACAGATGGCAACCAATATTGTTATGCTGGTATTTGTGAGTGTCATGCTGGCGTTGATGTTTGGTATTTTACCGGTGTTGTGGACACAAACCAGTAATCTGGTGCAAGAAGCACCGACAATGATTGAAGAGGGTAAATACTATTTGCTGCATTTGCCTGATAACTATCCAAACCTTATCTCTGCAGAGCAGGTGCAAAATCTGGTTGGGACGGTTGAAACTAAGTTGTTTGAATTCGGACAACAGCTAGTGTCTGCGTCTCTGACTTCGATTAAAGACGTGGTGGCCTGGCTGATTTATTTGGTGCTGGTGCCCTTGTTAGTGTTTTTCATGCTCAAGGATAAAAGCCAGTTAACCACGGGCCTACTGCAGTTGGTGCCAAAAGAAAGACGTCTTATTAATCAGGTTTGGGAAGAAATGGACCACCAAATCATGAACTACATTCGGGGTAAAGTATTTGAGATCATCATAGTGGGTTTATCCAGCTTTGTGGCGTTTACCATTTTGGATCTGCGTTATGCCGCGTTACTCGGCACGTTGGTTGGGTTTTCGGTTTTGATCCCTTTCATTGGGGCTGCTGTGGTCACTTTGCCCGTTGCTGCGGTTGCGCTGTTCCAGTTTGGTATTGCACCTGAGTTTTGGACTGTGTTAGTGGTCTACGGCGTGATCCAGGCATTAGATGGTAATGTCCTGGTGCCTTTATTGTTTTCTGAGGCGGTTGATCTCAATCCAGTCTACATCATCGTTGCCGTGTTATTTTTTGGCGGTCTATGGGGGTTTTGGGGCGTGTTCTTCGCAATTCCACTGGCCTCGCTAGTAAAAGCACTTCTCAATGCCTGGTCAACTCAGCATCAGGAATATCTAGCCTCTGAGGCCGACTGATCCTTTATCGTCTGACAGGTGGCGCATTCGCGCTACCTGTTCTGCTTGTCTATCTCCCCGAATGTTATCTTGTACCATTTTGGAATAACGATCTTCATTTATACAGCAAATGATTATTATGCTTGCTCCCCCTTTTGTGTAGAATGGAATATGATATTCTATATTGTTATAAAGGAGCGCCGTGTGATCCAGTCTGAGCAAGACCAATTAATCTACCTCGATGCTAATGCCACTACACCGGTATTACCCGAGATTGCCAAAGTCGTGGTACATACCATGCAAGTTTGTTTTGGTAATCCCTCTAGCGCCCATATTACGGGGGTTCAAGCTAAGCATCTGATGGAAGAGGCCAGAAATAAGGGTCGGGAGGTGATTGGGGCAACAAGTGGCGAATTGCTGTTTACCTCAGGCGCGACAGAAGGAATACAGACTGCCATTGTTTCTGCGCTAAGCGATTACGTTCAGCAAAGTAACAAACAGTATGCACACCCCGTTCTGATGTACGGCGCGACAGAACACAAGGCGGTGCCAAATACGCTAAAACACTGGAACCGCTTACTTGGCCTGAATGCTCAGATTCTGGAAATCCCGGTAGACTCGAAAGGGTTACTGGATCTGGACTTTATCGCCGAGCATATTGAGCAAGCCGTGATGATCTGTACTATGGCTGCGAACAACGAAACGGGAGTTAAGCAGGATCTGGCTCGTCTGGAGCAGGTGATCCGCGAAGGTAACACGCAAACAGCCTGGATGGTAGATTGTGTGCAGGCGCTGGGTAAACTGCCGCTTAAGCTGTCTCAAACTACGATTGATTACGCCCCGTTTTCTGGACATAAACTCTATGCACCGAAAGGGATTGGGTTTTTATACATTCGCAACGGCAGTCCCTATACACCCTTTATCGCAGGAGGCGGCCAGGAATCGGGCATGCGTTCTGGTACAGAGAATATCCCGGGTATCGCCGCGCTTAGCAAACTGTTTGATATGTTGCTGGACAAAGAAAATTCTCCTTTTAATCCGGTTGCACAACTTGAAAAGCATCGCAGTATGCTGGCTGAAGCCGTGGAGACAACGTTTAAACAAGTCACCTTTCACCATGATTTTGCGCTGTCGGTCCCGACAACACTGAATTTTTCGGTAGACCACCTGACCAGCAAAGAGGTGATTGACCTGCTGGATGCGGCGGGTATTCGGGTTAGCGGTGGCTCCGCCTGTAGTTCGGGTTCCAGCCGAAGCTTTGTTCTGGATGCGATGAATGCGCCTGACTGGCACAGCGAGAATGCCATCCGGCTCTCATTTGGACCTGCTGATAGTGAAGCCCAGATCCGTCATGCCTGTGATACGCTGAAAAGTTTAAAGCCAATATTGGAGAACAATTGCCTGGTGGTATCGGATAGCACAGCACCTGAGCAGGAAGCGTGTGCGGTTGGGTTAACTCAGCTACGTCATCAAGGCGCTTGCTGTTGGTTGTATGTGACGACCGATAAACAAGCGGTGATCATTGATCCGGTTCCGGAGTTGGTGCCCAGGTTGCAACGTTTACTTGACAAGCAGGGGTTGGGTTGCAGTGCATTGCTTAAGACGTACTTGAGCGAACAAGCTGCTGATGCCGTGAACCTGTTGGCACATAATTTGACCGATGAAAGAGCGAGAGATGAGTTTGGTTGGCCTGAAGGTGAGCCCGACGGTTTGCTACAGGGGGCTCTGAAAAAGCTCTCTCAGGCAGATAGCAATTCCCAAGAGCGCTGTTACCTGCTTATGCAGGGTGAAGATGTATCTGCCTGTTTTGTTGGTAAGTTACTACTACCTCAGGGATTGGGCGACAGTCAGGGGGAAACTTCACGAGCGATGTCAATGGCGGCAAATTTACTGCGTCTTAACGAGGTACTTGATGACAATAGTCTGATATGTAGCGCATTAGATTATCAGCAGTGTTTTGCAATTAACTGGCATGCTCAGGTACAGATCAGTCCACTCTTGGGGCGGTTGCTGAATGGAGCATGTTCTACAGATGAGTTTGTTGAGCAAAAAGTCGCGATTGATCGTGACTCAACCACATTCAGAGAGCGATTCCTTGGTGCACTGATGGACTCGGCAGTGCCATCGGTTCAGTCGCTCAATAAAGCCGCTGCTGAAGATTGGTTGCACTCTCATCAGGGCGTAATTATTGACTGTCGCGAACCATATGAGTCAGATGTATCGAGACGTGGGATCACGGAGTTGTTCGGTGAGTTGGCTTCCGGCAGGGTGTTGAATATCCCACTGAGCAGAATGACGGATGTGCTTAGCAATGGTGCTTTGAATTCATCGCAGCATTACCTGTTAGTATGTCGAACAGGAAATCGCTCTATGCAAGCTGGTAACACACTTGCTTTGCTTGGCTTTGACAAGGTGGTCAACCTGGCAGGTGGGTTGGCGCTGAACTGATGCATGTGTGCCCCGGCCTGACCGGGGCATGTTGTTAACGAGGTGCCGGGCCGGTACTTTCCCGTACCACCATATTTGGTGTAAACGTGGTGACGATGTCTTTGTCGTGATTACGGCTACCGCGGGTTTTAGAAAACAACAGCCGTGCAGCATGTTCCGATATCACGTTATTGGCCTGATGCGCAGTCGTTAATTTTGGCCATGTCTGGCGTGAGAAGGGAGAGTCCTCAAACCCGGAAATGGACAGCTGAGCGGGTATCTCGATATTCATTAAACGTGCAGCAAATAGCGCCCCTGCGGCCACCTCATCGTTACCGCCTAAAATTGCGGTGATCTGATTAGGGTTACCATCTTTGAGTAATGCTTTTGCGCCGTTAACACCGGATTCGAAAGAGTAGGTGCCTTTATGTATAAAGTCTTCGTTGCAGGCTATCTGGTGATCGGCTAAGGCTTGTTTATAACCTGCCAGTCGTTCAGTTGTTGATTTGTGTTCCTCATCACCACAAACAAAGGCAATGTGTTTGTGTCCAAGCGTTATCAAATGTTCTGTTATTTCATAAGCGGCAGCAAAGTCATCAACATAAATACAGTTTCTGGCGTTTTCTTCCTGCTCGTTGTGACCAGACAGCAAGCGAACATAGCTCACCCCCAGTTCATCCAGCATATCAATGATGGGTTGTTGCTCTGATAAAGGCGGGGTTAATACCAGTCCGGCAAGGCGTGAACGCTTAATCATAGTGGCAATCTCTGCCTGCATATCTTCGCGCTGTGCGTTGCAAGGGTGGATCACCAGCTCGTATCCTTCTTCTTTGCACCGAGATAAAACACCATTTTGCATATCTATGATGTAGTAGGCATTGGGGTTATCGTAAACCAGACCAATGGCAAATGAAGATGTACCGGCCAGGTTTCGTGCGGCAGTATTGGGTTGGTAGTTCAGCTCTTTGACGGCTTGCATCACCTGATCATAGGTCTTTTTGCGTACCGATGGTTCCTTGTTGATCACGCGCGATACGGTTTTCATCGACACGCCTGCATGTTTTGCTACATCGTTGATGGTTACTTTCATCTTGTTTTTCTTCTGTGAGAGAAGGTGGTACTATATTGTGTACAAGCGACTAACTGCGTACTTTATAGCGCGATCATTGCGCATTTCTGATGACTCGCAGTCGGGTTTTTACTCGGTATAGTCCGTGCCTTGATTTCATAAAATGATCATTTACTGCTTCTAGTCTATCCAATTTACTCTCAAATTAGCAGCAAAAAATCTACCAAATAAATTAATGATACCGGTGTCAAAAAGTCAAAATTCGGGTATTATGCGCAATGTAAAATTGATTATTAGCTATTTGACAGCGTTGTCATTTTAACTTATGTTTAACGCAATACACCGTTTAACACTTGTGATAATTACAATTTTTATTGTTTTGAAAACGCATCGTCACTAGGGGAATTTTTATGAGTTGCCGTACACAACTACAGAGTTGGCAGGCTTTAACAACAGCATCAGAGCAGCTGAAGACACAACATCTTAAATCTCTGTTTGAGCAAGACCCAGACAGATTTGAACTGTTTTCTCGCCAGATCCCGGGCTTGTTGTTTGATTTCTCTAAGCAACTCATAGACAAAGACACGTTTGCTCAGCTCATTAAATTAGCGCAGGAATGTGATCTGGCCCAGTGGCGAGACAAGCTGTTTGCGGGTGAAAAGATCAATATCACCGAAGACCGTGCTGTTTTGCATGTCGCGTTGCGTAACCGCGCTAATACACCTGTCTATGTTGATGGCGAAAACGTCATGGACCAGGTGAATACAGAACTTGAGAAAATCAAGGCTTTCAGTCATAAAGTGCGCAGTGGTGACTGGCGTGGTTATACTGGCAAGTCGGTTAAGGATGTTGTGGCAATTGGGGTAGGTGGCTCAAACCTGGGTCCTCAGATGGTCACTGAAGCGCTCAGCTCATATGCTGACGATACGCTTAAGGTCCATTACGTATCTAATGTCGATGGTGTTCAATTGGCCCATGTATTAGATAAAGTATCTCCTGAAACGACTTTGTTTGTTATTTCATCGAAGACATTTACGACGTCAGAAACTATGACAAATGCACGCTCATCTGTTGCCTGGTTTCTGGATGCCGCACAAGACGAAGCCGAAGTAGCTAAGCATTTTGTAGCGGTCAGCACAAACCTTGAGAAGACCCGGGCATTCGGTATCGCCGACGAAAATGTATTCACAATGTGGGATTGGGTGGGGGGTCGTTTCTCTTTGTGGAGTGCCATCGGTTTACCCATCGCGTTATATCTTGGCTACGACAAATTCGAAGCTATTTTAGAGGGCGCCTTTGAGGTTGACGAACACTTTAAAAATGCACCGCTTGAGCAGAATATTCCGTTGATTATGGCGTTGTTGAGCGTTTGGAATACCAGCTTTCTGGGTTATCAGTCGCAAGCCATTTTACCTTATGATCAGGCGTTACACATGCTGCCCGCTTACTTACAGCAGGGCGAGATGGAAAGTAACGGTAAACATGTCACCTTTGGCGGACATACAGTACCTTACACAACCGTGCCACTGATCTGGGGCATGACGGGCATTAACGGCCAGCACGCATTTTATCAGTGTCTGCATCAGGGGAACGTGATTGTACCTGCTGATTTTATCGCCTCAGTAAAACCACAGCGCAATGTTGATAAACACCACGATATTTTACTGTCCAATTTCTTCGCTCAGACAGAAGCGCTGATGGCGGGTGTGAATGAGCAACAGGTGCGCGAAGACTTGGCGAAAAAAGGTAAGTCGGAAGCTGAAATTGAGCGTCTGCTGCCGCATAAAATCCACGAAGGAAACCGACCAACAACGTCGATGATCCTGGATGAAGTCGATGCCAAAGCGGTTGGTCGCCTGATTGCGTTATATGAACATAAAATATTCTGCCAAGGCATTATACTGGAGATTTGTTCATTTGATCAGTGGGGTGTTGAGTTGGGCAAAGGGCTCGCCAGCGCCATAGAGGCAGAGCTGACGCAAGAAGGGGTGGAGCACGCACATGACAGCTCCACAGCCGGATTGATTGCGTACTATAAACAGAATAGATCATAAAAACTGACAACTAAACGCAGTGTCAGGTGTCCGATTGCTACCAGGACACGAACGAAAAGAATACCTTTGAACGGGTAGCGCTGGAGTGCTTAGGGCCTGTATTTTTGTGAGAGGAATTACAGTGCCCCTAAGGCTCATTTTTTCAAATTTATTCGCTTTGTCATAACTAAGAACGGGCAAGCGGGTAAACTGGCTTTGTCAGAGCCAACAAGCAGTGACGGGCAGACTCTTATTGGGGATGTATGACGTAGTCGTCACGACGAAGTACATACAGACGTATCAAATCGGCAATACGTTATCATCCCGACGGAACTTCGGCACAATAAATCAGTTACCATTATAAGTACTGTCAGGTTGTGCAATCGAATTCAAATCTAGCATGAAAGCAGTGTTTGCTAGTCTACAGTCAGACTGGAAAACGGTTTTAACCAACGAGCGTGTGATGCACTGATGTGCTACGCGCCTAACCTTGTGAGACATAATTATGCTTAATCCTTTTGATATCGTAATTTTTGGTGGGGGCGGCGACTTAGCGTTACGAAAGTTGTTACCTGCAATGTATCGTGCGTATCAAGAAGGTAATTTACCTGAAGGCTCACGCGTATTGCCTACCGTCCGTGCACAAGAACAAAGAGAACAATACCTCGCAACGGCAGAGCAGGCACTCCAATCTCACCTTAGTGAAGGAGAGTTTAATGCCAAAGACTGGAAAGCCTTTTCGCAATTTCTGGTGCCTGTGGTTGTTAATGTAACAGCGGCAGATGATAACTGGGATGTGCTGAAAGATATTCTGGACACAGATGGTGAGGAAAAGTCTCGTGTCTTCTATTTATCTTTGCCTCCTGCGGTATATGGTACCTGCTGTGAATTGTTATCGCAGAAAAACCTGATCACTGAAAATGCTCGCGTAGTGGTTGAAAAGCCGATTGGTTATTGTGGTAAATCAGCGGAAGAAATCAATGGTAAGATTGCGCAGTTTTTTGAAGAGAGCCAGATCTTCCGTATTGACCACTACTTAGGTAAAGAAACCGTACAAAACCTGATGGCATTGCGTTTTGCTAATGCTTTGTTTGAAAACCTCTGGGACGCCAAGTCCATTGACAACATTCAGATCAGCATTTCAGAAACCGTAGGCCTGGAGAGTCGTGCAGGCTTTTATGATAAGGCTGGTGCATTGCGCGATATGGTCCAAAACCACTTGTTGCAGTTGCTATGCCTCGTTGCAATGGAATCTCCATCAAAATTAAATGCCAATAGTATTCGTGCCGAGAAGCTTAAAGTGCTTGAAGCGTTGCGTCCTTTGATCGGTGAAGATGTCGATGACAATGTGGTACGTGGTCAGTATGTACCGGGTGACCTGAACGGCAAACTCGTGCCGGGCTACCTTGAAGAGCTGGGTGAAGGCTCCAGTACTACAGAAACCTTTGTGGCCATCCGTGCACATATCGATAACTGGCGCTGGGCAGGTGTACCATTTTACCTTAGAACAGGTAAACGGATGAAAAAGCGCTGTGCTGAGATAGTGGTTGAATACAAGCCGGTTTCTCACAATGTTTACGATCCTAGCGTGGGTCCGATCCAGCCAAACCGCCTCGAGATCAGACTGCAGCCTGAAGAAAGTATCCAGTTAACTTTGATGTCAAAACGTCTTGATAACCTGGAAATGCAGCTACAACCGGTTACGTTGAACATTGAGTTAAGTCAGCAATACAGCAAGGGGTTCCATTCAGATGCGTACAAACGCCTGATGCTGGATGCGGCAGCAAATAACCCGGCACTGTTTATTCACCGTGATGAAGTACGTCAAGCCTGGCAATGGATTGACCCTATTGTTGCGCGTTGGCAGGAAAAGGGCACACCTTCACTTTATCGTGCAGGCTCATGGGGTCCTGAAGCGGCTGATGAGTTGTTGGAAGAAAATAACCATGCCTGGTTCAATGTAGGAGAAAAAGCATAATGGCACAGCTGAACGAAGCGTTTTTTGATAGCAAAGAGGCGATGACGGAAAAACTGGCTGAGCTTTTGAGTAGCACACTCAGTCGTGCCATTGAGTCAGACGGTCGTGCAACTATGCTGGTATCAGGTGGCTCGTCACCGGCACCTGCGTACCAACACTTGTCAAATCTGCCACTGTCATGGGACAAGGTCACCGTTGCTATGGTTGATGAGCGCTGGGTAGACGCGGATCATGAAAAGTCCAACGAAGCTTTCATCAACGCAACCTTGTTACAAAACGAAGCAAGTTGTGCTGAGTTTGTGACCATGAAAAACGCCGAAGCAACGGCACAGTCTGGTCAGGCTAGGTGTGAAAAAGCCTATGCCGCACTGAAAGCGCCTTTCGATATTACTATTCTTGGCATGGGCCCGGATGGTCATACTGCCTCTTTGTTCCCTCACGCAGAAGGGCTTGAGCAGGCATTACAAACGTCTGATCTTGTTTGTGCAATCAATGCGAAACAAAGTGAAGTAACAGGCAGTATCACTGAGCGTATGAGCCTCACACTGGCAGGCATTGCTCATACAAAGCATGCCGTGTTACTTATCAGTGGAGAGGCAAAGCGCGCAGTGTATGAAGAAGCCAAGCAACCTGGCTCTGAACTCGACATTCCATTGCGGGCTGTGCTAAATCATCCACAGCTTGAGCTCAGCGTTTTCTGGTGCCCATAATCAGCCACGCAGAATCGTATGATTAAAAAAGCACGTCAAAAGCGTGCTTTTTTAATGTCCGGAAAATAATCGTCAGAAGAAGCGACTTAAAAAAAGAGAGGCGGTGTTGCCTCTCTAATCATTCGTTTTGACTCGTCTGTTTGTTACAGAGAATTGATAAAGACCAGTGCGATTGCCAACGGACAAACGAATTTGATGTACAGTGGCCAGATCCGCCAGAACAGGGATGATGCCACTTCCGGATGACCTTCCTGAATTTCGCTCAGTAGTTTCTGACGGTGCCAGATCCAGCCAACGAAAATACAGCAGAACATCCCAAGCAATGGCTGACCGAATTGCGTGGTAAGTTTAACAACCAGACCAAACAGGGCTGAGAAGTTGAGGATGATAGTCACGCTCACGGTTGCAATAATGCCACCAATGATCCAGGTCGCTTGTGTTCTGGCTAAAGCAAACTTTTCGACTGCGTATGACACCGGAGCCTCCAGCATAGAAATAGAGCTGGTGAGTGCTGCAATGCTCATCAGAGCGAAAAAGGCAAAACCAACGAATACGCCCACACCACCCATACCTTCAAACAAGGCAGGCAGCACCTGAAATACTAAGGTATCTTCTGATAAGAGCTGTCCTGTAGCAGAGAAGATCTCTACTCCCTGAGCCTGTGCCACATACATTGCCGGGATAATAAGCAAGCCAGCAACAAAAGCAATAAAGACATCAATTAGGGTGACATAGGCGCCCAGGGAAACCAGGTTTTCCTGCTTACTGATATATGAACCATAAATGATCATAACACTGGTACCCAGCGACAGAGAGAAGAAAGCTTGACCGAGTGCACTGACAAGTAACCCCGGGTCGAGCAAAGACGAAAAATCAGGGACCAGATAGGCCTTTAAGCCGGTTGTTGCACCTTCCTGAGTAAGCACATACGCAATCAAAGAGAATAGTATAAGCAACAGGGCAGGCATCAGACGTTTAGACCATTTCTCAATGCCATTTTCGACCCCTTTACTAATGATTGAGATGGTCAACGCGACGAAAATTAGGGTAAAGCTGAGGTCTCTTACCAGAGATTGCTCTGACAACCATTGAGCGGCACCTGTGGCACCAACTGTGTTAGCGACAGGCTCTATCGTGGCACTGAGCATCCAGCCTGCCACAATGGCGTAAAAGCTCAGGATCAGTCCGGCACAAATGATGCCGCCAAAGCCGACGAAGAACGCGAATTTTTTTTGTATGGGGTTGTTTCCAAGCTTTTGTAAAGAAGAGACCGCATTTGCCTGGCCGTGACGGCCAATCACCAGTTCAGCCATCAATGCGGGGTAAGCCAGACAAAACGCCAGGATCAAATACATTAATACAAAAGCGGCCCCCCCATTACTGGCGGTTTGAGTCGGGAAACCCCAAATGTTTCCCAGGCCAACAGCAGAGCCTGCTGCAGCCATAATGAATCCGAAGCGAGAGCTGAACTCTCCGCGCACAGTGCTCATATTGTTATACTTCTCTTTTTTAAAGACGGCGGCAACAATCTACTGTAATTAAAAGGAAATAAAAAGGCCTAAATTGCATTGATCTAACACAAGTTTTTGCTTAAATCCTGAGCGTAATCTGAAAAATCCAGTACAGTGTCCGCGTTTGGCTAGTATCTAGCTGATTTATAGCATAAATCTAACGCTTGTCAGTCAGCCTTGACAGTATTTCTCGGTGCTTTACAGGGAAAAGTTAGCGTGAATTTAGCGCCGCCCAGCAGGTCGGACCTGCTGACACTGGCCTGACCGTGGTGCCAGTCAACTACTTTCGCAACAATTGCTAAGCCCAGCCCATAGCTTTTACCTGCACGATTACGGTGGCCCTGTTCCTGAAAAAATGGGTTAAACACCTTAGCCCAGTTTTCTTCTTCTATACCTGGCCCATCATCTTCGACCCGTATTTCAATCTGATGATCCAATTGCTGTGCACTGACTATAATTTGTTTACTGGCAAAATCGCAGGCATTACTGAGCAAATTGGAGATGGCTCTCGCCAGCCAATGGGGGTCAGCATCTAACTGTAAGTGTGCTGGGACCGAGACACTGGCATTGATTTGTTTGTTCGTCAATTTGGGCGTCATTTGTTCAACCACGTGACGGATGTAATCGTCCAGTTGAGTGGGGGCGAACTTGAGCAGGTGTGATTTTTGTTCGAGTGTGGCAAAGGACAAATAGCTCGCCAACATGTCTTCCATCTGGTCGAGATCCTTTTCCATTCTGTGCATCAAGGCATGAACTTGCTCAATGTCGTCTTCCTCAAAAGCCGCATCAAAACCAAAGCGTAAACAGGCTACCGGAGTGCGAATATCATGAGATAAGCTGGAGGCCATGAGTTTGTTTTCAGCCAGCAGCTTTTCTATTTGATTTGCCATGCGGTTAAAGGTGAGTTCCAGATCCTTTATATAGGTGAAATGATTGACCTCTATTCGTGCGCTTAAATCGCCGCTGGCAAACTGTTTTGCTGCGCTTACCAACACGGCAAGTCGCTTGGCCAGTGGTGCCAAGATAACCCACATAAAGGTACAAATGCCTGCATAAAACGCCAAGGTGAGAAAGACATCAGAGTCGTACTGTTCAGGTGGCTTCTCTAATCTGAGTTCAAGATAGTCTGGTGCCAGAGAAGGGGCTGACTTTAACAGGTAATAGCCCATGTCATCCTCCAGCAGTAGCCCTTCAGGCTGCATCATCTGGTTTTTTAGCTCTACAGGGAGTGCCAGTGAATCGCCTGAGCTATAGGTGATGGGTAAGTCAAAGTCCTTACTGACCTGCTCCATATAGGCGGGCCGCAAAGTTTCCGGAATAGAAGCACTTTGATTGGTTACGCCATACAGCAACTTTGCCTGCCAGGCAAAGGCGTCTTCCGCAGGTTCAGCTTGTTGGCTCAGGGTATCAAGCAGCCAGCCCAGAACAACGATTGAGATAAGGGCGCTAGCTAAAAGATAAAGATAGAGCTTTTTCATTCACTACTCCAGAGACAGGCACGACTACATCAGGCGATACGAAGAGCGGCTGAGTCCGCACTTGAATGTGCGGACTGTGAGAGGCTAAACCCCTTGGTTTACCAGGCTGAAGGTACAAGCAAATAGCCTTTTCCCCAAATTGTTTTTATTTTTTCGGGGTTCTGAGGGTCATCGCCAAACTTTTTACGCAGGGCAGAAATGAGTACATCAACGCTGCGGTCCAGACCATCGTATTCACGCCCTTTAGTTGCCTTAAACACGGCATCGCGGGAAACCACTTCTCCGGCATTGCTGGCCAAAAAATGCAGTAACAGGTACTCGGCACTGGATACATTGATTTCCTGATCAGACACAATGACTTTTCGGGCTTGCGTATCAATACGCAGGTTCCCGACATTCAGCATGACAGCATTGGTATCGGAGTTCGACTCGTTGTCCTGGGCTACGCGCATATTTGCCTTGATCCTTGCCAGCAACGCACGAGGCCGAACGGGCTTGATGACATAATCACTGGCGCCGACTTCTAAACCAATCACCTCATCCATTTCTTCGTCTTTGGCTGTGAGCATAATGATGGGCTTGCTGTAAAACTGACGCAGCTCGCGGCATACACTGATGCCGTCTTGTCCAGGTAACATGATATCCAGCAACACCAGATCCGGCTCGTGTTGTTTGACCATACTGACAACCTGATCACCGCGATAACAACATTCTGTGGTGTAACCCTGATTATTCAGGTAATCGGCAACCCACTGCGCGAGTGACTCGTCATCTTCAACCAACAAAATCGTGCCGTATTGCTCCATTTGACTTCTCCTTAATTGCGCTTGCCAGAGTTACTGACCGACAAGGCTTCGTTAACTTTGCTTTAATTATGTTCTTGACTGCAATTATAAGTACGAATCGCGTAAAAAGTGTAATTAAGTGTGTGTTCTTGTTTTAGAACTTTAGTTAAAGCAATACATTAAGCTTTTCTATCAGGCCACGACTTAAGTGGTGCATCATATCACTGGTCAGGGCGCTGACTTCTGTCTTATTACAGGCGCCGGCTGTTTTCACAAGCGGAGATATTTGCGCTTCCACGCGATAGGGTGGGATCTCCACAGCTTGATTGTATCGGGCTCGACGGGCTTCTTCCTGATTTTGTTCAACGATAAATGATACTACAGCATGCTCGTTAGTCACTTTCTCTGTTTCTGTGAAGGTAAACTGTAACGGGATACCTTGGTACCCGGCGCTATTGATAGATGATTTAGCAAACCAGATGACATCGGATGATGATTTGTGCGTCAATCGCATACTTAAAGAAGCAACGATATTGCTACACTGCTTACTCGGAATAGTTTGAGCTAACTCTGCTATGTAGGGGTGTGGATCCTCAGGCTTGTTCAGCACATATACCTTGTCCTTACCAAAAGAAAGGTCAAGTTGCTGAACGACCAAATGATAATCGCTGCTTCTTTGTGCAACAACTGTCAAGCCTTTGTCTTTTAAAAGCTGGATAATCTGTTTGCGTAATGTATCCGTCATACTGACTTTACTGGTATCGATATAAACCGTGTTACCGCTTTTGACGGGGTGAGCAGGCAGCTGAACGGATTTAATGCGTGCAGACTCTAATTCGGTACTGTACGACAGTTGATATACTGATTTGGTTAACAGTGGCTTAGCCGGCACATCCAGTTTAGGTGCCATTGGCGGTGTTGCAATACACCCTGTCAATCCGGCCAAGGCAATAATTGAAAGCAAACAGCGCATGACTTATACCTCTAAATTTAGTTTTATAGTTCAGCACTTAGCTGCATTAAAACACGACAAATTCTTTGGCATTATCTCAGTGGCTGAGCAGAAAAAATTCTATCGTCAGCACGGATTGTCTGCGTGAGCAGTGCCAAACTTCATGATATTATGTGCAGCGTGTTAATGAATCGGATCATTATGAAGTCACTGCATCATCTTATTGTTATTGCATTCGCACTGACGACTTGGGTCGTTCAGGCTAACCCAGATAGCGAACAGCGGCGCTGGGAGCAATTTGTGAACGCATATTCTAAGCAACTCCAACAAAAACTAAAAGAAAAATCGATACCGGGCGCGGCATTGAGCATTGTACACCGTGAGCATGGTGATCATATTGCTGGGATAGGCCTGACCAAAGTCAGAAAAGGGCGAAAAGTCACAGCCAGTACACGTTTTCGTTTAGCGTCTGTTTCTAAAACATTTGCAGGTTCTCTGACTGCCAAGTTGGCCGCCCAGGGCGTGCTCGACATTGAAGATACGGTTGCAGAGCACCTGCCTATTTTCACCAAGAGTGCATATGGTGAAGCGAAGTTATACCACCTGTTGAGTCACTCCAGTGGTCTGGTACCCAATGCGTATGACAACTTGATTGAGTCCAGGATGAGCTATGACAAAATTTATCCGAAACTGGTTGATGTTGAGCACATTTGCAGACCTGGTATCTGCTACGGCTATCAGAATGTTATGTTCAGTCTCATCGGGGATGTGATTAAGCAAAGTACTCAGCTGAGTTACGAGTCCTGGCTTGAGCATTTTTTCTTTGAGCCTTTGGGTATGAAAGATGCGGGTTTAGGACATGCTCATATGACCAAAGACGATAATTTTGCAGCGCCTCATGTCAGGGGGAAAAAGCGCTGGCATACCGCAAAGCTAAAACCCCATTACTATAAAGTCGCCCCCGCAGCGGGGGTGAATGCCAGTGCCGCTGATATGAGCCAATGGTTAAAGGCGCAATTGGGTATCTATCCATCGGTACTGTCATTGGACGCACTGACCATTCAATCTCGTCCTTACACGCGCACAAAGCGTGAGCTGCGTCGACGTGTATGGCGTAATTACGTTGAGCAAGCGCATTATGGCCTGGGATGGCGCATATATAGTTTTGCTGGTGAATTAATGTACTACCACAGCGGTTGGGTGCAGGGGTACAGGACGGATGTGGCTGTGCTACCTGAGTTAGGGATTGGGTTTAGTCTGCTTCTGAATGCAGAAAGCGGTGTTATCAATGGCCTGAGCACAGAGTTTATTCGTCAGGCCATTGAGCTTAGCAGAACAGCTGAAACGCAGGCTGACGAATAGTCGGTCCTGCAGGCTGAAGACTACTGGCGAGGGAGTTGAATTTTTTTGTCTTCGCTTTGACGATATAGCACTATGATGTGCCCGATCACCTGAACTTTATGAGCGCCTGTTTCACGAACAATGGCATCAAAGATAAGCTGCTTAGTCTCACGGTCATTAGTTGGTACTTTTACTTTAATGAGCTCGTGAATGTCTAAACATTGCTCAATCTCTAACAGAACCCCCTCTGTCAGCCCGTTACCGCCGAGCAAAACAACAGGTTTTAGGTCGTGTGCTAACCCTTTTAGGTACTGCTTCTGTTTATTTGATAATGTCATATTGATACAATTTACTAATTAAGGCTTGAATTACCGCTATTCTAACGCCATCTAAAGAATATTACTAATGAGTTGCAGTTAATATGGCAAATAAAAAGCACTCAGCGAGCTCCAAACGCTGGTTAAAAGAACATGTTGAAGACCCTTATGTTCACGAGGCACAAAAGCGGGGCTATCGCTCTCGTGCTGTCTTCAAACTTGAGGAGATCCAACAAAAAGACAAATTGTTTAGACCGGGCATGCATGTTGTTGACCTGGGGGCTGCACCAGGAAGCTGGTCACAATATCTTGCAGAGCAAGTAGGTGATAATGGCGAAGTGATCGCATGTGATATTTTGCCGATGGATTCCTTACCAGGCGTTGCATTTCTTCAGGGCGACTTTCGTGAGGAAGCCGTCTTAAACGCTTTGTTAGACCGAATTGGTGGCAAAAATATAGATGTGGTATGTTCAGACATGGCGCCAAATATGAGCGGCAACACCGTGATAGATCAGGCCGGCAGTATGTACCTGGTTGAGTTGGCGTTCGACATGTGTCATCAAGTACTCAAACCTAACGGCGCTTTTGCCGTCAAGGTGTTTCAGGGCGAAGGCTTTGATCAATTTGTACAGGACGTGCGTAATGCCTTTAAAGTGGTTAAAATCCGCAAGCCAAAAGCGTCACGCCCACGATCTCGTGAAGTATATATAGTGGCGACGGGCTACAAACTGTAGTACAGTTGAAACGCTTTTAAGACGAATTTGAATTATTTTAGATACAAGAGGTTAACCCCTTGAGCGATATGGCGAAGAACTTAATACTCTGGCTGGTAATAGCTGTCGTGCTAATGACCGTATTTCAGAGCTTCAATGGTGGCGAACAAGCAGATCGCCAGACTAGTTACACTCAGTTTGTGAACGAAGTGCGCAGCGGTGTCGTCCGCGATGTAAACATCGACCGGACAGCTGGCACAATTACAGGAATCAAAAACAATGGTGAGCGTTTCCAAACTATTATGCCATTGTACGACGATGATCTGATTAACGACTTACTTAAGAACGATGTAAACGTTAAAGGCGTTGCACCAGAAGAGCAGTCGTTCCTGGCCAATATCTTTATCTCCTGGTTCCCTATGCTTCTGCTTATTGGTGTATGGATATTCTTCATGCGTCAGATGCAAGGTGGCGGCGGCAAAGGCGCCATGTCATTTGGTAAAAGTAAAGCCCGCCTAATGGGCGAGGATCAGGTAAAAACCACATTTGCGGACGTTGCAGGCTGTGATGAGGCAAAAGAAGATGTGACTGAGTTAGTAGACTTCTTACGAGATCCATCTAAGTTCCAGAAGCTAGGTGGTAACATCCCGAAAGGCGTGTTGATGGTTGGTCCTCCCGGTACCGGTAAAACCTTACTCGCTAAAGCGGTTGCTGGCGAAGCGAAAGTTCCATTCTTTACCATTTCCGGTTCAGACTTCGTTGAAATGTTTGTGGGTGTGGGTGCGTCACGTGTACGTGATATGTTTGATCAAGCTAAAAAAGCGGCTCCTTGTATTATCTTCATCGACGAAATCGATGCGGTCGGTCGTAAACGTGGTGCCGGTATGGGCGGTGGTCACGATGAGCGTGAACAGACTCTAAACCAAATGCTCGTAGAAATGGATGGCTTTGAAGGTAATGAAGGTATTATTGTAATTGCTGCCACTAACCGTCCGGATGTGCTTGATCCAGCGCTACTTCGTCCTGGACGCTTCGACCGACAGGTTGTTGTTGGGTTACCTGATGTACGTGGTCGGGAGCAAATCCTGAACGTTCACATGCGTAAAGTACCACTTGACGAAAATGTTGAGGCATCCGTCATTGCACGCGGTACGCCTGGCTTCTCGGGCGCCGACTTGGCAAACCTGGTTAATGAAGCTGCGTTATTTGCTGCGCGTGGTAATAAACGTAAAGTGAGCATGGCAGAGTTTGACGCGGCAAAAGACAAAATCATGATGGGTGCAGAGCGCAAGTCTATGGTTATGTCTGAGAAAGAAAAAGAAATGACTGCCTACCATGAAGCGGGTCACGCTATTGTAGGTCGACTGGTACCAGAACATGATCCGGTCTACAAGGTGTCTATCATTCCGCGTGGTCGAGCGCTGGGCGTCACTATGTATTTGCCTGAGCAGGATAGAGTCAGCCACTCAAAAGAACATCTTGAGTCTATGCTGTCCAGTCTTTACGGCGGTCGTATTGCTGAAGCTATTATTTATGGTGATGATAAAGTAACAACCGGTGCCAGCAATGATATTGAGCGAGCAACAGATATTGCTCGTAAGATGGTAACACAATGGGGCTTGAGTCCGAAGTTGGGTCCACAAATGTACATGGAAGAACAGGGTGAAATGTTCATGGGTGGCGGGTCATCTCGTATGGCTGGTGTATCTGATGAAACGGCTAAGCTGATCGATGCTGAAATTAAGGACTTTGTAACTCGCAATTACGATAGAGCGGAGCAAATTCTTAAGGACAATATGGATATCCTGCACGCGATGAAAGATGCATTGATGAAGTATGAAACAATCGATGCAGGCCAGATTGATGACTTGATGGAACGAAAAGAAGTGCGTCCACCCAGAGATGCTCATGATCGTAAGCCAACAGACAATGGTAATACAGATAAACAGACTAGCGCGAGCAGTGACGATGACAATCGCGAAAGTGCATCTTCACCGGGTTCAGAGCTTGATGACAAGTCATAACCTGAGTTAGAATTAACAAACTGAAACCCCGGCTAGAGCTGGGGTTTTTTATATTTTAAGAAAACAAGTTTATACCAACTCGCACGTAAGCAAGCTGAGTGCTTTAGAGGACACCTTAGTACACCGCTGGTACCTTCAGGCTGTATTATGAGTAATCACAATAGGTGTATTGGTATGAGTAAGCGGCCATTCAGATGAAGTCAGTTAGGCTCTCCAACGCGAGTGCTCACTATCTTGATGTGGCAGTTTTTTTAAAAATATGCTTATATACAGGCATTTCAACAGGCGAATTATGCTTCAGCTTAAACTTCCTCGTGGTCGTAGACTCGATCTTACGATGCCCCGGATAATGGGGATAGTCAACGTAACTCCTGATTCATTCTCAGATGGTGGCAAGTATTCTCAATCTGACAGCGCTGTCAATCATGGCCTAACCTTATTAGAGCAGGGCGCTGATATTCTGGATATTGGTGGTGAGTCAACACGACCGGGCGCGCCTGATGTGTCGTTAGAGGAGGAGCTTGATCGGGTTATCCCAGTGATCGAAGGCCTTCGTACGCAGTCCGATTGCGCTATTTCAATTGATACCAGTAAAGCTGAGGTGATGGCCGCAGCGATAGACGCTGGTGCAGACATCATCAACGATGTCAGAGCTTTACAAGCGCCTGGTGCACTTGAGATTGCAGCTCGATATGACAATGTTGCTGTTTGTCTGATGCATATGCAGGGTCAACCCAGGACAATGCAAATCGACCCAACCTATCAGGATCTGTTTACGGATATTCGCGATTTTTTTGAGTCACGTATTGCTAGCTGTGTTGACGCTGGTGTAGCACGTGATCGTCTTATTATTGATCCAGGCTTTGGTTTTGGGAAAACGCTGGAGCACAACTTTTCGCTGTTGGGGCAGTTATCATATTTTGCTGAACTAGAACTTCCTGTTCTGGCCGGACTATCTCGGAAATCTATGTTTGGCAAACTACTTAATCGGGATACAGATGAGCGCCTGGCTGCAAGCCTCAGTGGAGCACTGTTGTGTGCTCAACAGGGGGCGCAGATCATACGTGTTCATGATGTAAAAGAAACCAATGATGTGCTGCGGGTTTGGCGCGCAGCAACGCATGGAGTAAATGAATGACAACAAGAAAATATTTCGGTACCGACGGTGTACGAGGTTTGGTTGGAGAGTTTCCAATCACACCTGAATTTGCACTAAAATTAGGCTGGGCAGCCGGTAAAGTATTGTCCAAGTCTGGCACTAAAAAAGTGATCATAGGAAAAGACACGCGTATTTCTGGATATTTATTAGAAACTTCTCTGGAAGCTGGTCTAATTGCTGCGGGTATCAACGTCGTTTTGCTGGGCCCTATGCCAACACCTGCCGTAGCCTATTTATCACAGACTTTTCGTGCTGAAGCTGGGATTGTGATTAGTGCATCTCATAACCCTTATCACGACAATGGTATTAAATTTTTCGGTGGTGATGGGAAGAAACTTCCGGACGAGGTTGAGCTGGAAATCGAAGCCATGCTTGACGAGCCGATGACTTGTGTCGCTTCAGATAAGCTGGGTAAAGCAAGACGTCTCGAAAACGCTGATGGCCGCTACATTGAATTCTGTAAAGGACAATTCCCTAATGAGTTGTCTCTAGAGGGGCTCAAGATTGTCTTGGACTGTGCCAATGGTGCCACTTACCACATCGCTCCAGCTGTAATGCGTGAACTGGGGGCAGAGGTTATTTGCACGGCTTGTGAACCAAATGGTGTGAACATCAACGAAAAGTGCGGTGCAACGCATGTTGATGCACTAAAACGCCATGTATTGGAGCACCAAGCCGACGTCGGAATCGCCTATGATGGCGATGGTGACCGCGTTATGATGGTAGATCATAATGGCCGTGTATTTGATGGCGATGACATTGTTTATATCATTGCAGCCCAGGCACAGCGAAGTGGACAATTGAAAGGCGGTGTGGTGGGCACTGTGATGTCTAATATGGGTCTAGAAAATGCCCTTAAAGAGAAAGGGATCCCCTTTGAGCGCAGTAAAGTTGGTGACCGCTATGTACTAAGCAAGCTTCAGGAGCACGGCTGGACAATCGGTGGTGAGAGCTCTGGTCACGTACTCAATCTCGATCTTATTCCTACTGGGGATGGTATCGTGTCGAGTCTTCAGGTACTAGCTGCAATGGTTGCGCAAAATCAGACGCTCAAAGACTTGGGAGCCGGGTTTGTAAAATACCCAATGAAAATGATCAACGTACGGTATGCCAAAGGCACCGACCCTGTCTCAGCAGAAGCTGTGCAGCAAGCGGTAAGAGACGTTGAATCCGACCTGGGCGATAAGGGTCGCGTGTTACTGAGGAAATCGGGTACAGAGCCGGTTGTCCGCGTCATGGTCGAGGCAGAACAAGAAAAGCAAGTTATTGACTTTGCGACCAAAATTGCTCAAGTCGTTGAATCTGTGAGCAACTAAACAAAAAACCACAATTTTTTCTTGTAACTTAGGGTGAGTGACGTTAGTATCTCACCCGCTTTCTGACACGGAGTAATACATGGGACAGAGAAAGCCAATCGTCGCTGGCAACTGGAAAATGAACGGCTCGCCAGAGCTGGTAAAAGAAATTGCAGCGGTGAATGCGCAAGTCACAGGCGAACAACGTGAGGTATTAATTTTCCCTCCGGCAGTTCTGCTTTCTGAAGCAATCTCAGCGGGCTTAGAGTGCGGCACACAAACTGTGTCAGAATTCGATGCTGGTGCCTACACGGGTGAAATACAAGCTTCCCTAGTCAAATCTCTGGGAGCAAACTATACCTTGGTTGGCCATTCAGAAAGGCGCAGCATTTATGGTGAGTCAAATGAAGACATCGCTAACAAATTTGCTCAAGCGCAAAAGAGCGGCCTGACACCTATTCTGTGTATTGGTGAAACCCAAGAGCAGAGAACAGAAGGCAAGACAGAAGAAGTTGTTAAACAACAGCTTGAGTCTGTAATTGAAAAATTAGGCATAGCATCACTGGTTAATTCTGTGGTAGCATACGAGCCAGTCTGGGCTATAGGTACCGGTTTAACAGCCACACCAGAACAAGCTCAGGAAACACATAAGTATATTCGCGACTTGTTACGCAGTTATGATGAACAGGTTGCAGAGGCGCTACGCATTCTTTATGGCGGCAGTGTTAATGAAAGTAACAGTGAATTATTATTCGCACAAGCAGATATTGATGGTGGCCTAATAGGCGGAGCAAGTCTCAAACCTCAAAGCTTCAAGGCTATCTGCGAAAGTGCAAAGGGATAAGTAAATGTACGAGATTCTTTTGGTTATTTATTTGGTTGTCTCGCTGTCATTGATCGGCATGATCTTGATCCAGCAAGGTAAAGGCGCAGATATGGGCTCTTCATTCGGCGCTGGCGCATCGGCAACCGTGTTCGGGTCATCAGGTGCTGGTAACTTTATGACTAAGACAACAACAATACTTGCAACAGTATTCTTTGTACTAAGTATTGTCTTGGGGAGCATGACAGCAAGCCAAATTAAGCAGGCTGATCAATGGGAAAATCTGGAAGCACCAGCGGCAACAGTCGCACCTGCTAGCGAAGATGTACCCGCTTCAGAAGAGTCTCAGAATAACTCGGACGTACCAAACTAAAATTTCTCAGCGAACGTGGTGGAATTGGTAGACACGCCATCTTGAGGGGGTGGTGAGCATAGCTCGTGGGGGTTCAAGTCCCCCCGTTCGCACCAAACTTTAGAGCCAGAGATGCACTGTCTCTCTCGTTAAAATGAGAATCCTTGTACTTCATGTACAGATGCATTACACCGAATTGCGAATGTGGTGGAATTGGTAGACACGCCATCTTGAGGGGGTGGTGAGCATAGCTCGTGGGGGTTCAAGTCCCCCCATTCGCACCAATCGGTTGTCCTACATCTAAATAATCACTTCCCAAAAGTTTCCAAATTTAAATCACTTAGCTGCACTATTGCCGCTACATTGAGTTACACTAAAAGAAACTGGCCTGTATATTTCTTTATGCTTTTTCCTGCTCATTTTATTTCAAGAGTATTTCATAGCACCAAATCCGTTGAGGTGGGACCGCAGGGGATAAGCGTTCAGCGCTCAGGCGACACTGTGTTACTTAGCTGGGCTGAACAGTCTCGCCCTCCTTTACTCGTAACAGACTGGCTTGGGGCCCGTATTGAGTGTTATCAACAGGATACAGTCTTAAAACTTCGTCTACGAGGACGTTCACACCCGCAGTTGCAACATCATCTCGAGCGATTCTGGATAAATACCCATAAAGCACGCCTGCTTTCGTCGGTCAGGACAATAGAACAGCTCCTGCAACATCGTTACCTCTCCGTGCGTCACTGGGCGGCAATCCGCCTTGTGATTGCCGAATTAGCAAAGCGCTGGAGTGGCTGGAAAAGCCAAGCTCAGATGAGCAAGGTACTTGTACAAGCTCAGTGTACCGTCAGTGAGCTGCATAGTTGGCAAGAAGAAGATCTCGCTCAATTCAGAGAGGCGTTTGTACAGGCACAGTTATCTCGCTATGAAGCCTTCTTTGACACTGTGTGTGGCCACCCGATGACGCAGTCTCAGCGTCGTGCATGTGTTGTCCAGGATGAACGCCAGCTACTGTTAGCCGGAGCCGGCACTGGGAAAACCAGTGTGATGGTGGCAAAAGCGGCCTATCTGCTTTATTCAGAGCAGGCTCAGGCTGAGCAAGTATTGATGTTAGCCTACGGAAAAGAAGCCGCTGATGAGATGCAACAAAGGCTCAAAGATAGCAAGGTAGCGGTAGAATGCGCCACTTTTCATAGCCTTGGGTTAGGGATTATTGCACAAGTTGAGGGGCATAAACCGAAACTGTCTGCATTGTGTTTGAATGAGGGTGCGAGAGAGCGGTTTATTGCCGATACTTTGGCATCTTTATGCCAGGACCCTCAGTATCAAAGGGACTTAATAGATCTACTAAAAAACGAGTTTTCTGCTCCGCAAAAAACTCAGAAGCCCGATTTGGATAGTCGAGCTGCAAAAAAACTCATTAAACAGTTTTCTGAAGCGCTTAGCTTTTATAAGCAGGCTTTGTTTTTGGGTAAAGCACAGACATTGAGTTATGAATTTGCGCTCTGGACAGCCTGTTTCAGGCCCGTACTGGCGGACTATCAGCTTTATTTGCAAAAAGAGCAGTGTATCGACTTTGACGATATGGTAACGCGCGCGATCGATTATGTGCGCAGCGGTCAGTTTTGTAGCCCCTGGCATTATGTATTGGTTGATGAATTCCAGGATATATCTCCCCTTAGAGCTATGCTCATCAAAGCCTTGCTTGCACAAAACGACAAAAATGCTTTGTTTGCTGTGGGGGACGATTGGCAGGCGATCTATCGCTTCAGTGGAGGGGATCTGTCGATGACCACTCACTTTGCTGATCACTTTGGGCAGGCCACTATCCAACAGCTGGACATGACTTTTCGTTATCCCCAACAGTTGCTGGATATTGCCAGTGAATTTGTTTGTCAAAACCCCAACCAATTAGTCAAAAGGGTTAATGCCAGTAATGTGGCGACATGTCCAGCGCTGGTAGCGCGCCCGGATGGAAATGACGCGCTCAGTACGACAATAGAAGCCTTTTTAAGCCTGACCGCAGAACCGTGTAACGTGCTTATACTGGCACGTAATCATAAGTTTTTGCCATCCTCTGAGGTGATTGCGAGCCTCGCTCAGCGTTGCCCCAGAGCCCGGGTAACTGCGCTGACGTTTCACGGTGCCAAGGGAAAGGAAGCGGACTTCAGTATTCTACTCGGTTTGCATGATGGCAGTGTGCCTGCCAAAGCACACAATGCGGCTATCACAGAAGCGCTTCTGCCTGAGCCTGAACCTTACCCGGATGCAGAGGAACGTCGCTTGTTCTACGTTGCTTTGACACGCGCCAGATTACAAACTTGCCTATTAGTGCCTGAGGATCCGAGTCCCTTTATCGAGGAAGTCTTGGCGCTGATAAAGGATTAGTTATTGCGAGGTTCTTTGGGCTTTGGTTAGTTACGAATAATTCATCCTGACGACAAAATAATTTTGTTGTACTTCGTCAGGCTCGCTCATCATAATCCGCGTTTTAACGCAATCGACAGATGAGAAACACAGATGCGTGGATGGATCATATACAAAGACTCAGCAACCCTTTTAAAACCTGAAACTTACGAGATAAAACGACTGCTAGAGGTCGCTCAGGAAGAGAATATTGATCTGCAGGTTTATTCACCCGATCAGTTTGACTTGCTTGTGTCTCGAGAAGATGACCAGAGCGTATTAATCGATGGCGAGCCGGTTTCACTGCCAGACTTTGTACTCCCGCGTATGGGGGCCGGAACCACCTACTTTGCACTGGCAATCATTCGCCACCTTGAGCGCCTTGGTGTGCATTGCTTTAACAGTTCCGAGGCCACGGAAACAGTAAAAGACAAGTTGTTCGCACAACAGATACTGGCGCAGCAGAATTTGCCTACACCAAAAACAATGCTGGTGAAGTTCCCGGTTAACATTGATCTGGTTGAAAAGCAGATCGGATTTCCCGTCGTTGTTAAAACTCTGTCCGGATCGCAAGGCAGTGGGGTTTTCCTGTCGAAAACGCGCAGTGAGTTCGATGATTTAATGCAGCTCATTGAAGCGACCAGCCCGAAAGCCAATATCATTTTGCAGAAATTCATTAAATCGAGTCATGGTCGCGATCTGCGTGTACTGACTATTGGTGGACGTGTGGTAGCTTGTATGGAGAGAAACTCGGGTGGCGCAAATTTCAAGGCCAATGTCAGCGCTGGTGCAAAAGGGTTATCTCACCCGATCACCCCTGAAATCGAATGGCTGGCCACCCAAACGGCAAACATCCTGAACCTGGATATGGCGGGGATTGATCTATTGTTCGATGAGGAGCATTTTAAGATCTGTGAGGCTAATTCAAGCCCGGGCTTTGAGGGGCTTGAAGCAGCTGTTGATGTGGATGTTGCGCGTGAAATTCTGCACTTTATCCGCATTCGATTAGGGATTTTTGATAAGAAAAAGTCGAAGCCTTCAGAGACCAAAAAGTCTGCTGCTAAAGTAGACTCTGCAGCTGCTACCACCGCTTAATCTTTACCGCGAATTAGGTCAATTGTGATATCAGCTGGTAAGTCTCGTCTGATATCACAATTTGTTGATTTCTTTGGCAACTTGGTAACCGTCGTCGGTGATGATCTGTTCCAGCGTGGCAACCCGTGACTTAAGGTGTTTGATTTCTTCTTGCATGGCCTGTTTCTCGGACTGGTTCATTCCGTCAAGCTTTTTCATTTCCAGGCGTTTAGCATAGATTTCCCGAACGGTACCAAACCCTACTGCAATTAAAACAATTAAAAAAACCATTGTAGTACCGGGCATATTTATCACTCCATTTATAAATTTTGGTACTCCAATCGTAGCAAATTATTCAGCAGAGATCTGTGGTGTATCTGTTTCAAGATGTGATTGAGAATGTGGGCGACTTATTCGCCCACGGGGGGGTTATTCGTATGGTAAAGGATCACTGGCCTGGTTTAATTTAAAGGCTTCGAGACGTTCCTGGCATGCACCACACTTGCCACATGCTTTTTCACGGCCGTTATAACAGGTCCAGGTTTTACTGTAGTCCAGCCCCATTTTCAGACCGTCTGTGAGGATTTCAATCTTGCTGTTGTTAAGGTAAGGGCAAACAATCTCGATTTCTTCGTAGTTTGCGATACGACAAACATCATCCATTTTCTTAACAAACTCAGGGCGACAATCCGGATAAATCGCGTGATCGCCTGAGTGGGCACCATAAAAGACCTTGCTAGCTTTGAGAGAAACGGCGTAACCCACCGCAAGAGACAGTAAAATCATATTGCGGTTTGGCACAACTGTGCTTTTCATGCTTTCTTCTTCATAGTGGCCTTCAGGCACTTCGATATCGTCGGTCAAAGAAGAGCCTCCGATCAACTGGTTAATAGCGGAGATATCGACAATTTTATGTGCTACACCAAGTTCATCACAGGCTTGTCGGGCAACTTCGAGCTCTTTTACATGGCGCTGACCATAGTTAAAAGACAGCGCATAGACCTCATAGCCTGACTTGAGTGCCTTGTTCAGGACCGTATATGAATCCATACCACCGGAATAAATAACAACGACTTTTTCGCTCATTGGTTTGCCTCGTTTATGTGCTCGAATACTCACCGACATTGACCTCGATTTTAATAGAGGTTTGTGTCAGGGCGCGATATACTACACGGCCGCTGAAAAAATGACAATCCGACGGGTCAGATAATGCCAGTTTTTCAGTGCAGTTGCTGTAGTCAATGCGAATTGTAAACGTTAGATAATTGCCACATATCCGGGCTGGGTCCGGGAAGTAAAGTGAGTTCGGAGCTGTTTTGTACAAGATTAATGAAGTGTTTGAAACCATCCAGGGTGAAGCAAGCCACACTGGCGTGCCTTCTATTTTCGTGCGTTTACAGGGGTGCCCTGTTGGGTGTGCCTGGTGTGATACCAAGCAGACCTGGGAAGTGGATCCGGTTTATCTTGTCAGTTTGGAACAAACGGTGGAGAAAAAAGCTGATTCAGACTACTGGGCAAATGCGACGCCAGAGCAACTATTGTCTTTGTTTAAAGAGCGGGGTTACACAGCCAAACATGTGGTTATAACAGGTGGTGAGCCTTGTATGTATGACTTAAACCCGCTTTGTGACAAGCTTCACGCTGAGGGGTACGACACACAGGTTGAAACCAGTGGAACATTTGAGATCCTGGTACCAGATGAAACCTGGGTCACCGTTTCACCTAAAATTAATATGCGTGGTGGGTATGAAGTGCTGGCAAGTGCCATGCGCAGAGCCGATGAAATTAAACACCCTGTGGCAATGGAAAAGCACATCGAAGAGTTGGAAGCATTATTTGAAAAAACCGGTGTGAATCCCAAGTTGGTGTATCTGCAACCGATCAGCCAAAAGGCGAAGGCAACCAAGCTGGCTATCGACACTTGTAAACAAAAAAATTGGCGTTTATCAGTGCAGGTACATAAATATATTGGTATAAGCTAATCAGACTCTGGCCTTTGCAGCCGTTTTATTTTCAGCCATATTTTCAGTGCGAGTGAGCATGTTATTGGGGGCTGTGCATGTGAGTCTGATATTGGCCAGCTGCGGCGTTCAATCAAGGGCGCGTCGTCCGGTCCTTAGCCGCTGTATGGTAACCATGTTGAGTATAGCGTCAGCTGGAAAGAAAGCAGGTTCCCCGCTTAATCATCATAGTTTAATACAGTGTATTGCCCAGTGTTGTGTGGTTTAAGCCTAGACGGGTCCTTGACGGCTGTTTAATGTCGCTGGGAGCACTATTGCATCTCCATTTATACTCGTTGACACAGGGCCCTTGCACCGTTGAGTGTGACCGTACAGATCACTCAGTAGCACTCAGAACTACCCATTTCAATAATCCGCTCGGTTTCGCCGCTATTTTTGAACAGATACAGGCCTTTATTGATGTCATTGAGCACGCCTCTCCAGTTAGGCTTGGCTTTACTGAGTGCAAAATAGAGGTTGTTATAGCGTAAGGCGGGTTCAACATTTTCAAGACCTCTGAGCAAAGTGACCTTTTCGGACTTGGCCAGATCTGAGTAACTCACAGTAAAACGCAGCACTTTAGGGTCACCAATAATCAGGTCAACACGCTTGCCAACCAACAATTTTACCAGTTGCAGATCATCGACGGCCTCCACAATCACAAACTCATTGTTGTCCATCATAGCGTCAAATTCAGGGGTGTTTTGATAACCGCGTACAACTCCTATGGTGGCGCCTTTCAGCGCACTGAGATTGCCTTCAAAACTATCTGACTCACCGCGACGTTTTAATAAAGCAATTTCACCACCTGGGTAAGCGTTAGACAGTGCCAGTAGTTCACGACGTGTTTTACCCTGATAGTTATCAGAAGGGGATGCGTCTTCGATAAAGTACTCGGGGAAGAGAATATCTGCGCGACCAGACTCAACAGCTTTGACCGCTCTCGCCCAGGGCAGGAACTCGACATAAACCGGATAATCCTGATCAGCCAGTAGGGAGATGGTAAATTGAAATACCCAACCTTTATTGCATAGCTGGTCGCCGATATAAGGCGGCCAGTCGAGCGTTACCAAATGTAGTAGCGGCTTGTCACCACTTTTGTTATACAAATAGCCATTACGATATTGCTCACCCTGCACCATGATGTACTTGCCCTGCTTAAAGTAGCCAACATTCAGGCTTGCAAAGGCGGTCAGAGACATAGTGCACAGCAACAGTAATAGTAGCCTGATAAGTGTGTTCATAACGTGTTTCCAGGTGCGCGATCTTAAGATAAAAGCGTTTAAAAATAAAACGATGACTTTGCTTTAAGAGCACATCGATTATCTATTAAGTCTAGACAGTATCACGCTAAAAGGAAGGGAAGAAGACAACAAGGCCAGCATTTTGCTGGCCTTGTTCTAAACAATTAGTCTAATAAGAGCTGGCGTAACCAGGTTACTGTACTAACTCCTGCTCAGAAAACTCATCGGCAAATAGCGGGCTAGATAAGTAGCGCTCTGTTGCACTTGGTAGAATAACTACAATGTTTTTATCTGCGTTTTCTGGCTTTTCTGCCAGGCGTTTTGCAGCAACAACAGCAGCACCAGAAGAAATACCAACTAAGATACCTTCGTCTTTCATTAGCTGATGCGCCATTGCGATTGCATCTTCGTTTGATACTTGCTCTGTGCCATCAAGCAGCTCAAGATCCAGGTTGCCAGGAATAAAACCTGCGCCGATGCCCTGAATTTTGTGCGGGCCAGGCTTCAATTCTTCACCGGCCAGAGCTTGAGAAATAACGGCTGAATCAACCGGCTCTACAGCAATTGATTTAACATCCAGGCCTTTCTCTTTCTTCAGGTAACGGGTTACACCAGAAATTGTGCCACCTGTACCAACACCGGCTACGAAGTAATCGATTGCACCGTCCATCGCTTCGAAAATTTCAGGACCTGTGGTCTCTTCATGGATTTTCGGGTTAGCCGGATTCTCGAACTGTTGTAGTAGTACGTATTTTTCAGGGTCGCCAGCCAGTATTTCATTAGCTTTCTCGATGGCGCCTTTCATACCTTTAGCACCTTCAGTTAGCACCAGGTTTGCACCAAGCGCTTTTAGTAACTTACGACGCTCAAGACTCATGGTGTTTGGCATAGTCAAGGTTAGCTTGTAACCTCGGGATGCTGCAACGAAAGCCAGTGCAATACCTGTGTTACCAGAAGTTGGCTCGATCAGCTCTTTGCCTTCGCTTAGCAAACCGGCTTTCTCGGCTTCCCAAATCATAGAGGCACCGATGCGGCACTTTACGCTGAAGCTCGGGTTACGAGATTCGATCTTGGCAAAGACGTTGCCTCCGGTGACGCGGTTAAGTTTAACAATTGGGGTGTTGCCAATAGACAGGCTGTTATCTGCAAAAACGTTTGACATAATTTTCCCTTGAATGAGCTAAGGATATTTAATACTAGTCACACTTTACTGGGCTTGTAGCAAAACAAAAGGAAAGAATGGCTATAACATATATTAAAAAGGCTTATGCTTTGATGGAATAAAAAAATAAATATGTATAATAAAAGAGCAATATAAACCCAGCCAGTCTCAGTGCCTCTGACTGGGCTAATGAGAGCGCCTTACATCAACCAAGCGTAACTAAACTTAGCAAAAAATGTCTTATTATCTTTGCTGATTTTGGTCAAGTCATCATCTTGATAGCCGTTATCCGAGTATCCGGCGAAAAACACCGTTTGTGGGTTAAGCTTATAGGCGTAGAGTAGCTGTGTGCTGAGGCGCTTGTACTGGCTGTCCACATCGTCGATATAATTGGCTTGATTGCGGCGAATGTCCGTTTTAATGAACGCCAGTCTCAGGTAACTATTGATGTTAAACTGATAGGTAAAGCGTACATCACTGAGGTTAGCGGTAAATACATCCATGCCATCTGCGGTGAGCTTCTGATAGGTGTGACGCAGGCGTACCTCAAAATGCTGGCCCAGATAAAAGTCCAGCATAGGGCGGACGTAACGTTCATCAGCCATGCGATTGTTGGCTAAATCGACGCGGTTGCCTCTGCGCAGCGTTACTCCACTGAACACGCCCGGAGCAGGCTTACTCTCCAAATAAATCCATTGGGTATTTTCTGTGAACAGATCGGTATTTCCATCTATGGCCAGGCTGGTTTCGTCATGACGCAGGCCGGTTCGCTTGCGATGGTCGACACCAAAATCAATGGTGCTCTGCAGCGGACCGCTGATGGCGATGTTACTTTGAACCTCTTTTTCCAGCAGCTCGCCATTTTCATTGTGACTGATATCCCAGTCGGTATACCAGCGAGTGCGATTCCACCAGGTCTGGTCATCGCCATACCAGCGATATTCAAAGCCGGTGATGAGCTTATTGAAATCGACTTGTGATAAGAACCCCATGTCGGCCCTTAGTGCAGCATCGTAATTGCGATAACTTGCAAAGGCTTTCCAGTGCTTCTGATTATGGCTGTAGTCGAGCATATAGCCCAGGCCCTGATTATCATCCTGTAGCTGAGTGCGCAGCACACTTTCATCTATCTCACAGTCATCCAGGGTTTCGTCATCACACAGCTCTTTCACCATAGCCGGGTCGTAGTCCGTTTTTGAGGTCAGGATCTGTGCTTTAAAAGTATCATTTGCGGTGGGCTCGTATTTGCCATCCAGGCTGAACACCTGATTTCGGTAGTCGTTGCTTTGTCGGGTTGTTGTTAAAGCACCGACAGATAAAGTTTCATCAGCATCGAATCGATAACGCAGTGCCGCATTTTCACTTTTTTGCTCCAACGAGACCACGTTTGACCCCAGATTGCCTGGCACCATGACATTGGTAAACTCATCGTTGGTCACAAAGGCAGCATAGGTATGGCCCTGCTTGCTCCCTGTCAACTTTGCGCCATAGTCTGGGGCTGCAATGTTACGGGTGTGCAAAAGGTTGATATGGGAAGAAAAATAGTCCGCGTTATCAAGGAAGAATGCCCGTTTTTCCGGGAAGAATAAACTAAAACTGTTGTTAACACTAAGCTGGCCATTGTCGGCTTCTACCTGAGAAAAGTCCGGATTCAACGTGGCGTTTAAGGTGGTATCCGGTGTAATGGCCCACTTAACGTCCAGACCCGGCTCATAGTTAGTGTCGCTCTCCCAGTCCGGGATAGTACTGCCGTCAATATCTCTGGTTTGCTGGCGACTGATTACCATTGAGGGGATAACCGCAAGGTTACTGCTTTGCTTGGCATCGGAAAAACCGGTGTAAGCGGGCATCTGGCACACCCAGCACTGATTTTCATGGGCAATTTGCATGCTGGAAATTCTCAGTCGCTCACTGCGTGGGTAGAAGCGTAAAAACTCCATGGCCATGGTTTTGGTATCAAGGCTGTCATCAAAATTGAGTACACGTAAGGGGATTTCTACTTCAACTACATACCCAGACTCATTGATTTGCCCGGCAGAGTCCCAAATGCCATTCCAGGAATCGTCCTCGCTGCCACTTAAAACGTTCTCTATTGAATCCTGCTGTACACCGAGTGGGTTGATAAAAAACTGATAAGCACTGCGGCCAGTATTAAAGGAGTCGATCTTTATCCCAACCAGGTCGTCGTTCCAGTTGCGGTCTCGGTCGCGGAAGAACGCCCTGATCTGACTGGGCTCCGGATCTTTGGCATCGAAGGCAAGAAACAGGGACTGGCCATTTTCAAACACTCTTACAGAGGTTGATACCGGGCTTTTTGTATTTTCATATGGCCAGGTGACATTGTCGATGGCAATATGTTTTGCCTGCTGCCACACAGATTCATCTATTTTTCCATCGATGTTTACGCTGGCATTGATATAAGGGATGCTTGGTTCGGCAGCTTGGCTGGTGGCGCTGAACCACAAGCACGGCGCTACGAATGAGAGTGAGCTTAAAACTTTATTTAACATTATTATCGGGTTTGATAGCACAACTTTGATGGCGCATTAAATACCAGAGATGGAGTGTGAACAATTGTTTAGCGTTTAACGGCAAGGTGGCCAAGTTAAGTGGTATTTTATTTATATTTTGTGAACAGTTAGTCAAGTCATATCGCAGAACTATGTACCTGCATTGTCATTCCGTGGTAAAAAGGCGCATCTGTTTTTTACTCAGGCGTGTTGTATGTCTCTTATTTTAAAACTTGTCGCTGGTATTTTCGCCGGTGTACTGGCGGGGTTCTATCTGCCAATGTTCCTGGTCGAATTGCTCTACACCGTTAAGGTGATTATCGGACAACTGATTTCTTTTACTATTCCGCTTATTATTCTGTTTTATATCGCATCAGGGATCGCAGGGTTGCCAAAGGCATCCGGCCATTTGTTAGGCAAAACAGTTGGTTTCGCATACGGCTCGACGGTCATTGCGGGAACTTTGGCTGTACTCTTAGTCAGTTTGGCTGTGCCCCTGTTTGAAGGCAGTGTTGCTTATCAGGCTGCTGAGGCCACTGAGGTAGAAAGCCTAATTAAGCTTCAAGTCCCACCGCTGATGGGCGTTATGACGGCATTGGCAACGGCCTTTGTATTCGGAATTGGGATTAGCCAGCTTCATCTGACTCAGCTCAAGCAAGTGGTTGATCAGGGTCGTGATGTCATTGATGCGCTGCTGGCTAAAGTGATCATTCCTGCGCTGCCTTTCTATATTGCAGGTGTGTTTGCTGAAATGGCTGTTGCGGGTACAGTGGCAGATACGCTGAGCACGTTTGGTGTGGTATTACTGGCGGCTGTTGCCATGCACTGGCTGTGGCTGGCATTTTTGTACATTACTTCTGGTGTATTGCTAAAACGCAACCCTGTAGAACTCATTAAAAATATGTTGCCAGCTTATTTTACCGCAATTGGAACTATGTCCAGTGCGGCAACCATTCCTGTTTCTCTGCGTGCCAGCAAATCTAATAAAGTAAAAGAGGAAGTTGCAAACTTCACTGTACCTTTATGTGCGACCATTCATCTGTCAGGGTCAACAATCACGATTGTTACCTGTACTATGGCCGTGATGTTGCTGTCCCCTGAAATGACACTGCCCTCGTTGACACAAATGCTGCCGTTTATCTTTATGCTGGGTATTGTCATGATTGCAGCACCCGGTGCACCTGGCGGCGCGGTCATGTCTGCTTTGGGTTTACTGAGCACTATGCTGGGTTTTGATGAAAGTGCTGTGGCCCTAATGATCGCGCTCTATCTGGCACAAGATAGCTTCGGAACGGCCTGTAATGTAACAGGCGACGGTGTGATTGCGTTATGGGTAGACCGTTTCTCTGAGCAGGATCTGAAATTGCATGGTAAATCATAGTCTAACTCTAATACTAAAGACTGTTTTTACCTGAAATGGAAACTCGAATTGATTATGCTTTGCAATTTTCTGTGTTACTCTTGCAAAGCATAATCAGACGATTAAATAAATGACATTTGGCAGTTATTGCCATTACCAAGGCTAGTGTGAGGGTTACCCGTTGATTAACGTACTTTTAGTTGATGATCATGAACTTGTCAGAACCGGTATAAAACGCATTCTGGATGATGTGCGCGGGTTTAAAGTGGTCGGAGAGGCTAAAACGGGTGAAGAGGCAGTAAGCTACTGTCGTCAGAGTGAACCCGATATCGTGTTAATGGATATGAATATGCCAGGTATTGGCGGTCTGGAAGCGACTAAGAAAATTTGTCGATACTGTCCGGATGTAAAAGTCATTGTTTTGACTGTGCACTGCGAAGATCCGTTTCCGAGCAAAGTGATGCAGATCGGGGCACACGGGTACTTAACTAAAAGTGCTGGGCCTGATGAGATGATCAATGCTATCCGAGCCGTAAATGCCGGACAGCGTTATATTGCCCCTGAAATAGCACAACAGATAGCACTGGCTCAGTTTAGCGGCAAAGTGGATGAAAACCCGTTCCAATCATTGTCGGATCGTGAGTTGCAAATCATGCTGATGATCACCAAAGGTGAAAAAGCGCAGGACATTGCAGACCGGCTCAATCTGAGCTCTAAAACGGTAAACAGTTACCGCTACCGCATGTTTGAAAAGTTGCACGTCAGTGGTGATGTTGAACTAACCCATCTGGCGATTCGCCACAAAATGATCGACATCGACAGCTCTCACTAGTAAGTGTGTTGTTCTAAATTAGAAGCAGTTTTCGACCATGGCAGTGTTTGACAGTCAGGCGTTTCTAAAAACGCTGACCACAGAACCTGGTGTTTATCGTATGTATGACGAAGATCATCAGGTTATCTATGTCGGTAAGGCAAAAAACCTTAAAAAGCGGGTCAGTAGCTACTTTCGCAGCAATGTACCAGATGCTAAAACTCGGGTATTGGTGAGCAATATTCGTCATATTGAAGTGACGCTGACGAATACTGAGACCGAGGCCTTGCTGCTTGAGAACAATCTGATCAAAAAGTACCAACCCAGGTACAATATCCTGCTGCGTGACGATAAGTCTTACCCTTACATCTTATTGACCGATCACCGCCACCCTCGATTGGCGTTTCATCGTGGTTCCAGAAAGAAGAAAGGCGAGTATTTTGGTCCTTTCCCTAGCAGCGCTGCCGTGTCTGAAAGCTTACGCTTGATGCAGAAAATTTTCCCTGTCAGACAGTGTGAGGATGCCTATTATCGAGCGCGAAGCCGACCTTGTTTACAATATCAACTGAGACGCTGCTCCGCGCCGTGTGTGGCGAAAGTCAGTGATCAAGACTACGCTGAGCAAGTTGATATGGTACGTCAGTTTCTGAGCGGCAAATCACATCAGGTTATTGCCACTTTGGTGGATAAGATGGAGCAGGCCAGCATGGCGCTCAATTTTGAGGCTGCGGCTAAATACCGAGATCAAATTGCCTTGTTACGTCAGATGCAAGAGCAGCAATCTGTTGCGGGTAACTTTGCGGAAATGGATGTAATTGGCTTTGCACAACGCAATGGTTTGTGTGCTATTCATATGCTCATGATCCGAGAGCATAAAGTGCTGGGATCAAAAACGTTTTTCCCTAAAATACCGAAAGATTCGGGCCACGAAGAGATCCTGACCAGTTTTGTCGGCCAGTATTATGTGTCGACTGGCAGTCATGGTCGGATAGCGAAAGATATTGTATTGCCATTTGACATTGCGGAGCTGGACGACCTGGGCGCAGCCCTTACACAGGTTGCAGAGCGTAAGGTCCAGCTTAGGGTGAACGTGCGTGCAGAGCGTGCGCAGTACCTGGAGCTCGCTAATAAGAATGCTCTAAACAGCATTATGGTGAAGCAAAATGCGCAGGATTCTATTGATAAACGGTATGCCAAATTAAAGGCGGCGTTGGGTGTGTCGGATATCAATCGTATGGAGTGTTTTGATATCAGTCATACCATGGGCGAAAACACCGTGGCATCATGCGTGGTGTTTGATGGGCAGGGGCCTAACAATCGCGAATATCGCCGTTATAATGTTACGGGAATTACGCCCGGCGATGATTATGCGGCTATGGCATTTGCACTAAATAAACGATATGGCAAGGTCACGGACCCGGATAAGGTGCCAGACATTATCTTTATTGATGGCGGCAAGGGCCAATTATCACGAGCAGAGTCATTCTTTGAATCCTGGATGCTGGATAAGCTACCTATGTTGATTGGTGTGGCGAAAGGTACCAGCCGTAAGCCAGGCTTAGAAACTTTACTGATCGATGGTGGGCGTAAAACCATTAACCTGGAAAGCGATTCGCCTGCTCTGCATTTGATCCAGCATATTCGCGATGAATCTCACCGTTTTGCGATAGCGGGACACAGAAGTAAGCGTCAAAAACAACGCACGCAATCCGTTCTGGAAGAAATTGAAGGCGTTGGCCTGAAACGACGCCAGGCACTGCTTAAATACCTTGGAGGAATGCAGGGCGTAAAAGCCGCCAATATACAACAACTAAAACAAGTGCCCGGGATCAGCCCTCAGCTGGCTGAAAAGATATTTAACCATTTGCATGACAAAGCTTAAGCGTTCATGCGAACATAGTAAAAAAGAGTCTCTCTTAGTAGTTATGTGGAACATTCCAAACACGCTCACAACATTTAGGTTGTTACTTATTCCTGTTTTCGCAGTGATCTTTTATTTGCCTTACTCATGGGCATTTTTTGCTGCTGCTTTTATTTTCTGGCTGGCATCTGTGACTGACATTCTTGATGGCTATCTGGCACGCAAGCTGGAACAGTCAACCCCCTTTGGTGCATTTCTGGATCCCGTGGCTGACAAAGTGATGGTCAGTGTGGCACTTGTGGTACTGGCGACTCATTATCAAAATACCTTTATGACTGTTGCTACTATTGTCATTATCAGTCGTGAAATCGTCATCTCAGCACTCAGAGAGTGGATGGCAGAGCAGGGCAAGCGCGGTCATGTTGCGGTCTCCTGGATGGGTAAGTTTAAAACTGCTGCACAAATGCTGGCCATCATTGGTTTGATCTGGCAGTTTGAACCCTGGATGGTAACGCTAAGTTATGTCTTGTTAGCCATTGCGACTTTACTGACTGTGGTCTCTATGGTGCAGTATTTCTATGCTGCCCGTACTGAATTGATTAAATCTTAGTATTCTTTGGCTGAATACACAGCGTTTTAGATAAAAAATAAGCAAACGATTAAAAAGCTTCATTTTTTATGTTGACGCCTCCCGGAACTTCTGTAGAATGCGTCCGTGTTGAGAGGCAACAGCCTAACAAAAAGAGAAGTTCAAAACGCTTCAATATCTTGAAAGTTTTGAATTTAACTAGGGTTTAAAACTGAAATTTTAAACTTCTAGTAACGCGAGTATAGCTCAGCTGGTAGAGCGCAACCTTGCCAAGGTTGAGGTCACGAGTTCGAACCTCGTTACTCGCTCCAATTTCTCTTTATCTGACTTAGTCAGAGTAGTGTGGCGGAATGGCAGAGTGGCCATGCAGCGGATTGCAAATCCGTCTACCTCGGTTCGACTCCGGGTTCCGCCTCCATTTTCTCAACAAACTCCACATGCGAAAGCAGCCCGATGCCCGGGTGGTGGAATTGGTAGACACAAGGGATTTAAAATCCCTCGCTGGTAACAGCGTGCCGGTTCAAGTCCGGCCCCGGGCACCATTGTTTAGAGTAATTAACTTAATGGTTAAATTGCTTATGGAACGCAAGTATAGCTAAGCTGGATGAATGTAAAGACGCAACCTTGCTTCTTACATTTTATCTAAAAGTTAGAAAGTTCCTGGAACGCGAGTATAGCTCAGCTGGTAGAGCGCAACCTTGCCAAGGTTGAGGTCACGAGTTCGAACCTCGTTACTCGCTCCAATTTAAACAATTGGTGCTTTAGCAAACCCGATGCCCGGGTGGTGGAATTGGTAGACACAAGGGATTTAAAATCCCTCGCTGGTAACAGCGTGCCGGTTCAAGTCCGGCCCCGGGCACCATTGTTACTCACAGCTTAATCGCTTGATATGACAGCAAGATTAAGTTAGAGTAGCGAATATAAAATGCTGGTTAACATCTGTTATTGTTAAAAAGCATATGGAACGCGAGTTTAGCTCAGCTGGATGAATGGAAAGACGCAACCTTGCATCTTATATTTAACCACTAAGTTAAAAAGCATATGGAACGCGAGTATAGCTCAGCTGGTAGAGCGCAACCTTGCCAAGGTTGAGGTCACGAGTTCGAACCTCGTTACTCGCTCCAATCTTTCTGATACATTAAGTATCAACACAATGTGGCGGAATGGCAGAGTGGCCATGCAGCGGATTGCAAATCCGTCTACCTCGGTTCGACTCCGGGTTCCGCCTCCATTTCCTTCCTAAGTTACCTCATTTTTTAAATTCTTTTTCCAGTCGTTTCCAGTAACCACACGTAAATCACCGGTATATCATTTTTATATTGAATTCTCAGGTCTACTAACTCACCGCTGACACTTTCATTAATGGTAAATTCGCTGCTGGTGAGCAGATATTGCCCTTGGTGGTGTTTTACTTCTACCTGAGCATCTACGGTGATCCCTTTGTTTTTGGCAATCTCTGTCAGGGCATCCTGAATCGCAAGCTTGATGGCGGTGCTGAGCAGATTATCTGAGGTCATAGTGCCATCTTCACCAAACGCGCCTAACACCAAGTGTCCACTGCGTTTTATGTCGGCCATGGCGCTTATTGTCGGTGTACTCACAGCCTCAAGCACATCAGGCTTATACAGACCAATGAACGTGGAGCCATACTGACAGCTTTGGTGCAGTGCCAGACGTGTAGGCATACCTTGTGCCGTTACTTCACCGTTGCGGTTAAAGCTTACCTCGTGTTGCACAGTGCCGTCGCGATTGATTGCGCGCTCTTGCAGATATTCCGTTGCATTCACCCGGGCCTGCAGCAAAAAGCTTGCTACTGCTTTGGCGTTGCGCTCACTGACTGAAATCTGCTGATGGGGTGATACCGTGTAGTAACTCACCCCCAGCACCTGGTTGCGCTGTTCATTTTCACATAGCCAGGCAGGCTGGCACAGCGAAAAGTCACAGTGACGTAGAGGACAGCTGGGACTTTCTTTAAGTGGCGTGAAGCTGACATAGCTGTATTGGGTATCCTGGGTATTAAAGGGCGCAGAGTAATAGACGGTATGACCGGAGGATAACTCCTGAGTGGGCTCATCCGGTGTCACACCTTGTAGATCGCTGCGTTGTAACTGAATAGCATAGTAGGCCGCTAGTTTTTTGAGGGCGCGGGTCCTACTGGCCAACTCAGACCCATTTGGAATGGCGCTAAACGGGGCCGCTGTACCAATGAAGCCAAGTTGTTCGGTTTGTTTTGGCGACTGAATCCAGCAGGGCAGATGTGTCTCCCGGTGTTTTTCGGGTGGCTGTGGAAGCGTTTTACAGCCCGTGAAAACTAGGGTGCCAGATAGCAGGGCCCAAAGCAAAGGTGAGTGCACAGTCGATCCTTGTGATTGTAGGTTACTGTCCATTCTGTCCCAAAGGTAAGTCGAATTCTACCATCAGGCCACCCTTTTCTCGGTTGCGAAGTCTCAACTGGCCCTGGTGTGCCGTGATGATGTCATGACACAGGCTCAGTCCGAGCCCAGTACCCTGAGATTTAGTCGAGTAAAATGGCTGCAGTGCCTGATGTAAGTTACCAGGCTGGATCCCACATCCGCGGTCAACGATGGCAAAGCGAAGCCGGCTTTTATCCCGAACCACCTGCACGGATATCTCGCTTTTATCACTGCCTGATTCGTGGGCATTTTTGAGCAAATTAAGCAGCACCTGCTCTACCTGAGCAAGATCGAAGTTGCCGCTGTAATCGGGAACTGTGCCCAGTAGTGTAAAAGGGTAAAAGGTCTGCAATCTATCGAGAAGCGGCGCGACAGCGTGCGTTGCGCAGCTGGGGGCCGGTAAACGTGCATACTCTGCATAGCGCTGGATAAACTCGCTCAGGTTAAGCGCTCGCTGTGAAATAGTGTCCAGCATATCTGGCAGCAGCTCCAGGTGTTTTTGCTGATTCAGCATAGTCTGTGCCGAGCTGGTTAGTGACTGAATGGGGGCCAAAGAATTGTTTAGCTCGTGGCTTATCAGACGAATGGCATTTTTCCACAGCATGATCTCTTCACGATTTTGCTCTGCCGAGACGTTTTTACAGATCACCAGCGTATGGGGCTGATAGTTTAAAGTAACCTGTTCTATACCAAGATAATAAGTGTGCTTCTGTTCTTGTTGTTCGAAGCTCAACATACCAGTGTAACCCTGGCTGAGCGCCTGGGCTAATGCCGCGGGTAAAGCGTCACTGGCTGCTTCAATTGTGCTGCCAGTAAGTGCGCCAGCTCGTTTGTTTAGCAACTGGCGTGCGGCAGCATTGTGGTAAACAATGTGGCGGTGTTTATCGAGCAACAGTGTCGCCATCGGTGAGGCCTGAACTATGCTATCCAGTACCATCTCTTTTTGATTGAGCTTTTGTTTTTGTTGCTTCAGGTTGGTTGTAAGCTGGTTGTACAGCTCAATCAGGCTGGTTAACTCGGGATCGGATGTTGGCGAGATCCGCAATGACAGGTCGCCATCTTGGATACTCTTTATGCCATCTTCTAAAGTGCTCAGTAGCCGTTGCCGACGGGCCGTTAAACGGTTCAATAGTACGAGCAAAGTCAGCAAGGAGATAAGCAGAATTGAAGAGCAGGCAATGATCACGGGAATTTGATGGTGCAAAGCCATCGCCAGCGCCGTCAGTGCGCAAGCAAGCACTAAAGTGCAACAGAACAGGATCTGGCCCGTGAAAGACCAGTGCAGGCGCACGTTCATCGTTTAATTCCAAATTTGTCCATACGACGGTACATTGCCTGGCGACTTAACCCGAGGCTCTTAGCTGCATGCGTTACATTACCCTGGTGTTTATCCAGGGCCTGGGTAATATCTTCAATAGTAAATTCATGGCTTGCCAGCGTAGACGCTGAGGTATTCAGGCCCAGGTCCGTCGCTTCAATGCGCGCTCCGGCAGCGAGCAGCTCGGCCCGTCCTATCACATTTTGCAGCTCTCGCACATTACCGGGCCAGGCATATCGCTTCAACAAGCGTTGCGCGCCTTCACTCAGCGATTTGTGGCTGCTGAGGAAATGCATAGCGAGCGGAACAATATCGTCGGGTCGCTCAGTGAGGGGAGGCAGCCGCAGTTCAATCATATTCAGGCGGTAGTAGAGATCTTGTCTGAATTCTCCACGGGCGATGGCCTCATTCAGATTCGCGTTGGTCGCACTGATCACCCTGACTTTGACTTTTTGCGTTTTGCTACTGCCAACGGCTTCAAACTCGCCGGTTTGCAGTACTCTCAATAGTTTTTGCTGGCCCGTTAGTGGCAGGTTGCCTATTTCATCGAGAAACAGTGTCCCACCATCTGCTGCGGCAAAACGTCCCTCGCGGCTTTTCGTTGCGCCCGTATAGGCCCCGCTGACCACGCCAAACAGTTCCGCTTCAATCAGCTCGGCAGGCAACGCACCGGCATTGACCCGAATAAAAGGTTTATCCCGGTAGGCGCTGTTGGCCACCAATAGCTCTGCGATTTTTTCCTTGCCAGCCCCATTGGGACCTGTGATTAAAACCTGGGCATCTGAATGTGCCACTTGTGTTGCTGTTTCAAGTAAAGACAGCATGGCCTGATCGGAGAAGATCAGTCCACAGAGGTCGTAATCCTGGCGAAGCTGCTCCTGTCTGACTTTGAACTGTTTTTTACCGCGGGTTTGAGCTTGCTGAAGCTGGTACATTTCCAGTAGATTGTTCACCGAGCTGAGGAGCTTGTCATCTTGCCAGGGTTTAGCAATATAATCTGCAGCCCCATGTTTAATGAGCTCGACGGCCATTTCCAGCTGAGCCCAGGCGGTTAGTAAGATAATAGGAAGATCCGGATTGAGTGCCCTGATCTGATGATACAGGGTTTTGCCTTCTTCACCTGAGGTTGTATCTTGGGTAAAGTTCATATCCTGGATCACCAGATCATAATCCTGTGACTTCAGCATTGCCAGCCCTTGTTCTGGCGAACTCGCACCTTCGCAGTCGATATCATTAATTAAGAAAAGAATTTTAAGCGCTTTGATAACATCAGTGTTGTCATCAATCACCAGAATTTTGTGTTGCATGGCGTTATTTATCGTTATTATTTTATCAGTATCAAGGGCTTTTCAGCCCTTGGTTCAGGTTTTTGTGACTCTTGCAGGCGCTATCTTAGCGGCTTTACGAACAGGAATATAGACTGCCAAAGCACTGAGCAACCAGACAGAGACAGCAACCAAGACAGCCAGCCAGGGTTCTACCAGGCCTTGTGCTCGTAAATAAGTCACAAAATAATTGTTTAGCCATAATGCCGCAAAACTGCCAAGCAGGATACCTGCCATGGCCAGCAAAGCGTTTTCCATCAACAGCGTTTTAAGTATGGTGCTCTGGCTGGCACCCAGAGCGCGTAATATCCCAATGTCTTTTTTACGAATTGAGACGGAAAAAGAAACCAGGCCAATGATCCCAAATGCGGTGACTGCAACAGCGATCACACTGATCCCAATCATGATAAAGGCAAACGTACTGCGGCCATCCCATAACCGCTTTTTTGCACGGGCAGCAAATTCTACTCGTTCTACTATGCGCCCACCTTGTTGGTACAGTGTGTCTTCAACGTCTTTTAAAATGGCTTCTGCGGTGCCTTTTTTGACTCTCAATAAATAGTTGATGTCTGTGTTGCCAAAATGCGCCTGAGGGACAATTGTCGAGTGATACCAGTGTTGCTCATAGACCGCACTTTCGCCGAGCATTTTATTCGCATAGACCCCGACGACTCGATAAGGCAGGCGCGCGCGTTGCAAATACACGGTTTGACCGAGCGCACTTTGCTCACCAAAAAGTGACTTCGCAAGGGCTTCGCTGATCATGGCGACACTGGCAAAACGGCTCTGATCTGAACTCGCAAAGACAAACTCATTAGGATAGAAGTCCCGTCCTTGTGTGATAGTCAGGCCCAGAGTGGCAACACCTTCAGAGGTAATGTCAAACTGCGCATTTTCAATACCAGCTTCCTCCTGGTCGGTGGTTTTGTAAACCTGATTACTGCCCGAGACTGTGGCCAGCACCAGTTCATTGCTGGCATAAGTTACCTGAGTCACCTCTGGCAGTGCGCTGAGATTGCTTAAATCTCGTTGGATCAGGGCTGATTTATCGACCTGGTTGTCAAACACCTTTGTGTAAACATTGAGTATCTCATATTCGTCCAGATGAGATGGAATAAGCCAGTTCTTCAGCGTACCGTAACTGATGAAGCTCGCATTACCTACTATGGTCACCGCTATGGCTATCTGGATTAGGATCATCAGTGAGATATTACGATGCTTAACAATAATTTTAAGTATATGTTTTAGTGACATCGTCTTATCCTCTTAGCTGAGCTGCAGGTGCTGTGTGACTGGCTTTGATGATGGGATAGAGTCCCGCGGTAAATATCGCGATAAAAATACCCATGGCAGCTTGTAACGCAAACGGAATATCCATGCTGTACATGCGGCGCACTTGCTCTGCGTCGGCCAGGTAGTCTGCCTGATACAAGGCCAGATGAAACATGGCAACCAGTCCAAATTGTGCCAGCAGTAATCCCAGTGCAATGGCGGCACCACTGAGCATGCTGAGCTCCAGAAGCTGGATCTTCAGAATATATAGTTTGTTAGCGCCAAGCGCCCGATACAACGAAACCAGCTTGGCGCGACTTTGGTTTTTTGCCAGTAAGATCCCAATTGTGTTGATAAGACAAATCGCAAACAGCAAATAGGCAAATTTAAGGTAGATCTGCTCCCAGTAAAGATTGTCACTCATTCTGTCGTTCAGAGTTGCTAGTTTGCTCAGGTAGAAGGGCTCGGCATGACCAAAGCGGCCCTGAGTAACCTGTTGTTCCGCATAGTTGCGCAACCACAGGGTGAGCTCAGCGTGGTTTTGTTCCAGGTTCTGAGAGTCAAATTCTGCCCAGGCATGCAGATATCCACATTCGGCACCTTTTAATCCCTGTACATCGTCACGACGATAGCGACTTCGCAGTACCTCGTCCTTGGTACGACATGGCATATAGCCGGTGCGGGCAATATTATTCGCATGTGCGTACCCTAGCGGTATAACAGCCATATCGTTGACTCTGCCGCGAAAGCGCATGTTCTGAAAGCGACGCAAATAAGCCGACATATCCATGACACCCACTACCTCAAGCTGACGGTTGTTGATAACAACCTGCTGACCAATCGAGTTTTCACCGCCGAATAATAGATCGTTGGCTTTTTTATCCAATACAATGACGGCTGTGTTATCCATGTCTGCGCGCCAAGGTTCACCATAGATAAACGGGACCTGAAGTAAGTCAAAGTAGCGCGCATCTGCCGCTGATGCTTCTGCTGTGACAGGTCTGACGCTGCGATCCGGCAAGTCGATGACGAACGACGTCGTATAATTCAGTGATAATCTCACGCTGTTGTGGTTTGCCCAGTCGGCATAAAGTGACTGCGCATCTTGGTAGGTTAACGGTGGTACGCTAAAGGGCGAGCGATTTTCATAATCGGGATCCATAAAGTTTAAGCTCACGTGGTAAATGCGATCGGCACGTTCGTCTATAGGGGAATGCCCGCTGCGAGTTACTATGGTGCCCATAGTTAACAGCAGCGTAATGCCAATAGCCAGGTTGATGACCATCAGCAAGGTCAGTTTGCGTTTTTGTTTCAGGCCACGCCAGGCCAATTGCACTAAATCCTTCATCGCAGTCACCTAAGAGATCAGTTCAACCAGTTCATTTTTATTGATGTCGCGCAGTTGACCGTCGAGGATCTGTATATTTCGATGCGCGCGCTGTGCCAGTTCATTGTCATGAGTTACCATGAGTAAGGTGGTGCCCTGGCGATTAATCTCCTCCAGCAGATCCATAACCTGTCTTGCCATCATAGTGTCCAGGTTGCCAGTAGGCTCATCGGCGAGCAAAAAGCGCGGCTGGCCTGCGAGCGCCCGAGCAATGGCGACCCGTTGTTGCTGACCACCACTCAATTGCGCGGGAAAGTGGCTGGCGCGGCCGCCAAGGCCGACCAGCTCAAGGCTGTCTTCAATGCGTTTTCTACGTGCCTGAGCAGATAAGCCCCGGAAAATCAGCGGCACTTCGATGTTATCGTAAAGATTCAGGTCGCTGATCAGATTAAACCCTTGGAAAATAAAGCCAATTTTTTCATTGCGCAAACGAGATAGCTGCTTGTCACCTAATGTGCTGACATCTTCTCCGTCCAGTTCGTAGCTGCCTTGCTCGAAGTTTTCTAGCAACCCGGTAATATTCAAAAAGGTGGTCTTACCTGAACCTGAGGGGCCGGTCACGGCAATAAACTCGCCTTCTTCCACGGTGAAGTTAACGTCTGACAGTGCGTGTGTCTCGACCAGCTCGGTGCGGTATATTTTACTGATGTTGTTCATGCGTAACATGGGTATGTTCCTTTATTATTATTCGCTGAGGATCACTTGCTGTGATTGCCCGAAAGCAGCCAGACTTGAGATAATGATTGTATCACCAGGTTGTAGCCCCTGGGTAATCTCTACTTCTCTGACACTTTTGACACCCAGTGAAATAGGGGTTCTGAATGCGGAGTTTTGTTCAATTTTGTAGGCGGTGCGTGATGCGCCGGTTTCAACAAAGGCACCGCGCTCAACTTTAAGTACATTTTGCTTTTGCGCGATAATGATCTGAGCATTGACGCGTTGATTCTGACGTAAGTTTCCGGGCTGTTCGGTAAAGCGGATCCGACCACGAACCTGGCCTTGCTCAACTTCGGGAGAAATAGCCACTAAAGTCGCACTGTATTGGTCATTGTTGATTTGTACATTTGCCCGCAAACCAATGCCAAGCTCATCTGCGAGGTTTTCAGGGATATAGGCTTCGACTTCCAGTTCGTTCAAATTAACCAGTGACATTAACTGCGTGTCTCGCTGCACATGTTGCTTTTGCTGAACATTCAGTGTGCCGACAATGCCGGACAAAGGTGAATGTAAAGTCAGTGCTTCGACCTGGCGGCGTAATTCTTGTGTAAGGTGACGCTGACGAGTGAGATTAAGTTCGCTACTTTTTAGCTCAAAGCTGAGTCGCTCCTGCGCCAGTTGCAGGCTGGCAATGGCATGGCGTTCATTCAGCTCTGCGCGCTTCAGAGCGACCTCTGTTTGTTCTAACTCCTCTTTGGAGATGATCTGTTTTTCGATACTTGTGCGCGCTCTGGCCATTTCACTTTGCGCGGCTTCTAGCTCAACTTTGGCCAGCTCCATCTGTTGCGTGTTATCCAATTGCTGTTGTTTGATGGCGATTTTCTGGCGGCTCACGTCCATCTCCAGGCGCGCCAGTGTCGCCTCTTCCTGGAGTAGCTGGTTACGTAGCTCCGGACTGTCGATGGTCAGCAATGCTTGTCCTGCCTTAATTTCATCGCCTGCTTTGACAAACAAAGTGACAGTACCGGCCGCAATGGCGTACATCGAGGGACTATCTGCCGCCATGGTACGCCCTTCCACACGCAGATCCTGGACCATATCGCCTCTCACTACGGTGGCTGTTCGTAAGGTTTGTAACGACACCACCTGCTCAGCGCTGAGCAGTTGGTCGAAACTGTTGTAGGATGCAGTCGCTGCGCCCACGAGCCCGATTGCCGTTGCCATCGCTAGCCACCTGCGGGGTAGTCTGCGTGTTTGCTGGATCACTTTGTCTTGTTGTCTGGTATCTCGGATCATGCCGGGTATGGCTCCATGTTTTCTGCATTTTATCTTCTATTACAAAATAAGTGCCAAAGTTTAAGTTTATGAAATTATTGGTTTATTTTGTTTTTTTCTCTCGTATTGCAGAAGCCGCGGACGGACAGCGGACAGTACGCGGACAGTAGATAGCTGTCCGGACAGAAGCAAAGTGGGGAGCAGGCAGAATACACTAGTATTGCCGGGTTGTTCCTGTACCATAGTGACATAAGCTAAGCTGCTGTTAATTAAGTGGTAATGGAGATACGATGATCCAACTTGATGAAGTCACCTTTAAGCGCCCGGATGGTACGGGGTACAGACATGTATTGGACGGACTGAGCTGGTCAGTGGCCGCAGCCGAGCAAGTCGCGTTAACGGGCGAGAGTGGCTCAGGTAAAACAACGCTGCTCAATATACTGGCAGGCTTGTTGACAGCAGATGCTGGATCTGTAGTGATTAATGAGCAAAATATCAGTCATCACAACAGCACCAAATTGGCATTGTACCGCCGTACAATTGGCATGATATTTCAGCATTATCAGTTACTCAGCCCGCTCACGGTTGCCGATAATATGGCTTTTCAGGCGCGTCTTAATGGCCGTTCAGTTAGCCATGACGATATTGTTGCCATGGCAAAGAGACTTGGGCTGGCGGCTAAGCTTGATGCATATCCAGCACAGTTAAGTGGCGGAGAGCAGCAGCGTGTTGGGATTGCCAGAGCACTGCTCAATCAACCTCGCCTGCTGCTCGCGGATGAACCCACCGGCAACCTGGATAGCGCAAGAAGTCAGGAAGTGCTTGAGCTGCTGATGGCGCTGTGCAAGGAGCAGCATGTCAACCTGATCATGGTGACCCACAGTCGTGCGCTTGCGGCGCAGTTCCCGCGTCTGGTGGAGTTACGAGATGGACGTATACATGAGTGAGCTACGCCTGATCTTAATTACCTATGGCCAGTTCTATCGTCGCCATAAAGGCCTGCTGGGGTTATTTCTGGTGGGTCTGAGTCTGGGCAGTGCCTTGCTCAGTGCAACATTGGGCTTAAATCAGGAAGCGTCGCAGCGTTACACCACCAGCACGGCGCTGTTGTCACAACCCGTTAGTCATTTTATCCGCCCGCCATTAGGGGAGAATGGTCTGGCTTTTTCGTTATGGCAGCGACTGACAGCGTCCGGGTTTAACCAGGTCCAGCCCGTGCTTGAAGGGCGGCTAAGGACTGATGAAGGTCAGATACTGGCTGTTCGGGGTGTCAATCTACTGCAATGGCAAACAACCAGTGCAGCTATATCAGCAACAGATGAGTCAGCCGCACAAGTGGCACGAACAAAGCTGTTTGATACTGTGTTTTTGTCACCTCAGTTAAGTGCCCGGATGAAACTGGATGGATCTGTGCTGCTCATTGATGGCGTGAGTTACCCGACCAGTCTGTTAGATGGGACGGGTCATTATGCCCTGATGGATATCAGCCTGGCGGATAGACTGTTACAGGCAGGTGGACAGAGCAGCTACTTTGAAGTAATTGGTTTGAGTGAGTCTCAGTCGCAACGCCTGAGCACGCTATTGGGTACTGAAGCAAGGCTGGAGTCTGCTCAGGCCCAAACCTTTGATGCACTATCGGGGGCCTTTTTCTTTAATCTTCAGGCGCTGGCCTTACTGGGTTATGTCGTTGGAGCCTTTTTAAGCCTCAATGCCATCAAACTTGCCTATCAGAGTCGCTTATCACTACAGCAACAAATGGCTACCCTTGGTTGTCGTCAGGGCCAATTACTTAAGGCGCTGTGTCTGGAAGTGGCTTTACTGAGTATGGTGGCTGCAACGCTGGGAAACCTGATTGGCGTTATAATGGCCAATGCGATGATGGGTGACATTAGCGCTGTGTTGGGTAGCTTTTATCAACTGGACCGCGCCCTGACGGTACAGTTCAATGTCTGGCTGGTGCTCGTGGGAAGTTTACTCAACCTGGCTATTTTAGCTTGCTTTGTCATGTTGCAAACCCACCTGGCGCACAGGCTTTCCAGGTGGCTGGCTCCAAGTCTGTTTTTAATGACTTGTATTGGTGGCCTGTTGTTGTTGCACTTTGCACAGACTAAATGGCAAGCACTGCTTCTGTGTGTCTGTGTGCTACTGTTATTTTTTGCGCTTACCCCCTCGCTGGTACGTCAGGTGTTTCGTGTTCGCTGGCCAACTCGTTCCCCCTTACTTGGCTGGCTCAGAGCTGACAGCCTGACCCAGTTACCTGCTTTATTGAGCTCCGTACTCGCGATTTTGATGGCGATGGGGGCAGCCATAGGAATGCAGGTGATGGTAGGGAGTTTTAGCAGTGCGCTGGATGCACATCTGCAAACTCGCCTCAATGCCGATCTGTATGTCCGGCCCGATGAGCCGACTTCCCAAATGCGTCAGGCTCTGGCTGATATGAGCGAAGTTGAGCGGGTTGGTGTGTACTGGTCGGCAGAAAGCGAAATCACACTGGGAAACGACGTAACCCCCGCAACTATCATGAGCTTTGGTGAGGACTATTCTTATCACCAGCATCTGACTCTGTTAAACAAACAGCCACTAGAAGCGGTGCATCTGGCCAATACAAATGGGCAGATATCGTGTCTTATCAATGAACCCGGTATGCGACGGTATGCATTGAAAGTGGGCAGCATACTTAAGGTAAATCAAGGCTCGCGCGCATTTCATTGTAACGTTCGAGGTGTATTTTATGATTATGGTGAACCCGGTATCAATCTGGTTGTAAGCGCGTCGGTCATAGAACAACAGACTTTTTTGTATGAAGCCGTTGGCTTTATGCTGACGCTACAAGATGGAGTAAACTCAGAGCAGATCGCCGATGTCATTAGTCAGCGTTGGTCACTGGCCGGGCACCAGATAATTCACAACCAGGTGTTTAAGCGCTTCGCAAAACAATTATTTAGCCAAACTTTCTTGGTTACCCATGCACTGAACCTGTGCATTATGCTCATTGCTTTATTCGGTGTTTGGGTGAGCTTTCTCACTCTCGGGCGGCAGCAGTTACAACCCATGGCCATATTGCAGACCTTGGGCGTGACCCAGCGGCAATTATTTGTTCTTAAGTTATGTCAGGCTACGCTCATTCTCGGTATGACGCTGCTGCTGGCTGTGCCTCTGGGCATTCTGTTGGGTTGGGTATTGTTAGAGTATGTGATGCCTATCGCCTTTGGCTGGAGTATGGCCATGGTGATCAGTTGGCGAGACATTTTGGGATTCTGTGCTGTGATATTGTTACTGGCGCTGGTGGTGAGTGCCATTCCATTATTGAAACTGATCCGGCGCAATGTGGCCGACAACGTAGCGCAGTTGTAAGGAGTAAAAAATGCAGTTTACCGGGTTAATTTTACTCATACTATTCGTTTTAACAGGGTGCCAGCCTGGCGCACCTGACGCTGAAAATAATAATGCAGCAATGGCTGTACTTGGTCAGGAGCTCGGTGAGCCGGTAAGTTCTTCGCAATCTCTGGTGTTTCCCCGCGATCATGGTGCGCACCCTGAACAAGGTGTGGAATGGTGGTACGTGACGGGCAATCTGAGCGCACAGGATGGCACTCAGTTTGGTATGCAGTGGACTTTGTTCCGAGTGCTCGACCCAGGCTTTTCTGCTTTTCAGGGGTCGCCCTGGTGGGATGGTCAGCTGTACTTTGCGCATTTTGCCCTGCAGAATGGTCGTACACATCATGCATTTGAGCGTTATGGCAGAGCCGGGCAGGTCGAGATTCAGGCCAGTCCTTTTATTGCTCGGCTGGATAACTGGCAACTGGCAAGTCGAGAGAGTTCATTCTTACCATTGCGATTACAAACCCGGGAATCAGGTTATGGCCTGGATATTACACTGGCAAACAGCCCGCAGGTGTTGCATGGCGAGCAGGGATACAGCCAGAAAACACAGCAGGGTCATGCTTCCTTTTATTACAGTTACCCCTTTTTACAGGTAGCAGGGACGTTGACCTATGCGGGCAAAGATTATGAGGTTGCAGGTCAGGCCTGGCTGGACAGAGAGTGGTCTTCGGGCCTGATTGATAGTCAGCACGGAGGATGGGATTGGTTTAGTTTACAAAGTAGTGACCCCAAGCAAGGTGCACTGATGGCATTCTGCACTCGGGATGAAAAACACGCTTATGCTTATTGTAGTGCCTCAGAGATATCATCGTCTGGAGAGGTTATCGCATATCCCGACGAACAAGTCACTCTGACAGTGCTGAACCGGGCGAAAACGCATGGCGTGACACATCCAGTTAGCTGGCAATTGCAGTTACCGGGCAAAGAAGCGGTGATCATCGATGCGCTGCAGTCAAACTCCTTGAATACTCTGAGCATACCATACTGGGAAGGCCGAATACGCAGTCAGGGTGGGTTTTCAGGGCAAGGGTATGGTGAGCTGTTTGGCTACTAGTATGATGTACTGCATTGGGAACATCTATGTTGGGCAGTCAGTTATCAGGGCTGAAATGATAAAAGGCACAGGAGAAACAAGCACCTGCGTTTAATTCAAACAACCCTGCGGAGCCTGCCGAAAAACAGCTATGGGGGCAGGCATATACTATCAGTGCTCAGGCACTACTCCCGGCCGTACAGGGGCATAGCGACGCCTGAAACATCAGGAAACTCCAGGACAGCGACAGGTGTAAAATCACTTTCTGCCAGGAAGAAAGTTGTCAGGCTAGCTCTTGAATGAATCGTAAACTCTCCCACAAATGGCATCATCCAACCACTGTCACTCGATAATACACCACTCAATTGCGGTACTTTGCTGTAATCGGGTAACAGGTAGTCAGGAAGCACATTATCACCAACAGAATGCAGTGGCAGGTTAACGCCAATCTGACGGGTATAGGACACGTCCAGCATGGGTTGTCCGGTATATTGGTTAGCCAGAGTTAATGTATGCTGGTGAGGGGTGATAGTAATAGCCACATCGGCTGCTTGTTTGGGGTAGCCCCAGATCTCGCGGCCAGCTCTGATTGCAACAGGGTTATCGAGCATCAGGTGCTGGTTGTAAAGCGCATAGTTATGCGGTTTTCCAGCAGCTTGTTGTTCGGCATTCGCAGCTGCCAGTGCCGCCAGTACTTTACCGGTAAAATCCAGTTGAGCACTTGGCTCGGTCATATCACCCGGACAGGGCAAAATGGGGTCGACACTGCCACGACGCTTAACATAAAAGCTTGAGATGGTTTCGTTATAGGCACCCGCCGGGCTGGCGGTAATTTTTTGCGTATAAAGCGCGCCAATGCCTTTCGATGCAGTGCCCTCACAATGCAGCCGGACTGGCTCCCATTGCCAGTTCCATAAAAAAAACTGTGCAACATTCGCATCAATCAATCCGACAACAGCACTGGTGGCTTCACCTTGCACATGAAAGGGCATATCCACGGGTGTGCCATCAGAGAGGTACGTGGTGCTGGTTATTGGGTAAGATTCACTGAGATCTGCGGCGTGACTGCTCAGCGATATCATAGTAGCGAGCAAGAGGGATTTGATTTTCATCATAGATCCTTTTTAGTTATGGTTTTCCTTTTGGGTGTATTGCCTGAAACACATTAATTTAGGTACATAGTGTGTGAAAGCGGGACTAGGTTAGCATGGTGTGATGAAAAGTAAATGAAACGAACTGAACCGAGAAAAATAGAGTTCGGCAATTCAAATGTATAGGAGTGTAAACTGGTTATTCTTTCTATATCCGCAATGCTGTAAACTGGCGCCCCATTTATGTGGACAGACAGATTTTTTAAGTCTGATATATGCAACTTTCAAGCTGGCGTAGTCCGACCTCAATCCGGACTAAGCGTTAAGAAGGAATTCATTATTTATGATCCCATTCGCGGTGTTGATCACAGTATTAGTGTGTTTTGTCGGCTACGGGTTGTGGCCTTTGGCGATCTCAGTGCTGAGTTATCTGGTTTCCGAGCAACCATCGGAGGCCACGATCCTGGTGCTGTTCTGGTTAACCATGGTATTTATCCAGTTTGTTGCAATGTGGCATATTGCCAAGAGAAAGCCCAGGGGGCGTAATTTCTTTTTCTATACAGTGTGGGTTTGTGTATTTGTACAAAGTTCAGACTTACTACTGGGTACCGAGGGCGCGCTACCAGTCTGGGATTTAGTCGATCTGTTTATCTATCCTGCTTTAGCAATGTGGGTACTGTATGCCAGCGACGTCAAGCAATATTTCGACAAGTAAAACGTAAAACAAAGAGTAATAGTATGAGTAAATGTGGTAAATGTGACAGCGATATCTCCTTTATGTCGGTATTAAATACACCGAATCCATTTAAACTAAAATGCGGCAGCTGCAAAGCGCCGATCGCGCTGAGTTTGATGAGCGCGGGCATTGTCGCGGGTATTTTAATGGCGGTGATCAGTGCTATCTTATGGCACTTCTATGGCTCAGAAGGCTTCTGGATCAAGGTGGTGCTGCCAACAGTATTGATTGCAGAAGGCCTTTACTTTGCGGCCATCCGCACGGGTCTGGTAAAAGTAAAACCAGCACAAGCTGAATAAAAAGCGGGAGCCACTGGCTCCCGTTTTGTTGTGCACTTAGCTCAACTCAATTTTGTAAGTTGGCACTGGATTGACCTTTTTGCTCAGATGTCCAAGCAGTAGCCACCAGGCAAACAAAGCCGCCAGCATCAGCGTAATCCACATTACGGCAGAGGCCGGTGCCGTGCTCAGCTGTCCTATCTGGTAGACCAGGGTCGCCAGAATATAGGCAATCGAGGTTGTCCAGCCAATCACCACCCACATCCACTGACTGCCAGATTCACGTTTAATCGCCCCCAGTACCGCAACACAGGGGGTATAAAGTAAGATAAGTACCAGGTAGGCAAAGGCGCCGAGCTGACCATCAAACTGCGCCGCCATCGCACTCAATAACTCGTTGCCCGCATCTGCGCCTTCTTCAACGGCACCCAGACCCAGTGGGTCACCGAGGTTGTTAAGCAAATCAACGGAATTATCCCACAGGGTCATCACCGCTTCACTTGCGGCGTCTTTGAGAGACCAGTCACCGGGTTGTTCCTGCGCCCCTACGTACAGGGCATCCATGGTGCCAACAATGGCCTCTTTAGCAAACAAACCGGTGACTATCCCCACGGTTGCCGGCCAGTTATCCTCTGCAATACCCAGCGGTGAAAACACCGGTGTAACCACCTGCGCCGCTTTAGAGAGCAATGAGGCGTCGCTGTTCTCATGACCAAAACTGCCGTCCGTACCAATGGAATTGATCATGCTCAGCAGCGCGACCACGAATACAATGGTTTTACCGGCACGCGTAATAAAGCTACGCAAACGCTGCCAGGTGGTCATCATCAGGTTACGCCACACCGGCAGGTGGTAGGCGGGCATCTCAATAAAAGAGGGCACTTTCTCCTGTTTGAACACCCGTTTTCTGAACAGATAGCCAGACCCCACAGCAACGACAATGCCAATCAAGTACAGTGCAAAGACAATATTGGCACCATTGACCGGGAAAAATGCCGCGGCAAATAACGCATATACCGTTAAGCGAGCGCCACAGGACATAAAAGGGGCCATAATTACCGTCAGAAGGCGGTCTGACTCCCTGCTCATAGTACGTGCGCTCATCACGGCGGGGACGTTACAACCAAAGCCCACAATCAGTGGCACAAACGCATTGCCGGGTAAACCAATAGATGACATCAGGCGGTCTATAACAAAAGCAGCACGCGATAGGTAGCCACTGTCCTCAAGAATGGACAAACAGAAATATAGTACTGCAATAACAGGAATAAAGGTCGCGACCAGCTGCAGGCCGGCGCCAAATCCGTCACCCAGGATCACTCCAAGCCACTCAGGCGCCCCCAGGCTGGTCAATAGCAATTTGGTCCCCTCGATAAAGATGGCACCAACCAGAATATCGAAAAAATCGATAAAGACGGCCCCGAAGTTGACGGCAATGGTGAACATCAGGTACATCATAAACAAGAAGATAGGGACGCCAAGCCAACGATTTAGCACTAGCTTGTCGAGCGACGTGGTGAAATCAGAGCGCGTCTGCGACATAACACTGACACCGTTACTGAGCTTTTTGACGCTTTGATATCGTTTTACAGTGTCTTCGTTGTTGGTATCTGACTTAGTGACAGGCTGCCTGCTTGTTGTCGGCTTATTTGATTGAAGGTGATGAATTAAGGCATCGGTCAGTGCCTGCATTCCCTCACCGGTTGAACCCACCATAGCGATCACTGGCGTATTAAGGCGTTGCGCCAACAGTTCAAGGTTAAGCTCTTTGCCTTGCTGGCGCGCCACATCAGTCATATTGGCGACCACAATCACGGGCGTGCCCGTTTCCTGCATTTGGGTGGTTAGAACCAAATTGCGTTCGAGGTTGGCACAGTCGACAACATTGACTATCAGGTCGGCGTCTTGGGAGCGGAGATAGTCAATGGCAATCTGCTCATCCTGGCCCGGATCTATCTGGGCCATACTGTACAGGCCCGGTAAGTCAATGAGCTCAACCTGCTGACTCTGTAGCGTTAGCTCGCCACTTTTGCGTTCAACTGTGACGCCAGGCCAGTTCCCCACTTTTTGCCTGGCGCCGGTAAGACGGTTAAATAGGGTGGTTTTACCACAGTTGGGATTACCAACGAGGGCGATTCTCACGTGACCTTACTCCTTTAAGTTAGCGGTTCAGTTGGATAAAGTGTGCATCCGTTTTGCGGATACTGATATAGGTGTTACCAACTTTGGTCTGAATAGGGCACCCCAATGGAGCGATATTGAGCACTGTGATCTCCTCTCCCGGGATCAAACCCAGTGCCATCACGCGGCTGATCAGGGCTGCATCCGGATGAGCAATACCCGCAATAATCGCTGTGTCGTTTGGTTTTAAATCTGCAAGTGTCATAGAGATAATGCAAACCTTGATAAGAATTATTTATTATTAGGTTGCTATGGTAGCGCAATTTAAATGTCATAAACAAGCAAACCAGGCGAAAGTTCTGCGTTATCAAGTAATTAATAAAGCTAAATTTTTTAAATAGTTACGTGTTTTAAAATGATGTCACTTGAGGTGGGTGAGTGATACACACTATTTGCACATTGTTTGCCATCTGTTTGCACATTGTTTCGTTAGTGTGTAAGTCAGGCCGAACAGCAACGGAGACAGGCAATGAAATTAACGAACGAATTCAGCTACCCAGGCACACTTAAAATCTTGGCACTTATGATGAGTGCTACAGTGCTTAGTGCCTGTGGTTCAGGAGGCTCTGACGAAAGCCAGAGTACGGAGTCAGCCGTTACTAACCAGAGCACAGCGAATCAGAGTAATGACAATGCTCAGTCAAATGATGATGATAGCGGCACTGGCTCGAGTAACACCAGTGATGAGGGTGATCAAGTATCAAATGATCCAGAAGAAACAAACACGCTACCTGGCTGGATCCTGAGCTCTGAGGCAGAATCGGCTGCAATCATGCTGGATGATTCGGGGCAGCCCGCGAAGGTTAACGTGCAAACAGTCAGTGCCATTGAGCAATCGGGCCAACGCTATACCGTGGTTAGCGCTTCTGGTATGCCGGATTACCAGGTTGTCATCGACGAGGCGGTATTGACAAGCTTGTCTTCACGGCCCAGAGCCAATTCCGATTTTGCCACAGGTTCGCCCGCTGTGGCGATTGGCGATGTGGTAGAGTTTGGTCAGGATATAGGGTACAACAGCAACAACAGTTGTGCATTAGACGCGGGACAGGGTTACTGGCCGCCGGGTCCGGTATGCCCTGAAGTGATGGACAAAACGGGTACCTTTCCAAACCAGCCAACACAGACTAGCGAAACCTGCGAGACGGGCTTAGGGTCGGTAGGTTTTTGGGTTAACGGGACCTCTGTGTATAACTGGGGGGATGGACAGAGCTATAACAACGAAGGAGTATGGCAGACACTGGCACCGGTTGCAGAGCAATATGATGTTGATGTGTGCGGCGGCCATGCTGCACAGGGTGACTATCATCACCACTATTACTCATCATGCCTGGCCGATATGGTAGGGGACACTGGTATGGGTCACTCTCCTATTTATGGTTATGCCGCGGATGGGTATGCGATTTATGGCCCCTGGGAGGCGCAAGGGCAACTGGCAATCAGTAGTTGGGAAGTCCGGGACTATAGCGCCAGTGAAGCGACGGGATGCAGCGACGGTGCCCGAAGCTGTGTGCTGAATGACCAATACGATGTCAGCCAGGGCACCCGTACTGTTTCCAGCGGACCCGGTTTTTCTGCTGTGGTGCGCACGCTGTCCAACAATGAGCTGGTTGCTGAAAACGGCTACTATAAAGAAGATTTCTATTGGAATACAGCGTTGACTGCTCAGGGCGGTAATTATCTGGACCAATACAATGGCCACAGTGATTCTGAGCGTGGCTATCACTATCACGTCACAGCCCGCGAAGAGAATGGCAAACTGATACCGGCATTTCCCTATACGGTAGGCGATAGATTTGCCGGAGAGCTGCAAAGTAATGCGCTAACCAGTTGCGGTGGCAGACTACCAGGTGGTCCGGGTCGGGGATAGGGGCAAATCAATGAAAATATTCGCACTGATCATTGCTACATGCCTGTGTGTTAGCAGCACGGTGGCGTTAGCTGATACCGCCATTCATCAACATAAAAGCCTGGAAATTAAGCAGCAAAGCCAGTTACCCAGGGTATCTCTGACGGTTGTTCGTGACCAAACAGATGGTCTGAATCTGACAATTGGCATTGCCAACTATGTGCTAAATTCGCCTGCCGAGGCGGAGCGTAAACAGCAAACTCTGACCGGTCATGCTCATCTTTTTATCAATGGGGAGAAAAAAATGCGTGTCTATGGTCAAGATGTACACTTGCCGGCCAGCTGGTTTCAGGAAGGGGTCAATCAGATTGCGGTATCGCTAAACAGCCATCAGCATGAGAACTGGACCTGGAAAGGCAATACCGTCATGGGGTCGGTGTTTGTTAATTTGGCTGAGCCTGATCTGGTATTGCACCAGTTTTCTTCTCAGCCATTGCTCAGCCATCACCACCATTAATACGCAGCGCTGGCCACTGTGTTGTGGCCAGCCTTTAAAAGGTCTCTTTGAGTAAGTTAAGCATATCCTCGACCGACAGCTTACCAGCCTGCTCGTTACCTGCCAGCAATTGATCCGCCAGGTCTCGTTTATGCTGGTGCAGTGCGACTATTTTCTCTTCTATGGTGTTCTTGGCGATGAGGCGATAGATAGTCACCGGACGTTGCTGACCCATGCGATGAGCTCTGTCAGAGGCCTGTGCTTCGACAGCCGGGTTCCACCAGGGATCCATATGGATCACATAGTCGGCAGCGGTGAGGTTCAAGCCTGAGCCTCCGGCTTTCAGGCTGATCAAAAACACTTCGCCATTGCCACGCTGAAACGCATTAACGCGTTCCTGACGTTGTGTGGCAGGTGTACTACCATCCAGATACTGATAAGCTATTGCACGTTCTTCAAGGAGTGTTTTAATGATCTGAAGGTGGCCCACAAACTGGCTGAAAATGAGCGCCTTATGGTTATTTTGCCGTAATTCATCGAGCAGCTCACCCAGTGCATCCAGCTTACTGCTGGGCAGCGTGCTTTCTGCCATGACCAGTTTAGGGTGACAGCAGGCCTGGCGGAGTTTAGTCAGCTCTGCCAGCATTTTTATTCGCTGTTCCGCTGCTGAGCTGGTGCTGGCAGATTCGGTGATCTGATCGATAGCATGCTGTCGTAGCGCTTCATAAAAATTCATCTCATCATCGCTGAGCGAGACAGTCAGATTGATTTCGGTTTTTTCTGGCAGCTCAGTGAGAACCTGGCTTTTCAGGCGCCGCAGAATAAAGGGCTTTACCAACTGCTTTAGGCTTTGACGTGCTTTATGTGCCGCGAGCTTGTCTTGTTCGGCATTTTCCATAGGCTGTGAAAAACGGGCATTAAAGCGCTTCAGATTGCCGAGTAATCCGGGGTTTATGAAACGAAACAGTGACCACAATTCGGTCAGGTTGTTTTCTATTGGGGTGCCTGTGGTGATCATCTTAAATTCGCCCTTGAGAGCACAAGCCGCCACAGTGCGTTTGGCCAGCGGGTTTTTCAGCGCCTGCGCCTCATCGGCGATGATGGTATGCCATTGCTTGGCTTTTAACAGTTCAGCCTGACGCTGCAACAGACCATAACTGATCACTACGCAATCAAATGGGCCTGCCTGAGTTAACAACTGCTCGCGCTCTTGCGCACTGTTATGATCGCTAAACAGCATCATGTTTAAAGCAGGTGCAAACTTACTCGCTTCCTGTTGCCAGTTAAAACACACAGAAGTTGGCGCGATGATCAGAGTTGGCCCTTCACTGGCGCGTGCCAGGATCACGGCCAGAGCCTGTAAGGTTTTGCCCAGTCCCATGTCATCGGCCAGGCAGGCTCCGGCGCCCCAGTGAGCCAGGCGCATCGCCCAATCGAATCCCGCCAGCTGGTAATCGCGCAGTTGCGCCTGCAAGGTGGGAGGAACGGTGAGTGTCAGTGCATTGGCCTGGTACATTTTTTTGCTTTGTTCTTCCCAGGCTGGCAGAGTTTTCATGCGCATGCCTGCGGTGGCTTCGGCCACCTGACCACTGGCAAGCGGGTGGAATTGCCCCTCATCGGTTACCGTATCAAGCTGGGCGAGTTGATTACGCAAGTCTTGAGACAGTGCCAAAATTTGTTCACCGTCCAGGCTGACAAAGCGGCCATGGCTGGTGGCCATCAAACTTAACAGCTTTTTCAGCTCAATGACCTGTGCATCATCGACTTTAAGCTCTCCGGTTACGTCAAACCACTGATTTTGTTTGCTCATGGCCAGGGCAATATGTTGGGACTCAAGTGGTTTGCTGAGACGGAATTTCTTCCCTCTTGGCCAGCGCAGTCTTAATGTCAATTCATTCACAGGCTTTGCAACACATTGCTCGAGCTGCTCCAGGGCTTCCAGCGCCATTTCCAGGTCGTCCAGTTGCAGTCGATTGTCGGACATAGCCAGAAATGCCGGGCAGTGTTCATCCAGCAACTCCAGCCAGCGTTGCTCCCGGGCTAAGTTGCGCTGAGTGGCTACCCGTTTGTTCTCAATTTCTGTTGTCAGGTTGGGACTGCCAATGCCTGGATGCAACATCGGACCCTGATCGCCAAATGGCATACTGACACAATGAAACTCCAAACCGCCCTGGTAGGGGGTGATGTTGACCACCAGCTCTTCGGCTGGCTCCACTGTGCTTAGTCCGGTTTCTACCCCTTCGAGATCGGATTGAATATTTAGTAAAGGGGCAATGGCTGTGATACTTTCGAGCAGCTTGGGTTTGGCGGCTTTGGGTACCACCAACCCGCTCTCACCGATGATCTCTGCCACTTGCAGGTGCTGACGTGTGAACAGGGTAAACCCATAGCGATGCCCCTGAAGCGAATAGAAGGCGTATTCGTCCTGTCTGGCATGTTCATCCAGCTGCATCCGGTAGTCTATGCCTTGAGGCAGGTTAGGGATCGACATCATCAGCTCATCGCCGTTATCGCGGATCTGAAGCTCAGCCGGATATTCAGTCAGTTCAATTTCTGTATTTAAATCTTCGCCCAGATACAGGTTTTGAGCGCCCGCCGCTGCGCTTAGCGCACTTGCGCCTTCGAGCTCAAATGTGCGTCCACCATAATAGCTGTGGTTTTCATATACCCGAATGGCCGCGATGATCTCTTTATCCTTGTCGCTCAGGTATTCAAAGCTTTCGGGCTCGTCGATTAACCTTTTCAGTGCGACATTGCGGCCCTTACTCCAGCCTTGTTTACCCAGTTTTTGTTCCCGAGGCTTCAGAGTGAGGTCAAATCGTGATTGCTCAAGCTGCCAGATGAGTCGATGGCTCTGTGGTGATTTATCCTCAGTGGCTGCGTGATTTGGTGCCAGGTTTTGCAGCTTTTCCAGAGCCAGTTCCCAGCCGCTTTTTTGTTCTATCAGATTGGCAAAGTTGAGCACCAATCGCTGAGGTAGGCTGGGGACCGGAGCCTGATGGAGCAGCAAAAGATCCGCCCCCATACAGGCAAACAAAGGTTGCTGCATTGTGCTGAAAGTCGTACAGGCCTCGCTGAGGCGATTTAGCCTGGCCGCTTGTGCGCGGGCACCCGTCCAGTGTGTAGCAAGGGCAATCAGTAACTGCAGCAGGGCAAAATCAAAGGGCTGCGTATTCCTGAGTACTTCATAATCTTGATATTGTTCACTGAATGTCTGAGCGTCATTGAGACATTCGGTAAGATACTCTAGTAAGTTCAGAATGGCGTAGTTAAATGTGGGTGCTTTCTTATCCGCAGCTTCAGCTCGAACCAACTGGCGCACCGTTTTAAATAGCTGGGGCTGACCTTGACAGGCCTCGACCAGAATAGTCAGTTTATGAAACAGGCCAGGCAGGCCACCCAGATATTGCTGTTTGCGTCGGGCCAGTTTGTTTTTGGCCACGATGGCTTGTTCAAATAATGCGTGTGCGGTTTGCTGCTCGCCAGAGCACATGGCCACAATGGCACGTAACTGCAATGCATAGCAGCTGGTGTCGTTGCCAAGACTGGCGATACAATGATCCAACTGTGCGCGATACAGATATTGCTCGGCCAGTAAGCAGTGCAGCAGTTGGTTCTCAGGCTGACGCTGACAAAGCTGCTCTATCAGCTTGAACGCGGCAAAATTATTCTGACAGTCACGTCGTAAGGAATGAACTAATGTGGCACACGCCTGATATAGCAACAGCGGCGGTAGCTCAGCCAGACGGTCCGCGTCTGCCGGAAAAAACAGTGTATCGACTAACACCTGGTTGGTGTAATGATCCAAATATTGCGGATTCTTGTGAAACGACAGCAGGTCCGCGGCTTTGTCATACTGGCCAAGCATGAGCAGGTCGCGGATAAATCGCTGTTCGTCCGAAAAATCACGTTCCCATTCATACAGGTTGATTACAGGCACAATTTGTTCGGCGTAATTCAAAGTGCTCATAAAGCGATCTTCACGCAACGCATTGTGACACAAAGAGGCTTCAATGAGCGGCTGCACCCTGAGGCCCTTTTGATTGCTGATCAACAACCCGGCTTCTGCCAGAGCGGTTCTTTGTTCTGGCAGCATACCCTGACTGAGCGCGGCTAAGTCGTGAACCTGTGCTTCAACCAGTAACCTTAGCACACGTTTTAGTTTACTTATTGCGACTGGTTTGCCGATCAATGCCAGGACCTCCAGCATGATCTGTTGTTCTTTAGGCAGCTGCGCGTAGCGTGTCAGAAGTTCTGATATTTGTGTCTGACTGAAAGGGGTGTAGTGCATGCTAATGGACCTAACCAGGCCGTGCTCCGCAAGTTGTTGTTAATTGCGAAGCAAAGTAGCAGATGCGAGGTGCGCGCTCAAGTCAAACCAGCCATAGAGAAAGTATAATAAAGCTGCGAGCTGCTGTTTTTCGACTGAGTCTGGCAAAGTACAAAGCCCGCTTTTTCCAGCACTTTTATTGAAGCAGGGTTGTCGGCTGCAACGCCGGCATTGAGTATGGCATCAGGCTGAATTTCTCGCAGATGAGTCACCAATCCCTGTAGTAGCTCACTGGCATAACCCTGACCCCAGTGTGCTTCGCCTATCAAATAGCCAAGTTGTATCGTATTGGTTGAAAAGTACAACATTGTCAGGCCGAGACACTGTGCTTGTTTATCTCGCACCAGCAATAGGTCACAGTGTGTGAGTTTGCCCTTTATCCAATCAATAAGCTGAGCCGAAGTTTGCGGGCAGTGTTGCCAGTCTTCGGGTAAAAAGCGCACCGTATTTGTTGTCAGCATGTGTATTAGCTGGTTTGACTGTGCCTGGCTGAGCTCGTTGACTAGCAAGGATGCGGGGATGACCTCTAACCTGGCCGTGCTGAATTCAAGCTTTGTCATGAACTTGCTCCTTTGTGTTGACTTGCGCTTCTGACATGCCTGCTTTAAATGCCTGAGTGAGCTCGTACCCTTTTATTGCTGGTAATGCGAGTGCTTTCAGAGCCAGGCTGCCAATCATGATCAGTAACGCTGTGACCAGCGCATCCAAACCCATACCGATCATTGTACCAGCCAGGCCAAATGTTTCGGTTAAAGTAGTCAGCTCAGGCAAAGTATAGACTCCAGTGAGCTGTTGTAGGGTTAAAGCCGCCCAGAAGCCAAAACAATACGGGCAGTGCCAGGCTGAATATAAATAGGCCAGTGGGGCCGGCAAACGTGCCACCAGAGCGTTAAACCACGTACCCCATTCGGGTAGCTTCTCCCACACAAGGACATGAATGGATAGCCCCATCAAAACGAGTGATAAAGTCATGCGTGTCTCCTTAAAATCGGTGTATTGTTTTATGTGTGTCTATTATTCTCAATAAAGCTAACTGGTGTTATTGTTGGGTTTTTGATTTAATCGGCTTATTTTAAGATTGCGGGTGAAATAAGATGACCAATCATGTTGCAGCCTGTGGTCAGATGAAAGTGGCCAGACTGGCACAAGAGCCGCATGGTACACACAGCGAGAGTGTTTTAAGTTTTATTCGTTCAGGCTCACTGGATATGTTACATGGCGAGACTTTTACCGCCACGCAGGGCATGTTTGTGCTAGTGCCCGGCGGGATGCCACATACTTTATTGTCGGGGTCCGACTTACATGTTCACTGGATGAGCTTTTGCCCTGACTGTCTGGGGCTTGAACCCGATGCCGCTTTATTGCAACCTTTCCAGCAGGTGCGCCTGGGTGCTTTACCTGCATTGACCTTATCAGGTGAGCGCGTCGAATTTGTTCAGACTTTATATCAGGAGTTTGAACTGGCGTTGCAGCAGACATTACCACTGGAGGTCATGAAGAGCTTTGTATTTTTGCTGCTGCACGAAGTGTCACTGGCGCAACAACCCATTAGCTGGCGTGCGGGCATGCATCCTAAAGTGGTTGCGGCACTGTCCTACATAGAAAGTCAGGGGTTGCAGCCGGTTTCTTTGCAGGGAGTGGCCGATGCGGTGTTCGTGAGTGCGCCTTATCTGGCCACTTTATTTAAACGAGAAACGGGCTACTCAGTCGGTCAATGGCTCACAAAAAAGCGCCTTGGTGAAGCCTGTAATCGCCTTATGCATACACATACACCGATTGCGACCTTGGTTGAAGAGCTTGGTTGGTCAGACACCACTCACTTTATTCGCCAGTTTAAGGCAGCCTATGGGGTGACGCCTGCGTTGTGGCGCAGGCAGCACAGTCTGAAACAAGCGCGTTGATGATATGTACCGATTGTGTGAAAAAATGTACAACCTTGTGAGGGCTAAATTACTGATCTTAAGCTTCTAATCCATTTCATAAAGCACAGACGCATGATAAGTTAGTCATAACATGTTAACGGGTATTTATTTGTGCGCCTGCTATAATTGCAATCGGGACCGAAAAAAACCGGTCTAGGTTGAGCCGAAGAATCACAGTAATAGGTAATTGCACTTTGTTTAAGGAAATTGAAGACCTGAGCGAGAGTCTGGTGTTGATTGTTGAAGATTCAATGCTGACGCAAAAAGTCATCTCGTGCTTTTTAGAGGGGATTTGTTCGGTACATATGGTGACATCTGGCGAAAAGGCGATTGAATTTTGCCGTGCTACACCGCCAGACCTGATCCTGATGGACTGGGTATTGGAAGGTATGTCTGGAGTCGAGGCCTGCAAACAGCTACAGGAAATGGAAGGACTGTCTGATATTCCCATTATTTTTGTGACCTCCAATATCAGTGAGCAACAACAGGACTTGTGCTGGGATGCCGGCGCGGTTGACTTCATTCCTAAACCCATCGTAGCCAAGACTCTGATTAACAGGGTTAAAACTCATTTAAAATACAAACAGCAGGCTGATACGCTCAAGCGCTATTCGTATTACGATGGCCTGACAAAAGTATTCAACCGGCGCTTTTTTGATATGGAAGGAGCGCGCCAGTTCAAACAGAGCGTTCGTCAGCAACACACCTGCTCTGTGGTGATGCTGGATATCGATCACTTTAAGAAGTTTAATGATCGATATGGCCACCTTAACGGGGATGATGCCCTCAAAGCCGTTGCCAGTGCGATTGATGGCCAGATACGCAGACCAATGGATGGGGTATATCGCTACGGTGGTGAGGAGTTTGCCATCTTACTACCAGACACAGAGCCTGACGGCGCGAAACAGCTTGCCGATCAATTTGTTGATGCCGTCAAAGCGCTGGACATTGTCCATGAAGATTCGGAGTTTGGGGTGGTTACTATCAGTGCGGGTGTTGCGAGTAATAATCGGGGTGAACACTATCAGGATTTGGCGCAGCTGATTGCTGCGGCGGATCAAGCGCTCTACAACGCAAAACACCAGGGTCGAAATCAGGCCTGTGTGGCAGAAAAAAAGGGCGCTTAGGCCCTTTTCAATTGACTGCTAGTACTACGGCTTAACCCGCCATGTTGTAAAGCAGTGCAGAGACAGCTAAGAGGCCGACTATCAGGATAAAATAGGTGCCAAGATGATGGCGGTATTTTTGTAGTGTCGGTACCTTAAAAATGGCAATGGTTGGCATGATAAAGAGGATCATGGCAATAATGGGTCCTGAGATGGCACCCATCATATCCAGAATACTGGGGTTCATTACCGCACATACCCAAATGGCGATAAACATCAGGCCCACACCCAGTTTATCTATCAAACCCACAGATAAAGATGACTGCTTGCTCAGCAGGCCGTTAAAGCTCTCGCGTGCTCCCAGAAAGTGACCAAGGAAGGATGAGGTAATGGCAATAAAGGCGACCAGTGGACCCAGCATGGCAATAAACGGATTGTCATACACATTGGCAAGATAAGATAAAACAGACACGTTGGCTTCTTTGGCTTCGCGCATTTGCTCGGGGCTCAGTGACAATACACACGAAAAGACAAAGAGCAGCACGAAGACAATCAGCATAAGCGAGGTATTGCGCAAAATGGCTTCGGCTTTGTGTGTGGCACTGTGTGCATAATGACGGCGCTGGGCATTGGCGAAGCTTGAAATGGCCGCAGCATGGCTGAATGAAAAGACAATAATTGGCACAGACAACCACAGCGTTTCACTCAGGGTGGCGATGTCCGGCGTTGCCACAACGGGGGCTTGCCAGTGTGGGATCAGATACAGTGACAGCATGAGCAGGATGGCAACCAGCGGGTAGACCAGTAACGCAAATGCGCGTAATAACAGCTTTTCCCCGCCCAGCATAATGGCAATCATGCCCGCAACCAGCAAGCCGGAGAGTAACACTCTGGGAGGCGATGCCATCTCCAGCTGATTTACTATGAAGCTGTCTACGGTGTTGGTCAGACCAACACCGTAAATCAACAGAATCGGGAAGATTGAAAAGAAGTACAGCAGTGAGATTAAGCGGCCAGATGCTGCGCCAAAATGCTCTTCAACGACGTCGGTAAAATCACTATCTTTATGCCTGGAAGACAGAACAAACCGTGCAAGTCCCCGGTGAGCCAGATAGGTCATGGGAAAGGCCAGTATTGCCATGATCATTAGTGGCCAGAACCCACCGATACCTATATTGATAGGCAGAAATAAAATACCGGCGCCGACAGCGGTACCAAACAGGCTCAGAACCCAGTTGGTGTCATGTTGTGTCCAGCGACCCCGACTGCTTTGGCTTTCCCCATCAGCGAGTGCTGCTGCAGAGAGCCCTTCTGGGGTATTACTCATACTTGTTGTCCTATGATTAGAATTATATGCGCGCGGATGATATAAAAAATACGGCAGATATGCATGTTTTCATCGGTACTCAGCCTGTATGTGAGCAAATACTCAGCAAGACCGGTTAAATACTGGCCATATGGCCTGGGGTAACGACAGATACCATCACGACATTTGACTTTGTAACTTTAAAAGGTACGATTGGGGTCGGAAAATAAGCTAGTATCATAATACAGAACATAGTATTTTAGTCTCTATATCATGCCCAGTTGTCAAATACCGTCATGCGTCGTGCAGTTAATCTGATTGGGCTAGCAAGGTAAATCACGCTATGGAAATAATTAATCTTGATCCGCATCACCCGGAAGTGTCGCAGTTACTGAGAGACATAGATGCGTTGATGAATACATTGTACCCACCAAGCAGTAACCAGCTGATCCCTGCGGATGAGCTAGCTGCGCCGGATGTCTATTTTGTTGGGGCCAGAACAGAACAAGCGCTGATGGGTTGTGGGGCATTGGTGCCAAAAACCGATGAGGCTGGTGAACTGGCGTGTTATGGGGAACTCAAACGGGTGTATGTGCAGCCGCCATATCGAGGTTTAGGTGTGTCCAAACAGATTATGCAGTCACTCATTGGGTATGCCAGACAGTGTGGATTCAAAATACTCAGGCTTGAAACTGGGATCAGGCAAACTGAAGCCATAGGACTTTATACGTCATTGGGCTTTATTCAATGTGAGGCGTTTGGCAGTTATGAGCCCGATCCGTTGAGCGTATATATGGAATTGCATCTTTCATAAGTGCGCATTTCTTTGCGGGCGTTGAGTCACATTTTTGCTATACTCCCGCGACGAATTTTTTGAGCTTTACACAATTATGTCCTTTGAATCTCTCGCCATAGCGCCGACCCTTTTAGACGGGCTTGCGGTGCTCGACTTTATCGAGCCGACGCCTATTCAGGCAAAAAGTATTCCCTTAGTTTTGGCAGGTCACGACTTGCTGGCATGTGCACAAACGGGTACCGGTAAAACCGCGGCGTTTATGTTGCCCATAATGACACAACTGATCAATAAGCCGGCCTCAGGTATCCGTGCTCTGGTTCTGGCTCCAACTCGTGAACTTGCCCAGCAGGTGGCGCAGCATGCCACTTCTTATGCGGCTCATAGTGACTTGGTAACTGTTTGTCTGCATGGTGGAGCCAACATTGGGCCTCAAGAAAAAGCACTGAAAGAGGGTGCTGATATTGTGGTTGCCACACCCGGACGGCTGTTGGATCATTTGATCAAAGGCACATTAACGCTATCAGCGATAGAGTATCTGGTATTCGACGAAGCGGATCGAATGCTTGATATGGGATTTATGGGTGAAATACGTCGTATTATGCGCAAGATGCCATCTGAGCGGCAAACTTTACTGTTTTCAGCGACGGTTGATGAAGCCATTTTTAATCAGGTCAAAGACTGGCTGAAAGAACCCAAACGAATAGGCATAGAAGCTCAGAACCAAACCGCAGCTAAGGTCGAGCAAATCTTCTATGCGGTGGATGAAGAACGCAAACGTGAGCTGATCGCCCATCTGATTGGCAAGCAAAACTGGCATCAGGTGCTCATTTTTACACGCACCAAAAAGCAAGCTGATGACTACGCGAAAGAGTTAAATAAGGATGGCCTGAAGACGCAGTCTATCCACGGCGACAAGTCTCAGGGGGCCAGAAACAAAGCGCTTGCACAATTTAAAGACGGCGAAATTAGAGTACTGGTTGCAACCGATGTGGCGGCGCGTGGTATTGATATTCAGCAACTGAATTACGTTATCAATGCGGAGCTTCCTTATGTAGCTGAAGACTATGTACACCGTATAGGTCGTACTGGCAGGGCAGGAGAAGCGGGCACAGCGATTTCATTGGTCAGCATTGATGAGCAATGGTTACTGGAAGAGATTGAAGTGCTGCTGGATGAGCGCCTCACGCCCCAGTGGTTAAGCGGTTATGAACCTGATCTGACCCGTGAGCCTAAAAATGAGCGACAAAACTCAGCCAAATCTCGCCGTCAACGTGATAAAAAGCGCGTACTGGGTCAGCGTGGTAAGCGTCGGCGTTAATTATAACGATAACGTATACGGAACTCTTATAAAGGTAAGGTAATGACACAAGCGCAGTGGCATATTCATCAGGGGAGCATTGAAGATATGCTGGTGGTTGAGCAGCAGATCCCTGAGTTTTCAACCCCCAAGACTCGGGAGGACATCCTTCAGAGGCTGGCTGGGCGCAAATATCTGGCGTTAATCGCCAGCTGTGATGGTCAACCGGTTGCCTATAAACTCGGTTATGAGCAGGCTGCGCAACAGTTTTATAGCTGGCTTGGGGCTGTGATACCTGCTTGTCGTGGCAAGGGAGTGGCACGCGCACTATTGCTTGAGCAGGAGCACTGGTGCCGTGAACAGGGCTTCAGTTACATTGAAGTTAAGACGATGAACCGTTTTAAAACCATGATACAGATGCTGGTAAGCCATGACTATCATATAGCGGAGCTGACTCATCCAGCAACGCCGACAGACACATTGTTGGATGTTCAGATCCGATTTCGTAAGGCGCTTTAACGCACACGTGCATCAAAGTATTGATTGAGCCCTAACGCTGAAAAGATAATCGCACTACCCAGTCCCAAAGAGATCAGATCCGCAGTGCGATTCCAGATCAGGATATTTACCAGGATCCCCGCTGGGATCAGTACATTGTTCATTACCGCCAGCGCCCCGACGGATACCAAAGTGACCCCTTTGTTCCAGACAAAATAGCCCAGTGCAGATGCAATAACGCCCAGGTAAATCAGGATCCCCCACTGCTGTGGAGTTGCAGGCAGCCGGTTCAGGTCGCCAAACAAAGCAAAACTCAGCAAAGATACAAGTAACGCGCCAAGGAAGAAAAAACCAAAACTTTGATGGTGCACCAGCGTGTGTTGCTCAGCAAGGCGCTTGTAAAGGACCTGACCCAGTGCAAAACACAGGTTGGCGCCCTGAACGATGATAAAGCCCAGCCAGAAGTCAGGGTTAGGCGTTGTGAGGCGGATCACGACAGCGCCAAGTGTGGCCAGCAGTGCAACCATTAGGTAGCGGGCATTGAAACGCCTTGCAAACAAATCATTGAGCAAAGTGATGTACACCGGCGTCATAACGGTAAATAAAAGTACTTCGGGCACGGACAGGAATAAAAAAGCATGGTAATAAAACCCATACATAGCACCTATCTGGATAGCGCCTATTGCCATTAATCTGAACACGACGGGGCGGGCAGTTTGCTGCCAGCGAATAAACGGCAAGAAAACCAGAGTCGCCAGTGCAATACGACTTAGTGCCGCAAACCACAAGTCAACAGAGCCTGCCAGATAGACGCCGATCAGGCTGAATGAAAATGCCCACACCAGGGTGATAAAAATCAAGTGATACATATACAGGTACGTTATTCAGTGTAGCAAGATGTGCGGGATCATACCGCAGCAGGAGTTGATTAATCTAATGAAAACAGCGAATAACAGAAACTACGTGACTGTTGGTCGGCCGCTTTAAGCAACTTTGATTAAGTTCGGTGCAACTTGTTTGAGCAAGTACAGGTTGAATCATCGAAAATAGCGAATTTAAAGCGCGTTATAATATGATTTTATTTTATAAGCACCAGGCTACAATGATCTTGTTTTCACATTTATCCCTTCATGATTACCCATGATGTGTATTAGGCCGCTTTATGCGGCCTTTTTTTTGTCCGCATTTTCTGCTCTCTGCTGCGCTGTACCTGAAACCCTAAAATAGTTTTTATGCTGCAGAGGCCCCATTATTTTCTTCCAGCAGGAAAAGGTGCACCTACAGTTCCGTTAAAAATAATACGGCTTCGTTGCTTAAGGCGCTGTCATTGCAGCAACCTTGTTGAGTGAGCAAGGATCAGCAAGACAAATAAAATCAATCGAAAATTACGAACTGACAGAACGTAATAATATGATTTTATTTTATAACGGGCGAGCTACAATGAGCTTGTTTTCACATTTATCCCTTCATGATTACCCATGATGTGTGTTAAGGCCGCTTTATGTGGCCTTTTTTTTTGCTTGTCTATTCTGTTCAGCTGCGCCTAACCTGCCTACCCTTAAGATGACACTTTTCAACAGACAGTGCTTTTATTGTCTGTACCAACTGTAAAAGGAAAAAGGTATGCGTACAATTCCATTGCTGATGTCGGTTGTTTTATCTGTGTTACTGAGTGCCTGTGCGTCCATGGGACCGGGCGACGCCGCACAAAAGCGTGCCGAAATCCAGAAAATGAAACGAGAAACCCTGGCAAAACTGTATAGCAAAAAACCAGATGTTCGCGCCCAGCTGAGCAATGCGCAGGGGTATGCGGTGTTTTCCAATGCGAATCTGAACATCATTTTTGTCGCAGCCGGTACAGGCTATGGCGTGGTGGAGGATAATATCGCGGGCAAGTCAATCTACATGAATATGGCCGAAGGGGGACTCGGGCTTGGCCTGGGCGCCAAAGATTATCGTATTGTGATGGTGTTTCACACTAAAGCGGCTATGAAACAGTTCGTCGAGTCGGGCTGGACATTTGGCGGTAACGCAGATGCGGCGGCAAGAGCTGCTGATAAAGGGGCGTCCATTGAAGGTGAAGTGTATTATGGGGATGTCACTGTTTATACGTTTACCGAAAGTGGTTTGGCATTGCAGGCGACCATCAAAGGCACTAAATTCTGGAAAGATAAAGAACTGAACTGATTGGTTTACGCTCAGCTGGCTTATCAGGTCGGCTGACAAATTTGCTTACCAATTGTCACAATTGTACTGGTTTTAACTCGCCGCTCTGACGTTACACTGATAGCAGATTAAAAACCAAGGAAGCCATATGATCTTAGTACTTGGCGCAAGTGGCGCGACAGGTAAGCTGGTTGTAGAGCAGTTGCTGTCGGCGCAGGAGTCAGTCAGAGTGCTGGTACGAAAATGCAGTATTCAACTGGCAGGGTTGAAAGCTAACCCTCAACTGGATGTCAGAGTCGGTGATATCGCTGAGCTCAGTACAAATGAGCTCAATGCCTTGGTATCAGGCGTACAGGTGGTCATTTGTTGTCTGGGACATAGAGCTACGTTTCAGGGCATTTATGGCCCGCCGCGTCGCTTGGTACGTGATGCTGTGCGTAATGTGTGTAAGGCAATCGATAAGAATCAAGCCCTCACTCAGGTAAAATTCATCTTGATGAACAGCACCGGATGTCGCAATGAGCTGCTGAATGAACGCCCATCTTTGGCACATCGAGCGACAGTCGCCTTACTCAGGATATGTTTGCCACCTCATCCGGACAACGAAGCGGCCGCACGGACCCTGCGGGCGTTTCCAACCGTCGGATCAGGCATTGACTGGGTGGTCGTTCGCCCAGATTCACTGATTGATGAGCCTGAGGTGAGTGCCTACGACGTTCACCCATCCCCAATAAGAGATGCCATTTTTAACGCCGGGCAAACCAGTCGTATTAATGTTGCCCACTTCATGTGTCAGTTGGCACTGGACTCAGGTTTATGGCTGCAATGGCAGGGTCAATCTCCCGTACTCTACAACCAACGCCAGCCTTAGTATTCAATTGTGGTTTTATAATCGTACCGAAAACCGATTGAAATGGAGTCGAAATCATCACCATTAACAAACGACTTGTTAAGGTATTCCAGATGCACCCTGAGTACCTTGATTGGGCTCCATTCCAGGGTGACGTTAAACCCATCAAAGCTGCCAGCCGCGGGGTCTGAATCCTGAAAACCATCATCAAAATCAAAGTATCCTGCTTTCAACTTGTAAGTCTTGGCCAACTGATAAGCAAATGATAAATCGAAAGTATGGCCACTGCGATCGGCGCCTGGTGCGTGCCTATCATAGTTTTTATCCTGATAGGCAACCGCTGCGTAGAAGCGAGGTGTAAACTGATAAGCCAGTGAGGTTGCCCAGAGATTATTGTCTCCAAGCTGAATATCATCTGCATAGACATCATTCTGCTGATAAGTGATTGCTGCATGCAAATCGTTGGCATCATAACTCAGGCCCACATTGACCAAGTCGTCAGAGTTGCTGCCGGACTCACCATTAAACTGTGCAACAGCAACAAAAGTAAAGGGGCCGGGAGTGAGCCGATAACTAACAAGGTTGTCGACAAAGAACAAGCTCTCAGGATCATAGGCAAAAGGACTGTTAGCATGGTTGAAGATATCAACGTATTCGGCGATGAATAAATACTGCGCGGGTCTTTGCTTGCCGATACCAAAACGGCCTATGGGTGTGTTCAAGGCTGTATAGGCTCGCCGAGAGCGACCAAAATTGCCTTCATTTGCAACATCAATACTCCATTCGCCATGCAACTCCGCACTCCAGTCTTCGTCGAATTCGTGCGTTACTTTGAGTCCAGCGTGAGACAGTGCATCGCGTACGTCCCAATTATCCTCGCCATTAGTTTCAAGGCGGCCGTAAGTCGGGCGCATAGTGGCATAGACGTCTAGTTTACGCTTTTCTTCCTGAGCTGTTTCCTTGGATGTATGAGCAGGCTTTTGTTTGTCCGCTGCCGGTTGTGACGTTTTGGCTGCTGGCTCAGATACGTGCGTGGCTGCAGTAGGTGGGTGCTGTTTCTCAAAGCGTGCTTTTAATGCCCGCAGCTGCGCTTCCAGAGCTTCGATGTCTGCCATTGTGACAGGACGCTCCGAGTTTGCATGGCTGTTGGACAATGGGATACACAGCGCTACCAGAATAGCTTTAGCTACAGAAGAGATCGCGATTTTCATAGCAAATTACCAAATTCGTTGCGTTAGTTGCGATAAATCGAATTATAGACAACACTTTGGAAAAGGGTGATTTTAATTGGCCTAAATTATATGAAAATCCGCAGCAAATTCTCTTTGGCATCGGCGCTTCTTATTTTTGTGATCATCTTAGTGATCAGCACAACCACGTACTGGTTGGTCAATACTTCTATGAACAAAAAAACCACGGCTTATGTGAGTGATTCTGCACAGTTGCTAGCACTGGGTATTGATAACTGGCTGGCCGAAAAAGCCGCTTTGATTCGATTACTGCGAAGTCAGATTGAAGCTGATTTCAGTCCGGATCAATTTCAAAAGGGGCTTGAATCACCCTATTTTAAAGAGGCATTTTTGCTGGCGTTTGGTACTTTAAGTAACGAGCCCATTTTAAGGTCGAACAATCCTAACCGGCAAAATCCGCCGGATGTCGACTTTCGGGAGCGGGGCTGGTACAAACTGGCCAGAGACAAAGGCAAGACGGTGTTTACCAGCCCGTATACGGATGCCGCGACGGGTGAGTTATTGCTCTCAGTGGTGGCACCTATCAATTCGGGTGGCCAGTTTCGCGGTGCTATTGGCGGCGATCTCAGTCTGGATACCATTGCCAAAAGTGTTAACGCAGTGAACTTTGATGGTACAGGTTATGCCTTTTTGGTAGACAGCAAAGGAACCATCGTCTCTCACCAAAATGCCAAGCTCAATGGCAAGCCACTTAGTGCTTTGTCTCCTCAATTACATAAATCAGCAGAGCAAACCCTATTGGAAGTGACAGTAAAAGGGGAGGCGAAGCTACTTTACTTTTATCCTTTGTCTCAGCAATACGGCACAGACTGGTATCTGGCGGTCTTACTCGATAAAGCGCTGGTGTTTCGTGACTTGAGAGAGTTGTCTATGAGCACTCTGATGCTGGCAATTGTGGCGATCCTACTCGGTGCATTTCTGAGCCGTGCATTGGCAATTCAGCTACTTAGACCATTGAAAGACCTCAATGATGCGATCACCAACATTGCGTCGGGTAGCGGCGATCTGACGCAGCGTGTACGCATAAAGCACCAGGATGAATGCGGTAAGGTGGCGCAGGAATTTAACCAGTTTCTGGGGTCGTTACACAGCTTGGTAACTGACGTGAAACAGCGAGCTGATATGGTGGTTGCCAGTTGTGATGAGGCCCGTACTTTGGCGAATCAGTCTAGCTCTCAACTCACTGAGCAAGTACAGCTAATCGAGGGGCTGGCAACGGCAATGCACGAAATGAGCACCACCTCCAGTGAGATAGCTGGCAGCGCGCAAAATGCGGCAACATCTATTACTTCCGTTAATGAAAAAGCGGCACAGGGTCAGCAAGTATTCCAGAAAACCCGCGGAGAAATTAGCGCGTTAGCAGATGAAATTAACACGTCACACGAAATGAGTACGCAACTGGCAGAATATAGCCAAAGTATTGAAAACATCCTGTCTGTCATCAACGGTATTGCAGAACAAACAAACCTGTTGGCCTTGAATGCCGCTATAGAAGCTGCCAGGGCGGGTGAGCAAGGGCGAGGCTTTGCCGTGGTTGCTGATGAAGTACGTTCACTGGCGACCAAGACGCAAGAATCGACTACCGAAATTAAGTCCATGATAGAGCAGATACAAGCCTCGTCGATTCAGGTCCAAAGTGCGATGGGCAGCAGTCGCGATAAAACTTTGCTTTGTGTGGAGCAAACGGAGCAGGCCACGGGCATGCTTAATGAAATATCCGAAGCCGTCAAAGACATCATGGACCGCAATATTCAAATTGCAACTGCTATAGAAGAGCAAAGTGTGGTGATTGAGGAAATTAACAAAAATACCTCTAATATCAATGATATTAGCGTGGAAGTAGGCAGCTTTGCTATCCGCCAGTACGAGTCGAGTAAAGTATTGGCACAACATGCCCATGAACAAGAAGGGCTGCTATCGAAATTCACGCTTTAGCTTGGCTGCGGCAAGTTGTACACTTGTCGCATAGTTAATTAAACAAATGAGCCAACTTTGGACAACAAGAAAAACATATGGGTGGATGCAGATGCGTGTCCTGTGGTGATCCGCGAGATTTTATTCCGTGCCGCAGCCAGAACCCAGATGCCTGTCACATTCGTTGCTAATCAGTATATTAAAACACCGCCGTCTCCTCACATTCACAAGCTACAGGTCAGCAGTGGCTTTGATGTTGCAGACAACGAAATTGTGCGCCGCATGAACGCGGGTGATTTAGTGATCACCAGTGACATTCCACTGGCGGCAGAGGCCATTGAAAAAGGCGGACTAGCACTGAGCACGCGCGGTGAAGAGTATACCCGGGAAAACATTCGCTCCCGGCTGAATATTCGCGATTTTATGGACACTATGCGCAGCAGCGGTATGGTCAGCGGCGGCCCACCTCCGCTGGGGCAGGCTGAAAAACAGCAATTTGCCAACAGTCTTGACCGCTGGCTGCAACAAAACAAAGCCTAGTTCCTGACACCGGCTTACATCGAGCCGGTGTCGTCTGACCATTATGCCATATCGGCATGCATCACTTTGGCCCAGACCTCAACAAAGTCTTGTACAAACTTCTCGCGGTTATCGTCTTGTGCATAAAACTCGGCATAGCCGCGTAATACTGAGTTAGAGCCGAATACCAGATCAACACGGGTTGCCGTCCACGCCACTTCGCCGCTCTGACGGTCAATCAATTGATAAGTGTGTTCATCCTTCGGCTGCCACTGGTATTGCATGTCGGTCAGCGTAATAAAAAAGTCGTTGCTTAACACTTCAGGCTGATCTGTAAATACACCATGTTGCGTGTCACCATGATTGGTGTTGAGTACACGCATGCCACCCAGCAGTGCCGTCATCTGCGGGGCTGTGAGTCCCAGTAACTGTGCTTTGTCCAGCATGAGCTCCTCCGGGCTCACCTGATAGGGTGCTTTTAACCAGTTACGAAACGCATCATGCAACGGCTCCAGGACGGCAAACGCCTCGACATCCGTCATCTCATCGGTGGCGTCGCCCCGTCCGGGTGTAAACGGTACCTGAATATCAAACCCTGCCGCTTGTGCGGCCTGCTCAACCGCAAGGTTGCCAGCCAGCACCAGCGTGTCTGCCAGACTGGCATTGTGTTGCTGCGCGATAGGAGTGAGGACAGCCAACACTTTGTTCAGACGTGAAGGTTCATTGCCGGGCCAGTCCTTTTGCGGCGCAAGGCGAATACGCGCACCGTTGGCACCGCCACGCCGGTCTGAGCCGCGAAATGTTCGCGCGCTATCCCAGGCCGTCGCAACGCGCTCTGCAATACTCAGGTTGCAGGCCGCGATGGCTTGCCTGAGCGCCTGGAGATCGTAGCTGGTATTACCGGCCGGAACCGGATCTTGCCAGAGACTGGTTTCCTTTGGCACATCTGGTCCTATATAACGCGACACGGGACCCATGTCACGGTGAGTGAGTTTGAACCAGGCCTTTGCAAACACCTTTGAGAAATAGTCCGGATCATCGTAAAAACGCTGAGCAATTTTACGATAGACGGGATCAATTTTCATCGCCATATCGGCGTCTGTCATAATTGGGCTATGGCGCTTTTGAGGGTCGGCGACATCCGGATATTTGTCTTCTTCTTTCACATTAATGGGTTGCCACTGCCAGGCACCTGCCGGGCTTTTTTTGAGTTCCCAGTCATAGTTAAGCAACAAATGAAAGTAGCCGTTATCCCAGCGAGTCGGCTGGCTTGTCCAGGCACCTTCCAGTCCACTTGTCACGGCATGTTTACCAGTGGCGCCGTCTTTGAGCCAGCCAAACCCCTGGGCTTCCAGATCGGCTGCTTCGGGCTCTGGGCCAAGTGCCTGTGCATCGCCATTACCATGACATTTGCCTACCGTATGTCCACCTGCGGTCAGTGCAACGGTCTCTTCGTCGTTCATGGCCATACGGGCAAATGTAATGCGCACATCTTCGGCCGTTTTTTGTGGATCCGGCTGTCCGTCGACTCCCTCTGGGTTGACATATATAAGACCCATCATCACGGCGGCAAGAGGATTATGCAGCTCCCGCTCACTGTGATAGCGGCTGTTGTCGCTGTCGCTGGTGGCCAGCCATTCAGATTCAGGGCCCCAGTAAATGTCTTTCTCCGGATGCCAAATGTCTTCGCGCCCAAATGCAAACCCGTAAGTTGCCAAGCCCATAGATTCATACGCTATGGTCCCAGCATAGGCGATTAGGTCGGCCCAGCTCAGTCGGTTCCCATATTTTCGTTTAATCGGCCAAAGCAGGCGGCGAGCCTTATCCAGGTTAGTATTATCAGGCCAGGAGTTGAGTGGCGCAAATCTGAGGTTCCCTGTACTGGCACCGCCACGGCCATCGGCAATTCGATACGTCCCTGCTGCATGCCAGGTCATGCGGATCATCAATCCACCATAATGCCCCCAGTCTGCCGGCCACCAAGCTTGACTGTTGGTCATCAGTGCATACAGATCTTGTTTAAGCGCGTCAAAATCGAGTTTTTTGACGGCTTCGCGATAGCAAAAATTCTTATCCATTGGGTCAGTTTTGCTGTCGTGTTGGTGCAGTATGTCGAGGTTCAGCGTCTTGGGCCACCATTTTGGCTGTGCCAATTGATCTGTTGTGGGGCTGTTATGTAGTATCGGACAGGTGCCAGAGCGGTCGTTTACTTGCATTGCTGTGTCTCCTTTCAAGTCACGGCGTGTTGGACTGCGCTGATTAAATACGGCTGTTATCAGGCGACGGGCTATAGATTATAGTCAAAACATGATTAGGTTGAGTAAATTTCATACGCAAGTTCGGGCAGTTAAGATCACAAAGCCTGATCCCATCCATGCAATTACTCAAGTTCGCCAGCACGCCAAACAGGAGAGAATATGATAAAAAAAATGACACAAAGCGATTTTCAACAATTCTGGCCAACTTTCAAGGCGGTGATTGAACAGCAGGAAACTTATGCTTTTGATCCTGATATGTCGCAGCAAGCAGCTTATGCGCTTTGGTGCGAAAAAGTAGACTGTGCTTATGTTATGGTTGAAGAAGGTGAGATACTGGGAAGCTACTATTTGAAACCCAATGCGATGGGTCCGAGTAATCATATTTGTAACTGTGGTTATATGGTTGCGACCCAGGCAAGAGGTAAAGGGGTTGCCAGGGCTTTGTGTGAGCACTCGCAAAATGAAGCAAAAGCACGGGGCTACCTGGCTATGCAGTTTAACTCTGTGGTTGCCAGTAATCAGGTAGCGGTACAGTTGTGGCAGCGCCTGGGGTTTAAAATAATTGGCACAATACCAAAGGCTTACCGCCATCCTGACCTGGGTTTCATTGATAGCCATATCATGTATAAATGGCTCGACTAAAAATAATAATGTTATTTCATATCAATATGATAGGGTAACAAGAGGCATTGACATCGCCTCCTGGCCAGCCTATATTGCTGGCAACTTAATAAACCGTGAGAAGGTAAGTTGCGTTTACTACAGGGTCTGCTCAGCATAATTATGATGTTACTGATTGGCGTGCAATCGGTGACTACTGCTGTCGATCCCGGCAACTTTCATCAACCTGATCAGGAACACCTGCAAACTAAACACGTTCATGATGACGCCTATTCTGCTTCAGACAGGCTTATTTTTGATGAGCAGGGACATGTGATCTCCGATTGTCACCATTGTGGCCATTGTAGTGGCAGCCATACTATCTGGATGTCAGCCAGGCTTGCTATGGTGTCCGGTCTCATCAATTCCGACCCTGCCTTTTTACCCGGTGACACTCAGGTTCGCCGACGAATTGAATCTCAGTTTAGACCTCCCATCGCATAACTCTGTTTCTCTCTGATCGTATTCAGATCAGCCTTATTTTTTGTCGTTTGACGGATTGCTTCCGTGTGCCTGTTGCTATGTGACAACGGGGCGGTGCAATGAGTCAGTCTCACTTTTGCCTGAAACAGACAGGCTGTGGCTTGCAGGCAGTTTCAGGTGCGTGACAAGCCACGAGTTAAGAGGTTTAGATAACCATGAACAAACGTATTTTTAGCTATGCAGCTGGATTACTATTGATATCACTGAGGGTCAATGCTGGATTAAGCGCCGATCCGGACCACAACCATGCCGAACAACACCGGCCTGCCGGCACTGCTGATGCTGCGCAGCCTCATGCACAAAGTGTGATGCTTAATCAGGCCCAGCAGACAAAGATCAACCTTAAGCTGGAGACAGTCCAGCCAGCGTATGAACACATTCCACTTTATGCGCCGGGTGAACTCAAAGCCAATAGCTATACCAGCTATGTCGTTACGCCACGCATTGATTCCGTGATTGAGCGCCGTCATGCCGTATTGGGCCAGATAGTCAAACAGGGCGACAAACTGGTTACCTTATTTAGTCAGGATATGGCGCAGGCGCAGGCTGACTACCTGATAGCAGCCAGTGAGTGGCAGCGGGTAGCGCGTTTGACCAGTGCGAGTCTGAGCGAAAGCCAGCAGGTTGTCGCGAAGGCCCAGTTTAAGGCCGCACAGGGCACGCTACTGGCGATGGGGATGAGCCTGTCTGATATCAGCCGGTTACAAGAGACTGAGGTTCACTCGTTGGGTATCTATACCTTGTCCGCACAGCGTAGCGGGATTGTCCTGGCGGATAACTTTGAGCAGGGCCAACGCTTTGAGCCGGGCGAGGCCATCATGCAGCTCGCCGATGAATCCACTTTATGGGTTGAAGTCAGGTTAGCTGCCACACAGCAGGACCCGATCAATACCCGTACGCGTGTTGAGATTGAACACGGTCTTCGCCGCTATCCTGCAAAGGTGATCCAGCAGGGTCACACACTGGATCCACTCACGCGTACTCGAATTGTTCGTCTGCAAGTAGACAATCCGGACGATACGTTACATGCCGGGATGTTTGTCAGTGCGTATTTTATGTTTAACACAGCCAGCCCGGTTATTGCTGTGCCTGAGTCGGCCCTAGTGCGCGGTACAACGGGCGAGTGGCTAGTGTTTGTGGAACATGACGCAGGTGAGTTTGTCGCCACACCGGTTGTTCGCCGTGAGATGATTGGGGACAGGGTGATAATTGAATCTGCGTCGCCCTCGCGTGTGATTGAGACGGGCGCCCGAGTGGTTTTTGAGGGGGCATTCTTTGTTGCCTCCGAATTAGCAAAGAGTGGCTTTGACACACATAACCACTGAGGCTGCAAAAGATGTTAGACAAGATGATAAAAGGTGCAATTACACACCGTGCTCTGGTGCTATTTTTGGCAATCATTATTCTGACTGGGGCGCTTTGGCAAATACCTCGGTTAAATCTGGATGCTTTTCCGGATGTAACCAATGTTCAGGTAACCGTAAACACTGAAGCGCCAGGGTTAGCGGCACAGGAAGTTGAGCAGTTGATCACTTACCCTATTGAAGCCGTAATGTATGCGCTGCCGGATGTTGAGCAGGTACGTTCAGTGTCGAAGACCGGATTGTCCGGGGTGACAGTTGTCTTTAAAGAGGGGACTGATATTTACTTTGCCAGGCAGTTGGTGTTTGAGCGGTTACAGGCTGCCCGTTCACTGATCCCGAGTTCTGTGGGAACACCGGATATGGGTCCTAATACCTCTGGGTTGGGTCAGGTTTATCAATATCTGCTGGTAGCAGAACCTGGTTCAGACTTTGATGAAATGGCGCTGCGAGGAATCAACGATTGGGTGGTGAAACTCTTACTGATGCCGGTAGACGGAGTGACTGATGTACTGTCGTTCGGTGGGCAGGTTAAACAATATCAGGTGGAACTGGATCCTGCGCGCTTGTTGGCTTACGAGCTAACTCAAGCCCAAGTGCAGCAAGCCCTGATGGACAATAACCACAATGTGGGCGGTTGGTATCTTGAACGAGGTCAGGAGCAACTAGTGATCCGCGGGATTGGCTGGCTCGCAAGTGGTGAGTCTGGCTTGGCACAAATTCGTCAGGTGCCCGTTAAGACAGACAATGGAGCTGTGGTTCGAGTGAGTGACGTTGCACTCGTCAAATTGGGTGGCGAGATCCGTCAGGGAGCGGTGACCATGACTCAGCGAGATCAAACAGGCAAGCAACAACCCCTGGGTGAGGTAGTGAGTGGTATTGTGCTTAAACGTATGGGGGCCAATACCAAAGCGACAATTGATGGGATCAATAAAAAAGTGGCGCAGATCAGTCGAGCGCTGCCGCCAGGCGTGAAATTTGTACCTTTTTACGATCAGAGTATGTTGATCGAAAAGGCTGTTAGCACAGTCACTCAGGCACTTTTGCTGGCGTTTGTGTTTATTGCCGTGGTGTTAGTGTTGTTTCTCCTTAATCTGCGTGCAGCACTATTGGTTATACTCTCGGTGCCTGCAGCAATTATTCTGGCTCTGGGGCTAATGTCTGTGATGGGAATGTCGGCAAATTTGATGTCACTAGGTGGGCTGGCGGTGGCCATCGGTATGCTGGTTGATGGCTCAGTAGTTATGGTCGAACGTGTTTTACAAAGGCAGTCCCAACAGTCGATATTGTCAGGCAGTAGCGACAGACCGTTTCATGAACTGGTGATCCTGGCAGCAAAGGATGTGGCCAGGCCCATCTTTTTTGCTTCCACGATTATCCTGCTGGTGTTTTTGCCCTTGTTTTCCTTCGAGGGCGTTGAAGCCAAGTTGTTCGTACCCATGGCTATTAGCATTATGTTGGCTATGGTATCCGCTGTTGTCATTGCGTTGCTGGTGGTGCCGCCTTTGGCCTGTTATTTTCTGAAAAGCCGCAAATCGACGCGACGTAATGTAGTGTTAGCAAAAGTGGAAGGGCATTATCGACAATTACTGATACAAGCACATCGACACGGTAAAGCACTACTTACGGCTATTTCTGCTCTGTTTGTTTTTGCGGTATATACACTGGCGCAAATTGGTACTGAGTTTGTCCCGGAACTGGAAGAAGGGACCTTGAATTTACGTGTAACGCTAGCACCGTCGGCCAGTCTGGACACGGCTTTGTCCGTTGCGCCTAAACTGGAGCAAACGTTATTGGAATTTGAAGAAGTCACTTATGCATTGAGCCGCATTGGTCGTCCAGAGGTCGGAGGTGATCCTGAGCCAGTCAACAACATCGAGATCTACATTGGACTCAAGCCTGTTGAACAATGGAAAAATGCGCATACACGGACCGATTTGCAGGAAAAAATGGCAGAGGCACTCGCCGTTCATCCTGGTTTGTTGTTTAACTTCTCTCAGCCGATAGCAACTCGCGTTGATGAACTGCTATCAGGCGTTAAAGCGCAGCTTGCCATTAAACTACTCGGTCCGGATTTAAGTGTGTTGATGGAAAAAGGAGAGGAGCTTGAGCATTTGGTCAAAGGCATAATGGGCACTACGGATGTTGCATTGGAGCAGCTAAATGGAGAGGCTCAATTGGTCATCACACCAAACAGGCAAGCTTTATCACGCTTTGGACTGTCTGTCAGCGATGTAATGGCGTTGGTCAGCAGCGGTTTAGGGGGCAATACGGCGGGACAAATAGTAAATGGGAATGAAAGATATGATATTTACGTCAGGCTGGCTGAGTCTGCCAGGCGCAATCCTGCAGCAATTGGATCTCTGAGACTTCTGGCTCCTTCTGGGGCCTGGGTCAGTCTAAAAGAAGTGGCAAATATTGAGTTTGTATATGGACCAGTACAGATCCGCCGTGATGACGTTCAGCGCAGAATCGTTGTGCAGGCAAACGTATCTGGTCGGGATATGGGCAGCGTTGTAACAGACATCAAATCTGAAATTGATAGCGCGATATCACTTCCTCCTGGTTACACTATTGAGTTTGGCGGACAGTTTGAAAGCCAACAACGTGCCCAAAAGAGATTGGCGCTCGTTATTCCTTGTGCTCTGTTGCTGATGACCCTGTTGCTGTTCGTGACATTTAATTCAGCAGGTCAGGCAGCTCTGGTTATGTTGAGCATTCCCTTGGGCATTATCGGTGGTGTCTTTTCTTTATATTTGTCCGGACAATACTTATCCGTGCCGGCATCTGTCGGGTTTATTACCTTGTTTGGTGTCGCAGTATTAAACGCGGTGGTACTCGTGGAGAGCATCAATCGACGCATTGCAGCAGGAGAGGACACATTCTCTGCTATACAAGAAGGTGCCGTCTCCCGGCTGCGCCCGGTATTGATGACTGCGCTCACCTCTGCATTAGGGTTAATGCCGATTCTATTGTCTACGGGTGTAGGCTCAGAAGTTCAGAAGCCCCTAGCCAGTGTGATTATTGGTGGCTTGCTTACTTCAACCTTACTTACTTTGTTTGTATTGCCCGTGCTATTTGAAAGGTTCAGCGCCAAAAGTGTCGTGAGAGAGGGTGACTAACTGAGGCTGTAACGCTCAGAAAGCCGATACAGAGGATCGGCTTTCCTTATGCTGTTCTAGCTTGATGCTTTTTTGTTGATCAAATAAACAGCAAATAAAGCACACGCTCCCCCCACCGCAACTCCTGCACTGAGTCGCTCACCAAAGTACCAGGCAGACAGTCCCATAGCAGTGACAGGGACCACGAAAACAAAAGAACTTGAGCGGTTGGGGCCGAGCTTTTGCGTTGCCAGAAAGAAAACACTGGTGGCAATGCTCACTACAACAATCGACAAAAAGAGTAAGTGGTGCCAGTAATACGCCGGATACTTTGCAGCACTGCTAAAAGGATCATGTTGATAAGCGAATGTATAACTCAGTAGTGAAGCCCAAAAATACATCAATGTACTGAATGTGATGAAATCAGCGTAGCGGGTACCTCGTTGGCTGATGAGAGTCAAAAAGGCCCAAGTCAGTGATGCGAGTATAAAGTACAGGTTGCCTGCTGCGAGTATCTGGTCAAGATCGAAATGCCACACTTCAATCATTAGTAGTCCACCACTCAGACCCAGAGCTAGCCCAACTCCCTGGCGCCGGTTGATGGCTTGCCCTAATAAAATGGCACTCAAAATAAAAGTAAACACAGGATTCGAGGTGGTTACCAGCATACCGCCCTTACCTGGTAACCCGTCGGCCAGGCCAAGAAAAAACAACTGATTGTAAAAAGCAAGTAAAATACCAGCTGGCAGTGACCAAGCTAAAGCATGTGTGGTGAATCTCAGGCTTAGTAGCTTGAATTTTTGCATAGCCCACATGATAGGCAACATACTGATGGCTGCCAGAAACAGCCGGTAGAATACAGTGACCTGAGCGGGAGCGACCTCAGCAATAATCTTTCCTGAAATCCAGCTCATCCCCCAAAATAGCATGGCTGAGACCAGTGCAAATACAATCGGTGAATCATTGGGTTGGTCGTTGCATGTTGTGGTCGACATGGCAGTCCTTTGAGGTTTAATCGTTTTGTGAAGGCGTTAGAGTAGCAAATATTGACAAAAGTGAGGAGAGCATAGCGTGATTATTTAATCTACCTATCTGAAATCAAGAGTTTTAATTATTCAAGCTGTGAGATCAGAAAACCTTAAGTTGTGAACCTGAGCTAAACCTTTAATTTTGGTGGCGCGGAAGCCGTGTCTGGTTACCGATATGACAACAGTTTTGAGAAGGAGCCATCGATGGCGATATATATTCAACTTATTCTTGCTTGCTTTGTTTTGGTGTCGGGGTACAGCTATGCAGCACCAGATGTTGAAAAGAAAGCGATAGAGACCGCCGCAAAGAGCTATTTGATTTCACAGATTGAAGTTCGGCCTGAATTGATGAAAAAAGTGGCAGATGATGAGCTGGTAAAGCGAACTTACTGGGAGGATCCGCAAGGTAAGGAATTCGTCATGGATATGAACAAACAAGGACTGATTAAACTAGCTGCAGAGTACAACCTCTCGGGTACTCGCTTTGTAGCGCGACCAAAAGTTGAGCTAAGAATTTTAGACGTCGATAAACGGGTAGCGACGGTGAAACTGATCACTGATGAGTGGATCGACTACATGCATTTATATAAAACTGCGTCTGGCGAATGGCAGATCCTAAATGTGTTGTGGCAGTTTCATCAGATACAAAAGCATAAGAGTGACAGGTAATGTTTGAGAAGCAAGACTGTAATGGCCCGTAATTGCTTTTATCTGTCAGAAATCTATAGTTTGCACATAGATTATTCAGTCAGAGAATGCCACTGTGATTACAAATATTGCTGTTACTTACGAGAACAAAACATCCAAGCCAATTTTTGCATTTCTATGTCAAAAAGGAGACATTAAAGCACTTACCTTGACACAGATTTTTCCAGGCTCTTGTTACAAACTATCTGCCGAGCTCGATGATTTACAAGATTTGGAAGTGGGGTTTGGCGACTCTTGGTCTAATCCAAAGTTAGTAATGCCTTTGAGTGCGTCTGCAGGACATAGCGAATTCCACGTTTGCCTGGACGACAATAACATGATGGAAGTTGAGAATACTGGTACATCAGTAAAAAAGCACAAGCGATATTTTTATGACGCGGTTTGCATCTAGATAAATAGGTTTTTTATATGGCAATTTGGGTAATAACTTATAGTGTCTATATTTGGCGTTCTTTAAGTTGATACAGGTTATTACTTCGAGGTTAAAATATAGTGACCATAATAAAAAAGGTTTCCAAGTACAGCTGGAAACCTTTTTTATTTGGATGAAACTTGGTCTTTTTGTCTATTGTTTGTGCGAATGAGTCGGGTTGAGTATTTTTCTTCAAAAAAGGGGTTGCGCTGGGTTTCGATTTCCCTATAATGCGCATCCACCGACACGGGGCACAACGCTGAAAAGCAACGAGCGAGTGAAGGGAAAGACAAACAGAAAGCTTAATTAAGAAAATTAAATTTTCTGGTTGACTTTAAAAGTGAAGCGGTTAATATTTCGCTCCACTTCGCAGCGAGGCTGCGGTAACTAACCAAGGTTAGTTACACTCCGGTAACCGGATTATGTTCTTTAAAAATATGAAGCAATCATCTGTGTGGGCACTCGTACAGATTGAGTTCTAACAGCGAAACTACTTAGGTAGTGACGCACAAAAAATTAGAGTCTCAACTGAACTGAGTGACTAACATAGTCAATTCGTTTTGATTTTACTTTTTTGAAAAGTAGAAACAGACAAAATCAGAATTCATTGAGCGCGAATCTTCGGATTCAAAAAA
>NZ_PNCJ01000035.1 GCF_005887115.1 Pseudoalteromonas rubra | reverse complement strand
TGCGATTGCCCGTGCTAAGGCGAAGAAAGCCGCCAAAGAAGCCGAGCAGCAAACAGGCGCTGAACCTGGTGACGCCTCGCAAAGCACTCATGAAGCGCCGCTTAGCGCCGAAGAAAAACGTCAGGCCGCGATTAAAGCCGCTGTTGCACGCGCAAAAGCAAAAAAGCAGGCCGCAGCCGAAGACCAAGAAGGAAATGATCCGTCATGAAATTAACCATGGCTTCATCGCCCCACAATCACAGCGACAAAACCCTCAGCCGCCTGATGCTGACGGTTATCGCCGCCTGTATCCCGGGTATTCTGGTACAAAGTTACTTTTTTGGCCCCGGCACCCTGTTTCAGCTCTTGCTGGCACTGTTAACGGTCAGCGTGACCGAAGCGGCAATGATGAAACTGCGCAACCGCCCAGTGTGGCCAACACTCAGTGACGGCAGTGCCTGGCTGACTGCCGTATTGCTTGCTGTGAGCATTCCGCCTCTGGCTCCCTGGTGGGTCACCGTAATTGGCTGTGTGTTTGCCATTGCGATTGTTAAACAGCTTTATGGCGGACTGGGCTTTAATCTGTTCAACCCCGCTATGGCCGCTTATGTGTTGCTGTTGATCTCATTTCCGGTGCAAATGACCAGCTGGACCCCCATCACCGAAATACAGGCAGCGCCGCTGTCAGCAGTGGATCAACTCGCGCTCATCTTTACCGAGCAAACCCTGGCGGGCATCCCGCTGGCAGAAGCGCGTCAGGTGATTGATGGCACCACCTCAGCCACACCGCTGGACCATGTAAAGACGGCCGTATCACAAAACCTGACTGTTTCAGAAGCCACTAATAACGTTGCTTTCGGCGACTATGCCGGACAAGGCTGGCAGTGGGTGAACCTGGCCTATCTGTTGGGTGGTTTGTACCTGCTAAAAACCAAAGTCATTAACTGGCATATCCCCGTTGCTTTTATCGTGACCCTGGCGGTGTGCAGCGGCATTGGCTATGTTGTGTCACCTGCAACCCAGGCAGGTACGCTTTTCCACCTGCTCAGTGGTGCAACTATGCTGGGCGCGTTTTTTATTGCCACCGATCCGGTATCGGCCAGTACCACCAACCGTGGCCGTTTAATTTATGGTGCACTGATTGGCCTGCTGGTTTATCTGATCCGCCACTTTGGTGGCTATCCGGATGCCGTCGCTTTTGCCGTGCTGATCATGAACATGGCGGTACCATTGATTGATTACTATACGCAGCCTCGTACTTACGGGCATGGAGCAAGCTCATGATCCTGTCATCGATGAAAAAGAACGGCCTGATCCTGACCGCCTTTGCACTGGCGACCACCGGCAGTGTTGCGCTGGTACAAACCTTTACGGCGCCAGAGATTGCCAAACAGGAACAACGCCACCTAATGCGCGTATTGACCCAGGTCATTCCGAAAGCGCAATACGACAACGAGCTTTACCTGGATTGTGCCATCAGCAGTGCGCCTGAGCTTGGACCCAATGGCCCGCATATTATTTACCGTGCTCGCTTACAGGATGAGCCCGTCGCCTTACTGGTGCAACATATCACCCCACGTGGCTATAGCGGTAACATCGACATACTGAGCGCGGTCTATAACACCGGTGAAATTGCCGGTGTGCGGGTCACTCGCCACGAGGAGACTCCCGGGCTTGGCGATAAAGTAGAACTGGCCAAATCTGACTGGATCACCCGTTTCAGTGGAACAACCGTGACTCAGGAGCAAGACCCCGCTTTTAATGTACAAAAAGATGGCGGACAGTTTGACCAATTCACCGGCGCAACCATTACACCACGCGCCGTAGTGCAGAGCGTCAATGCCGCTGCCTGGTATGCTCGCAGCAACTTTGACGCGCTGTTCGCAGAGCCAAACCACTGTCAGGAGACCATCGATGAGTGAATTTAAACAACTCGCCCATGAAGGCATGTGGAAAAACAACCCGGCGCTGGTACAGCTGTTGGGTCTGTGTCCGTTGCTGGCCGTCACCAGCACGATAACCAACGCTTTGGGCCTGGGGCTGGCCACTTTACTGGTATTGGTTGGATCCAATGTCACAGTCTCAATTGTGCGAAACTGGGTCCCCAAAGACATCCGGATCCCGGTGTTTGTGATGATCATCGCCGCCTTTGTAACCATAGTGCAGCTGTTGATGAACGCCTACACTTTTGGTCTATACCAGTCACTTGGGATCTTTATTCCGCTGATTGTGACCAACTGCGCCATCATCGGCCGGGCTGAAGCCTATGCCTCAAAAAATACGCCCCTGTTGTCTGCATGGGACGGTATCATGATGGGGCTGGGGTTTGGCGCTGTACTAGTGTTACTGGGAGCCATGCGCGAGCTAATCGGTCAGGGCACGCTGTTTGATGGCGCTAACCTGTTATTGGGTGACTGGGCAACCGCACTACGCATCGAAGTCATAGAATTCGACAGCCAGTTTCTGGTGGCCATTTTACCACCGGGTGCCTTTTTAGGACTGGGGTTGATCATCGCCGCCAAAAACTACATTGATGCACGTAAAGAAGCCCAGGCTGAGCCCGTCGCCAGTCCGGAAAAAGCCCCCCGAGCTCGGGTCACCAGCTTAGATTAATGCGCAGCGGGAGAGCCGTCACTCTCCCGCCAGCTCAGATAGGATCAACAGCAAGTAAGTCAGTACTATGAATAAAGCAAAACGACTCGAAATTCTCACCCGTCTGCGGGATGACAACCCTAACCCGGAAACTGAACTGGAATACACCTCACCGTTTGAGCTGCTGGTCGCCGTCACTTTATCAGCCCAGGCCACAGACGTGAGCGTCAATAAAGCCACCCGTAAGCTGTTCCCGGTTGCCAATACCCCGCAGGCCATTATCGAGCTGGGCGTGGATGGCCTCAGAGACTACATCAAAACCATCGGCTTATTTAACTCCAAAGCCAATAACGTCTACAAAATGTGCCACATTTTGATGGAGCAGCATGGCGGCGAAGTGCCAGAAAATCGCGAAGCGCTCGAAGCCCTGCCCGGCGTGGGCCGAAAGACTGCCAACGTGGTGCTCAATTGTGCCTTCGGCTGGCCCACCATCGCCGTAGACACCCACATATTTCGCGTGTCAAACCGCACCAAATTTGCCATGGGCAAAGACGTGGTCGCAGTTGAAGAAAAGCTCGAAAAGGTGGTACCGAAAGAGTTTAAAGTCGACGTACATCACTGGCTGATTTTGCTGGGCCGCTACACCTGTGTGGCCAGAAAGCCCAAGTGTGGCAGCTGCATTATTGAAGACTTGTGTGAATTTAAAGAAAAAACCTCCGGCTAACCTATCGCGCCAATAAGACCATGGCTGTTCAGTAATAAACAGCATATTCATTGTCTTATTGGCATGCTAAGCTCATCTCATTAAGTAATGGATTTCTTAAACTCTGATGACGCTACCACAACTGTTCACGGCCCTGGTGCCGATCCTCAGCGTATTTATCCTGCTGGTTCTGTTCAGGCTGCCTGCTAAGCAGGCTATGCCATTTAGCCTGCTCGTTACCTCCTTATCGGCTTATTTTATCTGGCAGGTGCCTTTAGGGCATATCACCGCCGCTACGCTGGAAGGGCTGGTCATCGCCCTGACCATAGTGTGGATTGTTTTCGGCGCGATTTTTTTACTGAAAGTGCTACAACAAACCGGCGCTATCCATACCATTAAACACGGCTTTGCCGGGATAAGCCCCGATAAACGGGTGCAGCTGATCATCATTGCCTGGCTATTTGGCAGTTTTCTGGAGGGGGCTGCCGGGTTTGGCACGCCTGCCGCTATTGCCGCCCCTTTGCTGGTTGCCCTGGGCTTTACACCGCTGAGCGCCGTGGTGCTGGCACTGGTTGCCGACTCCAGTGCGGTCTCATTTGGTGCCGTTGGCACACCTGCGATTGTCGGGATTGGTCAGGGTGCGGCCAATATCGATTACGCCGAGGTAAAGCACATTGCCTTAACTGCCATTGGTATTGATATCATTGCCGCCGCCCTGCTGCCTCTGATTATGGTTGTACTGTATTGCCGCTTTTTCAGCGACTCACCCAGCTGGCGCGCCGGGTTCGTTATGGCGCCTTTTACCGTTTTCAGTGCGCTGGCTTTTACCCTGCCTGCCTATGGCGTCGCCTGGTTGCTGGGGCCGGAATTTCCCTCTGTACTGGGCGCGATGGCAGGATTGGCCATCGTCTGCCCTTTGGCACGTAAAGGGTTCTTATTGCCGAAATCCGAAGCCTCAACAGCACCTCTAGCAGAAGAGACACACGTCACCACACTGAGCTTACTCAGAGCCTGGTTACCATACGTCTTAGTTGCAACACTCCTGGTGCTGACCCGGATCCCTGCGCTGCCTTTTAAGGATATACTGCAAAGCGTGAACCTTGAATGGGATCAGATCCTGGGGTCAGCCATTTCTGTGAATGTGATGCCCCTGTACCTGCCTGGCAGTGTGTTTGTTGTGACCGCGCTCTTGGCACTTTGGCTGCAAAATGGCAAGACGGTACAGCTGCGCGTAGCCCTGAGCAATAGTGTCAGTATGTTACTCCCCTCTTTGATTGCGCTGAGTGCAGCGGTGCCTATGGTGCGTATCTTTCTTCACTCTGACGTTAATAACGCTGCCCTCCCAGCTATGCCTATGGCACTGGCCGAGACGGTTGCGATACATCTGAGTGATCTGTGGTTATTTATCGCGCCTTTAGTGGGTGCGTTGGGGGCGTTTATCGCAGGTTCGGCGACCTTTTCTAACCTGATGTTTGCCAGCTTTCAGCAAGCATTGGCGGCAGAAGCCGGACTGGAGATGCAACTGGTACTGGCGCTGCAAATGCTCGGCGCAAATGGCGGCAATATGATTGCGGTGGTGAATGTGGTTGCCGCCGCCAGTGTCGTCGGCCTGCATGGCAAAGAGGGTGATATTATTCGCTACACCCTGATTCCCATGCTCTATTACTGCCTGGCGGCCAGCCTGATTGCCTGGCTGATTTTTATTTAGTGCTCCCAGGAAGGAAAAGGGTCAGGCAGCGTTTTCCACGCTTGCTGGCCTTTTAATACCTCCTCTTCACTGAGCAAACAGGCATTCAGGCGGCGGATAATATCTGCTTTATCCAGCCCCTGACCAATAAACACCAACTCCTGGCGCATGTCACCAAAAGGCTCAACCCAGTGCTCTTCAATGGCGGCAATATATTCCGGGTCTTCTGGCCACTGGTCCCGCGGTACTGCTTTCCAAAATAGTCCCGCTGCACCATGCCTTGCTATACCGCCAGCCTGACTCCAGCTGCCAGCAATTTGAGGTCTGGTTGCCAGCCAGAAAAACCCTTTTGAGCGGATAAGCTTGCCGGCCAGTTCATCACAGTGCAAAAAATCATAGAATTTTTCCGGGTGAAAGGGTCTTCTGGCACAAAAGGTAAAGCTACTGATGCCAAACTCCTCCGTTTCAGGAATGTGTTCGCCCCGCAGCTCTTTGAGCCAGCCGGGTGCCTGCTGGGCTTTTTCAAAACTGAACTTTTTGGTATTTAACACCTGCGCCAGTGGGACCTTGCCATGTGCCATAGGTATTTGTTCAGCATCGGTATTAAGCGTACGCAGAATGCTTTGTAAACGTTTAAGATCGGTATCTGAGATCAAATCTGTTTTGCTGATCAGCAGTACATCGGCAAATTCAACCTGTTCAACGAGTAAATCGGCCACACTGCGCTCATCTTCCTCACCTAAGCTTTCGCCTACATCCTGTAACGCCTCGGCTCGGTCGTAATCTTTCAGAAAGTTTACCGCATCCACTACGGTGACCATGGTATCCAGTGTGGCAATATCAGATAAGCTGACCCCTTGCTCATCGGCAAAAGTAAAAGTTTCTGCCACGGGCAATGGCTCCGAAATACCGGTTGATTCAATCACCAGATAGTCATACTTACCCGATTTAGCCAACCGGTTAACTTCTTCAAGCAGGTCTTCTCTGAGTGTGCAACAGATACAGCCATTACTCATCTCAACCAGTTTTTCCTCAGCCCGGTTGAGGCTCACTTCATTTTGTACCGTCGCAGCGTCAATGTTGATTTCACTCATATCATTGACGATGACAGCCACTTTTAGCCCCTCACGGTTGCTCAGAATATGGTTCAGCACCGTGGTTTTTCCTGCCCCTAAAAAACCGGACAACACGGTCACGGGCAGTAAATTTGATGTATTTAACTCAGCCATAGCTTGATTACCTTACACAGTTTTTGACGGTAGATGTGTGGGTTCAAGTTCTGTCAGGCATCCCTGTTTTTGACGTACATGTGCTCTTTCAGCTCCGAACACAATTTTACGTCAGCGCATAGTTCAGCAGTGGGCCTTGCCAGTAACCGAGCAATGCCAATAGGCTCCCCCGTTTCCAGACAATAGCCATACTCATTGAGCCGGATCCGCTCCAGTGCCTGCTGGATTTTAGGTAACAACTTCTGCTCGCGGTCAACAATGCGCATCAAAATCATACATTGCTCCTCCCAGGACGCTCGGTCACTCAAATCTACCAGTTCAGGCGGGTTCATTATTTGCGCTTTGGTATCACGGATACGCGCTCTGGTTGAATCATGCAACTCAACCAAATATTGTCTGAAAAAAGCCAGTTGCTCGGCATTCATATAATCGGATTCGGGCGCAGCCAGCATTTGCTCAGCAGTAAGCGTAGCAGGGGCGGAATTAAGAGCTTGCATATCAGGTGCCTTGTCAGAACATTAAACTTGACATGTTATATTATAACACCACGAGCTTTTAAAGGATCACCTGATTAAATTTATTTCTGTGGTCGCATGACAACCGTGAAAGCTTGCACCCCTTTTATTAAAAAAGGGCCAAGACACTGGTTCAATGGTTATTTAATTTATCAGCCTGTGCCATATGATAGTTAAGCAGCGTGATTTTTGCCTGTATCACCGCAGACTCATCTGCCTGAAACTGTTCAAGCAGGCGCTTTAGTTGTGCCTGATCCGAACTCATTGTTGCCAGAGACTCCAACGCACTCAGACGTACCAGTTCACTCTCGCTGTGACGGGCTGTAGCGACAATATCCTGGATCTGGCTGAGCGACTCTGTGCCTGGTTCAAACTGCTCGACGCTGTGCACCAGCAGGTGGATGGCAAAACTCTGAGACAGAGCACCTTTGTGCCTGGCTTGTGTCAGTAAATCAGTAAAAAACTGCACGGAGGCAATCTGTGGCATGGCTTCAAGATAATGCTCTACCTCATCAAACTGAGCATACACATCGCCCTGTGAAGCACGCAGATTTGTCAGCAGATGCTGTTCAATGAGTCTGGTTATATCCTGATTTTCATAATTAGCCAGTTCTGGATAAACACCGCTGTCTAAGCCTATATCCTGCGCTATTGATAATAGCCTGGCCTTGTTTTCGTCTTTGTTTTCAGGTTCATCATTAAGCTCTGGGGGAGCAGGCGAAGCGCTGGTATACAGCCGTTTTTCTGAAGTTGGCTGTGCTGTGTTGAATGGCAGTGAGCGGTCCTCTGTGTGAGGTACGGTTATAGTGTCGAGGCTTTCAATATCGCCTACTGGGGTATAGTGCTGGGGTACTTGTTTATGCAGTAACACAGCAGCCACAAGAAAGCCGAGCATAAAGCACAACACATTGATCATCAGGTATTTTGCTTTCATCGTTAAATTCCGGCTGTAACGCTAAGGCTGACCTTATTGCGCCAGCCCCAGGTAGTGCTTAGTGAATATCGAAGCGTACGCCCTGACAACCATTATTATGATAGGCTGTGCCCGCACTCTTGATTGACCAGAATACTTCTCCGCGCGATGAATTAGCATTGGTTGGGGTGAAAGTACGTTTACAGGTTTTGGTTTTTTTATTGTCCCAGACCGGCTTACCGTGCTTCAATTTTACGAAGGTATAATCCAGTTCCATTTTATATTCTTCGTTGATATTGGCGCTCAGGTCAGGATAAAAACCGTGACCATATCCTGACGTGAGGTTTTGTTTTCTTTTTTCACGAAATACGACGGTGTTGTCACTCAAACGCTTGATCTTTAACTCAACCGTGGTGACAGTATAACCACCGCGGTTGCAATAGAAAATCATGGACTGGTTGCCGCGCGTAGTGTTAGCCCAGTTGTAAGGTGCCACGTCTCGCCAGATCTCGCAGTCTTGCTTTTTGCCAGAGAAATATCCGCCATCAACCCCTGCGATGCTCACTTGCGTATTGGCCAGAGTCATAACAAGCGCTGCGGCACCTATTTTTAAAGTTTTCTGTAAATTGCTCATTCATTATCCCTTTGTGTGATTTTTATGTGCATATCCAGGTTAAAAGCGGCGATTCTGCCACATAAATTACCCAAGCGAAATCATACCAGCAAGGAATTTTCTATTCACATCTTTTTAATATTTTTCTTTAACGGCTAAGCCTGAGCAGGAATTGATCAACCAGTGCTGCCTGATCTGCCAGCGCTTGCTCTGTGTTCCGCATTGCTGCTGTAGTGTTGTCTGCACTTTGCATAGACGCATTGGCCAGTTGCGAGATATTGACCGCCTTGTCATTTATCTCGTTGCTTGCACCCGACATTTGATCCGTTGCCGTGGCGATTTCGTAGTTCAAAGCAGAAATATCTTTCACCATATGCTCTATCGATGCCAGATTCTCTTTGGTTTGTTCCGCTTGTGCTACACATTCATTAGACTTTTCAACCCCATTTTGAATGGCCTCTACCGCACGCTCGGCACGTTGCTTTAGCCCTGCAACAATATCATCTATCTCTCTGGTCGATTCCTGAGTGCGTTGTGCGAGCGCTCTGACTTCATCGGCTACCACTGCAAAGCCTCTGCCCTGCTCACCAGCTCTTGCCGCTTCTATCGCAGCATTCAGAGCCAGCAAATTAGTTTGCTCAGAAATATCTCGTATTACGTCAACAACTCCGCCGATCTGCACCGTTTGCTCATTCAATTGGGCAATATCATGTTGAGTGCGACTCAATTCTTCGCATAAAGTGTGGTTGATTTGCATGCTAGCCTGCACCACAGAGTTAGAATCTAGTACCGATCGCAATGCACCTTCTGAGCGATTCGCTGCATCACTGGTATTGCCGGCAATGTCAGAAATAGCGGCGGTCATTTCATTCATGGCCGTAGCCAAAGAACCTGTCTGGCTTTGCTGCTCCTGCAATAACTCAGTATTACTGTGGCATTCAGACACCGTTTCCTGCGCATGCTGATCAACCAGCTGACTGGCATCCTGAACTCTGCCAAGTACGGCGCGTAATTCAGACCCCCGTGCCAGCAGTGCCAGTTCAATCGCTGCGACATCATTGACTTTATTAAGGTAAATTTTTTGCATCAGTGGGTTGTCATAGACTTGCTTAGCTTTTTCACTCAACCGACGAACTGGGGATAACCGCTGATATGTCAGTGCGAGTACGCCTGCTAGCAGCAATGTCTCCAGAATATAGTTCCATGGCGCGGGCAAACTGGTAAATACCATGCTCAAAATATAAGACACCACCAGGATCAACATCATCTGCGCAGACAAAGACAAAGACGAACGTGTTAGTTTGGCAGACGCAACGCCTTTATCGAGCTGCTGATAAATGTTTTCAGCCCGTTTTACCACATCCCGTTCTGGCTTGGTTCTGACCGACTGGTACTCGGCGGTTTGGCCATGCTGATTTTTGATGGGAGTCACATAGGCATTAACCCAGTAATGATCACCGTTTTTGCAACGGTTTTTTACTATGCCCATCCAGGGCTTGCCGGAGCCAATAAACTGCCAAAGATCTTTAAAGGCGGCTTTGGGCATAGTTGGGTGGCGTACCAGATTGTGTGGTTGACCTTCAAGTTCGTCCAGCTCAAAGCCAGCGACATCACAAAAGCTTTGATTCGCATATGTGATCCGCCCTTTGGTATCTGTGGTAGACAGCAGGTTATAAGAGACCGGATAATCATTTTCCTTATCCGTATAATCGGTACATCTTTTGGCCATGATACTCACCTAAAAAACGCGATACTAACCCATTTTTCGTAGCTGAGCTTGTTAATAAAGCCTTAACCTTGTTTTAAATCAAATAATTTAAGTAAATGAAATATATGAAAAATTTCATTGAAATGTTGGTTTTTGTGGTTGATAAAGATTAGCAAGAATAGAAATAGTTAAAAGGGAGTGCTATTGAGCGAAATGGAATTACTAAGAAGAGTGGCGTCCCCTAGGGGATTCGAACCCCTGTTACCGCCGTGAAAGGGCGGTGTCCTAGGCCTCTAGACGAAGGGGACGCAGAATTTGTCTAGCAAATCACTGATTTGCTGATTCTGCGTTGAGGTGAGTCTTTTGCCAGCAAAAGCGAACGGCATTATTCTCTCTCTTACAGAATGTTCTGTGTCACTAGGACTGGCTATTTAGACTCTTACCATACGAGTTTGGTACTTACTAAAAAGTAAGTGGCGTCCCCTAGGGGATTCGAACCCCTGTTACCGCCGTGAAAGGGCGGTGTCCTAGGCCTCTAGACGAAGGGGACACTGAATGTGTCACTAGGACTGGTTGTTTATACTCTTACCATACGAGTTGGTACTTACTAAAAAGTAAGTGGCGTCCCCTAGGGGATTCGAACCCCTGTTACCGCCGGG
>NZ_PNCJ01000034.1 GCF_005887115.1 Pseudoalteromonas rubra | reverse complement strand
CAATCAACTCTCAATTACAAAACCGGGCCGAAATAGGAAGGGCCCTGTCGCTGCAAAACACAACATTAAACGTATGGACCGACTGCTTGGCAACCCTGATGTATAACGACCGACTTGCTATTTACCGCTTTCATGCGCGCCTGATCTGTGGTGCTGATCCCATGCCTATCTTGCTAGTCGACTGGGCCGATACTGCGGTTGATGACTTTGCGTGCTTCCGTCAGCATTCAGGGACGCTAAATGATAGTGTATGACCGCACTTTTACCTTTGCTCAATACAATTCTCCTAAGTCCCATCAATTTTTTCTTAATGAACTTGCCATTACCCTTCCATAGAGAGCCTGCCTGATAAATGTATTCCACTCATCGTGACCGATGCTGATTAACGAAACACCTGGTTTCGACAGGTCGATAAAAAAAGATTGGTTCTGGCTGGGACGGGTGCGTGGCAAAGTCACTTATCAGCATAAGAACAGCGAAGATTGGTATGTAAATCAGGCACTTTATCCATCAGCCACTCCCCGTGGACGTTATCGCTAGTTGCACAGGGCCGTTCCTGCACGCTGTATCAGACTAGTGTGGTTTATGCTATGGAGATTTGCTTTTGATGAGTCACTTCTGTTTTGAACCGTTTGTGATTTAAACCGTTACAACGTGACGCATTCCCTGTCCGAGCAACGTTATTTATATGTATTATTAGACCCACTTTTTCCTATTTGGCAAGGTGCTGTGATTTCAACACAGCATGACTTACTCCCCCTTGCATCTTGCATTGGCAGAGTCGCCTCGACGCGATATTCATTTTACAGGCAACACTTACACGGTCAGATTAGTAGTGGCTATAACAAAACACAACGGTGTGGTAATAAGGTAGATGGCGGACTGACGATGCGGCTCGTCTATATGAGGAACAACCGCGCGGTGTATACAACGCAACTTTTTATGTCAGACTAAGCAATGTGTTACATTCACTTATTGATTATAGGTCCTTAGCACATGGGCTGCTGTCCCATAATTAGCGGCTGAACAATCATAATTATCAACGGAATAACCTATCATAACTTTTTTTCCGGTTGCTTGCGCCGTGAGTAATGCACTATACCTTTCTTTCGTACCGTCATCTTTATTCAGAAATCCCAGAGTTCTCCAACTGGCTCCTTCTTGTTGATACATTACTTTCTGCCCTTCAATTTGAATACTAAGAACCTTGGCTGCGGGACAATCTGTTCTAGCAGCTAATGCAGGTAGAGAAACTAAGGTCATGATTGAAAAATATAGTATTGTTTTCATTGGTAACTCCGTGATTGAGGGATGCTTTGTAAACATAACGCTTGAGTATTCATGCGTATTATTAGACCCACTATTTGCCTATTTGGCAAGGTGTTGTGATTTCGACATAGCATGACTTACTCCCCCTTGCATATTGCATTGGCAGAGTCGCCTCACCGCGATATTCATTTGTCAGGCAACACCTATACGGCCAGATTAGTCGTGGCTATAACGAAACACAACTTGAGTAGTGCTAAGGTAGATCCCGGCTCGCAAGCGTCCGGGATGACATACGACTCGTCTATATAAGGAAAAATAAGGAAAAACGCGCGGTGTATAGGTAGAGCGCGACTCACGAGCCGTCTGGAATGAAGGAGCTATTTGTTTGGTTTGCTTTTAACGAGGCACTACAGCGTAGTCTGCTTTGCTTGCCCTGCCCTACTCACAAAACGTTGAGTAGGGCAGTTTCAAACATGCATTAAAACTCAAAGTTAACTTGTACCGGATAGTGATCAGATAGCTCGTTGTAGTAGCCGTTATGATAGTAGCGACCGCTGCTTAGGTTCCAGTTGCCGCGCAGATAGCTCCAGTACCAGTTTTGTTGTGCTTTTGGATAACGTACTGTCATGCTTGGCGCATTGCTGGGTTGTTTGTGGTCACTATGCCAGAAAACGTAATCCAGTGTGTCGTTATAATCTAGGCTGTAGTCAAAGTAATATGCATTGGCCTTGGTGAACCAGTTGTGTTTTGCCGGGAATGACCCTACCTCTGGCGTCTGAAAGTTTAACTGTGCACGCGCTGTTGCAAGCATATCCGCGACTTCCTGCTGCTTACTCCACTCCACGTTCATATCACCACCAATGATAACAGGCTCGCTGGCAGGAATGTTTTCTGCCTCAATAAATGACTGAATTTCGTATAGCTGGCCCATCCGCACACGGTGCTCCTGAGCGGTGTCGCCGTCGTGAGTTGCCTGCAAGTGCGTGCCGATCAGGTGATAACGTTGATTGTCTTTTTCTATTTCTACATAGGCGAACCCTTTGTTTGCCAGATAATCCCAGCTACCACTCAGACTACTGTGAAAGACGTGTGCTTTTTGCTTGAGGATTGGATACTTAGACAAGATCACCACGCCGCCACGGATCACAAACGGGCTGTTTGAACAGTTACCCGTCAAAGCATCCCAGCCACTGCCGCTACAATCCTGCCCGACGTTAGGTGTCTGGTAGGGGTAAATCGCAGACAATGCAGCCAGCGCCTGCTCTGCATCATTGTTAAAGGCCTCGCTTATCAGGATCACATCCGGGCTGTCACTCAACGATGCCAGCACACTGGGCAAACGCTCTGCCCGGTTTTGCTGGTCCCAGTCTTGTACATTGAGTTGCATAATATTGTAGGCCATGACTTTGAGTGAATCGGCCATACTGTGTGTACTCAACAACATCAGTGCACAAAGCATCAGGTGCTTAACTTTCATCTTATTCTCCGGTAGTTCGTTGTTATTTTTGTCTTTATTAAGGCATTACCCAGACAGGCCCACAGCATAAGTAACCCGGATGAGTAAAAAATTTCGCTGCACACCTTAGTGACAAAAAGTGACGCTTCCATTGCACTAACCCGCTATTCTGATGAAGGTTTTTTGAGATATACATTGCTGATTTAAGACTTACCAATGACACCTGCACTCGTTCACGCGCTGTCATTGGCACGATGAATATTCGGCATTCGTCAAAAGGTATTTTTTGATGTGGAGTATTTAAAAGCAAGTGAGGTCAACAGCAAGCCTGACAACCCAAAAAACGAGAAAGAAAGTAAGCACACACTTACACATTGAAAATTATCTTTGCCTGCAAACGCTTCAAACAACCTATCACACTTAACAGCCAGCTCTTGTACCAAGCAACAACCAAAGCTCCAACAGACTTTGCATAAACACTTGCGTTGATCTACACCACAAAAACGATTAGCATAATTATTCTCATTTGCATTTAAGGAAAATATAACTATGAAAATACTCTCTGTACTGCTGCTGTTGCTGTTCTCCCTGCCGGCCCTGGCTAAAAAGCCAATCCGGGTTGTCGATATCGGTGTAATGGGCCTCGCCTCTCATGATCTGTTTCAATGGAATGCACAAGCGCGTGAAAATGAAGAAAACGGTCGCTTTGACCTGAGTACTATTTTTGACTATGCCGATGGCACTCGCATTCATCAGGGTGGTAACCCTAAAAACTCATCGAATGCTGCGGTGTATTCCATCACCCAGAATCTGGTCAGCTTTTATGCAGGTAAAAAAGCCGCATTGTTGATGTCCAGAACAGTTACTGAAGAGCAGGCTCACATCATCGCGCGCCAGCAAACGGTTGCCTTCTTTATGGGTATGGTTAAAGAGTCATATGAGCGCTTCACCAATGCCGGATTCCCAGATTATGCGCTGGCACAAGCCGTTACCGACGACGAGCAAGCTGTGATGCGTGCACTACATGATGTCTTACCCGGCAAAATTTACGTAAACCGTAACCTGACGCGCGAAGTGTTTGAAGTCACTGACTTCAGACTGGCCATGACTCAGCTGTCACCAACTGAAATGATGAAAACAGTGAAGTTTTACGATGGTAAATATGATGAAGAATACCTGCATGTCGTCGTTCCTGGCTTCCCGGATCCAACCATCATCAACCTGCAAGCCATTGATCACAGCTTTATTGCTGAGCAAACGAATTACAACCTCGACGACATGCTCGCCGAGCTACAATTCTATGGCCAGTTCCCGTTCTTCGGCAACCTGGTCCACTTCACCAGCTTTGGTTACCACCTGGAAAACCTGTTTGCCAAAGGCATTTGCAACAAATACGTTGATGGTAGCCCAAATACCTGGAATACCGTTGCGGTCGAGTGTTATTGATCTACTTGATTGATATGCTCTATTGATGGAGCTAAATGGCGCACTTGTTCTTTAGAAGGCAAGTGCGTTTTTGGTCAGATAATTGAAAGGTTGTTAATTCAAACTGTGGCTTGTGGCGATTTGAGGCTGAGCCTATTCCATTACTATTCATTTTGAGCTTCCCATCGACCCTTCAATGTCAGTAAAGAGCTTTTGAAGACACCCATTTGATATAGTTAGAAGTCATAAAGCGATATCCGTATCCTCAAAATACGATTGCTCTGTAAAATGGAATCAAATAACCGGTTAGGAATAAAAGCTATGCATTGGTAATCTAGAAGCGTAGCTGGAAAGTAATTTTTAGCTTTAGAAGAATTTTGATTTTGAAGTGAAATCTGACACCGCAAACTTTGGAGTTTGGGTGGCAGTCTTACCAGCCACATCCCGGCACACGAGTCATCCGCTGTGGCTGCTTCCTTCCGGACCTGACCAGGTTCACGAACTATCGTTGCGAGAGGACCAATAAGACTACCATTGAGGGCCTTGTTTGGCGCGGGAGGGATTATCGCGAGTTTCGTGTCATGTTGCAAGGGGAAATGTTAAAAAGCCCGGCTAACTGCATAGTGAGTATACAATTAGACGAGCTTTGTTGGTTTGGTTGGGGTTTTTACTTTGTTTTCGGGTTACTTGGCCAGCTCGGCTTTCAGGTCTTGCAGGCGCTTTTTCATTTTCTTCATGTTTTCCGGGCCCATGCGCAGGAAGAGTTTTTGTGCATCAGACAGTTGCTCCCATTCTGCATAGGCATATTTGTAGGTGACTGACTCTTGTAGTAAAGGCAGGCTGGTTTCCGGGATTGGGGTTTCCAATAACTCTCCCAGCGCTTCTTGCAAAGTCAGGTCGAATTCGCCACCGTCGTAACCAATTTCTTCGTACGCTTCACCGATCAGAGGTCTGAACTTGTTGTATGTACGTACCAGCTGAGCAGTGCTCATGGCATTTAGCATGTTGACATAAGGTGTGTAGCGCTCGAAGCTGTTTGGATCGGTGACAATGATGTCATCTTCAATGACCATAAAGCTGTCTTTTGGTTTGCTGACCGGGAAGTGTTTTTTAGCCACTTTTCCCTGTGCCAGATTATCGACAAACACCACGCTGCGGCGGATCATATCTTCAGTCACCACCAAATCCATCGCGGTATCATTTAAATAGTTGGCGATTTGTTCGCTCAGGGCCACGTCGCTGTTATCCAGTGAGGGGAGCGGCGGTGTAACAGGCTGCTCTGGTTCGCGCTGAGGCAACGACTCTGGCTCAGGGATTGGCTCTGGCTCCACAACGGGTGCTGGCTCAACAGGCTCTTCAACCTGAGGCTGCGGCTCAGGGCGTGCAGTGTTAACGACCTCCATTGGTGTTTTCTCCGGCACTACAACATCCTGTTTAAACTTTGTGTTTTCCTGCTGATTGTCCCGGTTTGAAAGCACAAAAATGGCCACGACCACGAGGGCCACGACCACACTTACGGCAAGCAATAAGTGGCTGTTAGAAGGCTTGCTGTTCCTTGATTCTGCTGAGTTGTGCTCTGACATGGAAACTCCATTAAATTTGCTAAACGAATTTGTTGCACTTAGGGTGCTTAAAGTACCAGGTATAGTGACCTGCCACTCACCAGACAACAAAAATAATCTATAATATACAAAAGATTATAGCCTAATGATGGTCGTTTTGACGACCTTTGCATCTGCAGCCTGTGGCTTTTTTGGTATCTTTAAACGCGTCTACTCACCTTTGCTTCCTGTATTGGTGAGTATTCAATACTAATCCAGATGAGCCGGTGCCATGAGCACGATACACTCAGCGCTCACATGCATTACAACCAGGCTGTGCCATTTTTGCCTAAGTATCGCTAAGTCTCTCTTGTCACCAGGCGAGCGGCTCAGTTGAGTGGATCAGTATAGTAAAAGATATCGCATCCCTGATAAGGTGCAATATCAATTACAGGTTAGTGAGCATATGGGCTCAATATGAATCGTCAATGAATTTGCTTTGGTTAAGCGATGTATTACTGTTTTACTAAGTTAAACATACCGTTATAGTAATAGTGTCGGCCCACTGATGGCTGATATGGCAATCTCAATTCAGCCTAATAAATTTGAGTGGTTAAGGAAGCATATGAGTCAACATCACACTTCGCGTTCACGACCTCAAACGGCCCTGCTGTTAACCGGTGGCGGCGCTCGTGCGGCCTATCAGATTGGTGTACTTAAGGCACTGGCACACAGCCTGCCCAGAACCGCACCGCTGCCATTTCGTATTATTAATGGTACATCGGCAGGTGCAATTAACTCCGCCGGCCTTGCCTGCTATGCCTCGAATATGCATCTGGCCATTCGAAAAGTAGAGTCTATCTGGAAGAACTTCCATACCGATATGGTTTATGAGAGCGGTTTTATCGGTGCCTTTGGCCATATCCTGGGCAATATGATGCGAAGTTTTCAGGCGGAGTATATTAACCAGCCACCCGCGAGTTTGCTCGACAACACCCCCCTTCGCCATTTACTGCGCGATGTGCTCGATCTCTCACGGATCGACCGCCACATTCAGCGCGGTTATCTGGATGCCTTGTCTGTTACGGTATCCAGTTACTCGACTGGCCGCTCTGTGTCTTTTTATCAGGCCAGAGATGCACAGCCCTGGCAGCGCGCCAAACGTATTGGCGTACCCGATCACATCACGCTTGATCATCTGATGGCGTCCAGTGCAATTCCAATGGTATTTCCCAGCGTGCGGGTCAGACATCATTACTATGGCGACGGTTCCATCCACCAGCTGTCGCCACTCAGCCCGTCGATTCATCTGGGGGCAGAAAAAATCTTTATTATTGGTGTGGAGCAGCCAAAAATACCGACGCCAATTGGTTACGAGCCGCATTTTCCGGGCATGTCAGTCGTCGCAGGTCATTTACTTGATAGTGTATTCAGTGACACGCTGCAGTCTGATCTTGAGCGGCTGGAGCGGGTTAATCGCACGGTAGGCCTGTTGCCTGCCAGAGACAAACACAAAGAGCTCAAACATATTAATACCTTGGTGGTTAACCCTACTCACAACTTTAATGAACTGGCACTGCACTTTTACGATGAACTGCCAATGGCCATTAAACTGTTACTACGTTCTATCGGGGTGAAGCGACACTCTCCGTCGAGTTTAACCAGCTACCTGCTATTCGAAAAAGCCTACACCCGGCAGTTAATTGAATATGGCTATCAGGACGGTATGGACAGACTAGACGAGATACGTGCTTTTCTGGAACTGGATTAGTGGCCTAGGGCAAGCCGTCTAGCAGAAACTGTTCTGCCCGCTCTACCCGACGCGGCTTGCCTTTGAGCAACAGTACATCACTGGCACACAAGGTGGTTTCCTCATCGGGGATGGAAATTTCTTCTCCATTACGTCGCAGCGCTTTAACCACCACTTTGTGACGTGCTAAGTCCAGCTCCGCGATTGACTTGTCTACGGCATAGGCGTCGTCCGGTAATGCGATTGCATGCAGGTATTCCAGCCTGTCTGAGCTGTAGCTTGCGCCTTCCGGACCCGCGTATTCTTTCATTTCCTGGCTGTCACCGGTAAAAAAACCGTGCAAATATTCATAGCGATTTTGTCGCTCTATGCTTACCCGTTTAAGGATCCGCCGCATCGGCACGCCCGACATATACAATACATGAGACACCATCATCAAACTGGCCTCCAGCGATTCGGGCACCACTTCTGTCGCTCCCAACTCTTTTAGGGCCTCAAGATGGGTGTCATCTTTCATTCTGACCAGGATTTTTACCTCTGGTGCAAAGCGTTTCACTGCATCAATGACCGCCTGAGCCTTATCAAAGTCGTTCAGTGAGACGATCACCAAACGGGCTTCACTGACATTGGCGGACTTCAGTACCTCTTGTTGGGTTGGGTCGCCAAACACTACAGGCTCACCGGCGGTCAGGGCCTCTTGCACAATCGCAGGGTTGCGCTCCACCGCAATGTAAGGAATGGCTTCCGGACGTAAGAACCGGGCAATAGTCTGACCGACACGGGCATAACCAAATATCACCACATGGTTTTTCACTTTACTGGAGGTAATAAACCCCTGTTCATGCGGTTCAGGCCGACCTTCACTGTCAATGCGTAGTAGCTTAACCAAGCGGTCTGTTTCACTGATCAGATACGGCGTAAGTGCCATAGACAACACACCCAGAGCTATAAGGAAAGACGCTGCTTCTGCGCTGAGCAGCTGATGCTTGCTGGCCAGAGCAACCAGTACAAAGCCAAACTCCCCCATTTGCCACAGTAAGATGCCCGCTGCAAACGCATCTTTGCGGCGCTCTCCCATCAACTGCGCCAACAGAAAAATAATACTAAGTTTCAGCACTATAAGTAACGCCAGCACCAGAATAATGTAAAAGAACGACTGAATTACATAAGAAACATCTAGCTGTGTGCCCACAGTGACGAAGAACAAACCCATCAGAATATCGCGAAACGGCCGTATCTCAGCTTCCAGCTGATGCCGGTACTGACTCTCACCAAGCATCATCCCGGCCAAAAATGCCCCCAGTGCCATAGACAAACCAAACGCATAGGTCAGCGCCCCGGCACACAGCGCCACCACCAAAGTAGTCAGTACGAATAATTCGTCAGTGCGTGCCATTGCAACTTCATTGAATACTTTAGGCAACACCCATTTTCCGATGGCCCAGAGTAACATGCAAACGAACGCGCCTTTGGCGAGCGCAAGGATCAAAGCGCCCACCAGCACCTGGTTGTCAGACTGGCTTAATAAAGGAATGGTGATCAGCAGAGGAACAACGGCAATATCCTGGAAAAGCAATACGCCTACGGCAAGCTGGCCACGACGAATGTTTAATATCCCCCGCTCTTTTAGCTCTTTAACCACAACGGCAGTGGAAGACAGAGCAATCAGGCTGGCAATGATCAGTGCCTCTATCCAGTTAAAGCCAAGGTACTTTAAGATCACCGCCAGTACCACGGTGGTTACTAGAACCTGCAAACTTCCCAGGCCAAATACCACACTGCGCATTGCCATGAGTTTGGGAATTGAAAATTCCAACCCCAGACTAAACAACAAAAATACTATTCCTAGCTCAGCTATTAATTGGATCTCATGGCTGTTATCTATCCAGCCGAATCCATAGCTGCCAGCCAAGAGTCCCGTCAGCAGATACGCCAGGATCGGCGGCAGTCCAACGCGCTTGAACGACCACACCAGTGCAACGGCACAGAGTAATAACGCTATCAACCCGGCAAACTGACCCTCCAGGGCGGCAACTAATGTACTGGTGACATCCTCACCTAAAAACCCGGCAAAATTTTGCTGCAAACCGCCTCCCAAGCGTCAATAAAATAGTGTTGAGCATTTTTTATTCACTACTAAATATAGCAAGCAGCTGTTTTTCAGCCAGTTTAAATTTTTGGCATGAAACTCGCTTAGAACATAGCGAATGTTGTACTTTAGGGGAATATTAGATGGAAAATGTCCATATTTTGACTCAACGGGCGCCGACGCGCGGGGATTTTTTGCCGTTTAACGCGCAAATGCAAATGTCGCACGTCCCCGAAAACCCGATGAGCCTGACTGAAAAATTGCAAACAACTCTGGATGTAAATGGACTACTCGACATCTTTGCCGGTTATATCAAACGCATCATAAATCTGGCCGGACTCCAATTTCACTCTAGTGAAGGTGTGTTTCAGATGCAGCAGAGCAACAACCAGCTGAGCCCTTATACTTTTGATCTGGAGTTAAACAACCAGCATCTGGGTCAGATTGTGTATTTTAGTAAATATCGTCTGAGTGAGGCACTGCAGGCCAGGCTGGTCCAGCTGCACACCTGCTTGCTGTATCCACTGAGAAATGCACTGATGTATCAGCGCGTGCTGAAGCTGGCGACCAAAGACTCACTGACCGGATTATCAAACCGCAGCCAGTTCAATGAGTTTTTGGCGAAGAAACTTGAACGCAGTCGCCGTCACCATTGCAATTTTAGCCTGATGCTGCTGGATCTGGATAACTTTAAGCAAGTGAACGACCTCTATGGCCATAAAATGGGTGACAATGTGTTGATTGAGTTTGCGCGCATTCTGGAGTCTTCGGTACGGGCCACAGACACCGTATTTCGTTTTGGTGGCGATGAGTTTGCGATCCTGATTGACGATCCGGCCTTTACGACCAACAAAGTGATTGCAGAGCGCATCATGGCATCGGTCAGGTGCTGCACTGTCATGAAGAATCATGATGTCACAACCAGTATTGGATTTACACTGGCCACCAGCCAGGATTGTCCGAATGAGATTTTCTCGCGGGCGGACAAGGGGCTGTATCGCGCCAAGGATGCAGGCCGAGACTGCGCACGTACAATTTAACCCGCAACAGCTCGACCATATTGCGTCCCCTAACGCGATATGGTCTTTACTTGCGCAGCACTGCCAGTTTGTAAAGCAACAACAACAGGGCAAAGCCACCAAAGAAGCTGTTGATCACCCAGGCCAGTGACAAAAAGTCTGGCAGATCACTAAATATGATGGCCAGCATGGGCGCACCCAGGCCAAAGATAAAAAAGCTGCCACCTTTGCCGTGCCAGTAAGCCAGCAACAGTGCTGCACTGAGTCCACCCACGCTTAAGCTAAGCGCAACATTGGCAATGTTCAGTCCACCATTTACCGCCAGAATTATAAACAATGCACCGCAGCCAAGTACTGCCCAGATAGCTTTGTTCGCCAGCGATTCACCGATCTTTTGTGTTTCTTGCATCTTCTAATTTCCAGTTGAGTCCCTGAGACGACGCATACGCCTCATTAACGAAAAAGCCCACCACCTGCACCAGCTCGTCGTTGTAGTAAATCAGGGGCACACGGCTGCGCTCCCAGGTTGGGACACCATAATCTTTTAGCCAGTGTTTCAGGGTATTACGGCCACTTCGTCCGAGTGGTTTAATTTTCTCGCTCAGACAATTAAATCGTACTGACACTTGCTCATCTGGCGCAGGTACACGCACGCCTTTACCCTGCTGCACCTGTAAAGTATGAGCATCATCCAGCACCACCGGCGTCTGACCTATGTCATGGCTTGCACGCCAGGCTGGTTGTTCTATCACCCAATAAAGTGCGCCTCTGAAACGTCGAACCTGCCCCTGAGGCAAAGTAACAGCCATTTGTGCGTCTGCTCTGGCGTTAAGTGCCTGTCCGAGGATCTGTTCAAGCTGCTTATGCGAAGGCATCTGAACGCCCTGCTCCGCCAGCCAGGCTCGCACCAGATTTTGCTGGCGCAACAGCGTAAATTCACCCAGGCGCTCGATACATAAGCTGTTGTCGTTCGAACAGTAGGCCAGGTCCGTCTGGGTGATTTCATCCAGCAGCGCCTGTTGCCCCTGTAACAATTCAACGGAGCGCATAACGCTTGGCACAAAGCCTGAAAAGCGGGATTTTAACAGGGGTAACACCTGGTTACGCAAGAAATTGCGGTCAAACCGATCGCTAAGGTTTGATTCATCTTCGATATGTGAGATCCCAAACGTGTGCGCAAACGCTTCTATGTCAGCGCGCTGGGAGGTTAACAGGGGTCTCAGACACACCCGGCCGGATCGCAACACAGTCCGTGCATGCATCGCCCCCAGCCCTTTCAGACCTGAACCTCGTTTCAGGCGCAGCAGGAAAGTCTCAACCTGATCATCCGCATGCTGCCCGAGTACTAATGCATGATGCGGATATGCCTGTGCATCCAGTGCCTGATAACGTGCTGTGCGGGCTTGCGCTTCGAGGCTTTGGCGGCTTTGTGCCACCACTGTGACCGCGGCCGGAGTAAAGTCAACCGTCAGTGCATCGCATTGTGCCTGACAAAACGACCGCCACTGCGCAGAATTAGGCGACAAACCGTGATCCACATAAATCGCCTGTAATGCCAGATGGGTATTAACTTGTACGTAATGACGACATAGGTGCAGCAGCACCACAGAGTCGACCCCACCAGAAAGTGCAACTGTGAGGCCACGCGTTACCGTTTGCGTTGTCGCGTGCATTCCCTCATCAACCAGTAATGTATCCAGGCTGGCAGCAAAACGTTTATAAAGCGGGGTCTGAGTCATAATCACGGACATTATTAGTACTTACACAATATTATCCCGATTTCGCGCTCATAAAAAAAGCCGCGATGCGGCTTTTTTCAATCTTGCGGTGTCACTGTGGCTTAGCAATAACCAAATGACATCAGACGCTGGTAACGTTGCTCCAGCATATCTTCTGTGCTCAGTGCTTCCAGTTCGCCCAGATCGCGCTTAAGCTGAGCTTTAAGGTTTTTCGCCATCGTGTCGTAGTTACGATGTGCGCCACCCATAGGCTCATCAATGATAGTATTGATGAGATCCAACTCTTTAACGCGTGCCGCTGATACACCCATGGCTTCTGCGGCCAGTGGTGCCTTTTCAGCACTCTTCCACAGGATAGAGGCACAGCCTTCAGGAGAGATTACAGAGTATGTGCTGTACTGCAGCATGTTAACGCGGTCGCCCACACCAATCGCCAGTGCGCCACCAGAACCACCTTCGCCAATGACAGTACAAATAGTCGGCACTTTCAGAGCAGCCATGACTTTCAGGTTACGTGCAATAGCTTCACTCTGACCACGCTCTTCAGCGCCAACGCCCGGATACGCACCCGGTGTATCGATGAAGGTGATGATTGGCATCTTGAAGCGCTCAGCCATTTCCATCAGGCGTAAGGCTTTACGATAGCCTTCAGGCTTTGGCATACCAAAGTTACGTTTGATTTTTTCTGCTGTGTCGCGGCCTTTTTGCTGACCGATAACCATGACTGGCTTGTCGTCTAATCGTGCGACACCACCCAGAATAGCCGGGTCGTTTGCAAACGTACGGTCACCCGCAAATTCGTCAAATTCAGTGAAAATACGCTCGATATAATCGCGTGTATAAGGACGAAGCGGATGACGCGCAAGCTGAGATACCTGCCAGGCACCCAGATTGTCGAAGATCTTTTTCGTTTGCTCTACGCTTTTTTCCTTGAGGCGGCTGATCTCTTCTTCAAGGCTGAGATCAAGACTGCCAGAGCGGCTTACGTTTTGTAATTCATTGATTTTTGCTTCTAACTCTGCGATTGGAAGCTCAAATTCAAGATAATTGAGGCTCATGCTCTAAACTACCTGTTTAATTAAATTCTAGTTCTATTTCCTGCGCCGCCATCTTGGATAACCGTCTGAGGAGATCATCACTGGGCGTCACACACCATTGCATACCTAATGTCACTTCCGCTATCGCGTCCGGGCGCTGATATTGGATTTTTACCGGACACGTACCGAATTTATACGGTTCCAGTACTTTTTTCAGATTATCGATGAAATTCGCGTCAATTTGCACCATATTCAATGTCATTTTTATCGCACTGATCCGCTTTTCGCGGGCCTGAGCTATAGTGCAGACTTCTCTGGCGGTCATTGTAATGCCGCCGGAGAAGTTATCAAAGCTGACCTGTCCGGATATTACCAAGATTTGGTTCATTTGCAGCATATCTTGGTACATTTCAAACTGTTCAGGGAATAAGCGTACATCAATTCGTGCGCTCTTGTCATCTAAAGTTATCAGACCCCAGCGTTTGCCTTTTTTGTTGACCAGCACCCTTGCATTGATAACCAAACCAGCAGCCGTCGATTGCACATCACGATTCGTTGGCTGTAATTCTACTAGACGACCCGAGGTGTAATTTTTTAACTCTTTTCTGTACTGATTTATCGGGTGACCGGTCAGATATAAGCCTAACGTGTCTTTTTCACCCTGTAACCATTCATCATCCGACAGCGGGATTGCTTTAACAAATGCCTGCTCAACTTCGTCTGGCTCAACGGCCAGCAAGCCAAACAAATCACTTTGCCCCAGTGACTCGGCCTTGTGATGCTGCTCGGCAGACTTCATAGCGTCTTTCAGGCTGGCCAATAAGGTGGCACGCCCGGGCTGGGTTTTCTCCGGACCCAGCTGGTCCAACGCGCCTGCGTAAATCAGTTTTTCAATCACCCGGCGGTTGAGGCGTTTCAGGTCAACCCGGGCACAAAAATCGAATAAGTCTTTAAACGTACCACCCTGCTCGCGAGCTTCGAGAATGGCTTCAACTGGGCCTTCACCCACGCCTTTGATGGCGCCGATACCATAGACGATTTCGCCCTGGCGGTTTACCGCAAACTTATATACGCCCGCGTTGACGTCCGGTGGCAACAGCGTCAACTTCATGTTTTCGCATTCATCGACCAGGGTGACGATTTTATCGGTGTTATCCATATCCGCCGACATTACTGCTGCCATAAACTCGGCTGGATAATGGGTTTTCATCCACAGCGTCTGATACGATACCAGTGCATAAGCAGCGGAGTGAGATTTGTTAAAGCCGTAACCTGCGAACTTCTCTACAAGATCGAAGATCTTCATTGCCAGTTCGCCATCAACGCCGTTGTCTTTCGCACCGTCTTCGAATGTGGTTCGCTGCTTGGCCATTTCCTCGGGCTTTTTCTTACCCATGGCTCGACGCAGCAAGTCCGCGCCACCCAGGCTGTATCCCGCCAGAACCTGGGCTATCTGCATTACCTGTTCCTGATACAGGATGATGCCGTAAGTGGGCTCCAGGATGGGCTGCAGACTGTCGTGCTGGTATTGCGCATCCGGGTAAGAGATCTCTTCGCGACCATGCTTACGGTCGATAAAGTTATCTACCATGCCCGATTGCAGCGGCCCCGGACGGAACAGAGCTACCAGTGCGATCATGTCTTCGAAGCAGTCCGGCTTAAGACGACGGATCAAGTCTTTCATCCCGCGCGATTCCAGCTGGAACACGGCGGTGGTTTCAGCTCTGAGCAGCACTTCAAAGCTGGCCGGGTCGTCTAACGGAATGGCTGCAATATCAACCGGATCAATACCATCGCGCGCCAGCCGCTCGTTGGTCATGTCCAACGCCCACTGCAGGATGGTTAAAGTACGCAGACCGAGGAAGTCGAATTTAACCAGACCTGCGGTTTCAACGTCGTTTTTATCAAACTGGGTAACCGGGAACTTACCTTCTTCATCACAATACAGCGCAGCAAAGTCGGTAATACTGGTGGGCGAGATAACTACACCCCCGGCGTGCTTACCAGCGTTACGTGTACAGCCTTCAAGAATGCGACACTTGTCGATCAGCTCACGCACTTCTTCATCGCCGTCGTACACTTCTGGCAGACGCGGCTCCACCTCAAACGCTTTGGCCAGTGTCATACCCGGGTCACCAGGAACGAGCTTAGAAATACGATCTACAAAACCATAAGGATGACCAAGCACCCGGCCGACGTCTCGGATAACCGCTTTGGCCGCCATGGTACCAAAGGTAATGATCTGGGATACCGCCTGACGACCATACAGCTTAGATACGTGATCGATTACTTCATCCCGGCGGTCCATACAGAAGTCGACGTCGAAATCGGGCATCGAGACACGTTCAGGGTTAAGGAAACGTTCGAATAGCAGGTCGAATTCAAGCGGATCCAGATCGGTGATTTTTAATGCATAGGCCACCAATGAACCAGCACCGGAACCCCGTCCTGGTCCTACCGGTATATCATTATCCTTACTCCACTGGATGAACTCCATTACGATCAGGAAGTAACCAGGGAACCCCATCTGGTTGATTACGTCGAGCTCAATTTGCAGGCGCTCATCATAAGGGCCACGTTTTTCTGCTCGCTCTGTATCATCGGGGAATAAGAACTGCAACCGCTCTTCCAGACCATCGCGGGATACCTTCACCAGGAAATCTTCGATTTTTAAATCACCAGTCGGATAATCTGGCAGGAAATAAGTGCCCAGCTGAACAGTGACGTTACAGCGCTTAGCTATCTCGACCGTGTTTTGCAGCGCTTCTGGAATATCACTGAATAACTCCTGCATTTGCTCAGGGGTTTTCAAATATTGCTCTTTGGAAAAACGTCTGGGTCGGTTTTTGTCTTCCAGCGTGTAGCCATCGTGGATCGCTACGCGAATTTCATGTGGTTCAAAGTCATGCTCATGCAGGAATACCACTTCGTTGGTTGCCACCACGGGCAAGCCTCGCTCAGCGGCAAGCGCAACTGCAGCATGGAGGTATTCTTCTTCTTGCTCGCGGCCTGTGCGATGCAACTCCAGAAAATAATGATCGCTAAAATGGGTCTCATAAAACTCTACGGTCTCGGCGACCAATTGCGGGTTGCCCTTGAGCAGTGCTTTGCCGACATCACCATCTTTGGCACCGGAGAGTAAGATCAGACCTTCTTTGTACTTGGCAAGCCATGCTTTGTCGATAACGGGCCGGTGAAACACGTGGCCTCTTAAATAAGCCTCAGAGATCAGCAGCGTGAGATTTTTGTAGCCTTCATTGTTTTTTGCCAGTACCACGATACGGCTGGGCTCATCCGGGAATTGATCGCTCTTCAACCAGAAATCGGCACCAACCAGCGGTTTAATACCCGCGCCATGCGCTGCGCCATAGAACCGCACCAAACCACACAGGTTCATCTGATCCGTTATCGCAAATGCGGGCATGGCCAGCTCAGCGGCGCGCGCCACAATAGGCTTAGTCTTAGCCAGCCCGTCGACCATAGAGAAGTCGCTGTGTACTCTTAAATGAACAAACTCAGGGACTGCCATAACTACTGCTTCTCCGCCAGAATACGCTGTACGGGTTTAAAACTGGTTCTATGGTGCGGTGTGACACCATGTTCACTCAGCGCAGCAAAATGCGCTTTCGTTGGATAACCTTTGTGTGCTGCAAAACCATATTGTGGATACTGCTTATCCAGCTCCAGCATTTCCTGATCGCGCGTCACCTTGGCCAGTATAGACGCGGCACTGATCTCTGCAACCAGGCTATCGCCTTTAACGACAGCCTGCGCAGGCACATTCAATTCAGGCAAACGGTTACCATCGACAAATACAAATTGCGCTTTCACCGCTAAGCCTTCTACGGCGCGGGTCATAGCCAGCATGGTGGCATGAAGGATATTCAGCTCATCAATCTCACTGACCGTGGCACGAGCCACATGATAGCAAAGTGCTTTTTGCTTAATCTCTTGCGCCAGTAGCAGGCGCTTTTTCTCGGTGAGTTTTTTAGAGTCCGTCAGACCTTCTATCGGATTGGCTGGATCCAGGATAACAGCTGCCGTGACCACGTCACCCACTAAAGGGCCACGACCCACTTCGTCTACGCCTGCAATAAACTGCACATCAGGACGTTCAATTTGCATCAATCAACTCCACTACGGCCAGTGCCGCCTGTTTGCTGGCGTCACGGCGAATATTCTGGTGAATATCATAAAATCTTTGGATCAGGGCTGAGTTATCTCCTTTAAGCAAAGGTAGCAATGCATCCGTAAGTGCATCAGGGTTACAATCCTGTTGTAAAAACTCTTCTACCAAGGCTTCGTCTGCGAGCAGGTTTGGCAACGAAAAATGCTTGATATTGAAGGTAAAAAAGGTATTAAAAATCCAGTAGCTTAAGGGCTTAAGCTTGTATCCTACCACCATGGGCTTTTTATAGAGCATGGCTTCGAGCGTGGCAGTTCCTGACGCCAGCAAAACGGCAGTGGCCGCGGTCATGGCCAAGGAAGACTGACCATCCAGTAAAATTGTTCTCAGCTCGGGCGCTACCTGTGCCTGAATAGCCTGAAACTGGGCTTTACGCTTTTCATTTACCAGAGGAACAAGGATTTTTAAGTTGGGAATTTTATCTGCCAACGCTTTTGCGGTCAGTAGATAAGTTTCACTGAGCTGGCTGACTTCTGAGCCCCGACTGCCAGGTAATAGAGCCAGCACAGTATCAGAGTCTTTGAGGCCCAATTGCGCACGTGCAGCTGCAACATCCACATCCAGAGGTATTTCATCCGCCAGCGTATGTCCGACGAAGGTACAGGGCACGTCGTGCTTATCATAAAATGCTTTTTCGAATGGCAACAAAGACAACACCAAATTGGTCGCTTCAGCGATTTTGAAAATACGCTTTTGTCGCCATGCCCAGACCGAAGGGCTCACATATTGCACAGTTTTAATCCCGGCTGCTTTTAGTGGTTTTTCCACACGCAGGTTAAAATCGGGCGCATCTATACCAATGTAAATATCCGGCTTATGCGCGATAAACTGCTCGACCAGTTGCTTGCGGATTTTCAATAGGCGTGGCAGCCGCCCCAGGACTTCCACCAGGCCCATCACAGCCAGCTCTTCCATATCGAATAAGGTTTCACACCCTGCATCCAGCATTTTTGGACCGGCAATACCGATAAATCGTGCATTTGGGTAATGTTCGCGCAGGGCATGAATTAGCCCGGCACCTAAGATGTCACCAGAGAGTTCGCCGGCAACAATCCCTATCGTAATTTCTTTTTCGTTGGCCATGTGATTCTTTTAGAATAAAAAAACGCCATACAGGCTGTATGGCGTTAGTATATCAGATACAGATATGCGATGTAGAAAGGTTCTCGGTCGTTATATAAATTTAACGAACCAAGCCTCTTTCTGAGGTCGCAATAAAATCGATCATTTGCTGTACACCGGCAAACTTGGCGGCATCCTCACGCATTACTTCCAATGCCTCGTCCAGCTTAAGGCCCTTGCGGAATAACGTTTTATACGCTCTGCGAATCGCCATGATCTCATCCGACTCATATCCTCTGCGCTTTAACCCTTCAGAGTTAATAGCAGCAGGCCGAGCCGGAGTGCCTGTAGTTGTAACAAATGGCGGTACGTCCTGATTCACACCACTGTACATGCCAACAAAAGCATGTGCACCGATTTTACAGAACTGATGTACACCAGAGTTACCGGCCAGGATAACAAAATCGCCTACATGAACATGGCCCGCCACACTGGCGTTATTGGCAAAAATTACGTTGTTGCCAATGACAGCATCATGCGCAACATGGGTGTACGCCATAAACAAGTTGTTGCTACCAATTTGGGTAATACCCTTGTCCTGAATTGTGCCCCTGTGAATAGTGGCACACTCGCGGATAATATTATTATCACCAATCACGAGTTTAGTTGGCTCATCCCTGTACTTTTTATCTTGGCAGGCTTCGCCCACTGATGCGAACTGGAAAATATGGTTGCCTGAACCAATCACGCTGGGTCCTTTAATTACCGCGTGAGATTCAATTTTACAGTTGTCTCCGATAACAACATCGTTGCCGATATAACTATAGGGACCAACCGATACGTTTTCGCCCAGTTGAGCACCTGACTCAATAATTGCAGTAGGATGGATCACGCTTAAAACTCTCTTCTTGCACACATTATCTCGGCGCTGCATACGACCTTACCGTCGACCTTGGCAACACCGGAAAATTTCCAAATATTACGGCGCTCTTTAACAAATTCAACGTGTAAATGCATAGTGTCACCAGGCACAACAGGTTGCTTGAAGCGCGCGTTATCAATTGCTGCAAACAAGTATAGTTCATTATCGCCGCGGTTCTCGACTGTCTTAAAGCCCAGAAGGCCAGTCGCCTGAGCCAGTGCTTCTAAAATCATCACGCCAGGGAAGATTGGCTGTTCAGGAAAATGACCGGTAAAGATAGGTTCATTGGCAGTCACATTTTTAACTGCGTGTAAGTATTCACCTGGTTTGTGGTCAATGACCTTGTCTACCAGCAACATCGGGTAACGATGTGGTAGTAGCTTGAGGATTTCTTGAATATCGAAGCTATTTAATTCGTTGGCCAAAATAACATCCTTTAGTTATCAGTATGTTTAAGCTGTTCTGTGAGGCTTTCCAGCGCTTTAAGTCGCGCTTTGAAATCAGAAAGATTGCGTAGGTGAGCAATATTTTTACGCCACTCTTTGTTGGTAGTGTGCGGCATACCTGATGAGTAAATCCCCGGCTCGGAGATCCCTTTAGTCACCATGCTCATACCTGTAATGACGACTCCGTCACACACTTCATTGTGCCCGTTTACAGCCACCATACCGCCTATCTGGCAGTATTTACCGATCTTCACGCTACCGGCCATAACACTGCAGCCAGCAATGGCTGTACCGTAGCCGATCTCAACGTTGTGTGCGATTTGAATTTGGTTATCCAGTATCACATTGTCATGGATCACGGTGTCATCGAGTGCACCACGGTCTATGGTCGTGCTCGCCCCGACTTCTACGCGATTACCAATAATGACGCTGCCAAGCTGAGGGATTTTAACCCACTCTCCACCTTCGTTCGCGTAACCAAAGCCGTCGCTGCCGATCACAGCGCCAGACTGGAATAAGCATGATTCACCGATAACGATTTCATGGTAAATGGTGACGTTGGCCCACAACTTGGTTTTAGCACCGATGCGGGTATGCTTACCGACAAAACAACCCGGACCAATTTGCACGTCATCGCCCAATTCAACCCCCGCCTCTATGACGGCATTAGCACCAATGCTGACATTCTGCCCAAGCTTGACCGATGCATCTACCGACGCACGTTCATGAATACCTTGTGCGGCATTAGGGGTGGTATCCATATATTGTGCAAGCTTAGCATAGGCAACATATGGGTTATCACAGATAAGTTTGTTGCCAGAGAAGTGCTCAGCTTCACTAGCCGAGAGTATCACGGCCCCTGCTTGCGTAGACGCAAGTTGGCTGCGGTACTTTTTATTCGCAAGGAACCCAATGTCCTTATCACCTGCACTCAGCAAGGTGGCGATTTTCTCAATTGGCTGAGCTGGATCGCCTTGTAAATCGGCGCCCAGAGCCTCAGCCAACTGAGCCAAAGTGTAGTGTTTGGTCATTACTTTTTACTGACTACTTCAACAATTTTATCAGACAGGTCAGAAACTTTATCAGGGTTGAAGTAAATTGTCGTATCTTTTACTCGAACTTCGTCATATTTTCCTTTTTTAGCAACTTCTTCAATGGCATCAATGATCAGCTTCTGTACTTTTGCCAGCTCCTGATTTTGACGCGCTTTGATTTCTTGCTCTAAAGGACGCCCCTTATCAGCCAGTGCTTTCTGCATGGTCTGGATTTTCTTGCGTAATGCATTTTGTTGCTCTTCGCTCATCGTTGCGCTTTCACGTTGAAACTTCTCCGCTTCAAAACGCAGGTCACCTTGTAGTTTTTCTAGTTCTTGGCGACGCTCAGCGAATTCTGACTTTAACGTTTGCTCAATCTCAGCCATTTGCGGCAACTTGCCATAAATGCTTTGCATGTCAACCAGGCCAACTTTATGTGCAAAAGCAGACGCAGACGCTCCCATCATGAGTGTAGCCATCAGCGCCATGGCCGAAGTTTTAAATAGGTTTTTCACAATTAGCTCCTTAGAAAGTATTACTTATGTTGAAGCTGATGAAGTCTGTTTCATCATCATCTTCTTTTTTCAGTGGGTAGGCGAAACTGATCAGCATAGGTCCCATTGGCGAGATCCACTGTACAGATAAGCCCGTAGACACTCGGAATCGACTTGGATCAGAGTAGTCTGACAGTGTTTTATAAACATCGGGTGACAAGTTGGTGTAACGATCAGCGTCAAACTCCGTATCCCAGACGTTGGCAGCATCAATAAAAAGGCTGGTGCGCACTGAGCTGGTATTTTCCTCATCCATAAAAGGAGTTGGAACAATCATTTCTATACCTGCCAGCGCTTTTGCATTACCACCGATACGACCGCCCTGAATAAGGTTATCAAATTGCGGATCGCCACCAATCGAGCCCGGAACTGTACCATCTGGTAATGGTGTGCCGCCGATAGAGGTAGGTACACGTTGCAATGCACGTGGCAAAATGGTGTTACGGTCAAAGCCGCGCAATTCCATTTCGGTGATGCGGTAGAATTCCTGGAATGGCAATGTCTGTTCAAAGCCGTTAACTTCTCCGTAGCCATTACCATAGGCAAGTCCCGCACGCGCAGAGAATACCCAACGGTGGTCGTTGCTGACAGGCCAGTAGAAACGCGAGTCGTAGTTAACTTTGAAAAAGTTCAAATCCGAGTTAGGCGTAGTGACCCTGAAAGTGGCGCTTTGGCGTGAACCATCAGTCGGGAACATGCCTCGGTTAACTGTAATGCGAGACCAGCCTACACTTAGCTCATACTTAGTGAAATCAAACCCTGAATCTGGATTATCCGGGTCGGTAAACGCAAGGCGCATGACGCGAGACTGCTCGTAATCCGGAATACGATCCAGCTCTTCTTCAACCCAGCGTACACCAAAATTAATTCGGTTAACGGCATCGATTGGGAAACCGAAATTAGTACCGAGACCATAGTTAGTCTGGTCATAGTCAATCAGGCCAAGCTTGCTGCCATCAAAGTCACTGTAAAAGATACTGCTGCCCTGAGAGACACCATCCGGTGTGAAATAAGGGTCTGTATAAGATACCGTGTAACGCTTAGAGCCGCGACCTGTGTTGATGTTAAATGCCAGCTGATTACCTGTACCCAGGAAGTTAGACTCACTTACCCCAACGTTGAACTGTAAACCGCCATATGACCCATAGGCAACACCAGCCTGGAAGCTGCCTGCAGGCTGTTCTTTTACTTTAAAATCGACGTCGACCTGATCGTCAACCCCCGGGATTGGCTTAACTTCAAAGTCAACGCTTTCCATATAAGGCAAACGCTGGATCTGTAGTTTTGAACGCTCCAGGCTTTGGTTTGATAACCAGGCACCTTCAAGCTGAGTCATCTCACGACGCACTACATGGTCAGCGGTAACATGATTACCATTAACAGCGATGCGGCGCACATAGACGCGTTTACCTGGGTCTACTGCCAGGGTCAGCTTCACTTCTTTGTTTTCATCATCGATATCAGGAACGGTTCGCACTTCGGCATTAGCATAGCCAAAACGTGCCAGATAACTTTTAATAAACTCTTCCGAAGCGGTCACGATCGAACCATTGTATAGCTCGCCACTTTTTAGCGGTATGACACTGCGGATCAGCTCTTCACGACCCAGCAGGTCGCCAATGAATTCGAAGTCTTTGACCATGTACTGCTCGCCTTCAGTGAGGTTTGCGGTGACATAGACAGACTCACGTTCAGGGCTGACAGAAACCTGTGTTGAATCTATGTTGAATCGCAGGTAGCCGCGATCAAGATAGTAACTACGGATCTTTTCGAGATCGCCCTCAATGGTTTGTTTCTGATAACGATCGCTCGACAGGAACTGCCACCAAGGTAAATCTTGTTGCGACTCGGCCAGCTTCAACAGTTCTTCATCAGAAAAGAGTTCATTACCTACCAGGTTAATTTGCCTGACAGATGCCGCTTCCCCTTCTTTGAAATCAAGCTTAAGCCTTACCCGATTTCGTGGCAGCTCGACAATACTCGTCTCGATTTTCGCGTTATATTTACCAATACTGTGGAAAAATTCGACCAGACCTTTCTCTACGCTGTCAATAACGGTTCTGTCGAGAGTCTCACCGGCTCGAATATTTTGCTGATCTAAGCTTTCTTGTAGTTGTTCATCTTTGATGTCTTTGTTGCCATCAAACTCAATAGAGGCAATCGTGGGGCGCTCTTTGACTTTGAAAATAACCTGGTTACCATCACGGAATGCGGTAATATCATCAAAGTGACCAGACGCGAATAACGCCTTAATCGTCTTAGACACAGTGTAGTCGTCAATTTGATCACCAACGTTGATGGGAATGTGCGTTAACGCAGCGCCCAGCGCAACACGCTGCAGGCCTTCAACTTTCAAATCTTCTACGATAAAGGAGTTTTGCCCCAGAGCAGCAAAGCTCGCGCCCAGTAAACTCGTTACAGCTAAATGTTTTTTTATAGGCATTTTATTATCTTTATCCTTTACAGCTTACGGCGAACAGTGCGCCTCAATTGCTATCGCACCTTGCGGCCTAAAGCCTCGATACATCGTTAAGTAGTGCAAAACAAGTTAGCGCCAGGAGCACAACCGCACCCACCTTGTAGCCTAACTCTTGTGTCTTTTCAGAGACCGGTTTTTTGCGAATAAGTTCAATAAAGTAATACATTAAGTGCCCGCCATCTAAGACCGGCAGGGGTAAAAGGTTGAAAACCCCAAGGTTCACACTAATTAAGGCCAAAAAGCCTAAAAATGCGACAAACCCGTAACTCACACTATTTCCGGCTCCAACAGCAATGCCAACTGGCCCACTGAGATTCTTAACCGATACCTGACCGGTCAATAAATTGCCAATCATCTCAAAACTGAGCGCCGTCAAATCGTAGGTCTTTTTAACGCCCAGCACGATACTATCGAATACCCCGTATTGTCTAGTTTCAATATAGCCTTCGGGCCAGGGTTCAAGCACAGGGACAACCCCCAAATAGCCTGTCATAACCCCGGTGCGGTCTTCTCGCCCCTGTGGTGTTGGGTAAAGGTCGATCTCCTGTCCTGCTCGCTGCACAACTAAATGACTGCGTTTTTGCGCTGAGGTTTGAACCAGTTGAACAAATTGTTCCCAGGAGTCGAGAGATTCATTATTGTAACGCAGCAGTTTATCGCCGACTTGCAACCCACCAGCCTCTGCAGCTGAGCCTTTGGCAACCTGAGCGATTTCCAGCTTCAGTTCTGGTCGGTAAGGTTGGATCCCAATAGATGTCAGTGGAGGTACATCCTGCTCGTCCAGTCGCCACTCGCGGGTATCGAGTTGACGCAGTGCAAGTTGTCCCTTGCTGTCCTGCACTTTGAGTATCATCTCTGATTCACCTAAACCACTCATCAGTGCAAACGTCACTTCCTGCCACGACTGAACCAGCTGCTCATCAACACTAATGATGCGATCCCCAGGTTGCACTTGCGCCAGCTCAGCAATGCTATTTTCAGTCGCGGCACCGACAACAGGTTTGGCATTTTGCACCCCGATCATATACATCAGAGCCAGTGCGAAAATGGCAAAGATAAAGTTTGCAAGTGGACCTGCAGCTGAAATCGCAATTCTGGAAAGAACGGGTTTGTTGTTAAAAGACAAGTGTTGTTCTGATGCTTCGACTTCATCCACTCGTTCATCTAACATGCGAACGTATCCACCCAAGGGGATAGCAGCTATCACATATTCAGTACCGAGCTTGTCGTACCAACGTACCAAGGGTTTACCGAATCCGATAGAAAAGCGAAGTACCTTGACGCCAGCTTTTCTGGCAACCCAAAAATGGCCATATTCATGTACAGCCACTAAGATCCCCAGTGCGACGATGAAAGAACCCAGGTTCCAGAAAAACTCCAACATAACAACTCCTACTTAATGATCAGTTCCCTGGCCAGTCTGCGCGCCTGTGCATCCTGTGCCATAATTGCGTCCACAGAGTGTAATGGTTCCTGATGGCAGCGTTCAAGCACTTCGGCATTGATGCGATAAATATCGCAAAATCCAATTTGTTCATTCAAAAAGGCAGCGACCGCTATTTCGTTCGCCGCATTCAGTGTTGTTGTTGCTGCCTGACCGCTGCGACATGCATCGATTGCCAACTTTAAGTTGGGATAGCGATTGAAATCGGGCTTAGTGAAGGTGAAGTCAACAATATCTGAAAAATCCAGTGGTTTTACACCGGCTTCGATTCGCTCTGGATACGCCAGCCCATAGGCTATTGGCGTGCGCATATCAGGTTGTCCCATCTGTGCTATAACAGAGCCGTCTACATACTGCACCATAGAGTGGATCATGCTTTGCGGATGGATCACTACTTCTATGTCGTCCGCCTGACAGTGAAAAAGCCACTTTGCTTCAACAAACTCAAGGCCTTTATTCATCATGGTCGCGGAATCAACAGAAATTTTCTGCCCCATTGACCAGTTTGGATGTGCAACCGCTTCAGCAACGGTGACATCAGGCAACGTCTCAATTGCACGATTCAGGAAAGGACCTCCAGAGCCGGTAAGGAGAATTTTTTTGATCCCCTGAGTGTCTAGCTGATTGCTCTGGCCATTTTGAACAGCCGTTGGCAGGCACTGAAAAATAGCATTATGCTCGCTGTCTATGGGTAGCAAAGTCGCCCCATGGCGTTTCACTTTATCCATAAACAACTGACCAGACATCACTAAAGATTCTTTGTTGGCCAGCAGGACTTTCTTGCCCTGTTCAACCGCCGCCAGCGTAGGCAGCAAACCTGCAGCACCGACGATAGCCGACATGACAATATCGACGTCAGGGTGGGCAGCCATATCACACATTGCCTGAGTGCCACTGAGGACTTCTGTCGGCAGACCACGCAATACTTCGCTTACCTGCCTGGCTGTCTCTTCAGTGCGCATGACGACGTAACGAGGTTGATGCTCAAGGGCCTGCTCAATAACCAGCGATGCATTACTGCCAGCTACCAGCGCAAAAACCTGATACCGCGTGCTGTTTCTGCCTACGACATCAAGCGTGGATGTACCAATTGAACCAGTAGACCCCAAGATAACCAGGTTTTGTTTGTCACTCATAGTGTCACCGTCCAGGCATACAACAAAGCGAAAATCGGCGCAGCAGCGGTGAGGCTGTCTATGCGGTCCAAAATACCACCATGACCAGGCAAGCATTTACCTGAGTCCTTTAAGCCAGCTTCACGTTTAAACATGCTTTCGAGTAGATCGCCAATGGCCGAGAACAGTGCAATGACCACAGTCAGACCCGCATATAACAACCATTGATGACTCGCCACATCACTGCAATAGCAAAAGATAATGACAAAAACGACAGCGGTCAGCAGGCCTCCAACTAACCCCTCAATGGTTTTGTTAGGACTGACGTTGGGCATCAACTTATGCTTACCGAAATTCTTACCTGCGAAATAAGCACCTATATCTGCACTCCAGACAATGCCCAGCACCACCATAATCAGTACAGAGCCATACTGCTCAGCCTGATGGTATTCAGCGCTACGCAGTACATTGAGTGCCAGCCACAGCGGGATAAGCGTTAGAAAACCGGCTATGGTGCGCATGATCATGCCTTCGTTCCACGCTTTAGCCATACGCGGGTAGTTCATCACAAGGACCGTTGCGACCAACCACCAGGCTGCCGCAAGCGTAAAGACATAGTTTGCATCTGCAACCAAACGCCCTTGCTGCCACAATTCAGTAATAGGCCAGTGTACATGAAGCCCGCCCAATACCGCCGCCATTATAAGAACATAAATGCCTTTGTGGAGCCGGTTTGTCAGGCCAATAAACGCCGCCCATTCCCAGGCACCCATTAAAATAATGGCGCCGGCAATCACGCTAAATAGATTTAGTGGTGTGAAAAACACCAATAGTAAGGCCAGTGGCGCCAGCACCACCGACGTCATAACACGTTGTTTTAACAAATTTTATACCTTCAACTTGTTGTTTTGCGCTCGGCGAGTAATTGTTTTATTTGTTCGCCGGTACAACCGAAACGTCGCTCTCTGGAAACGTAGCAGGCAAGCGCCTCAGAAAACGCTTCTTCATTAAAATCTGGCCATAGCGTTTCGGTAAAATAGAGTTCAGCATACGCAGCTTGCCACAGTAAGAAATTACTGATGCGATAATCCCCACCTGTTCTGATCAGTAGATCGAGTGGACTTTGATCCGCCATGGTTAGCTGTGATGATAGCGCCTCTTCCGTGATATCGGTTGGCTGAATCTCACCATTAGCAACCTGCTGCGCAAGAGATTGGCTCGCTTGCACGATGTCCCAGCGGCCACCATAGTTTGCTGCAATATTCAGCTTCAAACCCGTATTACTTTCAGTTAACTGTTCTGCATCAGCGACTTTTTCTTGTAACCCGGCAGGAAAACGCGAAATATCACCAATGATAGATAGCTTCACATTATTCTTGTGGAGCTTTTTAACTTCTTTACTCAAAACAAACAGGAATAATTCCATCAAAGTACTGACTTCGTCTTCAGGACGACGCCAGTTTTCGCTACTAAAGGCGAACAACGTCAATGACTCTATCCCTAGCTTAGAGCAAAACTGCACAGCACTGCGAACTGAATCGACCCCTTTTTTGTGGCCAAATGCACGGGGACGTTTGCGCGCCTGAGCCCAGCGTCCATTTCCATCCATAATGATGGCAACATGTTTGGGCAGAGATTGCTGTGAAATTGCGTCAGCGGTTAAAATCATAATGCCTATTTAAGTAAAAAAAAACGCCGTCTAGTATACCTTAGACGGCGCTGCAAACCTAATAAATTTGTGGTTGCTTAGATTTCCATCAGCTCTGCTTCTTTCGCGCTCAGCTGGGTGTCCATCTCTTTGATAAACTTATCAGTTAGCTTCTGGATCTCGTCTTCTGCCTGACGTGCTTCGTCCTCAGAAATCTCTTTGTCTTTAAGTAGAGACTTGACGTCACCATTTGCATCACGGCGGATATTACGTACCGCAACACGACCACCTTCAACTTCGCCACGTACGATCTTGATAAGATCCTTACGACGCTCTTCAGTCAATGGAGGGAGTGGAACACGAATAACGGTGCCTGCAGACATCGGGTTCAGGCCTAAATCAGACGCCATGATGGCTTTTTCTACTGCTTGTGCCAGAGACTTGTCGAATACGCTGATAGCCAGAGTACGAGAGTCTTCTACCGTCACGTTTGCAACCTGATTCAGTGGCGTGTCAGCACCGTAGTAAGATACTGAAATACCATCAAGTAATGCCGGGTGCGCACGGCCAGTACGGATTTTTGACAGCTGGCTTGCCAACGCAGCTACACTTTTTGTCATACGCTCTTGCGCATCTTTTTTAATATCATCAATCACAGTGCTATCCTATTCTTTACTGTATTAATCGGACTCAGCTGGCGAGTTTAATTACTGTTTTGGTTAGGCTTTTTACCTAAGCACTTACTCCGCAGCTGGTTGTGTACTGATTAAAGTGCCTTCTTCTTCACCCATGATAACACGCTTTAGCGCGCCTGGTTTGTTCATGTTGAATACGCTTAAAGGCATGTTGTGGTCACGAGCCAGGGTAAATGCCGCCAGGTCCATAACCTTTAATTCTCTTTCAATCACTTCATTGTAAGTCAGGTGACGATGCAGTTCTGCATCCGGGTTTTTCACCGGGTCATCACTGAATACACCATCTACTTTAGTGGCCTTGATCACTGTATCCGCTTCAATTTCAATACCGCGCAGACAGGCTGCTGAATCTGTGGTGAAGAACGGATTACCAGTACCCGCTGAGAAGATCACGACGCGACCTGATTTCAGCAAGCTGATTGCTTCTGCCCAGTTGTACGCATCACATACACCATTGAGTGGAATAGCAGACATCAGGCGAGCATTCACAAACGCTCGATGCAACGCATCACGCATTGCCAGACCATTCATAACCGTTGCCAGCATACCCATGTGGTCACCCACTACGCGGTTCATACCCGCTTCGGCCAAAGAGCCGCCACGTAAGAAGTTACCGCCGCCGATAACCAAACCCACTTCTACGTCGAGTTCTACAAGTTCTTTTATTTCTTGGGCCATACGATCCAGTACTTTAGGATCGATTCCAAAGCCTTCATCTCCCATCAAAGCTTCGCCGCTAAGTTTAAGAAGAACGCGTCTAAAAACAGGTTTTCGATTGATAGTCATAATTTCCGGGCCAAATTAAAAGTGAGATACAAAATAACCGCGCTTATGCTACACATAAATGCGCGGTTATTTTAGAGAATTTTGTGCAGTGACGCAAAAGCAAATCTCGTCTCGAGGAGGCTTTTGCATCACTTAATCACCTAAGCGTGATTATTCGCCTTTCGCAGCTGCGATTTGAGCAGCAACTTCAGCAGCGAAGTCTTCTTCTTTCTTCTCGATACCTTCACCTACTTCAAGGCGAATGAATGAAGAAACAGAAGCACCTTTCTCTTTCAGGTACTCGCCAACAGACTTCTTAGGCTCCATGATGAACGCCTGACCAGTAAGAGAGATCTCACCAGTGAACTTCTTCATGCGGCCAACAACCATTTTCTCAGCGATTTCAGCAGGCTTGCCTTCGTTCATAGCGATTTCAACCTGAACCGCTTTTTCTTTCTCTACAACCTCAGCAGGTACGTCTTCTGGGTTTAGGTAGTCAGGCTTAGAAGCAGCAACGTGCATTGCAACGTGCTTCAGAGTCTCTTCGTCAGCGTCACCAGTTACAACAACACCGATACGGTCGCCGTGACGGTATGCAGAGATGTTTTCGCCGTCGATGTACTCAACGCGACGAACGTTGATGTTTTCACCGATTTTAGCAACCAGTGCAACACGCGTTTCTTCGAACTGAGCTTTCAAAGTTTCGATGTCTGTCTTAGCTTCAGCAGCAGCGTCAAGAACAGTGTTAGCGAAACCCAGGAAGTTTTCGTCTTTAGCAACGAAGTCAGTTTGACAGTTAACTTCTAGAAGTGCAGCGAAACCTTCACCTTGCTTGATAAGGATTGTACCTTCAGCAGCAATGTTACCAGCTTTTTTAGCCGCTTTAGCAGCACCGCTCTTACGCATGTTCTCGATCGCCAGATCGATGTCACCGTTAGTTTCAGTCAGTGCTTTTTTACAATCCATCATGCCAGCGCCAGTACGCTCGCGAAGTTCTTTAACTAGGGCAGCAGTTACAGCCATTAGAATATCCTCAATTCTGAATTCGGTTTTTTGATAAGCGAATTACCGCTTGTAAAGAATATCAAGTCTTCGGAAAAATAAGATGAAGACTTGATGACAGCTTAGTGCGTTACAACCGGCCACCCGCACACCTGTGTTGCCAGTGGCACGGTTTGTAATCTATTACTCAGCTTCTACGAAGTCGTCGCTTTCAGCTTGAGCAACGATGTTGCTTTCACGACCTTCAGTGATAGCAGTCGCAACAGCACCAGTGTAAAGCTGGATAGCGCGGATCGCGTCATCGTTACCTGGGATGATGAAGTCAACGCCATCTGGGTTAGAGTTAGTATCAACAACAGATACTACTGGAATGCCCAGGTTGTTTGCTTCACGGATAGCGATGTGCTCGTGGTCAGCATCGATGATGAAGATAGCGTCTGGAAGACCGCCCATATCTTTGATACCACCAAGGCTTTTCTCAAGCTTTTCCATTTCGCGAGTTTTCATCAAAGCTTCTTTTTTAGTCAGCTTCTCGAAAGTACCGTCTTGGCTTTGAGTTTCAAGGTCTTTAAGACGCTTGATTGATTGACGAACTGTTTTCCAGTTAGTCAACATACCACCTAACCAACGGTGATTTACGTAGAACTGCTCGCTTTGAATAGCTGCTTCTTTAACTGCTTCGCTTGCAGCGCGCTTAGTACCTACGAAAAGGATTTTACCTTTGTTAGATGCAACGTTCGAAAGGAACTTAAGTGCATCGTTGAACATAGGAACTGTCTTTTCCAGGTTGATGATATGTACACGGTTACGAGCGCCGAAGATGAAAGGCTTCATCTTAGGGTTCCAGTAACGAGCCTGGTGACCGAAGTGAACACCAGCTTGAAGCATATCGCGCATTGAAACGTTTGCCATTTGTATTTTCCTCTAATTTAGTTAGGGTTAGGCCTCCACATATCCCATAACACCAACAAGTTCGAAAATTCGGTTACCCGATAATTTGTCCCGAGCTTGCACCCAAGTGTATGTGTCGATATGTGTGTGTGTTAAAATTAAATTTCGTGTTGTCTTCGTTACAAACAACCCTAGAGCCAAATCGCCCTGAAAGATTTATTTGTAAAAAGACGGCGCGCTTTATACCATATAAAAGAAATTAACTCAACGTTTGGGCTAAAAATCGTTCATAAACTAGCCTGACGTTGTTGCGTCGAAACTATGACTTGGAGTCTCAATGAGTGCAGTGATCAAAACCCCTGAAGAAATCGAAAAAATGCGTGTTGCCGGTAAGTTAGCCGCTGAAGTATTAGAAATGATTGAACCTTATGTCAAACCAGGGGTGACGACCGATGAGCTGAATACCATTTGTCATAATTATATTGTGGATGTGCAGCAGGCAGTGCCGGCACCACTTAACTACCACGGTTTCCCTAAGTCTATTTGTACCTCTGTAAATCACGTCATTTGTCACGGTATTCCTAACGACAAGCCACTCAAAGAGGGTGACATCATCAACATCGATGTGACAGTCATCAAAGACGGCTACCATGGCGATACCTCAAAGATGTTCTTTGTGGGTACGCCAAGTATTCAGGGCAAACGTTTGAGTGAAGTCACTCAGGAAGCCCTGTATATCGGTATTCGCATGGTAAAACCTGGCGTACGCATTGGTGACATCGGCGCTGCTATCCAAAAATATGCCGAGGGCTTTAACTACTCTATCGTACGCGAATATTGCGGCCACGGTATTGGTGCTGAGTTCCACGAAGAGCCGCAAATCGTTCACTACGGTAAACCAGGAACCGGTGAAGCCCTGCAAGCGGGTATGTGCCTGACCATTGAGCCTATGGTCAATGCCGGTAAACGCCACTGTAAATTGCTTAAAGACGACTGGACCGTGGTCACTAAGGACCGTAGCCTGTCTGCCCAGTGGGAACACACACTGTTGGTAACTGAAAATGGGGTAGAAATCCTGACACTGCGCAGCGACGACAGCATTGAAAGAGTGATTGAGCACAAAGCATAAGCTGATACCAATTTCACTTAATACCTGTTCAATTTGACGGAGCAAATATAACGGTAACGGTGTTAAAAATTTCTCATTTAGAACAACTAAATAGCAAAATTTTTGCCTAGTTATCGACTATATTTTCTCGCCTCAAAATAGAACACTTAATCAAGCAAATTGGTATGAACTCAAAAACGCCACCAGCCGGTGGCGTTTTGCTTTGCTGGTCTGTATGCTGCCTTTTCATCCACTTAAGCGCCCTTCCTCTATCACTTCCTCGCATTTTTTTGCCACTTAGTGTAAAACTGAGCTGTGAGTTTTGCGCGCAACATAGGGAGCCCAGGTGGCACTACCAAACAAAGTAAAAACGCTTCTCGACGAAGCGCAAACCTTGAATGACTACAAAAACTGCCAGGCCTATTTTTATAAATGGCTAAACAATCAGTTTTCTAAACAACCTGTCCGGCAGCTGATCAATGCCCGAGCTGAATTTATTGACAGGCTGTTGATCAAGCTCTATTCCGACACCGGATTGGCCCAATTTCCCGACCTCGCACTCATTGGCGTGGGTGGATACGGGCGCGGCGAGTTACACCCATATTCAGACATCGATTTTTTACTGCTCTGCAAAGTGGAGCCTGGGCCTGAACTGACAGAATCATTAGAGTCTTTTATGACTTTGCTGTGGGATCTGAACCTGGATATTGGCCACAGTGTGAGAACCCACGAGCAGGTGCTGGAGCAAAAACGTGAAGACGTCCACTTTACCACCAGCTTACTGGAGAGCCGCTTGATTTGTGGTAATCACGTCGAGTTCGAGCGGCTGAAAAGCCATATTGTGGAAACGCCCATCTGGCAATCCGATGAGTTCTTCATAGCCAAGGTCAAAGAGCAGCGCCTGCGACGCAAAAAGTGCCACGGTACCGCTTATAACCTGGAACCAAATATCAAAGAGAACCCCGGCGGCCTGCGCGACCTTCAGACCATCTTCTGGGTGGCTAAAAAGCACTTTCATGCCGAAACGCTGGAGGAGCTGATAAGCCACGGCTACCTGACTCACGAAGAATATCAGGAATTGCTGGAGTGCCTCGAAAACCTCTGGAATATCCGTTTTGCATTGCATCTGGCTGCCGGGCGTAGCGAAAACCGCCTGCTCTTTGACTATCAGCCTCATGCGGCCGAGTTATTAGGGTTTGGCTCAGAAGGTAAAGCGTCCGTTGAGCGTATGATGAAACGCCTGTTCCGGATCATGAGCCGGGTGCGGGAGATGAATCAAATGCTGCTGTCGTATTTTGAGCAAAGCATTTTACCGGATCAAAGCGAGCAAACTGTGGTACCACTCGACAACCACTTTGAACGTGTTGGCAAAAAAATTCGGGTCAAGAACCCCTCGGTGTTCTTTCGTCGGGAAAATCTGATCTTATTGTTTGAGCACATTGCCGATCATCCCGAGATAACCGACATCGACCCCAGCACCATCCGTACCGTTCGTCAGGTAAGGCGACGCCTGCTGGGTGACTTGCAGGATTATGCTGCTTGTCGCGACGCATTTATGCGCCTGCTTAAGCACCCCAACGGTATGGGTCGCGCATTTACCTTAATGCACAAGCACGGGATCATTGCCGCCTATTTGCCACAATGGCGCAATATCTTTGGTCAGATGCAATTCGACTTATTCCACGCCTATACCGTGGATGAGCACACCCATAAATTGATCAATAATATTTATCGCTACTTCAGCCACGAACATCAGGGTGAATTCCCACTGTGCTCTGAAATTGTCACCCGCATGGATAAACCCGAATTATTGTATTTGGCAGGAATTTTCCATGACATTGCCAAGGGCCGAGGTGGAGATCACTCAGAGCTGGGGGCTGTGGATGCCTCAGCCTTTGCGCGTATGCATGGTTTTTCTTCGTCCGATAGCAAATTGGTTGCCTGGCTGGTTGAAAATCACCTGCTAATGTCAGTCACGGCGCAGCGTAAAGACATTAATGACCCGGATGTGATTAACGAATTTGCCTCTCGTATAAAAAACGAACGCCAACTCGATTACCTCTATTGTCTCACTGTGGCAGATATTCGTGCCACCAATGACAATCTCTGGAATGACTGGAAAAACACCCTGTTACGAGAGCTTTATTTACATACGCAGCGCGCACTGCGACTGGGGCTTGAAAATCCCATGGATATGCGAGACCAAATTCGTGATAAAAAACAACAGGCCAAGCAACGGCTTATCAACAAAGAATACCGCGAAGATCTGATTGATATGATCTGGGCGCGCTTTAAAGCCAACTATTTCACCGCGTTTAGCGAACAACAAATTTCCTGGCATACCGAATACCTGCTTGGTCGTGATGATTTGAGCCAGCCTTGTGTGGTGGTCTCAGAACAACCTATGCATGGCGGCACTCAGGTATTTGTCTATGCGCCATACGAAGCGAGTTTGTTTGCCAAACTGGTGGCCGTGATTGGCTCCAAAAAAGCCCAGATCCAGCATGCGCAGGTCCTGACGACCAAAGATGGCTATGTGGTCTTTAGCTTTGTCATTCTGGAGGTTGATGGTCGACCTATCAGCGGTGGACGAGCTAAAACCCTGCGCCGCAGCTTAGAAGTGATCCTGACCGATCCGAAAAAGAAAATTCGGCTTAAGAAAAATCGCTCTCACCGCTTTAAAGACTTCAACATCAAACCTAAGGTGGTGGTACGCCCTCACGCACGCAGCGACCGCAACCTGATAGAGATACAGGCAGTAGATATTCCCGGCCTGTTGACTAAAATAGCCGAGGTATTTCAGCTTCATTCACTGCACATTCACGCCGCACGCATTACCACTGTGGGCGAACGCGCAGAGGATTTCTTTGTGGTCTCGGACAAAGATTATCAACGTCTCAGTGAAGATGCCAAAGCATCATTACATCGTTCACTGATGAAAAAACTCAATGCAGAATCTGAATAAATGAGGACACTATGTCGGATTTAAAAACCATTATTGAACAAGCTTGGGAACAACGCGATACCATCACACCAAGTGATGTGTCTCCTGAGGTTAAAAATGCCATTATTGACGCGCTGGCCATGCTGGACTCTGGCGCAGCTCGCGTTGCGGAAAAGATCAGCGGCGAGTGGGTTGTACACCAGTGGCTAAAAAAGGCGGTTCTGCTGTCATTTCGTATCCGTGACAACCAACCTCTGCATGATGGCGTTAACCAGTTTTACGATAAAGTGCCGCTTAAATTCAGCGACTACACGCCTGAGCAATTTCAGCAAGGTGGTATGCGTGTCGTGCCTAACGCCGTTGCACGGCAGGGCAGCTTTGTTGGAAAAAACGTGGTTCTGATGCCGTCTTATGTCAATATTGGCGCATACGTAGACGAAGGGACTATGGTCGATACCTGGGCTACCGTAGGGTCTTGCGCACAAATTGGTAAGAACGTGCACCTGTCAGGCGGTGTGGGCATTGGCGGTGTATTAGAGCCTCTGCAGGCCAACCCGACCATCATTGAAGACAATTGCTTCATCGGCGCTCGCTCTGAGATTGTTGAGGGTGTGATTGTTGAAGAAGGTGCTGTGATTTCTATGGGTGTGTATATTTCACAAAGCACCCGTATTTACGACCGTGAAACCGGTGAGATCCATTACGGCCGCGTACCAGCAGGTGCGGTAGTGGTGCCGGGCTCACTACCGAGCAAAGATGGCACGCATAGCCTGTATGCCGCCATTATAGTTAAGAAAGTTGACCAGCAAACCCGTGAGAAAGTAGGCATTAACGCCCTGCTTCGCTCTGTCCAGGATTGATAAGCTTTCACCTCATAGCCCGGTACAGTAACCGGGCTATGTATTTCTGACTTTAGAACTCCCACTTGATACCAAATGATGGAATGATGGGTAACCAGTGACCTCGCTCTTCTTTTTTAAGCAGCTTTCCCTGTTCATTGACGTTATAGCTTGTACGCTCGATACAACATTCATTGTCAAAATTCAGGACATTGGACACTTCAAAAAATACGGTTAACTCACTGTTTGATAATGGATAGATTTTGTGGATCCGGACATCTGCTCGCTTATAGTTTCCCAGTTTGAGCTGATTTCGCTCATTCAGATTTCGCTGAACTTCAACTTGTCCCCCTGAAGTTTGCAACAAAGACCCTGACTCTCCCGTGATTGGCCACCCAGAGTGAAAATACAGCAACCCGCTAAGCTGCCAACCATTATCGAACTCATAATTACTTGCCAGCTTCACTGAGTGCCTCTGGTCCCAGCTGCGAGGATACCAGCGCCCGTTTACCTTATCCTGCGCATTGGACCAGCTGTAACTTGCCTGCCACTGCCATTTGGGCGAGATACTGTGCTGAAAACTCAGTTCTACGCCTTTTACTCTGGCAGACTGAGGCGCGACCTGATATCTGTCTGCCTGTCCTTCAGGTAAAAACTCATAAATATCAAAGGCATTTTCGTACCATGGCCGAAGATCAGAGAGTTTTTTCAGATACGCCTCGGCGCGCCACTGAAACCTCGGACCTAGCGCCCCTTGATAGGACAAAATCATATGCCGGGCTTTTTCAACACCGTGAAATTGTGTGATACCGTCAGCAACCTGCAGGTCAAGAATATCCTCAGGCTGATAGTAATCACCGGCACTTAAAGAGACCTGATGACCTTCTGTAAATTGGTACAAAAGCGCAATTCTGGGACTCCATTGCGCTTTGGTGAATCCATAGTAACCTTGCTGATCCCAGCGCAAACCCAGCTCAGCTACCCAGGCGTCAGAGAGCCGCCAACGGTCGCTGACATAGGCACCAAACACATTACCGGATGCCGTTAACCGGGTCTTACGATAGCGGTAGTCTTCACCATCATAATTAAGCCGATACCAGGCTTCCATCCAGTAGTCATATTGTGCATCCAGATATTTCGCCTCAAAACCCGACTCTATGTAATGATCTTCACTAAGGTGCCACTGCCAGTCCTGCTTCAGGGAATAGGCGTAAAAGAACTTTTTATCATCCAGCATAAGCCATATTTCCGTCGGATCATACTGGCCACCACGCCGGTCCTCCTCTACTTTGGCGACTGACAATAAGGTCTGGCTACTCAAGTCTGCGTGCCAGTCTGAATTCAGTACTGTCCAAAAATAAACGCTACTGTACTGACCACTCACCTTTTCCTTAACCTGATACTCTGTTACCCCATCCCATTCTTTAAAGGTATCATCGAGTATTTCATCGTCCCAGGCATACAGGAAATGTCCCGACAGAGCATGCATATCCGACAGGTCGTAGCGCACTTTCACAAATAGATCGGCATAGATGGGCTCGAACTTATTTGACTCATCTTCAACCGCTTTAAGCACCAAGTCCAGATAGCCGCGCCGAGCCGACACCATCCAGGTGCCACGTTCGTTTGAAAATGTGCCTTGTGAACCGGCTCTGGCATTGATGAAGCTAGCCCCCAAACTACTTTTTTGTTCGGATATATCATAAATGCTATCAATGGCCATAACGCCGCTCATTTTGTTGCCATAGCGCGCTGTAAACCCACCACTGGAAAACTCTAACGCCCCTACGTTCTCAGTGTCTACTATGCTGAAGGCACTGTTGAAGCTCTTCATATGAAATGGCCGGTAAAGCTGCTGCCCATCCAGTAAGACAAGTACTTCATCCGAGTGACCACCACGAACAAAGAAATTAGCAGAATAATCTCCGGCTGCCACACCCGGTAAACTTGGCATGAGACGAAAAATATCGTCGGCAATATGGGGCATGACTTCTATGTGTTCTTTCGACAGAAAGTGTACCTTTTGCTCAGCAGCAAGCGTGTACTGACTGCCACTAACTGTTATACGCTCCAGGTCCGTGTCCGGTGAACTGGCGCAGACCATAGCTGTATTCAACGCACCATATAAAGTGGCTACACGAAGTAAATTGGGTAAAGTCATATTAACCCCCCGTGGCGCATTGACTGGACATGCACCTCTACCTCAGATTCATGATAAACATGTCTAATGAAAGAGCTGTGCTGACGATAGTGAACATGGGAGGGTGTATACTGAACGAACCTCAGGTGCCGATATAGCGACTGGTGAAACAGCCCCAGCTGAATGGGTACTTGTCTTGTCATTGTTGTTTTCTCCATTGAAATAACAATGACATCCTGTCGCGACAACTGACCTAAGTCGTCCTGCTCGACAGATCAGGACAACTTTTCTGCGAGCTGTTTGTGCTGTTTTCGGTATTCCCCCGGCGTTACCCCGGTATATCGTTTGAACGCCCCGTAAAACGCAGAGCGCGAATTAAAGCCGCTGTCCAGTGACACATCCAGAACACTCCTGTTCGGGTGCGCAAGCAACTGCGCCTGAGCATGTGTCACTCTCAGCTGATTAATAAAATCGAAAAAACTGATATTTTTACTTTGGTTGATCGCCTGTGAAACATGGTGCCGTGAGTGTCCGCTCGCACAGGCCAAGTCATGCAGTGTCAGATCCGGGTTTAAAAAGAGCTTTTCATCCTGAACCTGGTGTTCAATCAGCCTGCAAAGCTCAGCAGCCAGCGTTTCAGAAAGTGCCGAATTAACGTATTTGTTTGTTTCGGATTTTTCCAGCTCAAGATACTGATTACTCTGGGTAAATATTTCTGGTTGACGCAAACCATAATAACTCATCAGGTAGAACACTATCACAACACCCAACTCGGAGAAGAAGAATACCCGCTCTCCGATTAGCCAGTCGTAGTGACAACCTATCCCGGAACCATGATCAATGCAGGCCATGGCATTCACCTCGATGGCCTCATCGAGAAACCACAAACCATACAGCGAGCCTAGCATGAGCAATAATCGCTTCAGCCAGTTCAGGTTAATCAGCTCAAGTGACGAAAAGTTATTTTCTGAGACTATCTGATAGGTGCTAAGTCTACGCCACGATAAAACCAGATAAATTGCGACCTGGATCATAGCCCCAAAAATAAACCCGTTTTCATACCAGGACAGATACCAAACGGGTAAATCCGGCGCATACATATCACCATACAAAAACTGCCATTTACTCTGAGCGTCAAGTAAATAAAAAGGTGTGGCACACAACACGGCGATGAAAAATGGCAACAGATGCGTGCGTACAAAAGGAAGGTAAGCTGGCGAAGTTAATCTGCGTACATAGTAGTAGAAGCAAGGCGCCAATAAAAAAGTAACGGGCTCCTGAAAGCCTATCAAATAGGGGACGTAATAAAATGCGCCACTTTCATCGAGCAAAATAAAGAACAGCAGCGCAACAAAGCACTGGATACACAAGGCAAGCATTCTGTTAGCATCATTCGCTGTATTTTTGCGGATGAGCTCATAACTGAGATACAAGCCGTGCAGGCAACCCAAAGACAATATGACCAGTGTAAACATCTTAATTTATCCACATCAAAGCGAAAACCCGTTTCGAGCCTTTGGCTTGTGGCTTTATTGTTAATTATTTTTACACAGTGTGTTCCTTTATTAGAGAAAACGCAAGGCAAAATATAAAGTGCCATTTCATCACATCGAGAGCGAGCGCATGGCACTGAGGCTTATAACTGGCTTTACGGTAAGGCCAGTCTGAGGCTGGAGCAGTAAATTAAGTGGGTACCTTTTCCAGTGTATTAATGCTGATATGAGGCCAACGGATTAGCTCTCCCGGTCTGTCTTTACGATTAAAGAAATCCAGGATCACTGTCTGGGAATATTGCAACCAAAGCTTGGGATTACCATTTGAGTCGGTCTCTGTCAGTTCATAAATCCAGAATGTAGAATGCATCTCTGCTGCATTTGCCTGACGAGTAACGAATGGAATATTGTTTACAGATCCCGAAGCCGCGGTTGAACGTACTTCCAGCTTGGTCGTATTACGTACTTTGCCATCTCTGAGCAAAGGCGCGATTGCCTTTTGCAACAGTGCATTTGCCTGAGTTGGGTCAAATACCCCCTCAAACGGATGATCCCTGAAGTGTTTATAAGGGGCCAGATAAGGGCTTGTATCAATATCCCCCGCTACACCGACGGGTAGCCCGTTCAGTGCCGGTATTTCGAACCCTGAACGAGATTGTGCACTCTTACCCAATGCGATCACCGCATCGCCATGAGGAATACTAGACAAACGGGCAATATCCAGCTCATCGGTCAATTGATCCCGCATATGCAGCCATAACCCCGGCTCGTGGTGGATAGCCAGTCCGGGCTTGCCTGCCAGGCCTGAGTGAGGAAAATCATCCGCCGCAATCTGGTTGATGATTTGGGTATAATCGAGTGTAGCAACCGATTGGTCGTCAGGTATTCCTCTGTTTGGTACGCCTTTATCAACCAGATTGAAAGTCAGTGTTTCATCATACTGGTTCATCAACAAGCGATAATCCAGGTCTCCCGCTGCAAAAGGCAAGGCAATCATATTCCAGCCATGCCCCTGCAGGTCACCGATATTTTGCCAGCTGCCGGGCAGATGGCATAACGGGCCCAGTTCTGAGTCTTGTTGCTCTCCGATTATAATTTTACGTTGGTTCTGATCAAATCCCAACTGTGATTTAGGTGACGACATAAAAAGCTCCTTGTACTTGCTTGATTGCGCCCAGGTCGCTAACAACTCTCAATAGTGACAGGCACGTGACAGGATGGGACTGCAAGCAGGAAAGCCTTTAAGTTTGCCCAGAGAAACAGGGCTTAACAGGCTATCGAATACAGCCAGCGACGGCTAAAGGATCCTTGCTCCCACAGGAAAGCTAGTACAGGAATGGAGATTAGACGAATAAAAAGTAAAAACAGGGCACGAGCGTGCCCGACAACACGATATGTTAGTTGGGGGACCTGACTGACAGAAACGCTATCAGAGGTTGAGTACGTTAGGCCGACTGCTTTTCGTCGACTAAATCGCTTTGTGCCCCTTGCTCCAGCAAACTCATAAAGTTTGGCTGGCCAAAAATCATCATAATATCTAATAATTGACAAGCTGACAGATCAGATTTACCACATTCCCAGTTGGAGATGGTGGCCTGATCAACAGGTGTAACAAGCTTCTTACCTAGCTCTGCCTGAGTTAAGTTCATTTCTCTGCGCAGGCGACGGATCGCAGTTTGAATTTGCTTTCTGGCTGCTATTGTGTGTGCTTTGCGCACAGATTCATTTCTTCTAACAGTAGTCATAACATATCCGCTTATTATCAATCACAGTGTATTACACACCCAGACATAGAATTTCAGCCTTTGGCGAGTAAGCCCCTTAACACAGGTCTTGAGTTTCACACTTAGCTGATTTTGTTGTCGTTCAAGTGCTTATTTTTCGTCCCGGTTAGACATTTGACTGAGAGTCATGTAGTCTGAACGGGTCAGGTGGATAAATAATTAACCGGATTGGGTCATATGTCAAATACTTTTGCTACAAGATTAAAACAGTTACGTATCAACTTGGGGTATTCTCAGGTTGGCTTTTCAGAGATCCTGGATATCCCTACTGCTTCGTACCGAAAGTATGAAAAAGATGTCAGAGAACCCACCCTGTCCGTTGTCAGCAAATTCTTCTTACACCCGGCGACTAAAGACAGTGCCTTGTGGTTATTAACTGGTGAACAACAGGTCCTGAGCTCCGAACCCCAAGCCCCGGCGCAGCCGCCGCTGGTATTCCAGACTGACATGGAGCAGAGCCTGATCAACAGTATTGCCAGTTCACTTGAGTTTATTGCACATATGAAGTGGTTTACGCCTGGCACACAGGCTGGTTATCAGGACTATGGGCATATTATCCTGCGCGACCTGAAACCTTTACTTTTACAAGACAGTGCCACACACGACGAAAAAAGACGAGCTTAGTATGATTCGTCTAAAAAAGTGGATTTGAAAGTCGTTATTGAAAAAATCAAAAGTAACCCAAAGCGACCACTTTCAGCTTAAATGATCGCATTGAGTGACGACCTGAGCCTAGTCTGTTGATGCTGGCTGTCTAGCACACGCTAATGACAGAGCCAAATTTTCTGCCCCTTCATAAGCCCTCGCAAGTGAAGTCTTGTGCCTTTCATCGTTAAATTCCTGATATTCACTGACAATCTCATACATAGCCTCCACACCCAGATAACGGCTAAGGGTACGTAAATGCGGCATGAGGTGATTACTGCTTTCCCGAATTTCTGACTTGCCAAAGCCAAATTCGCCACAAGAGGCGATAACAACCAGTATTTTCCCAGACATCAGGGGGTGTAACGGAAAATCTCCGCGCTTCAGATCAAAGTCGAATGTTTTGTTGACTCGGATAACTTGATCAAACCAAGCCTTGAGCTGTGCTGGCATACCATAGTTGTACATGGGAGTAGAAATAACAACAACATCTGCTCGCGCTAATTCGTCGATGAGCGTATCAGAAAGTGCCAGCTGCTGCTTTTGGCTGTCTGTCCTTTTATGCTCAGGCGTAAACACTGCACCAATCCAGTCCTGAGTAATAAACTGCGGTGGATGAATACCAACATCGCGATAAATATACTCATCTATAACACCCTGGTTTTTCCAGCTTTCAATAAACCTGTGCGCAATGCTCTTTGACAGTGAGTTGTGCGATGGGTTTGCATTACTGATGGCTCTGACGCTTGAGTCTATATGCAGTATTGTGCTCATACGAGTTACCTTTTTGATTATTGAACGCAATATAGTGTGCGTCACAGCGCGCTATTGAACAAACGATACTATTACACCTGAGGATGAGTTAAAATCATCTATAAACTTCTAATCAGGACGCTGATTTTGGCTTTACATGTCTCCTTACAAGCGCTCAGAGCATTCGAAGCTGCTGCGCGTCACGGTAGCTTTAAACACGCTGCAGAAGAGTTGGCGTTAACACCTACCGCGATTTCTCATCATATTAGTAAGCTTGAAGACCGTCTCAATGTCCGCTTGTTTATCCGCCAGACCAGGAAGATAGCCCTGACCGATGCAGGCCGCTTACTGGCAACGGCCACTTCCGAAGGGTTTACAACAATAGAAACTGCACTGGCGAACATCAGACAACTTAATGAAGTAGTTCGGGTCAGCACCACCTCTTCATTTGCAGCATTAGCACTGCTTCCGGAACAGTACCTGTTTAATCAACACTATCCAGACATCGCGGTGCAAATTGCCAGTGGAGAACTGATAGACTGTCAGCCGCATACAATCCCGATACGGCTCGGTAATATCAAAGAGGTCGAGGCGCAAGACAGGCTGAATGTGGAACATTACAACCTGTTTGGTCATCAGAGTTTGCAGGCGCTCAGTGACTCTGACACTCATCCGGTTCTCTACACCACTCGCTGGAAAAGCCTGACACTGTGTAAAGCACCACTCGATACCTGGCTGGCTGAGAACGACTTAAAAAAGGTAGATTTTAATATCAGGGAATTTGATCAGGAGTTATTCTGTGTACAGCAGGCGGTTGCAGAGCAGGCACTGGTATTTTGCTCAGAGACGCTCACTCGTCGGCTGTGTGCGATAGGTCAGTTAAAGCCCGTCAGCAATACAAGTGTTACCTCAGAGTTATGCTATTACATTCCCGGAAAAAGCCGTTTCCAGGACGTGAATGCGAAGAAGTTTATTGCATGGATCGAAAAGTTGATAGTGCCTGACGCTACGTCATAAAGTTGGAATTAAGGGCTGCACTAGCCTGGTGAATATCTTAAGCGGTCATAGTCAAACAACCGCTCAGAGGCAACAGATATGATCACTTAACAAGTTTAAGTGTGACTTTTTCTTGCTTAGTCATCTGGTGGTTTTCCGCCCGAAACTCTTCAACACGGTCATATATATCTTTAACGCCGTAATATTGTTCCAGGTTCTTTTCCGCTGCAAGTAAGTCACCAAACTCCATAACGATTTCATAGGCTTCCGTGTATTTATCTTCCACCTCATCATCATTGTCTTTAGCGACTATGATCAGTGATTTGAATCGCTGTTCAACGGGTCTGAGCCTTAAACCTTTGACGATCATGGCCAGTACAAAAATAAACGCGACGACTATTAGCATACTGCCGATGTAGACTAATTCCATTATTATATCTCTCCCTTGGCAAGTCTTGATTCCATTAGTTTATAGAATGGAAATCTGGCTAAGATAACAAATGTACACACGTTCCCCATTACAACAAATGGCCCATATGCATCAAACAATATGTCACTATTTAAGTAACCACGCAGGATTAACTGAGCGAAGTTCATAAACATGACTGCAAATGCGATGTATGCGACTACACGCGCAGTAGCGGAAAAGCTACAACCCCGGATGGCATGCAACAGGTACAATACTGTAATAAATGCAGCCCCCGTGCATACTAGTGAGAAGTAGTAAATTTGGCGCATCTGCATCACTTCAAAAGGCAGGCTAAGAATATACTGACCCAAGCTACGACTAGATGTATAAAAAACAAGAACAGCCAGGGAAGCCAGAAAGCATGAATGTAGCTCATGATCGCTTTGCTTTTTCAAGGTACTTTTCCCACCGAAAAATAAATCAAAGCGATGCTGTTTAAAGCTATAGAGCAAAAACAAAACAACAAACAGCTCTAATGCTATTATTATCCATCCAGTAACTTGATAAAACTCATTCATGCTTGGCTAAAACCTTACCGATTACCCACCAACAAACAATTGTGCAGACTCAGGAGAGAAACCGCGAGCTCGAGGTTGTGACCCATCACCTCCTCCAGTGCCACCAGCAACCAGCCGTGCACTTTCTTCGCTCAGCCCAGAAACTCTCTCTGGCTGGGTCATTTTTGATTTATTATTTAAGCTCTTTATAAAAAACTTCATATTTTCCGTCCTTCTAATGAATTGAAAGGACCACCCACTAAGGTTACGCACATGTTAACCTTATTGCCATATAGTAACAAGCATAAATTGCCTTAAATTCACTGAATTGCGGATGATCTCGTACACCATGACATTGGCCAAAAAGCTTAATACTGACCGGATCACGATACTGTTCATGATAAGGAAAATTAGAAAAATTGAAACAACAAAACGACAAACCGGACGCCCTCCCGCCGATTTGCAAGCCTTATCACAAACCCGAATGCAAGCTCAATTCAGCCCTGAAGGCAATCAGGCCGTACCTTTCAGGCACTAAAAAGCCGCGGTCAGCAAACCGCGGCTATTGATGTGGGTGCAACACTTATAGTGCGGTTTGCATTTCCTCGAACTTATCAGTGATTGCGGCGCTGGGTTCAGGGGTTGCCAGGCTTACCGCTACAATCGCAATTGATGACGCGATAAATCCGGGTACAATTTCATAGATAAGCGCACTAAGTGGCTGGCCGTTAACCGTCACCGGGCCATAGATCCAGAATAGTACCGTTGCAGCCCCCACTATCATACCAGACAGAGCGCCTGCAAAGTTCATCCGCTTCCAGAACAAACTCAGCAGTACCAGCGGACCAAATGCGGCACCAAATCCAGCCCAGGCATTACTCACCAGACTCAAAATCGTGCTGTCTCTGTCGTAGGCAAGATAAATGGCACACAGCGATACCAGCGCAACGCTAATCCGCCCAACCAGCACCAGTTCTTTGTCTGAGGCATCTTTACGCAGGAAGATTTTATAGAAATCTTCCGTCAAGGAGCTGGAGCTCACCAATAACTGCGAAGAAATGGTACTCATAATGGCTGCCAGAATAGCTGCAAGCAAAAACCCAGCAATCAAGGGGTGGAACAGCAGCTCAGATAAAATCAGGAAAATCGTCTCCGGATCTTCGACCACAATCCCATTCTCGTGCGCATAAGCAGCGCCAAACAGACCCGTTGTGATGGCACCAATCGTTGCCACCAGCATCCAACTCATCCCGATGCGTCGTGCCGTAGGCATGTCTTTCACGCTGCGCACAGACATAAAACGTACAATAATATGGGGCTGACCGAAATACCCCAAGCCCCAGGACATGGCTGAGATGATGCCAATTGCACCACCAGCACCAATCCAGGTAAGCAGCTGAGGGTTAATATCGTTGAGTGTCACGCTAAGCGGGTTATCCAAAAGTGAATACGTCACGGCTGGCACCAAAATTAACGCCAGGAACATGATACAGCCCTGAACAAAGTCGGTCAGGCTGACAGCCAGGAATCCGCCGAACAAAGTGTATAGTACCACCACACCGGTCGTGATATACAAGCCGGATTCGTAACTCATGCCAAATGAGTTCTCGAACAGTTTACCGCCAGAGACCACACCTGCGGATGTATACAGGGTGAAGAAAATAATGATCACCAGCGCCGAGACAATACGCAGCGCATTGCCTTTGTCTTCAAAGCGATTAGCAAAATAGTCTGGAATAGTGATCGCATCATTGGCCAGTTCGGTGTAAACACGCAGTCGTGGTGCCACCAGTAAATAGTTTAAAAAAGCACCTATTACCAAACCTATTGCTATCCAGGTACTGCTGAAACCACTGACAAACATGGCGCCAGGCAGACCCATAAGGATCCAGCCACTCATATCCGAGGCACCCGCAGATAAGGCCGCGACGCTAGGTGGAAGACTTCTGCCACCTAACATATAACCCGACACGTCGCTGGTTGACTTTCGATACGCATACAGTCCGATACCCAGCATGGCGATGAAATACATGGCAAGTGAGATCATTGTGCCAGTTTCCAAAATTACCTCCTTTAGTCCGGGCTCCTCTCCACAATATCAGATGCTGTTTTTTCTTAGCTGAGATTGGGACAAAAGCCATTGCGAAAGGTCCACTATAACATGGCATAGATCACCACCCAAGTTACACGGGGTGAACTGGGCATGAATTGCGCGTGAACACCCTCATACCTTAATACCAAAAGCTGAAACAAGCTGAATTAATTAATGAAATAAGCCTGAGATTGCCTTATATTGTTGTGCAGTAGAAGTATTCAGTCAGGTGTATCTTTCATGTATTTTTATGCCGCCAGGCAGCCAATCCTAAATAAAAACAAAGAACTCGTGGGTTACGAGCTGTTATTTCGTGACGGGTTAGATAATGTCTTCCCGGAAATTGATGGTTCTGAAGCAACCTCAAGGTTGATCGAAGGCAGTCAATTTAACTTTGGCCTGGAAGATTTAACCGACAACAAACCCGCCTACATCAACTTCACGCTGGAAACCTTACTCAAAGGCTACCCCACTATGATGGGGCGTGAACAGCTGGTTGTTGAGATCCTTGAAACAGTACAGCCGGGCAAGCGCTTGCTTGCCGCCGTGCAGGATCTCAAGAGTAAAGGCTACACCATAGTGCTGGATGATTATCAGCATCAAAAGGTGTGGCGACACTTCTATCCGTTTATCGACCAAATCAAGATAGACGTCCTGACCACAGATATTGAAACCATTAAAGAGATTAAAGAAGCCATTGCGCCGTTCAAGAATATTGAACTAGTCGCAGAAAAAGTCGAAACACATGAGCAATACCAACAGGCACTTGAGCTTGGTTTTAGTTACTTCCAGGGGTTCTTTTTTGCTAAACCCGAAGTGGTTCAGAGTAAAACCTTGCCACCATCAGAGATGGCGCTGGCGGAGCTACTGTACGAGACATCAAGCGTCGACGTTGACTTAAAGCGTATTACCCAGGTATTCGAGCGCGATGTTAACCTCAGCTATAAATTACTGCGTTACTCTAACTCAGCCGCGTTTAAGCGTCGCGCCGAAATCTCTACCATTAAGCAGGCTTTGGTGGTGTTGGGTAATCAGGAACTTAAAAAGTTTTTGTCTTTGTTATTTGCGTCACAGGTTTCCTCAGAAAAACCGCTGGAACTGGTGCGCCTGTCACTCACTCGCGCACGCTTTGCCGAACTCTTGGCTGTTAAACATAAGAAGCTCAAGGACACTGGTATGGCCTTTCTCGCAGGCATGATGTCGCTGATGGACGCCATCTTAGATGAAAGCATGGACAGCGTCATGAACAAGCTGCCACTGGCCATTGAGATCAAAGATGCCTTGTTAAAACAAGAAGGTTTGCTCGCCAGCTACCTGACGCTTATCAAGTTGTATGAACAGGCAAACTGGCAAGGTGCGAATGAATTGGCGCAGCAGCTGAGCCTGGACCCGGACCTGCTGCCAGACTATTACCATGAAGCGCTGCAGTGGTGCGACCAACAAATGGAAGTGATGGCAATTTAGCATTGTCTGTCGTTTATACCAAACAGCCCCCTTCTCGGTGGCTGTTTTTGTTTTAGGTCAATGTTTTTTCTTTTCTTCTCCTAAATCCGTTCAAGTGCGACAATTTGTCACATCCCAAGCATTTGTCTGACAAGTAAAATTCCTCTCAATAAAAACGTGAAAACACTTTGGGATGGATCATGACCAGAAATCTAATTTGGCTTGCAGTAACCGCCGCTTTTTCTGCACACAGCCAGGATACGCAACACGACATACACACTGACCGCCTTGAACGCATCGTGGTTATCGCCCCCATGCACAGCCCGCTGGATATCAAAACCGACCCTAAGGCGCCCAGACAACCTTTACCCGCACAGGACGGTGCCGATCTGCTGTCCAGCATCGCCGGGTTCTCTTTGGTTAAAAAAGGGGGCGCCAGCAGCGACCCGGTGTTTCGCGGAATGGCCGGGTCGCGCCTCAATATTATTACCGATGGAGGCCTGACACTTGGCGGCTGTGGCGGGCGCATGGACCCACCTACGGCCTATATCACGCCACAAACTTACGATACTCTGACGGTGATCAAAGGACCACAGACGGTGCTTTATGGGCCTGGAAACAGTGCTGCCACAGTGATTTTTGAGCGTGAATCGGAGCGCCTGAGCGAGACAGGCTGGCAAGGCTTTGCCAACGCAACCTTAGGCAGTTTTGGTAAGCGTATGGTGAATGCCGATATCAAAGGCGGCACACAAGACTACTATGCCCGAATGGCCGCGAGTAAAAGCGATGCCGATGATTATGAAGACGGTGAAGGTAAGTCAATCCACTCTGCCTACGACAAATGGAACCTCGACTCCGAGTTTGCCTACACTCCGGACGACGACAGCCTGTATAGCCTGAGCCTTGGCCGCAGTGATGGCGAGGTCGCCTACGCTGATCGCATGATGGATGGCAGCAAGTTCGATAGAAATCATGTTGCGCTGAACGTTGAATTGAGCGAACTAACAGGGTTTGTTACTGCGTTGGAAGCCAATGTGTATTACAACAACATAGATCACATCATGGACAACCACAGCCTGCGACCATTTACCCCCAATATGATGATGAAAACCCCGACCTCATCTAACCCGGACCGCCGTACCTGGGGAGGCAAGATCATGCTCACTTCAGCCATCAACAGACAGCATACATTGAACTATGGTGTTGATCATCAACAAAACCGTCATCGTATCCGCGTCAGCATGAACCAGCCAGTGATGCCCGTCGAAACTTTGCCACGGCGTAACAACGCTGAATTTAAACAAACCGGGTTATTCGGCGAATTGGAATATGCCCTCAGTAAGCAAGGCCCGATGCGCAGCCAGTGGGTCAGCGGACTGCGCATCGATGACTGGTCTGCCACCGATAAACGCCAGCAACTTGGCTCAATGATGATGCCAATGCCCAACCCGACGGCAGACCACACACGGGATGACACCTTATGGAGCGGTTTTACACGCTATCAGGTTCAGCACCAGGATATGAGCTATTACATTGGCGCAGGCCATAGCGAACGCTTTCCGGATTACTGGGAGTTGATGGGTGGCGGACGCCGTAGCGTGGATAGCATGAGCGCTTTCTTACTAGAGACGGAAAAGACTGACCAGTTGGATATCGGCTGGATGTTGCAAAAATCCGGCATGACAACGTCCGTCTCTTTGTTTTACAACCGCATTGACGACTATCTGCTGACCGACAATCGCTATGAGGTGATGGACAAAACACTCGCGGTTACCCGCAACATAGATGCTCAGACGATGGGTCTAGAAATGGAAACCCGAATGGCACTCAGCAAGCGGCTGAATTTCACGACCAGTATCAACTATGTGCGCGGCACTAATAAAACGGATCATACTGCGCTCGCTCAACAACCACCGCTGCAGGCGCGTTTGGCGATGGATTACACGCTGGATAAATGGCAGATTGGCGGTTTATGGCGTCTCGTAAAAAGCCAGAACCGTGTTGCCATTGGCCAGGGTAACATTGCCGGTCAGGACGTTGGACCCAGCCACGGCTTTGGTACACTGGCATTGAACGTGTCCTATAGCCATTCAGATGAACTGCTATTTAGCCTTGGGGTCGATAATGTGCTGGATAAAGCCTATGCTGAACACTTAAGCCGCGCCGGCGCTATGGTCAGTGGCTATGCGCAAATTGATAAAGTCAATGAAGCTGGCCGCACGCTATGGGCCAATGTGAATTGGCGTTTTTAATCTCACAGCGTCATGGGAGCCTGACTAAGCCAGGCTCTCCTGCCACATCGGCCTGGCATTACTCCGGTTTGATACGAAATTTAACGTTACAGTAAAACCCCGTTGCTATCACCGCTACTGCGCCTGCCAAAATCAGGATAGCGGACTGCTCTTCACCGAACAGGCCAAGATAATCGAGCAAGGCTGCGGCACTCATCATCAGGCCGCCAACAAATAACCCCCAGCCAAAGATCTGCGCAATGGCGTTATGACTATGATATTTTTCGGGATCCCACCCTGCGATTAAAAACATACAGTGTTTTACCCCAATCAGATATGCCCCGACCAGACAGGGGAACGCCGCCACAATAAACACGACAATGGCACCTGCATTTGAATTTTCCATCATTAAGCTCCTTTTAGGGCGGATAATCCGAGCACACAGCCGACCTGAAACACGATCAAGACCGTTGCGCACTCATTACCCGGATATGATAAACGCATACTGTCTACTTTTTGGTCACCCAATGAGGTTACCCTTTTAGGGTCAACTAGGCAAATGCCTGGTACAAAGGCCGTTCAGAAAGGAAAAATCTATTTGCAAATCATAATAAAAAACCGGTCAGCGAATGCTGACCGGCTTGATAAAAGGCTACAGATTCTCGAGGAAATCCTCATCGAACTCCTCCGGCTCCTCCTCAACGGGTGGATTGCCATCGTGGAGTTCATACAGCTGACGCTGGAAATAGACATCCTTAAGGAAGATATACGGGTCAAGCGACTCGTTAAGGAGTTTTTCCTGTGACATCAGGCTGGCTCTTGCCTCAACGGCACGCAGCGCAAATACCAGAATAGTTTGCGGTGTAGACAAGGCAATTTCTGGCAACACAACATTATCGACGATATCACCCGTGAGGTTACGAGCCGTTGACGGACCATAACCCGGTATCATCAAATAAGCGCCGTCACCAACCCCCCAGACACCCAGTGTCTGACCGAAGTCTTCATCTTTGTGTTCCAGACCTAGCGTCTTGGCGACATCAAACAGGCCAAAAATCCCCACAGTTGTGTTCACCAAAAAGCGTGCAACATTGACACCTGCGTCACCTGGTTTAGCTTGTAAGGCGGCGTTCACAGCATCTGTCGGTGCAGCCAGGTTAGTTGTGAAGTTTACAAGACTGCTGCGCACCGGTGCTGGTGTAATGGCAATATACCCTTTCGCCGCCGGGCGCAAGATATAGGCGTCCAAAACATCCATATTAAAGTCATACAACGGACGGTTGAGCGACTGCAGTGGATCTCGGGGGTCTTGTTTTTCTTCGGGGACTTGCGCACACCCTGATAAAATTAGCGCCAAAGCGGCGCCAACGAGTTTCTTATACATTTAGCTTCCTGTGCTGGTTATAACACGACTGATAGTAACCGCGACCTGCTGCACTTCTTCGGTTAAAGTAATGGTCTGAGTCACGCCTTCTAACTCACCAGGTTGCAACGCCACGTTACCATCCACGGAAATACGTGCTGTTACAACCACTTCTTTGAACCCTGACAGTTTCAGGTTAGGCATCATCGCCATACTATCGTCCAAATTGACACTTAATGGCAAGTTAAAATCTGTAAGTTTAGCAACCGCCAATGGCATGGGCGGGCCTTCTGCCGCCTTAGCAAAGACAAACAAAGTCGCGTTTGCAGGTATTTTATCAGCTAACCCGTCTGCCAGTGTCACCGTTACTTGCAGCCCATCAGCCGGCATTGCTAGCTGTGAGGCTTGTGCTGAGTTCAACTTCTCGTTCAGCTCTGTAATGCGTTGACGGATCATCGCATAACGCGGGTCGTCCTGAGTCATGCTCGCCAGTAAAACTTCAAATGCCGCTTTGGACTCTTTCCAGTCCTGCCGCTCATAGGCTATCAGGGCCAATAAAGAAATCGCATCAATATTACGTGGCTCACGTTTCAGTACCTGAGACAGCATACGTGCGGCACGGTTCATCGCATTTTCAGAGCCTTCAACCAGCAGCGCCTGAGCATAGCTGACCTTCACATTACTGTTATCAGGTTGCATTGCCAGCGCTTTATCAAATGCCTGCATGGCCATTTCAAAATCGTTTAGCGACATCGCAACACGACCCAGCAACATCCAGGCCACTGCGTCGTCACCACTGTTTGCCAGTTTAGTGCGCAGTCCCAGCGCGAATGCCTGAAGCTCATTTGGACTGAGTGGCTCACCCGTTTGCATCACAGCGCGCTGACCATACTCGGGCAACATATCAACCGCTTTGTACCAGTCAGCGATTTGTTTTTGACTGCCCGTAAAGGAGTAAAATACCGCACTGACAACCAGCAGGAATGCCACACCTGTCGCGGCAAGCACCAGATTGTTACCACGTGTATCCAGCGTGCGCTCCGGTGACAACTCGTTCAGCAACCGGCGCTTGAGCTCCTGCACAGATTCATCATGACTGCTCTGATCGATACGTTGATTACCCAGCTCTTCTGCCAGCTCCTGTAAACGCTGCTGATATATGTCTATGCGCTCGGCATTGGCATCGTGGTCCACAGCGACCAGTTTGTCACGACGGAAAAACGGCATAACTACGAATAAGGCTGCCAACACAGTCAGAAGCGCAAACATGCCCCACATTTGCATCATGTCATTCATGAAGTACGCTCCTTACGCTGGCTTTGTTTAATGAGCTCTGCCAGTTTTTGTTCATCTTCCGGGCTCCAGCTTTGCTTGCGGGCGGCTTTTTTCTGTCTGAATACAATAAAGCCAAAACCCAGCACCAGGATCAGCACAGGCATCACCCATAATACAATGGTGGCCGGGGTAACGGGTGGCTGGTAATGAACAAAGTAACCGTAGCGGTCAATCATAAAGTCGATGACTTCTTGTTTAGATTTACCTTCCTGAACCATGTCCAGCACGCGGTCGCGCAGGTCTTTGGCGACTACCGCGTCAGAATCCGCAATGTTTTGATTCTGACACTTAGGACATCTCAGTTCCTGTACCAACTCTTTAAAAGTCTGCTCTCGTTCGGCATTTTTAAACTGGTATTTGTCTTCAACAGCATGGGCACTGAGCGACCACAGGCCTGCCAGTAATGCCAATGCCAGCATTAGTTTTTTCATGGTTGCAACTCCTGAATTGCCGGAGCAAATTTGCTGCGCCACACGCGCGGATTAATGTCGCCGGTGTGGTGTAAAATGATCTTACCGTTTTTATCTACCAGGAAGGTTTCCGGCGCGCCGGAAACCCCTAAATCCAGCGCCAATGTACGCTCCAGATCAAGGATATTAAACTGGTAAGGGTCACCTGCGCGCGACAGCATTTGCTGTACGTCGGCGCGCAGGTAGTCGATGTCGAATTGATCGCCAAAGTCGGGATCATAGGCTTGCTCATAGTACAAACCGATGATCCGCACGCCCTGCTCGCGCAGCTCGGTCAGATAACCCAGCTCCGCAATACAGGTCGGGCACCAGGTGCCCCACACGTTCAACAGGTATACCTCACCCAGCAGGTCCTGATCGGTCCAACGCTTTTGTTCATCCATCAGGTCGGGCAACTCAAACGCCGGCATAGTATGACCCAGACGGCCGGTTTGCAGTTCTCTGGGATTACCGAATAAGCCCTGATACAAGAACACACATAACAATACAAAGATCAGCAACGGCACCAGGCCTAAAAACTTCTTGTTCATTATGCCTGCTCCACAGAGTTTTGCTTACGGCGACGATAACGCTTATCGGCCAGGACAATAAAGCCCGCCAGAGAGATCAGAATACCGCCCAGCCACATCCAGCGAACGTAAGGTTTATGGTAGATACGCAGTGACCAGGCACCATTGCCCATGGACTCGCCCAACGCCAGATACAGGTCACGGTAGAAACCGTCATCAATTGCCGCTTCGGTCATAAACTGCATGCCCACATCGTACAAACGTTTTTCTGCATGCAACAAGGTGACATACTCGCCGTCCTTAAACACGGTGACTTCACCGGCATGGCCGCCATAGTTAGGGCCACGGATCTCGTTCACGCCTTCAAAACGATACTCGTATTCATTCAACGTTGCGGTTTCACCTTTTGTCATCACCACTGAGCGTTCAACTGAATACGCTGACGTCAGGGTCACACTGGCAATCACAAAGGCAATACCCACATGGCCCAGCACCATCGCCCAATAGCTCATGCCCAGACGTTTCAGACCCTGAGCCGTGCTTGGGTGCACACTGACTTTTTCAACCAGGTCGACCACTGTGGCGATACAGATCCACACTGCCAGTGCAGTCGCCAGATAAGTCAGCGTGCTGATGTCATCAAAGCTGGAGAACAGCCAGGTGCTGGTGATCACGATAGTGGCAACCAAAATAGCGGCCCACTTTTTGGCCAGTGGTGGCAACTTGTTTTGCTTCCAGCGCAACATAGGCGCAATACCCATCAAGATGGCAAAGGGCACAATCAGGATGGCAAACATTTGGTTAAAGAAAGGTACACCAATGGAGATGGAACCCAGCCCGAGCTCTTTGTGGATCATTGGCAAGAGCGTGCCCAGCAATACAATCAGGGTTGCCACAACCAGGAAGATGTTATTCACCCACAAACCGACTTCGCGTGACACAAGCTTGTAGCGGCCTTCGCTGTACACCTGGCTCACACGTAGCCCATAAAGTGCCAGACTACCGCCCACCACTAAGGCCAGGAAAGACAGAATAAACAAACCACGATCGGGGTCGGTGGCAAACGCGTGTACCGATACGATGATGCCGGAACGAACAATAAACGTACCTAACAGACACAAACTAAATGCGGCGATAGCCAATAAAACAGTCCAGGATTTGAACACGCCGCGTTTCTCTGTAATAGCCAGCGAGTGCAGGAGTGCAGTTGCCACCAGCCAGGGCATTAAAGAGGCATTTTCAACCGGATCCCAGAACCACCAGCCACCCCAGCCTAGTTCTGCATAAGCCCACCAGCTACCAATGGTAATACCTAAGGTCAAAAAGCCCCATGCGGCCATAGTCCAGGGACGCGACCATTTAGCCCAGGTGTTATCCAGCTTGCCGGTTAACAGTGCGGCAATTGCAAAAGAGAAAGACACAGATAGTCCCACATAGCCCATATAGAGCAAAGGGGGGTGAATGATCATGCCAGGGTCTTGCAGTAATGGGTTCAAATCGCGACCTTCTACCGGGTAGTAAGGCAGCAAACGCTCAAACGGGCTCGACATCCACAGGGTGTAAAGCATAAAGCCTACGCCCAGGAAGCCCAGCACGCCGAGTACGCGCGCGCGCAGTACCCAGGGCAGAGATTTAGACATCATGGCGACCAAAGCCGTCCAGCTTGCCTGCATCACCAGCCACAACAGGATTGCGCCTTCATGGCCACCCCAGGTCGACGTAACCTTGTAATACCAGGGCAAGGTACTGGAAGAATGATGCGCTACGTAAGCCACCGTAAAGTCATCGGTGAGTGTGATATAAATCAGTACACCAAAAGAAAACAAAACCAGCAGACACTGGCCCACGGCCAGTGAAGGCGCTGTACGCATCAGGCGTAAGTTGCCGGTATAAGCGCCCCAGAGAGGAAAAATACACAACAGCAGGCTCAGGCCCATGGCCAGAACCAATGAAAAATAACCTATCTCAGGGATCATACTAGTTCTCGCTGTTTAAATTATATTTGGGTTTTTCGTGCTTGATCCCTTTCACGGCCTCAGCTATCTCGGCTGGCATATACTCTTCGTCGTGTTTTGCCAGCACTTCAAATGCTTCAATGACATTAGGTTCAACCAGTGTACCCTGGGCAACAATACCCTGACCTTCACGGAACAAATCAGGCAAAATACCGTGGTACTTGATGGTGACCATAGGGCCGGTGTCAATGAGCTTAAAGGTGACATCCAGAGAGGTTTCTTCCCGGTCCACACTGCCAGGTACAACCATGCCGCCAATGCGCAGTTTTTGCCCGATATAAGGCAGCTCTTTGTCAGGGCCTTTACCCTCAATCAGCTCGCTGGGCGTATAAAAGAGGTTGATATTTTCTTGTAACGCATACAGGGTCAGACCGACCGCTGAGCCGATCCCGAATATCACGGCCAACACGGCAAATAAGCGTTTTTTACGTCTTGGGTTCATGCTTTAGCCTCCTCTTGAGCCTGCTTGATACGTGCTTCACGCTTCATTTGTGCATCGACTTCACGCTTAATACGCTTGGCATCGTTTAACGACGCCCATACCAAGCCCAGCAGGATAAAGGCACAGCTACCAAAGGATAGCCAGACATAAAAGGCGTAACCGCCCATGTGAAAAAAGTCACTCAAAGATTCAAACTGCATACTTAACCTCGACTAACCAGCTGGCGCACCCAGGGGCGGTGCTTCTCGACCTGAAGGATCTCGTTTTTAAGACGGACCAGTGACAGCGCGCCAACAAAGGCGGCAAACCCTAAAATATTGATAAGCAACGGCCATAACATAGACGGATCGATAGCTGAGGTATCAAACTTGGTGATGGTTGAGCCCTGGTGCAGCGTGTTCCACCACTCAACAGAGAAATGAATAATCGGCAGGTTGATCACCCCGACAATGGCCAGAATACAGGCCGCTCTGCCACCGGATTTTTTGTCCTCAAAGGCGTGATACAAAGACAATACACCAAAGTACAAAAACAATAGGATCAGTTCTGAGGTCAGACGCGCATCCCATACCCACCAGGCACCCCACATAGGTTTACCCCAGGCAGCGCCCGTGATAAGGGCAATGGCAGTCATCGCCGCGCCAACCGGCGCAATGGCAATTACGGCCAGTTCCGCATTACGAATTTGCCACACCAGCGCGACGATTGCGGCAATGGCCATAGAAGAATACGCCCCCATCGACAAAATAGCCGACGGCACGTGAATAAAGATAATGCGATAGCTGTCCTTTTGCTGATAATCCGCTGGGGCAAATGCCAGGCCCCAGATCCATCCTACGGCGATACAGACCGCCGTTACGGTAACAAAGTACGGAAGCAAGGTGTTACACAATTGGTAAGCACGCTCCGCTTTGGCATAGGGATGTAACCACTTCCACATTTTAACTTACACTCACTCTTAAAGCTGACGATATGGCAATTGGCGCCGTGACAATGGCAACGGCCAGCATGGCACCAAGGATCGCAAGTTGTCCGCCATAAGCGACCGACATACTGGCGGTATCAATGGCAGAGGTTGCGAAAATCAGAACCGGGATATACAAAGGCAAAACAAGCAGACTCATCAAAATACCGCCCTTTTGCAGACCCACGGTTAATGCGGCGCCTATGGCGCCAATAAAACTTAATAACGGCGTTCCAATCAACAATGTCAGAATGGTTGCGCCCAGTGCCTGGCTGTCGAGGTTCATCAACAGCGCAAATAACGGTGCCATCAGCACCATAGGCAATCCGGTGATGGTCCAGTGTGCGGCTACTTTGGCCAGCACAGACAAAGACATAGGATAGGGTGAAGCTATCATTTGCTCCAACGATCCGTCGGCATAATCATCGCGAAATAGCTTGTCCAGACCCAGCATGGTCGACAGCAACGCGGCTACCCAAATGATACCTGCAGCCATGCGCCCCAGCAAGGCCGGTTCGGGTCCAATTGCCAACGGAAATAACGAAATGACTATCAGAAAAAACAGAAGAGGGTTTACGATTTCGGCGCGTTGGCGAAAAGCCAAAGTCACATCTTTACGATAAACAGCGACAAATAAATGCCAGTAAGAATGCTCAACCTTCATTAATGGCGGTACTCCAGAACCAGGGTTTGCAGGGAGCTGAACTGAGTCGTCAGATCCTGGTGGGTAGTCAGTAAAATAGCGCCGCCATTTGCCAGGTGCGATTCAAACTGCTGTTGCAGCAGCGCGACACCTTTTTTATCGAGTGCGGTAAAGGGCTCATCGAGGATCCACAGGCGGGCTTTATTTAACCAAAGTCGCACCAGCGCAACCCGACGTTGCTGACCTGCGGAGAGGGTTCGCACGGGGACATCTTCCAGCCCAACCAGGCCAAGCTGACCTAACAGGGTATAGATCTCGTCTTCGTCTGCCCCGTAACCGTGCACCTGTAACCAGTACTGGACGTTTTCATAGGCGGTCAGTTGCTGGTTTACACCGGTTTTGTGTCCGATAAACAGCAATGACTCAGCGAAAGTGTCGTAATCCCGACTAATGTCCTGGCCTTCAAAACAGATCTGGCCTTCGTCTGCACGGGCAAAACCCGCGATTATACGCAATAAAGATGTTTTACCTGCACCATTTGGGCCTTCAACTTGCATGATCTGACCCGCCTGAAGCGAAAAACTCAATGACTCAAATAAACAGCGGTCCTGTTTTACACACGTGACGGACTTAATCTCTAGCAAGGCGCGACTCTCTGACGCTAAAAAATTGGGCGTTAGTCTATCATAATGGTAGGGTAATACGAATAATTGGATGCGACCGATCAACGAAAATTTGATTTAAAATAATGAATAAGCCGACGATTTCTATTCAAAACAATGCACATTTGGCCACATCACAGCTGAATGAACGCGGGCCATCAGCAAACACGACCGCGGCGACTGAACAGACCTTCAATGCCCGCAATTTGGTGATCAAACCCGACAGCATTCAAATGGAGGTGACGATAGATGGCCGCTGGCAAGGCGTGCGACTGGCCAGTCAGAGCCAGTTGCAGCAGCCGCTTAAATTACCCGAAGCCGAGGTTAAGCTCAGTGCCGACGGCACATTGCTGACGGTCAGCACCCCGGAACTGAAATTACAGATCAAACCCGCGCAAACTTTGCTGAGCCTGCTGAGCCTGCTCAAAGGGCTTGGCGGACAAAGTGCATTGCAGCTGGATGCGCAGCTTAAAGGCAGCAATCAATCCACCTTAATGCTGGAAAAAATCGGCCTGGCACTGCCAGTTCCCCCTGCCCTGGCAGACTTGCTCAAACAAGAGAATAAACTCGTCGCCAATCTCAGTGCACGGCAGAATAACTTGCTGCTACAGATTTTCAATGCCTTTGGCGATGAGCTGATGAAAGCACCAATTAGTAAACACAAACTAACTTCTTTATTGGCGCAACTTGGCAATCAAGAGCAACCCAAAATTAAGCTTGGCCGCAGCAGTGCCACATTGCAGCTTGCTAACCAGCAGGTTGAAGTGAAGACCCCTGAAGCCCAGAGTGCGCTGAAGCTCAACAGCTGGTTCAATGCTCAGCTAAAAGCCCAGCCAGACGGACTGCAAATCGGCGTAGCCAGGCAATCAACTGAGGTAAAACTGGCCACGCCTTTACAGCAGGCACTGCCCAAGCTGGCCACACACCGCTTCGCCGCCGAGCTGGAAAAAGCCATTAGCCCTGCACCTGACAGTAAATCGACACTCAGCTACGACAAACCTTTGCTCAACGTATCAATGGCAGACATTAAACAGACGGTTAAACAAGCTCTGGGTCAGCTACTGTCCAGGCCCTTTTTCAACACCAAACAAACCCAGGGCTCTCAAGCACCGACTGTCACTCAGCCCCCTACCACGGCTGCAAAATCACCGAATGCGACTCTACCTCAGATTGCTGCCAACAATGCCGCGCTGGTACTGAAAAGCAGGACACCTGTACACAGCCAACCTCTTTTACAGCTACTGGATAACGTAGAGCAAGTATTTACCAACATCGCTAAGCAGGCTACACCTAAAGGTAACGTGCAGGTCCCTTTATCAACTCCAAGTAGCCCAGTCGCTGAACGCAATACCAGCTCGGCACCAGCCGGGGCGACACCACAGGAGCCAGGTAAAATCAGTAAGGCTTTGTCACACGCACCTGCGCCAATACCGCCCTCCGGCCCTGCTGCCACAACCAAAGATGCACAGGCGCTCGCGCCTGCGACAACAGACAAACCGGCTGTTGCCTCGCTGCCCTCCAGTGCGTTTACTCAACGCCTGGCGATACTTCAACAGGTTTTTGCTGCTGTGGTTCCTCAACAAAAACCTTACAGCGCACAGCTTATCAACCCTCAGTTGCAACAGGCACAGGCACTGAGTGACGAGTCGGCAGCTAAACCCGCTGACAACCAGTCAAACCAAACGAGCTCAGCAAAAGCTGAGCAGGCGGCATCGGCCAAACCCAGTTTATCTTTACCAATCGCCCAGATTTTGAGTAAAACACTGCGCCAGATAGAGGCAACACCGACACAATCAGGACCACCACTGCAACAACAGCTCAGTGAAACTCTCTCTGCGACACAGCAATTTCGCAGCCCGCAATCGGCCGACCTGATGCGCCTTGTGCATCAGGCCTTTAGTAAAATGATGGACGAAACGCGCCACTCCCCTGAGCAGGTCAGTCATGAACTGTTTGCGCGATTGCCGGCGCTTGCCAGCCAGATCCAACCCGCTTTGCCCAACAGTAGCTTTGCGCAAGCACTGGACAAGCTCATAGTGACTTTACTGGGCACTCAGCTTACAGCCAAAACCCAGAACCTACCGCCGCAAACCAGTCCGGAGCAGCGTGTTGCGGCTCTGGTCGAAACCCTGCAACCCGGCACTAAACTCTCGTCTCCCGGTCAGTTTATTCAGGCGGTGACTCAGCAAGCTCAGTCTCGCCTGATGGACGACCTGGCACTGTTGCAAAACAATCTGGCTAACAATGCCAGTCCAGCGCCGCTGGCGCAAAAATTCGATAGCGAAAGCCAGTTGCTGATCAATTTATTTATGCCTCTCAAATTGCCGCAGGAATGTCGCCAGAGTGAACTACAGATAGGCAAGTATAAGAAATCCGCCAAAGCCAATATGCCGGAAAAACAAGTGTGGTTTGTGCGGCTTAACTTCGACTATGCAAAACTTGGCCAGTTAAGTGTGCAAGCTGAGCTGATGGACAAAGCCGTCGACTGCGAGATTGTTGGCGACAGCGCGTCGGTTTGCCAACTGGCCCAGCCTCACCTGGATGCACTGCGCAGCAAGCTGGCCGCGCATGGTCTTCAAGTTGGAGAGATAGCGCTGCGCGAAGATGCCTCCCAGGTGAAGCGTTTTTACGACAGCCACGCCATCGTGAGTATTCAGGTGTAACCCAAATTTTACTCGTCAGGATCACAGCATGTCCGGGCTGCTTTCGCTTTTGACCATATGTTCTACAGTTGTAGCACAAGTCTGACTTGCCTAACACTACATTACATATGCAAAGGAGAACGCTATGTCTTCGCACCATCCGCACCTTGGCTGTGCCTGCTGTAACTACCAATTGTTTGGCCATGCCGTACAAGGCGATAATAACCAATCAGATAAGGGGATTTTCAATCTCGATAAACTCCTGATTGCCGCAGAGCATTACATAGATGATTACATTGCCAATCAGTTTGTCAGGCCCCCTCAGCAGCACAAGATTTTTTACGGCGGCACTATTCGTACGCTCGAGAACGGTGATGTAAACAAAACCGTTGAAGCCGTTGTCATCGAGCATGGGCAGATAGTCCATACGGGTAGCCTGACTGACTGTCAAAACCAGTATCCACACGCCGACTCAGAAGATTTACAAGGGGCCTGCATGTTACCCGGGCTGATTGAACCCCATGTTCATTTGACTCCCACAGCATCTTTTAACGCCTGGCTGCAGCTCGCACCGTTCAGAGAAGGAGTAGAAAGTGGCGGTGATAACAATGATCAGTATTTAATTGGCAAAGACTACAACAAGAAGTCAGTGTCAGCGCTGTTGCTCAAAGCGGCAAAAGCACTTCCCTCTCACCGCAAATGGCTGCTGGCCTTTGGAGTCGACCCCAGCCAGTTTAACCCTATCACCACGACGTCTGCGGACGGCTCTGTCAGTCCAACGCCCTGGGAGGACTTCAACTGTGCTGAGCTGGACGACATCAGCAAGCAGGCACGCTCGGGCAAGAACGATGATATTTGTATTTTTATTATGAATGCATCTGGCCATGTCGCTTACGTCAACACCAATGCGCTTGAAGCAGTGCAACGCGCGCAGCATGCAAGCAAACCGCCCGTCAACGAAAATGGTATTTTACTTGAATCGGACCAGATTGGTCCGGTGATCAAAGTTGCGCTGGAGCAGTACTTTGTGGAGCACCCTCAGGGCATCACAGAGCTATTTGGCAATTTACAAAAGATCTTTAAGCTCGCGCTATCACGAGGTGTCACCCTGATGTGGGACGCGGCGCTCGGCGCGTCTTTGAAAAACGCTGAGCTGGAGATATTGAGTAAGATGGCCAGCAGCGGTCTTGCCGGGTTGCGCCTTGGCGGCGCATTATTCTATATCACGGCTGATCAGTGGAGCAAAATCACGCCAACCGAACCCAGCCATTATCATACGGACTGGTTCAATATTGCCCATGCCAAAATCGTCAGCGATGGCTCTAACCAGGGTCTGACCGGATATCAGCTCACCAAATATCAATTCCCGGACAGCAACATTAACGATGAATTCCCCTATGGGGTTTGGAATTTCAATCCGCCGGATGGTGGAGAGGATCATCAAGTCGAATCTCCGTTTCTGGCGCTGGTGAGTGAGTTAGACACGCGCGGCTGGTCTTTGATGATCCACGCTAACGGCACACATGCCATAAACAATACCATCATGGCGTATCGTGATGCACTCCATAACCAGGAAAAAGCGGGGCTGGAAAAGCGCCATCGCATAGAGCACGCTTCTTTACTGAGCGATGAGAACCTGGCTGATATGGACTACCTTGGCCTGTCGCCAAGCTTTTTGATAGGACATGTGGGCTACTGGGGCTATACCTTCAAGCATAAGGTGTTTCCTCAGCAATCGGTTGTTGAACACCTGGATCGCACCGCCTCTGCGACTCAACATGCGCTGCGCTATACCCTCCACAGTGACCATTTTGTTTCACCCATTGGGCCACTGCGTATGATGGAGCAGGCTGTTACTCGCCTGATGGAAGATGCCCCTGAGGAAGCCTATCAAAATGGCCACCCGCCAATTCTCAATGAACAAGAGTGTGCCACCATGGCTCAGGCCCTGCGCGCTGCAACCTATGATGCCGCCTGGCAATGTCATATGGATCACCTCATCGGTGAACTGGTGGTTGGTAAACAGGCCGATCTGGTTATTCTGGATGAAGATCCCTTAACACGTCCTGCAGTCGGGTTAAGAGATGTGCCTGTTCGCCAGACATGGGTAAATGGCAGATTGTGTTATAAACCAATTTAACTTAATACCTGTTCAATTTGACGGAGCAAATATGACGCTAACTGTGTTAAAAATTTCTCATTTAGAATAACTAAATAGCGAAATTTTTGCCTTGTTATCGAGCATATTTTCTTGCCTCAAAATAGAACACTTAATTAAGCAAATTGGTATAATAGCTAAACTGGCAGCCCTTATCCGGATATAAATCCGGGTAAGGGCTTTTTATCTGACGGTGTTACATGCTACTTTGATACTGAGATGTCTATAGTCGTTAAATGTTATGGAACAAAAAACCGCCATTGGCCTGTTATATGAAGCGGGTAAGTCGCCTGAAGTTGTTTGTAAGGGCTTTGGAGAACTCGCCGAAGAGATCATTGCGCTTGCCAAAGAAAAAGACATCATGATCCATGAAGATGCCACTTTGGTCCAGACACTCAGCCAGCTCGACCTGCACGAAGAAATCCCCAAAGAGCTCTATTATGTGATTGCAGAGCTAATCGCGTTCTCTTACGTCCTGCGTGGTAAATTTCCACCTGGGTGGAAACACTTCCAGGGTAAGCTGAATATAAAGGCCTGATCCCTTTCTCAAGAGAGTTCTCGAGAGCGCAAATCGAGGTATAAGAAAGCACACAGCCAACGAAAATGCAGATGTGTTCTGGCGTTTGTCGTTGGCTGATGATGAGCAACCCTATGATTGCTTGTTGTGCAGGGACATTAATAGTTCGGCTTCGGCGCGGGGTAGTTCACACTCGCGCATGATTTCTTCTATGTCTGCGCCCAGTTCAACCATTTTGACTGCGCGTGAATAAATCTTAGCATCAGGATCGTCATATTTTTGCGCAGCCTGTTGCTGGGCCAGATCCTTTGCGTAGTTCTCACAGGCAACCAGACGTTTACCAATACTCAACACACTGGCGCGAACTTCTGCGATTTCACTACGTAAGATAGCGACTTGCTCATTCTCTCGCTTCATATGTTGAAGCAACTTGCCGTGCTCATTATTTTGTTGTTGTACTTTTTTACTCAGCGCAAAAATAAACCCCAAGCACACTAAAGATAGCAGGCTTGAGGCAATGACCAGGAGCAATAAAATCTCGTTTTGGGTTACTGCTTGCACGGGTTATATATGGCTCAACTCATCCCACTCATCATCGCTGAGTAGTTTGTTCAAATCAACCAGGATCAGTAGCTCACCTTCACGGTTCGACACGCCCTGAATAAATTTAGCACTCTCTTCAGTACCAATGTTTGGCGCGCTATCAATCTCGGAGCTGCGCAAGTACACCACTTCGGCTACGCTGTCGACCAAAATGCCGACCACTTGTTTTTCAGCTTCGATAATCACGATACGAGAGTTATCAGTAACCTCTGAACTTGGCAGCCCAAAGCGAGAGCGCGTGTCGATAACCGTAACCACGTTACCACGTAGGTTGATGATACCAAGCACATAAGTTGGCGCACCCGGCACAGGGGCAATCTCGGTATAGCGTAATACTTCTTGCACCTGCATTACATTAATGCCGTAGGTTTCATCCTCTAGCTTATAGGTAACCCACTGAAGGACTTCATCATTACTATCTGCATTTTTATCAGCCGAAAGTATTCTCTCTTGACTCATGATTTTACTCCAGTTAGATGCTAGTTACTGCTCTCGGCTATCGAGGCCATGCTCTAGCAATCGATTTAAATTCTCAACATCTATCAGTGCGCACATTTTTTCTTTAATGACGCCCGCCAGCCATGGCCTTTTACCATCAGCCGTTCGCCATTTAACGTCTTCTGGTTTCAACGTAATATTATTGACCAGATTTTCTGCCAATAGTCCCCACTGGCTATCGCCCAGCATAATCAAGTACTGGTAATTAAGCTTTTCTTCCAGCTCAGGTGTAAACTTCTCCGGCATAACCCAACGTGCAGTATCCACTACATTGAGTTTTTCTTCCCGATTGAGCATCACGCCTTTAAACCATTTTGGCTTACCAAACAATTGATTAACTTCTGTAAGCTGATGTATACCACCAAGCGACTTTAACGGCACTGCCAAAGTCAGCCCGGCAACTTCAAAGAATAACGCCTGAAATTCATTTTCAAGATAGGCATCCCGCGCACGAGCCGGTACAGCCTGTTCAGCTTCTTCTTTGATAATAGTAGTATTTTCAGTTATCTCAAGATCATCAGCCGGGGTTATTACCTGCTCTTGCGGCTCAACCTCATGAGATACAGCCAATTCTGCCGTAGGCTCGGCAGCGACCGGTTCTGGTAATGCATCAGTAACGATATCATCGGCAACGCTTTGCTCAGCCGGGCCTGATGTCGCAAGGCTCTCTTGCGCTTCAGGCACTGATTCCAAAAGCTTGGCGACAGGGGCAAGCGCGACTTCATCTTCCTCTTCTTCGCGTAACAAAGCACCCAAATATTGTTTCATGACCTGTTCATTGGCAAACAGATGCTTACTCATCGCTACCTCTATCAACTTCTGCCAGATGTTCCAATAAGGCGCGATACGCATAAACGCCGCGTGATTTTGGACAATACTGAACTGGCACCTGTTGCGCCAGACTGGCATCTCTGAATTTGGTGTCGACAGGGATAACCCCGGGCCACACTTTATCCTGATAGGTTTCCACCAGAGACTTATATGCTTCAAGAGATGCTTTTGTGCGCTTATCATACATAGTTGGCACTATAGTATATTGATATTGCTTGGAATGCGAACTTTGCATTAATGACATTGTTCGCATCATACGATCAAGTCCCTTTAATGCCAAAAACTCTGTTTGCACCGGGATTAAGATACGTTCGCTCGCAGCCAACGCATTGACCATAAGCACACCAAGCACAGGAGGACAATCGAGGATAGCATAATCATAGTGCTCGCTGATCTTAGCAAGCGCCTTTTTCAGGATAAGTCCCATACCGGAGCGGTTACCCATACTGCGGTCCAACGTAGCAATGGCCATAGTCGCTGGCAGAATATCCAGGTTCTCTATGGTTGAAGGACACAGTGCCTGCAGAATTTCCTCACTGGCCATATTTGAGCCACGAATAAAGATATCGTATACACTGACCTCTAACTCTTCTGAGTCAATGCCAAAGTAGTAAGTCAATGACGCATGAGGGTCTGTATCGATTAACAATACACGCTTCCCCTGAAGCGCCAAGATCCCGCCGAGACTCACAGTAGTGGTGGTTTTACCCACCCCGCCTTTTTGGTTTGCTACCGTCCAGATTTTCACGTTTTTCTTTTATTCCTTCGGCCAAACACAGACAGGTATCCGGGCATATATCAACTATGCACAGCCTATCTCTTTGTTTATTCTGAGTGCAACATCCTGCAAAGCGATATCTTCTGACGAAATACCCGCGCTGGCAACAGCTTGTGGCATACCATATACCACACAAGTTTTTTCGTCCTGTGCCCAGATAGTCGCACCACTTTGCTTCAACATCCTGGCACCATCACGCCCATCTGCTCCCATCCCAGTCAGGATCACAGCAAGCACATCTCCTCCGTATGCTTTGGCGGTACTGGCAAACGTGACATCAACACTGGGTTTATAGGTGATACGTGGACTATCATCTTCAAACACTTTCAGGGTTTTGCTGCCGCCTCTGGCTTCAACCAACATTTGTTGACCGCCCGGCGCAAGATAGGCAACACCAGGTTGCAATCTATCACCCTGTTCTGCTTCTTTCACTTTGATTTTACACAAGCTGTTTAGGCGCTGTGCAAATGCAGGGGTAAATGCCGCCGGCATATGCTGGATCAGCAAGATCGGATGCGGGAAGTTCGCTGGCAGCTGAGTCAAAATTGTTTGTAACGCGACCGGGCCACCCGTTGAGGTGCCAATTGCAACAATTTGATATTTTTTGCCTGACGCCTTAAACGACGCGCCAGTGCTTGGAGTATCTGCCGCTGGTCTTGAAAAAGAACGGTCTGGCTGTGCTATCGGTTTGGCCGCTGAACGCAAACCCGAGGACGCAGCGGTTGTTGTACTCCTAGTCGGTGAAGGCGTTGACGAAGAACTGATCGGGCGGGTAAATCTGCTTACCCGGCGTCTGCCGATCTCTTTGACTTTATTTTGCAAAGAACGGATCGCGTCTTCACTATTACGTGCAATATCCTCGAACTTTTTGGGCAAGAAGTCGACTGCACCTGCGTCCAATGCATCCAGCGTCGCGCTGGCACCTTCACGGGTTAACGACGAAAACATCAGAATCGGGGTGGGCGAGCTTTGCATGATCTGCTTCACTGCGCTGATCCCATCCATCACCGGCATTTCCACATCCATAGTGATCACATCTGGTCTGAGACGAGCAGCCTTATCAACTGCCTCCTGACCATTTACTGCAAAGTCAATCACTTGAATTTCTGGATCTTTTTCTAGTATTTCACTCACTCGACGACGAAAGAAGCTCGAGTCATCTACAACTAATACTTTAACTGCCATTGGCATTGCTCTTTTATTCGTTACAGATCCGAAAAGTGGTGTCAAAGACACCACTTTGTCGGTATAAATTCGCCTGGTTTTTACTTACCGGCGTAATATTTCAACATGCTGGGGACGTCCAGGATAAGTGCGATACCACCGTCTGAGGTGATTGTTGCCCCTGCCATACCTGGTGTACCCTGCAACAGGGCGTCAAGCGGTTTAATTACCACCTCTTCCTGGCCGATAAGAGAATCAACAACAAACCCAACCTGTTTGGTGCCCATCTGAACGATGACGACATGCCCTTCAGCCTTGCGAGCGCCTCTGTCAGCGCCTTTCACAAGCCAGTGTTCCAGATAGAACAATGGGATGGCTTTTTCACGTACTATAATAGTGAGTTGCCCATCAACGACATTAGTCTTAGTCAAATCCAGGTGGAAAATTTCACTCACGCCGGCAAGTGGCAGTGCAAATGTTTGCTGACCGATCATAACCATTAAGGTTGGCAAGATTGCCAATGTCAGAGGCACTTTGATTTCAAGGATAGTGCCCACGCCCAGCTCTGACTGGATATTAACAGAACCATTGAGCTGAGTGATCTTGGTTTTGACCACATCCATACCCACACCACGGCCAGAGATGTCAGAAATTTGTTCTTTGGTTGAGAAACCCGGTGCGAAAATGAGGTTATACGCCTCGTTATCTGATAAGCGGCTTGCCTGGTCAGAGTCAATTACACCTTTGCTGATAGCAATCTTCTTCAGCTTCTCAGGGTCCATACCTGCACCATCGTCACGGATGGTCAACAGAATGTGGTCGCCCTCCTGAGATGCAGATAGCGTAACTGTACCGGTTCTGGATTTACCAGCAGCTTCACGCACGTCTGGCATTTCAATACCATGATCCACAGAGTTACGCACCAAGTGAACCAAAGGATCGGCCAATGCCTCAACCAGGTTTTTATCCAGATCGGTATCTTCCCCTTCCAACACCAGGCTAATGTCTTTCTTAAGACTACGAGCCAAATCACGAACAACCCTGGGGAAGCGACCAAATACTTTCTTAATTGGCTGCATCCGGGTCTTCATGACAGCCCCCTGAAGGTCTGCTGTAACCACATCTAGGTTTGAAATGGCCTTGCCCATTGCTTCGCTGTTGGAGTTATTGGCCAAACTAACCAAGCGGTTACGCACTAGCACTAACTCACCGACCATATTCATGATCTCATCAAGACGTTTGGTATCAACCCGAACTGTGGTTTCAGCTTGCGCGGCAGGTTTTTTCGCTGCTGCTTTGTTATCTGCTGCAGGTTTAGCCTCTGTTGCGGGTTTTGCAGCTGGAGCCTTGGCTACTGGCGCTGGTGCGGGTTTAGCTACAGGTGCTGCCGGCTTAGGTTCTGGCTTAGGCGGCGCCTTCGCGGTTTCTTTAGGCGCTGCTACGTCTGCTTCTGTCGACTTTGGCGCTTGCCCCTTACCATGTAACTCATCCAGTAAGGCTTCAAATTCGTCGTCATTAATTTCATCGTCATCACTACCTGAAGCTTGTGCTTTCTCAGGCGCGGCAGGTTGTGCGGGAGCCTTTGGTTGCTCTGCAGGAGACTGCTCAGGCGTTGCACCAAACTTACCAACGCCGTGTAACTCATCTAACAGGCTGTCAAATTCGTCGTCAGTAATGTCACCGTCATCGCTGCTCGACGAGCTCGGTGCCGCGCTCGGTTTAGCAGGTTCTTGTGAAGCCGCAGAAGGGCCATTTCCTGAACCATGTAGTTCGTCCAGTAAACTTTCAAACTCTTCCTCGGAGATTTCATCAATGCTGTCTGAGCTTTCACCCGAAGGCTCGCTTACAGGATCGGATGGCGCATCAAAAAGCACATCGTCTGCACTGGGAGTCGCGACGACTGGCTCAGGCTCAGCTGCGGCTGGAGCAGCAATCACTTCATCTTCAGATTCCGGCTGACTAAGTTGGTGTAAAACCTCCAACAGATGGGGATCCGCTGGCTCGGGTTGTTCGCGGTTTTGAATACACGAGAACATTTCGTTGATGGTGTCCAGTGATTGTAAAATCACATCCATCAGTTCAGGCGTCACATGACGCTGTCCTTGACGCAGGACATCAAACACGTTTTCCGCACCATGACAAGCATCCACCAGTTCGGTCATGCTTAAAAAGCCAGCCCCCCCTTTGACGGTATGGAAGCCTCGGAAAATGGCATTTAACAGCTCTTTATCTTCCGGGTTATTTTCTAGTTCGACAAGCTGCTCTGATAACTGTTCGAGTATTTCCCCAGCTTCAACAAGAAAGTCTTGTAAGATATCTTCATCGACTTCAAAGCTCATTCGCATACTCTCCTATTAGAAGCCCAAACTCGACAACAGGTCATCAACTTCATCCTGCCCGGATACGACATCATCTCGAGACTCAGCGTCCATTATTGGACCCTCTGGACCTGACAACTCATCAGCAACGGGGGTGGCTTTAGTTTGTGACTGCGGCTGGGCTGCAGTTTGTTGACTTTCATCTGCACTGCCGAAGACAGTCAACAAGTGAATAAGGCTGTCTTCAACTTCACGAACCAGCTCTATAACACGCCGGATCACTTGTCCGGTTAAATCTTGATAATCTTGCGCCATCAGTACGTTGGTCATCAGACTTTGTAATTCATCTGTACGACCTCTGGACGACTGCATAAAACTGTCAAGATCGTGACATAAAGATTTGAACTCTCCAAGCTGGATATCCCGGCTCATCAGTCTGTCCCAAGTGGGTTTGATTTCAGAGAGTTCATCGGCAAGTTCTTGGGCTAAGGGAAGACTCGCTTCTACGGCATCCATGGTTTTGTTGGCAGCGCTTTCGGTCATTTCCATGACATAATTGAGGCGCTGCTTTGCATCTGGAATGGCTTCTGTCGTGAGATCAGCTAAGCGGGTATCTAACTCAAAGTTTTTCAACGACTCATGAAGTTGTCGAGTCAGCTTACCCACTTCAGCGAATAGCTCTGATTGTTCTTTGTTGGTGGCCTCAATTAATATCTCATCAGCCTTTTCCTGCTCACCTTGTTCAAGGTATTCAACGAGCAGTTTAGCCTGTTCCAGAGTTATCTGTGGCACAGAAGATGTTGACATAAGCCTACCCTTTTCAATACTAGCCTAAACGTTCGAACACTTTTTCTAGCTTGGTTTTCAGGGTTCCTGCCGTAAACGGTTTAACGATATAACCATTAACTCCAGCCTGGGCAGCGGCGACGATTTGTTCTTTTTTCGCTTCCGCTGTAACCATGAGTACTGGGATGTGTTTAAGCTTGTCATCAGCACGAATTGCACGTAACAAATCGATACCTTGCATGCCCGGCATATTCCAGTCAGTTACGACGAAGTCGAAGTCCTGATTTTGCAACATTGGAAGTGCCGTACTGCCATCATCAGCCTCTTGAACATTGGTAAAGCCTAAGTCTCTTAGCAGGTTTTTGATTATTCTTCTCATCGTAGAGAAATCATCAACCACGAGAATTTTCATGTTCTTATCCAAAACTTCCTCCGGTGAGGTTTGAACCTATATTGTAAAACTTACTCTAATTGATCCAGTCATTGATCTTTGCACGAAGCTTAATCATTGCTTGACCGTGAATCTGACTCACTCGAGATTCGCTGACCTCTAAAATCGCGCCAATCTCTTTTAAATTCATCTCGTCGTTGTAATACAAAGACAACACCAGGGCATCGCGCTCGGGTAAAGTCTTGATAGCATTGACTAACGACTCGTTAAAGCGCTCATTTTTAACATTATTGAATGGTTTGTCTAGCGCAAAATCGTTGCCTGCGGGAGAAATTACATCTTCGTCGACCCCAAGATCTTCGATACCAATAACTTTACTCGCATTCACATCATGTAAAATATGATGGTACTCATCCAGCGTAATATCAAGTTTTTCAGCGATTTCAGTATCTTTTGGTTCACGCCCAAGCTGAGCCTCAAGCTCAGCAATGGCTTCAGCTACCATTCGGCCATTTTTGTGGACAGAGCGTGGGGCCCAGTCACCGCGGCGGATCTCGTCAATCATGGCGCCACGAATTCGAATACCAGCAAACGTTTCGAAGCTTGCTCCTTTGCTTGCATCAAAGTTTTTACAAGCTTCGATTAATCCAATCATGCCTGATTGAACCAAATCGTCTAGCTGAACGCTGGCTGGTAACCTAGCTAACAAATGACAGGCCACCTTCTTTACCAAAGGTGTATGACGCTCGACCACCTTATTGAGGTGGTCCGTCGTTTTGTATCCCGCCATGCGGTTGACCGGTGAAGCCATCGTTAACCGTTTACCAATTGCTCGATAAAGAATTCCAAATGACCTGATGGTTGATGAGGGATGGGCCACTTGACAGCTTTGCTTGCCAGGCCTCTAAATGCCACAGCAGCAGGTGAATTGGGGAAAAGTTCAACGATGGTTTTTTGACGTCGCGAAGATTTACGCATATTTTCATCAAATGGGATCGTCGCAACCAGTTCCAGGGCAACATCTAAAAACCGGTCAGTGACTTTGGATAATTTAGCGAAAAGCTCTTGCCCTTCCCTTAAACTGCGTACCATATTGGCCACAATTTTAAACTTATAGACACCATGTTCACGGCTTAGAACTTTAATCAACGCGTAAGCATCGGTGATCGAAGTTGGCTCGTCGCATACCACAACTAGAACGTCCTGAGCGGCGCGGGAGAAGCTCAAAACCATATCAGAAATACCTGCTGCGGTATCGACAATTAAAATATCAAATTCGCTACTGAGTTCGCTAAACGCTCGGATCAGGCCCGCGTGTTCAGCAGGAGTTAACTCTACCATACTCTGCGAGCCAGATGTCGCTGGAACAATGCGGATGCCAGCAGGACCCTCAACCAGGATTTCGTCTAGTTCACATTCTCCAGACAATACATGAGATAAATTTTTCTCTACCCTTAAGCCCAGCATGACATCACAATTGGCCAGACCTAAGTCAGCATCAAGCACCAAGACCCGATTACCCTGCTGTCCTAATGCAATGGCAGTGTTAAGGGATACGTTGGTTTTACCTACACCACCTTTACCACCAGTCACTGCGATTACTTTTACACTGTGGTTATTTTTTTGGTTCATTCTCCGCAGGCCACTTGCTTGATCTAAAACTGTATTAATCATACATTCCTACTGTCTGGGACGCCACTGGTACACGTCGCGAATGTTGTGCTTTTGTTCTCTTTAAATACAATTGCTCAGCCTTTTTGACTAACTTCTGAGCGTTTGCCACGCGAATATCTTCAGGCACTCGCTGACCATTGGTAAGATACCCTATTGGCAGGCGATTTTGAATCGCTATGCTAATAATCTCACCTAAACTTAGACTTTCATCAAGTTTTGTAAAAATACAACCACTTAAATTGACTTTTTTGAAGTGGTTTACGGTCTCTTGCAGTACATGCATTTGTGCTGTTGCACTTAATACCAGGTAACTGCGAATGTCAACACGGCTGCTGCGCATCAAAGTGTTTAACTGCTCAGTTAAACGCAGGTCGCGCTGACTCATTCCTGCCGTGTCTATTAATATTAGACGCTTATTGCGTAAATGATAAAGAACCTCTGCAAGTTCATTGGCATCTTTTACTTGCTTAACGGGACAGCCAATGATCCGACCATAAGTTGCCAATTGCTCATAAGCACCGATACGGTAGGTATCTGTGGTAATCAATGCCACATTATCAGCACCATATTTTTGTGCACCCAGCGCTGCCAATTTTGCAACCGTGGTGGTTTTTCCTACCCCAGTTGGTCCAACCATGGCATACACACCACCCTGACGTAAGATATCATTGTTAGTGGTATGCATCTGATTGACGACCATATTAAGCAATGCATTCCACGCTTCTTTGCGAGACACATCATCCGGAATAAAACAGGCCATCTGCTCAGCAACTTCTGCACCAATCCCCATGCCTTTAAGGCGTTCCACGAGACAAGCACGAGTTGGATCTCGACGCGCCATTTCCTGAGTCATCAGGCCGGACAACTGAAACTCAAGTAGCTGACGGATCGCATTCATTTCATCGCGCATAGAAGACATTTCATCATCTTTGGCTTTTTTCTGCTCAGTAGGTTCGTCACCAAACCCCTGCTCCAGATCATCACCAAATTCCCAGGACGTGCTCTCCTGGCGTGCGTCAAAACTATGACTCGGCGTCTCATAGCGCTGTTGACGTGCCGTCTGAGGCATGGCCTGAGCAGGGGCTTCACTGCGTTGTTGAGACCCAAACATATCATCGGTATTGATACCAGATTGAGAAAACATCGAAGCAAGCTCAGGCGACTTAGGACGAGGGGCTTGGCGCTCAAGTAAGGCTTCGAGACTATCTGCAACTTGCGCCTGCTTTTGTGGTTCCGCACGGCGAGGTTGAGGGCGAACCATTCTGGCTGCTTGATTATAGCCTTGCTGCGCACTTTGCTGAGGCGCAGCCTGACGAGGAGCAACTTGCGCTGCTGGCTGTTGAGACGCTGTCTGAGGCTGTGGTGCAGGTGTGCGGTCATTGTCTACTGCCGCGACGATCTCTACACCGTCAGCCAGTTTCTTATTTGACATAATTACCGCATCAGCGCCTAGCTCTTCTTTCACTTCTTTCAAAGCCGTACGCATATCTTTTGCAAAAAAACGTTTAATTTTCATGGTCAGCCCCTTTTAGTCCTCTACTGTCCAACTGAGCTCACTATCTTAATTTGTCTCTCATCCGGTACTTCCTGATACGACATCACTCTGAGTCCCGGGATGGTGTGTTTTACAAATCGTGACAGCACACTTCTTAACATACCTGAGGTTAATAAGATGGACGGCTCGCCGAGCATTTCTTGCGTTTGATGGGCTTCTCTTAATGAACCTTGAAGCCGCTCTGCAAGGCCTGGCTCTATGCCTGCCCCCTCATCACCTGCGTTCTGAAGTGACTTATGCAACATCTGTTCCAACTCAGGCGCCAATGTTATGACAGGAATTTCATCAGCCCCGCCAACCGCATCCTGCACTATGAGTCGGCGCAGTGAAATACGCACCGCAGCCGTTAATACATCGGGGTCCTGACTGCGTGGCCCATACTCAACCAGTGTCTGAACAATGGAGCGCATATCACGAATTGCAACGCCTTCGTTTAACAAATTTTGTAGCACTTTTACTACGGTTGTCAGAGGTAAAACATCAGGAACCAGACCTTCGACAAGGCGTGGATGACTCTTGGCCAGCATATCCAACAGATTCTGAACTTCCTCATGACCCAGCAGTAAAGACGCATTATTCGTCAACAACTGGCTAATATGAGTAGCAACCACCGTGGCTGCATCCACGACGGTGTAACCCAGTGAGTGAGCTTCATCTTTCTGTTCAGGCTTGATCCACACTGCTTCCAGGCCGAAAGCCGGATCTTTAGTGGCAACGCCATTAATTGGGCCAAACACCTGACCCGGGTTAATTGCCAGCTCATCACCATGTTTCAGCTCACCATCACCAGAGCCCACCCCCATCAGGGTAATACGATAGGCATTCGGGTCCAATTCAAGGTTATCTCTAATGTGAACGGGTGGTACAAGGAAACCGAGCTCCTGTGATAACTTCTTACGCACCCCTTTAATACGATTCAACAGCTCACCGCCTTGTGACTGATCAACTAAGGGGATCAGGCGGTAGCCGACTTCCAGGCCAATCACATCAACCGGCTGTACATCATCCCAACCTAATTCTTTTTGTTCCTGCTGCTGAGCAGCAACAGCGCCGCCTTTCGATTCTTCAGCTTCCTGCTCTTGTGCTTTAATTTTTTGTTGGTGTGAATAATAAGCCAGATAGCCAATGAGTGCGCCTAAGCCCAGAAATGCAACATGTGGCATACCAGGTACTAATCCCATGACAATCAGTATCCCAGCCGCGATAGACAAGGATTTCTCGTTGCCTAGCTGCTGGGTCATTTGCTCGCCCATGTTGTGTGATTCGTTCTGACGAGTGACAACAATCGCAGTACCAATTGACAATAATAACGAAGGAAGCTGAGCTACAAGACCATCACCTATCGTAAGTAAGGTATAGACTTCCATGGCTCTGCCAAAGCTCAAGTCATGCTGCACCATGCCCACAAACAGACCGCCAATGATGTTAATGGCGAGGATTACAATCCCCGCTATTGCATCCCCTTTTACGAATTTACTGGCACCATCCATTGAACCGTAAAAGTCTGCTTCACGCGTTACTTCTTCACGTCTTGCTCTGGCTTCATCTGCCGAAATGAAACCGGCATTCAGGTCTGCGTCAATTGCCATTTGTTTACCGGGCATCGCGTCCAGGGTAAAACGGGCTGATACTTCGGAGATACGGCCAGCACCTTTAGTGATAACCACAAAGTTGATGATGATGAGGATCAGGAAGACCACCAGACCAACTGCGTAGTTACCGCCAATTACAACGGAACCAAATGCTTCGATCACTTTACCGGCTGCATCTCCGCCGTTATGACCTTCCAGTAGTACCACGCGGGTACTGGCAACGTTCAGCGCTAATCGTAAAATCGTCGCGATCAGCAATACTGAGGGAAACATGCCAAATTCAAGCGGCTTCATGGTGTAAACTGTGACTAACAGAACAACCAGGGCCAGGGCGATATTGAAAGAGAACAAGATATCCAGCAGGAAAGGTGGCATAGGTAACACCACCATGCCCAATGCCGCCAGTACCAACACTGGGGTACCGACGCCTTTGGCATACTCTTTTTTATCTCGATTAATCTGCTGTAAAACCGCTTTAAAATCCATAACTTACAAACCACAAATTATTGACGCAGTTACATTAAAGCAAGTTTAATACCAATTAGCTTAGTGTTTTAGTTCATCTGGAATGGGGAGATCTTTTTTCAGGGCAACGGGCCGCTTGCCCCGCCCTTTGTTGAACTTTTTCAACTGGAATACGTAAGCCAGCACCTGCGCTACAGCAGTGAACAGCTGTTGTGGGATTTGGTCGCCCACCTCTGTGGTATGGTACAAAGAACGAGTCAGAACAGGCGATTCGACAATCGGGACCTCGTTACCTTTAGCGATTTTACGGATCTGCATAGCCAGTTCATCAACGCCTTTCGCTATGACCATAGGTGCTCCTGCTTTTTCAGTGTCATACTTGAGCGCGACAGAATAGTGGGTTGGGTTGGTTACAACCACATCGGCATCAGGCACTTCCTGCATCATACGTCGCTGGGACATCTCACGCTGTGTGCGCCGAATACGGGCTTTGATCTGAGGGTCACCCTCAGAATTCTTATACTCGTCTTTTACCTCTTGTAGCGTCATCTTCAGCTGTTTGTGATGATTGTAGCTCTGATATGGCGCATCAATCGCGGAGATGATGATCATCGTGCAGCTCAGTGCAAGAAACATCCAGGCCAAAATTTCCAGCGAGTGCAGAATGCTGCCAGGAATTTGTTCGATACTCAGATGCAATATCTCATAGAAGAATACCTTAATTAGTAATATTGCGAACCCGGCGACCAGCACAAATTTGAGGATTGACTTAACCAACTCTACCGCTGCCTGAGGCCCAAACATACGTTTGATACCTTTTACTGGTGACATCTTACTCGGTTTGGGTGCCGCAGCTTGCCAGCTAAAGTTGAAACCACCCAACAGGGTATTGCCAATTATACCTGCCACCATAATTATCAAAACGAACATACTGAGCGGAAAAAGGATCTCAGAAAATGCATCACCCCAAACAGAAAACATTTTAGTGGTGTCATAGGTTTCATTGCGGTTCAGTGTAAACATGCGACCCATCATGTTATACAGGCCTTTGGCAATATCAGCGCCATACAACAGCAATGCGACGGCCGAGAATATGAGTACGAACGTTGTACCCAGCTCTTTTGAACGCGCAACCTGCCCTTTTTTTCGGGCGTCAGAAATTTTTTTGTCTGTGGGTTCTTCCGTGCGTTCCTGACCAGAATCTTCTGCCATCTTCTTGCTCCCGGTACTCGATTACACCGTGCAACCAATCAGGTTGCACATCAGCTCTGTCATTTTCAGCCACTGGAACTCGTATTGAATAATAAAGTTCCCCATCGTCATCCAGATGATTAATAAGCCAGCCACCATAGTAAAAGCAAATCCTACCGAGAAAATATTCATCTGCGGCGCAGCGCGGGTCATTATGCCAAATGACAAGTTAATCAGCAGCATGGCCGTTAAAGGTGCCAAAGACAACGCCAGGGCTGTGGCAAACAGCCAGCTTCCCCAGGTGACTATCAGCCAGTAGTTATCGACCACCCACCAGCTCCCATCGATAGGCCAGGTCTGGAAGCTATAGACCACCATGTTGATCATCATCAGATGGCCATTGAAGACAAAAAACAATAACGTCGCCAGGATCAGATAGAACTGACCCACGGCTGGTACGCTCAGGCCATTGGCGGGGTCAACCACAGACGCAAAACCTAACCCTGTCTGCATTGCCAAGATCTGTCCCGCAACAATAAAAGTATTTAGCAGCAATACCGAGGCGAATCCAATCGCAACCCCGACAATGATTTCATGTGTCACCACTAATATCATGGCGAAGGAAAATAAATCAGTAAACTGAGTTTGAGGAATAGCAGGCACAACCGCCACAGTCACCACAATAGAGAGAGCAAGCTTTACCCGAGTTGGGACACTTTGGGCGCCTAAACCGGCCATAATCATGATCATGGAGCTGATCCGGATAAACGGCAACATGTAGTCACTCAGCCACTGTATGATGATTGCTAAGGGGTACTCCATAGTACTTTACCCCGCAATTTCAGGGATCTGAAGTACCAACTGGTTGAAAAAGTCCATCAGCACCTGCACCATCCAGTGGCCACCGAAAATCAATGCCACAATGGTAATGATAAGCCTGGGTAGAAAGCTCAGGGTTTGTTCGTTAATCGACGTTGCGGCCTGGAAAACAGCGACCACCAAACCTATCATCAGGCCGGGTAGTACAATAGCGGTTACTAATTTGATTACAATAAATAGCGAATCACTGAGGATGTCGACAAAAACTTCTGGTTCCATGTCACACTCCTAAGCCAAAACTTCGCGCCAGCGTTCCCATGATCAAAGACCAACCATCAACCAACACAAACAGCATAATCTTAAATGGCAAAGCCACAATCATAGGCGAAAGCATCATCATACCCATCGCCATCAAGACACTGGCAACCACCAAATCTACTATCAGGAAAGGGATAAAAAACATAAAGCCAATGATAAAAGCGGTCTGTAATTCACTCGTAACAAAGGCCGGGATTATCACCACAAACGGGGTGTCTTCCGGGCTATCCAGTTTATCGTAACCGGCTATCTTGGCAAATGTTTCCAAATCCTTTATCCGGGTCTGAGAAAGCATAAATGCTTTGATTGGCTCTTTGGCCTCCTGCAATGCCTGTATCGACGTTAATTCTTCGTTCAAATAAGGCTGCACTGCGCGGTCATTAATCTGATTGAAGATTGGCGCCATAATAAAAAAGGTCAGAAACAGCGACATGCCCACCAAAACCTGATTTGATGGCGATTGCTGCAAACCAATTGCCTGACGTAATATCGCCAAAACCACAATGATACGTGTGAACGAAGTCATCATAATCACAGCAGCTGGGATAAAGCTCAGTGCTGTCATGATGGCCAATACCTGCAGGGTTACAGAGTATTCCTGAGAGCCATCCGGATTAGTTGTAACACTCAAAGCCTCAATACCATCAGCAAAGGCATTTGATGCAAAGAAAAACACACTGATGAGGAGGAGAATTCGGATCATACGTTCATTTCTTATTGTTATTTGCGCCCGACATTAAGCGACTGAGCTCTTTGGCAAAGGGCGCCGTGGGTGTCACCTCTAATGGTGACTCTAACTGATATAAATAATTGATACTGTGTGGCGTGACACCGAGCAAATGCTGCTTTTCGTCAATTTCTATCACCAGCAGGCGCTCCTTACTGCCAAGTGGTAAGCTTCGTATCACCTTAAAATCCTGACTGTTACCTAGGTTAGGATTGAAGCGCTTCACAAGCAATGCCAAGCCAATGATAGCCAGCACCACAAAGGCCAATGACAGGCCAACCGATAATAACTCACTGCTGAGCCCGCCTGGTGGCTGCGCTGCAGCCACACTGGAGAACATTAAAACACTCATTATCCGAGCTGCTAGCGAAGCTTCTTGATACGTTCGACCTGGCTGATCACGTCAGTCAGGCGAATACCAAACTTATCGTTTACAACAACCACTTCGCCGTGCGCAATCAACGTGCCGTTAACCAGTACATCCAGAGGTTCACCCGCAACCCGATCCAGCTCCACAACGGACCCCTGGTTTAACTGGAGTAAATTACGGATATTGATTTTAGAGCGGCCCACTTCCATCGAAATGGTGACCGGGATATCTAAAATCGTATCGAGTTTGCGCTTTTCATCTGCACTCAGATTGGCGCCACTGTCCTGTAACTCTTCCAGTTCTGCAACTTCGGCTTCAGCACCATCCTGGTCAGCTTCCTCGGCCTCTGCAAGTGCAGCCGCCCATTCGTCCATTGTATCTTGATCATCGCTCATGCACTGACTACCTTAATTAACTTCTTCATCACCAATCCAAATCCACACCTTCAGACAGATGCAGATCTTCTTCTAATTCTGCCAACTCGGCATCCGAGTCCAGCTTCTTGCCGCCCTTTGTAAAGACGTGAAGTTCAGACTTAACAGATTCTGGACGCTTAATCTTCTCGCTGATCTGCAGCGCCACATTATCGCGGGAACGCCCCATTTTAGCCCGGAAAGTCGGCAGCTCTTCCACAAACACAGTGATATGCTCGGGCATTTCAACGGGGATAATATCACCCGCTTTCAACTGCATGATCTGATCCAGAGACAAATCTACCTCGAGTAACTGCGTCGACAGCTCGACCTCGACATCCATAATTTCGTCACGCAGCGCCTTACTCCAGCGCAGGTCAGTATCTTCGGTGTCTGACTGGACACCCGCATCGAGTAACTCCCGAATAGGTTCGAGCATTGAGTAAGGCAAGGAAATATGGAAATCGCCACCCCCGCCGTCCAGCTCGATATGGAATGAGCTGATCACCACAACCTCGGTAGGTGACACTATGTTCGCCATAGCCGGGTTCACTTCCGAGTCCAGATATTCAAACGACACATCCATGACCGGTGCCCAGGCTTCTTTGTAATCTTCAAAGATAATTTTGAGCAGCATCTGAACTATCCGCCGCTCTGTTGGCGTAAACTCTCGCCCTTCAATTTTTGCGTGATAACGCCCGTCACCTCCGAAGAAGTTATCGACCAGTATAAATACCAGTCGGGCTTCCATGGTGATCAATCCAGTCCCCTTAAGAGGACGAAACCGCACCATATTCAAACTGGTGGGAACAAACAGAGTATGGATATATTCGCCAAACTTGAGCATTTGCACACCGTTGATAGATACCTCTGCGGTGCGACGCATCATATTGAACAAGCTGATCCGCATATGACGGGCGAATCGCTCATTAACAATTTCGAGGGTCGGCATACGACCACGAACGATTCGGTCCTGCGACGAAAAGTCGTATTGTAGGGCGTTACTCGTCCCACCATCATCACTATCGGGGACTTCTTCTTCTTCGACTTCATCAACGCCATGCAATAAGGCATCGATTTCGTCTTGTGATAATAAGTCGCTCACTGACTCTTCCTACTGCATTACAAAACCGGTAAATAATACGCGTTCAACCACTTTACTGCCTTCCACACTCTCCATTGCGGCCTGAACTTTGTCTAACGCACTCAGTCGCAATGTTTCTTTACCTGCGCTGGTGCTCAATTCGTCGGCTGTGGTGGTAGAAAACACACTCAGCAAGGTCCCCTCAATCAGAGGAATATGCTTTTTAGCCACCTCTTCATTGACGTCACCGCGTACAAGAAGTTGTACTTTAATTTGTACGATACGATCCCGACTTGCACCGGGAACGTTAAATACAAATGGTCTAGGCATAGCAACATACAATGCACTGCCTGTCTGTGCCGCATTTTGCTGGCTAGCCTGCACCTGTTGCTCAGTCGTTTCTTCGGCCAGCGATTCGGGGGCTTCATCTGACCCTGCAAATAAAAAGTAGCCTGCAACTGCGGCCAAAACAACAACCACAGCGGCAATAATGATGATTAATTTCTTCTTCGAGCCACCCGTCTCTTCTATTTCTAAATCGCTTTCTTCTGCCATATTCGCGCTTCTTTAAATCACACTAACCTTAATCATAGCAGCTGTTACGCATAGTAATCTATTGCTGAATCACTTTGCCGTCTGCTAGTTGTTGATTGTTGGCCGTTATTTTGCGCTTCACTGCCATTATTAGCAAGTGTTCCATGACCTTGGGATGCTTCCTGCTGCTGTTGCTCACCGCCCTGACCTTGCTGAATGTTACTTTCTCCAAGCTGGATCCCTTGCTCAGCCAACATCTCTCTAAGTTTCGGCATGGACTGTTCTAGTTGCTCTTTGGCTTGCTGGTTTTGCACAACAAAGTTAACCTGAGCCTGCTCCCCCTCAGAGCGTATACGTATCTGCATACTGCCCAATTCAGGCGGATCTAAGCGGATCTCAGCTTCCTTGTTGTTGATATTGAGCATCATATTAACACGCTCTTGTAAGGCCTTAACCGCGTCATTTCTGGCAATATTAATGGCCTGACTGACGGCAGGGTCTGTCTGCATGGCTTTTTGGTTAACAGCACTTTGCTGATTGACCTGCTGACTCTGTCTCACCTGCTCAACCTGCGCCAGCATTTCATTGAACTCGTGCTTCATCCCCTCGTCTGGGCGCTCACCACGAATTGTCTTAAAAATATTCTCAACAGGTGCGGGCATTGCACTACGTTGCTGTGAATTCTGCTGCTCCGATTGGCCCCCTTCTTTTTTGAGCTGAGCTAACTCGGGGTGTTCACTTTCTAATGAGTCTGACACCACTGTTTGCTGCAAGTTTTCTTTACCCTGAGATTTTGCATCTGCATTGTTCACACCCGTCTGACTTAGCGCAGCGGCTTGTTTATTCACTTTATCAGGCGTAACCGGATCTGCTTTGCCAAGCACTTTAGCGTCTTTTTCAGCAACCTCTGATTGTTTCAGCTTATCCGTTACCTCTGCCTGTTTGGCGCCTGACTCTGCAGTTGTTTGTGGTTTGTTCCCGGCACTCTCCGTAGGCTTGGTCTCAAGCTCTTTCAACAGCTGCTGCGCCTTCGCGCGCTGCTCAGGTTCACTTAGCTCGCCACTTTTTAACTGCGCACGCAGGTTCGTCTCCAGTACTTGCTTTTGATCAGGGGTGAGAGAGTCAACCATTGCCTTCAATTCAGTGGTCGATGTCACAGATGCACTGCTTTTTGCTGGTTGCTGAGATTTCATGACCAACTCGTTATCCTGTACGCGCTCTTTATCTCCTTGAGGGGCAGTAATAACGGGACCAATCTGATCAACAGGGCGTCGAGACTTCCCAGCACTCGTTGGCTGTAGCTCACTCACATCGCTGTGCGCAGTACTAATATGTGTAGGTGCGCTATCAAGCGAAGACTGCAGTCCAGTGTCGTTCTTTACTGACTGCACTTCATTTGCAAGTTTCACAGCGGTCTCTGTGTTACCTTGTTTACCAGTTGCGGTGTTTGCAGTTTGTTTTGCGCTATCAGCACTCTCACCTTTCGCAAGCTGAGCCATGGGGTCCAGTTTAACATCCCCCTCTGCTGGCTTGTTTTGAGTCTGTAACCCTGCTTCATCTGTCGGCTGCGTGATGACAGGGCCTATCTTATCAACTCGTTTTGCAACAATCGGGTCACCCGGCTTTTCTACCGATGCTTCACCTTGGCCAAGTTTGCCATTGGCGTACAGGCTGGCGTCTAGAGTTGGCTTTTTCACCGGACCATTTTGCGCTTCAGCATCGACTGAAACATCAGTCATCTCAGTGTCATCGCTATTTTTCTCAACGGGTGAGGGTAAAACAGGCCCGATACCATCAACCGGCTTTTTACTGTCCTGACCGGATACCTGCTCAGCTTTAGACAAGTAATCTTTCAGCGCTTTGGGAACCGGTGCCAGGTTTTGTGCTAAATCGGTACTTTGTGCATTCGATGACTTGATCTGTAACAGCAAATCATCTGCATGGTTGCCGCTGGTATCTGTGGCTGTATCACTGTCCGAATGAACGACCGTACCGGTGACCATTTTCGGATCTGTCTGACCGGGGAGTTCTGAATCATCCAGCTTTAAAGGCTCATCTGGCAGCGTTTTTTTACCAGCGGGAATCTGGCTGTCATCCAACCCCAAACGGCGGTCAAGGCCACCGGGCAAAGGCATATACTCTCCCGTCTCATCCGCGTTTGACTGCGAAGCCTCATCGCTGCTGTCTTGCTCTGCCTGAGCTAACATTGCGAGAAAACCCGAGTCCTCGGATTGCTCCGTTTGATCCTTTCCCTTCGCCGAAACTCCGTTATTGATTGCTACTTCTAGCGAAACATTGACCATACTCTCACCTTTATATGCGGCAACTTCACGCCGCTAACCGGATTAAATTGATGTGCTGTAATAACTTTGCAAAAAACACGCCATTATTGTGCATTTTTTGATATACCTTAGTAAGCCTGCTTACGACGCATAAATATATTTGTCGCAAACTCGTCAAGCATTTTTTGCTCAGCTTTAGCAAGCCTCTGCTGCTGCTCCAGCGCTTTTTTCTCGATCAGCTTAGCGATGGCTTTGGCCTTGACTTGCTGCTCTAACCATAACTTGCGGCGTTGGTCGACCACCCGTTTGGCCGTGGCCACTGTGTTGGCCTGCTGGCGAATGGCTTCTTCAATTTTGTTGATAAATGCATGATATTGGCCAAACCCGGCACTGGACAGGCCCTGCAAAGCCTTTTGATGCAGCTGCTGACTGTACTCAAGGCGAAATTCGTTCAGACCAGTGAGCTTTTGCTGGTTAGCGTGAAAATTTTGCTCTGCCTGGATAAAGTTGAGGCGAAGCTTTTCTTCTTTCTCACTTTCAAGTTTATAAAGTAAATCGAGTTTATTATTTGCCATTAGCCTTGTCCCAGTAGTTGTGCCAGGCCTTGCAGACATTCATCATAGTGCAGAACATCTTTCATGCCCTGCTGTAAGAAGGCATTAATATTTGGCATCATATTAATGGCCTGATCTAGCATAGGATCACTCCCCTGCTGATAGGCTCCTAACGTGATCATGTCTTTATTCTGTTGATACATGGAATATACCTGCTTGAGTACCCTGGCCTGTTGCATATGACTGTCTGACACTACCTGAGGCATCACCCGGGAAATAGATTTTTCGATATCTATAGCTGGATAGTGGCCGCTGTCAGCGAGGTCACGAGATAAAACGATATGACCATCAAGAATTGCACGTGCAGAGTCCGCAATCGGGTCCTGCATATCATCCCCCTCACTCAGCACGGTGAAAAAGGCGGTAATGGATCCCTGTCCTTCTCCCCCGTTTCCTGCACGTTCAACCAAAGCCGGCAGCTTGGCAAATACCGAAGGCGGATAACCTTTCGTTGCCGGCGGCTCTCCCACTGCCAGTGCGATTTCACGTTGCGCCATGGCGTAACGAGTTACTGAGTCAAGCAACAACAGTACATTCAGCCCCTGGTCACGAAAATATTCAGCAATTGTGACTGCGCTTTCACACCCTTTGAGCCTCATCAATGGAGACGCATCGGCAGGTGCCGCGACCACCACGGAGCGACGCCGCCCTTCAACGCCTAATATTTCATCAATGAACTCTTTAACTTCTCGTCCCCGCTCACCGACCAGACCAACAACGATGACATCCGCCTCACTACCGCGTGTCATCATGCCAAGCAGGACTGATTTACCAACACCACTGCCCGCAAACAGGCCCATCCGCTGCCCCTGGCCGACCGTCACAATAGAATTAATTGCACGTACACCTACATCCATAGGCTCTTTGATTGGGCGTCTGGCCAATGGGTTAATGGCTGACTGTGCAAATTTAAGGTGAGTTTCGGCCTCAATGGTCCCTAAGCCATCCAAGGGACGGCCAAGGCCATCTACGACCCGACCCAACAGGCTCATACCCACAGGCAAACCTGCTTCTTTGATCTGTGGGATAACCCGGGCACCGGGTAGCACGCCTGAGATATGATCGTTCGGCATCAGGTAGAGGGTATCCTGATTAAAGCCAATGACTTCAGCATCCACAAATCCACGTATTGTTTCTATTTTACACTGACTTCCAACCGGTGCGTTGAGACCCTTAGCCTCCAAGGTTAAGCCAACGACACGAGTCAGGCTGCCCGCCACCGCAACGCCGTATGGTTGAATGTGTTTTTGAAATTTTTGCAGGCGCTCAGCCAGTGGCTGCTCTGATGAACTGGATATTGTCATTTGCTGTCAGTGAAAAATTGAGATAGTTCACTCATGCAAAAATCTAACCAACTTTGATAAAGTGCGGCACCTCCGCCAGAGGTACCGTGTAATGGAAAATGTTAAGGGTCTACACCACTGTCTTGTAAAAAGCTACCAAGTACTTCACTGATGCGATTTTTCAGGCTCAAGTCGATGGATGAATCCGGTGTTCTGATGTGACAGCCACCCCGTTCAAGCGTTGGTTCGGGCACCAGCTGCCAGTGCTGCTCAGCAATGGTTTCTTCCCCATAGGCCTCTTTGACTAACGCCAGATCTTCAGGATGCAGATTAATTCGCATCTGAGTATCGTGCAGTGGCAGCGCATCTAACCCTTTCTTCAAGGCTTGCAGAATCAGCTCAGGACGGGTTTTAACTTGTTCGAATATGACTTGCTCTGCCAATAAATTGACTAGCTGCAGTAATTGTTTTTCAGCGGCTTCGTCAATTTGTCGCAACGGCTTTTGTGTCGCCTCCAATAACGCAGACAGCGATTGCAAGCGTTCTTCAATGAGTGGTTTTGACTCTTCAATACCCTGCTCTTTACCGAGTGTTACCCCTTCTTTATAACCTGCTTCTTTCCCTTCACTGACGCCTTTGTCAAAGCCTTCAATATACCCCTGCTCGTGACCTTGCTTCAGACCTTCTTCAAAGGCATCTTGTCTGATCTGTTCCAGTTCTTCCAGCGTGAGCATGGGCACTTCTTCTTCCTCAGGCTCAGGCGCAGTTTGTTGCGTCTTTTGCTGATAAAGCTCCTCAAGTGGTGTGCCCATTGCCGTGGAGCGCCCGGAATATTTACTTAAGTCTTCTTCTACATTAGGGATTGGCCAGTTTTCCAGTAACTCATCTAATGCTTCGGAGCTGACCGGTTTGCCACGATATAGCTTTTTTTCCGCCATGGTTTACAGGAACTCCTCACCGCCACCGCCGCCGAGCATAATTTCACCCGAATCAGCAAGACGTCGTGCCGTGGCCAGAATCTCTTTTTGCGCAGCTTCCACTTCACTGATCCGCACTGGCGGCATGGCTTCTAAATCATCCGCCATCATCTCAGCCGCACGTTTAGACATGTTCTTCATTATCTTGTCTTTCAGTGAATCGTCGGCGCCTTTGATGGCCTTCATCAGCACATCCTGTTGTACCTCACGCAGAATTGCCTGAATACCCCGATCTTCCACATCCATGAGGTTTTCAAAGACAAACATCAGATCCTGAATTTGCTGCGACATCTCTTCATCATGTTCACGGATAGAGTCCATCAGCTGACCTTCGATGTTGGTATCCAGGTAGTTCATGATATCCGCAGCGGCTTTCAGGCCACCCATCTTCGCAGCTTGCGCACCAGCTTGACCTGCGAACTGTTTCTCCATGATTTCATTCAGCTCTTGTAGTGCTGCTGGCTGTACTTCTTCGAGGTTAGCGATCCGCATTGTCAGATCAAGGCGCACTTTCTCAGGGAACTGAGAGAGGATTTCAGCAGATTGCTCTGGTTCAAGATAGGACAATACAATCGTCTGGATCTGAGGGTGCTCATTACGGATAATGTTCGCAACCTGCTTGGAATCCATCCATTTCAGAGAGTCCAAACCTTTAGCACCTGACCCCATGACAATCTGGTCGATCAGACTCGCAGCTTTATCTTCACCCAGTGCCGCAGTCAGCGCCTTCTTAATAAAGTCCTCAGACTGGAAGCCAATGGTACTGAAACTCTGAATTTGCTCGATAAACAGGTTGTGGACCGCACTGATTTTGGCCTGCGATAAGTCATCGAGTGCCGCCATTGCCATGCCCACTTTTTGCACCTGTTTAGGTTCAAGATGCTTCAGGATCTGGGCAGCATCTTCTTCCGTCAGGCTCAGTAGCAGGATGGCGGCCTTGTCGACCCCATCCAGTTTGTCTACATCAAACGCCGGCGGCAGTTGTTTTTGTTCTTCATCACTCATCTTCGGTTAACCATGCTTTGACTACTTGAGAAGACAGCTCTGGCTCATTGGCAACCAGTGCACGAACCGCTTTAAGCAAATCTTCATCACCATGTAAGTCTGGCAATTGTAATGTACCATCGGAAGAGAAGCCAACTGCTGATTCATCAAAGTCATTGTTTAACATATCTAAAGTGCTGTCACCAAGGTCTACCCCTGAGGTTAGTGCATCTTCATCATATTCTTCAAGCGTATCTTCCGGGTAAATCAGGCGTTTCAGCATAGGTCTCACGACCGCCAGAATCAGCACTATGATGACCAGCGCCCCCATTACCAGGCGGATGGTTTTCATGAACCATTCCTGCTCCCAAAGTGGCAAGTCGCCTTCTTCCAGGATATTTTCACGTACAAACGGTACGGTCACCACTTCCAGCGCGTCACCACGCTGCATATCAAAACCTACTCCCCCTTGGAGCAAGCGACGAATGTTATTCAGCTCTTCCTGAGAACGCGGCGTCATGACCATATTGCCTTCGGCATCTGGCTTATTCATGTAGTCCACAGCAACCGAGACACTGATGCGACGGATCACGCCGGTTTGTTGACGCTTATGTGAGATAGTGGTGTCCAGCTCGTAGTTACGCGTTGCTTCTTTGTGTACACGTGACGGGGTTGTGCCAGAGCCATTGCCTTGTCCTGCTACTTCAGGAATATTTGAGTTCACCGGAGGCTGGTTCGTTAGCGCACCAGGAATTCCCACCGCCAGGCCGCCCACATTGTTCTCTTCAAACGTGGTTTCACTGCGTACCGCTGGCAAATCCGGGTTAAAACGTTTCTGAGTTTCTTCTATCGCGCTGAAATCCATGGTCAGGTCAACCTGTGCGGTATACTTACCAAGGCCTACGACAGGGATCATAATACTGTCGATTTTTTCCAGGTATTCCTGTTCACGCTTACGTTCTATCTCATACTCTTTGCGAGAACGTGCTGCCAGAGAATCCTGAGAGCCAGAATTCAGCAAACGACCATTTTGATCTGTCACAGTAACGCGTGCTGGTGTTAGCCCCTGTACCGCAGAAGCAACGATATCAACAATGGAATCTACCTCTTCACTATCCAGTGTCCGGCCACGTTTAAGCGTTACGACAACAGTTGCAGACGGCTGTTTTTCGCGTCGAGCAAATACATTTTCTTTTGGAATAGCCAGCAGAACTTTAGCGCGGTTAATATCCTGCAGCTCTTCAATGGTCCGGGCCAGCTGTTGTTCACGGCTGTGCTTAAGGCGCTCACGTTCCAGACGCTGGCTCACACCAAAGCCCATATCCTGCATCAGAATATCAGTGCCACTGCTGGGTGCCTGGCTAAACCCATCACGGGCCATTCTCAGCTTGATGTCCTGATAATCAGATTCAGCCACCATGATGGTGTTGCCATCCAGGTCATACTCAATTTTCTGTGCATCGAGAAAGTCCAGCGTCTGAACCAGCTCTTCGGTAGGATATTGACCCAACGGACGCATATCCGGCTGACGTGCCCAGATAATGATAAAAATCGCAATTGCCAGACAGATGGCCAGTGCGATCACCAAAGTAATCTGGCGGAGCATATCAACACCGCTCAAAGCACTAAAGTAGCCCGATTTTTGCTCTTGTTGCGTCTCTGCTTCGCCACCTGCGCCGGGAACGGTTTGTCCATCAGCAAGTGCCAGATCGGTTGATTGATTAGTAGCCACGATTACTCTCCGCTAAACTCTGGTTATACTGGCATGCTCATGATGTCTTTATAAGCTTCTATCAACTTATTTCTGACATTCATTGTGGCATCAAAGGCCACCGATGCTTTGTTTCTGGCAATCATTGCTTCAGCCAGTGATACACTGCGATCACCCATTTCAACGGCGGTCACCTTTTCTTTGGCGTCGCGCTGCAATCCAGCTACGGTATTAAGTGCATCGCTGAGTAAGTCACCAAACTGGGCGCTTGACGTAGCAGCCGTTGCCTGAACTGGCAACTTATTCGGATCCTGTGGTCTTACGCGGCCGGCCTCTGAGGCCATTGCCTGCATTTCCTGATAAAGTCCGGTAGATTGAATTTTCATGGTCTGGCTCACTTTGTGAGTTATACATAACCATTAGAAAGCACAAAACGTGCCAAGTTAAATTTACTTAATTTTCAATTGCTTAAGCGACTTCTTGGAAGGTCAGTTTTTTGACAGCGGGGTAATTGTGCGTTCCTATCACTAAAAAGACTCCATTATCCGGACATATTAGATGCCCGGATAATGGGGTTGTATACCAATGTGCTTAATTAGGTGAATTTGGTAATCCACTCAGGCAGGGACAGGTAAACCCAGATCACGCATTCTGGCAAGCTTATATCGAAGCGTCCTGGGGCTGATCCCCAGCAACTCGGCTACATCCTTACGCTTGCCATTACACCGGGTCAGTGTGTCCAGAATGATTTGATGCTCTTTGTCCTGGAGCTCTTCTTTATAATTTAGCCCTTCTGCATCTTCATTGCTCACGTTGATGGCTATCTGATTAACCCTCTCGGCATCACTATGCACCGGAGCCTGATCGACAGGCTGCTGGAATGCAATTTCTGAGCGTGGTGAAAAGTTCTCAATAAAAACGTCGTCAGCAGTGATCTCTGTTCCCTGTTGCAAAATCAAGGCACGTTGTACCACATTGTCCAACTCTCTGACATTACCCGGCCAGCGATGACTGAGCAATTTATCCTGCGCGCACTGTGATAATACAGGTGTCAATTTACCAGATTTGTCGCAGTGGCGCTGTAACAGATGTTCAGCAAGCGGGACAATATCCCCACCGCGCTCAGCAAGAGGAAGCCAGGTCAAAGGAAAGACATTCAAACGATAGTAGAGATCTTCTCTGAATACGCCATCATTGACGGCTTCTTTGAGATCTCGGTTACTGGTCGCCAAAACTCTGACATCCAGTTCAATGGTCTTTCTGCCACCCAGACGTTCGACTTCTCTCTCCTGCAGTACCCGCAACAATTTAGCTTGTAGGCCCAGATCCATTTCGGTGATCTCATCAAGGAGAATAGTGCCCTTTTGTGCTTGCTCAAACTTACCCGGGCAAGCTGCAATGGCGCCAGTAAACGCCCCTTTTTCGTAGCCAAACAATGTTGCTTCCAGCATATTCTCAGGGATAGCGGCACAGTTAATTGCCACAAAAGGCTGCTCTGCACGATCCGAGCGGTCGTGAATATAGCGCGCGAGCACTTCTTTACCTGAACCGCTTGGGCCCAGTACCATCACACTGGCATCTGAGCGCGCGACTTTTTTGGCTAACTCAAGGAGCTCAAGGCTCTTACTGTCAGCAACCACCGGACCTTCAGTTTCTTTCTCTTTCTCCGGCATATAACGGCTGACCATATTCAGTAACACCTCAGGTGCAAATGGCTTGGCCATATAATCAATGGCACCCAAGCGCATGGCTTCTACCGCGTCATCTATCGTGGCATAGGCGGTCATCATCAGCACTGGTAGCTCAGGGTAATTGAGTTTCACCGTTCTGAGCAGATCCAAGCCACTCATAGCCCCCATTTGTACATCGCTGACCAACAAGGAAAATACCTGCTCTTTTAGCAATATGACTGCCTGCTCAGCGCTATCTGCTTCGACGCACTCAAACCCCGACATTTCAAGGGTATCTATTAGTGCTTCACGCAACCCGGCATCGTCTTCTACAACCAGAATTTTGTTGCTCATACGGCCTCCTGTAATGATGAATGTTCGCTGGAAATAGGCAGTAACATGCTAAAGCATGCTCCTCCGCTTGCATTATTGTTGACGTCAACCCGGCCTTTATGAGAATGGGCGACGGAGTTCACAACGGCTAGCCCAAGGCCAGTGCCCTGAGATTTAGTTGTATAAAAGGGTTCAAATAATTTGCTTGCCTGACTTAAGTCAACACCAGGGCCATTATCAGAAACACTGATACGCACAGTGTCCGTGCCAGGCTCACGCTTAGCGCAAATCTCTATTTTGGCACCCGCACCGATATGTTGAACACTGTTGTGGATCAGGTTTTGGATTGCACTAGCCAGCGCAGTTTTATTACCCAGTATTTCAATGTCAGGCTCAGGGAGTTCAACAGCTAACTGTGCTTTGTGTAGCAACACCATAGCATCAGCCCCCGCTTTGACTTCACTCAACAACTGCTGCATTGAAACACGTTCAATCACCTGTTGCTCGCCACTTTTTGCGAACAACAACATATCATTGACCTGATTTTCAAGGTCTTTCAGACGAGACATCAGTTTTGTGTGAAATTTATCTCGAGACTGGGCAGGTAACTTACTACTACCCAAGTTGGCACCATACAGCATGGCCGCAGACAAAGGCGTGCGCACCTGATGAGCCAAAGAGGCCACCATCTTACCCAGTGCACTCAGGCGCTGCATATGTGCAACCCGTGCCTGCAGACGTCTGGTTTCTGTTAAATCAGTCATCAGGATCAACTGACCGGGTTCCGGTGTTAGTGCTGTAATATCCAACTTGATAAGGCGTCCATCTTTAAGGGAAACTTCATGACCATCATCCTGTTGTGGACTAAAAGAGCGCTGGATAATATTGAACCACTTTTCGCCTTCCAGTGGTTCGCCCAGCATATCGATTGCTATCTGGTTAGCTTTGGCTATCATGCCCTGACCATCCAAGACCACCACACCCGCAGGCATGGTATCAACCAGGTGACCCAACCAGCTGGCCTGCTGGCGCAGATCGCTCAGCTCACCCATATACGCTTCTTGCAGCAAACAAGGGTTGTACTGAGTTGTCGGCACAAATTGTGGATTAATCACTTTTGCTAATGCCATGATATTGCTCTCTTAAACCTAGATACTCAATAAAAGCAATTGACATGCCAACTTTATTTTCCTTTTAATTCATTAAATTACATACAACCAAGTCCATTCAAAAGTTTGACACTGGTTATTTGTACAGCTATTCATTATGCGCTACACTGAAACCAACCTAACATCAACATTAAGGACAATATCATGACCACACGCTGTCACTGGGTGGATTTAAGTAAGCCTGATTATGTCGCCTATCACGATGAGGAATGGGGAAAACCCGTACTGGAAGACACTAAGCTGTTTGAGTTTATTACACTGGAATCGGCACAGGCCGGTTTGAGCTGGTACACCATTTTGAAAAAGCGCGACAACTACCGGGCGGCGTTTCATCAATTTGACCCACATAAGGTCGCGGCAATGACTGAAGAGGACGTCATTAAATTGATGGATAACACAGGGATCATTCGTAACAAGCTAAAAATCCAGGCAACAATCAACAACGCCAAGCGGTTTATTGAGATACAACGAGAATTTGGTAGTTTTGCTTACTACCAGTGGCAGTTTGTTGATTTTAAGCCGATCGTAAGCACGATCCATAGTCCTGAAGATTACCAGGCAACCACAGAGATAAGCACACAATTTGCGAAAGATTTAAAAAAGCGTGGCTTCAAGTTTCTTGGACCTACCACAGTTTATGCCCATATGCAGGCCTGCGGCATGGTCAATGATCATCACGAGGAGTGCTTTTGTAAGGCACCTATTATAGAGGCATACCAGCAGTTGGATATTAAAACGAAGCTGAGTACCCAAAAGTAAAGTACATCAATACGCCTTAATTAGAGACGTCATAAGCCAGGTGACTTTTATTTTCCGCCAAAGCCACCATTGCAGAAAGACTGGTTCCCTTTTCTGGACATAAAAAACGGCGCATTTATGCGCCGTTTTTCAGTGTTATACGATTAGAGCTAGTCGCGATTCAGGTTGTATTTTTTCATTTTTTCGACCAGCGTTGTGCGGCGTACGCCCAATATCTCTGCAGCTCTGGCGACCACATAATCATAGCGCTCAAGTGCCTGGGTGATAAGGCTAATTTCCATCTCAGCCAGGTATTCTTTAAGCTCTATCCCTTCATCTGGTAATAATCCCAGGCCTGTTTCTGCACTGCCCTGTTCGAGTGTTTCGTCTTCATCTTCAAAATCGCTGAATCCGTCACTGAACAACTCGTTGAAGACATCTTTTTCGAGTAGTTCTTCAGGATACTCTGGCTCATAGGCTTCGACGTCGATATAGCGGTACTTACCAGGCAGATCTGTCACATCCACTACTTTTTCAGGGAACATAATGGCCATCCGTTCTACCAGATTAGCCAGCTCGCGAATGTTGCCTGGCCAGCCATGTGCCTTGAGACTTTCAATTGCGCGATCGGTAAATTTGACCGAACTACCACCCTGCTCACTTACGCGGCGTAGCAGCTCTTTTAACAATAATGGAATGTCGTCAGCGCGCTCTCGCAGTGACGGGTTCTCGATGGGGAACACATTTAGGCGATAGAACAAATCCTCACGGAATTTGCCCTCTTCTATCATGATTTCCAGGTTGCGGTGTGTCGCTGCGATCACACGGACATCAGCCTGAATTGGCTTGGTCCCACCCACGCGCTCATAGCTACGCTCCTGCAAAACACGCAACAGCTTAACCTGCATTTGCAGGGGCATATCACCAATTTCATCAAGAAAGAGTGTGCCGCCTTGTGCCAGCTCAAAGCGGCCTTTACGCGCAGAAATTGCCCCGGTAAAGGCCCCTTTCTCATGTCCGAAGAGCTCACTCTCAAGCAACTCACCGGGAATAGCACCACAATTGACCGGAACAAACGGACCATTATTTCGGTTAGAGAGCAAGTGTACATTGCGCGCAACGACTTCTTTGCCGGTTCCTGACTCGCCAAGGATCAGAACGTTAGCGTCTGTCTTTGCAACCTGAGAGATCAAAAAGCGCACTTCTTTAACAGCTTTAGTATCCCCGACCAGACCATCAAACGATTTGGCATCGTTTAGCTGAGTCGATTTCCCGGGTAGCATGCGCAGGTATTGCTGGCAGTCGTGTAACAATTGCATTGTCACTTCCTGACCAAAAGGCTCAGTAATGAGGCCTATGACGTTGGCCAGAGCTAGTAGCGGTCTTAACGTTTCCCCAATCAACAGGAATGGGACGGCGGGCAAAGACTTAATAAACGCCTCATGCTCTAATTGCGACAAAGCCCCCAAGATGACCACAGGCTCCTGCAGATTGCTTAACAGCTCTGGAGTAAAATCAGACTCCGCAACTACCTGAGCTGGCTGACCAACAAAGCCCAATGCCGCTGCCAGTCCAGATGCTCTGTTATTATTGTTATCGAGGATCGTAATCATGCCCGCAAGATCCAACTTCTTTGTTTATATCAATAGTATTGATTGTAAGTCAGTGACATGGGGATGCAATACCTAAGTGGCAAGTTTTTGACATCAACGCCAAAAAAACGCCACAGCCTATGCGCTAAATCAATACTTAAGGATTAAAATGTAGAAAAATCAGAAGTGTGTACTTTTTAAGGGGACGTGTGTGCAAACACACTGGATGACTTTTTCACTGTAGATATAAGCCGCTTTGACTAAGGTTGATAGCAGCATACTTGGCCATCACCCTCTAGAGAATCTCTAATTAAGAAAGCCAGCGGTTCAGCGCTGGCTTTCTTCAAATACTCGTAAAAACAAAATGTATTTACAGCAAGCCTAACACGGACGAAGCCGACTGATTAGCCTGGCCACGCAATGCAATCGAGGCCTGAGATAAGATGTCATTGGCCGTTTGTTCAGCTACGGCACTGGCATAGTCGGTATCTTGGATCCTGCTTTGACTTTCCGCGATACGGTCTCGTTGCGTACCCAGACCACGTATGGTGCTGTTTAGAGTATTTTCAAACGCCCCTAGCTGCGTTCTTTGCGTATTCAGCGATTCCGACACCTGATCGGCCGCGTCAATGGCAGTTTGAGCACCCGCCTGCGTTGAAATATCAACACTTAGTATTGGGTTTGCAAAGCTACCGTCCGATGCGGTAAAACCTTGTGTGGTATTCGCGTCGGGCCCAACTTGGAAGCTGGTTTGATTACCATCAAACAGCGCCTGTCCACCAAAGGTCGTATTCTGGAACGTGTCCGTTATCTGTGACTGCAATTGAGTCACCTCTTCTTGCAGAGCCTGCCTGTCACTGTCCGTTAGCGCGCCGCTTCCTGCCTGAAGTGATAATTCGCGGATCCGCGACACAGCATCATTAACTCCAGACAAAGCTGACTCTGTCGTTTGTGAGTATGAAATGCCGTCATACGCATTTCGGATGGATTGGTTATATCCTTCCTGTTGCGATGCAAGACGGTTGATAATCTGCAGTGCAGCCGCGTCATCTGCTGCCGAGTTGACCTTTTTACCGCTGGCAAGTTGTTGATTCAACTTGTTGTTGGTTTGGTCAACCTGATTAAAAAAACTATTACTTTGAGATTTGATCTGCATAACGCCTCCCCATCAGGTGTTATATATAACCAGTCTACTCCTTTGTGTTCAAAAAGTCATCTATTGTGAGAAATTGAATACTACACTAGGTATATTTACTGCAAAAACTCAATAACTGATATAAAGTGTTGAGTAATCACTTTTTTATCTTTAGTTATGCACTTTCTTGCAGTCATACCTTTTTCTATACTGTAAAGAATTCAATGCACCTTTAGGTTGGCTTTATGTTTGATAACAAAACTATTCTCATCACAGGCGGAACTGGCTCTTTCGGAAAAAAGTACGTCAACACTCTATTGACTCGTTATAAGCCAAAGAAAATCATTGTGTTTTCTCGTGATGAGCTTAAACAGTTTGAGATGCAACAGGTATTCAACGCTCCCTGTATGCGTTACTTTATCGGTGACGTTCGGGACAAAAGCCGCCTCTACCGTGCCATGCAAGGCGTCGATTATGTGATTCATGCCGCAGCACTAAAACAAGTACCGGCTGCTGAATATAACCCCATGGAATGCATCAAGACCAATATCAATGGGGCCGAAAACGTGATCGAGGCAGCACTGGACAATAACGTCGAGAAGGTCATTGCATTATCCACAGATAAAGCCGCCAACCCAATAAACCTTTACGGTGCAACCAAGCTGGCTTCCGACAAACTGTTTGTTGCAGCAAATAATATCGCAGGCGGCCATAAAACCTTATTCTCTGTCGTGCGGTATGGTAACGTTGTATGCTCTCGAGGCTCGGTTGTCCCTGTATTTCAACGTTTTATCGATGAAGGCTGCAACCATATCCCTATTACCCATGCCGATATGACCCGTTTCTGGATCAGCCTCCAGCAGGGCGTCGACTTCGTACTCAAAAATTTTGAACGTATGCTAGGCGGGGAAATTTTTGTTCCCAAGATACCATCAATACGCATTACGGATTTAGCAACTGCGATGGCCCCCCAATTGCCACACAAAATCATCGGTATACGCCCGGGCGAAAAGCTACATGAAGTGATGTGCCCGGAAGATTTGTGTTTTGACACTTTTGAATTTGATGACCATTTTGTAATTGCGCCCGGCATAAAATTCAGTAGCCGGAGCAACGACTTTGATGTCAATGCACTTGGAGAAAAAGGTCATCCCGTTGCGCCGGGCTTCGAATATAACTCACTGAGCAATCCCGAGTACCTGTCTGTGGAGCAGATTCGGGCCTTTAATGCTCAGGCATTAGCTTAAGTTGCCCGGAGGATAAGATGATCCCGTATGGCAAGCAGAGTATCGCACAACAAGATATAGATGCTGTTGTAGCGGTATTGCAGTCTGATTTTCTGACTCAGGGTCCGGTCGTACCGCAATTTGAACAGGCCGTCGCACAATACTGTCAGGCAGCACATGCTGTGGCAGTGAATAGCGCAACATCTGCTTTGCACATTGCCTGTATGGCACTGGATGTCACAGCGGATAGTTTGGTCTGGACGGTACCAAATTCTTTCGTGGCTTCATCAAATTGCGCCTTGTATTGTGGCGCTTCAGTAGATTTTATAGACATTGATGCCGCAACAGGTAACGTGTGTATCAGTGCTCTGCAAGACAAACTGAAACGCGCCCAGGCAATCGATAAACTACCCAATGTAATTATCCCCGTCCACTTTGCTGGGCAGTCTTGCGATATGGCAGCTATCGCAAAGCTCGCCAACCAATATGGCTTTAAAATCATCGAAGATGCGTCCCATGCCATTGGCGGGCGCTATCAGGATAAGCCTGTTGGCCACTGTGACTATTCAGATATTTGTGTATTCAGCTTTCACCCGGTTAAAATTATTACCTCGGCCGAAGGCGGGATGGCTGTGACGCAAAATGAGCAACTTGCACAACGCATGCGCTCACTACGCAGCCACGGTATCACGGCGGATCCCTCTTTACTAACTGAGCCAAGCCATGGCCCCTGGTATTATCAGCAACAAGCGCTGGGATTCAACTATCGCATGACGGACCTGCATGCTGCGCTGGGTCTGAGTCAGTTAGCACAACTTGACCAGTTTGTTGCTACTCGCAACAAGCTTGCACAACACTATGATGCCTTGTTTGCAAAAGTTGAAGGGGTCACTCCGTTATGCCAATCCGATAACCAATACAGTGCTTATCATTTGTATGTAGTGAGAGTTGCACATAGCACTGAACAATTGCATGAGTATCTTGTTACTCAGTTACGAGCGCAAGGGGTATTTGCTCATGTGCACTATATTCCTATTTATTTGCAGCCTTATTATCAACAATTAGGATTCGAGCCCGGCTATTGCCCATCTAGCGAAGCCTATTATCACAGTGCGATTACTTTGCCACTGTTTCCGTCTTTAACGACAGCGCAACAGCAACATGTCGTCGATACCCTTTGCCAGCTGCTCAGCGCTTGGCAAAAAACTCACTCTGCACTGAAGGAGTAGCAGCCATGACAACCAAGCCCTTACACCTTGCTTTTATCGGCGGAGGCGTGAATTCGGCCGTCGGCTACGTGCACTTTAGTGCTGCACAACTGGATAATCGTTTCAAAGTGGTGGCTGGTGCCTTCAGTCGTGATCGGGATACCAATACAGCGACCGCACAACAATGGGGTATCGCCTCTGAGCGCACCTACAGTGACTGGCACACGCTTATCGAACAGGAAAAAGACCAGATAGACGCGGTGGTGGTTCTCACCCCTACCCCTCATCACTTAGATGTACTGACAGCACTACTGAATGAAAATATTCCGATCATTTGCGAAAAGTCTTTGGTCTGTGGAACCGCTGAGACACAAGCCTTGGCCAAAGTGTATGACCCGGCGACACACTTCCTGGCGGTGACTTACAACTACAGTGGCTATGCTATGGTCCGTGAACTCAAACACATTATTACTCAGGGTAAGCTAGGCCAGATCCAAAAAATTCATCTGGAAATGCCGCAGGAAGGCTTTAAACGTCCGCCGGATATTGCCGGTAAACCTGCTAAGCCGCAGGCGTGGCGACTGCAGGATTACCAGGTGCCGACTATCTGCCTTGATTTGGGCGTGCATTTACATCACTTGTCGAGTTATTTACTAGAGCGGGAGCCAACAGAGACCTGCGCCCAGTTTGCTAATCACTCTGACTATCCGGGATTGATTGACGATGTGCAAATGCTGCTTAAATACCCTGACGGGATAAACGGCAGCATGTGGATGTCAAAAACCGCCATCGGTCATCGTAATGGCTTGCAAATCAGAGTATATGGTACGGCCGGCAGTGCTACCTGGGTACAGCTCAACCCTGACGAGCTACAACTGCAATTTAGTGACGGCAGAAGGGAGATACTGGACCGCGCAGGTCAGTGCCAGTACGCCCACCAGTTTCGTTACAACCGTATGAAGCCAGGACACCCAACCGGATTTGTCGAAGCGTTTGCGAACTTGTACACAGATATTCATCAGGGTCTGACGGCCTATCAGGCAGGTATCGCGCCCAAAAATGAATATGTATTTGGCTTTGCTCAGGCTCAGGCAGGGCTCGCGTTGTTTGAAGCGGCGGTCACTTCTAGTGAACAACACGGGTGGTGTCAGGTTTCTTCCTGACACTCCTTTCACGCATCTGAGTAACGCATTTTTACGTCGTTTCGCAGCACTTTGCCCATTGGGTTTCTGGGAAGTGCACTGAGGCACTCAAGCACACGTGGTTGCTGGTAGTCCGTCAGCTCTGCCAAACACAGCAACCGCAGCTCGCGGCTAATATCCAAATCTCCCAGCTGCTCATAAACCACTTTGATATATTCGCCCAGCTGCCTGTCTGCGCAACCAAAAGCAACACAATCAATGACTTTGGGGTGCTTCTTAATGACAGCCTCAATATCCTGGGGAAAGATATTGATGCCCCCGCTGGAGATCACCTCTTTTTTACGTCCGACGTAATACAAAAAGCCGTCTTCATCCAGATATCCCAAGTCGCCCGTAAGAAAATACCCTTCAGAGTCATAAGCATCTTGCGTCTGCTGCAGCATTTTCAAATAGCCACTGAACCCGGTTGTCGTCTGACAGGCAATCTCACCCACTTCACCGACATCCAAAGTACGCCTTTCTTTATCCAAGATTTTAACCTGAACAAAAGGCAAAGCCGCGCCGACAGCACCATTTTTATCGCGTCGTTCGCTGACACAAAAATCACTAACTACGCCCACTTCAGAGGCGCCATAACATTCATGCAAGCGACAAGGTAGCTTTTTTAGCAACGCCTGTTTAGATTCTCCGGCGAGCACTGCAGACGACGACACCACACAGCGCAGCGAGCTCAGGTCCATTTCTTCGTCACTGCTGAGCAAGCTTTCTAATTGAGCTGATACGGCAAATAAAAAACTGACTTGATGCGTTTTGATGGCTTCCAGCCATTTGGGCAAAGTAAATTTGGGCAGGATCACACTGGTTGCCCCCAGCATCAGCGGCATCAACACTCCGCGCTGGGCCAGCGAATGATAAAGCGGTGTAGCAACCAGCACGACCTCATCCGAAGTTAATCCGTAATAGCGAATAGTGGCGTCAAACGCACGACTGATTTTACATTGCTGGCTCAGCACGATGGGTTTAGGCTGACCGGTTGAACCGGATGTCATAGTGAGTATAAAAGGCGCGTTAATATCCACCTGTGGCTCAGGGATATTTATCGCCTGTGCGGGCAACTCCTCTGACATAATATCCTGCCAGCACGGCTCATCAGCCACAGGTTGTGAGAGGCTGAGCAGGTTAGCTGGCTCTATGACTGCATCTGCCAACAGCGTTCGCCCGATAGAAGGCCAGGCTATTACCGCTGCAACGGGGGTTTTCTTTAACGCCACCGACAGCGCATCGCCCTTCAGGCTGATGGGTAGCGGCACAATGGCAAGGCCGAGGCGTGCCGCTGCAAGCATCACAATCGGGTATTCCAGGCCGTTCGGCGCAAATAAGGCTACCCGCTGACCAGGCTGTAACCCTAAGCGGTAAAAATGGGTACACAGCTTCAATACTTTGGTATTCAGCGCCTGATAACTCACTGTGTGTTGCTCAAACACCAAAGCGACCTTATCTGGCTGAGACTGCACATGCTGCGCAAAAATTTGATAGATATTACTCACAGTCTGTCCTCATTGGGTATTTGGCGACAAAGTTAAAGTCCTGGTGGCTGGCACCAGGAAAGAGCTGCTGCACAGCTTTATAACCGGGCTCACCTTCTGCCAGGGCCACAAAGCCCGCCCGCTCATTGAGCAGGTTCACAAATCGATTTTGTTTGTTGATCACCGCCACCCAGACGGCATCAGGGAAAGCCTCAGCGGTGAGTGTCAGCTGCCACTGCAAAATGAGCTGAGCATGGACAAAGTTAACCGCGTCACTGGCTGCAAACCAACCACCAAACAGATAGGCCTGTCCATCTATTGTGGTACATTGGTGCCAGACATAGAGTAGCGGTTCATCGTCCTGCAACAGCACAAATGAGTCGCGTGTTTGCCGGAACCACCAGCGATAATGATCTACTTCATTAATTCGCTCGGTAATGGTCATACGCCAGGCGTTATCACTGCGGTTACGGGCACTGAGATAACGGTTGATATGCATATCTGTCACCGGCAGCAATCGCAAGTTACCCGCCAGTGTCCAGCCGATGGGTGGCTGTTCATTGACGTCGCTGAGTGCGCTCAACCCTGCACCGGTTCCATTTAACAATGCAGCGGCAATACGCTGCGCGCCTAGCCCGTCCACCTTAATCGCCGCTTGTGTACAAAGTTGTTGCACACGTTTGCGCTCATTGTACAAAGTTGTAATTAGCTCGGTCACTTTGTGCGTATCTTGCGCCAGCAAGTCGGGAATATGTAGGTAATGCCCCAGCGCTTCCAGATCGGCCAATGCATTATCCTGGTTGGATGCCAGGCTAAAGCTCAGCGCTGGCGTGTGTGTCGCGGCCAGTTCGTACAAAGATGTGCCCAGCGCGCCGACAAAAAAGCCACAGCGCTGATAGAGGCTAACCAAACTGGTTGCCTGTTCAATCAAAACTAAGCGGCTGTGTTGCGCAGCCAGTGTATATAGCAGCTCGGTGTTCGTGGCTTTGGGCCCTATCACCACCTGTATCGGCGTACTTTCCAGTCCGGCGGGCGGCGAATCAAGCAGGCGGGAAACCCATTGCGCAGGCACATGCCAGTCTCCGCCTCCGCCCAGTGAAAATAACAGCCCGCCATCGCGCACGTCAGCTATTGGTTGGCTGTACTCGGGTGCCAGAATACAATAATCGGGGCCCAATAAGGTTTGGCTGTGCTGAGCAAGTTTGCCATCGTAACGTACAGCAGTTTGTGCCCCCTGCCATTTGGCATCTACCACCAGGTCGGCCACATGCGTCCGGGCTAAATCATCCATGGCCAACAAGGGCGCCCCGGTTTGCCGAATTAGTTGTTCCCATGGCACGTCAAAACCATAACCATCGACCACCCAGCGGCTGGCGGTTTCTCCTCGCTGTGCAAGGGCATCCAGGGCAAAGCGGGCATCACTGACGGTATCTGGTTGTTGCGGCACTTCGACTAACTCGATGTCCAGATCGCCATAAAAACGCGCTGGCACGGTATCCGCATCCACCAGCATCATCACCCGTTGTTGCTGCTCGAGCAACGCTTTAGCCAGCCACTTCATACGCATAAAGTGACCCAGGCCACAGCGCGTGTCTACACGAATGGCTATCATGCCAGCGCCACTATGGCATCCGCAAAACGCCCCACTTGTGCATTGCGCGTATCCAGCAGCAGTTCGGGTGGGACTGACAAGCCAAAATGCGCTTCGATGTGCATAATCATCGACAACACCTCAAAGGAGTCCAGCACACCGGCGGCGATAAAATCGAAAGACTCAAAATCAGCCTCGCTGACCACCACTGCACGAGCTTCAAAGAACTCCTTTAGCAGAGCCAGTACCGCGTCGCGTTGTACACTCATAGCAAGTCCCCCCAGCTTAGTTGCATGCCACGCAGTAGCGCCTTGTTGACTGTACGGCCAATAACATCCGGTAAGGATTTGGGCATAATTTCTCCGCCACCAGGGCGCATCTGTGCAACATGCTCTGGCGTGATCTGCTCTCCCGCTTTGATATCTTTGACGATATACACACAGCGGCGGGCTTTCGACGCCTCGCTTGGATAATGAACCCGCCCCATTGCCAGCTCAATTTGCCGAACGCCATGCACTAAAGCAGCCAGGTCATCCGGCGTCATTGAGAAGAAACTGTCTGCGGTGTTATCCTCTTTGCTCATCACAAAATGCTTTTCAATCATACAGGCACCGACCGCCACTGAAGCCAGCGGAACATCATTTCCCAGCGTATGATCAGACAACCCAACAGGACAACCAAATGCCTCTCGCATATGCGGTATGGTGCGCAGGTTAATACTGTCGGCCGGAGCAGGATAGGTGCTGGTACATTTCATCAGGCAAAGCTCTTTAACTCCCGCTTCCTCGGCCACTTTCACCGCCTCGGCAATCTCTACCAGAGTAGCGCCGCCCGTTGACATGATCACCGGCTTGTTGGTGGCTGCCACATCACGGATAAGTTGATGATCAATCAGTTCTGGTGAGGCAATTTTATAGGCCGGCGCATTCAGTTGAGCCAGCAGGTCGACTGCGGTTTTATCAAACGGTGAAGAAAAGCAGGTGATACCAATTTTTTCAGCTAACTCAAACAGCTCAGCATGAAAATCCCAGGGCATATAGGCCCCTTTGTAGAGGTCATACAAATATTGACCCTGCCAGGGGCCAGTTGCCTCAAAATGCGGCAGCTTGCAGTCCATAGTTAAGGTGTCTGCAGTGTAGGTTTGTAGCTTTATGGCATTCGCACCGGCTTCTTTTGCGGCATACACCAGCTCTTTGGCCTTACTTAATGATTGGCCATGATTAGCAGACATCTCTGCGATGATGTAGCAAGGTTGGTCATGGCCGACTTGGTCACCTGCTATGGTAATCTGTTTCTGAAAATTCACTGTGCGCCTTCTTGTTTTACACTGGCATCTCTATCAAATTAAGCAAAAAGTGCGCCCTTTTTGAAAAAATGAGTAAACATTGTCCAAAGTCAATAGGTTCGCGCGCTTCACCGCCACTTTGTCTCTGTCTTTGAGTGTAATCATTTGCTATATTGATCTCAATTACAATGATAACAATGACTTCAATGAATAAAGTTCAGATCATTATTCAGGCAAGAATGACCTCAACCCGTTTGCCCGGCAAAGTAATGCTGCCTTTGTGTGATAGTACTGTTTTACAAGTCGTACTTGATCGCCTTTCCCAGCTACGCCCCTACATCATAGTGGCAACAACAAACGATGGTAGCGAGCAACCAATCATTGAGCTTTGCGATAAGCTCGATGTAAAAACCTATCGAGGTGATACTGATGATGTCTTGTCTAGATACTATGAAGCGGCTAAGTTTCATGGCGCAGACAAAAATACCACTATAGTTCGCATCACAAGCGATTGCCCTTTAATAGATAACGAGCTTTGTCTAAAAGTAATTGAAAAACATCTTGAAAAACAATTTGACATTGTCAATCTGGGACCTCATAGCGGCTACCCCAGAGGGCTGGATTGCTGTGCATTTTCGTTTAAATTATTAGAGCATACTCAAAAACTTGCTACTTCAAAAGAAGACAGAGAGCATGTTACTTTGGGTATGGCGAAGTTTTTATCTGTGTCTACATATTCATTTGCTGAAGGGGAATCACTTAGCCACTGGCGGTTAACGCTCGACGAGCTTGATGACTATAAAGCGATTAAAGCTATCTATTCCGAATTCGCAAACAAGTTAGAGTTCTCATACAGTGAACTAAAAAAAATGCTAAAGGAAAAACCGGAACTGACCGATATTAATAGCCATGTAGACCAAAAAGTCGTTTAGGAGCTGAGGTGGAATATATTATTTATGGGGCTGGAGGAAACGGTAGAGTTATTCATGACGCTATAATTGAAAACGGCGATCAAGTGCTCTTTTTCCTCGACCTTTATACATCTGAAAAGTTTTACCGAGATACACCAATCTACAAGCCCGAAGAAATATCACCAAGCGATGATACTGTGCTAGTTTCAATCTCTTGTTTTAGTCAACAGGTTAAATCTCAGCTGGTAGAAAAAGGCTACAATAAGTGCTTAAATCTCAATGAGGTTATGACAGAGTATAGCTATATATTCGATGCTTTCTTCGATCTATCCACAAAGAAAACCCTCATCAACAGTGAAAAAGAAGATTCAGACAAACTTGACTGGCTGGAATCGAAGTTAACTTCCGAACAAAGTAAGCAATGCCTTAGGAAAATACGACAATTCAGGCGTAATCCCAGTAACGCAACGTATTTAGAAAATGACTTTCGAACACAGTATTTTCCAACAGAGCTGCTCGAAAAAGGCCTAGTAAAGACTCCGCTTAGAATGGTCGATTGTGGGGCATTTAGCGGTGATACTTTGCAACTTGCTACTGAAGTGACAAGAAATCATGATATAGAGTTTGACTCCATTGTCTGTTTCGAACCTGATGTCAATAACTTTGAGAAGCTTCAGGCAAGAATTAAGCAAAGTAACGCTCACTATCCGCGCACCATTACTCTACTGTCAGGGGTATGGTCAGAAAGCACGACTCTTCATTTCAGTTCACAAGGAGATCAGAGCAAAGTATGCGACGCGTCAGCCTCTAACACTAATATGATGACAGTTTCAAAAATCGATGATGTATGCTACGGAATAAAGCCCAATTTTATCAAAATGGATGTTGAAGGTGCCGAAATCGAAGCTTTAAAAGGTTCATCAAAGATCATTGCTGACTTCCAACCCAACTTGGCTATATCGGTGTACCATCATCCAGAGCACCTCTGGCAAATTGCCGAGCTAATTGAGCAGCTCCACCAAGACTACTCATTTCACCTATATGCTCATGGCGATTTCTGCAATGAAATCGTGCTATATGCCATCGCCAAACAAAGTAACCCATTATGAGAAAAAAAACAGTGTCAGAAAAATCAATTCTAGTGACCGGTGCCACCGGGTATAAGGGCACGGTATTAGTACCCAAGCTGCTCGCCAAAGGCTATCAGGTTATCGCGCTGGACACCCAGTGGTTTGGTAATTTCCTGCCTGAACATGAAAACCTGACCGTGATAAAAGGTGATGTGCGCCACACCTCAGACATTGAGCTTGACGGTGTAGATAGCATCATTCATCTGGCCTCGATTGCCAATGATCCCTGCGGTGACCTCGATCCTAAACTGACCTGGGAAGTCAGTGCACTGGCCACAATGCAACTGGCTGACAAAGCCAAACGCGCCGGTATCAAACAATTCATCTATGCTTCCTCGGGCAGTGTTTACGGCGTCAAAGATGAAGCCCAGGTCACTGAAGACTTAACCTTGGAACCCATCTCAGAATATAACAAAACCAAGATGGTCGCCGAGCGTGTATTGCTGAGCTATACCGATGATATGGCCGTACAAATTGTCCGTCCTGCAACAGTTTGTGGCTTATCTCCCCGTCAACGCCTGGATGTATCCGTCAATATGTTGACGATGCAGGCCCTTGAGAATGGCAAGATCACCGTATTTGGTGGTGCCCAGGTACGACCAAACATCCACATCGACGATATCACAGACCTGTACATTTATATGCTGGAACACCCAGAAAAAACCAGCGGTGTTTTCAATGCCGGATTTGAGAATATCTCCATTATGGACATTGCCAACATGGTCAAAGCTCAGATTGACTGTGAGATTGAAGTGACACCATCAAACGACCCGAGATGTTATCGCATCAACTCAGATAAACTGCTGGCGACGGGCTTTAAGCCGACTAAGAATGTCGCAACGGCAATTGAAGAATTGATTGCTGCCTATCGCGCAGGTCAGTTAAAAAATGAAGATCGCTTCTACAACCTTAAATGGATGCAGCGAGAAGTATTATGAGTAAGCAACAAGGCATCGTCGCCCCTATCCCACGTCGGGATCCCATTGTCGCCCTGACCGAAGACTATATCCACACGTTGAGTCGGGTGCTGACGCAACTAGATGGTAATGCTGTCAAGCAGCTAGTCAGCACTTTGCTGGACATGAAAGCCAAAGGCGGTACCTTGTATTTGTGCGGCAACGGAGGGTCAGCCGCTAATGCGATCCACCTTGCAAACGACTTTACATTTGGTGTTCACCCTGAGGGTAATGCGCTGAAAGTGGAAGCACTGGCAGCAAACAGTTCAGTGTTGACCTGTCTTGGCAATGACATCGGCTACGACAACATTTTTGCTCACCAGCTCAAGGTTAAAGCATCAGCACTGGATGTGCTGCTGGTGCTATCTGGCAGTGGCAATTCAGGCAACATCATCCGTGCCATTGAGCAAGCCCAGGCTTTGGGTATGCATACTGTCGGAATTCTTGGATTTGATGGCGGTAAAGCCAAACCATTGCTCGACCAGGCATTTCATTTTGCGATTCAGGACATGCAGATCTCTGAAGATACCCAGGTGGTGATCGGACACATTCTAATGAAAGCCCTTTTTCAGGAGCTCAACCATGGCTAATGCGCCAATCCTTGTACTCGGTAGTAACTCCTTTTCGGGCGCGTCTTTTTGCGCCCATTTACTAAAACAAGAACATTCAGTACTGGCTGTCAGTCGTTCAGCAGAACCACACACCGCTCTGCTGCCCTACAAATGGCAGGCTAACCAGCCTGATTTTCATCAGCTCGATCTGAACCACCAGTTGGACGATATTATGGCGCTGATCAAGCGCCATAAAGTCAGTACTGTCTATAACTTTGCAGCGCAGAGCATGGTGGGACAAAGCTGGCAATATCCGGAACACTGGTTTATGACCAATGCGGTTTCAACCATAAAGCTTCATAATCAGCTAAAAGACTTGGATCATCTGGACAAATACGTACATATCTCCACACCTGAAGTGTACGGGAGCTGCGAAGGTCTGGTGAAAGAGCATCGTAACTACCAGCCCAGCACCCCTTATGCGGTGTCGCGTGCTGCGGCAGACATGAGCTTGCATACCTTTTTTGATGTCTACCAATTCCCAGTATTATTTACCCGCGCAGCAAATGTGTATGGTGAAGGTCAGCAACTGTATCGCATCATCCCCAGAACCATTTTGTTTGCGCTGCTCGGTAAGGTATTACCTCTGCATGGCGGTGGTCATTCAACCCGCTCGTTTATCCACATTGATGACGTATCAGACGCGACGCTGAGGATTGGTACTCAAGGCACATTGGGTGAGACGTATCATATCTCTACCGAACGCATGATCACCATTCGCGCCTTGGTTGAGCTGATCTGCGATATGCTGCAAGTACCTTTTGAACAAGTCTGTGCTGTCACTGAGGATCGCCTCGGCAAAGACGCAGCATACCTGCTTGACAGCAACAAAGTCCGCTCAGAACTCCACTGGCAGGATCAAGTCTCGTTGGAAAACGGCCTGGAGCGCACCATCGCCTGGGTCAAACAGTACCAGAGCGAGCTAAGCACATTACCCCATGACTACATTCATAAAGCGTGAGATCCCCATGTTAGGACAAGAAATCGACCTACTAAAAAATTATCCCAAGTCCAAGCGCGATACTAAGGGCCGTGCCAACGTGATCACCGAAGCAGATCGCGAAATTGCCAGACAATATGGCAAAGACTTTTTTGATGGTGACCGTACCTATGGTTACGGTGGCTTTAGTTACTTCCCGCGTTTTTGGCAGCCTGTTGTACCGGATCTCAAGGCGCATTTCGGCCTCAATGAAAGTTCTAGCCTGCTGGATGTGGGATGTGCAAAAGGCTTTATGCTGTACGACCTGCAGCAGATGATCCCGGGTATGACATTACGTGGACTGGATATTTCTCAATATGCCCTGGAAAATGCCAAAGCAGAAGTCAAAGAACTACTGACTTTAGGCAATGCCAAAACGCTGCCCTATGAAGACAACAGCTTTGATGTGGTGATGTCAATCAACACCATTCACAACCTGGAAGAAAAGGAATGTGCCATGGCACTGCGTGAAATCGAGCGCGTCAGTCGTGGCAAATCTTTTATTACCGTCGATGCCTACCGTAACGATGAAGAAAAGGAACGCATGATGGAGTGGGCACTGACAGCTAAGACCATTATGCATGTGGATGACTGGAAACAGTTTTTCCGAGATAACGGTTACACTGGCGATTTTTATTGGTTTATCCCGTAGGCGTATTATGACTTTGAACTCCATCGCAGCGCAGATCCGTTACACTTTGTGTGACGTCTCCAGCCAGACTAAAACACCACACCTGGGCAGTTGTTTGTCCTGTGTTGATATTCTGACCGTGTTGTATTGGCGCACGATGCATATCACGCCCAACAACCCGGCTAATCCTGAGCGTGATTACTTTTTGTTAGGTAAAGGACATGCCGCCAGCGCGCTGTACACAACGCTTGCCTACCGTGATTACTTTTCTCCAACGGCACTGTACGAGCATGGTCAGACTGGCAGCCAGTTTGAAGAGCACCCGGGAATACACGCCCCGGCAGGCGTAGAGACGGTTTCAGGGTCTCTGGGCCACGCTTTATCGTTAGCAACCGGCATGGCACTGAGCAAACAGTTACAAGGCGCTAAGAACCGCTTTTACGTGCTCATGGGCGATGGAGAGATCAATGAAGGAACAGTCTGGGAAGCGGCGATGTTTGCAGCCGGTAAGCGCTTAAGTAACCTGGTTGCCATTGTCGACTTTAACAAATTACAAGGCACAGGTGAAAGTACCGAGATTATGCATCTGGAGCCGCTTGAAGAGAAATGGCGTGCCTTCGGCTGGCATACAATGCGCGTCGATGGTCATGATCTTGGTGCGCTGGAACAGGCTTTGGAAGCCGCAAAATCCATCCAACAACCTGTGTGTATTGTGGCCGATACGGTTAAAGGCAAAGGCGTGTCATTTATGGAAAACGACAACAACTGGCACTACCGCATTCCGACTGAAGAAGAAGTTGCTCAGGCAAAACAGGAGCTGGGAGTATCATGAGAAACGCATTTGCACGAGTCCTGACTGAGCTTGCTAAAGACGACGAATCACTGTTGCTCTTTTACGCAGATATAGGTAATCGGTTGTTTAACCCCTTAAAGGAGTTTGCCGAAGAACGTGCTATCAACGCGGGAATTGCGGAGGCAAACATGGCCTCTATGGCCGCTGGTAGTGCCATGATGGGCCATAAACCCTTTATTTATACCATCACCCCGTTTACCACGTCACGTAACTTTGAGCAGATCAAAATTGATATCGCGTATCAGAATCAGCCTGTGATCATCGTCGGCACCGGCTCTGGCTTATCTTACGCTAACCTGGGCCCGACTCATCACTCATTCGAAGATATTGCGCTGATGCGCGCACTGCCAAATATGCACGTGATCTGCCCGGCTGACGCATACGAGCTTGAGCAACTGATGCCACAGCTAATTGAGCTTAACGCTCCTTGCTACTTCAGAATTGGTAAGAAAAACGAGCCGGCAGTCCACGAAGGAAACCCTGCCCTTACCTTTGGCAAGGTGCATGTGATGCGACCGGGTGAGCGCATTGCCGTACTGAGCACTGGTACCATTATGCCTCTTGCACAAGCATTAGTAAGCGAACTGACGGAGCGCGGATTATCGCCAGAACTGGTGAGTTTCCACACCGTAAAACCGCTCGACCAAGTGTATTTAAACGATGCGATAACCCGTTTTGACCATGTGATCACACTCGAAGAGCACAATGTCAGCGGAGGCTTTGGTAGCGCCGTGCTGGAGTATGTTAGTGAGCAGGCAAACGGGCCACGGGTGCACCGTTTCGGGATCCCGGATCGCTTTATCGACCAGGTGCATTCCACCGCAGATGCGAGAGCCAAAGCAGGTCTGACTGTGCTTGATATTATGAGTACCTTATCAGAGCGAGGTGTGGTGTGATCATAGGCATAGATTTTGATAACACCATTGCCGACTACACCGGCGTGTTTTATCGCGTCGGTTGTGCACTTGGCTGGCTACCAGAGTCGGTCGGTCAAAGCAAAAATGAAGTTAAACAATATTTTATTGACCAGGACAACGAAGCCAGATGGACCGAGCTACAGGGTATCGTCTACGGGAAAGAAATCACCCAGGCACGCCCCTATCCAGGTGTACTAGCAGCAATGCAACGCCTTTATGCACAAGGACATAGACTGACTATCGTGTCGCATAAAACTAAGTACCCGATTATTGGGGAGCGTGTTGACTTTCATAACGCAGCCACACAGTGGCTCCTCAGCCACGGTTTTATCGGATCAGCCGATGCGCCTGTTGACCCTGATTTGGTCTTTTTTAACGAGACCAAAGTACAGAAGGTTGCGCGTATCTCACAGCTCAAGTGTGACGTGTTTATTGATGATCTGCCAGATATTCTGACGCACAGTGATTTTCCTGCACAGTGTCATGGGGTATTGTTCGCACCCAACGCACTTCAGGGGTTCAGCGGCCCGCAAATCAACCATTGGCAAGCATTGGATGCCTGGCTATGTTCTCTGCTGAACTAACAGACTTTATCTCTTCTACTCTGGGACAAACCCAGTGGCGCAGTTCCAGCTTGCCGCAGGGCGCAAATAATCAGGGGCATAAGCTCTTTTCAGATAATAAAGCCTATTTTCTGAAATGCTTTGCGCCAGGCGCACGGGCATTCGACAAGCTTTACAATGAATTTCAGTTTAGTCAACAGCTACACAAGGCCGGTATCTCAAATATAGCCAGGCCTATTGGTTATTGTTCTAACACCCTGTCTGCCATATACGAGTTTATCGACGGCCATACCTTTGAAACAGTGACAGCACAGGATGTCACTGCAGCATACAATTTCATTGCAGCCATCAACAGTCATCAGGTTGAGCGCACGGCGTTCAATGCGGCTGCGGATAGCCCGGCCAAACTGGAAGACTTTATTCAATTAGTCACACTGCGTCTTTCACGATTCGAATCTCTGCGTGACAACGTTGAACTCAATACTCTGCTGACGGCAATAGAACTGCGCACCAGAGTTATCAGCACAGCACCCGGTATAGACTGGCAACAGCCCTGTCCAAAGGACATGGTCTCTCCCTCTGACTTTGGCTTTCATAACGCACTGAAATATCGCGATGAAGTGTATTTTATTGATTTCGAATATGCTGGAAATGACAGTGCCTGGAAGCTGCTATGCGACTTTTTTGCCCAGCCTGCCCTGCCCGTGCCACTGTCTTACTTACCACAGTTTTTGCGCTCACCACTCTTTGCAGCACAAGCATCCGCAGGAAACACTCTAAAGTGCGTCTATGAGCTCACGCTGCTCAAGTGGTGTTTAATCATGCTCAACGAGTTTTTACCTGATGTTCAGGCCAGAAGACTATTTTCCTGGAACATTTCTTGCTTAAAAGAAAGAGATGCAAAATTACAACACATGCAGGCGCGGCAACTTGACAAGAGCCAACGCTACTTTGCTCAAATTAACGATAAAATGCATGCGTTACAAACCCAATTAAGAGACAACTAGAATGAAAGCAGCAGTACTATTTGAAACAGGTCAGCCTCTTAAGATAGTTGACAACATTCAACTGCCGGCGCTAATCACAGGCCAGGTCCAAGTTAAAGTCCTGTACAGCGGCTTGTGTCACTCTCAGCTGATGGAGGTCAGTGGTGGTCGAGGTGAGGACAAATACCTCCCCCACCTGCTAGGGCATGAAGGCGTTGGTATTGTCGAAGCGATTGGTGAAGGCGTTACTAAAGTAAAGGTAGGCGACAAAGTCGTGATCGGCTGGATTAAAGGTGAAGGCCAGGATGCCCCCGGTGGCAAATACCCCCATGAGGACTATTTGATCAACTCAGGCAGCGCTACTACACTGTGCGAGCAAACCATAGTCGCTGAAAACCGGGTTGTAAAGCTACCTCAGGGTTTTCCGGATAAGCTTGCGGTATTGCTCGGTTGTGCTTTGCCGACTGGGCTGGGTCTGGTATTCAATGAGTTAAAGCCAGAAAAAGAAAAAAACATCGCTATTTTTGGCCTTGGAGGCATCGGTATGAGCGCACTACTGGCTGCCAAGTTAAGTTCACCTGCTAAATTAATCGCCGTAGATGTAAGCGACGAAAAGCTTGCACTTGCTAAGGAGTTAGGTGCCACTCACACCATAAATGCAACCTCAGAAGATCCCGTCAAAGCTATCTATCAAATTACCAACAATATAGGTGTAGATTATAGCCTTGAAGCAGGCGGCACAACCGGCACCATCGAACAAGCATTTGCATCAGTAAAAGATGGTGGTGGTCAATGTGTTTTTGCTTCACATCCAAGAGATGATCTCAAAATATCACTAGAACCTCACGCATTTCATCGAGGTAAATCAATTCGTGGTAGTTGGGGTGGTGGAAGTAAGCCTGATTCAGACATTCCTAAATTTGTTAAGCTTTATCAGGAAGGCAAGTTAAACCTAGAAGCCCTTTTATCTAAAATTTATAAGTTAGATGAAATTAACTCCGCTTTAAAGGATTTGGAGGAGAAAAGAATAGTGCGTGCAATCATAGAGGTTACCGAGTGAAAACTGTTCTATATGGTGTTTGTGCAAATACAGAAGCGTATTTAAACTCTCCTTATCATTCAGGTCAAACAATCCTCGCCTCTACTGGAGGGGGAGAGGTGTTAGATGGAGTAGTTAGCATTGATATTAATCAACTTTCAAAAGTACCAAAACAAGAGATATCTAGTGTCGTTATATGCTCTGAATGCCTTAGCGAGATTATTCCATCCCTGATCCGCATTGGCTTTAAGATCAGTGATTTGTATTTTTATAATCATGCAAAAAACCGCCTTATACGGTGCATCGACATGCAAATACCTGAAACAAAGGTTTCAAATACGCTGTTTGCTTTTTACGACTTATCGCAAAACTTAGCATGCTATGATGTTTTGTATTTTTGTGCACTTGCTAATTTAGAAAGAATAAAGCGAAACCTTCAGCATATTCAGTTCATCATAGTTCCAAATAAATCGTTATCCTGCGAAGACCTTGGATTCAATGTATTTCATGAAGGGGATGACTTAATATGGAGAATTGAGAAAATATTGCAGGGTGTCATGACCTGCGTTATCAATAATATAGGTTGTACAATTCTTCCTTATAAAGAAAGCGCACAGTATTATTCTGATGCACCTAATACGTATCCAGATAATTTTATACCTGGCAACTCTCGTAACAGAGTGAGCTCTAAGGTCCTTAATACTCTTTGTGAATCCCACGACTTAACATACTTAAAAGCACCTAAACCTGCCCATGAAATTGTTTACTCATTTTTAAAGCAGAAAGCAAATAACAAAAAAATTGTTACTCTAACACTTAGAGAGTGCTCTAGTCATTCAAAGAGAAATAGTAATGTCGTTGAATGGATGAAATTTGCAACATACCTTCAGGAAAATGGTTATTTCCCCGTTATCATAAGAGACAGCTACAAAGCTCATCTAGAGTATGGTTGCGATTTTGATCAATTTACATGCATGCCTTTGGCTTCAATGGACTTTAAAATAAGGTTAGCACTTTACGAGCAAGCATTTGTAAATATGTCTATTTCTAATGGCCCCACTGTTGCTTACAACTTTATTACTAACTGCCCTGCAATTACATTTATGAAAGTAGATGATAATATTCCTGCAATCGCAACTTCAACTTTTGAAAAAGCTGAAGTAGAACTGGGTAAAGACTTGAAGTTTAGGGCTAGTAATTTACAAAAGTTGATATGGAAAGAAGATACTTTTGAAAATATAAAAGCTTCATTCTCAGACTTAGTACCACACATTTAGGAGAGCAATGATGAAAAAAAACTCAATCACTTCTTCAAGCATTAGTAAAACGGCGAATCTAAAAGCAGAAATAATCAACATAAGCGATGAAGCGACAATAGGCGAAAACGTTAAAATTTCCGCCAAGGAAATCTACATTTCTAGAGGTTGCAAAGTCGAAGAAGGTACCAATATAAGTGCTACAGGGACCATTTTCCTGGGCGATTTCACTCTTATTGGAGCTAACAGTATAATTCAAGTCAACAACTTAACATTGATGGATTATTCTAAACTGCAACGTAATATGTTTATGAATGGCGGCAATGACTGTTTTATCGGTTACAACTCCTGGATTGGTAGTAACTGCATATTAAATGTTGCCGAATCTCTTTATATTGGCAATGGTGTTGGCATCGGAACATACTCAAGTGTCTGGACACATGGCCACCACGGTGAACTATTAGAGGGTTGTAAAATTCACAAAGTGTCACCTGTCAGAATAGAAAACGATGTTTGGATCCTTGGCTGCTACAATGTCATCTCACCAGGTGTCGTAGTTGGTGAAAAAGCCTTGGTGATGACAGGCTCAATTGTTACCAAAGACGTGCCGCCTATGACTGCTGTTGGAGGAAATCCAGCCAAGTCAATCCCCTCTTTAGCCCCATATGAGGAAGTTACAGTCGAAGACAAGTTAGTCAAAATGACAAGCTTTATTCAGGAATTCTGCGAACTGTTCACTTCATCTAAAAAGCTGAGCGGAGAAAAATCATCATGGTTGATAGAAAGTGAATATGGCTCTCACACGATTGTCATTGTTGACTCTACTGAAGAATTAGAGAGTCTTGAGTATTCAATCGCGATAGTAAAAAAAGGGTTGCGTGAAGAAAAAGAATATAAGGGCTCTGTTTTTGATTTATCATCAAAATACTATTATAAAACTTCTTCCAAAATTGAAATCAAATTCATTCAGTTTTTATTGTATGAAAAAGCGAGATTTATGCCAATAAATGGACATACCCGTAAATATGAAAGATAGAATAAGATTCCTCGACCTGTCTCTTGAAAAAGATGAAATGGTCAGCACACTTCAAGCAATTGAAAAGGCGCTTGCTCATGGACAACTTATTATGGGCCCCGAACATGACAAGTTGGAGGAGTTGATTTCAACATACTGTAAAAGAAAATATTGTGTTGCGGTGGGCTCTGGAACAGATGCTTTATACCTATCCTTTAAAGCCCTAGGCATTAAACATGGTGACGAGGTTATTACAACTCCTCTTTCATGGGTCGCCTCTACACACTCGTTTGTGATGCATGGTGCAACGCCCATTTTCGCAGACATAGATGAAACTCTGAATATAGACCCAGAAAGTGTCGAGCATTTGATTTCTGATAAGACCGTCGCAATTTTAGCAGTCGACTACGCAGGACACCCAGCTGATTACAAAAGACTTAAAGAAATAGCTAACAAATACAATATAGCATTGATTGAAGACGGCTCGCAGGCATTTGGAGCAAGTATAGATAAACAACCCGTTGGGAGCTTTGGTCTAATTAGCTGCATTAGTATGAATCCAATGAAACCACTCGGAGCTATTGGTGAAGCAGGGGTGATTCTTACTGATGACACAAAGCTGTATGAAAAACTAATAGCCGCTAGATATAGTGGAATGGTTGACAAGCAAACATGTTATGAGCCAAGCATAAACTGTCGTATGGATACTATCCACGCAGCCGTATTACTTGAAAGGCTCCCAAAGTACAATCGTGTTATGACAAAACGACAGCAGATTGCTCAAAAATACAAAGAGCATCTTGCTGAGTACGTTGAATTCCCAGTAACTAGTCAAGACGTAAGTCATGCATATTATTTATTTCTATTTTTTACAGATAAAAGAGATGAACTCTTCGAGTTTTTGAACAAGAACAATATCGAAGCTAGAATAAGAGATAATATATTAATTCCATCTCAACCATGCTACAAACCAATGAATAAAAACACATTTGAAAAGGCCACTAAAGCAGCTGACACCTTATTAGCTATCCCAGCCCATGAAAAAATGAACGATAACGAAGTTATGTATGTTATCAAAAAAATAAAAGAGTTTTTTAAGGGTGAAATATGAGCAATGCAATTTACATTGATGGTCCCATAAAGGTAATTAGCAGGAATCATATTAATGATCTGAAAAAAAAAGCTATCGAGTCTAATAACGGGCGATATAGGTACTGCCTTCACAATAGCATTAATGACAATGTTCAAAATATGATTATTGCGATTACCTCAGATACTCAGCTTTTACCGCAACGTAGAATAGGATCAGACAAGTGCTTTTCCATCTTGGAAGGAGAGCTTAGAATTGCTATTTTTAGTGAAGAGGGACAAGTATTAAAGGTTGTTAACCTTACTACAGAGGACAATCAAAGTCTTTGGATTTCAGATAAGTATTATACTCTCACTCTCCCTATTTCAGCAGTGGCAGTCTATCAAGAGGTCATAACTGGCCGCTTTAACAATCACAATGACCACCCTTCATGGGATGTTGATGATCACCTTTTGCAATCCCTCACTTCATAATTAGGAATTAAGATGACTAAAGAAAAAGAGCTCTGGATGAGAACAACTTATATTGACCCAAATGAAGAAGGGTTTGAACTCGGTCCATATTTTACTGATTTTGTTAAGCATGACATGAAGCATTGTGTATTTACACTCTCTCGATATAAATTTGCCATGAAAATGCTCCCCAAAAATGCCTCTGTGCTAGAACTAGGCTGCTCTGATGGTATTGGAACAATGATGTTAAAAGAGTCGGCAAAGGAAGTAGTTGGAGTTGATTTTGATGAGCGAACCATCGAATGGGCAAAAGCACATTTAAGTGATGATAAGCTGACCTTTAAATGTGCCGATATAATGGAAGAGTCTTTTGGGAAATTTGACGCTGTGATTTCGCTTGATGTAATCGAGCACATTTACCCTGAAAATGAAGAAAAGTATATGCGTGCATTACTTAATAACTTAAGTGAGAATGGCATATGTATTATTGGTACTCCTAATATTACCGCAGAAAAATATGCTACGAAAAACGAGCAGCATGTCAACTTATATAGTGGAGAAAGACTTCACGATACTTTCTCAAAGTACTTTCATAACGTATTTTCATTTGGCATGAATGACGAAGTGTTACATACAGGCTATGCCCCAATGTGTCACTACCTATTCGTTGTCGCATGTAACCCTAAATAGAGTTTGGAAAATGCGTAAAGTCTTAGTCCAAGGCAACTTTGACGTCTTGCATGCAGGACACATCAGACTTCTTAAATTCGCCAAAGAATGTGGGGACAAGTTGATTGTCGCTGTCAACGCAGACAAATCTATGGCCGTACGAAGCCGTGTCAGTGAAGAGCTTAGACTGGAAGTGGTGCGGTCCTTAGAGTGTGTTGATGAAGCGCATATAACCACGGCCACACCTGAGCAAGAGGTTGCACGGTTCAAGCCCCAAATAGTGGTTAAAGGAAAAGAGTTTGAGTCACGTTCAAATCCTGAACTCGCAGTCTTAAACAGCTACGGGGGTAAGCTTATTTTTGGCTCAGGTGAGTTTGAAAGTAATTCTGAGCACTTTTTCCGCCGCAGCAAAAAGCCGGCGCCGGGCATGGATTTTGCCGAGGCACGAGGATTTGCCAACCGTCATAACATAGCAGCTGACGACTTATATGAGTTGTTTGATGCAATGAAATCCCTGCGTGTCCTGGTCATTGGCGAAGTCATCGTCGACGAGTATGTACAAGGTACAGCCGTAGGATTATCACAGGAAGATCCGACTATCGTGATCACCCCAAACCGCAAAGACACATTCTTAGGTGGCGCAGCCATCACCGCAGGACACATAAAAGCACTGGGGGCTGAGCATGTGGTGCTGGCTTCAGTGTTGGGCGAAGATCAGACCGCTGATTATACACGTTCGCAAATCACCGACTATCAGGTCGAACCTTTGTTCTTTACCGATCAAAGTCGCCCTACCCCTTTGAAAACCCGCTACCGCGCCAGCAATAAAACCTTGCTGAGGGTTAATCAGGTACGTCAGCACAAGATATCACAGGAGCTGCAGGCGCAAATATATCAGACCATCGAAAGCCAACTTAATCAGATTGATCTGTTGGTCTTTTCTGATTTCAATTACGGCTTGCTGCCGCAACCACTGGTCGAGAAAATTGCTGCGGCCTGCCACCAGCGTGGGATCAGACTGGTTGCAGACTCTCAGACTTCTTCGCAAGTGGGAGATATTGCCCGCTACTGCAATATGGATCTGTTAACCCCAACAGAGCGAGAGGTGCGAGTATCTCTGAATAATCCGGATGACGGCTTGGTTATCCTGGCGCAGAAGCTCACAGAGGTGTCGCAGCCAAAAAACCTGGTGATTACACTCGCCGAAGAAGGGATCCTCATTCACAAGCCCAATCACACATTTGATGACTGGGAGAACGACCGCCTGCCCGCGCTGAACACCAACGCCGTCGACCCTGCTGGCGCAGGTGACTGCTTTTTAGCTGCCAGTTCACTGGCGCTGGTTGCAGGTGCAAACATTTGGCAGGCCTGCTACCTGGGTAGCCTGGCTGCCGCATGTCAGGTTGCGTCACTGGGTAATACCCCTTTGTCTTGTCAGCTCCTTGAACAAGCCGTTAAGGATTCATTTAGTTAATATGAAAGCTATTTTGCTTGCCGCAGGCCTTGGCACCCGCCTGCGACCAATCACAGATACCTTGCCAAAGTGTCTTGTTCCGCTCAACGGTCAACCCTTGCTGGGTTTATGGATAGATAAACTCGTTCAACTTGGGGTTGATGAGATCCTGGTTAATACCCATTACTTTAGTGAGCAGGTTGAAGCTTTTGTGGCAACCAGCCCGCATCGGAGTCGAATTACTCTGAGTTACGAATCTAAGTTACTGGGCACAGCGGGCACTCTGGTTCGCAATCGGACTTTTTGGCAGGGAGAGACCTGCATGGTGATACATGCTGACAACTACTGTCAAAGCTCACTAGAGGGCATGCTTGAGGCACATAATCAACGCCAGACGCACACCGATGCCACTCTACTCTTGTTCAAAACCCCGACACCACGTAGCTGCGGTATCGTAAAGTTAGATGCCAATCAAGTTATTCAGGAGTTTCACGAAAAGGTCGAGAACCCACCGGGCAACCTTGCCAGTGGTGCGCTTTTTATCTTTTCACCTGAGGTCTATGCGCGATACTTCTCACATCTGGAAACTGAGCAACCCTATGAACTCAGCCTGGATGTTGTGCCAGGTATGATTGGCAAATTGCAAGGCTGGCTGGTTGATGATCATTACATCGATATTGGCACACCAGACAGCTATGCACAGGCACAAAACATGGCTAAACGAGCAATACACAGCAACAGCTAAGCTGGCTCAAACCTTGCTTAACAATAGCATAGTTACTTCGAAGGATTTATTTATGTCATTTTGTCAAAACTGGGATCAATTGTACCGCAGCAATCAACACATGTCCGTGTGGCCATGGAGCGAAGTCGTCAGTGGTGCACTACGTAATACTCGTCTGCGCGACGGCGACCCGTCGTTCACCATACTGGAAGTAGGCTGTGGTGCGGGCGCGAATTTCCCCTTTTTCTTGAGTTATTGTCCAAATGTCTATGGCATTGATGGTAGTGACTTCATTATTGGTGAACTAAAAAAACGATTCACTGACATTGCCGATAACTTATATGTGGGCGACTTTACTCAGCCCTGGCCTTTTGAGGCACAATTCGACTTAATCGTCGACCGGGGCGCATCCGTGCACAACCCGGCCAGTAGCATTCAGCGTTATCTGGATCAGGCGTACGACCAGCTTAAGCCGGGCGGTGTAATTCTGATCACAGACTGGTTTAGCACAGAGCACTCTGATTACGCAAAAGCACCGGAATCAGTCGATAAATACACCAAAACAGGCTACACCTGGGGCCCGTTTGCAGACGTCGGTAACGTAAACTTCTTTGATGCTGATCTTATCCACCAACTGGTATCAAAATTTGAGATAGTTTCTTTGAGCCATTCTCAGTCAAATGAGTATGGCAGTGATGGCGTCCATGCGGCGTGGAGTATGGTACTGAAAAAGCCTGCCCCATGAAGAATAAGTTTAGCCTTGAACGCTGTGAGCTGGACCCGAACTGGGACAGCTTCATTGCTACATCCCCTCATGGCAGCCCGTTTGTTCATAGCCAGTTTATTGCCCAACTGGATGTGAAGTATCACGCCTATTACTGTTGTAAAGGCAAAGAAAGAATTGCCGCGGTGCTGCTCATCGTAGATGAAAGCGAAGCACAGGTTATCGGCCATCATGATGTGATCCATGATGGAATAGTGCATCGCAATATCAGTCACCTGAATCGTGCTCAAGGCCATTCCGAGTTATTCGCTGCACAAGAATATATTTCTGAGTATCTCGCTGAGCATTACACTCAAGTGCAACTCAAGTTACACCCCGCCATTAAGGATATTCGTGCTTTTTTGTGGGTCAATTATCATAACGATGGACCCAAGTTTGCCGTAACCCCGCGCTATACCTCCCTACTTGAGTTGGACGAGTTTGCCGCACCACTGGATACACTGGAACGCTCTGACAACTATAACAACAGCTCGGTGTCGAGACGTCAGGAGATCCGCTACGGTATTAAAAAAGAGGTTACCCTAAGTGAGTCGCAAGACTTCGCTTTGTTTGCAAAGTACTACGGAATGACCATGGCACGCCAGGGAATTGAAATTAGTACAGCGCAATTGGATACACTTGCATCAAGAGTCAAAAACCTGGCACAGCAGGGGCTGCTTTGCATGTATCAGGCACAAACTCGCGATCAGGAAATCGGCAGTTTTGCGACCTACCTAATTCATCAGAACACTGCTTATTATTTTTACGGCGCAAACCACCCAGATATGCGTGACAGCCATACTGGTACAGCTGTGCTATGGCAGGCTTTCCCTTTGCTCGCACAAAAAGGCGTATCACGGTTAGATTTAGAGGGGATCAACAGCCCTCAGAGAGGTTGGTTCAAATTGAGTTTTGGCGGCAATATAGAGCCATATTTTCATGTTCAGCTCGCAAAGACCGACGCTTAAATCGCGTCGGTTGCTTGCATAATCGACTCATAGGCCTCGATTAATACCTCAGCCTGACGCCAACACTTTCCACTAAATCTGCCTGATACGATGACGTTGTCCACACAGTTTGTCAATGTCTCATAGTTTTGTTGATTAACAGCTTGGAACTCTGTGGTTGGTACCGGAAACGTGTTGTTAATCACCTGAGTCTGCCCACTGACACACTTTGCCTGTGGGTCAACTACCCCCATAGACACAAGCTGCTCGATGATCTCCGACTGTGTAAAGGAGTTAATTTCATCGGGACTGCACAAGATTTCCGCGGATAAGTGATTATGGTTACTCTGCCCGGTTAGATTTGGATACAAGGTCAGACGAAAAATCGCACTGCTCGGATCCCAGACCCAGAGATAGTGGGACTGCTTATCCAGCAAAGGCCTGTCAAAGTTGAGATGAAAGATAAGCGCTGTGCGCAAGGATACCTGGCCTCTGGCTGGCGTCAGGCCCATCGCGGCTAAGGCAATAAAAGGCGGTGCACTCCAGAAAAGAAAATCGCAGTCAAGCACACGATCGCTGTTGGCCAACACCAGACTGGTCACCTTTTTATCGCGATGCGTAATGTTTGCCACACGTTCCGACGTGATAATTTCAACACCAGCCCGTTCAACACGCTTTTGCAGTTGAGTAACCCAGTAGCCAATCCCCTCTCCCGTCGTTGGGTAGTAGTAAGTCACCTCACTGAGGTTATCCTGTGCTTTACGGCGCTGAAAATCGGCTTCCCGTTGATAGCCGAGCTTGGCATCAAACGCAGGTAGCTGCTTAAGGGTGGCTGTTACATCAGCGGGCAATGCCAGAATTCGGGTAAACCCAAATAACCCCGCAGCCATAGTCAATGACTTCAGCGGCGCATCCTGGCCATATAACTTGCGTAATATAGGCACCACGATACTCTCAGTGAAAACAACTCCCAGAGAATTGGCGCAATATTCATAAATCAAGTTTGATTCAGGTAAGCTGGCGTGGTTGATCAGCTCACCACATCCTTGCTGATAGATATCTTGTGGTAACTTAGACGCGTCTGGAAATGGACTGTTCAAATCCCAGCTGCCACCAAAATAGTTACCTGAGCATAATCTGGTAATTTTATGCCAACTGCCTGTATCCGCATCTGCGAATAATATCTCGTCCAACTCTGCCACACCAGTAGCGTTAGGAATATGTGAGCCCATATCGTAAGCAGCACCTGAACTGTCTTTGACAGAGCAAAACAAGCCACCTACCGTGTCGGCTTGCTCGATCAACACCACGTCTGTAAAGCGTTTCTTTAAGAGCAAAGCCGCAACCATGCCACAAATACCGCCGCCAACAACCACCGCCTGATTATCTGCCATAACTACGCCTCCAACTGTTCCTCTGGTGACCGCATTTTCAACAATCCATGCGCCTCCAGCTTATTGATCGCACCTGCAAATTCCGTGACCGATTGATTGTACTTTTCTGCAATATCGATGGTGTCATGCTGGCCATCGCTGTAACACAACAACATCTTGATATGGTTGAGCTCATCGAGCTGACGGGTCCGCTCTTCACTGAAAAAACTCAGCGTTGGATACAACCCTCGATTACCCAGGTTAGGTTCACCATAAGGATGGGTATTTTCAAACCGCGCGCTTTGCTCAAATGCCAAAAAGATTTTTTCGAGCTTATCAATGCTATCCAGCAGTGGTTTGATGCCCATATAGTCTTTGTTATCGAGTGATGTGTGATATTCCTTGTAGCCAGTATGGAAGCTGCGGCTCACACAGCAAACGGGGAACTGGAAGCCAGGCGCATTGTACTGGCGTTCATCAGAGCCACTGAGCGGACTAAATGGAATATTGCTATGACCATAGCCTTGTCCACTCAGATGATACAACAGTTTGTCTAGCAAGCCGTTGTCATTGCGGCTATGTTTAAATACCAGTTCCTGCGGGTCTCCCCCTAAACAGTTCAATACCAAGCCTGACACCAAATTTTGACGAAAATGGTCCTGCATCAGGTGTAGCACCCCCAGACTCCCTATCGTTTCAGGGTGGAGCATAAAGCGGTAAGTATAGCGGCGGTTCGGCCACTGTTTGATCCTGTGATACAAACCCAGTAACACCAGTGGCCCACTGAGTTCATTGTTGGCCATTGAAGGGTGACACAAATAAGAACTGAGCAGGACCTCCTGCTTTGACTGACCGTCAAGTACCGCTTGCGCAATATCCAGGTGCCCATCGACAAAGCGACTTTTGATCACCGCGCGATACTGGCCTGGTTTAAGCTGTTCACGGCGCAAATGACTGAGGCAAAACCCCCAGCGTTTTTTATAATAACTGGTTACATAAGGCACCGCCTCCGGCAGCTCAGGCAAACTGTACAAGTGTGACTGCAGCTCTTCAAGAGACAGAGTGATGTCCACAGGCTCGGAGTAATTCACAACTTCGAGGTTAAGCCGGCGCATGTCCGCCACAAGCTCGCCATCGGGCCCTAACAAATAGGCTTCATCGCAGTGCCATTCCTGAGGCGTCTTCCAGTCAAACAAAGCCGTGCCCGAAGGAATAGCAAGCCGTTCCAGAGGCATATAGCGTCCAAAAATATCGTAGCTTTTTCTCAGCCCAGGCCCGGTAATCGATCTCAGGATTGGAAATAGCTCATCATAAAGGTCGCTATAGAAGGATTCTGACTCTTGATATGGCACTATCACTACTCCCGTCCCAGGTCACACTTATCGGTGTAATGCTCACAAAAATGTGCATATATTTCTTTGATATAGCTCATCCACAGCTGATTTAGGCGCTGGTATTGCTCAAGGCAAAATGCCTCATCCTCATAGGTATACAAAAGTGTAATCAAGGGACAGTGATAATACAGCAGTGAGCCTTTCAGGACATGGAACAGATGTCCCCATTTGGAGTCTCGGTATGCAAACACATATCGTGCCTGACGTCTCAGCTGATCCGCAGCTTCCTTACGGGTGCGTACTGGCTCGGACGCGATGGAACAAATGTGTTCCACCATGTCTTTCAAGCCATCGAGTGCTACCACTTCATCGCTGACGTCATCCATAGGGAACACGTTGAAACACTCAGATTTGATCGCCTCAACCGTAGCGTGGATATCAAATTCTTCTTCAATATCGAGCAAATCCTCTGCTTTTACAGGGAGCGCCTTTGCTATTTTTGCACCACTGCCTACATTCAGGCATGTATCTACATCATAATACCTGAGCAATTTTTCAAGCTGGGCGTGCGCTATCATTAATAAGTCATTGGATACCACAACCCCACCGAAATTAGCAGGTAATGTATGCCCCGATATTTCCAAATGACCATACCCCTGGGACTCGTCGTCTTCATTACTTGGCCGATAAATACTGTCTTTACTGTGGTGTGCACCTTTAGGGTCTTTACCATTATCAATGCCGAACAAATACACATTGCGAAAACCCATATAGAGCACAAACGATAGCGCTGTGTTTGCTACAACCGGGTTACTATAAGGGATCTTAGGTAAAGTTTGTGACATATGACAAAGTGCCAGAAGGTCCATCATTGAAGTGCCAGCTTCTGCCCCTTTAGCGGCAATACCTGCCCATTTATATCTTTGATTGGTATCAGGATAAAGGGTACTCAGGCCAATCAAATTTATATCTTGGTATACCTCAGGTGGCACAATATCGCCAAATATCTTGTAATTTGAATAGGGCCTTTCCACCAGTGCATGAAAGTCGACGGGTATTCCCTTGTTATATAAGGTCGCAATGGAGGTACCCGCAGCAATCACAATGGCTTTTTCATAGTTGCGCTTTATAAACGCTTCAGCCTCATCTAAAGAGGGACCGTTGCCAATGATAAATACGGGGGTGTCTTTGTTTATATTTGACGTACTTCTTGTCAACCAGGCCGCCTTGTTTCTGACATGGTGAATACTGTGCGCTAACCCTGTAACAGCATCATTATAAAAACCGTGCCCGAATTGGAATCTGAAATAGTCTTTTGCCCATTGCCGGATCAGGGTATTGAGCTGAGCGCCTGGTGTGTGCTGATAACAAAAGCTGCGTACTAGCGCAAATGCGCCCACATCTTCAGCTACCTTTTCGATATCCTGAATGAATAAGCTATGGTCTACACCTAAGTGAAAGAACAGACAGCCACCTTGCTCGTCTATATCAGCAATTACTTTAAACCAATCGGTACAAAACAGACTGGCAAAAAACTGCTCAAAGTCAGGTTCAATCAAGAAAATGTAATCGAACTGAGTGCGCTCAAGTAATAACGGAATGTGGTAACCCAGGCCAATACCAAAAATAACAGCGCTTGGAAAATGTTCGGGTATTTTGCTGAGTGGTGCTTGTCCCTGATCGCGGATGTCGATCATCAGGTTGGTTAGTTCTGTCATATAGCGCACATGCAAACGTTCATCTTCCTGGTTTTGACCATATCCGGTATAATCAGTCAGGCTCAGCACTGGTTTACTGAGTTGCCGTTCAACCTGCTCTGTGGTTTGCTCAATTGGCGATTGAGAATAAATAGGTGCACTGCTGCCCTGAGGGACAAAATTACCGTGGCCTGATGTCGTCACGTGAAGGCAGAAGTCCTCACGTACGCTATGGTTAGTAATTGCCTTAGCAATGTCTGGGTAATATTTTTCGAAACTCTGTAGGTTTTTGCTGAAACGCTCGTTAGCCTCTTTTGCGAATTCCGCTTCCCGAGCCTGGTGTGCTGTTGTTTCGGTGAGTTTTTCTGAGAGAGACTCTAATTGTTGTGATATGGGATCTTTGTTCATACTTCAGCCAATGTCGTATTAAGTATTTTTATACGCTTTGATCTTTTTTTGATTACCGACAAACTGCGACAGTTCTTTCGCAACTGACGTTCTGTTTAGCTGCAATTGGGTGGTTAACTCTTGGATATGATGGTAAATATTAGCAGCAGAGCGTCGACACTGTTCCGATTCTGCCAGTACCTCTCGGGTCAATGTTGCTCGGATCTGCGTATCTGCTTGCCTGAAGAGACGTTGCGCCTCTTCAAGTTCACCAGCCTGGCAAGCAACATCTAACTCAGTCAAGGTTGCTTCTATTTGCGCAAAATCAACCGACATTTGCGTCAGCGCCATTTGCAGTCAATGTCTGCTGACGCACATCAACAGGGATTGCGTCCCAGGCTGATTTAATTTCCTTTAACAGGTTTGATACTTCGTCAACGATCGCCGGATCGTTCTGAATACTGGCATCCAGCAATCGATCTATCATGTAAGAATATAATGCATACAGATTCTCGGTTACTTCGCCACCAACTTCAAAGTCCAGGCAGCCGCGCAACGCTTCTAAAATCGCAGAAGCTTTTGAAATATGCTCTGCCTTTGCCTCGAGGTGACGTTTTTCAATAGATACCTTGGCAAGTACCATCTTCTCGACTGCGCCAGCCATTAGCATCTGAATAATTTCGTAACGATCCGCACCTGCCACTCGGGTTTTCAGTGCTTCTTTTTGGTAATTTTTAACTCTTGCGTTATACATAATGGCTCCTTACTTAGACTTGGTGAACCCTGGCAAATTCGCGAGCTGAGCGCCCAGATAGGACTGGGTCTGTTGCATCTGGGCAATCAAGACATCAAGCCCTGCATACTGTTTTCTCAGCCGTTCTTCCAAAGACGCCATTCGAAATTCATGGTTTTCAACATCGTCTTCTAAATCACTTATCTGGCCATTAAGGCCATCTTCACGATCTTTAATCAAACCACTCGAACTTGCATAGTTATCAAGCAAGGTCTCAAGTTGTTTCGCGACACCATTCTCTCCTGCAAACGCTGTGCCAATGTCATCGTAGTTACTGTCCATGGCATCATTCAGACTGCGAACCAAGGATGACTTTTCGAGATAGCCGTCATTATCCACGCCCAAACCAATATCAAAAATGGTTTCAAATGGTCCGGCATCGGTCAGCTTGGTTGACAAAGTAGTGATCAGCTGGTCGCTCAGGGTACGCATGGACGAGTCACCATTTAAGGGTTTGCCTATCCGCGTCTGAAAACCAATGTTACCAATCAGGTTGTTATAGTTCGAAATAAACTCATCGATGAGTGTATTAACTGACTCTCTGTCATAATCCACATTCAAACTTGCAGTATCATAGCCGTCGGTGTCATTCCCGTCGCTTTTCGCCAGTGCCTTGATGGTCATGTCCTGTACTGCATCTTTAAAAGTGTTGGTATCGCTTTGTATTTCCAAGCCATCTACAGTGATGATCGAGTTACGCGCAGCATCATCCGCGGCAATGGTCATGCCACCCGTTGTACCTATAGAGACTTTATCAAGCTCTGCATTGTCATTAGTTACGGTCAGGTCGTTGCCTGTACCGCTCACGTTAGACGTCAATATCAACTTTGAGCCTGCAGCTGTACCAGTATTTACTATGTTCGCCGTCACGCCAAAGTTTGTATCAGACGCATTAATTGCATCTCGCAGCTCACCTAGCGTCATACCCGCGGTGACATCCAGAGTAAAATTTTTATCTGCGCCTGCGCCGAAGGTCAATGTCCCTCCAGTGGCACTTACTACATCATCAATTGACGTATAGGCGCCATCTGCCGAAACAGCCCGACTGCCCTGTGCCAATTGTTTGACGGCAATATCAAAATTACCGACTGATATGTCTGACGTGGGCGTCACACTGATAATGTCGCCAGATGTAGGTTGTGTAATGTTGGCAACCCTTTTACCGAAGTTATCAGGGTCGGCCAATTTTTTAACTGTATCGTTGAGTTTGGAGATAGCAGACTTAACCTCGCCCAAGGCAGAGAGTTCTACTTTCAAAGACTCTTCTTTCTTGACGAAGGCCTGCATTTTGGGAATATTTTCAGCATCAACCGATGCTTTGATAATACTCTCCAAATCCAGGCCTGAGCCGACGCCTGCAGACGTTATAAGTGGCATTTGCTACCTCCAATTCACTTTCATTTATGCTGTCCTGTCAAACAGCAAACCTTTTCCTGATACTTTATCGGCAAATTCTTCCAAAGCCTTAGCGACTTCACGAAATTCCTCTGAGGGGATCTCTCGGATCACTTCATCACTGCCTTTGTCGATGACTCTGATGAATGGCGGATTGCCTTTATCATCAAACTCAAACGACAAATTGGTTGCGGTGACCGGTATAAAGTCATTCAGCTTCGCAAGATCAGATTTCACCTGGGCGAACAATTTGTCCTGCGTATCAGGGTCAGCTTCTTCCTTTTGCTTGTCCTGAGCACGAACTGCAGGGTTATCAACCAGCTTGGTTAACTTCTCTACAGCCCGAAGCGTTTCTGCGTTTTCCTCAGGCTTGATTTGACCAGGAGTGAGCACCGCATTATTTGAGCCAAGCCCTAATGTTGCCTGAATCTCTTTCACAATACACCTCCAATCACTAGTCTAACTATAAGTATACGCCAAGTTTCGCGATTTCTCATACAAACTTGACGCTACACTATTATTAGCCTAAGAGCGACAGGGCGACCTGAGGACGCTGATTCGCCTGACTCAGGATTGAACTACTTGCCTGTTGCAGGATCTGCATCTTAGTCAAACTGGCTGTTTCAGCCGCAAAGTCAGTGTCCTGGATACGAGAACGTGCAGCTGTCAGGTTTTCCGCAACATTTGACTGGTTACGAATGGTTGACTGGAACCGGTTTTGTACCGCACCCAGCTCTGCACGTTTTTTATCCACTACAGCAATGAGCTGATCCATTCCAGCAAGTACCGCCTGCGCATTGGCCTGCGAAGATACTGAAATACCCGTTTCAGTAAATACGTCGGAGAACACTTTTGCGTCAGCTTCAGTGCCAATCGTTGTACTGATTGTTCCTGTAGTGGTACTTAGCGCAACCCCGGTTACCCCACTGGCGATACCAGCAATACCAGACAGCGTGAAGCCACCGTTCGCTTGCAGGTCGTTGGTTGTAGAGGCAACGTTTTGCATACTGAAGCCAATGGTTTGCACTGCATCCGCACCCACCTGGAAATTCGCATCGTATGAACCATCAAGCAGGTTCTGACCACCGAAGGTGGTGTCAGCTGCAACTCGGTTCACTTCCTGAGAAAGTGAGCGAATTTCTTCTTGCAGTGCCAGTCTGTCTTCGTCGGTGTTTGAACCGTTAGATGCCTGTTGAGCCAGTGTTCTGATCCGTTGAAACATTTGAGTGGTTTCGTCCAGCGCACCTTCAGCAGTTTGCGCCAGTGAGATACCGTCGTTCGCGTTTCGGATACCTTGGTTCAGACCGTTGATCTGACCGTTCAGACGGTTGGTGATTTGCATACCTGCAGCATCGTCTTTTGCACTGTTAATGCGCAAACCCGACGACAAGCGTTGGAAAGACGTATCTAACGCACCTGAGGATTTGTTTAATTGCCGCTGTGCGTTCAATGAACTCACATTGGTGTTTACATATAAAGCCATAATAGCCTCCGCTTTATCAATATAACTCGCTGAGACGGGATACCCCTACCCTGCCAGCAGCGATGATTTAGAGTCCTAGATTTATAGTTCTCTAAATCCGCTATCGACTGATAAAGCGAAAGCTTTAGCCTTATTTGCAAATTATTTTAATTTTTTTGTGTTATTAACCCTGTAGCAGACTCAGTGCGGCCTGTGGACGCTGGTTTGCCTGACCAAGAATGGTCTGGCTGGCCTGTTGTAGGATCTGGTTTTTAGTTAGTTTAGCGGTTTCCATCGCAAAGTCCGCATCTTTAATCCGAGATTTCGCAGCTGACAGGTTCTCTGAAATATTCGCCTGGTTTCGAATTGTCGACTGGAAACGGTTTTGTACCGCACCCAGTTCAGCACGTTTTTTATCAACCACCGCAATTAACGCATCCATCCCCGCCATAACGGCCTGAGCATTGGCCTGCGATGATACAGATATACCTGCTGCCGTATAAACATTGGAGAACACTTTCGCATCAGCTTCGGTACCAATGTTTGTACTGATGGTCGCTGTCGTTGCACTCAGGGCTGCGCCCGACACACCGCTGGCAATACCCGCAACACCAGACAGAGTAAAGCCACCATTGGCAGCCATAGAGTTAGTTGTCGCGCCCACATACTGCATACTAAAGCCGATCGTCTGAACGGCATCAGCACCCACCTGGAAGTTTGCTGCATAAGAGCCATCCAATAAGTTTTGACCACCAAACGTGGTATCGCTGGCAACCCGGTTTACTTCTGCAGCCAGCTGGCGTATTTCTTCCTGAATTGCCAGTCGGTCTTCATCAGTGTTTGAACCGTTGGCAGCTTGCTGTGACAAGGTCCGGATACGCTGGAACATAGAGGTAATTTCGTCCATCGCACCTTCCGCAGTCTGAGCGAGAGAAATACCGTCGTTGGCATTTCGGTTACCCTGGTTAAGGCCTAAGATCTGCGACTGAAGTCGGTCGGAGATTTGCAGACCCGCAGCATCATCTGCCGCACTGTTGATCCGTAAACCTGAAGACAAGCGTTTGAAGGACGTGTCCAGCTCAACACCGGACTGTTGTAGTTGTCGTTGCGCATTAATGGAACTGACATTGGTATTTACAAATAAAGCCATGATTCACTCTCTCTATACAAATGCTCAGCATTGAGCTGTTCATTGGTGTACAAGGAGGCAATTGTTATCACTGGCCGGGGCTCAGTGAAGGGGCAATCCAATGCCGCTTGTACAAACTTAATTTCTTCTGGAGTGAATAAAGCAAAGGACGTGCCAAGAAATTTTGACAATGCATAAATAGCACCTTGGACTCGTTACATTGCGCTCTGAGCTATACTGTTTATAAAGCTGACATCGACGCGATACCTGTAAGGAAGGGCCTTCAGGTGTTTTAGAAGTGTAATATTGCCAAACCAAACCGCATATCTAAATAAAAAGTATAAAGAAAAAGAGGCCTAGCAGCCTCTTTTTTGAAGTTTGAGAGTGGGTGTCAATATTTTTTCATAATATTGGCACGGAAAGTGCTAATATTAACGTGTTCATTGTTTTGATGAACTGAATTGGATTTAAGCTCCTCCGCTTTATCATCCAATTAGGTGCCCTGGCTAATACCCCATCAAGTCCGGGCACCTGTTTTCCTACCTATCTTATCCCAGTAGACTTAGTGCAGCCTGTGGACGCTGGTTAGCCTGACTCAGGATTGTCTGGCTCGCCTGTTGTAGGATCTGCATTTTAGTTAAGCTTGCAGTTTCCTGTGCGAAGTCAGTATCTTTGATACGTGATTTCGCAGCTGACAGGTTCTCAGAGATGTTCGATTGGTTACGAATCGTAGACTGGAACCGGTTTTGAACCGCACCTAGCTCTGCACGCTTCTTATCAACTACTGCAATCAGGTTGTCCATACCAGCCAATACTGCCTGTGCGTTTGCCTGAGATGATACCGAGATACCTGTTTCAGTGAACACGTCAGAGAACACCTTCGCATCTGCTTCAGTACCGATGTTTGTACTGATAGTTCCTGTTGTGGTACTCAGAGCAACCCCCGTTACACCACTGGCGATGCCTGCGATACCTGACAGGGTGAAACCGCCGTTTGCCTGCATGTCATTGGTAGTACCGGCAACATTTTGCATACTGAAACCGATGGTTTGTACTGCGTCAGCACCAACCTGGAAGTTTGCAGAATAAGTACCATCAAGCAGGTTTTGACCACCGAAGGTTGTATCTGCAGCTACCCGGTTCACCTCTGAAGACAGTGAGCGGATCTCTTCCTGAATTGCCAAACGGTCTTCATCTGTGTTTGAGCCGTTTGCTGCTTGCTGTGCCAGAGTACGAATACGCTGGAACATTGAGGTAACTTCGTCCATCGCGCCTTCAGCTGTCTGAGCTAGCGAGATACCGTCGTTGGCGTTACGGTTACCTTGGTTTAAACCGTTGATTTGCGAAGTCAAACGGTCTGAAATTTGTAGACCTGCTGCATCGTCAGCAGCGCTGTTGATACGGAAGCCCGATGATAAACGCTTGAAGGAAACATCAAGCGAGTTGCCTGAATTGTTTAATTGTCTTTGAGCATTCAATGAACTTACGTTAGTATTTACATAAAGTGCCATGGTGATTCTCCCACTGTAATCTGAGTGCTTACTCTTTGAGTGCTTACTCTGTAAGTGCCCACTCTCAAACTTCTAAAACTTACTCTCTTAGCCTTCAAGGTTTGTTTTCACTCTCCGGCTTGGTTACTTAAGTTATCGGACGGCAGGAAAAATACTTTAGAGAAATTTATAAAAAATTATTAAGCCACTGATTTAAAATGAAATTAACTTATTAAAGCCGTTTAAAGCGGGAAATAAATTGCCGCCTGAGGTTCTAAGAATAAATCTCAAACCTAGAAGTAAAAGGCATATAAGTTATAGGGTTAGAATGTAAACTGATAAAAAAGGAAAGAAGAGTTGGCTTTCGAGGTTTATCTCGAAAGCCACTAAAATGTAGGACTACCTGATATAGTCAAGTAAAGAAAGGTTGGAAAGTCGGCCAAAGGTAGCCTGAGATGCCTGCAAAGCGGTTTCATGCTTGGTCAAATCGGTGATGGCTTCTGCCATATCCAGTTCAACCAGCTCAGCTTTGGCAATCTTGTTATTAATGTCCAGGTCTGCGTTGGCATCGGTAATACGTGTTGCCGTATTGAGCCTGCCACCTAAACCCGACTGTGTCTGCGATACCCTATTTTTTGCGTTATCAATTCCAATCATGGAATCAGCCAGTACCTGACGGTAGTCTTTTTCGCTTAGGGTCGGGTCATTCAATGCAGCAACCAGATCATCCAGCATATTTAGCACGTTATCTTTTTCTGGCGCTTCAAGGTCAAAGTCGATTTGTGCAGGCGCACTTCCCGTGAAGCTAAACTCCATTCCCGCCACTTCAATATGGTTTTCTTCATAACTTCCGGTTGCCAATACTGTTGCACCTTGCTGCAAAGTATAGGTATTAGGCGTACCTGCAGTCAGTACCAGACTAAAGGTATTCGAGCCGGCAGGTGCTGTCGGATCCGGATTGTAATTCGCTTTGTGAAACTCATCAAAAGGACCTTGTTTGGTCACATATACATCGGAACTCACCACACTGCCCGAGACTGTCGCTGTATTGGATACAACATTTAATCTGGTTGGCACACTTTCAAATACATCAAAGCCATTATCACTGGACTTAATTTCAACCCCTTCAGCGACCTTAATTTTATGCTGCCCCTGGTCACCATTATACTGATAGCGCTGCTGCGTACTGTTATACGAATAGGCTTCAGTATTATCCTGATAGCCGGAAAATATGTACCGACCATCTTCGGTTTTGGCATTCATCAGGTCGTGAACCGCCGTTTTTATCGCGCTGAGCTCTTCTGAAAGTGACGCTCGGTCTACATCGACCAAGGAGCCATTACCTGCCTGAACAGTCAGGGTCAAAGCCCGTGTTAAGGAGTCTTTGATATTATCAAGTACACCTTCTTGAGTATCCAACCGACCTTTAAGCATGGTCAGGTTTTTTGTGTACTGCTCGTTAGTCTGGATCCTGTCAGTATATAATAATGCCCGTGCCATCGCAGATGGATCATCGGATGCAGTCAACACGCGCTTTTGGGTATTGACCTGTTGCATGGCTTTATTCACGTCTTGCTGACTATCGAGTATGGAGTTCAGGTTGTTCTGATACATCATATTTTGAGATAAACGCATAATTACCTCGCCGCACTTAATAAGGTGTCAAATACAGTTCTTGCCGCGCTCAGTACTTGCGCTGCTGCTGAGTAAGATTGCTGGAAACGTAACAAATTGGCTGCCTCTTCATCCAGGTTTACGCCAGCCATCGATTCGTACCAGGCTTCTGATTGTGCTGCCAACGCTTCATAAGCGGCACCATTGGTCTTGGCCTGATTCGCCACAACCCCAATTTCTGTAACCAGGCCTGCATAGGCTTCATTGAACGTTTTTAAATTGTCTGCTGTTGCAGTTGTTACTACATTTTGTCGAACCAGCTCTGAGCTTTGCAATTTACTCAGCTCCAGACCATTTCGGTTATCATCGAAACCGCCCGTGTTAAATTCAATAGTGTAAGTATCGCCCGTTGAGGGTGTCCCTTCTATATTGAAGTCAAAACCATAGCTGGCATACGCTCCTCCCGCCTGTGCAAGGATATTTTCTGCAGGGGGCGTGATGGTAAAGGTATTAGTTCCGTTGCCATCCACAATCTGATATTCGTTGGCATTTGCCGTTTTAGTTAATGTAATGGTGCCATTGGTAAGACTTGGTGGTGCCGCCGTAAAGTTACTGGTAGCGGGGTCAGTGTTAGTGACAGAACCCACTGAGATAATGGCATTACTAACATTATTTGCCGCGGTCTCTGTACGAATGGGAGAGGCCAGTGCAAGGCTTTCAGGACGGTCTGTTGCCAGCTGCAGATTACCAGCAGTACCGGAGTTGAGTTTAACTAAAAAACTATCCCCAACATTGGCGGTCCCTGTCAGGTTCATTTGCAAACCAAACATGTCTACACCTGCCGCAACTGAGTTTGAATCTATTACTCCTCCAATCACGTTTGCGGTTACGGGAGTTCCCTGAACATTGCCCTTACTGTCTACCGCTGCAATTTCGACAGTGTTTGCTGCGGTATAGGTGACTCTGAAATCCGTCGCTGGAACTTCTTTACCTTTACCTGGCTCAACCGTAGCCGTTAACTGTGCCGTACTGGTGTTGCTGGCATAGGGATACCCACCAACAGTCGGCAGCTCGAATATATTGCCACCCAGATTACCGTCTAAGTCCATCCCCAATTGGTTTTGCTGATTAAAAGCATCGGCCAGTGACAAACCAATCTGGCCCAGTTGAGTCTGAGCGGGTACCAGAATGTCATCACGAAAAGCCATCAGCCCGCCGATTTTGCCCCTCAGCGTCGTGTGATCTACTTCAAGTGCGACGGCAGAGCCGTCTTTGACGTCAAGAGTCAGTGTTTTGTGGTTAGGATCGGGATCGCCATCCATCGAAAAAAGACTAAAACTGCCATTCTCCATCACCAGAGACTGACCAGACCCCAGAAAAACCAATTTCTCACCGTTGGCTCCGTCTAAAGTCTCTATATCCACCAACTCGGCTAAATCTCTGATGGCCTGATCGCGTTGATTTAGCAAGGAGCTGCCACTGCCATCGCTGTTATTACCATTGAGCGCAGCGACCTGACCATTCATATCGCTGATCTTCTGAATGAGATTATTGGCTTCATCAGAATAGATAGACAATTGCTCGTTCACGATATTGCTTTGATCAAACACAATACCAGACAATCGGTCCATCTGATCGATCAAGTTCTGAGCATCTGTCAAAAACAAAGAGCGCGCAACCGTTGAAGAGGGTAAATTCATCGCCTCCTGCATATTGTTGAACAGGGAGTTAATGCTCTGATTCAGATTGTTTGATTCTTCACCAAATAAGGTATCAACCCGGGTAGCTTCCGTCACAAACTGATCGTAATAGGCCTGACTCGATAAATCTCGATTGAGCTGTTTCTGGGCAAACTCATTGAGCAAACGCACTGTTTCACCACGGCCTACCTGATTGTTAATCATAGTAGTGTGCTCAGTCCGCTCGCGAACGTAGCCTTTGGTATTCAGGTTTGCGATATTTTTACTGGTGGTCTGGAGTAACTCAGAGCTGGCCCTGACTCCCGACGTACCAATATTCATAAGATTAAAGGACATCTTAATTTACTCCCTGATGCACTGACGCTGACAACATGGACTGAAACTCTCCTCTGCCCAACACACGTTTAATTTTCTCTGCATAATTTGGATCTGTTGCGTATCCGGCCTGTTGCAGTGCATCCAGATATTGCTCCGGATTGTCTGTCTTATTCAAGGCGTCCTGATACCTGGGATTTGACTGCAGGAAATCGACATAATCATTGATGCTATCTTTGAGCGAATCATAGGCTCTAAAGTTAGCTTGTTTTTTCACTGGCAAACCTTGTTCAAACTCCAGTGTCATTTTACTGGCACTGTCACCCTGCCACCGCTTATCCGCTTTGATGTTAAAAAGGTTGAAGCTGCTTTCTCCATCCTGGCGCGCGATAATGTGCTTACCCCACCCCGTCTCCAGTGCCGCTTGCGCAACCATAACCGCTGGATTAAGCCCAATCTTCTCTGCCGCAGATTTAGCATAGTCCCACAGCTGGCTAACAAAGGACTCAGGATCATCAAAGCGCACTTCACCGCCCGCCTTTTCCTGGACCTCAGCTGGCTTATCCTGAGTTGGTTTATTAGTCTCACCATTAGCTATCCGGTCACTCTGTAACTCAGCGCCGGTACGCAGCACCGAACCAGGCATGTACCCCTCGCGATTCGGTGACAATTGCTGCACAATGAGATCAGCAAGACCCAGACTGCCCTCGCTCGAAAGCTGCATAGACATCTGTTGATCATGCATATCACGATAGAATTTGACGCTGCTGGAGTTGAATGGGCTATCTTTGTCTTCCAGCACTTCATTCGCCTTACGCATGCTGGACAACATCATTTGCGTGAAAATAGATTCGAATTGCTGAGCCGCTTTACGCAACGCTTCCTCAGAGGCATCGGCATCACCGGTACTTTTCAGCGCGTCCTGTCTTAACGAGTTCAAATCAGTTAAGTCATAGAAACTTTGGTTGCGAGTCGGATCAGTATTCATTGCTCAAAATCACATCAATATACATAGTCAATTACAATGCAATTATTGAGCCAATAAAAAAGCCCCGTAAAACGGGGCTAACTATTTGATTATAAAAGAAGCATTAAATGACGACTAATTGACCATGTATTGCACCAGCTTCTTTTAGCGCTTCCAGTATCGCCATCAAATCGCCGGGCGCAGCGCCTACTGCATTGATAGCTCGCACCAAATCATCCAGGCTTGAACCGGGGTCAAACACGAAGGCACGAGAATCATCTTGGTCAACATCGACAATGCTTTGACGCGTAACAACCGTTTCTCCCTCAGACAAAGGCTGTGGCTGAGATACGTTCACCTGCTCTGCAATGGTCACGGTCAAGCCGCCATGAGTGATTGCCGCTGGCTGTAGTTTCACTTCTTTACCGATGACGATAGTACCAGTACGCGAGTTAACGATAATCTTGGCAGAGGTATCTGCCGGGGTGAACTCTAAATTCTCCAGGGTCGATAAATAAGCAACACGCTGTGATGGATCACGCGGTGCTATAACCCGTACAGATGCCGCATCCATAGCCTGCGCACTTTGCGGGCCAACCAGATCATTAATGGTATCCGCCAGACGTTTCGCTGTCGTGAAATCTGGGCGGTTTAGGTTAAAAGTGATGTGGTCGCCCTGCGTAAACGGACTTCTGACTGCACGCTCAACGGTGCCACCATTTGGAATTCGTCCTACTGTCGGCGTATTAATAACCACGCGGCTCCCGTCTAACCCTTCTGCACCCAAGCCACCTACAATCATACTACCCTGAGCAATGGCATAGACATTACCATCAACCCCTTTAAGAAAAGTCTGTAACAGTGTTCCGCCACGCAAACTCCCTGCACTACCTATGGAAGACACAGTCACGTCAATTGTTTGACCAGGCTTTACAAACGCGGGCAACTCAGCATGGACAGCGACTGCCGCGACATTTTTAATTTTAGGCTTGAGGTTGGCAGGCATAGTAATGCCAAAGCTGTTCAGCATGCCTTTAAAGCTTTGTTCGGTAAAGCGCGTTTGTTCGCCTGTACCCGGCAGACCCACGACCAGACCATAGCCAACTAACTGGTTTGAACGTACGCCCTCAACCATAGTCACATCTTTGATCCGCTCTGCATGGACAAACTGACTTGTAACTAGTGATACGGCCAGCACAAGCATGTTGAATAATCTCATCGTCTTTTACCTCAAAATGGCATGATGGCACTCATGAAGAATTTAGTCAGCCAGCCAGCACTTTGTACTTCCTGGGTATCGCCTTTTCCGGAATACTGAATGCGCGCATTCGCTATACGGTTTGATTCCACCGTATTATCAGCATTCACATCTTGCGGCCTGACCAGGCCTTCAAGGCGGATAAATTCCTCACCTGTATTTAGAGTCAGCCACTTTTCGCCTCGGATCACTAAGTTACCATTGGGCAGAACCCGCATCACATTGACAGAAATATTACCAATCAGACTATTTGACTGGTTAGCCTGCGCGTCGCCCTGAAAAGATGAGTTTGAGCCAGCATCTAACTGGATACTTTTGCTTCCCCAATTGACTGCTGCGCCTCCTAACCCCAGTATAGGATCGATATCGACTTCGCTGTCTTTATCCAATTTAGAGTTCGCCGCTTTCGAAGCCTGGGTTGACTCTCGCAATACCACCGTGATGATGTCTCCGGTACGAAGCGCCTTTTTATCAGAGTACAGATCGTTGGCATAAGCATTGAACAGTGAACCTGTTGGTACGACTGGCGCCGCTTCAGCTTCTGGGTACATGGGCGCGTAGTAAGGATCGTCCCGCTTAACATCTTTATTTTGCGTTGTTGTACAACCACTCAGTGCTATACAGCCTGCCGCTATCAGGCCAAGTGTACGTAACTTGTCCATACTACCCCCAATCAATTAAAGCTGTTGATTAATGTAACTAAGCATCTCGTCGACTGACTTGATCACTTTAGAGTTCATTTCATAAACTCGTTGTGTTTCTATCAGATTGACCAGCTCTTCAGTTACGTTAACGTTAGATGTTTCCAGTGCCCCCTGCACAATAGAGCCAAGCCCTTCAACGCCAGGGTTGCCTTGTACCGGCGCGCCACTAACCGCCGTTTCGGTGTAAAGGTTTTGGCCAATCGGCTCAAGGCCAGACGGGTTAATAAAGTCGCTGATAACCAGCTGACCTATGACCGTATTGGCGGCTTCACCTTGAATACTGACGGACACTTCACCATCTTGAGAGATGGTGATGGAATTGGCATTATCAGGCACATTCATTTCCGGCTGTAACGGGAAACCTGCACCAGAAGTCACAATACGGCCTTCTTCATCTGTGGTGAACTGACCATTACGCGTGTATGCGATGGTGCCGTCAGGCATCTGAATTTCAAAGAATCCCGGTCCCTGAACCATCCAGTCCAGTGAGTTCTCTGTGCTCAGCATATTACCTTGCGAAAAGTTTTTTTGGTTTGCCACCACTTTGGCACCGGCACCTAGCATCAAACCTGATGGCAGTTCGGTATCCTGAGAGGAGCGTCCACCTGGTTGGTTAATATTCTGATAGAGTAAGTCTTCAAATATCGCACGGCTCTTTTTATAGCCAACCGTACTGGCATTCGCCAGGTTATTTGAAATAACTGATATATCAGTCTGCTGGGCATCTAAGCCGGTTTTGCTGATCCATAATGCTGGGTTCATAATTTTTACCTCACTCTCTTAAACGATACGCAGGAGCGAAGTGTGTCGCTCATCAATTTCTTCAGCTGTTTTCATCAGTTTCATCTGCATTTCAAACTGACGCTGAAGGTTCACCATGTCTACCATCTCATGAACTGGGTTTACATTAGACATTTCCAGATAGCCACTCATAACCTTGGCGGTAGGGGAAATTTCACAAAATCCACACACCCCATCTTCTAGTAGCTCTTCTTTTGGTCTGAACAAACCGTCATTCCCTTTTTCAAGTTTGCTGTTGTCTGCGCTAATAATCTTCAATCGGTCGACGACTTCCAAAAAGTTGGCTGGTGCCCCCTGGGGTCGAACCTGAATGGAGCCATCGTCACTGAACACCACCTTTTCTACCGGCAAAGGTAAAATAATCGGTCCGCCTTCGCCAATAATTTGACGACCGTGACTGGTGACCAATGCACCATCAGCGGTGATGTTCAACGTGCCAACTTTGGTATAAGCTTCTTCACCCGCGGCATCCACTACACTAATCCAGGACTTTTCATCAACCGCAATATCAAGATCACGTCCCGTTTCAGTGATAGCCCCGCCCGTCATCATGGTCCCCGGACGCTCCTGCATAGCAAATACGCGGGTAGGCAGCCCTTCACCAAAAGCCTGCATAGAGCGGGCCTGTGCAAAGTCAGCCTTAAATCCGGTGGTATTGGCGTTGGCCAGGTTGTTCGCTTTAAGCCCGACACCAACAAGATTTTGTTTGGCACCCGACATAGCGACATACAGCATTTTATCCATGGGAACGACCTAAAATTGTTCAATCTATACTGAATAAAGCAATATAGATGCCAAGATGATCGTCAAGAAAATGAAAAGGCCGCATTGAGCGGCCTTGAGAGGTGATGAAAGTGATTATCGGATCTGCAGAATGTTCTGCTGAAGTGTTGAGTTCACTTCCAGAGCCCGAGAGTTTGCCTGGAAGTTTCGCTGTGCACTGATAAGGTCAACCAACTCGTTCGTCAGGTTTACATTAGACTGCTCTAGCGCTGACGAGTTGATGGTCCCCAACGTACCTGAACCAGGTTCACCCGCGATAGGTTCACCTGATGTTAAACTCTTTTTCCATCCAGTGTTACCTACCTGCTGCAAGCCTTGCGAGTTTGAGAAGCGAACCATTGCAACCTGGCCCAGATAAGTAGAGTCACCATTACTGTAAGATGCCACTATTTTACCATCGGAACCAATATCAATACCTGCAAGTCGACCTGTTGTAGCGCCATCTTGCTCAAGTGCTTTTACTTCAAAGCGGCTTGCGAACTGTGTCGGTGGCTTAGTATTTGCCTCATCACGCCAGTTCATCTGGATATTGCTCGGAAAAGTTGCACCATTGGTCAATAATGTTGACAAACCAGCGCCTGCACCCGCAGGAATGTTAAACGGGTCAAAAGTTGGGCCAGAGACAGGCACTCCAGGATCACCTGTTGAAGCTGGGTTACCATTAGAATCAAATTCAAACTCGGTAATTGGTCCAGCTACACTGCCGTCACCCGCAGGGCCGACTAACTGCCCACCCAGCGTTGCGTAAACCTGCCACTGATTTGGGTTTGTCGCAGGGTCTTCTTTAACAAAGTACATCTGGAGAGTATGCGGCTCACCTAAACTGTCATAAATCGTTGTAGACGTTGAACTGTTATAAGAAGCACTTACCGTTGGATCAAATGCCAATGTCGGCGCTGTCACTCTTGAATCCAGGTTAAATGAGGTGTAAACGTTTGTTGTTGCACGAGGAGAACCTGATGCATCTGGGATCTGTAATGCAGCAGATGTACTCAAACTGACCGATGTCGTATCACCTGTACTTGGGTCAACAGGGAAACCTTGCAGGAAGTTGCCCTGGGCATCAACAATAAAGTTGTCTTTATTGAGTTTAAATGCACCCGCACGGCTGTAAGTAAAGTCTTGAGAACCCAACTCTTCACTCATTGCGAAGTAGCCCTCGCCCGTAATCGCCAGATCCAGCGAGTTCTGAGTAAAGTTCAGAGATCCCTGGTGGAACTGCTGTGCAACCATAGTGGTTTGAACACCATCACCATTTTTTGTCTTACCTGCACTGAATACCGAAGATGCATAGACGGATGCGAACTCAGCACGTGATTCCTTAAAGCCTGTCGTATTCACGTTGGCAATGTTGTTAGCTGTCGTGTCCAGGTCTTTCTGAGCCGCAGCTAAACCTGTTAATGCAATATTGAAACTCATACTCTCACCTCTTGCGATTAAGGTTAAATCTTGTTAATTAGGCCAATTCTGCGACGTCAGTTAGTCGCACGGCACCTGCTTTAGTATTGATAACGATGCCGCTAGCACCATTGACGTTGACGCTCTCTATGTTTCTGAAGGTCGCCGTAGGCAAGGCTGTAAACTTGCCATTTACTGAACCTTCAGCTTTTATTGTGTAATCACCAGGCGGAAGCATCTCGCCCTCTTTGTTTTTACCATCCCATTCAAACCGCACCGCACCGGGTTGCTGGTCTTTCATATCAATGGTTCTGACCAGCTCGTTTTTATCATTGAGAACACTTACCGTCAGTTTTTCCACCGGCTCTGACACAATGATTGATCCTCGAGCTTGCATGTCTGGACCATGCTCAATCGTGTCTGACTCCAGCAGCGCCTTCTTGCCAATTAAGGTAGACGCCTGCAACGCCGAATTAGAAGTCATAGAATCAGCCAATGATTCGAACTTTGAGTTCAGGTCCGAAATGCCCTCGGCCATCGTGAAGTTCGTCATCTGCGCAATCATCTGATCATTGTCCGCAGGTTTACTCGGATCCTGATAGGACAACTGCTGAGTCAATAACGCAAAGAAATCCTCTTGCTTCAACTCATCATTCTTTTCTGTTGGCACTTGTCTATCTGGCCAACGCAATGAATCGACATAGGTCGAGGTTGCTGAATTGACGTCGTTACTCATTGGCTATACTCCCACTTAGCGCTGACCAAGTTGCAAAGTTTTACTAAGCATCTGCTTAGCAGCATCCGCTACCTGAACATTCGTTTGGTACGAACGCGATGCAGAGATCATATTTGTCATCTCTTCAACCACATTCACATTCGGTTTATAGATGTACCCGTCTTTGTCAGCACTCGGATGGTTAGGGTTGTATTCAACCTGTAGTGGTTTGTCACTTTCAACAATCCCCAGTACTTTCACACCAACCGAAGACCCCATCGTATTAGGATGAGCGGCCGCTGCTTTATTCAACTCAGCAGCAAACACCGGGTGCCTGGCTCTGTAAACCTTATCCTGACTTGAGCTAATGCTGTTTGCATTGGAAATATTACTGGCAGTCGTATTCAAACGGACATTCTGAGCGCTCATACCTGAGCCCGCTATATCAAAAACATTATATAAACTCATGATTACCCACCTTGACCACTAAGGGCTTTCTTTAGCCCTTTAAATTTACCAGATAAAAAACTCAAACTAGCTTGGTACTCTAATGCATTTTGTACATACAAGTTTCGTTCCACTTGTATGTCCACAGAGTTTCCATCGCCAGTATCTGCTTGATTTGGCGTACGATATTGTTCAATACCATTATTTAACTGAGTCCCACCACTCAGGTGTTTCTCATTGGTTCTCACCATCTTATTGCCGCTTAGCTGTGCCGATTTTGCCGCTTTAAAAGCCTGACCGAAGTCGATATCCTTAGCTTTGTATCCAGGAGTATCTGCATTGGCTATATTACTTGCCAAAATTTCAGCACGCTGAGACCGGATCAGCATAGTGTGGGGATGAACCCCCAATGCTTTATCAAAACTAATTGCCATAACCCGACTCCAAAAATTTGACTTAGTGGAATAAAAGCAAGAATAAGGCCAATATTTTGATGGCGGAAAATTGCCGCATTGCCGACAAAGGCAAAGACAGCTGGTGGAGGATTCAGCGTCTCAAAGCTAATACCAAATTGATTAATTTTATGACCTAATGTCAAAATCCAATTTCCATCGATGTGATAGTGATTTTGCAGCCCTCTGAATTTATTAAGCTCTCCAAACAAACTAAAGATCCAAGAAAGAAAGTGCGCATGCTCGCACTGGATCATTTCTTTGAAGGTAAATCTCGCTATCAGATTGCTGAATACTTAAAGGTCAGTCGTACTAGCGTGAACAAATGGGTGAAAGACCATCTCGACTATGGGTTAAAAGGCTTGAAAGAGCTACCTCGCTCGGGCCGCCCTTGCAAACTGGATGATTCACAGCTGAAGCAGCTTAAAGCATATGTACTCGACTCTATAAACCGCACGGAAGGTGGTCGACTAACATTAGAAGATATTCAGCAGTATATCTGAGTCTTTTCACATTGAGTACGAGTTATCAGCTGTTCACAGACTGTTGAAAAGGCGAAACTTCTCATGGATTAGCAGCCGCTCAATCCACCCTAAAGGAAACCAGGCTCACCAAGCAGCTTTCAAAAAACTTCGAGCTGGAAACGATCCTTCACACCCCGGGACATCTTCTTCCTAAACGCATTGATGTGTGGTTTCAGGATGAAGCACGATTTGGTCAGCAAACTTCGACCACAAAGGTTTGGGCTGAAAAAGGCTCACGCCCAAAAGCTGTAATACCAATTTGCTTAGTTAAGTGTTCTATTTTGAGGCGAGTAAGGCGAGTAAGGCGAGTAAGGCGAGAAAATATAGTCGATAACCAGGCAAAAATTTGCGAACTCACCCCTCAGGTAAAGGTTCTAAATGAGAAACTTTTAACGCCGTTAGCGTCATATTTGCTCCGTCAAATTGAACAGGTATTAAGTGAAATTAGTATAAAGCAGCAACAATTCGAATATGCCTATCTATTTGGTGCTGTGTGTCCAACGACTGGCGAAACAGAAGCCCTCATCTCACCTGTAGAGAATAAAGAAGTCATGTATTCTCTCCTGGGGCAAATATCACACAGGGCTCAATCAGCAAGAATGGCTGTGGTCGTTATGGACCGTGCAGCCTGGCACTTCAAAGATGGTTTGGTAAAAGGCTTGGAGAATGTAGTGATCATTAGGCTGTCACCTTATTCCCCAGAGTTAAACCCCATAGAACAAGTGTGGAGTTGGCTCAGACAGCATAAGTTATCAAACAGACCCTTTGCAAACTACGATGACATTCTGGATCAGGTCAGCGAAGCATGGAATGCGTTTATCTAATGTGCACACAGGGTGAAATCATTGTGCTTTAGGGACTGGATAAATCTGACCAGTTAATTATTCAAAACGGTATTACTTTACGCAAGGGTGAATTGTGACCGAAGCAACGCTTCGCAGCGCAATGAACGCGAGGGTGAAGAGAAACCGAAGCAACGCTTCGCAGTTCGAGGAAGTGAGCGCAAGGACGCGCGAAGGGGAGATACTACATGGAAGTATTTTACTCCAAATAAAAAAAGCCCGACTCTTTAGAATCGGGCTTTGATGTACAGGAAGTACAAATGTCGATGAGATTCATGGATGAATGTCCTTCATCGACCTACTTATAAGGTCCTGGCGATGTCCTACTTTCACATGGGAAACCCCACACTATCATCGGCGCTATTTCGTTTCACTACTGAGTTCGGCATGGGATCAGGTGGTTCCAAAATGCTATTTTCACCAGGAAAATCTTTTCTATTTTGTTTTTATTTTTTATTAAATAAATTAGGAGCTTGGCAATGTCCTACTTTCACATGGGAAACCCCACACTATCATCGGCGCTATTTCGTTTCC
>NZ_PNCJ01000032.1 GCF_005887115.1 Pseudoalteromonas rubra | reverse complement strand
CCCCCCGACCCCCCCCCCCTCCCCCACCGGCTTCCCCCCCGATTTTTTTATTTTGTGAGCCATTGATTTATGAAGAGTGAACCGACGACATTCGGCGTTACCACTCAGAAAGTAATTGTGGGAGCCATTGATTTATGAAGAGTGAACCGACGACATTCGGCGTTACCACATAAAGAAGTGGTTGCGGGAGCCGGATTTGAACCGACGACCTTCGGGTTATGAGCCCGACGAGCTACCAGGCTGCTCCATCCCGCGCCTGTATGTTCAACGTTTTGCTTCTGTTGATAGAAGAGACAATCGATACTTTCGATTTAACCACTCAGAAAGTGGTTGCGGGAGCCGGATTTGAACCGACGACCTTCGGGTTATGAGCCCGACGAGCTACCAGGCTGCTCCATCCCGCGCCTGTATATTCAGTATTTTACTTCTACTGAAAGAAGCTGGTAGTCAGATTTGAACCGACGACCTTCGGCGTTACCACTCATAAAGTGGTTGCGGGAGCCGGATTTGAACCGACGACCTTCGGGTTATGAGCCCGACGAGCTACCAGGCTGCTCCATCCCGCGCCTGTATTTCAGTGTTTTACTTCTACTGAAAGAAGCTGGTAGTCAGATTTGAACCGACGACCTTCGGCGATTTTGGAATTAACGAGCCCGACGAATGATTTATCATTCTGCTCCATCCCGCGCCTGTATGTTCAACGTTTTACTTCCGTTGAGCGAAGTACCTAAAAAGCATTTATCAAGGCTTAATTTGCCCTAACTCTTTAAGAGGTCGCTATAATATAGAATTGATTTGATAATGCAAGGTCTTAATCAAGAAAAGGGCGTCAACCGCTCAAAAAGCAGTCAACCCACGTTATTTTAACGCCCTTATATGACATTAATTGTCTTAACGACCAAATTTACGGTCAGACTACTGTTCTCTCTGATGTGGGTTGATTAACTTCTGAAACTGCCAGTCTGGGTGGCCCATCACAATAAAGTCAGGATTTTCTGTGCTTTCTCTTTGATTGTAGGTCAGCGGATTAAATTCTGCATCGGTAATGCAGCCTCCCGCTTCTTCAACAATGACCTGAGAAGCTCCGGTATCCCACTCCCCTGTTGGTCCAACGCGTAAAAAGCAGTCGGCTTTCCCCTCGGCCACAATACACGCCTTGAGCGAACACGAGCCCAGTGCCACAGTATCAAACTGGCTGTTGAGATACTGGCTCACCGCCTCAATTTTTTGCCTGCGGCTGACCGCCAAAGTGAGCGTGCCTTTCGGCGCTACCGAAATAGGTTCATCACGCCCTTCGCTGCGCTTAAAAGCCCCCCCCTTGTGAGTAGCAAAATAGGTCACACCTTTGGCTGGCCAGTGGATCACGCCAAGTACTGGCTGGTTGTTTTCAACCAGGGCAATGTTTACCGCAAAGTCGCCACTTTCCAGAATGAACTCACCGGTGCCATCCATTGGATCCAGCAGCCAGTAACGCTGCCAGTGTTGCCGGCTTTCCAGCGGCGGAATGGGGGTCTCTTCAGACATAATTGGTACGTCCGGGGCCAGCGCTTGCAACCCGGCTGTCAGTACTTCGTTGGCAGCCAGATCCGCGGCGGTTACCGGTGTATGATCAGACTTTTCCCGCGCCCCTATGTCGTCTTGCTGATAGATGGCCATAATCGCCTGCCCGGCCTGCACAGCCAGGGTGATACAGGGCTCTAAAAATGACTGCATTAAGCCTCCGTTGTCAGGTACTGTTGTAGTAATAACAGCGCGGCGACACTACGGGCTTCGGTAAAGTCGGGCTGACTCAGTAACGCTTGCCACTGTGCCAGGGGCCATTTAACCACCACCAATGGTTCAGGTTCATCACCGGCCAGTTGCTCCGGGTACAAATCCTGCGCCACCAGTATATGCATTCTGGCGTTAAAGTAGCTGGGTGCCAGTGATAGAGTTTTCAGATCACAAAACTGTCGAGCGCCAAAGCCAACTTCTTCTTTTAACTCACGGTTACCCGCTTCAATAGGGGTTTCACCCGGATCAATCAACCCTTTTGGAAAACCAAGCTGATAATCGTGCGTCCCCGCGCAATATTCTCTTACTAAGAGTAGCTCATTTTCGGCTGATATGGGCACTATCATCACAGCCCCCCGGCCGCCGCCACGAACTCGTTCATACTCACGGCGCTCGCCATTAGAAAATGCCAGCGACAGGGACTCTACCGTAAAGAGCTTACTTTTTGCGACAACCTCAGAGGCTAATATCTCAGGGGGAATTGGGTGCTTTTTCTGTGACATAGAGATTATTTTGCTATCATGGCCATTAACCTCATCATAAAGCCTTTACAGGTAAATGCCTATGTTAAATTGGTCAAAGATCGATACTGTGTTGCTGGATATGGATGGCACCTTACTCGACCTGCATTTTGATAATCACTTTTGGCTGGACGTGATCCCTAAGGCCCATGCCGTCAAACAAGGCCTGACGCTGGAGCAAGCACGTGCCGATATCCTTGCGCGCTACGAAGCCGTTATGGGACAAATCGAGTGGTATTGTCTGGATTACTGGCAGCAACAACTGCAACTGCCTATCATGGAGCTTAAACGCGAAATTCAGCATTTGATCTCTATTCGTGAAGACGTGCCGGCATTTTTGCAGGCGCTGAAAGATGCCGGCAAAGAGCTGATTTTATTAACCAATGCGCACCCTGACAGCTTGAGTCTCAAAATCGAGCGCACCCAGTTTGACCAGTATCTGGATAAACTCATCTCAACACACAGCTATGGTGTCAGTAAAGAAAGTCAGCAACTGTGGCAACAGGTTCAGGCGGATCTGGGATTTGATAAAAGTCGGACGCTATTTGTCGATGACAGCCTGGCGGTATTGGCTGCCGCCAAAGAGTATGGCATTGGGCACTTACTGGCCATCGCGAATCCGGATAGTCAGCAACCCCATAAAGAGATCACTGATTACCCGGCCATTTGTGATTATCGCACGTTACTACCGATCAGCTGATCAGCCCGGGTAGCGTGCCTGCAAGCCCTGATAAACAAGCTTAGCAAAGTCTGGATGTTCAGTATCCAGGCTTTTCACCACTTCAACCAGGTGCTCGTTGTCTTCTTTGCCGTGCCACTGTTTGATATAGCTGCCATCTTTGTAACCATGGTCCTGACGGAAGAAGTTCAGGGTATTTTTACCCACGTAACCGCGATATAAATCATCCAGGGTCATGCCAATCTGCTGCATACATCCGGCAAATGCTGCCGCATTGAAAGCTTTATCGGCCACAGCCGATGCAGCAAGCACTTCCAGCGTTGCCTTAAAGTCTTCAGCATATAATGGTTGTGCCAGCTCGTTATCCAGCTGTGCCGCCAGCGCCTCATAAGATGTCTCTCCATCAATGCGCAAAGACAAGCCAAAGTGAAAGATATCAACCAGCTCCAGAATCACCTGCTCGGTATCCGGTGTTTGTTTTTTCCACCATTTCCAGCCGTAGTGATCCAGCATTTCTGCACACTCAACCCAGATGGCGCGATACCACTCAAATCCCTGGCTGAACCATTGCTCATGCACTTTGGTATTCATGGCGTTTTGCATTTCCAGCATCACTACCAGCTTCGCACTATTTGCAGACATATTTGCGCTCTCACTATTCAGTCAAAGCGCTATGATACCCACACAGTGGCATAATTACCACGATGAGCCACAATGAAAGCTTTTCTGCGCTGTCCCGTTCTAATAGGGTTCATACATCTAATTTTGAGGTTTTACATGCGATCCATATTTGTTGCGTTAACACTGACGGTTACCCAGTTACTGTCCTTTTCTGCGTCTGCTGCGCAAGCCACTAACATTAGTGAACACCCGGAGCAGGTTGCACCTTTACTGCCAGGCCTGACAGCGCCGACTTTAACCCTTCAGGACAACAACGCCAAAGCGGTGGATTTAGAAAAACTGTATCAAGACAAGACGACGGTATTGGTGGTCTATCGCGGCGGTTGGTGCCCGTATTGCTCGCGCCAGTTAGCTGGGCTGCAGAAAATTGAAAAGCAGATAGTCGAGCTGGGTGCACAGATAGTAGCGGTTTCTCCTGACAGCCCGCAGGCACTGAGTAAGAGCAATATCAGCTCCCCCAACTACCGCTTACTCTCCGATGACCAGCTGGCGTTAACCCAGGCACTGGGACTGGCTTATTACCTGGATGACAAAACCGCTAAGGCCTATCGCGACCGGATGGGCGTGCAGTTTGTAGATTTGGATGGCAAAAGCCGGGTGGCGCTGCCTGTGCCCGCTGTTTTTGTGATTGATAAAGCGGGTCTGGTGCAGTTTCAGTATGCTAACCCTAATTACAAAGTACGTCTGGAAGAGAGCGTGCTGCTGGCCGCGGTCCGTGCTGCCAGTAATCTAAAATAATATCCGACGGGCCCGACGGGCCCGCCGTTGATTACCTGTTTTCCAGTCGGTTATAGTCAAACAGGCCATATTCCACACCCCGAGTTTCAAGGGCAATACGGTGCAATAAATCACTGTATTGCCAAAACTGCGGATGCGTTCTGCGGATCCCGAAGGTCGCTTTCAGCGTGCGGTAATCCGACTCAGTGCGGACCTCTCTCAGTTGATGCACAAAGGCGTCGATGTGCGCCTGATTTGGTAGATGCCAGATGGCCTCTGGGTAATCACCGATAAACCCGGGAACTAAGGTCGCGGTATCTTCCTGATAGGCGCGCTGTCCCTCTTCATTCAACAAGCTGGAAATATTAAAGTGCGCATTATGGTGGATCAGGGTGTAGGGCTGATGCGCACCTTTGTTATCGACAGCCAGAATAAATGACACCTGGGGCAATTGGTTGATCGCCCTCACTGGCAATTCATTGAGGGGTTGCAGCGCAGTTGGCACAGCAGTGTAGTCATAGGCTTCATTTAACACAGGCTTTAGATGTGCTTTTAACATGTCATACAGCTCTGCCTGCGGGTCGTCACTTTGGTAGTGGATCCCAGACGGCGCGCCCAGTAATGACTTGCGATTGATAAATTCACTGAGACTCAGATGCGACTTGCGATACCAGTGCTGCTTAATGCGCTGACGATGACTTAGTGGTAACAAATTAAGAAAATTTTGCTCTCCCTCAAGGCGTAAAAAGTCCATATATAGCCGAGTCACCAGCTGATGGCCGATATTGCCGTAAACATCAAACCCTGCAACCAGCAGATAATGGATCCGCTCAAACAGCGCATAATCCAGCACCCAGGTGGTTTTAGGTGCTTGACCGATAAACCCTTTCACCACTGTGGCACTGTCAAAATGACGGAAAATGGTCAGGGCTGCGTTCTGATTATGCCCATCTCCTTGCCAGATCAGATTCATATTGAGTCGCTTGCCATCTGCAAACACCTGGTTGGCTAAAGCCGTTTTGGCTTCAAGATAGTCATGCTGGCGCTTGGCATATTGCGCCCAGCTTGACAAAGGCAGCACATTGCTTTGTTCAGCCGCCGGCAAAAGCAGGTCGTCATCATGCCGGGTCAATAATTGCTCCACAGCCGGCGAGGCATTTTTCTGGGGGTCGACAAAGGCCACCCAGAAGTGATCATTGATCACATTCAGCGCTATCTGGCCGCGACAAACAGGGCCCTTAATAAAGCCTTTAACGATCAGCTCAGCCTCATCAAGCATAAACTGATAACGTGACTTAACGGGGATTGCCGCAAACACCTTAAAGGGGTTGGCAGCCAGTTTAGGCGCATAACCCGGTAACTGCGCCACCTCATACTCACTGTGAATAAACTGCGCCTGCAGACGCGCCAGTTTGTCATCATTCAGTGCCAGTGGCATATGGGTTTTCGATAAAATGGTACTGCGCACCTGCATCAGGCGATAATAAACCCGAGCGACTTTAGGGTCATCAAATGGCCTGACTGTTGCAATCAGTTCAATGGGTTCACCCGGCGGCGTTTTGGAGCGCACCAGAGTAAAAAATGACTGTTTATCCAGGCGATTAAAATAGATGTGCGCCAGGTACCAGTGTTCGTAAATGTACCGTGCTGCAAGGCGCGTTTTATTGTCGTCCTGATTTAAAAAGCTTTCCCACTTCGCCACACTCTGTAACTCTGCCTCACTGGGTGGCGCAATCTGGCTCATGGGCGAGCCTTGCTTGATCCAATCAGTCAATTGGGCAAACTCACTGTTCGTCAGCGCAGGCAAGCCATAAGGCATGCCTGCGTGAGGTTGTTCCTGTGCGTATTCAGGGTATTCGTCCATGGTCGGGCACGTTTGCACTCTGTCCAGTGAAAAATCGTAGTGGTCCGGTAATAACCCTTGTTGAGCAAACGGCTGCGTCTGCTTAAGCAACAAACTGTTATACAGCACGCTGCCGTTGAGGTTGGCATACTCGGTTTGCACACGCTCATTGAGAATGGGCGTAAAGCCTTTTTCGCGCCACTGAGATGTTGTTTGTGCATCAAACAAAAGTCGGGTTGGCGACTGCGCAAGCAGCCGGGTGCCATCGTAAACCCGGGCTTTGCTTACTCCCCTGTCAATCCCCTCAGGCGAACTCAGCTTGAGCTGACAGGGTGCATCGTAACAACCATGACAAACCACACATCGTGTATCCAGAATCGGTTTTATGTCGCTCAGATAAGTAGCGCCCTGTTGTGCTGATTGGGGTTGCATACGCTGCTGTGTCTGCTGCGGCCCAAACAGGTCATCATAATGGTTGACACCTAGTGCCACACAACCACTTAGTAAAGTGACTATGCCAACCAGTATCCAGCCGGATCTACGCATTATGCGCCCTCTTCGCCATCTTCATCATCCAGCCCCAGATCAAACGTAGGCATCATTTCCATGGGCGGAGAGACAAACACCGCCTGGCTTTCGCAACTTAATACAGCGCTCAGCACCGGTCCATGATTGAGCAACAACTGTGCCTGATGGCCCTGACTCAGAATCTCAGCCACTTGCTGCTCAATATTACCGATCTGATAACCCTCAAGTGGAATACTGACACTTTGCTCAGGAGCTGGGTTCTGGCAAAGATTCGCCAACAGGTTAGCATCCAGAACGACTTCTAAGGTCAGATCCGGTTGCTCCATATCACGCTCGGTCAGATTATCGTCCAGTCTAAATAAAGGCAGGTTTAGTGGGGTGTTTTCTTGAAGTTCCATGAAAATTAGCTCATTTATGCAATTACCTGAGGGAAGTTTAGCACAACTTTGCTCGTCACTGATGCCCCGCTTCATGCTTACCAGGGCAGACGTTCGCCATTTGAATGCCAGAACCCGCCACTGGTTTCCAGCGTCAGCTCATCGATACGCTTAACCAACCGTTGCGCCGCTTCTAGAGGTGAGATATCACCTGCATAATTGACCATTTCAGTCTGCACAAATCCGGGATGCAACAATGCCACAGCCACACCACGAGGTTTGAGCTCATGCGCCAGGCTGACACCCGCTGCATTCAACGCGGCTTTCGACATGCGATAACCAATGTATGCACCCGAACCATTGTCTGCAATAGAGCCCATTCGACTGGTGATCATCGCCACTTTAGCACCTGTTGCCAGGTTGTGCTGCAATGCATGCGTCACGCGAACTGGCGCTACGGCATTAACCATGACTTGCTGCTCCAGTGTCGCAAAGTCCATGTGGGCGAGGGATTCGTTACGGAAAATACCTGCATTATTAATCAGGATATCTATCTTCAGATCTGCAAGCTCTGCTGCTAAGGTCTCGATATCTTCTGGCACGCTAACATCAATGCCTTCAATAACAGTAACATCCAAAGACTGTAATGCTTCTGAGCTACGACGCACCACCGCCGTGACCCGCTCACCGACAGCTAAGTAATGTCGGCATAACTCCAGGCCAATCCCGCGATTTGCGCCGGTGATCACCACATGTTTTGACATACCTTCCTCCTCATTTGAGTATTTTCACTCATATTGACATGCTCACTATTCTATAGATTACAGCGATGACTTTCAGCCCTAGCAGGTTCTGCTACTTTTAAAGAGTACCAGTTAAGGGAGGACACTCTTGCCAAACTACCTGCTCATGCTTGCTCTGCTGTGGTTACCTTTGGCACAAGCAAACACCTATCGTATTAATGTCAGTGAGGCCCTGTCATATAGCCTGGGGCAGCAGCAAATCACTGCAATGTTCACTGAAATATATGCCCCCATGGGCATTAGGCCTGAGTTTGAATTTCTGCCCAGTGAACGAGGCCTGCAGTTGGTGAATGAGGGGGAGCTGGATGCAGAAGCCGGACGCGTTGGGTTAGTTGGTGCACGTTATTCAAATTTAATTGCTGTGCCGGCACCACTGAGTGAACTCAGATTAATGCTACTATGCACAGCTCCAAAGTACTGTGAATTATCCAGCGAAACCGACTTGGCGATTATCGCCGGCAACTTAATTACCATGTGGTATTGCGAGCAACACCAGCTCAACTGTAACCCGGTGCAAAACAACATTTCGGCGTATCAGGCTCTGAGTCGTGGTCGTGTCAATCGCATCCTGGTTACTGACAAGTATGCTCTGGGTTCACTGTGTGAGTCTGGCTTGACGACTCTGTATAGTAAAGTCGCCGACGAAAGTTTCTTTACTGTGTACCACTACGTTCACAAAAAACACCATGCTTTGGTACCAAAACTCAGTGCTCATATAAAAGCCATCAGAAAAAACGGACAACTCCGACACTACGTCTCGCGACTGCAAAATGCCTTCGCTCACTGCCAGGGGCAACTCATCTCTTTGGACTAATCCCCGGAAAACGAGGGCACCCGATTCACATCAGGCTAAGGCTCAATGTCATGCATAACAGACTGAATAATTGAAAAAACGGCCCCCTGAGGATCCGTGATCACCGCAAAGCGGCCGACCTGGGGAATGTCCGTGGGTGGCACACACACTTGCCCGCCAAGCACTCGAGCTTTCTCAGCCATGGCGTCGCAATCCAGCACAGCAAAGTAGGTCATCCAGTGGGCAGGGATTTCTTCTCCCCACTCCTCTGTCATCTGCAGCATACCCGCAACCACCGTATCGCGTGCACTAAACAACACATAATCCATACCTTCCATAGGTTTATCTTGTGCCTGCCACCCTAACAATGCGCTGTAAAACGCCCTGCTTTTTTGACTGTTGCGTGTTGCCAACTCATGCCAATAGGGAATATTGGCTTCCAATTCACGTTTACAACCAATGTGCTCCTTGGCTTGCCAAAGCGCGAAATGTGCCCCTTCAGCAGGCTCCTGCAACATGACCATTCGACCGGCTGACGGTACATCATGTGGACCGGCAATAATCTCCGCACCGAGTGCGGCTGCGCGCTCAGCCATTTCATCCACATTGTCCACCGCAATATAGCTCAGCCACTGACTTTGCGCACCCGCATCTTTTTGTTGCGGCATCATCTGATACATAGCAGCAATATCATCATCGTGCTTTTGCAGCATTGTGTAATACGCGCCTTCACCAATTGGCTGGTCATCAAAGCCCCAGTCGAACAGCTGTGTATAAAACGCTTTCGCTTCCTGCCAGTTGCTCGAACACAATTCCGACCAGCAGAAAGACAAGAGTTTGGGAGCGTGAATTTGCGCCATAATCAGACCCTAAAAATGCTTGTATGTTTAGCTTTTAAAGCTAGCAAATAAATACCGAAACGCCAGCCGAAACCCTCTACACTTCCTTACAATTTATTGCAAATCTTTAATAAATAGATTATTTTGTGACAGTTTTAATTAAAGGTACTAAAAATGATAAAAAAACTACTCACCATTGCCCTTTTCAGTGCTTTACTACTTGCACAGGGGTGTGCACAAACCAAAAAATATTCAGGTACAACTGAATTAAAAACCCAGACTAATGCAAGTTCTAAAATACTGTTAATGCCATTGGATGTTGAACTTTCAGAGCTATCGGCACTTGGCTTTCTTGAAACCAAGGCTGATTGGACAGAAAATGCAAAAGAGCATATGACAGGGGCGATCTCGGAGTATATGACAGGCAAACAGACAGATACAATCGTCTATCAACCAACCAGCACAGACCCGGAAGCAACAAACTACCAACTGTCCAAATTGCACGAAGCTGTAGGTTATTCTGTCTTGGTTCACCACTTAGGTCACCAGCAGCTTCCAACAAAAAAACAAAAATTCGATTGGAGTTTAGGGACAGATGCACAAACGCTCGCCAAAGAATCAGGAGCTGACTATGCCCTGTTCGTTTTTGTCAGAGATAGCTATGCAAGTGCAGGCCGTGTAGCTATGCAAGTATTACTGGGCGCCCATGGTGGAATTCAGGTTGGCTTCGCCTCTCTAGTTGACTTGAAAACGGGTGATATCGTTTGGTTCAACCGTTTAGTTAGTACCAGCGGCGACCTACGTACTGAAAAAGCGGCTAAAAAGACTATTGGTAATCTTCTCGATAGTTTCCCTGCTGCAAGCAAATGATGAAAGGTTACTCTATTGTGCTAGCCTTGCTATTACTCATAGCAGGCTTATCAAATGCTAACGGGCAGGAGCTAACGTTTGCTCCCACGATTGACATTAAGTATGAACCTGACTGGGCATCCGATGAAGGCGGGTTTTGGTACAAAGTCAATGAACTGGAAGAAGACGTAAAGCGCTCGCCTTATCTGATACGTGACAAAGAACTGAATCAATATGTATCTGAGATGGTATGTAAGATTGCGGGGGAATATTGTTCTTCAATTCGCGTTTATATTATTGATAATCCGCACTTTAATGCTGCGATGTACCCCAATGGGATGATGCATGTATGGTCAGGGCTGTTATTGCGTGTCGAAAATGAGTCGCAGCTCGCTGCAATCTTAGGTCATGAAATAGCCCATTTTTTACGAACGCATCAAATAGAGCAGTGGCGAAAAGCACAAAGCTCAGCATGGGCAACTGTGCTGCTCGATGCCGGTATCGCGGCAGTTACGGGTGTATATGGTTTGGCAACTATTGCCATGTCAGGAAATAATGCAGCTTTTAGCCGACAGCATGAAAAAGAAGCCGACATAATGGGCACAGAACTCATGAACAGAGCTGGATTTGATCCAAATGAAGCAAGCAAACTATGGCACTCTGTCATGCACGAGCGTGAGAAGGACAAGAGTAAGGAGAGTGACTTGGCTTTTTGGGCAAGCCATCCACCCTCCAAGGAACGCAATGAGTACCTGGATAAACATGCCAAGCGCCTAGTAGCTGATAAGCCAAAAGCACATGTAAAGCCACTTGTTCCAATACTTTCAAGCCGTTACTACATGCTGATGAAAGGCCATATTGAGCTTGAAGAGCTGGAACAAACTCAAGTGTTGTTAAAGCGTCATCAAGCCTTAGGTTACCCTCCGGCCTATATCAATTATTTCTATGGTGAGTTGTATCGAAAACGTGGTAACGCCGGAGACAAGGAAAAGGCTATTTCTTACTATCAAGAAGCAATAGAGCATCCGACTGTACCATCCTCCGCATACAAGCATCTGGCATATCTTTATCTAAAAGATAAAAAGAACATTCTGGCGAAAGAGCACTTCCAAAAATACCTGGATGCAGAACCAAAAGCCAAAGATAGAGCCATGATCAAATATTATTTAAAATCTCTGGGATAAAAAATGAAAAAACTACTAATTATTAGCATGCTACTTATGCTTAATGCATGCGCAGCTTTCAAACTCGTCAAATCTCAACAAACAACGGTACATGGTATTACCCTAACGCCGACCAGCACCTGGAACAAAGCCGGATTCAATCAGCATAAAAAATCAGAGCTGTGGACTAAAGACGGCCTTGGTTTGAATGAGCTTTATATCATAGGCAATATCAACGAAGGAGAGAGTATCTTTAAGTCACACAATAAAGAGCTACCTCTACCCACCTTCAAAAAAGGCATGCTACCAAATGAGCTAGAAGAGTTCATTAAGACCTCTTTGAAAAATAGTCATGGTGGTACAATCTCCGTCATAACAGAGAACATGTCACCGGTTGAACTTGGGGATGATATTGCATTTCGTTTACAGCTTTCATATTTTCTGGAACATGGCCTGAAGAAATCCGTCGATGCCTTGCTGACCACTAAAAATGATAAGCTTTATGTCATCATGTACGTTGCACCAAGCCTGCACTACGCACAAAAGCACCAGTCAGAGATCAATAGCATCTTCGAAAGCGTTATAATTTAAAGTATCTCGCGGGCCGGGCTAGCAGTAGCCCAGCCCTATCGTTCCACCAATCCCCACCTTCTCCTGCTCAGCGCCGTTATCTGAATTCCAGAAATTAAAAAAGATCACACCTTTTACAAGGAAACGACCTTTCCCACTGTGTTACTGCAATCTGTAGATTATTCTACGATTGTGGCTACGAGCACCTACATTCCCCTGTAGAGAGCGCCACCTATCGTGCAAAGGATAATGACACAGTGCTTGCACTGGCATTTCCTTTGCGCAAGGGCGACGCATGAACGAAGCACCGCTTCGCAGCATGAGGAGGTGAGCGCACGGATGCGCGATGGGCGTTGCTACATGGATGTACTTCCACACCGCATTTTCCATCGCCATATTTCAGGCATTAAAAAAGGCCGCACCTTTTACAAGGAAACGACCTTTTCACAGTGTTACTGCAAT
>NZ_PNCJ01000031.1 GCF_005887115.1 Pseudoalteromonas rubra | reverse complement strand
TTTGGGTTGTATGGTTAAGTGACTAAGCGTACACGGTGGATGCCTTGGCAGTTGGAGGCGATGAAGGACGTACTAACTTGCGATAAGCCTAGTCAAGCCAGTAAGAGGCGCTTGAGACTAGGATTTCCGAATGGGGAAACCCGGCCCTTTGGGTCATCGTTAACTGAATACATAGGTTAACGAAGCGAACGCGGAGAACTGAAACATCTAAGTACCCGTAGGAAAAGAAATCAACCGAGATTCCGAAAGTAGCGGCGAGCGAAATCGGATTAGCCCTTAAGCTTTAATGTAGTTAGTGGAACATTCTGGAAAGTATGACGATACAGGGTGACAGTCCCGTACACGACAACTTATTTAAAGTGAAATCGAGTAGGTCGGAGCACGTGAAACTTTGACTGAATATGGGGGGACCATCCTCCAAGGCTAAATACTCCCAACTGACCGATAGTGAACCAGTACCGTGAGGGAAAGGCGAAAAGAACCCCTGTGAGGGGAGTGAAATAGAACCTGAAACCGTGTACGTACAAGCAGTAGGAGCCCTTCGAGGGTGACTGCGTACCTTTTGTATAATGGGTCAGCGACTTATATTCTGTAGCAAGGTTAACCATTTAGGGGAGCCGTAGCGAAAGCGAGTCTTAACTGGGCGCTTAAGTTGCAGGGTATAGACCCGAAACCCGGTGATCTAGCCATGGGCAGGTTGAAGGTCAGGTAACACTGACTGGAGGACCGAACCCACTAACGTTGAAAAGTTAGGGGATGACCTGTGGCTAGGAGTGAAAGGCTAATCAAACCGGGAGATAGCTGGTTCTCCCCGAAATCTATTTAGGTAGAGCCTCGGACGAATACTTACGGGGGTAGAGCACTGTTAAGGCTAGGGGGTCATCCCGACTTACCAACCCTTTGCAAACTCCGAATACCGTAAAGTACTATCCGGGAGACACACGGTGGGTGCTAACGTCCATCGTGGAGAGGGAAACAACCCAGACCGTCAGCTAAGGTCCCAAAGTGTATGTTAAGTGGGAAACGATGTGGGAAGGCTAAAACAGCTAGGAGGTTGGCTTAGAAGCAGCCATCCTTTAAAGAAAGCGTAATAGCTCACTAGTCGAGTCGGCCTGCGCGGAAGATGTAACGGGGCTAAACATACCACCGAAGCTACGGCTGCGAACTTAGTTCGCGGGGTAGGGGAGCGTTCTGTAAGCGGCTGAAGGTGAACTGTAAGGTTTGCTGGACGTATCAGAAGTGCGAATGCTGACATGAGTAACGATAATGCGGGTGAAAAACCCGCACGCCGGAAGACCAAGGGTTCCTATCCCATGTTAATCAGGGTAGGGTGAGTCGACCCCTAAGGCGAGGCTGAAGAGCGTAGTCGATGGGAAACGGGTTAATATTCCCGTACTTGGTATAAATGCGATGGGGGGACGGAGCAGGCTAGGCAAGCATGGCGTTGGTTGTCCATGTGAAAGGCTGTAGGCTGGTGACTTAGGAAAATCCGGGTCGCTAAGGCTGAGAGTCGAGACGAGCCACCACGGTGGTGAAGTTGTTGATGCCCTACTTCCAGGAAAAGCCTCTAAGCTTCAGTTTATATCGAATCGTACCCTAAACCGACACAGGTGGTCAGGTAGAGAATACTAAGGCGCTTGAGAGAACTCGGGTGAAGGAACTAGGCAAAATTGTACCGTAACTTCGGGAGAAGGTACGCTCTTGTTTGTGAAGGATTTACTCCGTAAGCAGACGAGAGCCGCAGTGACCAGGTGGCTGGGACTGTTTATTAAAAACACAGCACTGTGCAAAATCGTAAGATGACGTATACGGTGTGACACCTGCCCGGTGCCGGAAGGTTAATTGATGGGGTTAGCTTAGGCGAAGCTCTTGATCGAAGCCCCGGTAAACGGCGGCCGTAACTATAACGGTCCTAAGGTAGCGAAATTCCTTGTCGGGTAAGTTCCGACCTGCACGAATGGTGTAACCATGGCCACGCTGTCTCCACCCGAGACTCAGTGAAATTGAAATCGCAGTGAAGATGCTGTGTACCCGCGGCTAGACGGAAAGACCCCGTGAACCTTTACTACAGCTTGGCACTGAACATTGACCCTACATGTGTAGGATAGGTGGGAGGCTTTGAAGCACAGACGCTAGTTTGTGTGGAGCCGACCTTGAAATACCACCCTTGTAGTGTTGATGTTCTAACTTAGGCCCCTAATCGGGGTTGAGGACAGTGCCTGGTGGGTAGTTTGACTGGGGCGGTCTCCTCCCAAAGAGTAACGGAGGAGCACGAAGGTTGGCTAAGTACGGTCGGACATCGTACGGTTAGTGTAATGGTAGAAGCCAGCTTAACTGCGAGACAGACACGTCGAGCAGGTACGAAAGTAGGTCATAGTGATCCGGTGGTTCTGAATGGAAGGGCCATCGCTCAACGGATAAAAGGTACTCCGGGGATAACAGGCTGATACCGCCCAAGAGTTCATATCGACGGCGGTGTTTGGCACCTCGATGTCGGCTCATCACATCCTGGGGCTGAAGTCGGTCCCAAGGGTATGGCTGTTCGCCATTTAAAGTGGTACGCGAGCTGGGTTTAGAACGTCGTGAGACAGTTCGGTCCCTATCTGCCGTGGGCGTTTGAGAATTGAGAGGGGCTGCTCCTAGTACGAGAGGACCGGAGTGGACGAACCGCTGGTGTTCGGGTTGTCATGCCAATGGCATTGCCCGGTAGCTACGTTCGGAATCGATAACCGCTGAAAGCATCTAAGCGGGAAGCGAGCCTCGAGATGAGTTCTCACTTGGAGTTTAACTCCACTAAAGGGCCGTTGAAGACTACAACGTTGATAGGCGAGATGTGGAAGTGGTGTGAGCCATTGAGCTAACTCGTACTAATTACCCGTGAGGCTTAACCATACAACGCCAAAGTGGTTTTGTTTGTTAGAAGTTAAGAATTAAAGTAGACGAAAGAATTTAATACGCTTTTCCAGATTTTAAGATATCTGAAGAGCGTGTGTA
>NZ_PNCJ01000030.1 GCF_005887115.1 Pseudoalteromonas rubra | reverse complement strand
TCGAAAGAGTCGGGCTTTTTGCGTTTGGGTTTAAAAATATTTTAGGTGAGAACGCTGACATTTCTCCATTCAAACAGGCCTACACTGTCGTCATCCCGTACTTGATGCGGGATCTACCAACAGACCACTCCGTACGTATGACAAATACACCGGAGCAAACCTACTCAGTACTGAAAAACAGGTTTAAATGGATCCCGCATCGCGTGCGGGATGACGACGGAGTTGTTGTTAGAGGTGTGGTAGAGCAGGGTAAACCTGGAGCCGCTGCTGGAAGGCGACACTTTATGTGTAGTAAATACGCCGGCTCAAACATACTCCTTGCTTTCATGATGTATAGAGCGATTTCTGACGAAGTGTCATGTATTTCTCCATTCATCAGGTCTACACTACCGTCATCCCGCATCGCGTGCGGGATGACGACGGAGTTGCTGTTGGAGGTGTGGTAAAGCAGGGCAAACCTGGAGTCGCTGCTGGAAGGCGACACTTTACGTGTAGTAAATACGCCGGCTCAAACATACTCCTTGCTTTCATGATATATAGAGCGATTTCTGACGAAGTGTCATGTATTTCTCCATTCATACAAGTCCACACTGCCGTCATCCCGCACTTGATGCGGGATCTACCAACAGACCACTCCGTACGTATGACAAATACACCGAAACAAACCTACTCAGCACTGAAAAGCTGGTTTAAATGGATCCCGTATCGTGTGCCGGATGACGACGGTGTTGTAGAGCAGGTAAACCTGGAGCCGCTGCAGGAAAACCATACTGTACGCATAGCAAATACACCTACTCAAACATGCTCCTTTTTACAACACAAGTGGATCTGTGTTCACTGAAAGCGCCTCCTATCACTCTGTCGCTTAGATGCGCCTTTACAGCTTGCTCTTAGACTAAGGTCGCAGAATATGTTGTTTGTATGATTTTTGTTCGCTCTGTTACTCTGGGAGGGCAGGTCATCAACTCTTTAAACGTCGGTGCGGCCTGCGTTTGCCGACAAATACAACATGGAAAAGGTAATGAAATATAAAAATTTATTAATGGCGCTGCCATTGCTTGGTGCAATGGAAGTCGCGCTTGCGGTTGACTGTAGTAACTTAACTGACTGGCAGGCTCAGAGTGTGTATACCAAAGGGGACTCAGTCACTTATCAGTCTGTGAGTTACACCGCAAAGTGGTGGACTCAGAATCAAAACCCGGCGAATAACTCAACGACTTATGCTGTATGGAATAAGGATGGTAATTGCGATGCAACTGATCCGGTGCCACAAGTAACCGTGACCTCACCGAGCAACAATGCGAGCATTATTATCGGGACGCCGGTCGATCTGGCAGCATCTGTTTCTCATCCGCAGAGTGTTGCGATTGAGCGGGCTGAATTCTTTATCGATGGAACGCTGATTGCGACAGACAATACCGCGCCGTATTCTGTACCCTGGCAAGCACAAGGACTAGGTAGCCATCAGTTACAGGTATTTGCAGTCGATGCCGCGGGCGGCAGAGGGGAGTCCAGCGCTGTAAACTTTACAGTCGCTGCCGATGATTTCCCTCCGGGTGATCCTAATTTTAAAATTGTCGGCTACTTCCCAAGCTGGCAGGGGGCTGTCAGTGATATCCAGTTTGATAAACTGACGCATATCAATTACTCGTTCTTATTACCTAACGCGGATGGCACGCTTCAGCCGCTTGAAAATTTGAACAAAATGACAGCGCTGGTAAATTCAGCGCATGCAAACAATGTAAAAGTTGGCATTGCTATCGGTGGCTGGAATGGTGGCGATGACAGCGCATTTGAAACATTTGCGGCGTCAGCACAAGGTCGCGCGACGTTTGTACGCGAAGTAATGGCTTTCGTAGAGCTGCATAACCTGGATGGTGTAGATATGGACTGGGAATATCCGGATCCTGGCACCTCAGCTAATAACTATGCACTGTTGATGAAGGAGTTAAGTGCAGAGTTACGTGCTCGTGGTAAGTTCCTGACCGCTGCTGTTGTTGCGCTAGGCTATACAGGCGGTGGGGTTCTGGAGTCTGTATTCCAGGATATCGATTTTCTGAACCTGATGGCTTACGACGCGAACAATGGCAACCATGCGTCGATGCAGTATGCCAAAGACTCAATTGCATACTGGCAGAGCCGTGGCCTGAGCAAAGAGAAAACAGTATTAGGTGTGCCGTTTTATGCGCGCCCAACCTGGAAGGCATATCGGACACTGGTGCAGGAAAACCCAGCGAACGCCTGTCGGGATACAGATGGCAACAGTTATTACAACGGTATTCCAACCATACGGGCAAAAACTGAGTATGCCAAGCTAAACGCGGGCGGTATTATGAACTGGGAGCTGTCTCATGATAGCAAGGGCCCGGCTTCATTGCTCACTGCAAAGTGGGAAGTTGCAAAAGGCTTAGCCCCCAGTTATACCTGTCAGTAATTCAGCAATAATCTCAGAGTTCAGCGGCAAATGCAGCTGCTGAACTCATGTGTGCTTAGTAAAATTGTTTTAGCGTGTCCAGATCCGGCAGTAAAGGCAGATCAGATAGCCTGTTTTGCCAGTGCTGGATAACTTCAGGTATGCTCTCGTAATAGGGGTGGAGCAAATAGCTGCCCAGCAGTACCACGGCTAATTGCAGGGTTGATGCCAGCGGAGCACTGGTTGCAATCGGTTTAAGTGCACTGCCAAACGAAGATTTCAGTTCGTTGTTATTAATATCCACCGCGTAACACTCATCCAGGGTCAGGTGGGTCAACATGCCGAGTGTGACCATTACACCGCATAGTAGTGAAAAAGGCAGCGCTTTACCCAAAAATAAGGGCATGTTAATAGCGATGACGGCAAACATTATCACAGACAATAGTGAGTGGCTTGCGCCGCGGTGAATGGTATAGCTTTCGAAGATGGGCTTCAGGGCGTACATGAAAAGCAAATAGATGCCGATCCCAGACAACCAAATGCTGAGCAATGAATTAAACTCGATGGCCAGGGGCAGGCTGATTGCGGCGCAAAGCGCGAAAATTGAAAACAAACTGTTTAAAGAGCGAGATTTGTCGGCATCAAGGTCAGGGAGCAGTCCGGCTAGCGAACCTACGATAAATAACACCAACACATCGTTAAGATTGGCCAGGTTGGTTGCCAGTATAACGGATGAAGCGGCGGCGCTCACCACCACGGATACTTTAAAGTGAGTTGCAAAATTAGCCACTGAATATATTTCCGAATGAATGGAGACTACATCAGCCACAGAACGTGTCTGTGGCTGTTCTATCAGTCTGATCATAATGGCATTTTCAGCATATGACTAGCCCAAAAACAAAGGGTTACTTAAAACGATTGGAACAGCAGAGTAAACCAGGCAATGAACAGTATGATACTGCCAAGGGCAAAAGCCAGAGTGCGCATTTTCAGATTGTGCCCAAGGATGTGCTCGTAGCAGTGCCAGTATCGCGCAGCAACAAATACGGTGCTGTACACATACCAAATCTGGCTTTGAATCCCCTGAATGTGCAGCAGGAGTAACAGACAAATAAACAAGACTGGCAGCTGGAACTGATTATCATAGCTGTTGGTCAGTAACCTGATCCGTTCAGGAAAGCCTTCTTTGCTGACAAAGCGTATGTCTGTCAGAGATATTTTCCGTTGGTAGACTGCCCGAATACGCAAGGTGGCAGTGGTAAACCACAATAAGGTGTAAAGTAACACTAAGAAAAAGATTGGGATATGGATCCACATTGGGTTGTTCCTTTTTTAATTAAGACTGGTTTTACTTTATCTGAGGCAAGCGATAAGTTACTGTGTCAATATTGACTAATTTCAGGTTAAAAATGACATGCACGTTGTACTTTTGTGTCCTCCTAAAGTATTCGCCAGCGCATTAACTGGTGTAATAGACATCTTCAACGTGGCCAATCAGGTAATGGGCAGGCAGTTTTTCACCTGGAAAATTGCAGCACTGAGCAGCGAGCTTCAGGTTGCCAGTAGCCAGGGGCTGACGATTCACTGTGATGCCACTTTGACTGAGCTAAGAGGTTACGATGTCATTGTTTGGGTGGGGGCTCAGTACAGCGGGCCTGATACGTTATGGGAGCAATGCAGACAGGTAACTCAGGCGCTTAATGGGCTTGATAATACACTCAATGGTTGCCGTTATCATTTAGCGGGCTGTTGCGGTGTTGCTTATCTGGCCGCAACAGGATTGCTTAATGAACACAGGGTTACTGCGAGTTGGTGGTTAGCGCCATTTTTTGCCAAGTACTTTCCGCATATAGACTTTAAAGCAGATGAAATAGTGTTTCGTAGTGATAACGTTTACACAGCCGGGGCGGCACACAGTTACTTACACCTGATCCTGACCTTTATCAGCGATATGGCAGGAAAAGAGGTCGCGGAGCAAATAGCCTCCTGGCTGGCAATTCCGCAAAAGTCGGCAAATCAAAATCAGTTTATCAGGCTTAGTGTGCTACTGGATCATGCAGATGAACAAGTCAGAGCGGTACAATCACTTATCGAAGAAAAGCTTAACGAGACCTTGAGTCTGAAACGCCTGGCAGGTGCGGTGTATATGTCAGAGCGTAGTTTGATTCGACGCTTCAAGCAACACGTTGGCATGACGCCCATGGATTACGTTCGCCTGGTTCGGCTGGAGAAGTCCAAACATCTGTTGGCTAGTTCCACTTTATCTCAGGAGCAGATAGCGTATAAGGTCGGCTATCAGGACCCACAAGCGCTGGCGAAACAGTTTAAGAAACACTTCCAGACTAGTATGAAGGCGTTTAGAGAATAATAGTAATTTAGTATATGTATTTTCTCTTACTACTGTTATAAAAGTATTAAGTGTCATTGTGGACTCTGCAATTATGAATGCACATCTTAGTCTGGTCGCTTTTTGCCTGACAACTCTTGTTGCCTGCGGCGGTGGCTCCTCTGACAGTGGCACCGCCACTGATAACGCTTCATCTAATACGACAGCGAATGCAAACAACGCCCAGCAACCCTCGGGTGGCACCGATACGCCTGCAGATGACAATACTGGTGAAGCAGTAGACCCATCTGGTGATCAGGGAGGGGGTAGCGGCGACTCCGAGCCACACAATGCGCCTCCTGAAGTAGAAGTCTCTATTGTTCAACCCGAGGTCGTTAAGGGCGCGTCTTTGACTTTATCTGCAAATGTTGCAGATCCTCAGGACACCTCATTTAGTTACCTATGGAAACAACTTAGTGGGCCTCCAGTAGAGCTGGGCGATGTTACCGGCCCAATCCTCACCGTAACGATACCCGAAACTTATCAGGCTGAAGGTGATAACTATCAATTTTCAGTTACCGTGACAGGTGCTCAGGGCGCTGAAACAACGACAGAAATCGAGGTCTACGCCAGCAATGCAATGTCTGATATTCAGGCCGCCATGCTCCTGCACCAGGGCACGATGGGACCGACACTCGAAGAAGTGAATGCAGCAACGGGCATGAGTGAAGAGCAGTGGTTAGCTGACCAAATGGCATTGTCGGCAACGTATCACTCGCCATTACTTGATAACTATCCAGATAGGGATACCCCGTATCAAATCAACCGCATAGATGCCTGGTGGAAGGCCACTTTAAATGCCGACGACCAGCTCAGACAGCGTGTTGCCTTCGCTTTAAGTGAAATATTTGTGGTATCGGACGCAAACAATGCGCTTAAAGGAGAACCGGAAGGGATGCTGGCATACTACGATTTGTTGCTTGAGCATGCGTTTGGTAACTACCGCAGTTTGCTGGAAGCCGTAACCTTGTCTCCTGTCATGGGGACTTACCTGAGTCATCTGGGTAACGAAAAAGCAGATCCTGAACGTAATATCCGCCCTGATGAAAACTATGCGCGAGAAGTCATGCAGCTGTTCACCATAGGGCTTGAAATGCTCAACCAGGATGGCTCCGTGAAACTGGGAGAAGATAATCAGCCCATTGCGACCTATTCCCAACAGGAGATAACCGGGTTTGCGCGGGTTTTTACTGGCTGGACCTTTGCTTTTTCAGCACGCTGGAATCGCCCGAGCCGGAACTTCTCCCTGCCTATGCAGGCATTTCCTGAATATCACTCCGCACTCGAAAAAACGCTGTTAAATGGTGTCGTGATCCCTGCCGGAGTTGGACCTGAAGAGTCTATGCAGATGGCGCTGGATAACTTATTCAACCACTCTAATGTGGGCCCTTTTATCAGTAAGCAACTGATCCAGCGTTTGATCACCTCTAATCCCTCAGCTCAGTATGTTGCACGGGTAGCAGAGGTATTTAGTGACAACGGAAACGGTGTTAGGGGGGATTTGAGCGCGGTGGTCCGCGCAATATACCTCGATGACGAAGCCCGACGATATGGTTCGGTACTTGCTTATCAGGGTAAAATCAAGGAGCCACTGTTAAAAAGTGTTCAGATGTGGCGCACATTGAATGCTCACAGCGAAGAAGGTAACTATTTCACCTGGAACCTCGATGAGAGGTATGGTCAGGGTCCGATGTTATCACCATCAGTATTTAATTTTTTCCGGCCTGATCACCAACCGGCAGAGCTCAGCGCTCAGGGGTTATTTGCGCCTGAATTACAGATAGCCAATGATGCAGCTATGATAGGCACTCTAAACCAACAATATAGTGACCTAATATGGCGAATGGCTGAGCGTCACACGACCTTGAATCCATCAGCGATTTACCTGTATGGCCACAGTGATATTACTTTGCTGGAGTCAAACGGTCTGAACGCTTTGCTTAACAGATACAACGTGCTGTATTTTGCTGGCAATATGTCAGAGTCGACTCGAAATGCCCTGATTGAGCTGGACGAATACTTCAGTAATAAGAGTGCAGCAGACAGGGTTGGGCAGCTTTTGTTCATGGTGTCGTTATCACCTGAATTTAATGTGCAGTATTAGGAGGCAAAGAAGATGAACAAAAGCAGAAGAGACTTTTTGTCATTGTGCCTGAAAGGCGGCATGTCTGCGGCAGCGCTGACCAGTTTGCAGCTTCAGGCCCTCTCTGGCAGCATTCAGGCGCGCAGTTTTTCTGACTATAAAGCACTGGTGTGTGTATATCTATATGGTGGCAATGACTCAATGAATATGTTGGTGCCGCTAAGTGGTGAGCCACGAACCTGGTATGAAGCAAGCAGACAAAATCTGGCCGTGCAGGGAGCGAAGGTTCTCAATTCAACAAGTGAATTCGAAGGGGGAGTGGGGTTGCATCCGGCATTGAATGCACTGCAGCCGCATTTTGAACAGCAATCGCTTGCTTTCGTCGGGGGGGTCGGTACGTTAATTACGCCGACGTCTTTGACACAATACAAAGCTAAAAGCGTTCCACTGCCACAGCATCTTTTTTCTCACAATGATCAGCAAGCGACTTGGATGCATGGTCAGGAAAAGCAGACTCTGAATACCGGCTGGGGTGCCAGGTTGTTAGAGAGGCTGGATCAAGGGACGGTATTTGGCAGTAATATTACAATTGATGGAGCTAATCCCTGGCAAACAGGTACTAATACCAGTGCTTTTGCGCTAAGTAAAAGTGGGATCAGTAAAATCAATGCATTGAGAGGCTATGAACCGCGTGTTGAACATGTGCGGCGTGTTATGCAAACTTTGTTTAGTGAGGCGGCACACCCCTTGGCTGCAGCTTATGCGAGCAGGTTGAATGGCTCTATTGATCACACCTTGCATATGAATACCTTACTTGAGCAGGCACCGACTTTAACCACCGAATTTGGTGAATCCAGCTTGTCTGCGCAACTCGCTGCAGTTGCAAAAACCATCAGCATTCAGTCTCAGCTCGGTGCTAAACGACAGGTTTTCTTCGTATCCATGGGCGGCTTTGATACGCACGACAATCAGGAATCAACCCATCCGGCTTTATTGGAAGGACTGGCGCAAAGCATGGTCGAATTTCAAAGTGCAGTGGCTGAACTTAACCTGGCAGATCAGGTTACCACATTTACTATGTCTGATTTTGGACGTACTTTGACCTCTAATGGTGACGGGACAGATCATGGCTGGGCGGGCAACCAGTTGGTATTGGGTGGCGCGGTGAATGGAGGGGATGTTCACGGAGCCATGATGGCACAGCGACTTGATGGCAATGAAGATGTTGGCGGCGGGCGTCTGATCCCTGCGTTCAGTAACGAGCAATATTTTGCGCCGCTTGCACGTTGGTTTGGTCTTGCCGACAGTGAATTGACAGAACTGTTTCCCAATCTCAGTCATTTTGATGCGCAGGCACTGTCCTTATTTAAGAGTTAGTATTTCGGTTTTTCTTCAACGACTGGCGTGGTAAATTAGCTCGTGAAATGTCACGAGGTAAGCTATGTCTTCAGTAATTGCACAATTTTTGAATGATCCCCGCCTGTTGCTTAATGCAGTGGGTGAAGGGATCTATGGATTTGATCTGTCCGGCAATGCGGTTTTTATTAATCCGGCTGCTGAAAAAATGACCGGATGGTCAGCGGATGATTTACTGGGCAAGAAAATTCATCAGTATCACCACCATAGTTATGCAGACGGCACACCTTATCCTGCTGATCATTGTCAGATTTATCGCACTATGTTTGACGGCAAGACCCGTCATGTCACCGATGAAGTATTCTGGCGAAAAGACGGCAGTTGCTTTGCCGTAGAATATACCTCAACACCGGTTTTTAAGGATGAGCAGATAGTAGGTGCTGTCGCGATATTTCGCGATATATCCAAACAAGTTGAAGCTGAGCAGGCACTGAGGGACGCACTTGAACAGGTTCAGACACTTTCTGAACAGCTTAAAGAGGAAAATAGTTACCTCCTTGCAGAGATCAATGAAGACTGGCAAGACTCGGGGCTGGTAGGGCAGAGTCATATTTTTCAGACCATGCTCGAGCAGATCAAGCTGGTGAGCCAGACTGATAGTACCGTCCTTATCTTGGGTGAAAATGGCACCGGTAAAGAGCTGGTCGCACGTAACCTGCACCGTTTGAGCCTGCGTAACACACAGCCCTTTGTACGGGTTAATTGCGCAGCATTTTCGCCGAGTTTGCTGGAATCTGAGTTATTTGGCCATGAAAAAGGGGCGTTTACAGGGGCGAATGAAAGACGCAAGGGGCGTTTTGAATTGGCACATCAGGGCACATTGTTTTTGGATGAAATTGGCGAATTACCATTGGAAGCGCAGAGTAAGCTACTGAGAGTGCTGCAGGAGCAGGAGTTTGAGCGTGTTGGCGGTAGCAAAACGATTTCGGTGGACATTCGTGTCATAGCTGCCACAAACAGAGACTTATGGCAAATGGTCGAAAAAGGCGAATTCAGGATGGATTTATACTATCGGCTGAACGTCTTTCCAATCAAAGTGCCCGCGCTCAGAGAACGTCTGGAGGACATTCCACTACTGTGTGCCAATATGCTATCCCGGCTCAATGCTCGTTTAGGCAAGCATTTGCGAGGCATTGCCAAGTCTTCGCTGGCAAAACTACAGGCGTATGACTGGCCCGGTAATATCCGCGAATTGCAAAATATTCTGGAACGCGAAGCCATTTTAACGACTGGCAGAACATTGAGGCTGACCCAGGCATTGGCAGCTAATACCAGTGGCGTCCCTGTAGCTCAGGATTTATCCCTTGAACATGCTCAACGTGAGCACATAGTAACGGTGCTTGATCTTTGCCAGTGGCGTGTAGCAGGTGAGCAAGGTGCTGCAGCCCTGCTAGGTATGCCAGAAAGCACCCTGAGATCTAAAATGAAAAAGCTAAACATTCAAAGAGAACGCGAAATATAGCGAGGTTTCGTGATATATCACGAGATTGCTTTCTTGGTGATTTTAAAATTTTAATTAAAACAGTGTGTTAAAAACTTTCAGTTTGGTCTGAAACTTGCAAATTGTATGGGTGTGTTTCACTGACAATAAGCAAGTATTATGAAGTTCGATATTAAAGAAGAAGATATGATCATTAAGCCCTATAAGCAGGACGGGCCGATCTATATCCGTGAGCAAAAGGGACCTTTTCAGCAGATCCGTCGCTACCTGGGCTGGTTCCTGATGTTGGTTTTCATTGCTATTCCCTGGATCCCGTACAAAGGCCAGCAGGCAGTGTTGCTGGACGTGGCTTCTCAGCAGTTTCGTATTTTCGGCGTGACTTTATTACCACATGATTTCATGATCCTGGCCTGGGTATTCATGGCCGGCGCGTTTGGCTTGTTTTTTGTAACTAATTGGTTGGGTAGGGTGTGGTGTGGTTACACCTGTCCACAAACGATTTGGATGCTGATGTTTACTTGGGTTGAACATCGGATCGAAGGGACTCGAAACCAAAGGATTAAGCTGGATAAAAGTAACTGGGATAGTAAAAAGGTCTCTAAAAAGTTGGCAAAACATGCCGTATGGGTACTCATCTCCGTCTTTACTGCTACTTCTTTCATGGCCTATTTTGTACCAGCAAAAACACTCTATATCGAGATGTTTACTCTGCAATGGTCTGGCCTGGTCAGTTTCTGGGTCTTCCTGTTCGCGTTTTGTACTTATGGAAACGCCGGTTTCCTGCGAGAGAAAATGTGCAATGTAGCGTGTCCTTACTCTCGTTTTCAGTCTGTGATGTTTGATAAAGACACCTTAGTCGTTTCATACGATGCGGCACGCGGTGAAAACCGAGGCCCCAGAAAGCGCAAGGCAGATCACAAAGCCATGGGATTAGGTGATTGTGTTGATTGTAATTTATGCGTTGAAGTGTGTCCGGCTGGTATAGACATCAGAAACGGATTGCAATACGAATGCATTAACTGCGGGCTCTGTATTGATGCATGTGATGAGACGATGAACAAGTTTGGTTATGGCACCGGACTTATCAAGTACACCAGTGAAAATACACTATCTGGCAAAAAGACCAATCCATTCAGACTTAAGCTGGTTGGCTATGCGGCCTTATTCGCCATGATTGTTGTCACTATGGTGATTTGGGCGATGAATCGTACGCCTATAGAAGCTTCGGTGATCCGTGACCGAAATGCGTTATACCGAGTAAACTATGAAGGACTGGTTGAAAACCCTTACACACTGAGCATTATCAACAAAACGCAGCAGGTTCTGCATTATCGGATCGGTATAAGTGGGATAGAGCACGCGACTCTTTCGGCGCCCGAATCTATTAAGATTGAAGCGGGGCAAATGCTGCTAGTGCCTGTAACTGTTACCGCTGATGGTTACGATCTTAGTCGCACTGCAACGTCCATTAACTTTATCGTGACAGCTGAAGAAGATGCCGGCATCACGATTGAAAAAGAAAGTTACTTCTACAAAAATCGCTAAAGGCGTTTTAATTTCGGTCTTCTCCGATGTACACCTCATTACTGAGTTTATTTGTCTCAGTGATGAGGTGTCTATTCAGTTTACTCTTTAAATGATCCGGTAGCCATTTTAACATAATCGTTTTGTAATCATCCTCTTTTACCAATCTGATGAGTGCATTGTCAAAGAGCTGAACCAGTTTTTTACCAGCTGTATTGTTAGTACAGCCAATATAACCTTTGGCGACAAGTGGCACGCCAGACAAGGACAGCTGAGTCAGGTTGTCGGTGCCAAGACGTTTACTCAGATAGTAATGCTCACTGGGGTAGCCCAGCACTAAATCGACACGTTTCTTCAGTAACATGTTGGTCAGGCTTTGCAAGGTGTCCCAACCTGGCCTGACAACAATTTGGTCGCGTGGTAATCGTGTAATGAGCTGATCCAGTGCTTGTCCATATGAACGGCTTTGGGCAACGCCAAGCGTAAGTCCATGCTTGACGACCAGTTCGACCAGGGAGATATCTTGATGGACGTTCAGACCCAGTGCACGGGCTGTTTCTTTGCGAAGCGCCAAACCGGGTGCCAGGCCTAGCGTGGAATAGTGTTTTGTATAGGTGATGTGCTTTTCCCTGCTTTTTGTCTTGTATAAGGAGACCATACAGTAACCAGAGTGACTGTGGCTAAGCTCATAAATGGCGCGGCTTGCGGGAAACCCCTGGCGCTGATGTTGCCGATTATCAATCAAAGTATGTAAGAGCGTAATCAGTTGCTCATCCCGGCCTTCGCCTTCGTCCCGGTCTGAGTAGATATAGTAGGGCGGAAAATCTATGGTGATCCATGATATGACGTCATTATCGGTGCGTGCATGACAAAATAGAGTAAAACATGTTAACAGCAGCAAAAAAACTTTCACGCAATACTCCGACAGTGTTACCTGACTAATCAGTTTAGCAGAGGTGATTCAAAACGCAGGAAAGGCTGCACAGCTCGACTCTTTAGAAGGGGTAATTAAGAATATTTATTTTTAAATTATTTTTACAAATTGCAAAGTTTTGCTACATTTTAAAAGGTTCCCCTAAAGTTTTGCGCTAATTAAAGAACATGGACAGTTAAACTCAGTTACGCTGCAATCGGTGCATTTTTCAGTTATGATAAGGGGTTGGCGTAACAATAATAATTTTACTGGAAATAAGAGAAAAAAATTATGGTTACGCTCATCGTTGGTGACATATTCGGTCATAGTGATTATCTTGAGGACTTTGCACAAAACCTTGGGGCGGATTATAAAGTCAGTTCGCCCTATGGCGAGTTTGAGGCCAAAATAAACCTTCCAGAAAACCAAGTATACCAGAGCTTTATTGACGAAGTCGGGCATGACAAATATATGCGGCAGGTGTTGGATGACATCCTTGCATACCAACCTGATCTCATTATCGCCTTCAGCGCTGGGGCTGTTGCTGCCTGGCGTGCATTGTCAGCTATTGCGCTTAAGAGCTCCGTTAAACTCATTGCTTTTTACCCTGGGCAGATCCGTAACTACCTGCACCTCAACCCTGGTTGTCGAGTCGATATTTTCTTCCCCTATCAGGAACACCATTTTGACATTGTGCCAATAATGGAAATTTTGCAACAACAACCAAATATCGAGTGTTTTCGCACCCGATATGAACACGGGTTTATGAATAGCCTGTCGAGCCATTATAACAGTGATGCTTATGGGCATTATCTGGCGAAATGCCAGGAGGAAGTGGCACAACTGGCAAAGATCAAATTTAACTATCGGCGTATCAAAGATGAACTAGACTTAGTGTCATCTTAATCGTTGTAGGCACTTAACACGCCCCAGTTATCAGTCATGGAAGTACAGCCTAAGGTTGCGAAGTGGTGGTTACTGATAATGTAAAGGAGCAGTGATAGCAAACTGATTTGGTATCACTGTGTTTCAGATGCCGCATGTCACCACCGCAATAGAAGGAGTTTTCTATGTCTGAAAAACTAACTGTCCCTTATCGCCACTTTCTCGGCAACCCGATTGCTAAACCCCCGTGCAGAATGCTCAATGCAATGATGTACGGATTTTTTGTGAAGGGAAAAATTGAAAAAATACAAGCCTTTTTCGACGCTACGTTGAACTCCGTCCCGAACGAAACCAATACGTATAAAGCCATTTCCTCTCACTGCCTGCTAACGTTCACGGACATCGAAAATATCGCCTCCAAAGTACCACCGTTTAGCAATTATGGCTATATGCAGGAAACAGACATTATCATTTGGGTACCGGTGGCAGAGGTGTGCAAAAATACCAGCCGCATGACTCACCTATACTGGTATCCGGCATTCATCACAGTCAATAACATTAATGCGCTGATCAATGGTCGCGAGACCTGGGGGTACAATAAGTATTTGTGTCGCTACGAAATGCCTGCAGATCGCCGTCATGCTGATCACTTTTCACTGAGCCTGGAAACATTCCAACCTTATGATCCAAATAAGAAAATGGCCTGGTACGAGCTGCTGTCTATTGATCGTGTTGCTGATGATGACACCTGGTTTGAAGAGGCGGTTGAGATCAGTAAGGAAGTTGCTGAGCTACTGCACGAAAGTGCCAGTGAAATCGATATTAGTAGTGAGTTTATTAAGCAATTACTCACCGGGTTCACGAACCCAATGCTAGATCAAATCTTCTTCAAGCAGTTTCCCGACGGATTTGCCACAAACAGTGTATATAGCGCCGTTGTTCATTCACCCTCGGAGGTTAAAAAACTACACAAGCTGGGCTTTTTAAAAGATGAATATAAAGTCACTTTTAACCAGGTTGATGCATTCCCACTTGAAGATATGTTTGGGATCCCAGTCGGCGAGCAATTTGCCAAGCTGCCTTATTACTTATGTATGGACTTTGATCAGGATGGTGCACACGAGATTGTTAAGGCAGATTTGGGATAGGTGGACGTAATGAGTAAAGAAAAAATCGCAATTTTGGGTGGTGGAGTGTCAGCCATGACCGCCGCGGTCTATTTGACTGAGAAAGAAAACTGGCACGAACAATACGATATTACAGTATACCAGCTTGGCTGGCGGTTGGGAGGTAAAGGGGCAAGTGGACGTAACCCGGATGTGCACGAGCGTATCGAGGAGCATGGCTTACATGTTTGGTTTGGTGCGTATGTGAACTCATTTCGGGCTATTGAAACGGTTTACAACAATCTCAATAGGCCCAATTCAGTGCCGATTGCAACCTGGCAGCAGGCACTAAAACCACATAGTTTTGTGGTGTTGCAGGAGTACATTGACAATGAGTGGGAAACCTGGCCGATTGATTTTCCATTGGTACCGGGTAATCCAGCAGATGGCACCTTGGATCTGCACTTTTGGCAGCTGATCCAGATGACCATTGCCTGGCTTCATAAATGGATTGATGGGCTCGAAGACGAGGTTGAGGCTGCGCACCGGGAAATCCGCTTACAAACTCGAAAGCGCCGTGACCGTGGTTTGCTGCAACACCTTGCGAGCGAGATCACTGCGGCATTCGACAGTTTGGAAGACAAAGTGTCTGATTTTTTTGACAGCGCTCAAGATGAGGCAAAAGAAATCTGGTCTACTCCCAGACTGCTGATCACCCAGCTACATGAGTTACTCAACTTGCGGGCAGCAGACAAGAACTTGTCAAACAGCCGAGACCGATTGGTGACCTGGTATATTGTCCGTAAGCTCAAACGCTGGCTCAGAGCTGAAGCTCGAGATTTGCTGGACGACCATCCAGTGATCAGGCGTTTATACATTTGCGCCGATCTGGCTATCGCGATGTTGATAGGTCTGCTTAGGGATCATGTCCACTCAGATGGCTTTGAAGCTATAAACAAGTATGACTTTAAAGCCTGGTTGAAGCGCAACGGCGCAGATGAAATGTATGTGGTTGAATCGGCTCCTGTGAGGGGGTTTTACGATCTGGTTTTTGGCTATGTCGATGGTGACTTTGACAAGGGGAATGTAGAAGCGGGCGTTGCTTCGTTGGCGATGTTACGTTTGATGCTATGCTACCGTGGTGGAGTGATGTGGAAAATGCAAGCGGGCATGGGCGACATCATCTTTTCACCTATCTATGAATTACTCAGTAAGCGTGGCGTGAAATTTGAGTATTTCCATCAAGTGGATGAACTGATCCCGGCATTGCAAGACGGTGAATATGTGGTTGATGAAATCACAATGACGCAGCAAGTTAAGCTGAAAAATGCTCACTATGACCCGTTTGTGGACGTAAAAGGGCTACCATGTTGGCCGGATCGGCCTAACTATGAGCAGATAGACGATGCGCAGGCTGCGTTGTTGCAACAGCACAATGTCAATCTGGAATCATTCTGGAGTAATTGGTCGTCACTTTATGAAGCTGAATTTGGTACTCCTTTACCCCGACTATCACTGAAGCGAGGGCAAGATTTCGATAAAGTGATCTTTGGCATCTCAGTGGGCGGACTGGAACATTTGTGTCCTCAACTGTTGGCATTAGATAGTGGGCTCAGGTTGCAAAGCAGTGAAGTTAAAACGGTGGCAACGCAAGCGTTTCAGGTTTGGCTAAATCAAACTGACGAGCAGCTCGGGTTTGACTACACACCGCCCAGTGAAGAGCGGCCTATACTCAGTGGCTTTTCACAACCATTTGATACCTGGGCTGCGATGTCTTTCTTGTTACCTCGCGAAGACTGGTCGGCCAACGGCCCAAAAAATATCGCGTATTTTTGTAGTGCATTTGGCTGTGAGGAATATCCGCCTAGCCATGATCATGCTTTCCCCGCTGAGCAAAAGGCCAAAGTTAAAGTCAATGCGATTAACAAACTGGCGACTGAAATGAAACCGCTGTGGCCCAATGCTTACAATGCTGCAGGGCAGTACAATTGGAACACACTCTATGATGATAGCATTGCGCAGGGTGAAGAACGATTTGACAGCCAGTACTGGCGTGTGAATGTTGACCCCAGTGAGCGCTATGTATTATCGGTTGTCGATAGCAGTCAGTACAGGTTACCAACGGACGGCACTGTGTTTAGAAACTTGTACCTGACAGGAGACTGGATCAGTACGGGCGTAAATGCCGGGTGTGTAGAAGCCGCGGTAATGGCTGGTATGCAAACTTCGCGTGCAATTTGCGGGTTGCCGGAAAACATCAGTGGGGAGGATGGATTTAAACCTGATTAAGTTGGCTCAGTTAACTGGTCAGGTAACTGGTCAGGTAACTGGTCAGGTAACAGCGTTAGCTAACTACTGATAGAATATACAAAAGGCCTCCAATTTTGTTGGAGGTCTTTACATTTAGACTATACTCAAACAAGCACAAGCGTGAAGCAGAAAAAGAGCACGGATATGTTTAAACTCTCAGCGATCTCAATATCATTAATTTCGGTTTTTCTCTCTCCCGTATGTGTTTTTGCAAACAGTGATAGTATGGAAGTCATCGAGGTATATGCGCAAAAACGTAAGCAAACACTAGAGGAAGTGAGTATCTCAATCGCCACACTCAATGGCGATAACATGACCCAGCAAGGCATTAAAGATATCAGCGAATTGGGTGGATATGTCGCCAATTTTAAGGTCAGCCAGAACGCAGCGGAAGGCACTCCACCTGCTTTGAATATTCGTGGTGTTGGGTTGATAGATTACAATACGGCCAATACGTCACCTATAGCTATGTATATAGACGGCAGACCTGTCGGTTCTGCAAACAATCAGATTGCGAACTTGTTTGATGTTGAACAAATTGAAGTGTTAAAAGGACCACAGGGCACCCTGTTTGGCCGTAACAGTACCGGTGGTGCATTACTTGTCAGGACCAAGCGGCCAGATGACGGGAATTATGGTTTTATTAAAGCAGGTGTGGGCACTGACGAGTGGCGTCGGGTTCAGGGGGCCTATAATGCACGGGTGAATGACCAAAGCGCGCTGCGATTTTCCTTTAACCATACTGACTATGAATATACGAGCTACAACTTGTTTGAGCCTTCTCCAGAAGCGGGTCTAAAACAGCAAGACCTCCGTCTCAGTTACTTGGCTGAGTGGGATGCATTTTCACTGTATGCAAAGCTCGAATATGGTCACTGGGATGGCATTGTCCAACCAGTTGGTAGTATAGGTATTTACAAAGATCCTGCAAATGGAGTTCGTTGTACCCCGAGTGAAGCGGGAGGCGCTGGGTGCTACGATGCGTTTGGTTTTAATGATGGCAGTTCTGATTATTGGGCTGTTAGTGTAAATAATAATTCACCACACTTGTCAATTTATAAAGGCTGGACAGTCCAGGGAGACTGGCAGTTATCTGACAGTCAGCAATTGACCTACATAAATGGCTTTAATCGTCTGGACAGGCGCCATGCCTTCAACTGTGATGGTAGTCCAGCTAGATTATGTGAAGGGGAGCTCGGGCTTAAAAATGAAATCCTCTCCAATGAATTGAGATACAGTCAAACCATAGACAGAGACCACCTGACACTGGGCTTATTTCATATTGAAGAGCGTATATATCAGGACAACTTTAATGACATTTTACGTGACATGCGTGGTCTGTTAGACACAACCCTGACAAATACTTTTTTCTACGACAATGAAATTATTGTGAAGTCAGCAGCGGTTTTTGCTCAGTATGAGTGGCAACTAAACGACGCACATCGTATTACAGTGGGCCTTCGTTACAGCGATGAGACTGTCGATTATGACTCTGTTTCCCGGCTAAATACTATATTAGATGTGGCACAGCTTGATGGTGTGACCATTCCTTACTATCGGGTAAATGGAAAAGTGGAGGATGATGGACTGTCTGGTCGTCTGGCCTGGAATTATCAGCTTTCAGATCCACTAATGCTCTATTATAGCTTTGCCAATGGGACTAAAAGTGGCGGCTACAATGGCGGCTTACTCGCGACCGAAGAGCAGGCTCGCCTGGCAGACTATGGTCCGGAAGAGTTATATGCCCATGAAGTGGGGGTAAAGTACAACAATGCCGATAACCTGTCGCTCAACGGCGCGTTGTTCTTCTACGATTATAGTGACCAACAGGTGTTTATGAATCAGGCATCCACTGTGCCTGGTGCTCCGCCATTGCAGCTGCTTGAGAATGTGGGTAGTTCTACAATATATGGCGCAGAGTTAGCAGTACAATATAAAATGAGTGAGTCTCTTAAGTTCAGAAGTGCCGCGGGTTATGTGCCCGAAGCGAACTTTGATCAATTCACCGACCCAGTTGGCAATGTATTAACAGACAACCGTTTGCCCTTCACTCCAGAGTGGAACATTAATGCGGATCTCACACACTCTTTACCACTTTGGCAAGGAGAGTTAGTGTCAATAGTTGGGTTTGACTATCAATCAGAATATTACTTCGACCAAAATCAAAATGCCTATGCAATGCAATCTGGATATATTTTATGGCGAGGGAGTGTGCACTTTGAACAGGGTGACTGGCGAGTAGGTATTTGGGGAAAGAACCTATTTGATAAAGAATACAGCCATTTAAAATTCGATCTTAGTGCATTTCTGGGTATGCTGGAAGACTTTAAAGGAGAGGGGAGACGTCTTGGGGTTGATTTTTCGTATCGGTTTTAGCCGGGCTTTTGATCTGAGTTATCAAAGTTAAGGTCCGAAATGGGTAGTTTTAGACTATTAACTACAATGTTACTGTGCTTTTGCACTTTTTTTGTCAGCGCAAACGTATATGTGTTCGACGGAACACAACGCGGGCATAATCTGCATGACAAGGGCTTAGTGTTATCAGCCGAAAATAACGCACGGTTCCCGGATAGTTTTGCTCAGGTAGAACAGTGGGCAAGTATGCAAGCGGAACAAACGCAACGTGCGTTGTTTTCTGGCAGGTACTGGTTAGTAACAGAAATTGAAAATCACTCCAGGTATCAGGACCTGGTGCTTTACCCCTATAACACGGTGTTATCCAACGTAGAGACGCGAATCTACTCTGAAACGGAGGTTGAGCGGTTCTTTACGGGCGGTATGCATGCCAACGAATACCCATTTCACTATGGCAACAAAATCCATCTGTTACCAAATCAGAGGTATTACATAGTCACTTTATTTGAAAGTGACTATTTTTATACGCCAATTAAGCTGGAACTTATACCTGTAAAGGAATTTGAGCGCCAGGTTACCATGGACAACCTTTTGATGTCCTTGTGCTTTAGTGTCGGTATTGTACTTGGTTTGTACAATTTGCTGATATACATTGGCTCAAAAGACATGACGCATCTTTATTATGCGATGTTTGCGGCAACCTGGGTATTTGCCTGGAGTCACTTCTTTCACATCTCAGATCAGCTCTTTGGGTTTTATTCAGCTCACTTGCATTGGCTAGGTTTTGCCCTGACGCCGATTACTAATGTTTTATTTTATAATCAACTGCTTAAGCTTAAGGAAACACACCCCTCCTTATCGACGGCATCGCTTTGGGTTGGCGCGATCGGTGCGATTGGCGCACCATTTTGTATTCTGTTTCCTGGGTTTGGCTTTTTGTGGGCAACGCTGGCCACGGGGTCAGCTTTGTGTATGGGGCTTTACGTTGGCATATTGCGGCTAATGGAAGGCTTTAAACCAGCGCGCTATTTTGTGCTGGCTTATGTGTGTATGGCGATTCCAAATATGGTTGGGAACTTCACCAACCTCGGCTTACTCCCCCCAATTGCGATCAACTTATATTTAATCGGGTTGATAGGCACCGCCCTGGATGCCTTATTATTGGCGTTTGCGGTTGCAGATAAATACCGCCTGACGAATGAAGAAAACATAGAGCTGAATAAAAATCTTGAAGCAAAAGTCCTTAAGCGAACTTATGAACTGGAGCAGCTAGCGACGGAGCTGCGTGACGCCAGTGAAGCAAAAAGCCGTTTTCTGGCCAACATGAGTCATGAAATTCGTACTCCGATGACGTCTATCATAGGGTACGCAGACGGTATCATGTTAGGTGATATCAAACCTCATGAGCGTAACCATGCGATTTCGGTGATCTTGCAAAACTCACGCCATGTTCTGGGGCTGATTAATGATATTCTAGATATGTCTAAAATAGAGGCTAATCGATTGGAAGTTGAACTCATTGAGGCGAACTTATTCCAATCCATTACTCATGTTGAATCACTACTGGGTAAACAGATCAGAGACAAAGGTCTGGAATTTGAGTTAAATTATCATTTTCCATTGCCTGATTATATTGTAGTTGACCCCACTCGGCTGCGACAAATATTGCTAAACTTGACTTCCAATGCACTTAAGTTTACCTCGGTAGGCAAAATTTCTATCGATGTGAGTTGCACTCAGGACACCTTGTCTGTTCGGGTTCAGGACACTGGGATTGGAATGACTTCTGCGGAGCAAAAAGAACTGTTTAACGCCTTCCATCAGGCTGATTCATCAACGACCAGAAAATATGGTGGTACCGGTCTTGGACTAAATATATCGAAGAGTCTGGCGCAGAAACTAGATGGTGATATCACCGTTGAGAGCGAAGTCGGCTCAGGGACTGCTTTTACATTGTCTGTGGGCTTGTATACCACGCAGCGCACCAAATGGCTAAATACTTTCTCAGAAATTCACCAATCTGAGGAACCAGGCACAGAGTCAGAAAGTTATGAAACCGAGTCGTTAAAAGGCGAAGTGTTATTGGCCGAAGACCATGTTGACAACTGCCGTCTGATCACGCGTATTCTGGAGAGAATGGGGTTGAGTGTTACGGCCGTTGAAAATGGTCAGCTTGCTGTGCAAGCTGTACTGGATGACGAGTTTGACTTGATCCTGATGGATATCCAGATGCCGGTGATGGACGGTGAACAGGCATTTAATTTTATTCAGGCAACGGGTTGCACGGCGCCTGTGATAGCGTTAACGGCAAATACCATGAGCCATGAGGTAGAACGTTATCTCAAGCTTGGCTTTACCGATCACCTCGCCAAACCTATCGACAGAGCTGAATTTGCAAAGAAAGTCAGTCACTACCTGAACATCACGGTTGAAGAGGACCTCGCTTTACCTGACGAAGAGTTTTCTTTACTGAAATCCCAGTACATAGCAGGACTGCATGAACAGCTTGTACAGTTACAAAACCAGCTGAAATATCACGACTTTGATGGGCTGGCGCGGTCTATTCATGCGCTCAAAGGTACATCTGCTATGTTTGATTGCCATGACATCTATCAGACAGTTACGAAAATTGATGGGCTACTTAAAGAAAAAGACTATGACAAAGTTGAAGAACCAATGGCAGATTTATTTGAACTGATACATATTGCAATACAGCAATCGGAGTGCAATCAGGCGATCTGATTGCAGATGAGTAAGCGGTATAAGGTAAATAACACATAGCTTTAATTGTAATAAGTTGTTCAATTTATGTTCTTTGACTTTTACAGTTTTTTGTTTTGTAAAACTCAACAAACTGTAATGTAATCACTACGCTAGTCTATTTTCCGAAATCTAAATAAGAATACATACTTTTGCCAACTTTGTGCAAAAGCAGAAACATCAAAGCTTTAGCGCAAAAGGTTCAAACATAATTTCACACTTCGGGGTGGTTGTTTTTTGAGCTGTTGGTATTTTTGGCTTACCTTTAAAACGGGTTAGACAACAAGGTATGCAACTATGAAAACATATATTCCTTATATTTTACTGGCGTTACTGGCTGGGTGTTCATCGTCAGGCAACGATGAACCTGGTAGCACCAATGCTCAGGATCAACAACAAGCCGCTTCTGATGATTCATCCGATGGTAGTTCGGGGGACAGTAATAACGGTTCTGAAGGAGATAGCTCGGGTGATGCAGGGTCTGGCGACAACGGCTCGGATGATGGTGCTGATCAGAACGAACCGGATGATTCGCGTGGCGCCTATTTCCCCAGAGAGGTAATGGCATCATCTCCTTTCAGTGACAGCAGCAACGAGGTGGAACGTGGTTTTGGCGCCCGGCCTGCGGTAGAGTACGGGCCGTCAGTTCCCACCTATTTATGGTCGACACAGCGGATTGGTCGCATACTCAATGGCACTGTGCCTTTACTGGATGTGTTTCGAGTTCAGTCGTTCTATCGCAACAGCACGAATGCCAGTTGTTTTGGGCCTCAGGTGGCCTATACAGGACATCCGGATGCGACCGACCCGGCTTCAGCTTCCGGTACTTTACCGGGCGGCGATTTAGGACTGTGGTTGGAAAGTGACAGTGATGGCAATGCCTGTGCAGTGGCTCAGACCAACGCGTTGTTGAGTGGTCTGAGGGATCAATCGCGAATGAGCCTGATGACCTTAGCCAGCATGGTTTCTGCGGCGCTTGATTCTGGTATGAGCCTGCCTGCAGATGGCAGCAGTATTGATGTAACCGGTGAAATGAATGCCAAAGGCGTTTCTGGTGTGACGTTCAGCACTGCCGCTATCACCCGTGCTGGTAGTGAATGGCAATATACCATTTCGCTCACTTATACAGTCAGTGGTTCCGACTACGATATTTCACTCTCTATGGCTCATACTCCCGGCGCCGATCTGATGAATTATTCAGGTCACCTGACTTATCTGGTTGAAGGCGAGCAGGGCGTGAGTGGCATTGAATTTCCCGGCGGAAATTGTTCTCAGAACGAGCGCACTCGAGCAGGATCATTGGCTTACGAGCGGGCTGGAGACAACATGTCCTTACAAGCCAGAGTGGTCACCCTATGTGGTCACGGTAACAGTGGTATGTTCAATACTGATAAACAGGTTGATGTGAACAACAAGTATCACAACGTCGATAACCCCGATGGTTGGAGCGAGAACTTTTCGATATTTGGTGCGAACTTTGACCTGACCACATTGGCCGGGCAATATGCCTATGTTTGGCAGGCCGGAGTTAACGACAGCAACAGTCGAATTTTTAATATCGGGTTTAACTCCCCCAGTCTGGATAATGGCGAAGCGCACTTTGGCTACGGGTCGCAAATAGAGGACACCGACGGGCTGATCCAAGGCTTTATCTGTAACTGGGCTGGCCCGGGAAACGATCACAGCATGCAGGCATTCACGCAACGCCAATTCTTCCAGTACGACACTGCTACGGCGACCTATGACGGCAGCGGCAGCAAAGCGAATATTGAATATGCACCAACGGCTTCGTGCAGCTATGACGGCACAGGCAGCTTTGTGTTTGATATTGATGCCAGTGGGGTATTAGGTGATATCGCTCAGGAAGATGCGGCGCTGGTGTTTAATCAGGACTTGTGGGCACCAACCGACCCAAGCAAGACAGTAGCTGAATCTATAACCGACCGAGGCTTGTCCGTGCCTACGGTCCCTTATACCTGGCCTGTTGATGAATAAACTCAATCTAACTGGGCCCTCGGCAGAGGGCCTGTAACTTTTTCGGTTAACCGAAAGTTTGCGGCAGATCAAATTCTTTCCTGGCATCGACCAATGTCTAGTGTTGTCTTTATTTCAGTAATTCTATGTTTAACAGGGTATCGGTCGTTAACCGGGTTTTAACCAGTTGGCAGAGGTTCATACCTGCCAAGCCCGGCCCAACAGGAAATCATTATGACAACAACTGCATATCAGGCCTATCAACGGGCATACGAACAATTTGAGCAAAACCCAGAAGCATTCTGGCTCGATCAGGCAGGTCGGCTCAACTGGCATACCTCACCTAAGATCGGAGTCAGCTACGACGAGGCATCACTGAGCCATTGGTTTGAAGATGGCAAACTTAACACCAGTTATCTTGCACTGGATAATCAGGTAAATGGGGGCAGGGGTGATCAAGTCGCACTGATTTATGATTCACCTGTGACAGGACAAAAACAGAATTACACCTATGCACAACTGCTGGACGAAGTCAGTACATTTGCCGGGTCGCTCAGTAAACTTGGTGTGATAGCCGGAGATAGGGTGGTGATCTACATGCCGATGATCCCGCAAGCTGTAATAGCCATGCTGGCATGTGCACGGATCGGGGCAATTCATTCTGTGGTGTTTGGTGGCTTTGCACCCAAAGAGCTTGCGGTACGCATTGATGATGCAAAACCTAAGCTGGTGCTGAGTGCATCCTGTGGTGTTGAAGTTGGCCGGGTGATTGAATACAAGCCCATGCTGGATGAAGCCTTGGCGCAGGCCGAACATCAAATAGAACATGCGATTGTCTGGCAACGTTCTGAATACCGAGCATTGATGTCTGCGCCGCGTGATCTTGACTGGAGTGAGCTGGTTGCAGGGGCCCCGCAGGCTGAAGCAGTGCCATTGAGTGCAACGCACCCTCTTTATATTTTATATACCTCAGGCACGACTGGCACGCCAAAAGGCGTCGTGCGCGAGCAGGGAGGACATGCAGTAGCGCTGCATTATAGTATGGAAACGGTATATGGTATGAAACCGGGTCAGGTATTTTGGGCTGCATCTGATATCGGCTGGGTTGTGGGCCACTCTTATATTGTATATGCCCCACTTCTGTTTGGGTGCACAACTTTGTTGTACGAGGGCAAGCCGGTCAGGACTCCGGATGCAGGTGCATTTTGGCGCGTGGTTGAGGAATATCAGGTGAATGCGCTGTTCAGCGCGCCGACTGCGTTTCGTGCCATTAAGAAAGAAGACCCGGAAGGTAAGTTGTTTGCGCACTATGATACCTGCTCATTACAATCTTTGTTTCTTGCGGGTGAGCGCCTGGATCCCGCGACCTATGACTGGCTACAATCTGTCACGCGCCTGCCGGTGATTGACCACTGGTGGCAAACCGAAACGGGCTGGCCCATTGCCGCAAATCCAATGGGGTTATCACCTTTGCCGACTAAAGCGGGCAGTGCGTCGGTGCCAACACCGGGTTATCAACTGAATGTGCTGGATGCGAGCGGCGAGCCTTGTGCGCCTAATGAGCATGGGTTAATTGCAATTAAGACTCCTTTACCGCCTGGCTGCCTCAGTAACATCTGGCAAAATAGCAGTCGTTTTAAACAAGGCTATTTGTCTGAATTTCCGGGTTATTATTTGTCAGGTGACGGGGGGTACCTGGATGAAGAAGGGTATCTGTTTATTATGGGACGCACGGATGATGTGATAAACGTGGCTGGTCATCGTTTGTCGACCGGAGAGATGGAAGAGGTCGTTGCTGCGCACGACGCTGTAGCCGAATGTGCCGTATTTGCGGCTAAAGATGAGCTAAAAGGCCAGGTGCCTGTGGCTATGGTGGTGCTTAAAGATGGCGTGGAACTTACCCAGGAACAGTTACGCAAAGCACTCGTTCAGTCTGTTCGGGGCAAAATAGGGGCAATTGCTTGCCTGAAGCAAATTCTGGTTGTAGAGCGGTTACCAAAAACACGTTCCGGAAAGATATTACGCAAAAACTTACGCCAGCTGGTGGATGGTGAAGCGATGACAGTGCCGTCGACTATTGACGATCCTGCCACGCTTGAGGAAATCAGTGTGCTGTGGCGTGCCACACAGCCATAACGATACAAAGCGCTAGATACATTTGGCCGGTTTTGGCAAACCGGCTATTTTAGTCGCCTGCTTTGCTGGACCTTTCGGAAATAGCTTATACAGGTAGATACTTTTACCTTTGTCTTCACCCAGCTTTTGACCAATGGCCTTAACCAACATACGAATGGCCGGGCTGGTATTGTACTCTTCATAAAAGTCGCGGACGAAGTTGACGACCTCCCAATGTGCGTCTGTGAGCGTAATATTCTCTTGCTCCGCCAACAATGGCGCCAGTTCTTTATGCCAGTCCTGATGATTTAGCAGGTAGCCTTCTTTATCTGTTTCGATCTGTTTGTCTTGAAAAACGAGCATAGTTACCACGTAATAGTTTTATTGCATTGCTCAACCAGCGTGATCCACTGCTGGTCGCTGAGCGGTTCGATATGATTCTGCGCACTGATACCGCGTGCCTGTGCACAAACATTTAGCATGCAAGTACGATTAGTACTCAGTGCGCGCCATGCTGCCTGATCATAGCAGGCGTCTCTTGTGAGCAGTATCACATCCTGCTTAGCGAGCAAGCCTGCACTGAATACGTCATGGTAGTAACTCAGCGGCTTAGAAAAAATATGTAATGTGGGGAGGCTCATAAACTGACCACCTTACTTTGTTGTGACAGCAAAGTTTGCTGTTCGTCGACAGACAGAAGCTGAGCGTCGATATTCAGGTCGTCAGGGGTAAGCGCAAAGCGCTTCATGGCTTCGGCGCACACATAGACTTGCTCAACATCATAAATCTCCAGCGTTTTAAGCTGTTTAAAGTAGTTTTTTATTCCCAGTGCGGATGCATCATTGCCTTGTTTTAGGGCTAATATGGCCGGCCCCTTGAAAAGCCAGGAGATATTCTGATCCAGCGCAGCAAAAATGAGTGCCATGTCTAGCCCTTCGCGGATATGTGCACCATCGAAAGGAGCGGTGTGGTTGATCACCAGAATGTTTTCACTCATTTAAATTGCACCCACTTATCTGCTTTGGTTGCCAACATGGCAAATTCCGCCAACCCTGCAACCTCAAAAGGAGCACACTGTGTGGTATCCAGTCCGTGCTTTTCTGCCGCTGTAACACATAGCTTGAGCGCAATACCCGCGTCATGCAGGGATTGCCATACCTGAGCTGGCTGAAGTTCATCGCTGGCCAGGCTGAAATGCTGACTGGCAAACAAAACGGCTTGCTGATAAAGAAAGATACATTCAATCTGGTGATCTTGTGCTTGTAAAGCATTAGCGAATCGCAGCAGATGCTGCAATGCGTCGTGGTCACTGACATCGCTGTGCAGGGAAAGTACGTACTGGCTCAAAAGTTACTCATAAAAAAAGCCCCGAATGGGGCTTATTTTAGCAAACTGAGCAGATTAGTCATCACTTGAGCCAAGTAGCGCAAGGATAGACGTGAACAGATTGTAGATGCTCAGGTACAGGCTTACTGTTGCCAGAATGTAGTTTGTTTCACCACCGTTTACGATGCGGCTGGTGTCATACAGGATAAAACCAGACATCAGTAATACAACAGCGGCATTAATCGCGATAAAGGCAACTGAACTGCCGATAAACAGGTTAACCAGGCTAGAAACAATCACGACCAGCATACCGACAACCAGGAAGCCACCCATGAAGGAGAAGTCTTTCTTGGTTGTTAGTGCGTAAGCAGATAAACCAAAGAACACTAACGCTGTTGAACCCAGCGCTTGTGCAATCAGCAAGCTACCGTTTGGCATTGCGGCGTAGTGGTTAAGCAATGGACCTAAGCCAAAGCCAAGAAGACCCGTGAACAGGAAAACCAAGCCAATCGCTGAGCTAGAGTTCGCTTTTTTCTGGATCACGAACAAAAGACCAAAAGCAACCAGTGAACAGACAAGACCGGTAAAGCGCGGTAGTGCCATAGTCATAGAGATGGCAGCAGTAATCGCACTAAATGCCAGTGTCATTGCCAGTAGGAAGTAGGTGTTTTTAAGCACCTTGTTAGTTTCGACCGTCGACATAGCCACTTTTTGGCCAGTGTACGAGTGATTGAACGCCATTATCAGCTCCTTATTAGAAACACAATGTTCCGAAAATTATTCTAGGCCAAGATTACCAAGAGTTAAATCGCTCGGCAAACCTTTCTGGATCAGTAGACCCTAAAACTGTGTTAAAAGTTCTCTAACTCCCGATTATTGACCATAAAACCTCTTAATGTGTCCGATGTTTGTACAAATAAAGTGAAATTTAACCAATTAAACAAAAAAGCGAAAAAAAAGCTTCACAAGGGCGTCAGGATTCACTAATATTCGCCCCGCTGCGGAGAGATGGCTGAGCGGTTGAAAGCACCGGTCTTGAAAACCGGCATACGTTAATAGCGTATCTAGGGTTCAAATCCCTATCTCTCCGCCACTAATTTTACGAAAATTTGCCAAGTGAGGTTCACTGGCGGATTTATACAATCTGTTTTGGAGAGATGGCTGAGTGGTTGAAAGCACCGGTCTTGAAAACCGGCATACGTTAATAGCGTATCTAGGGTTCAAATCCCTATCTCTCCGCCATATTAAGGCCGCAAGTCTCAGACTTGCGGCCTTTTTATTTACTTCATTTTGCGATAGTTTCTAACCCGATAGTCTCAGTGCGCGTTTTACGTAACGTTTAGCCCGGTGAGCGCAGGCATTAATTGCATCGGATGCTTTATCTGCCACTTCATTCACTTCAACCTGCTGATAGCCCCTCAGCCCGACTCGAATCGTACAGTGAACTTGTTGAATGTCGTCTAACTGGTTTTCATCCGTCAAAAGATAAACTTCGACTTTGTCAATTTGCCCTGCATAGCGGCCAAGCATAAGCCTGATTTGTGCATCTATATGATTGTTTTCGGCTTCTGTCGCGTCACTATGGGATGAAAACACATCTACCCACATAATTTACTCTCATTGATTGATTTAAAGTTCGTTTATCTGCTTAAACGTCGCCTGTAATGTGATCGTGCTACCTTATCAAGCGTATCAATCGAAAAGAATTAAGTGAAATCGTTTGTTCTATATACTACAGTTCGGATTATTCGAAGTGTTGTTTATTGTGAGGAAGCACTATGCAGGATGTCATTAACTACAAACACTTAAAGTACTTCTGGGCTGTTGCGCATGAAGGCAGTATTGCCAAGGCCAGTGCTAAACTGAATATTACCCCGCAAACCATCAGCGGTCAGCTGTCGTTGCTCGAAGAACGAGTTGGTAACGAGCTTTTGCAAAAAGAGGGGCGGGGGCTGCGACTAACCGACACCGGCAGGGTCGTATTACGTTATGCTGATGAAATCTTCGAGTTGGGTAATGAGTTGAGTGATGTTTTAAAAGGCAACAGTGCTGTGGGCCCGGCAGAGTTTATTGTCGGCGCCTCCAGCGTACTGCCCAAAACCATAGTCCATAAGATTATTGAGCCTGCTATGCATATCGAACAGGATATTCGCCTAACCAGCCTGGAAGGGCCTGTAGACAGTATGCTTGCTGACTTGGCGGTTCATAAAGTTGACTTAGTGTTGAGTGATGTGCCTGTTACAGGGGCGTTCAGTGTTAAGGCGTATAACCATTTGCTGGGAGAAAGCAGTATTACCTTTTTAGCGGCCCCTGCACTTGCCAGGCAATACGCCAAGAATTTTCCTATGTCGCTTAATAATGCACCTTTATTACTGCCGACACAGCAACATGAGATCCGTAAAGAGTTTGATTTTTGGCTAAGCGATCAAAATATTCACCCCAATATTGTGGCGCAGTTTGACGACAGTGCGTTAATGAAATCGTTTGGTCAGTCTGGTTTGGGGCTGTTTTTTATGCCCAGCACCATTGCTCAAAATGTGTGTGATGCGTTCCATGTTCGCCCGGTGGGTGAGCTGCCAAACATAAAACAAAAGTTTTATGCGATTTCAGCAGAGCGAAAAATCCGGCACCCGGCTATCGCTGCGATATTCAATGCAGCCAAATCGTCTTTATTCATATAACTTACGTGATCAAAGTGGCAAAAGATCAAGCTTGTGCCAAAATTACAGTTCGTATTTTTCGACGCTTTAAATTTAATAATTCGAGTTTTACATAGCATTGCTGCACCCTAGTATGAAGTTAATACAACTAGCTCCCGAGGTGTTTTATGCAAGATCTGAAAGACTGGCACAGTCAACACTCAGAAGAAGTACTCAAGCAGTTCGAGGCCGACCCGGAGCGAGGGTTATCTTCGCAACAGGTCGACAGGCAGCAGGCAGAGTTTGGGCCAAATGCCATTACTAAACACGATGGAGACGGACCGATCAAACGGTTTGCCCTGCAATTCCATCAGCCATTGGTTTACATCTTGCTTTCGGCCGTGGTGGTGACGCTGGCACTTCAGGAGTGGGTCGACGCCATCGTCATTTTTGCGGTGGTGCTACTTAACGCCATCATTGGCTTTGTGCAAGAGTCCAAAGCAATCAATGCCATCAATGCCTTGTCTGGCAGTATCAAATCAACCGCAAACGTGATCCGTGACGGGGTAAAAACGACCATTGCTGCTCAACAGCTGGTGCCTGGCGACATTGTACTGCTGCAGGCCGGTGATAAAGTAACCGCGGATATGCGCCTGGTGAAGGTCAGAGATTTACAGGTGGATGAGTCGGCACTGACCGGAGAATCCGTGCCTGTTGAGAAAAACCTCGAGGTGCTTGCCAAAGAAGCGTTGCTGGGAGACCGCCAGAATATGGCGTTTTCATCGACGCTGGTGGTTTATGGTACCGGCGTTGGGGTAGTAACTGAAACTGGTGATAACACCGAAATAGGTAAAATCTCCGAGCTGATCGCGACGACGCCAACGCTGGACACACCGTTGACCAAACGCATCAAGCAATTTAGTCATGTCTTGTTATATGCGATTGTCGGTCTTGCAGCGATTACTTTGCTGATAGGGTATTTGCACGGACAACCACTGCTTGATTCCTTTATGGCGGCGGTTGCTTTGGCTGTGGGGGCTATTCCGGAAGGATTGCCTGCAGCAGTCACGATTATGCTGGCCATTGGCGTTTCCCGTATGGCTAAACGTAAAGCCGTTATTCGTAATCTACCCGCGGTTGAAACGCTGGGCAGTACTACCATTATCTGCTCCGACAAGACAGGTACTTTGACCAAAAACGAGATGACCGTAGAGCAGATCTACAGTGGCGGGCAGCTCTATGCAGTATCTGGCAATGGGTATGATCCCGCAGGTGAGATCCAAACTCACATGCCGCAGTCTGAGTTACAGTCAGCCACAGTTGAGGCCAATACCCAGCCTGGTCTTTATGCAACACTCAGAGCTGGTGCGCTGTGCAATGATGCGCAACTCTTGGCACCGGATACCGGAAATGCACAGTGGCGTATCAGTGGTGATCCGACCGAGGCAGCATTACTGGTGTCTGCACGTAAAGCCAATATGGCCTCAGAAAGCCTGAATGCCAAACGAGTTGATTGCATACCGTTTCAATCAGAATACCAGTATATGGCCACCCTGGATGACGTCGACGACACGCGTATAATCCATATGAAGGGATCTATCGAGAGTATTCTGCCTAAATGTCGGTTTATGCTTAATGAGCAGGGCGCCTCAATTCCTCTTGAACAGGGGGTGGTAGAGCAACAAGCCGAACGCTTGGCTGCTAAAGGCTTGCGCGTACTGGCTTTTGCCAGCAAAGCGACAAGTCTGGAGCAAACGAGCCTGAGTCATGACGATGTTGCTCAGGAGTTGGTATTTCTGGGGCTACAGGCAATGATAGATCCGCCTCGCCCTGAGGCCATTGAAGCTGTTGCTGCCTGTCACAGAGCCGGGATCCGGGTCAAGATGATCACCGGAGATCATGCGCTGACTGCCACCAGTATTGCCAAGCAGCTCGGGATTATTCAACCACAAAGCGCAGGAAAAACCGTTACGGGCTATCAGCTCGGTGACCTATCGGAGCATGAGTTCAGAGATATTGCCAGTAATAATGATGTGTTTGCACGGGTCAGCCCTGAAAATAAACTTCAACTGGTGAAATCGTTACAGGCTGAAGGCCATGTTGTGGCCATGACGGGGGATGGTGTGAATGATGCGCCCGCGCTCAGACGGGCCGACATTGGTGTTGCAATGGCACTCAATGGCACTGAAGTGGCCAGAGATGCGTCGGATATGATGCTGACCGATGATAACTTTGCCACTGTGCGGGCTGCTGTTGAGGAAGGTCGGGGTGTCTTTGACAATCTGAAGAAGTTTATTGTCTGGACCTTACCAACCAACGGTGGTGAAGGCCTGGTGATTTTGCTTGCGGTGTTACTTGGCGTGTCATTGCCTCTATTGCCGGTACATATTCTATGGGTCAACATGACCACTGCCATTTTACTCGGTTTGATGCTGGCGTTTGAGCCCAGAGAAAAGGGCATTATGGAACGTCCACCCTACGACCCAGATACACCTATCATTGACAGGATCTTAATGTGGCGAATTTTGTTGGTGTCCTCTTTATTGTGTATCACGGCCTTCGGCTTATACGAGCTTGAATTAATGTGGGGCGCGACTGAAGCGCAAGCCAGAACCGTCGCAGTCGCTATGTTCGTGGTCGGTGAAGCATTTTACCTGTTCAACTGTCGCTCGTTGGATCGGTCGGTATTTTCGGTTGGCTTGTTTTCAAACCGCTGGATCTGGATAGGCATCGCACTGATGATGGCATTACAGTTGCTGTTTACTTACCTGCCCTTGATGAACGACTGGTTCCAGAGTGCGCCTATCTCACTTGAGGCCTGGTTACGAGTTATCGCCTGTGGTTGGTTGATCTCCCTGATTGTCGGAGCTGAAAAGCACCTGCGCAGTCGCAACAAAGAACCACAGCCAACCTCAGATTCAAATACCAACAGAGTGAGTGAATCAGTATGAATAAAAAGACGCATTCTCACAATTCAGACAAACGGACCTTGGTTAACCGGGCTGTGATATTCAGCGCTTTATGGCTGCTGCTCACAAAAGGGGTTTGGTCCTCCTGGGCAATAGGTATCTTCGTTGTGCCTGTGTCGGTCTGGATGAGCATGCGTCTTTTTCATAACGCGGCAGCTGAGCCTGTTCATTCTGTAACAGGGCAACTGCATTATGGTCGTCTGTTGCGCCTGCTGCCGTATTTTTTGCTTAACTCGTTGAAAGGGGGGATACAAACAGCGCGGCTGGCTTTTGCTCACCGCATTGAAATGCGCCCTGGGACGGTTTCCTATCCGCTACGTTTGCCTTCGGGCCATACACAGCTGTGGTTTATTCACCTGATCAGCTTGTTACCAGGCACGTTGAGTGCCCAACTGAATGGTGATTCCTTGTTGGTACACATGCTGGAAGTAAATGAAAGCAATTATCGGGATGTGATTGACTGTGAACAAAAGATCGCCTATTTGTTTGATTTAGAAATAGATAAGCAAGTAGTGCCGGTTTTGAAGGAGCAACTATGAGTGAGTATTTAAACCTGGTTATTACAATTTTAACGCTGGTTCTCCTTGGCGGGCTGTGGCGGCTCTGGCTAGGCCCGTCAAAGCTCAATCGGATACTGTCTCTGCAATTGTTTGGCACTATAGGCGTTGCGATTTTGGCGCTGCTAGCAGTCGTGTATCAGCAAAGTGCTTTATTCAACGTAGCGCTGGTATTGGCCCTGCTGGCTCCGACCGCAACGGTCATTTTAGTCAAAATGGGAGACACTAAATCATGACGCTTTTTGACTGGTACAGTGTAGTTATGGTGACGCTCGGTGTGTTCTTTTTCATTGCTGGGGGCGTTGGTCTGTGGCGTTTTCCAGATGAGTTATCCCGGCTGCATGCGCTGACCAAGGCCGACAATCTGGGCTTAGGGTTTGTCGTACTGGGGGTGTTACCTCAGGTTGTAGAAGTGGCAGATGCAATTCAGCTGTTGTTGATCTGGGTCGCAGTGATGTTAGCTGGTGCAGTCTCTTGCTATTTACTAGCCAGTCACTCAGATTTGGAGAAAGAAGAACATCCGTCAGAATGCCAAGGTAGGCTGGGGGAGCAGGAGGAAGTACATGATAAGCGGTGAATTATTTATCGACCTGCTATTGGGTATTGGGGCCTTAGTAACCGCAATATTGTGTCTCACTGCTAAAGACCTGTTTCAGGCGATTTTGTTGTTTATCAGCATGGGCCTGCTAGTCACGCTTGCCTGGGTCAGGCTGGGTGCGTGGGATGTTGCCATCGCAGAGGCGGCGATTGGAGCGGGTTTGACTGGCGCATTGCTCATCGCCACACGTCGACAGCTCAACCAATAAAACTGCGTTAAATAATAACAAAAGAGGTAACTTATGTTTAATAACATGACGTTAAGTGACAGTGCACAACAAGAAGGAGGTCTGCCCAGCAGCGTCTTGTTCATTGTTGGTTTAGTGGTTGCCACAGTCTGTCTGTTTCTGGCTATGTCCCTGGTCGAGTTTCAGCCGACAGACCAACCACTAGTGACACTGGTTGCCTCTAACCTCGAGCAAAGTGGGGTAGAGAACCCGGTTACGGCCGTGCTACTTAACTTTCGCAGTTATGATACTTTGCTGGAAGTTGCGGTGCTGTTGATTGTTGCCCTGGCGGTGATGCCTTCTGGCTTACAAGACGCCCAGCAGCCATTTATTACAGTATCTAAACCTCGAGAGCGGAGTCTGGTACTTGAAGCCTTCCTTCGGTGGTTGTTACCGGCGATAGTCGTTACATCAGGATATTTACTTTGGACTGGTGCTTCATTGCCAGGCGGTGCGTTTCAGGCGGGAGCATTGCTGGCAGGCGCGGGGATTTTGCTGCTACTTGCCGGTCATCACAGTTTTAACTTCAATGCTCCAACCGCGCGCCTGTTGTTAGTGATTGGCTTAGCCATGTTTTTATTGGTCGGTGCCGGAGTCATCCTGTCCAGTGGCATCGCGTTGGCCTATCCGGTAGCCATGTCTGGGATTTTAATTCTGGTAATAGAAGTGGCGGCGACGTTAACCATAGCGGCGGTCTTGGTTTTACTATTCTGTGCGTTGCAGATTGAGCCTTTGGGCCCACAGCCAAATCTTGGTGATAAGGAGAAGCACTTATGACGCAAGCTTTGTTGTATGGTGTATTTGGTATTGCACTGTTCGGTATTGGTCTGTTTGGTGTCTTGGCAATTACCCACGTCGTTAAGAAGATACTCGCCATCAATATTTGTGGTGTGGGGGTGTTTATGGTGTTTATAGCTAATGCCTCATCCGGCGCTACACCAGATTTTGTGCCACACGCTATGGTATTAACAGGGATCGTGGTTGCGGTCGCAGGTACGGCAATGGCGTTGTCTCTGGTGGTTCGGATCAACGCACTTGAAAAGCCTGAGGAAGACGCTTAATGCCAGTATTCGACGTTGCTTCTTTACTACCCCTGCTGATTGCGATCCCCCTGATTGGGGCTATTTTCTCGGTATTGTTGAGTACCAAACATGCGCAAGTGCTGGTTGGATTGCTAAGCGCATCGAGCCTGGTGTGTGTAATGGCGATTATTCTGGCCAATTTGCCTTCTGGAGGCACTGAGTTCGCGACACCAATCAGGTATGCCCTTGCAGGCTGGAAGGCTCCTTTGGGTATTGCGCTAAGCCTGGATGGGTTTTCAGCTCTGTTACTGTCATTGACCGTTTTTTTGGTCACTGTATTGACCATTTATTCTGCTTACTATTTCGCTGCATCACCTGCGCGTGTGCGCTTTTGGCCTCTGTGGTGGTTGTTGGTGGCGGGGATCAATGCGTTATTCCTGTCTGCTGACATTTTCAATGTCTATGTGACACTCGAAATTATCGGATTAGCAGCGGTTGCTCTGGTCGCGTTAAGTGGCAATAAAGCGGGACTGACGGCAGCGTTGCGTTATTTATTAGTGGGTCTGTTGGGGTCTCTTTGTTATCTGCTTGCCGTGGCTTTGTTGTATCACGTCTATGGTACTTTAGACTTTGCACAGCTTGCGGCCACAGCTGAATCCAATCCATTAAGCTGGGCAGCATTGGCGTTAATCACTGTGGGTTTGGTGCTAAAAACCGCCCTGGTTCCATTGCACTTTTGGTTACCTCATGCTCATGGCAGTGCACCGGCACCAGTCAGTGCTATTTTGTCCGCTTTGGTTGTCAAAGCGTCGTTTTATCTGTTGGTACGATTTTGGATGGAGATCCTGGCACCCGCCGTTACCAATGAAGCGTTAATGTTATTGGGCATATTAGGAGGGATAGCTATTCTGTGGGGGTGTGTGCAGGCACTCAGAACAAAGCGTCTAAAACTGATGGTGGCATACTCGACCGTCGCGCAAATTGGTTATCTGTTTTTGCTATTTCCACTTTTGATGAGCACCGAAGGGGCTTCAGGATCGCAACTGGCTGCCCAGCATCAAAGTGCGCTCGCCGCGGTGTCTTATTTTATTGTCGCTCACGCCTGTGCCAAGGCTGCGATGTTTATTGCTGCTGGCAACATTATACATTCGCTTGGCCATGACGACATTGCTAGGCTGCAGGGCATGGCAAAGTATATGCCATTGAGCTTGTTCACTTTTGCGATAGCTGGAGGCAGTTTAATCGGTCTGCCACCCAGTGCAGGCTTTATCGCCAAATGGTTATTGCTCAATGTTGCCATTGATACTAACCAGTGGTGGTGGGTCGTGATCATTCTTATGGGCGGCCTGCTGGCAGCATTGGCGATATTCAGAGTGCTGGACCTGGCATTTATTAAACCGGAGCAGGCGTCTGATTACATTGCCCCTGATAACTGGCAGAAGGTGCCAGTGGCTATGCCTGCCAGCGGCCTGGCGTTGGCCCTGTGTACTATGGCGCTGGGTTTCAATGCTGACCTGATTATTGACCTGATAGCGATAGGAGGCGGCGAATGATGTGGCAAAGTACTCTGCCTTTATTGATTTTACTGAGCGCTCTGGTATCCGGGGTTGCGATATTTTTTGTCAGCGACAACAAGCCAATACTTAGAAAAACCCTGAACTTTCTTGGGGCCGGCAGCTGTGTAGGCCTGATCTTAGTGATGATATCGGGTGTGTACCAGGGGCAGGTTTTTGAAACGCGTTTGCCCTTGCTGCCCAACATGGATCTGGTTCTTCATGCTGATGCTTTGTCTTTGCTGTTTGTTGCGCTATCCGGTTTTTTGTGGCTATTAACGACGATTTATGCCATTGGCTATCTGGAACAATCACCTAATCGTAGCCGCTTTTTCGGGTTCTTTAGCCTGTGTGTGTTCGCAACCATAGGCGTCGCGCTGGCTGGTAACTTAATCACCTTTTTGATTTTCTATGAGTTACTGACGCTGACAACTTATCCTTTGGTAGTCCATAAGGGGAATAAGGCCTCGCTGGCGGCAGGGCGTAAATATCTGATCTATACCATGCTCGGTGGCGCCAGTTTGCTTGCCGGTGTTGTTTGGTTAAAAGCTCTGGCTGGGTCATTGGACTTTACTGCGACAGGGATCCTCGCGTCCATGCCCCATTTAGACCCACTGCACCTGAAAGTGATTTTTGCCCTCATAATTATAGGCTTGGGGGTAAAAGCGGCATTGTTCCCGTTACATGGTTGGTTACCTTCTGCCATGGCTGCACCAGCCCCTGTGAGTGCATTGTTACACGCGGTTGCCGTGGTTAAAGCGGGTGCATTTGGCATAGTGCGGGTTGTTTATGATGTCTATGGAGTTGAATTTGCTCAGGAGCTTGGGTTGACCATTATTCTGGCTGTGTTGGCTTCTGTGACCATTGTTTATGGCTCTACCCGGGCTGTATTTCAGGATGATCTTAAACGCAGGCTGGCTTATTCAACGGTCAGTCAGGTTTCCTATATTGCACTCGGTACAGCCATTGCCGGACCAATCGCGACAATTGGTGGGATTGCACACCTGGTCCATCAAGGATTGATGAAAATCACCATGTTCTTCTGCGCCGGTAGCATTGCAGAAACACTGGGTGTCACTAAGGTTAGTCAGATCAATGGGGCCGGGAAACGAATGCCGTTAACCATGTTGGCGTTTAGCCTGGCAGTGCTGGGCATGATTGGTATACCGCCCGCTGCGGGTTTTATTTCAAAATGGTACCTGGGCACTGGTGCACTTGAGGCAGGCTTTTATTGGGTACTGGGGGTACTTATTATCAGTAGTTTGCTCAATGCTATCTACTTTCTGCCTATTTTATACGCGGCATGGTTTAAACCACAGCAGGGGGCCTGGCCAAAAGAAAAACCCAGAGGGCGGCTAGAAACGCATTGGATGCTCATGCTACCACCCATAGTGACTGCACTTCTGGCGCTCAGTGCAGGCTTGTTTGCTGATGCTCAGTTTAGCCCGCTGAATTGGGTGAAGCTGATAGCAGCCCGAGAATATGGCAGTGAGTTTGTATCAATACTGGCAGCCAGTTCGCAACAAATTCCTGCAATATGGCTGGCGCTTGGTGCACCGTTATTGTGTGCGCTATTGCTGGTGCGCAAGCAAATGCAGGAGGTAGCACACTGGTTTTTACCTTTATCGGCAGGTATCGCGCTGCTTGCCTATGCAATTTCTGGACAAGGTACCAACACCACGCCTTGGTTATTTTTTGGCAGTGTACTGACGCTAAACGATACGACATCGACTTTCTTTCTGCTTGCTGCTTGCCTGTGGCTGCTGGCTGCGGTTTTTGCCGTTAATTTTGTCAAAGCTGATGAGCGCAAAGTTAGGTTCTGCCTGTTTTTCCTGCTAGCCATGTGCGGTAATTTTGGGCTTGTGCTGGCCCAGGATATTTCAGGCTTTATCAGCTTCTTCACCCTGATGAGTCTGGCTTCGTACGGCCTGGTTGTGCACTTTGATACGGATGAAGCCCATCAGGCGGGCAAATCATACATGCAATGGGCTGTACTGGGAGAGCTGTTGCTCTTTACAGGACTCGCAGGTCTGGCATTTGGATCAATTGATCCGTCCTCAGCTGGAAATCTGGAGCAAACTTATCCGGCTTGGGCAATCGGGTTTTTACTTGCCGGGTTTGGGGTAAAGGCAGGCTTGTTTGGCTTGCACGTATGGCTGCCAATGGCCCACCCGGTGGCACCTGTTGCAGCCAGTGCACTGCTAAGCGGTGTTATGGTGAAAGCCGGTCTGCTGGGGTGGCTTAAATTTATTCCTTTTGGTGAGGTGGCCTTTGCAACTTTTGGTTCTGTGCTCGTGGTGCTCGGGTTGTTTGCTGCATTTTTTGGTGTTCTGGTAGGGGTTACACAGGATAATCCTAAAGCCTTACTGGCATACTCAACGATGAGCCAGATGGGCATTTTGATTGCGGCTGTGGGCGTTGGGCTGAAATATCCCGAGTTGTGGTCCTTATTGCTGCCTGCAATTGTGTTGTATGCCGTCAATCATGGCCTGGCCAAGTCTGCACTGTTTCTTTTTGCTGGCATAAATAGCACGTTAACATGGCACAAGTATCGCTGGGTTTGCTGGCTGGCTGCTGCATTACCCGCCGCCGCACTGGCCGGGTTACCACTAACCAGTGGTGCGGTTGCCAAGGCCGCGCTAAAGGATGTCGTGGAGCGGGATTTGCTTATGGGAACAGTCCTACCGCTGACAGCAATAGGAACCACCTGGCTGATGATGCGATTTTTACAGTTGATTGCACAAAAGCGACCAAAAACGGCGACTGGCCAACCTGATGTACTTCAGATAGGTGCGTACGGCGCATTATTGGTATTGGTGACAGTGCTGAGTTATTTGATACCACAAGCCAATGACGCATGGGCTACTCAACTGACTGTGACAAGCTTTTGGAGTAGTGCATGGCCTGTACTGCTTGGTCTGGGGGTTTATTTTATAACACGAGCATTTGTTGACAATATGGGAGCATTACCGGCCGGAGATATCAATGTTGCCTATTCGGAAGCGGGCAGCCTGGTACGTCTTGGTGCTGATACCCTGTCGCAGGGATTAAAATTGTTAAAAGATGAAATTGAGAATACCTCTTGGCAGTTGCCTCAGCGTGTGGTTTATCGCCAGGCGCGTGTAGTTGGTTTCGCGATGGCGGCCGTACGTTCCTTGATGACGCCGGGCGTATTGTTTGCATTACTGTTGTGCATGCTGCTGTGGGCGATGATAGCAGCAAGATAAGCTTATACGACCAAAGTTGACTTGTGATACTTGTGTTTCGCGTCAACACTGAATATCTCTGTGCAAAGTTATAAAGGTGAAAGAGATGATCAAAAGGCAAGTGGCAAAAGCGGTGGCATATTCGTTACTATCACCGCTTATCGTTGGCATACTGCTCGGAGGCTATTATGCGTTGATAAGTGGCCAGAGTAAGATTTTGTTTCAAATACTCATGACGGCCGTAGCCAATGCCCACATCGTTGGCCTGTCTATGGCGTTTTTTGTTTTGCCAGCTTATATGATGTTGTTACGTCATAATAAACTAAGTTACTCGGGTATTTTGACTGCGGGTATGCTCGGAGGCGCACTGTTTAGCTACTTGTTTGTTGCAAGCTCTGGTATGGTTTTTATAATCAATGCTGTGATGGCGGCGCTGGGGGGTGGGCTGTTTTTGTTCAGTTTGCGGCGCAATGCTCAGAATGCCTGATGGCTTTTTGTACAGCGTGGTGTTGTTTTACACTAATTTAATAGTTTTTCTGTCTAAAAGGTTTCATTTAGCTGCACGAAAGAGTACCTTTACTTCTTATGTAAATTTGTTGAATGACCGCAATGCAGAAGAAAAAGTTCTACGATACTCTCAGCCTACAAGCTCAGGCCCTGATTGGCGATGAGCACAACTACATCGCCAATATGGCAAACCTCAGCGCCCTGTTATTTACCTCAATGGAAGACATAAATTGGGCTGGCTTTTACTTATTAGATGGTAAAGATGAGCTCGTATTAGGTCCTTTCCAGGGCAATCCTGCCTGCATTCGAATCCCATTAGGCAAAGGCGTCTGTGGCACAGCTGCCGCTGAGTTAACGACCCAGCTTGTCGAAGATGTACACAGTTTTGATGGTCATATTGCCTGTGATGCTGCATCAAACTCTGAAATTGTCATTCCTGTGATGAGAAATGGTGAATTGTTTGCTGTATTGGATATTGATAGCCCGAGTTTGGCTAGGTTTGACGATGAAGATAAACTTGGCCTGGAAGCACTGGTAAAATGCTTTGAAGGTACATTGTAAATGAAAGAATTACTCAACGTTCAGGACTACCTGTTTTCCAATTTTGATGTGGGAGACTGGGAAGGGGAAGAAGAGCGAGTTGCAGAGACGCTGAATGAGCTTATCCACGTAGCCTGGGATCAGCTTCCCGATGACCTGGAATGTGAGAAAATCGATTTAATTATAAATGGAATATGGGAACATCTGCGCGGCGAGCTGGCGCTTGTCGAAGCCGAGTATGATGAACTCGTCGACTGGGTTACACATTACATTCAGTCATCTCTTGATGAAAATATTGAACTATAGGTTTAGACATGGAAACCACAAACAAGCTAAAAGATATCAAAGAGGTTCTCGACTTTTTATACGCCGAGTTTCCTCAGTGTTTTAAACAAAAAGACGGTATTAAACCGCTCAAGGTTGGCATATTTAAAGATATTGCTGCCAGAATCGAAGGGTCTGACAAGGTCAGTAAGACTCAGGTTCGACAGGCTTTACGTAAGTACACTTCTTCCTGGCGGTATTTAGAAGCCGTTATCAACAATGAGTTTCGTGTTGATTTGGACGGTAACGATGCTGAAAAGGTTGAGCAAGAGCACGTAGAGCATGCGCAAAAAGCACTGGAAGAATCTCGTGCAAAAATGGCTAAACGTAAAAAGCCTCAACGTCCCAGACAGGATGGTCGTGGCGAGCGTCGTCGCGATGGTGACACAAAATCTTACAAATCACGTGGTGATAACAAGCACCGCCACGGGAATAAAAACGCTAAAGTTAATGCTAAGCCTGAGCAGCAACAGCGTCGTAGTTCAGGGAAAGTTGAACCTCTGCCAGCAAATGAGGTCAAGGTAAATAATAAGGTTAAAGTGAAGTTGGGACAGGCTTTGGTCAATGCAACCATCACAGAAGTCAACAAAGATGAAGTGCATGTTGAGTTAGTGACAGGTATGCAAGTTAAAACCAAAGCAGAAAGCCTGTTTATTCTTTAAGGAGTCGTGTATGAGTAATAAGTTACCTTTAGTTGGTGTAATCGCACTGTTTGTATCTGGCGTGTGTTCAGCTGCAACACAGACGGTGACGGAAAAAGATATTCCCATATTGGAACCTGAAATCCAGCATGCGACGGCAACCAAAAGGGTAACCAGTAAATTTACTCGTGAACACTATAAGCGCTTTAAGCTAGACGATGCGTTGTCGGAGCAGATATTTGACCGATATATCGAAAACCTCGATTACAACAAGTCTCTTTTCCTGCAGTCTGACATTGACAAGTACTCAGGCTATAAAAAGCAATTCGACGACGCTTTAAAAAAGGGCAAGCTCGATTTTGCTTTTGCTATGTTCAACGACAGTATGCAACGTCGCTATGAGCGCTTTAATTATGCAATTTCTCTGTTAGATACAGAAATGAAGTTTGATAAACCAGACGAATTTGTATTTGACAGAGAAGACATGCAATTCGCCACGACTCAGGCCGAGTTGGATGAGTACTGGCGACAGCGTGTTAAATCTGATGCGCTGCGCTTAAAACTGACAGGTAAAGACTGGGCTGGTATCAAAGAAGTTCTGACCAAGCGTTACAAAAATACCATCAAACGTCTGGTACAGACCAACAATGAAGATGCATTTCAAATTGTAATGAATGCTTTTGCACGTAGCATCGAAGCCCACACTTCTTATTTATCACCTCGTCGGGCCGAACAGTTTAAGATGGATATGGAGCTTGAACTTGAAGGTATCGGTGCAGTACTTGGTTACGATGAAGATTACACCATCATCCGCAGCCTGGTACCTGGCGGTCCAGCTGATAAGACGGAAAAGATTAAGCCAGATGACCGCATTGTAGGTGTTGCACAAGATGGCGAAGAATTTGTTGATGTGATTGGCTGGCGTCTTGATGATGTCGTTGATCTCATCAAAGGACCTAAAGGGACCAAAGTAAGGCTGCAGTACCTTAAGGGAAGTGATACTCACGGTGCACCTAAGGTGGTTGAGATCGTCCGAGATAAGATACGCCTTGAGGACAGAGCCGCAAAATCGGAAATATTCGAAGCTAAATACTCAGATCTCACCAGCAAAATAGGCGTGATAGAGATCCCAAGCTTTTACAATAATCTGTCGAAAGATGTGAAAAAAGAGCTTGAAAAGCTTAAAGAACAAAATGTTGATGGGATTATCGTTGACCTCAGACAGAATGGTGGTGGCTCCCTGTATGAGGCCACTCAGTTGTCCGGTTTATTTATAGACAAAGGCCCGATAGTCCAGATCCATACCGCATACAACCGTGTTGAGGCGCAGAAAGACAGTGATGGAGTAACCTATTATAACGGCCCATTAACTGTACTGGTTGACCGTTACAGTGCGTCTGCTTCAGAAATCTTTGCAGCAGCGATGCAGGATTATGGGCGTGCTGTGGTTATTGGCGAACAGACTTTTGGTAAAGGCACAGTCCAGCAACATAGAGGCCTCAGAAAAACCTATGATCTGTTCGACAACGCGCTAGGCAGTATTACCTATACTATTGCCAAGTTCTATCGTATTGATGGCGGCAGTACACAAAACAAAGGCGTAATTCCGGATATTTTACTACCGTCTGCGGTTGAACCAGCAGAGTGGGGCGAGAGCCAGGAAGATAATGCTCTGCCTTGGGACAGTATTGTCAGGGCTAAGTATCAACAGTTGGATGATTTAAATCCAACCATTGCGTACTTGAATGAACGCCATGGTTTGCGAATAGCCAAAGAGCCAGAGTTTGCTTACGTTTACGACGACATTGCGCGATATAAAGCCCAAAAAGACGATATCTCGATTTCTCTGGTTGAAGCTGAGCGCACGAAAGAGCGTGAGGAGCGTGACGAGCGTGCGCTGAAGCGTACCAATGAGCGCCTTAAGCGCTTAGGTCAGGAGCCGGTGAAAGACCTGGACGATGTACCAGATATCATCGCAGAGCTGGACCCATACCTGGAAGAAGCAGCACTGATCACACAAGATATGATCAACTATGGTCGCCTGGCAAAAAACGAGGCAAGTGACTGAGTCTCTGGTTGCAAATAAGACGTACAGAAGGCTAAACTATGAAAAGGCGCATTGAGCGCCTTTTTTCGTTACCAGTGCGTGGGAAATTTGTTATTATTGTCAGCTGCAATATTAAAAATAGTCGGGCAGGAATATGCCTGGCGCTGTCTTGGGCGCAGATTCACGTGTTGTGCTTAACATTGAACTGACCCGACAGAGATAATAATAAAGCACTCCATTAAGTGCGAAGGAGTATTCTGGTTTGAGACAACAAAAACAAGCATCCTATTTAGATGCCTTTATTCCTATTGTGGTATTGGTCAGCTTATTAGGTGCTGCAGTATACCTGTATGGCGATAACTCTTCTTCGGGGCCAAACCAGATAGCCCTGCTATTTGCTACCTTTACAGCCGCGCTGATAGGTCTTAAGAATGGTTTTACCTGGAAAACACTCGAAGAGGCAATGATTAAAGGGATAACCATCTCTTTAGGTGCGATTCTTATTCTACTCATGGTAGGTGCATTAATTGGCACTTGGCTACTTTCGGGCACTGTACCAACCTTGATCTACTATGGTTTGCAAATAATCCACCCCTCCTGGTTTTATGCTGCGGGTTGTTTGATCTGCGGCATTGTGGCAATGAGCATCGGAAGCTCCTGGACCACAGCTGCAACGATAGGTGTGGCGTTACTCGGTGTCGCCAATGGTCTTGGACTTGATCCGGTGGTTACCGCCGGTGCCGTGATCTCCGGTGCTTATTTCGGTGACAAATTATCACCGCTTTCAGAAACAACCAATTTGGCGCCTGCGGTAGCTGGTAGTGACTTGTTCGAGCATATTCAGCATATGTTGTGGACCACAGTACCAAGCTTTGTCATTGCCCTGATTATCTTTATCATCATGGGTTTCAATGCCGATGTATCGAGCGAATCCGGCAAAATCGATGAGATCGCTGCAATTCTTGAAACAAACTTTAATATTGGTCTGGTGAATCTGGTACCCCTGATCATTCTACTTGCACTGGCGATTAAAAAAATGCCAGCTTTTCCTGCCATCTCTATCGGTGCTGTGATTGGTGCAATCTGGGCGCTATTATTTCAGGGAGATTTAATCGCGAGTCAGGTCAACCCTGATGAAGGTGTGCTGGTCAGTCACTTCAAACTGATTTGGGCTACTTTCTTTGATGGATTCAGCCTGGAAACAGGTAATGCTAAAATGGACGATCTGCTTAGTGGCGGCGGCATGTCAAGCATGTTGACGACAACCTGGCTGGTCATGACGGCTTTGATGTTTGGCGCTATCATGGAGAAAACGGGGCTACTTGAGCTGTTTGTTAAGAGCATACTTAAGGTTGCGAAAAGCACAGGTTCATTAATCGCTTCAACCGTCGCAACGTGTTTTGGTACTAATCTGGTGGCAGCTGACCAATACATTGCAATCGTAGTCCCGGGACGCATGTTTAAAGAAGAATACAAGCAGCGGGGCCTGCGCAGTGTCAATCTGTCCAGAACCCTTGAGGATGGTGGAACGATTACAAGTCCACTTATCCCTTGGAATACCTGTGGTGCTTATATGCAAAGTGTACTGTTGATTAACCCTCTGGATTATGCCGTCTATGCATTCTTCAACTTGATCAACCCATTCCTGGCAATAGTCTATGCATATCTGGGTATTAAGATTTTGAAAATTAAGCCAAAGTCAATGCAGCAGGCCGAAACCCCAGCTAACGCGTCGTAATTAGCAATACACAACGTTAAACAAAACGCCTCACTTAATTTGAGGCGTTTTTGCGCGTCTGTAATTCATAAATCCCTTTGCCCTCAGCGCAGGCCGTTCTACAATAAAGATATTGATTTGTACTCATTTTTTCATTTTGCCTCGCCGCGCCACACGCACTGTAGCAAATGTAAATTGATAATAGGAATTGTCATGACCTCAAAACCTCAGGCCAAATACCTGCATGATTATCAGCCGCCCACACATGCAGTTGAAAACCTCTCCCTAACGTTTGAACTGGATCCGCAGCATACTAAGGTAACTGCCCGGTTTATACTAAATGCACAGGGCGACGCTAGCTCTGTAATGCTAGATGGCGTTGAATTGACATTAAACTCAGTGCATGTAGATGGACAAGTGCACACCAATTATAGGTTACACGATACGGGCCTGGAGTTATTCGGGCTGGGTAAGCGCGCTGAAATTGAAATTGTTAATACCATTTCACCGGGAGCAAACACATCACTGGAAGGTTTGTATCTGTCAGATGGCGCTTATTGCACGCAATGTGAGGCTGAGGGGTTTCGTAAGATAACTTACTTCCTGGATCGTCCTGACGTACTGACGACCTACAATGTAAAAATAATTGGCCCTAAACAAATGCCGTATCTTCTATCAAACGGTAACAAGGTAGACAGTGGCGAATTATCAGATGGCCGTCATTATGTGTGCTGGGAAGATCCCTTTAAAAAGCCTTCTTATCTTTTTGCTTTAGTGGCAGGGGATTTCGATGTACTGACGGATCACTTTGAAACACGTACAGGGCGTAAAGTTGATTTACAGCTGTTCGTTGATAAAGGAAATCTGAGCAAAGCACCGCATGCAATGACTTCTTTGAAAAAGGCTATGGCCTGGGATGAACAACGCTTTGACCTGGAATACGACCTCGATATTTATATGATAGTGGCGGTCGACTTCTTCAATATGGGCGCGATGGAGAACAAAGGTCTGAATGTTTTCAATAGTGCTTGTGTACTGGCAAATCAGGAGACTGCAACAGATCGGGATTTCCATATCATAGAGTCTATTGTCGGTCACGAGTATTTTCACAATTGGACAGGTAACCGTGTGACCTGTCGGGATTGGTTTCAGCTGAGCCTAAAAGAGGGTCTTACGGTATTTCGTGATCAGGAATTCAGTAGTGACCTGGGCTCTCGCGCTCTGAACCGGATAGATGCCGTCAATACAGTCCGTACACATCAGTTTGCTGAGGACGCGGGGCCTATGGCGCATCCAATCAGACCACAGCAAGTGATCGAAATGAATAATTTCTACACCGTCACTGTGTATAACAAAGGCGCTGAAGTGATCAGAATGATGCACACTATATTGGGTGAGGCAGGTTTTCAGCAGGGTATGAAGCTCTACTTTGAGCGTCACGATGGACAGGCTGTGACCTGTGATGACTTTGTAGCCGCCATGAGTGATGCTAATGGTAAAGATTTAAGCCAGTTTAAACTCTGGTATAACCAGGTTGGCACGCCAAAGGTCAGTGCTCGCACAAGTTTTGATGAACAACAAGGGGAGTTTACACTCCATCTGGCGCAAAGCCACGCGGATAATGATCCGGTAGAAGCCCCACTGCATATTCCGGTTGCTATAGAGCTGCTTGATAAGCAAGGGCAGGTCATTACGGTACCTGAGTCGATTGCCAAACAGGGCAAAGTCATAGAGTTGACCGAGAAACAACAGAGCTTTGTATTCTGTGGACTCGACAGCGAGCCTGTGATTGTGTTACTTGAAGGATTCTCAGCACCTTGTTTATTGAGTTACGATTATCAGCAGCACCAATTGCTCCATATTGCCAAGTATGCAAGCAGCGATTACGCGCGTTGGGAAGCCATTCAGCAACTTTACAAAGCGGAAATTAAGGCGCTGGTAAACACACAGATGTTTTCTGAGTATCAGTTGCCCGAATGTTTGACGCAAGCACTGACTCTGTTACTTGATGATCTCAGCGGTGATTTATCAATTTTAGCTGAGCTATTTACCGTCCCCGGGTTTGACGCGCTCAGTGCAGACTATACCCCGGTTCCAGTCGCACAGCTGGACCAGGCTATTTCTACCGTAGAGTACCAAATAGCAGAACAACTTAAGCCAGCCTGGTGTGCAACCTATTCTAAGCTCCAGGATGACGGTAGCCTTGACGCTAAAGCTGTGGCTATTCGCACAATGAAAAACAAATGCTTGTTTTATCTTGCTCAAGTATCGGACTCGCAGATCCAAGGCTGGATACAGGCGCAAAGTGAAAGCCACAACATGACATTAAAACTGGGAGCACTCAGAGCTGCTGTGAATGGCCAGCACGTACTGACGCAGTTGTTGTTAGACGATTTTGATAAACAGTGGCAGTCAGATCTGTTGGTAATGGACAAATGGTTTGCCTTGCAGGCAAGTCGACGCGATGACAACTGCATAGACAACATTCTGTCACTTTATACCCATCCCTGTTTTGACAAAGCAAACCCAAATCGCGTGCGAGCACTCATAGGTGCTTTCACTCGCACTAATCCGCGTCACTTCCATCGCGAAGATGGCCAGGGCTATGCGTTGCTTGGCGATTTAATCGCAGAGCTAAATCAGGTAAACCCGCAAAATGCTGCCAGGATCATCACTCCCTTACTGTCTTTTAAACGTTTTGATGATACCCGACAGGGCCTGATGAAAGCACAGTTAGAGAAATTAGCACGATTGCCTGAATTGAGTGATGACTTGTACGAAAAAATCGACAAAGCGCTGAACTAACGGCGCTTTTAGTTGTGATATGTAAAGGTTTTTATCCACACAATGCATGAGTATTACTTTTACATGGATTTGAGCCATGAACAGTGTATGGCGTATTACCATGGACACGTTGAGTTTATACAGGTCGTTGAGGATGGTGGGAAGCGGATCCGCTTTCCCGCGCATCATATCCGTCGGCATGTCTCAAGTTTAGGGGTCCGTGGGCGCTTTCGTTTACTGCTTGATGAAAATAACCGCTTCGTAGCGTTGGAAAAAGTAGTTTGATGACAATTATGCGACGAGACATAAAGTATTTTTGTTAAATCGGTTTGTTTTAAACTTAAATTACGTGTTATAACTACTCTGGTAGGACGTCTTACCATGAGTGAAATGCGCTCCAATGAGATAAAAATGCACCGATCAGACGCGTATTATTTGTAATTTAAAGCTATCGCTTCTATCGTTACGACAACAAAAAACAATAACTTGATAAGAATTACCCGCCAAAGGGGGGAGAAATAATGATAAAAACATCGCGCTTTGTGAAGAACAAGATAATGCTGGGCCTAAGTGCAGCATGTCTTGGTGTCGCTGGCACTGCTGCGCAAGCCGCCACGTTCCAAGTTGGTGATTTTGATGTAACCTTTGATTCTACGTTTTCTTATGGTCAGAGTATTCGTGTAGAAGATCGCGATTTTGACCATATTGGTAAAAGTAATCATCCACGCTACAACTGGACCGGTTATAACGCCTCTTTAGGCAACACCATTTACTCATCTTCTCAGATCTGGTCGCAGCAGGGTGCATACTCAAATAACGGTGATGCAGGCGATTTAAACTTCGACGCAGGTGACACGTTTTCTCAGTTGCTAAAAGGGACACATGAACTTGGCATTACGAAGGACAACTACGGTTTCTTCTCTCGCTTCATGTATTTCAAAGATTTCGCAATGGAAGACGGTGATTTTGCATACACCAACCCAGTATCAGGTCAAAAAGTGGATCCCTGCGCGGATGACAATACCAAGGAGCAAGTGTGTTCAGACTTTCGTTTGTTAGATGCATTCGTCTGGGCTGATTTTGATCTCAATGGTGGTCAAAACCCGTTGTCCGTAAGGCTGGGTCGTCAGGTTGTCAACTGGGGTGAAAGTACCCTGATCAGTCACGGCATTAACGTAAACCCTGTTGATATTGATCGTTTAAAAGCGCCTGGTGCGGAACTTAAAGAAGCCTTCATTCCTGTTGGCATGCTGTGGGCGTCTCTGGGCTTGACAGACAATGTGACGCTTGAAGCGTTTTACCAGTATGAGTGGCATGAAACGCGTCTTCCGGCGACGGGCAGTTATTTCTCTACAAACGACTTTGCTTCTGAAAATGGCTACAACCAGAATATTCAGCTCGGTTTTACCGCTAACCCTGATATTGATTTGGCTCACCTGACGGAAGCGCTTAATAACTTGCATACAAACTGGATGGGGGCATTAGCAGCTCAAGGCTTGGATGTTACTGACGAAAATGTACTGAAAAGTGAAGAAGCTATTTCTCAATTAACGTCGATGTACCTGGCTTATCCAACCAAAGTAGCTCTTAAGGGTAAAGGTCATAACGGTAAGAAAGAGCCAAAAGACAGTGGTCAGTTTGGTATCCGTTTAGGCATGTTTGCGCCTGAACTAAATGATACTGAGTTTGCCCTTTACTACATTAATTATCATGCGCGTCGACCGCTGATTTCTGGTAAAGCGTCTGATTTCACTGCTCAGGCTATTGCTGCTGATCTCGACTACATTAAAAACAATACGCTCGATGCTGAGAATTTCACTAATCTGAATGCCTTTACTCAGGGCCTGATCGAATATCCTGAAGATATCAAACTATACGGTTTGAGCTTTAATACCGCTATCGGTGAGACGGCGTTTTCTGGTGAATTTGCATATCGTCAGGACGAGCCGCTTCAGATCGATGATGTAGAGCTACTTTATGCGGGTATGTTGGAGCAGCTTGCATTGGCTGGCATACGCGAAGATGTTTCAGGCCTGTCTCAGTTGAGTCAGGGCGACCAAACCGCTTATGTTAATCCTGGCGAAATTGCACAGGGCTATATATTGAAAGACACCATGCAACTACAGTTTACCGCTACACATTTGTTCGGCCCTTCTTTGGGGGCGGATAGTTGGGCATTGGTTGGTGAAGTAGGTGGTGTAACCATTAAAGATATGCCGAGTTATGATGAGTTACGTTTGAATGTTGCCGGAACTGGTCGAAGCGGCACAATCGAAGGAGTCAAGAAATACGAGTATGACTTGCTCCATAAGGCGATTTCAAATGGTCCTGAGGTGAATCCATTCCCAACGGCATCTGCCTGGGGTTATCGACTTATTGCTAAAGGCGAATACAACAACTTGTTTGCCGGTGTCAATGTGTCGCCGCGCATTGTGTTTTCTCACGATGTTAACGGTATCACGCCAGACCCAATGTTCTTGTTTGTTGAGGACCGTAAATCACTGGGCATGACGCTAAACTTCAGTTATCAAAATGCCTGGTCATTTGACTTTGGTTATAACGCATTCTGGGGTGGTGGTAAGACCAATACATTCTCAGACCGTGACTTTGTTTCATTTAATATCAAGTATTCAATTTAAGGGCTTTCAATATGTTTAGAAAACCTACTATGCTTGCTGCGACAATTATAACAATGATGGCAGCACCGGGGGCATTTGCAAAAATGACCCCAGAAGAAATTGCGCGCCTGGGCGCTGACCTGACGCCAATTGGGGCGGAAAAAGCGGGTAACGCAGACGGTAGTATTCCGGCATGGACAGGTGGTATTACTAAGCCACCTGCGGGATATAAAGTGGGCATGCACCACCCAGACCCGTTCGCAGACGACAAAGTATTGTTTACGATTGATAAAACCAATCTGGACAAGCACAAAGATAAGCTGAGCCCGGGGCAGGTTGCTTTGTTTGAAACTTACCCGGATACCTTTAAGATGCACATCTACCCAACTCGACGTAGTGCTGCTTATCCTCAGTTTGTTTACGATGCAACCAAAAAATATGCAGCAACAGCACAGCTGATCGAAGATGGTAACGGTATCAAAGACACCGCCATTGGTATTCCATTCCCTATCCCTAAGAATGGCCTAGAGGCAATCTGGAACCACTTGCTACGCTATCGCGGTTTATCGATTGCACGCTTCGGCGGGCAGGCAATGCCAACGGCTTCGGGTGCATACAACATCATCGGCTTTGATGAAAAGCTACTGGTAAAGTATTCCAGCCCGGAAGTGACGCCTGAAGAGCTAAAAGAGTCTAATGTTCTGTTTAAGTTTAAGCAAAAGGTCACTGAGCCTGCACGTCTTGCTGGTACTGCTTTATTGGTGCATGAAACGATGGACCAGATCCTGACACCTCGTCAGGCCTGGACATACAACACGGGCCAACGCCGAGTTCGTCGTGCACCAAATGTAGCATATGATGCACCAGGAACTGCGTCAGACAGCCTACGTACGACAGACGATTTCGATATGTTCAATGGCTCGCCAAACCGTTACAACTGGACATTAAAAGGAAAGCAGGAACTTTATATTCCGTATAACAGCTATAAGCTTCACAGTGACAAGCTAAAGTATGATGATATTTTGATGGCCGGTCACGTAAATCCAGAGCATGTTCGCTATGAAAAGCACCGTGTCTGGGTGGTCGAAGCAAACCTCAAAGAAGGTACACGTCACATCTATAAGAAGCGAGTATTCTATATTGATGAAGACAGCTGGCAAATCCATATCGCTGATCTGTACGATAACCGTGACCAAATGTATCGCGTGGCGATGGCACACGGTTTGAACTACTATGAAGTTCCTACACACTGGAGTACGTTAGACGTCTATCATGATCTCAACTCTCGTCGTTACCTGGCAATCGGCCTGGATAATGAAGAAAGCATGTATGATTTCAGTCAGTCTTTCCAGGACAATGAATTTACACAAAGCGCTTTACGCCGCGAGGGTAGACGATAAGCGCAGCTGCCGGCGAGTGCTGGCAATGCACAACTCCTCAGGAGCCACGGTAGTGGCTCCTGAACATGCACTTCCTATTCTCTCTCACATTAATTATCGAGTATTCATCATGATTAAGAAGTTAGTCGCAACCACGATTGCTGCTCTGGCAATGCAAAGTGATGCAGTAGTCGCAGCTTCTGATGCACTAATGGTGGCACATCCACAGCGCACATTACTAACAGATATTAGCTTTACAGGCTCCCGGCTCGTTGCCGTTGGAAAACATGGCACGATTGTTACAAGCCGCGATGGGAGTCAATGGCAACAAGCTCAGGTTCCTGTGCAAAGCTTGTTAACAGCAGTGACCTTTGCAAGTGAAAACAGAGGCTGGGCGTGTGGTCATGACGCAACAATTCTGAGCACTGAGGACGGTGGTCAGAGCTGGCAGATCCAGCAACATTTACCTGACATTGAAAAGCCGTGCCTGGATATTACCTTTGCCAATGAGCAAATTGGCTATGCTGTGGGCGCCTATGGCATGATGTATGAGACCACAGACGGCGGTAAGAATTGGCAAAAACGTTTTATTGATGCCTTCGTCCACCCGGATGACATCGACTATCTGGCCGAACTAAAAGAAGACGACCCTGTCGCTTATGAAGACGAAACAGCCTTCATTTTACCTCATTTTAACTCTCTTATGATTGATGGTTCAGACTACTATCTGACTGGTGAAATGGGACTATTTGCCATCAGCAAAGACGCCGGTGAAAGCTGGCAGAAAATACCAAGTTTTTATGCAGGCTCGCTGTTTTCAGTAAATAAAACGTCTGATGGCCGTATCCTCGCAGCCGGGCTGCGTGGAAACGCGTTTATTTCAAACCCTGAACTTACTTCGTTTAATCGATTGGCACTAAACAAAACCGCAACCATCAACCAGGTTTTGTCTGTTGGGAAGCGGCAGTACCTCTTCGCAAATAGTGGTGTGATTTTTAATCGAATGCAAGATGAATTGTCCAGTGAGCAGCTTAAAAATGGCAAATCCATTATGGCTGGCGTTTTGTTCAATGGAAAACTGGTTTTGGCGACTGAACAAGGGATCCAGATAGTAGAGGCTAAACACTAATGCAGTCATTGTTAAACCAACTAGTATACGTTGTGTTCAGACACAGAGTTGCGATGATCTTTATGTTCATTGTGGCCACTTTGTTTTTGGGTTATCGCGCAACTCAAATCCAACTAGATGCTTCTTTTAATAAAAACATTCCGTTAAATCATGAGTATATGAAAGTATACCTCAAGCATGAAAAGCAATTTGGCGGAGCGAACAGCATCCTTATTTCGGTGTGTGACGCAGATGGCGATATCTTTAACCCAGAATTTTTTACTCAGTTAAAAGCAGTTCATGATCAACTGTATTTTATTCCCGGGGTCAATCGCCCTCTCGTGAACTCAATTTTCGCGCCCAGCGCGCGATTTGTTGAGGTTGTAGAAGATGGCTTTGCCGGCGGGCCCATTATTCCAGCCAATTTTACGGCTGACGAGGCGGGTCTCGCAGTTGTTAAACAAAACATAGAAAAAGCCAAGGTCGTTGGTCGTATGGTGGCCAGTGATTATTCCTGCGCGATGGTGACAGCCCAGTTAATGGAAATTGACCCACAAACGCAGGAAAAGCTCGATACATTGACGTTTGCTAAGAAGCTGGAAAGTGAAATTCGCGCGCCACTGAGCACAGATAAAGTTTCTATCCATATTATTGGCTTTGCCAAGATGGCAGGTGATATCGCTGATGGGGCTAAAGGCGTTGTACTGTTTTTTGCAGTCGCGATTCTGTTCACCTTCGTGATGGTGTGGCTATTCTGTAAGAGCTTTAAGTTAACGCTTTTGCCTATTATGTGCTCCTTAATAGCGGTTGTCTGGCAAATGGGTCTGCTCACTGTATTAGGGTTTGGTCTGGACCCAATGTCTATTCTGGTGCCTTTCCTTGTTTTTGCAATTGGGGTAAGCCACGGTGTGCAAATGATCAACGCGATTGGTAAAAAAGTTGCGGAAGGTGTTAGCAGTAAAGTTGCTGCAGAAGCGAGTTTTAAAGCCTTGTTAATCCCCGGCGGTATCGCTTTGTTATCAGACACAGTGGGGTTTTTGACCTTGCTCGCGATTGACATCGGTATAATTCGTGAGCTGGCCATCACCGCGAGTCTCGGTGTGGCAGTGATCATTTTCACTAACCTCATCTTGTTGCCAGTTCTTGCTTCTTACTATAATTCCAGCAAAATTCACCGCGTAGATGATGGCAATTCTCTAAGCCACCGATTATTTACAGCAATGCGTGAAGCCTTAGTCAAAACCACTGATAAACGTGTTGCACGTGTTATTTTGCTGGTGAGTGCGGTCCTGTTTGGTCTGGGCTACTGGCAATCTCAGCATATGCAAATTGGTGATCTACATGCCGGAGCGCCGGCACTGCATGAAGATGCACGTTACAATCAAGATACTTTCCTGATCTCTGATCGTTACGCAATCTCATCTGACATCCTTAAAGTACTTGTTGAGGCGTATCCTGCTGCTTGTACCGAGCATGATACAATGGATAGGATCAGTCGTTTCCAATGGCGTGTAGAGAACTTACCAGGTGTTCAGTCAGCTGTGTCTTTGAGCTCAGTCGCGCAGTCCGTCAACGCGGGTTACAATGAGGGTAATCTGAAATGGCAAACTCTACCACGTAATAGCGCATCTCTGGTACAGGCTACCTCTCGTGTAGAAACGAGTACCGGCCTGCTTAATGGTGATTGTTCAGTCATGCCTATTATCATTTTCATGGCCGATCACAAGGCCCAAACGATAGATAATGTGGTGTCTCAAATAAAAGCCTTTGCTAAGGAAGAGGGCACAGACTTAGTACAATTTAAACTTGCATCTGGTCCTATTGGTGTAATGGCTGCAACTAACGAATCGGTATCGGCGGCGCAGCTGCCTATGATGATCTACGTTTACGGTGCGGTGATTATACTGTGTCTAATTAGTTTCAGAAGTATACGTGCGACTATCGCCGTCGTATTGCCTTTGTATATAGTATCGACTCTGGCACAAGCGCTGATGGTCAAACTGGAAATCGGCCTGACGGTATCTACCTTACCAGTAATTGCATTGGGAGTAGGTATTGGCGTTGACTATGGTATCTATATCCTGTCCTCCATGATGACACAGCTCAAACAGGGTATGCCACTTTCACATGCGTATCGTAATGCATTGGCTGAACGAGGCAGTGCAGTGTTGTTCACCGGGATCACATTAGCGATAGGTGTCAGCACTTGGATTTTCTCGGCGCTCAAGTTCCAGGTAGATATGGGGATATTATTAACCTTTATGTTCCTGGTTAATATGTTGGGTGCGGTTTTATTATTACCTGCAATAGGAACCTTAATCTGGACAGACCAGAAAAAAAAGTGTGAATAAAAGTGCTTATAAATGGCCGGTTTCGGCCATTTATATCTATATTTAGTGAATATCTGACCAACCGGCTGAAAAGGCTATAATGTTTTCGTCGAAAAGGCTTTTTATTAGCGCCAGAAAGGTTAAAATTCACATGACTCCACGCTAATAAATGGCTGTACAAATAATCTACCGTTCAAAGGTGGTATAGATTAAGGAACACATAATGACACAAAATGAAGGTCCAGCATCGGTTATCCTGGATAACGTCACCAAGCTGATCCACAAAAAAGTTCATGCCGAAAACGTGTCGCTCGTTGAAACTTTTGCCAAAGCCTTGTACAGCAATATGTCTAAAGAGGACTTGGCACATCGTAACGACAGTGACTTATACGGAGCCGCATTGAGTCTTTGGAATTCTCTTGAAAAGAATGCCAACGACGATGCGGTTATTCGCGTTTTCAACCCTGAAGTCGCCAAAGATGGCTGGCAATCCTCTCACACGATCGTCGAGATCATCGCGAAAGACATGCCATTTTTGGTTGATTCTGTACGCATGGCGCTTAGCCGCAAAAACATCGTGTCTCACTTACTGTTACATAGCCCGCTTAAAATCAAGCGCGACGGTAATAATAAGATCACTGCATTATCAAATTTAAAAGCAGATCAAGAATCATCGTCGACCAAAACGGTATTCTTCATTGAGATAGATCGTCAGACCGATGCCAAGGCAATTAAAGAGTTCACTGAAGAACTGGAATCAGTATTGAAAGACGTGTCTGTGGCCGTTGAAGATTGGAAGCCAATTCGCGATAAGCTGGTTGCAGTCAGTAAAGAAATCCCAACGCGTCACCATGACTGCTCTCAGGCAGAGGTCGATGAAGCGGTTGAGTTCCTTGAATGGCTATCTTCAGATAACTTTACCTTTATGGGCTATCGCCAGTACGACTTGGTGCCTGTACAAGGTGACCACGAACTGCGCGCAGTGCCAGACACCAGCCTGGGTTTGATGAAAAACTCCAGCCACGATGGCGGTCGCTTGCTTTCTGAGCTGCCAGAAGTTGCCCGTAAAGAAGCACGTAGCAAAAACCTGCTGATTTTGACTAAGACTAACTCTCTGTCTCGTGTTCACCGTCCGGCCTATATTGATTATGTTGGTATCAAACGTTTTGATGAGCAGGGCAATGTGATCGGCGAAGATCGCTTCATTGGCTTGTTCTCATCGAGCTTCTACAACAATAGTGCGGCAGATGTACCTGTCCTCAAGAGCAAGATCCAGCGCATTATGGAGCAATGTGATTTTGCAGAGGGCACACACGCTTATAAGGCCGTACTGAACTTGCTTGAAACGTATCCTCGCGACGAGTTAGTTCAGGCGCGTGAAGCCGAGCTATTAGAAGTTGCGACCGGCGTGTTACAAATTCAGGAACGCGACATGTGTCGTCTGTTCGTTCGTCGTGATGTTTACGGGCGCTTCTTCTCTTGTATGGTTTACGTACCACGTGAGCGCTATAACACGGCACTACGTCGTGAAACTCAAAAGCTATTGGCAGATGCATTTAAGTCCAATGAAAAAGTTGAGTTTACGACCTTTTTCTCAGAGTCCACACTGGCGAGAACGCATTACATCGTGCGTGTGGCAGATAACAGTATTAAGTACAACGTGAAAGACATCGAAAACAACCTGGCAGAAGCCGCTCGCACTTGGGAAGATAAACTACAGTCTGCATTACTTGGCAGCAATGGTGAAACCCGCGGTAACGAGCTAAACCGTAAATATGCTAACGCGTTTCCACACTCATACAAAGACCAGGTATTGCCTAGTGCAGCTGTAGTTGACATCGAGAAGCTGGAACAATTGAGCGATGAGAAAAAGCTGGAAATGCTTTTCTATCGTCCTCAGGAAGAAGCAAACAGCGAAATCGTTCGTCTGAGCCTGTTCCACAAAGATGTACCAATTCACCTGTCTGATGTTATGCCTATGTTGGAAAACTTTGGCCTGCGCGTCATTGGTGAAACGCCTTATGCAATCAAGAGCAGTGATGGTCAAGTAAACTGGATCATGGATTTCTCTATGATGATCGACTCAAAAGGCATTGCTGACTTCGATAAAGTATCTGCACGTTTTCGCGCAGCATTGACAAACGTGTGGAATAATCGTCTGGAAAGCGATGGTTTTAACCGCATGGTATTGTTGGGTGGCATGACAGGCCGTGAAGCGTCTATTTTGCGAGCATACGCTAAATATATGCGTCAGATCGGTGTGACATTCTCGCAATCTTATATCGAAAATACCTTTGAGCACTATCCTCATATTGCGGCGCAGATTGTTGAGTTGTTTGTGAAGAAATTCTCCCCAGCGAAGAAAGCGGCACAAAAGACGCTGGATAAGCTGATCGAGAAGATCTACCTGGAACTGGAAAACGTTGCGAACCTCGATGATGACCGTATCATTCGTATGTATGTTGACATGATCAATGCAACACTACGTACTAACTTCTATCAGAAAGAAGCGGATGGCGCGAACAAATCATATATTTCATTTAAGATTAACCCGCATGCTATCCCAGATATGCCGCTTCCGTTACCGGCTTTTGAAATCTTCGTCTACTCACCGCGCGTAGAAGGTGTGCACTTACGTGGTGGTAAAGTAGCTCGTGGTGGCCTTCGCTGGTCTGACCGTCGTGAAGATTTCCGTACTGAGGTTTTGGGCCTGGTTAAAGCTCAGCAGGTTAAAAACACGGTAATTGTTCCTGTTGGCTCAAAAGGTGGATTTGTATGTAAACAACTGCCTAATGACCGTGAAGGCTTCTTTAAAGAAGGGCAGGAATGCTACAAGATGTTCATCCGTGGTCTGTTGGATATCACAGACAACATTATCCACGGTGAAATCGTACCACCGGTCGACGTTGTCCGTCATGACGAAGACGACCCGTATCTGGTTGTAGCCGCCGACAAAGGTACTGCGACTTTCTCTGATATTGCTAATGGCATCGCTGAAGAATACAACTTCTGGTTGGGTGATGCATTTGCCTCTGGTGGTTCAATTGGTTATGACCACAAGAAAATGGGTATTACAGCCAAAGGTGCCTGGGAGTCGGTTAAACGTCATTTCCGTGAAATGGACATTGACTGCCAGACTACAGACTTTACCGCGGTTGCTATTGGTGACATGGGTGGTGACGTATTTGGTAATGGTATGTTGCTGTCTAAGCACATTCGCCTGCAGGCAGCCTTTAACCACATGCACATTTTCATCGACCCAAATCCAGATGCAGCCAGCTCGTATGTAGAGCGTGAGCGCTTGTTTAATCTGCCTCGTTCAAGCTGGGAAGATTACAACAAAGAGCTGATCTCAGAAGGGGGCGGAGTATTCTCGCGTGCGGCCAAGTCAATCAACTTGACGGCTGAAATGAAAAAGATGCTTGGTACCAAAAAAGCCAGCATGACGCCCAACGAGTTAATCAAAGCCTTGCTTAAGATGCCCGCTGATCTGTTGTGGAACGGTGGTATCGGTACTTACATTAAAGCTAAGTCTGAATCCAATGCTGACGTAGGCGACCGTGCGAACGACGGCTTACGTATCGATGGTTCAGAGTTAGGTGCTAAGATCTTTGGTGAAGGTGGTAACCTGGGTGCAACGCAACTGGGTCGTATCGAGTTTGCAGAGAAGGGCGGACGCATTAACACCGACTTCATCGATAACGTAGGTGGTGTGGCGTGTTCGGATAACGAAGTAAACATCAAGATCCTGTTGAACGGTCTGGTAGCGGAAGGTGATCTGACCAAGAAACAGCGTGATGAATTACTGTATGCCATGACGGACGAAGTGTCTGAACTGGTATTGGCAGACTGTTACCGTCAAACACATACCCTGTCTATCACTAAGTCCAAGGGTCCGGCAACACTGAAAGAGAAGATCCGCTTTATCCATGCGCTGGAGAAAGAGGGCAAACTAGATCGTACTATCGAGTTCTTACCAACAGATGAAGAATTGGCAGAGCGCGCTGCGGCAGGTTCTGACCTGACTCGTCCAGAGCTATCTGTATTGGTTTCTTACTCTAAGATGGTGTTGAAAGAATCGTTGGTTGCTGATGAAATTTCAGAAAACCCGTACTACCGTCAGCTGTTAGTGAATTCATTCCCGGTGCCACTGCGTGAGCGCTTTAATACGGCGATGGATAACCATCCACTGCGTAAAGAAATTATTGCAACTAAACTGGCCAACAACATAGTCAACGACATGGGTCTGAACTTCATGGTCCGTATGCACGAAGAAACGGGTGCAACGGAAGCGGAAATTGCGCTGTGCTACTCAATTGCCAGCGAAATTTTTGAAATGAAGGATACCTGGCAGTCAATTGCAGCACTGGATAACCATATTCCATCAGCAGTTCAGACTGAAATGTTGTACCAGCTGCGCCGCACTGTACGTCGCACAACGCGTTGGTTCCTGCGTCACCGCAACAAAGGTATGACAATTGAGCAAACCATCGCGTTCTTTGCGCCGACCTTTGCAGATCTGAGCAAAAACCTGAATAGCTACATGGTTGCAGAAGAAAGCGCTCGCCTGGCAGAGAAATCTGATGCACTTGTCGCACAAGGCGTACCAGAGCAAATTGCTATGCGCATTGTTTCTCTGTCTAGTCTGTTCTCTGTAATGGATCTGGCAGAAGTGGCTGCAAGCTCAGGTCGCGCGATTGATGTCGTGTCTAACACTTACTTCAAACTAGGCGCGAATATGGGTCTGCACTGGTTCCTGGATCAGATCACTGCACAACCAGTTGCTAATCACTGGCAGGCTCTGGCGCGTGCATCTTACCGTGAAGAGCTGGACTGGCAGCAACGCGCCCTGTCTGAAGTTGTATTGAACAGCTTTGAAGGAGATGACCACGATGTCGATTCACTGATAAATCAGTGGATGGAAAACCAGTCTACCTTATTGCTGCGTTGGCAGCAGATGCTGGCGGAGTTCAAGACGTCGCAAAGTCATGATTTTGCGAAGTTCTCAGTGGCATTACGTGAGCTAATGCTGTTGAGTCACAACTGTGATACTTCCAAATAGAAAATAACTCGTTAAAATACCCCGGCTTTGCTGGGGTATTTTTTTATCCCAGATTTGAAATTGATACCAAGTCGCAGCATTGAACGACCAATTTGTGGCAAGAAAACCTTGGCGATTAGCTGGAAAAATGGTCTGTTTGGTGTATTAAATAGAAACTTTTAATATAGTATTCGGCAGGTTTTTATCCATCAAAGTAGATATGCATAAATGCTGATTGGTGTCATACGTTACTAGGAACTTAAGGAGTCTCAATGTTTTATGATTTAGCGCGTCGCTATATGTTCAGTAAAGATGCCGAGTGGGCTCATGATTTTGCGCTCGGAAATTTACGTCGCTTCGCGAATACCCCATTAAGTATGGCCTGGTCACAGTCACTTCCAAAGAAGCCGGTTAACTTCCTTGGTCTGGAATTCGACAACCCAGTTGGGTTAGCTGCGGGACTCGATAAAAATGCGGAATGTATTGATGCGTTCAGCCAGATGGGTTTCGGCTTTATTGAAGTGGGTACGGTTACACCCAGACCTCAGGTCGGTAATGACAAGCCACGCATATTTCGTTTGCCAGAAGCCAATGCCATCATTAACCGCATGGGCTTTAATAACAAGGGGGTTGATAATCTGGTTGCGAATGTCAAAGCAGCAAGATATCAGGGGATCCTGGGTATCAATATTGGTAAAAACAAAGACACGCCAAACGAGCAGGGTAAAGACGACTATATCCATTGTATGCGCAAAGTATTCGAGCACGCGTCATATATCACAGTCAATATTTCCTCGCCTAATACGCCTGGATTAAGGGATTTACAGTACGGTGAAGCGTTAGATGACTTGTTACAAAGTCTGAAAAATGAACAGGTCGATTTGATTGAGAAGCATAAAAAGTCTGTACCTATGCTGGTAAAAATTGCCCCAGATGTGGACGCCGTGCAATTACAGCAAATTGCCGAGTCATTAGTCAACAATCGTATTGATGGCGTAATTGCAACTAATACGACCTTATCGAGAGAAGCCGTTAAAGGGCTAGAGCACGCCGAAGAAGCAGGTGGTTTATCGGGTCGCCCGGTACGTGAAAAATCCACACAAGTCGTTAGTGAGTTAAAACGAATGACAGAAGGCAAGCTGCCTATAATAGGTGTTGGCGGGATCGACAGCGCAGCAGCGGCAAAAGAAAAGCTCAATGCAGGCGCTGATTTAGTGCAGGTTTATACAGGCTTTATCTATGAAGGACCTCAGTTGATCAAAAAGATCCTCACTGAGATCTAACAGGCTGTTTTATAAGCTCATGAAATCATTTGTAATTATTCTGTAATACATAGGCGAATTCCGAGCTAATTTGAAAAACGATCTTTTCTTCGCGTAAAAGATCGTTTTTTCCTTATAAAGATCATTCATATAGCGAAAAGATCTAAAACAATTTGTTATTACAAAAATTTTTACACTGTGATAATTCGCGATATACTTCTGATCAAGTCTTAAATACGTAACACATTGATATCAGGAGGTCAGTTTTGCAAGCATCCAAAGAGTGGCGTTGGATAAGATGTAGCCACAGAAACAGACTGCTTGTGGACTTGGGCGATGACCTTCAGTTGTGTACGCCGTATCGTCTAAGACAACTTACGGAAGATTCTCTACACAGTGTCGATTTAAGTGTTGATGAAGCCGCTTTCTATCGAAATGTGTACGACTATTTACTTGGATTTAAAGTATGGTCCGAGCCTCAGTGTTGCCAAATCGCGCTAAATGCGACGGCGGCTAAATTTCATTTACTTCCCGTGCAAGCTAAAAGCTGGTTTTTTAAAAACTATACGGGTGGTCAGCCTCTAGTGGACGCGGTTATCACATTGCACTCGAAGTGCCAGCTCGGTGAATTTTTGATTGTGGATCACAATCACGAGAGTAGTCTGTGCATCAATCTTACTCACGGGTTTATGCTGGATGAGAACATTGAACTGGAGCAGTTTCAGGCCATTAAAGTTCTGAACGACCGAATACACCCTCTGATCCAAGCACATAAGTTAACCCAAACTGCCTGATACCTGATAGTGATGCTCGTCACCTTTATGAGGCGACAGTGCGCACATCCACTCTGATATCCCAGTCTGCTGCTTGCTGTGTTATACTCGCTGCAATTGAAATTATTGAGTATTTACATTGCAGTTTATCGCCTTAACGTCTATCGGTATTGAAAACCTTTTGCTTGAAGAGCTTCAGTCTCAGGGGCTTGAAGTCGTCAAACAAACTGTTGGCTCAGTTCGTTTTACCGCGGATAGCCTGGCAGTTCAGAAATTCTGTATGACGACACGCTTCGCAACGCGTGTGATGATGCTGATTGATGAGCATGAAAACATCAACAACAAAGATGACTTATATAAATTTGCTCGCTTTCAGGGCTGGCAAGAGTGGTTTGGTCCAAAGCAGACGTTTGCGATTGAATTTAACGGTACTAACCGTGAACTGAAAAACACGCAATTTTCTGGCCTAGTGATTAAAGATGCCATTGTTGATTATTTTCAGGACCTTTATGAACAGCGTCCATCAGTCGATAAGCAAGATGCCAATGTTCGTGTTATCGCAAAGCTCAATAAGCAAAAGATTGCGCTTTATATCGATTATTCCGGTCCGCGTCTGTCGGACAGAGGTTATCGCACTAAACAGGGTAGAGCACCTATCCGTGAAAACTTGGCTGCCGCTTTGGTGCAGCGCAGTGGTTGGCTGAGCGATACATCAAAACCTCTGTTTGATCCGTGCTGTGGTTCAGGCACTTTACTGATTGAAGCAGCTAGTATGGCACTGAACATCCCTGCCAATCTGAACAAAGATTTTGCCTTCAAGCGCTTACCCGGTTTTCGTGATGCTAAATTTAAGGAACTGAAAACTGAGTTAAAACAGGCTCAACTGGAAAAGCCCTTGTGGATCATTGGTCAGGATATTGATGTCCAGGTCTTGGATACCGCCAGAGGAAATGCGAAGCGAGCTGGACTGGAGGACATCATTCGCTTTAGCGAAGGGGATGCCAGTAAACTGACATGTGTTGCTAAGCGTCCGGGGACATTACTAAGTAACTTACCTTATGGTGAGCGTTTAGGGTCAATGGCGGAGCTGATCAATCTATATCGAGGCATGGGCGAGCGCTTTAAAAAGCATTACAAAGACTGGTCTTTGGCGTTACTTGGCACAGACGAAGCACTGTTTAAAACATTGAAGCTGTCATCTAAAAAACGCTATAAGTTTAAAAACGGCCCGCTCGACGTTGCACTGTATCTGTATGATATGGACGAGCGCCAGGTGGCACAAAATGAACAGTCGGGGGCGTTGCATTTTGAGCAATCTCGGGCCTTTGCTAACCGGGTGAAAAAGAACAAGCAGTCTTTAAAAAGCTGGCTTAAAAAGGAGCAGGTTCAGGCGTATCGCGTCTATGATGCGGATATTCCAGAGTATAACGTCGCGGTGGATATCTATGGCGACAGCGCTGTGGTGTTTGAGTATGCTGCTCCGAAAGAAATAGATGAGCAGATTGCAAATAAGCGTCTTCAAGACATTATTACGCTCACTGCTGAGACCTTAGATATCGACCCCAGTAATATTGCAGTTAAGGTACGTAAAAAACAAAAAGGCCAGGAGCAATATAACGCGCTCAGTAAACAAAACCGTGTGCAAGTCGTTGAAGAGTTTGGCGCTAAGTTTAAGGTTAACTTGTTCGACTATCTTGATACCGGCTTGTTTTTGGATCACAGACTCGCCAGACGTTATATTCAGCAAAACGCGAAGAACAAACGTGTCCTGAATCTGTTTGCCTATACGGGCAGTGCCTCAGTGCATGCGGCTCTGGGCGGAGCAAAAGCTGTAACAACGGTGGATATGTCAAAAACCTACCTGAAGTGGGCGGAAGACAACTTTGCCTTAAATGAGCTTAGAAACCCTCGTTTTAGGTTTGAGCAGGCAGACTGCCTCAAATGGCTGGAGCACGCACAAGGGCAATATGACTTAATTTTCCTCGATCCGCCGACCTTTTCAAATTCAAAGCGTATGAAAGAGGTGTTTGACGTTCAGCGCGACCATATCCAGTTGCTTGAATGGGTGAAGAAAATCCTTAGCCCGGGTGGTACTTTGCTGTTCTCCAATAACAAGCGAGGCTTTAAGATGGATGAAGTCGGTTTGATGGGGTTAGGCCTCAAAGCAGAGAATGTCTCAGATAAAACCTTATCGCCGGATTTTAAGCGTAACAAACAAATCCACAACAGTTGGTTGATCACCCATGGCTAAACTCACACTATTTTATACTGACGGCTGTCACCTTTGTGAGCAGGCTTATGAGCTGGTGCTTAGGTGTGTCACCAGTGACGCAGTAATACATAAGGACATAGTGGACGATCCTCAGTTGATGGCGGAGTATCAGACATCAATCCCTGTACTTAAGTTAACAGATAGCGCCAGAGCTTTGTTCTGGCCTTTTACAGAACAAGATATAAAAGAGTTGTTAAAGTAAGATGGATTTAATCAGAATTGCGAGAGCCCAGCTGGCTTTTGGTACCCACCCCTTGTTAGACCAAGCCGATGCGGTGATTGAAGCCGGGGAACGGGTCTGTATTGTCGGTCGTAATGGTGCCGGAAAGTCTACTCTGTTAAAGGTTCTGGATGGCCAGATTCAACTGGATGATGGAGAAATCAACCGAGTATCGGGTTTAAAGGTTTCACGGTTAGAGCAAGATCCCCCAAAAGGCGCTCAGGGCAGTGTATTCGATTACGTAGCCGGTGGTCTGCCTGATATTGCCCAACTGCTGATTGACTATCACAACGTCAGTGAAGCTTTGCAGACAGATCATTCGAGCAATCTTTTGAGTCGTTTGGAGCGTTTATCCGCCGATATTGAAGCGAAAGATGCCTGGCGGTTTGAAAGTCGTATAAAGCTAGTTTTAACTCAGCTGCAGCTTAGCGCCAATATGAAACTAGAAAAATTATCTGGTGGCTGGCTACGCAAAGTCGCTTTAGCTAAGGCCTTGGTGAGCGATCCAGATCTGTTACTGCTGGATGAACCGACCAACCACCTTGATATGAGTAGTGTTGAATGGCTTGAGCAGTTCCTGAAAGAGTTTAAAGGCGGGATTGTTTTTATATCGCATGACCGGGCATTTATCCGCGGTGTTGCGACTCGTATTCTTGATCTGGACCGCGGTAAGCTTATTTCATATCCAGGCGATTATGCTAAGTACCTGGAGCAAAAGGCGCATGACCTTAAAGTAGAAGAAGCGCAAAATGCACTGTTCGATAAAAAGCTTGCTGAGGAAGAAGCCTGGATACGGCAAGGGATAAAAGCCCGACGTACGCGAAATGAGGGCCGGGTCAGAGCCCTCAAAGCATTGCGGGTAGAGCGCAAGCAACGTATTGAGCAAGTCGGGAAGACTGACTTTAATATTGAATCAGCCGAGCGTTCAGGCAAATTGGTATTTGAGGCGCAACACATTGGCCATGCTTTCAAAGAAAAGCGCATAGTCGAAGAATTCTCGACCTTGGTGATGCGCGGCGATCGGGTTGGCTTAATTGGTCCCAACGGAGTAGGTAAAACGACGCTACTTAAAATTCTCTTTGGTGATATCGCTCCAGATAACGGTAAGGTCAAGCAGGGTGTTAATCTCGAAGTCGCCTATTTTGACCAGTACCGGGAAAAGCTGGATGAGGAGAAAACGGTTCAGGACAATGTCGCCGAAGGTAAACAGGAAGTACAAATGGGGGGCAGAAGCCGTCATGTTCTCGGTTATCTGCAAGACTTCTTGTTCCCGCCAGCACGAGCCCGCACGCCCGTGAAGGCTTTGTCGGGGGGAGAGAAGAATCGTTTGCTGCTAGCTAAGCTGTTTCTGAAACCCTCGAACGTTCTTGTGCTGGATGAGCCGACCAATGACCTGGATATTGAAACACTGGAATTACTCGAAGAAATCATTAACCAATATCAGGGAACAATCCTGATTGTTAGCCACGATCGGGAGTTCATTGATAATACTTGTAACAGTGTGTGGGCATTTGAAGGCGATGGCAGAGTCACTGAGATTGTCGGTGGTTATAGTGATTTTGAGGCGTACCGGGCGCAACGATTGCAGCAGCAAAAAGCGTTGGAAAAGCTCGACAAAGAGAAGCAACAGGCTAACGATAACAAAAAGACTGCCAATAAAAGCAAAACTGGCAAGTTAAGCTACAAATTAAAGCTTGAACTGGAAGCATTGCCGGGTAAAGTAGAGGCTCTGGAAAACGAGCTGGAAGAGCAACAAAACCTGGTGAACTCACCGGAGTTTTTTAAGCAAGATCCTGAAACGACCCAAACCGCGTTGAACCATTTGGCTGACCTTGAGTCCAAGCTTGAAGCCGCGTTTGAGCGTTGGGAAGAATTAGAAGCATTACAGAATCAGTAGTAAGGATTGAAATGAAATATTCACTTATGGCCGCCAGTATTATTTTCGGCCTATCTGGTCAGGCAATTGCCGCACCGTACAAACTCACTGAATTACCAACCAGCGACATTGGCAAAATGCACTATGTTACCGATGTCAATGAAAGCGGCGACGCCATTGGCCGCGTGACGAACCTGTATAACTTGCCTGTTGACATCACCTACATAGACTTTCAAGACAACTCTATCACTAGTTACTACGATAACTATAAGGGACTCCTGGAAGATAGAGACGAAACCATCTCTTTCACATTAGACGATATACAAAATGGTGACGCGCTCTCAACAGACGCCGAAGCACTCACGTTTATGCTGGGATATTTATCGTCTGGTGCACAAGGCGCTAGTGCTGAATTTCAAAAGGTCAGTTCAGTGGCTGGGCTCGAATATGCGGGTAACAGTGTTAACCTGATTGATATATTTGATGTCGAATCGCCTGATTATGCGGGTTTAACACGCTCAGTCAGCAATGCACTGACTGCGGTTGCCGCTGATGGTACGGTGGTTGGTTGGGGGTCAGCGCCTTTTAAAAAGATCACTTTCACGCCAGAGGGAGAAAGCGAGGCAAAAACCTACTTTGTTCGTGATTGGCATGCTCGGGGGATAGTCATATCTCCGGGTGGCAAGCGCATCATTCTGGATCCTCCGTTCACTCAATATGGTGGCTACAGCATCGCGAATGATATTACGTTGACAGATGAAGGCAACTACCTGGTCGTTGGTCAGGCCTCTATAGGCTTACCCGAAAACAGCCAAACCACGATTACCGACAACTGTGATGACAAAAGCGAGCCTGAAGCGGCTTGTATCTGGCGTCAGGGGCGTGGGGTCTATGATTTGCGAGCTTACCAATGGACCTTGGATAAAGATTTCAATGTCATTGATACTAAAGACCTGGGTATTGGTTTGGAGCGCAAGGACGATGAAAATAATCCGTTCTATAGTTCCGCTTATGCTATCAACAAGGCGGGGATTGCCATAGGTAAATCCAGAATCAGGATCGATGATAGCCTTAAAGCCTTTGAAGAGCCAGGCTATTATCAGGATGGTCAGTTTTTCACTTTACGTGAGCATGATGATTTTTATCAGTCAGGGTTTGCTCTTGATATCAATGACAGCAACGTGATTGCGGGTTATGTAGGTAGACAAATCCAGGGCTCCTTATTCGATGTGACTGGGTTTTACTACGACATGAACGATAAAAAGTTTGTAGAGCTCCCTATTTATTTCAGTGGCTCAGACACCCGTGTCAGAGACATTAACAATGTCGGATATATGGTTGGTGAAGGCGAGGTTGAGAAAAATGTTACTAACCCTCGTACTGAAGCCTTCATGTATAAAATTGGTGATGAAAAGCTGACAAACATCAATGACTTACTGCCTTGTAAAAGCGATGACTTTCCATATACCGTATCTGAAGCGATCCGGATCACGGATGACAACACGATATATGCAGTTGCGGCCAAAACGGTGACAAAGCTAGACTCATTTGGCAACCCTGACAAGGACTCGGATGGTAATGTAGCATTGGAGTCTGTCGTGGTGCCTGTAGTGCTGACTCAAACCGGTAGCACGGAGCTGGAGCAGTGTGTTGCGCCTGAAACGGAAACGTATGAGCGTCAGTCAGCATCTTTGGGATGGTTATCTTTACTTGCGCTGCCATTGGCATGGACACGTCGCAGACGCCGCAAATAACATCCTCCAGCAAGGGCACAGCCGTTTGCGGCTGGCCCTTGTCATTTGCCTGATTGACCCGGTCAACACCTCACTTACATCTTGTTTAATCTGATACTATCTGCATTAAAGACTTTTCACTTAGAATCTTCTATCGTTTGTTTCGTGGAGACTGGTAGGCAGATCCGCACGCTTTCTGATCTCAATCTGCATAATTAAATAGCCAACCTTCTCCTCGTAAAAAATTATGCATGAGATAAATCCAATCACAAAGTGCTAAGTATTTTTATTTTAGCCATCCTTACGTCTGTTCTTACCAGTGCCATTTGTAAACAATAAATTCCACCAGGGAAGGTTTCAAATATATTGTTATTCATAAAAGTGCAACAAATAAATAATCTTTATAGTAAACAAAGATCTACTGATATTTCAGTGTGCTCACAAGAGATAAATCAAAGTAATAATGTACTAGATTATTATTTTTAATTAGTTACTTGTTATGTTTTTTTGTGTCGATACACTGCCTCCGCCTGCACCGATGATAGGAAATAATGCCATTTCCATTGACGTCAGGTTAAAAATAAAAACAGTGAGGATGCATTTATGCAACTAATTAACATGAAAAAGCCAGCTGTTAAGCTCAGTGCAATAGCGCTGGCATTATCGGCACACAACGCGAGTGCGGCAGTGGATTGTAGTGGGATACCCCAGTGGCAGGCTGGAAAGGTATATACGTCCGGCCATAAAGTGCAACAAGATAACGTTGCATACAGGGCAAATTGGTGGAATCGCTCATCACCTAAGCTGCGCTCCGGGCAATGGCAGGAGTGGCACAAACTGGGTGCTTGTCACGGGGATGAGCAACCCAACCAATCACCTGTGATTGACCTGAAGCAGCCGGATAGTGATATGAAGGTGACAGAAGGTGAAAAGCTTCAGTTTGTTTTCAGTGCACACGACAGCGATGGCGTCGTCAAGCAGGTTTCAGTCTATCACAATGAGGTTTTGGTTAAGGTACTAGACCAGGCGCCTTATGTGCTCAACTGGAAGGCGCGTGTTGGTGAGCATGTTTTTCATGCAGTCGCCATTGATGACGATGGTGCAAAGTCGGTATCGGCAAAGCGCTCAGTGCAGGTGACAGCCGTACCGCCGGAAGAAAAAAACACCGCACCTGTGTCACGTCTGACAGCTGAACTGCCTAGTGAACTGGAAGTTGGCAGTGCAGTTCGCCTCACATTGCGAAGTCATGATAAAGAAAATGACAGGTTAACTCAGGTACTGACGCTTAATGGTCAAGAGATTAAACGCACAGAGTTGACTGAAGCGCATTATGAGTGGTCTGCTTCATCTGCTGGGCGTCATGAGTTTACTTTGCAGGCAACGGACGAGCATGGCCTGGTGTCGGAGTCCATCCACCGTACCTTTATTGTCAAAGAAGCTGGGGACGGTCAAACAAGTCAGCTGGACTGTTTACCGGCCGGTCTATATCGCACGCCCGGCGTAACCAGTGCCTATTGTGATGTATACGATAGTGAAGGTCGGGAGAAGATGGGTGCTGATCATCCTCGGCGCGTGATTGGTTACTTTACCAGCTGGCGCCATGGTAAAAATAATCAGCCAAGCTATCTGGTTAATGATATCCCCTGGGACAAGATCACCCACATCAACTATGCCTTTGCCCATGTAAACAGTCAGAATGAGCTCAGTATTGGCGACCCTAAAGCTGAGGGCAATGCGGCAACCAATATGACCTGGCCGGGCGAAGCCGGTGCCGAAATGGACCCTAGTCTGCCGTATACCGGTCACTTTAACTTATTGAATCGTTACAAAAAGCAGTATCCACACGTCAAAACCATGATCTCCGTTGGCGGCTGGGCTGAGACGGGCGGTTACTTTGATGAAACAGGCAAACGCGTCAATAGCGGTGGGTTCTACACCATGACCACCCACGCCGATGGCAGTGTTAATCACGAAGGGATACAAGCATTTGTCGCAAGCTCTGTGGCCTTCTTACGTCAGTATGGCTTCGATGGACTGGACATTGACTACGAATACCCGTCATCAATGAAGGACTCGGGCCACCCTGAAGATTTTGAGATCAGTAACCAGCGCCGTGCTGGCCTGAATCAATCTTATCAGGTTTTGATGAAGTCACTGCGTGAAGCACTGGACAAGGCGGGTGAGCAGGATGGTAAGCACTATATGCTGACCATTGCTTCTCCGTCCTCAGGCTATTTGCTAAGAGGAATGGAAACTTTCCAGACTGCACAATATCTTGATTTTGTTAACATCATGAGTTACGACCTGCACGGCGCCTGGAATGACCATGTTGGCCACAACGCGCCTTTGTATGACACGGGTAAAGACACCGAGCTGAAAACCTGGAATGTCTATGGCACCAGAGAATTTGGGGGAATTGGTTATCTCAATACAGATTGGGCCGTGAATTATTTCAGAGGTGCATTGCCTGCGGGGCGGATCAACATAGGTATCCCTTATTACACCCGCGGATTCAAAGATGTGCGTGGCGGTGAAAACGGCCTTTGGGGGAGAGCACCTCTGCCGGATCAAAATGCGTGTCCGAAAGGGACGGGGATTGGCGAGAAAAACAAATGTGGTAATGGTGCCATTGGCATAGACAACCTCTGGCATGACGTTGAAAACGGGAAAGAAGTTGCAGCAGGTTCTAACCCTTTATGGCACGCAAAGAACTTGCAACACGGTATCAACCCAAGCTACCTGACCGATTATGGCCTGACACCTGCTACAGATCCGGATGATGTACTGCGTGGCGATTATGTGCGGCATTACGATGACATCGCTGTCGCACCCTGGCTGTACAATGCGCAGAAAAAAGTCTTCCTCTCGATGGAAGATACAGAATCCATGCAGACTAAGCTCAATTACGTGGTTGAAAAAGGTCTGGGTGGCGTGATGTTCTGGGAGCTGGCTGGCGACTTCGACTACCATGCGGACAAAGGCGAGTACTTCATGGGCTCGACCATGACGAGCCTTGCTTACAACACCTTCAATCAAGATGGAACTGACTACGCAACGGCACAGGGTGATGCCGAGTTCGCGTTACCTGAGATGGCAGTTGATATTCGTTTTAATGCCAAAGACTTCCCCGTCGGCGATCAGAACTACCCGATCAGACCTACATTCGCGTTCACCAACCACTCGGAGCTAGACCTGAGCGGGGCAACTATCAGCTTCAATGTGCCAGTATCAACCTCTGCGATTTTCAAGTCCAGCTGGAACGCCCGCAAAAAGCTGGGCATGAAAGTAGAGCATGATGCCAGCAACACACGCGGTAATAACATTGGTGGCTTTGACAACGAATTCCATCGTTTTTCAATTACCCTGAAAAACGAGTGGGGTGGCCAGCTGGAGTCGTTTAAGCCTGGCGAGACCGTGAATGCTCAGGTTATGTACTACATGCCGATCACGGGGCCCGTTAACTTTGTCATTGAAAAAAATGGTAAGCAATATGCCTTCAGTAGTGAATACCCCCAACTACCTGTAGCGAAAAAGTCGGACGACACATCCGGTGGTAATCCACCACAGGGCTCACGTTGTCAGGGCGTTGAGCTGAGCAATATCAACCAGTATCCCCAGTGGCCTCGCACTAATTGGGCAGGTACACCGAGCCATGCGCTCGGTGGCGATATGCTGATCCATAACGGTTACGTCTACAAAGCAAAGTGGTGGACCAATGCAACACCGTCTAATGGTGGTGCCTGGCAGCAGGTTTGCTCGCTTTAATCCTCAAAAAATAGCGGTGGCATCACTGCCACCGTAGGAGATAACCCTATGAAATATAATAAAACCCTATCGGCTATGGCCGTGGGGATGACCTTGGCTGGTGCCAATCAGGCGCTTGCACATGGCTATATGGACTTTCCGAAGGCCCGTCAGGCGATTTGTCAGGAGCAGGGCGGTTTCTGGTGGCCAAAAGATGGTTCCAAAATCCCCAATGCAGCTTGCCGTGCCGCATTTTTGAAATCCGGCCATGTGCAGTTTATCCAGAAGCATGAATTTGCCGTCAATACGGCAGAGTTTAACGATCAAAGTGCGGTCGAGGCCAATATTCCCGATGGGACTTTATGCCATGCCGGTGATAAAAACAAAGCTGGCATGGGCTTACCCTCAAAAGACTGGCAGAAAACCCCTGTGACGGTCGATGGTAAAGGGCAAATCAAGATCCGTTATCGCGCCACAACGCCGCACAACCCGAGTTTTTGGCAGTTCTATCTGACCAGGCCGGGTGTTGATTTTGAAAACAAAGCGCTCAGCTGGGCTGATCTGGAGCTGGTGCAAAGTCATGGCAATATTGACTTTTTTATGGCACCCGACGGCAAACGTTACTACGAGATGACAGTGGCCATTCCTGACAAGTTTTCAGGCGATGCTGTGCTGTACAGTCGCTGGCAAAGGGATGATGTGGTCGGAGAAGGTTTTTACAACTGCAGTGATATTACTCTCATCAGAGACGCTGAACCCCAGCCGCCACAAAGCTGGCATAGCGCCGGGTATTATCTGCGTCAGGGGCAGCAGGCCAATATTGGCGACACGGTCTGGCTGCGGGCGTTCGACGGCAACGGCAAAGAACTTATTCAGGAAAAGCTCACCATTTCTGAGCAGCGTGTTGCCGACTGGCCAGCGTATTTTGCGACTCAGCTCAATGAGGTGTTTGCTGCACTGATCCGTATTGGGGTGCAAGATGAGCATGGCAATATTCACTTTGATGCAACCAATCTGGCGAGCAATCAGGTTTTTGTGAGCGACCAGACGCATACCTTTAATCTCAGCGTGGTTGCAAAGCCTGTGAATACACCACCGACAGTGCATACCCCGGCCGTATTGACAGTGCAAGAAGGACAAAGCGCACATTTGCATGTGCATGCCTTTGATGACCAGCAAAGCAGACTGGATTTCGACTGGCAGTTGCCTGCCCAAGTCAGTTACACCGGCAACGGGGCAACCATCACAGTTACGGCCCCACAAGTAGATAAAGACACACAATTTAGCGGCAAAGTCACTGTTTCCGACGGGCAACTTAGCACCTCAGTCAATCTAGTCATTGCCGTGACCAACCAAAATGATACCCCGGCACCGCCCGATAGTGATGCCTGGCAGGCGGATAAGGTCTATACAGGCGGAGATATTGTCAGCTTTAACGGCAGCCAATATCGCGCCAAATGGTGGGTTCGCGGGCAACGTCCCGATATCAGCCATGCCTGGGAGCGCATTGCACCGCCTTCTGAACCAAAAGACCAATGGCAAGCCTCCGTGGCTTACGCCGGCGGCGCAATTGTGCGCTATCAGGGCGAGCGTTATCAGGCGCGCTGGTGGACCCGAGGCCAGCAACCTGGCAAGCACAGCGTGTGGAAAAAACTATAACAACAAAACGAGGAAAAAACATGTTTAACTATTTGATCAGTGCGGCTGCGGTCGCGTCAGCTTTATCAGTAGCGACAGCAGTCGCTGCACCATCAACCCCGAGCATCAACTGGAAACCACAAAACTACTCCTTTGTGGATGTGAACATTTATGGCAGAGGCTCCTACAAACAGCTGATCCAGGCCAAAGAGGTAGTGGATATCGCTATCGAATGGAATGCCTGGTCGGGCAAAGGGGGTGACAGTTACAAAGTGTACTTTGATGACGAGGTGGTTAATGAAGGGCAGCTGGCGAAAGGCACCACCAGTGGGGTGATCCGCTTCCCTTATCATAAATCAGGGCGGCATGAATTGCGCATTGCATTGTGTGATGCGTCGGGTTGTACGACCTCTGCCAGTAAGCCCATCGTAATTGCGGATACCGATGGCGGGCACCTGGAACCACTCAAGCTAAACGTCAACCCAAATAACAAGCAATATGACACCGACCCCAATACCGTGGTAGGTGCCTATTTTGTTGAGTGGGGCATATACGGCCGAAGCTTTGATGTGACCCAAATCCCGGCGGATAACCTGACCCACCTTTTATATGGCTTTATTCCTATTTGTGGCCCCAATGACTCGCTGGCTGAGATTGAAAATGGCAATAGTCTGCGTGCCTTAAAGCTGGCCTGTGGCAGCTCTAAAGACTATGAAGTGGTGATCCATGACCCCTGGGCTGCGGTGCAAAAAGCCCTGCCGGGGATCAGCAGTAAAGATCCAATTCGTGGCACCTATGCGCAATTAATGGCGCTGAAACAACGCAACCCGGATCTGAAGATCTTGCCGTCGGTGGGGGGCTGGACTTTATCCGATCCCTTCTTTGATTTCACGGACAAAGCAAACCGCGACACCTTTGTGAAGTCAATGCGCGAGTTTCTGACTACCTGGAAATTTTATGACGGCGTAGACATTGATTGGGAGTTCCCCGGTGGTGATGGTGCTCACCCTGATTTGGGCGCCAGCACGGATGGCGAAACCTATGTGTTGCTGATGAAAGAACTCAGAGAGATGTTGGACGAGCTGGAAGTTCAAACCGGTCGTGAATACGAATTAACTTCGGCCATTGGTACTGGCTGGGACAAAATCGAAGATGTTGATTATCGCGATGCTGCCCAGTACATGGACTACATCTTTGCCATGACCTATGACTTTTACGGCGGCTGGAATAACGAAACAGGCCATCAGACGGGCATTTACTGTGGTTCACATCTGAGTTCAGATGAATGCCGGGGCACAGGTGTTGATGAGCAAGGTGAAGCAAGGAAAGGCCCTGCTTATACGCTGGACAATGCCATTCAGTTACTACTCAAGCAAGGCGTTCCCAGCGAAAAACTGGTCGTCGGTGCAGCCATGTACGGACGTGGCTGGGAAGGGGTATATCCCAAAAATGCCAAAATCGCCGACAACCCGATGACGGCACCGGCCAATGGTAAGTTACGAGGCAGCACGTCACAGGGCGTCTGGGAAGCGGGTGTCATCGACTATAAAGGTCTAAAGGCGCACATGATTGGCAGTGGTGAGCAGGGCATTAATGGCTTTGAAGTGGGTTATGACTCCACCGCTGAAGCGGCCTATGTGTGGAATCGCGATACAGGCACCCTGGTGACCTATGACAGCCCGCGTTCGGTAAAAGCCAAGGGTCAGTATGTCCGTGAACACAATCTGGGTGGTTTGTTTGCCTGGGAAATTGATGCGGATAATGGCGATATTCTCAATGCCATGCACGAAGGGCTGGCCGGGAAAGTGACTGAGCCGGTACCTGTGAACAAAGCACCCATAGTCACAATACCTGCAAGCCTGACGTTGACGGCGGGTGACATCTATATCCTGACTGCCGACGCGCGAGATCCTGAAAGTAAAGCGCTGACCTATCGCTGGTCAGGCGATGCTCAGCTGAATCTGCAAAGCGAGCATGACAGCGTTATCGTGACGGCGCCCAATGTCACTCAGGACGCGGTGTTTACTGTCAACTTACAGGTCTCCGATGGGGTAAACCAAGTACAGCGACAAGTCAAAGTACAGGTGAAGGCACCGGTAGTTGAAAACAAAGCCCCCGTTGTTGGAGACATAGCGAGTATTAGCCTGGATGAAAAGTCTAGCAAAACGCTGACTGTGGGGGCCTCTGATCCTGAAGGTAAAGCACTGAGTTATCAATGGAATGTGCCTGGTCACACAATCAGTGGTCAGGGCGCGTCTGTCACTTTGACCGCCTCTGAAGTAGCTAAAACACAGACTGTGACCGGGACTGTGACCGTCAGCGATGGCGTCTATGAAGTACGACGTCAATTCAATGTCACAATAAACAATCTGACTGAAACACCTGAGCCGACACCAGGTGACGGCAACACCACCTGGGATGCCAATAAAGTGTATGTAGGCGGCGACAAGGTGTTTTACAAAGGTGTGGAATATCGCGCTCGCTGGTGGACACGAGGTGCGTTGCCTTCCAATGGCGGTGTATGGCAGGAGATCATTCCAGACGATGGCAAAGTGCGTGCCTGGCGCAGTGACCTGGTTTATACCGGCGGTGACAAAGTAACACATGGCGGCGAAACCTGGCAGGCACGCTGGTGGACCCGTGGTCAGGCGCCTGGCAGTAACGGTGTGTGGCGCAAGCTATAAATTAATCGACTGTTACGGATAACGCCTGTGAGCGCAGGGATGCGCTTCCAAAGATAAATAAAAACAACGAACAAAAAGAGTAAAATCATGTATAAGTTATCACCCATAGCGTCTTTTCTCGCTGCAGTGAGTGTATTTGGTGCTACTGCAAACACCGCACCGATCAGTGTCCACAGTAACAAACAGCTGGAATCTCAGCTGATTGAACAGTTGCAGCAGTCAACGCGCTTTTTCCAGTCCCGTCAGGCAAGTACTCAGCCAGATTTTGAATTTAAAACCCACAGCCGTAGCGAAGATGGCAAGCACCTGCGTCGCAGTCAGTATTACCAGGGAATACGGGTACACGGTGGTGAAATTGTGACCCATCATGATGCGCAAAACCTGCTCAGTGTGTGGTTTTCCCCTGAGGGGAATATCACGGGTGTCAGTGGCTCAGTGGTCCCGGCGCCTAAGCTGGATTCGGTTGTGGCGTCAATTGATGAAGCGCGAGCTTTGCGTAGCGCAAAAGCCAGTATCCCGAACCTTTTGCTGACCCGGGACGAACAGATTGAACTGGTGGTGTACCCCTATCAGAATGGGTTCAGATTGGCCTATCGGATCAGCTTTTTTGCTGAGACAGAGCAAGCACCCAGCCGACCGGAGTTCTTTATTGATGCCCATAGTGCAGAGGTATTGAGTCATGGTGAGACCCTGACTCACGGCAAAATTGGCACAGGTCCGGGCGGCAATGAAAAAATCGGCCGCCACTATTATGGTGAGGACAAGCCAAAGTTTTATGCCACAGAGCGTGCAGATGGACGTTGTGCCCTGGCGCATGATGATATTCGCGTGATCGACATGGAACACGACATCAGTAATACAGAGACCTTTGTGTTTGATTGCCATGAGAACCAGCATAAGTCAGTTAACGGTGCTTATTCTCCACTCAATGATGCCATGTATTATGGTAAAGCAACGCTGGAGATGTTTGATGACTGGTACAGCAGCCGCGCACTGGAAGGCGATTTAGTGATGCGTGTTCATTACCGTGAAAATTACCTGAATGCATTTTGGAATGGCAAGGAGGTGACTTTTGGTGACGGAAATTTATCTCGTTATGGCGTGTATCCTTTTACATCGCTGGGCGTGGTCGCCCATGAAATTGCCCATGGTGTGACGTCACAAAACTCAAGACTGGTGTACAGCAGTATGTCTGGCGGTGTGAACGAAGCGTTTTCAGATATGACATCGGAAGCACTGGAGTGCTTTTTGAATCAAGACGCTGATGGCAATTGTGAAGTGGATTGGTTAATAGGCGCCAGCATTTTCAAAAACCGCGCAGCGCTGCGTTATATGGATGACCCGACGAAAGACGGAAAGTCCATTGGTCATGCGGATGACTACACCATAGGGCTGGATGTCCACTATAGCTCGGGGGTGTTTAACAAAGCATTTTATCATCTGGCCAATACGCCCGGTTGGGGGGTGAAAAAAGCCTATGAAGTGATGTTACATGCCAACAAACACTATTGGGTTTACAACGGCAATTTTGAGTCGCTGGCTTGCGGGGTAACAGATGCTGCCGAGGAGCTGGGCTACGACATAAAAGAGGTTGGCGACGCGTTTAAACAAGTGGGGGTCTTTGCCTGTACAGAAAATAAAGCACCGGAAATTACCATAACAAATCCGGGTGAGGGGAGTCGCTTTAAGATTAACTCAGTGCTGACCTTCAGTGCTGATGCAAAAGATGACTATGGTGAGGTTGCAAGAGTGACCTTTATGGTGAACGGTAAACAATATCGGACATTGACCGCTGAACCGTTTGAGGTGCGCTGGCAAAGCGATGAAACCGGTATCTATCAACTCAATGCTGTCGTAGAAGATAACGAAGGGCTGACAGTCACCTCAGAGCCTGTGCAATTTACTTTAATAGACCCTGCACAATGTCAGACTCCTCCGTGGAGAGAAAATCAGGTCTATGTACAGGGCAATAAAGCTGCCTTTGATGGCTATGAATATATCGCCAAATGGTGGAACCGAGGCCAGAGTCCCGAGCATAACTCGGGTTCCTGGGGCGTATGGCAGCGTGGTGTTGAGTGCGGTGTCACTCAGGAGCAGCCAAATCAGATACCTGAATTGGCCTTTTTATCACCAGATAATCACCTCGAAGTGAGTGAAGGCAGTAAGGTGGCGGTGGCATTAAATGCAACCGACAGAGATGGCACAATTAAACAGGTACTCGTTAGTGTCAATGGGCAGCTGCTGAGTGAGCTGACTCAAGCACCTTATGCATTTAACTTCAACGCAAAACAAGCTGGAAAATACACACTGAGCGCGGTTGCCATAGATAACAAGGATGCCCGCTCCGCAGTGGCGACACGCACAATCAAAGTGAATGCAGCAAAAAGTGAGACCCATGCACCAGAAGTAACTCTGAACAGCCCTAAAAATGGCAGTGAGTTTGCCCCGGGGCAGCCAATAGCATTGCAAGTCAGCGCGTTTGACAGGGATGGTGACTTGGCTCAGATCCGCTATTTTGTTAATGACAAACAGGTGGCAAGCAGTCACACAAAACCTTACTCTACATCGGTGACCTTGAGCGAAGCGGGTGCATATGAGGTATTTGCGGTGGCCAGCGATAAAAGTGGGCTACAAACTCGCTCAGCCACGCACAACATAAGCGTCAAAACGAAGACTCCCGGATGTCGGGTCGGTGCCTGGTCCGCCAATGCGATTTATACCGCTGGCGATCAGGTGAGTTTTAACGGTCGATTGTTTGAGGCCAAGTGGTGGACACGCAACCAGAATCCTGCCGACAACTCTAGCCGCTGGGCAGTGTGGAAAGCCAAAGGTGATTGCAAGTAAATAACAATAAGGGCCCGAGCAGCGTTTGCTTTGGGCCCGTATCAACCTAATTGCTCGAGCCATGAAGTCAGCGTTGCTACAGCCGAATATATCCTTTTCCTGAGCAGAGGGTAACATTTAATAACACGCAATCGATTGTTACCCAAACTCATACAGATAGAATATGCCGAAGAAGTAAAGTAAGGATAACAATCAATGAAGATACAAACACTGTGCGCGCTGGCGCTATCGGGCATGCTGGCTGGCTGTGGTTCGGGAAGCAATGGCACTACATCGGGTCCCGATGAGCCACCAAAGCCCAGCGCACAAAAATCCAAAACGGTCACCCAAGGGTTTGAGGTTCACATTTTCAATCGAATGGCGGAACAAGACACACAAAACCCAGAATATATTCGAGACACACCGTATCAGGTAGCTGAGGAAGTGGCCTATCAGGATATTATTTTTGGGCTGGACACTCAAACGATGCCGGTCACAACGGCATCCTGGCTTGACATACCTCATTCGTTTTCATTGATCAAAAAAGCCTATGCGTTGTCACCCGTACCGCCTCAAACAGAAGAAAACATCGTCTCAATTGACATTACTTCAGCCACAGACTTTAGCCAGGCATATCCGTCTGGTAGCAATCTAAATGGGCTATTCTCGGTAACTTACGCTGATGCACTGAATAAGTACTACTCCTACAAAAACGAGACGAAAACGTTTTTTACAGTTGAGGAGTATGTGCAATATGGTCGGGCTAATGGTGGGCTAAATGCCGGGTTTACACGCAATCTGGTGTTGAATAGCGGGCCAGACTATCCAGTAAATATGACTTTTTATATCGAAATTGAATTAGACAATGGCAAAATCTTCTCCCTTGAAACACAAGAAGTTGCCCTTAAGCGTATCGATATGTAAAGCCTGGATGAGTTATGGGGGTGTGGTTGTACCAATCGATTGTTTTCAGTGTTCCTGAGTGCAACGGAAGGTCAAAAATATATGCTCATCAACAATGTGCCATGCAAGCAGATATAATGCAGATAAGGGCCCGTTTACTAAAGACGTTTTGATGTAAAAGCCGGAGCAAATAATCCGGCTTTTACATCGAGGTTACTCTATCCTGGAAAGCTAGTACTGCTGTACTACCTTAACGGCATCCGTCACCGCATCGGATGATACAAAACCAATGGTATCTGGGTTTGCTGAGACCATCTTGAGCACCTCAGCATCATTTGATACTTCTTTGGGTGGCGTTCCTTTGCCGGTAAAAATAAGTTTTGACCAATACGCTTTGAGCTGCGCAGACGACTTACTGAGCGCTTTGTTATTAAACTCATCGGTGACTGCATTTCCGGCTTCTTGTGAAACCGGTATCGCTTTGTTTCCGTTGGAGAATGACTTCTCTTTACCTGTAAATATACGCTTAATTGTTGAGGTATCGAAACTACTATCATTGCTGGGGTGAACTACAACGGATACGCCGGCAAAGGCATTCAGCGCCGACGACAATAACACTACACCTATTAATTTTTTCATGTCATTTCCCCTAAAAAACTAAATCAATACCAAGCGTGAGTGATTCGCTGTCGCCTGCTACAGCCAGTGCTGTGGAGTCGTCTTCGACTTTGTCGTACTGTACCTTAAAGGCGGCTGATGGATGAAAATCCCATCTGACCCCAACGGCACGGGTGTCGTGTTTTTCCGGGTCGTCACCATCTTTTTGCTCAAAGTTGGAGTACATAATATAGGGGGTGATACTGTCAAAGCGGTAACCTGCACTGATCATATAGGTATCCAGGTCACCATCCAGATCAAGGCGGTTAAATTCAGATAGAATAAAGACATTACCAAAGTCAGCGTTGGCGGCCAGACCATAGAACTTACCATCTCGCGAATCCGAACCATTCCACATTTCAGGCTCACCGTTACGGAAGCGCTTGTTGGTGTAGCGCATATGCGTAAAGCGCAGTTCAAGCCAGTCGTAACTGAGTTGTACTACTCCACCTAAAATGTCTTCCCAGATCTCGCGGGTTGGCGTCTGGAAGAAAAACTCAGAAAGGAGTTTATTTTCGGTGTCATCCTCACGTCCGGTATAGACGTTAGCAGTCACCCCCCAGTCACCGATTGACCCGCTATATAACAGGTTGACACCCTCATAGTTAAAGATTTGCCAGGTGTAGTTGTCGGCAGGGGCTCGCATCCATACATAGGCGTAACCCACGTCATAAAAGTCAGAGTAGTAGAATAAGGGCAGACGCTTTTTACCGGCTTGCAGTGTCCAGCTGTCGTTAATGTCGTATGAGACATAGGCCCATTCAAATTCGGCATCATAGTCATTGGCACCGCGGGCAACGATCTGTCCCGTGACGCTTAACCCTTCACCAAGATCGCCGCTGACCTGTAATCCGATTAAGGATTCCGGCGAGAGTGAAAAGTCTTCTTTATAGGCACTGACTATGGGGTAATCTGCTAAAAAAGTGGGCTCCAGGCCAAACTGAGGCACGCCCGAACCACTTAGGACCTGACCTCCTGTGATACTGGCAAACCCGGATATGTTGACCTCGGCATGAAGCGCTGTCGACGATAAAGCTGCGACCAAGAGAGTATATTTTAGTTTCATGGATAGCTCCGCTAAACTCGTGTTATTGGCACGGCTAAGTATAGTTAAATATGCGAAAAAGAAAGTTTTATTGAATAAATTACGAACAGCGCTAAGCTTTAGCTTGATGGGTGTATGTTAAAGTGGTAGGCGCAAGGAGTCAGGCTGGCCTGTTGTACATCAGAATCGTTTTTACGCTAATTTAGCGTCAGCTTATAAGGTGTGATATGTCGATACTGTCTGGCTTAAAAAACTTAAGTATTTCCAAGAAAATACATGCTCTTACCGTGGTCGCCGTTGCTGCTTTTGTTGTTCTGGTGATGATCAATTATACCTCTTTGCTTGAAAATCAACGGTCTTTGGATGAGCTGGAAAACCAGACTTACAAGCTGCTCATTTTAACGTCGAAGAATGTCACCACAATGCAAGTCATTGACGAAACGTATACGCAGTCAGTCACCTTTGGGGACGCTGAATTGATTGAAAAAGCTCAAAATATGAGTGCTGAGTTACTCGATAGCCTGCGTCAGATACCTGCGTTAAATGAAAACTTTCCGACTGCCTCTACCATAGATGACATCAGAGCCTATGAGACCATCGCCAGAAATATCGCCAGTAGTATGCTCGACGGCACCGCTGACTTTTCGACCCTGCCACAAAAAGCAAACCAAAAGAGAGACCTGTTTGAAGGTGTGATGCAGCGCCTTAGTGATGATCAGAAACGTGCCGATGCGCGCTTTTTTGAGCTGGTGAACAACACCAAAATGAATGCCGATAGTGCATTGGGGATGATGTTTATTGTCGCAATCGTGTCTTTAATCATCGTGATTATTCTCGCCGTACTGATTGCAAAAGGGATAAGCTCAGCGGCCAAAGAAGCGGCCAGCAACCTGCACCTGCTCGCCGAAGGAAAGGGGTCACTCAGCTCGCAGCTAACGGTACACTCAGAAGACGAAATTGGTCAGGTTTCAAAAAACTTTAACGCTTTTATAGGGCTACTAAGAGCAACCGTGGTGGACGTTGTTGCCGTAGTCGAGCCTTTGACCAAAAACTCAACGCGACTGGTAGAGGGCATGCAGTCTGCTGAGCATGCTACGCAAAGACAGTCCAGCGATGCAGAAGTTGTCAGGCAATCTATGGAAGAAATGAAACAAAGTGTGGGAGATATTTCTCAGTCGGCTGCGAGTGCATTTCAGGCCGCTGAGCTGGCCGAAGGTGCGGTTGATGAAAGTATGAAGCAAATCGATGTGTCGGTTGCTCAGTCGCAGGAACTCAGTGCGGAGATCAATAAGGCCGCCAGCACGATCAACAAACTGGCGGACGACACCCAGAATGTCACTCAAATCTTAAATGTAATTACCTCAATCGCCGAGCAAACGAACCTGCTGGCGCTAAATGCCGCAATAGAGGCCGCTCGTGCGGGTGAGCAGGGGCGTGGATTTGCGGTGGTCGCTGACGAAGTAAGAGAGCTGGCTTCGCGTACAGCAAAGTCAACGAATGAAATACGTGAGCTCATTAATGTGCTGACCGTGGCGGCATCCGATTCGGTAAAAGCCATGAACAGTGCGCGGGATATGGCAACCAATAATGCGGAGGCCGCGCAAGCAACAGGCGCATCTATTCAGTTAATCTCAGAGCAGATCCTTGCTATCAACGGGATGAACTCGCAAATAGCGACCGCCACCGAGGAGCAGACCTCCGTTGCTGCTATGGTCGTGACTAATGTATCTAACATGCATAGCTCGTTTGAAGAAACCATGACTGCTCTGTCTCAAGTGGGTGATGTGGCCCAGAATCTACATAAACTGTCAGATAACTTGCTCAGCTCAACGTCTAAATTTAAGGTGTAACACAAACAACAGAGAGTAGTGGTTGTTTGATTGATTTCATTGCGCACTTCAAAGGTGTTTTCCTGTTTTGGGGATACTATGGCAGTGTTTAGTGATCTTCATCGGTTTCGGCTCGTGCAGTTGCTTTACTGAGCATATCGTCTTGTATGTTTTTGTCTACATTCGAGTAAAAAGTCATCGGACGCAAGTCTTAGTTCAATAAATGTTGATAATTGATGTACGCTTTGGCAACAGCAAAAGTAACTGTTTCAGGTAGTATCATGGCTGAATACACATTTCGCTTTAAACGCATCGTGTGTCTATTGTTTTGTCTTGCATTTGGTCCATTGGGTGTGGCAGAACCCTCTGCCACACCTGAGAGTATGGCCGAAAAGATTGAGCACAGTAATGGACATGAAAAAGTCGAGGCGATCATCGAGTATGTTGCAACACACTTTCATTTTCATACCAGCCAGTCATTAGAATATGGATTGCTGGGCCTGGATTTACTGAAAGAGAAGCCAAACGCCGATCAGGCTGCCAGACTATTAAGTCATATGGCGCGTGCGTACATATCTAAGCGTGATCTTAAGCAAGCAAGAGATTCTGCTGATCAGGCGAATCATCAGGCACTGAGAAGCGGCATTGTGTCAAACCAGGTGCTGGCTAAGCTGGTTTCTGCGGATGTTGCAACACGGCAACGAGATCAAGCATTGGCTCAGACAGAGCTTGATTCTGCTATCGAATTAGCAACGCAGATAGGGCACGACAGGTATCTTGCACGCGCGCACCAGTTATCAGGCGTACTCAATGTACGTGTGATGCGTTTTGATGATGCATTAGCCGATTTTCTTTATAGCCTGAATTTATATCGCAACTTACAGGATATCTACAGAGCATCTTCTATTCACCAAAGTCTGGCGTCTTTATACAGAAGAATGAATCTCTACGAAAAGGTGTTGTTTCATCAGAACAAGGCTATCCAGATCGCGTTACAGCTCAAAGATGACAGAAAGCTGGGAGTTTATTACAGCAACATGGGTACTTACTTTGAGGAGATTGGTGACTATAACAGCGCCATAGAGTCGTACCTTAAATCTTTGGCGTATAGGAGAGTCCTAGACTACAAAATGGGTATGATCCACACCTACAATCGCCTGGGCTCCGCATATCGTTTAGCGAAAGACTATAGAAACGCTGAAAATAGCCTTCTGGAGGCACAGCGTTTGAAGCAGGAGATCAATCGCTTTGATACCAACATATCCACGTACCTGGATCTGGGGCGATTGCACATAGATACTGGAGAACTGAAAAAAGCGGAAGACTATCTAAACAAAAGTTTGCCGTTGTATCTGGGGTCACCGTGGGAAGATCGTATAGCTGAGATCTATCAGGCATTCGCGCAATTGTCGTTGCAGCGAGGAGAAGCAGACCAGGCGATTGAGCACTATCTCAGAGCCATTGAAATTGCCCATCGGCATCAAAGAGACACCCTGGTGCTGCAATATCATCGTGAGCTTGCACAGGTCTATGAGCGTGTTGGTCAGGCGCAGGAAGCGCTCAAGTATCTGAACGCATATTTACGGCGTCAAACCGAGTGGGAAGACAGGAATAACCAGTATCGGCTTAGTGCGTTGAGTGTGGAGTTTGACGTAGAAGAAAAGGAACGTGAAATTGCTGCTCTGGTTCAGGAAAACCGAATTAAAGATTTAGAAATAGAAAAACAGGCATTCCAAAAAGGCGTTGTTCTGATTGCGTTGGTGCTGGCATTTGGCACCGTCTTCTTTTTGTATTTTTGGTACAGCAAAAACAAACAACTTAAGGTAGAGCAACGCGCATTGCAACAAGTGAGTGATGCAAAAGAGCGCCTGCGATTGGCTTTATGGGGCAGTGGGGATGAACTATGGGACTGGGATTTAGCAGCAGGTGTTATCACGCGAGATAACCGACTGGGTAACTTGCATTTACCTGACGCACACATAGGCTCTGATCTTGGCACACTCAAAGCGTCCGTTCATCCACAAGACTACCCAAGGTTACAGGCGGCCTTTAACGCACACCTAAGCGGAGAAAGTGACTATTATGAGGTGAGTTACCGGGTTAAAGACAAGCAGGGTAACTGGTTGTGGGTGTTGGACAGGGGCAAAGTTACAGCACGCAACGAGGGTGACGAAGCCATCAGAGCGTGTGGCACAATCAAGGATATTTCAGAACTTAAGGCCACAGAGCTGGCGCTGGCAGAGCTTAATAAATCCCTTGAAAAGCGAGTTGAAGAACGAACCGAGCGTTTGCAACAATCCCGAGATGAGCTGGCACATACCCTGAAAGAGCTCACTGCAACGCAATCTACGCTGGTAGAAGCACAAAAAATGGCGTCTCTTGGACGTCTGGTCAGCGGTGTTGCTCATGAGCTCAACACACCACTGGGCACAGCAATAACAGCAAACTCAGTATTAACTCAGTCTTTGCGAAGCTTTAAGGATAAACTGGACAGTGGCAAGCTGACATTGAGCGACGCTCAGGCCTTTATCGAAGTTTCAGAGTCTAGTGCGCAATTAATGGATGGCAATACAACACGTGCTGCTCAGCTGGTTAAGCGCTTTAAGCAGGCATCTGCACATGAGTATGTCAGCAGTGACGACCCAATAGAACTGAAATCATTTCTCAAGACGTTTTTGGCCTACCGGACAAAGGAAAGCAAAGTAAAGGTTGAGCTTGACTGTCATGGCCCAATCAATATACGTAGTAACGGTCAGGCACTCGAGAAAATACTCGAAGACCTGCTTTCAAATGCGATGAACCATGGCTTCAACGCAGCAGAGGGCCATATTTTGATTCAAGTCAGACAACAAGGAGAAATGATAACCATGCAGTTCTCAGATAATGGTAAGGGGATTGATGAGGCTGAACTTACGCAAATTTTTGAGCCATTTCATACTACTGCGCGCCATAAAGGCAACGTGGGTCTGGGTTTATATATGGTGTTTAATTTGGCGACCTATGTACTGAATGGCAGTATCCAGTGCAAACCCAATGTGCCAAAGGGCTGCACATTCGAGTTGGTTTTTCCGTCAAAAAGACTATAGATTTTTGCAGTGACTTAGTTGAATTAATCGATTCTTTAGGTCAATGTATATGCACCCAAAATAAATACAATAAGGAGCTCTGCGTGACAGAGTTACTGGTCCCATATCAACTGACTATTCTGGTGCTCGGGTTAACGGGTGGTTTGTTTTTAATTCAACTGGCGATTGTTGATATTATCGCAATTAAGCAAAAGCATCCGCCCGGCGTGGCGGTCACGCAGGACCCTCAAACGCTGTTGTTTCGTAGTAACCGCGTATTTGCCAATAGCAACGAAACAGTGGGGATCTTGCTACTGGTGGTGCTTTTTGCGGTTTTCTCGGGTACACATCCGGGTTGGCTAAACGGATTAGCTGTCACATATCTGCTGTCCAGAGTCGGGCATATGGTGTGTTACTACTTAGACCTGAAACTATTGCGAAGTATCTCTTTCGGCGTCTGTTATCTCAGCCTGTTGGCTATTTTTATTAGTGGTATGACCGCCTGGTTAAGTTAATGCTGGCGTGTGTATTCAGGTTATAGCGCGAATTATGATGCCGGGATCGGTGATCCCTTCTTTTTTCAGCGCCTCCTGAATGTTTTTGATCATGTCAAAATACTGCTCCTGCAACTGCATCAGATACTGGCTTTTCATTTCTGTCAGTTGCTGAGTCGCCTCATCCGGTTCTCGCTCTGTTTGCAATGCCATTAACTCTTCTTTGAGTAAGGTCATTTCTTCTTTGAGCTTTTCCAGACGCTCCAGCATTCGCTGGATATAGGCAGGGACATCTTCAAATTCCTCAGCGTCTTCTTTGGCTTTTTCCCCGGACAGTACATGCTTGTCTTCATTAGATAAAGTTATGCCCTGGGCTTCTTCTGCGGTATCTGTTGCAGACGGCGTCGTCTGTTGTTCTTTGGTTGCAGCCACTTCGTCTGTCGCGGTGGCTGCAGGTTTACTCTGAAAAGCGGTAATGTCTCTGGATGTTTGGTGAATTATAAATGTCATAGCACTTTCCCTGATCACGCTTGGCTAAACATACACAGTATAGATTAATACTTTTATCTTAATTTATATCGACATTTAATTGGACATCTTTAGGACAAAAGTCACGACAAGTGCGACGGCCTGCGCCAGAATTTGTCTTTTAATATCGGGAGGGCGCCAAGCAAAATCAATAAATAAGCACCAGAGAAAGGCATTATGATCGCCAGTATCACACCAAATAAGGTGAGTGAGGGGGCAAATAGCCCTGGCACGGGTATCTGATATGTGCTGAGTTGACGCAGCACAGAGCCCAGCAGTAAAAACAACACCCCACTGCTTAGAAACCACACGATGGCTTCGCGGTCAAATAGCATACTGCCGTTGACGACGGTTGTTGCGAACCAGCCTTCCTGATGCATTTCAGTGAGTACGTCCCAGCCCATCAATAAACCGACCAGGTTGTGAAGCAGGCCTGTGACAATCAAGCCACTCCCTAAAAAAGCAGCGCGATTCATAATAATGCCTCCAGTTGCGTTTTCGCCTGACGGGAACTCAGTGTCAGGCACTCCTGAACGGACAGGCGAGGGTAGAGCTGCTGTAGTCCCAGAAAAGTGGCATAGCTGGTGGTTGCCAGTTGTTCTGCCTGAGCTCGCTCCAGACCTAAATCAAGGTAACAGGTTTTAAGGTAATGCTGACGCTGAGCGTCTATGGTGCACAAGTGATGCTGGATGCTGGTATCTTTCAGGGCCCAGGCGCGAATATGCAGTTCGGCTTCTATGTCCGTGGCTGCAATGGCCTCATCGAGGCGTTCCAGTCTGGTCATGGGGCAGGGCTGTGTATCGGCAATGCTAATCAGGCGTGCTGTGGCTTGTTCATACCAGTAAGTCATCAGTGCATCGATAAAAGCCTGGCGATTTTTAAAGTGATGATAGAAAGAGCCTTTGGTTACTTTTTTACGGCTGCATAGTCGGTCTATTGTCAGGGCGTCCGGCCCGTTACTGATCAGCGTTTTTAGTGCAAATGCCAGCCAACTCTGTTTTGCATCGCTCATAATCTGCCTGCCTTCTTGGCATTGTGAATAACGCTGCGAGCGATGACATAATGAAAGGGCAAAATGGCAGTGAGATAAGTGCGGCCAATTAACGTTTTTGGATTGACCAAGGTAGATATTACCACAGTATTTTGCTGTTTTTTAACGCTCAGGAAAAAGGCCATATGGCGATCCTCAGCGCTGCTGATGATCTCTTCAGGGTGCTTTTCGCAAACGTTCAGAAAACCTGCCTGATCGCCCACATCCAGCTCATCACTGGCAGGCTCCATCGTGTTTTGCCCGACTGAAAAGCCAAATACAGCGACTAACTTATTTCTGAGTCGCATCAATTGTGTTACCCAGCCGGGCATAGTATTAAAAATCCGGTATTGCAGCTGAGAAGGTGTTAAGGATGGTGTATCGAGTGTGACCTGTAGTGCGTCACGAAAATGGTGTGTACGTGCTTTGGCCTGAAGGCGATCGTGCTCAGGCTTCAGGCTCAAGATCTGACTGAACATAAAACAACTCCGTTTGATGATAATTGAACATACCATACTGTATGGTATGTTTTTCTGCAACAGTTTTGCGTGTTTTTTATTCGAGAGTAATAAACGGGGCGTAAGCCGGGTCAGTGGTAATGACCCGGCAAAAAAGCGTAGCTTAGAAAGTCCAGGCCAGGTGCACCTGAGGCACTGACTCGTTGGTGTCTGTGCCCAGTTTATTGCGCCAGTACTGCCATTCGATACCCAGCATCAGCTGGTTTTCGGGCATCTCCAGTGCATGACCCAGATCCCAGCGCAGAATAGGCTGCGCCAGTAGCCAGCCTTTCACATCACCGCCCACTTCGTTATCACGGCCAGTAATGTACTCAACATGACCTGTAAACTCGAACTTTTGTCCGCCAATGGTAAACGGGTAGCCCCAGGCCACATCCAGCATATAACTGTTGGTCTCTTTCGGCGCGCCGCCAGCATTAACGCCGCGACTGTCGTCGATGTAACCTGTCAAAGTAGTAGAGAAGAAGCTAAACCCGTCGATATTCCAGGAAAGCTTTACGCCTGGTAGGTACTTCATGACCTTGGCATCGCCCGCGGCGTTAAAGCCCATCACAATCCCAACGTCCTGAAGCGCAGAGTCATGAAACTTCAGATCTGCCAGTTTCCCCAGGCTAAATGTGGAGTACCACTCGCCATAAAAGTCGCCATCCTGATAGCCATCGTCTAAATCATCTGTGCTGTAGTCGATAAAGAAGAAGTTATCGCCATAGCGGTAACCGGAGGCATGTTGCAAAGAATAAATCGTCTGATTGGCTTCTTGCTGGCTAAATGGGTTTTTAAACTCACCGTGATTAAGGTGAAGCTGAGTGTTGCTCCAGTCAGCCGCCGCAGCGGTACCAGCACTAAGCATAAGACTGGCAGTAAGCGCAGAAAAAAGAGGTGTTTTCATTGTTTCTCGTGTGTATGGGGTTATAAACAGCTGAATTATAAACGCAAATCAACAAACAAGGGGAATAAAAACACGCATTTTCTTGGTTTAGAACAAATAATGGCATCCTCAGGATGCCATTTTTGTTTGGTGATCAGTCTTTATGACGGCGCAAACATATAACGGCAATGGCCGTAAACGCCAGAATAAAGCAGTAAAAGGACGAGGTAGAGACTTCCCACGGGCTGATCTTAAAGGTCGCACCCAGCAACAAAGCTTGTGCGCCATAAGGCAGCGAGCCCTGCATGACACAGGCAAAAATATCCAGCAGGCTGGCTGAACGCTTACCAGAGATCTCACCATCATCCGCCAGCTTTTTAGCAACCGGACCGGCGACAATAATACTCACAGTGTTATTAGCGATACACAGGTTACTGGTCAGCACCAGCGCGGCAATACCCAGCTGATCGGCCACTTTTCTGTGCCATTTGGCAATGATGGCCGTAATTGCCTGGATCTTATGTGCCAGATAATCCAGTCCGCCATTGACGCGGATAAATTCAGACAAGCCACCGATGAACATAGATAACAGGAAAATTTCCTGCATGTCACTGAAGCCTTTGTATACGTCTTTAACGAAAGCGGCACCCTGATAATCGCCGGTGAACCCCATGAGTGCGGCAAAGATAATACCACTAAAGAGCACCACAAAGACGTTAATGCCAATCACTGCCAGTACCAAAATAAAGGCATAAGGCAGCACCAGCAGCCAGTCAAACGGCTTGGTTTCAACTGCTTGGGGTTCAGGGGTTAAAAACACCAGTAATGCAACCGTAAGCGCAGCAGCGGGCAGGGCAATTTTCAGGTTTTCTCTGAACTTGTCTTTCATTTCACAACCCTGAGTACGAGTTGCTGCAATGGTGGTATCAGAAATGATAGACAGGTTATCACCAAACATCGCACCGGAGACAATAGTACCTGCCATCAGGGCGGGATCGATACCGGTTTTAACAGATACCGCATAAGCAATTGGGCCGATGGCACCGATAGTACCCATGGACGTTCCCATCGCCGTCGAAACCACTGCCGCGATTAAAAACAGCCCGGGTAACAACAGGCTTGGCGGGATCAGCGATAAACCAGCATTGACAACGGCATCAACGCCGCCCGTGGCGCTGGCCACCGACGAGAACGCACCGGCGAGCAAGTAAATTAAACACATGGTGATGATATTGCTGTGTCCGGCGCCTTTGATAAAGGTTTCAACGCTCTGGTTGATGGTGCCTTTGTTGATCCAAAACGCGATCACTATGGCGGGCAAAATGGCAACCGGTGCCGGTAGCTGATAAAAAGCATAGTCGACGCCCTGTGATTGCAGGTACAGACCTGCGCCCAGGAACAGGCCAACAAAGGTTAAAAGTGGTAGCAAAGAAAGCTTTGCTTGTGTGTGATTTAAGTTTGGCTGCATAGCACTCCCCAAAAACTAACCACAGCCAACGAATCCATTATTAGCTGCATTTAAACTACATCGCCCGCAATAATTGAAATCGGCGAGGGCGGAAGTTTATATGGTTAGACGTCCAAAGTCCATGGTGTTTAGTTATTATATTAATCTACCTGTCTGAGCACATGACTTTGAACCTGAGCAGAGGTTGCGACAGCTGAAAACCCCATTGTAAAGGGGGCGAGACCTCAATAGTCGAACCTAAGTGGTGAGCACGCAAAACAGGATAGATTGGTATTATTGTCAACTGACTATGACACAGAGATAGGGTAAACTCTAGAGCACAAAATTAATCGCCCGGCATAAAAACGGGGTGATTAAGCTTATCTCTCTTGCGCTGAAAATCGGGAAAATACGTTTCCGTACCACCTCAAAGGTGGCATATCTAACACAAAGGAAAACCGTAAAATGACACAAATCGGTATTTTTGGCGCCAATGGCCGCATGGGCCTGGCGCTGATTGAAGCAGTCCAACAGTCTCAGCATTGCCAGCTTGGCAGCGCATTCGTCAGAGCGTCTTCGCCACACCTTAACCAGCCTATTGCCACGTTACAGCCGCAAGCACCCGCCGGGTCGACCTTTAGTTCTGAACAGCAACTCGACCCTGAACTGGATGTACTGATCGACTTTACCCTGCCAGAGGGCATGCTTGGCCACCTGCAACAGGCTGTGGCCAACAAAACACCTATGGTGATTGGCACAACGGGCCTGAGTGCAGAGCAAATGCAGGCACTGGAAACCGCCTCTCAGTCTATCCCGATTGTGTTTGCACGTAACTTTAGTGTCGGTGTGACGTTAATGCTGGACCTGGTGCAAACTGCCGCGGCAAAGCTGGCCGATGAAATGGACATTGAAATCTTTGAAGCCCATCACCGTAATAAAGTCGACGCCCCGTCGGGTACCGCACTGGCGATTGGTGAAGCCATTGCCGAGGCAAAAGGCTGGGATCATGACCAGGTGGCACGCTATGACAGAACTCAGGTACATGAGGCTAAAAGTCAACAAGAAATTGGCTATTCAGTGCTCAGAGCTGGCGATATAGTTGGTGAACACACGGCTTATTTTGCCACTATGGGAGAAAGGCTGGAATTAACACATAAAGCAACATCAAGATTAACCTTCGCATCAGGTGCTGTAAGGGCTGCGCAGTGGTTAAAAGATAAGCCAAACGGACTTTATTCCATGCAAGATGTGCTTGGATTGAAGAGGTAAGCTTACTATTTTAGCGTGTTCGTTAGTAAAAGTCGTCAAAAACCTTATTTTTTTGTTTTTTACGCGAATTGTTAGACGAATCTAAGAAAGTGCTGTAGACTATAACGAATTTGCCAAAATTTTAATAACTGCGTGTTACCAAGCGCTTTGTAAACGGGAAAACAAGCGTTGGCTTGCTCCCGTTTTTTACTATCTAGGAGGTTAACTTGACTAAATCCGCTCTCTTAGTCCTTGAAGACGGCACTGTGTTTCGCGGTACTGCCATTGGCGCTGACGGCCTGGCCGTTGGTGAGGTAGTATTCAATACGTCTATGACGGGATATCAAGAAATTTTGACGGATCCTTCTTATGCAGAACAGATTGTGACGCTGACTTATCCACACATCGGGAATACCGGTACTAATAGTGAGGATGAAGAAGCCGATAAAATCTGGGCTAAGGGTCTGGTAATTCGGGATTTGCCATTGCTTGCAAGTAATTTCCGTAACGAGCAATCGTTAAGTGACTACTTAAAAGCACGCAATATCCTTGGGATTGCCGATATAGATACGCGTAAGCTGACGCGTATCCTGCGTGATAAGGGCGCTCAAAATGGCTGCATCATCGCGGGTGATGAGATTGATGAGCAGCAGGCACTGGAAGCGGCAAAAGCGTTCCCAGGCCTTAAAGGGATGGATTTAGCGAAAGTCGTAACAACAGAACAGACTTACGAGTGGCGTGAAGGAAGCTGGACTTTAGGTCAGGGCTTTCAGACTCTGAGTGCTGAAGATGAGCAATTCCATGTTGTTGCGTATGATTTTGGTGTGAAAAAGAACATTCTTCGTATGTTAGTTGACCGTGGCTGTAAACTGACTGTAGTACCAGCAGAAACCTCCGCTGCAGAAGTACTGGCGATGAATCCAGACGGTATTTTCCTGTCTAATGGCCCTGGCGACCCAGCGCCTTGTACCTACGCAATCGATGCGATTAAAGCTTTCTTAGAAACAGACACGCCTATCTTTGGTATTTGTTTGGGCCATCAGTTACTGGCGCTGGCCTCAGGTGCACAAACGGTGAAGATGAAGTTCGGTCACCACGGTGGTAACCACCCGGTGAAAGACCTGGACCGTGACGTGGTAATGATCACCGCACAGAACCATGGTTTTGCTGCGGATGAAGCAACTTTGCCAGATAACCTGCGTGCAACGCATAAGTCGTTGTTCGACGGAACCTTACAGGGCATTCATCGTACCGACAAGCCGGCATTTAGCTTCCAGGGTCACCCAGAAGCGAGCCCGGGTCCGCACGATGCAGCACCGCTGTTCGACCACTTCATTGAATTAATGCAAGCACGTAAAGCCTAATTAGAACCGGAGTAACAATGCCAAAACGTACCGACTTAAACAGCATACTGATCCTGGGCGCAGGCCCAATCGTCATCGGCCAAGCCTGTGAGTTTGACTACTCTGGTGCTCAGGCGTGTAAAGCGCTAAGAGAAGAGGGCTACCGGGTTATTCTGGTGAACTCAAACCCGGCAACCATCATGACCGACCCGGAAATGGCAGATGCGACTTACATCGAGCCAATTCACTGGGAAGTGGTTGAAAAAATCATTGAAAAAGAAAAGCCAGATGCAGTACTACCCACTATGGGTGGTCAGACAGCCCTAAACTGTGCGCTTGACCTGGACAAGCATGGCGTACTGGCTAAACACGGTGTTGAGCTGATCGGTGCAACCGCAGATGCCATCGACAAAGCAGAAAACCGTGAACGCTTCGACGCGGCAATGAAAAACATTGGCCTTGAGTGTCCTCGTGCAGAGATTGCCCACTCAATGGATGAAGCGCACGACGTGCTGTCGCGCATTGGCTTCCCGTGTATCATTCGTCCTTCTTTCACCATGGGTGGTACCGGTGGTGGTGTTGCCTACAACATGGAAGAGTTCGACGAGATTTGTACCCGTGGTCTTGATTTGTCTCCGACCAACGAGCTGTTGATCGACGAGAGCTTGCTGGGCTGGAAAGAATACGAAATGGAAGTAGTGCGTGACAAAAACGACAACTGCATCATTGTGTGTTCTATCGAAAACTTCGACCCTATGGGTGTTCACACGGGCGACTCAATCACAGTAGCACCGGCACAAACCCTGACTGATAAAGAATATCAGCTCATGCGTAACGCCTCGATGGCGGTACTGCGTGAGATTGGCGTAGAAACCGGTGGTTCAAACGTTCAGTTCGGTGTTAACCCGGATGATGGCCGCATGGTTATCATTGAAATGAACCCGCGCGTATCACGTTCATCTGCACTGGCCTCAAAAGCAACCGGTTTCCCGATCGCTAAAATTGCGGCTAAGCTGGCAGTGGGTTATACCCTGGACGAGCTACAGAATGACATCACAGGCGGTGCAACCCCTGCGTCATTCGAGCCGTCAATCGATTACGTTGTGACTAAGATCCCACGCTTTAACTTTGAGAAGTTTGCCGGCGCTAACGACCGTCTGACTACCCAGATGAAGTCAGTGGGTGAGGTGATGGCCATTGGTCGTAACCAGCAAGAATCACTACAAAAAGCACTGCGTGGTCTGGAAGTAGGCGCAACGGGTCTTAACCCAATTGTGGCACTGGACGACCCGAAAGCGAAAGAAACCATCATTCGCGAGCTACGTGAGCCAGGCGCTGAGCGTATCTGGTACATTGCCGATGCAATGCGTCACGGTATGAGCGTAGAGGAAGTGTTCGAGCTGACCAAAGTTGACCGTTGGTACCTGGTTCAGATTGAAGACATTCTGAAAGACGAAGCCACCATCGCTGAAGTGGGCATGGCTGGTCTGAATAAAGACTTCCTGCGACGCCTTAAGCGTAAAGGTTTCTCAGATCCACGTATCGCTGAGATTGCGGGTGTGTCTGAAAAAGAAATTCGTAAGAAACGTCACCAGCTGGATATCCTGCCGGTTTATAAGCGCGTAGATACTTGTGCTGCAGAATTCAGCTCAGATACCGCTTACATGTACTCATCTTACGATGAAGAGTGTGAAGCCGCGCCGTCTGACAAAGACAAAATCATGGTGATCGGTGGGGGTCCTAACCGTATCGGTCAGGGCATCGAGTTCGATTACTGTTGTGTACACGCCGCGCTGGCAATGCGTGAAGACGGCTACGAGACCATCATGGTGAACTGTAACCCTGAAACGGTTTCAACTGACTACGATACCTCAGATCGTCTGTTCTTCGAGCCAATCACATTGGAAGATGTGCTTGAAATCGTGCGCGTTGAAAAGCCAAAAGGGGTCATTGTTCAGTACGGTGGTCAGACGCCACTGAAACTGGCCCGTGACCTTGAAGCGAATGGTGTGCCAGTAATTGGTACTTCACCAGATGCGATTGACCGTGCCGAAGACCGTGAGCGCTTCCAACAGCTGGTTGAGCGTCTTGACCTGCTTCAGCCTGAAAACGCAACGGTTACGTCACTGGAAGAAGCGGTGGCAAAATCTCAGGAAATCGGCTTCCCGCTGGTTGTACGTCCTTCTTATGTACTGGGTGGCCGTGCGATGGAAATCGTGTATGACGAAGATGACCTGCGTCGTTACATGACCGAAGCGGTTTCTGTGTCTAACGAAGCACCAGTATTGCTGGACCGCTTCCTGGATGACGCTATCGAAGTAGACGTTGATGCGATCTGTGACGGCGAAAACGTCATCATTGGTGGCATCATGGAGCACATTGAGCAAGCCGGTGTTCACTCAGGTGACTCTGCCTGTTCACTGCCTGCACACTCACTGTCGCAGGACATTCAGGACGTAATGCGCAAGCAAGTGCGCGACATGGCACTGGAGCTGGGCGTGGTTGGTCTGATGAATACTCAGTTCGCAGTCAAAGACGGTCAGGTTTACCTGATTGAAGTGAACCCGCGTGCTGCGCGTACTGTACCGTTTGTTTCTAAAGCAACCGGTGTTGCACTGGCAAAAGTGGCGGCGCGTTGTATGGTTGGCCAGTCATTGGAAAGCCAGGGCGTGACGAAAGAAGTTATCCCGCCTTACTACAGCGTAAAAGAAGTGGTACTGCCATTTGCTAAGTTCCAGGGTGTTGACCCAATGCGTGGTCCTGAGATGCGCTCTACCGGTGAGGTAATGGGTGTTGGTGAAAACTTCGCCGAAGCCTTCGCAAAAGCGCAATTAGGTGCATCAAACGCTTTACCACGTGGTGGTCGCGCGCTACTATCTGTTCGCAATGGTGACAAGGCACGTGTTGTAGAGCTGGCTAAGACCATGAAAGCCATTGGCTTTGAGCTGGATGCCACCAAAGGTACAGCACAAGCTCTGGAAGACGCCGGCATCGAAGTACGTCGCGTAAACAAGGTATTTGAAGGTCGTCCGCACATTCTTGACCGCATCAAGAACGGTGAGTACAGCTACATTGTGAATACCACAGAAGGCCGTCAGGCCATCGAAGATTCGAAGGTGTTACGTCGTGGTGCACTTCAGCATAAGACTAACTACACCACTACGCTCAACGCAGCGTTTGCAAACTGTACAGCCAATGAGGCTGACGACAGAAGTTCTGTAAACTCTGTTCAGGAGCTACACCAGCGTTTGAACTAAGAAGAACAAGGCCAGGGCGCAAGCCCTGGCAATGAGTGAGATACTATGCAATCAATTCCGATGACAGTACGAGGCGAAGAAATGCTTCGTGAAGAACTGAACCATTTAAAGAAAGTCGTCCGTCCTAAGATCGTTGCCGACATCGCGGAAGCGCGTGAGCACGGCGATCTGAAAGAAAACGCCGAATACCACGCTGCACGTGAGCAGCAGGGATTCTGCGAAGGCCGCATCCAGGAAATTGAAGCCAAACTGTCTACATCACAGGTTATTGACGTCACTAAAATGGCAAACAATGGCAAAGTGATCTTTGGCAGCACGGTGACCATAGTCAATGTTGATACAGACGAGGAAGTGACCTACAAGATCGTAGGTGACGACGAGGCAGACATTAAAAACAATCTGATCTCGGTTAACTCGCCTATTGCACGTGGTCTTATCGGAAAAGAACTGGATGATTCAGTGACCATTCAAACTCCAAACGGTAGCGTTGAATACGACATCATCGAAGTTGAATATGTCTAGATTTGTCTAACCTATAGCACCAAAAACCCGACCCAGTGTCGGGTTTTTTATTGCCCACTCCTTAACCTTGTGCCAGATCAAAGAGCCGCAAAAGCAGCGCGTTATGATGAGTTTAACAAAGGAGAACATCATGACTGCTGACCAATTAACGAGTTTTCTCAAATCCAAACAAAATGAACTGAGTCAACGGATAGCCGCCATTGAAGCCGATTTCAGAAAGGGCCGGTCGGCCAACTTTGCAGAGCAAAACACCGAGCGTGAAAACGACGATGTACTGGATGAAATTCATCAGGAAGCCAAGCAAGAGCTGGTCATGGTTAATCACGCGATACTGCGAATAGAGCAGGGCACCTATGGCCTGTGTCAGCACTGTGAAGAACAAATCAATCCGGAGCGTTTAAACGCTCTGCCTTACACAACGACTTGTATTAAATGCGCTAAATAGAAAGGACCGTATTATGACAATTGAAAAACATGACTTGCACCACGAATTTCCGGAATACAAAGACGAGATCCACCACCTGAAAATGAACGACGCGCATTTTGCTCGTTTGTTCAAGGAGTACCACGAGTGCGATCACGAAGTACATCGCATTGAAACCGGCGCAGAGAACACCTCTGACGACTATCTCGAATCACTGAAAAAACAGCGCCTGCACCTAAAAGACCAGCTGTTTTCTATCATTAAGAAAGCACAGACTGTTGCTTAAGTCTTAGCTTGAACTGTCAGATTTGGCTGAAAAGGCTTAATCTGACGGTTTTGTGTTGAAAGTGGGGATTTAGTTATTACTTGTTTGTGACCTATCATGAGTTAATGCAACTGCGCTAAGGGTGGCTTTGAGCGAAGAACGGACTTTGGTAGCGAAAGCTATGTAAGCTTTTTACAAAGTGCCTGGTTTCTTCCGATAACATTCTTACTCGCAGGTTTGTGGTAAGGTGACAAAATGAGATGTAACGCTATGCTATCTTTCTGTTTACATTGGCAGTTAATAGTGGAATTATGAAGCTATGTGATATGAGCCGCTTTGGTGTGTTTTGAACTACTAAAGAGGGATAGAGTAAGCTGTTAGCAGTACTGAAGCATTTTGCATAAATTGCGTTGTTAAGGTGTAAATTTGGATTACGATGAAATAGTAAAAGATTACCTAAAAGTAGCTCAAGAACTTTACGGTCCAATGGTTAATGCGTGGAATTATTCAGGTATTGAATTTAATAATATGCGACCCCATTTAAGGTACTTTTCTGATACTGGCAATCTAGTAGTTTCTTTAAACCAGAAAGCTAGAAATGACAATGTACAATTTCATTTTCAATTATCACATGAAATATGTCATATGCTTTACCCTACTATGGATATAGTAACAAACATAAATAAACCAACTACAGTTTTAAATGAAGGTCTATCAACCTATTTTTCATTATTTGCAATTGAAAACCTGTGCAATGTACAGGAAGTAATTTCCAACCTAAAAGAATATAGTAACAATTACTATCATGCATTTTTGCTAGTAGCACAGCTTCATCAAATAGATCAGGGTGCCGTTAAAAAATTAAGATCCATAAAGCCAATGCTGAATGAGCTAAAGGAAGAAGATTTTGAACATGCAGGACTGAAAATTCCTAAAGAGCTAGTTAAAAAATTATTAACGGTATTCAAGTAAGTACTGCTAACAAGCCAAGTCAATGGGACAATTTTAAGCAGGCTCCCGTCGCTTCGCTCCTAATTTTTGTCTGCTTTAAAATTGCCCCTGCTTGGGGCGTTGTATGCAAAGCAGTATCTAGCACTACCAATGATACAATAACTAATAAATTTAATTCACAATAGGGAAATGTAATGATTACATATGGAGAAATAACTTTAAAGTCAGGCTTTAAATATCAAGTTGAATTACATTCAGTCAAAACTGATAGCATGGGCAACCTTTATGGAGGAAAGTTTAAAAATGATACAGATTTTCTAACACAATTAGAGAGTGACGCAAAAGATGTGGGGTCATGGAAGGCAGTACAAGAGATGAACATCCAGTTCGATTACCGAGGTAATAATTTTGATTGCGATATTCTTGTACAAGACGTATTTAATGAATTTATTTCATTCAAAGTAATAAAAATGCTTGCCATGTAAATTGCGCATGATAAGCAATAAAATCAGGTTGAAAAGTTGGGTTTTTCGTTCCTCAATATTTTAGCCAATAATTTTCCCATTATTAGGGTTCTATAATTACAGATTAAGCCTCAACATTTAATTTAAGAGAGATATTATGTGGGATGATAGAAGAAGGTATTTGGATGGGTATAAACCCAAGCCATTTAACTCTGATACAGGTGATAGTGAAGCACAAAGGGACAGGGCTAGATTAATACATTCCTCTGCTTTTCGTAGACTTCAATCAAAAACTCAAGTTCTTGGCATTGGAGAAAGTGATTTCTATAGAACCCGATTAACCCATTCATTAGAGGTCGCCCAAATAGGGTCAGGAATTTGCGAAAACTTAAGAGAAAGATATTCGTCTGAAAAAGAGTTTCTTGACTGGATACCAACACTTAGTCAAATCGAAGCTATCTGCTTGGCTCATGATATTGGGCATCCTCCATTTGGGCATGGTGGAGAAGTTGCTTTAAACTTTTATATGCATGAATTAGGCGGTTTTGAAGGAAATGGACAAACTTTAAGAATCGTATCTCAGTTAGGAGAATACTCACCCGATAGAGGCTTAGATCTAACTCGAAGAACCATGCTTGGACTTTTGAAATATCCAGTCCTTCATAATGAAGTTGCATCATACGACAATGCTTGCTCATGTCGAACCAAAATCAACATTGATGCTTATAAACCACCAAAATGTATTCATGATGATGATGATGAAATATTACGATGGATATTAGATGGAATTCCAAGAAATGATGTGAGTGAGTTTAGATCTCGAAAGAAAAAAGATGGGAAATTGAAGTCTAAGTATAAGGCATTTGACACATCTATAATGGAGCTTGCTGATGACATATCTTATGGCGTTCATGATTTAGAGGATGCACTTGCACTTAGACTTGTCACAGAAAGAGAGTGGAATAATGAAGTCATAGATAAGCTTAGCGGAAACAATGCCATCTCTGACGATATAGCTTTTTATACCAAAAAGCTATTTTCAGACTCCAATAAGGAAAGAAAACACGCAATCAGCAAATTAATTGGGTATTTTATTCCAGAAATAACGATAAAAAATCAAAAAAAATTCGAGACGCCGTTACTTGATTTGCAAGCAGTCATGTCCGATGACGCATCAAAAACACTAGAAGTTCTAAAAGACTTTGTATTCAAGCATGTTATAAAACGCCCAGAGGTTCAGACTTTAGAATATAAAGGACAACAGATGGTTCTTAGTCTTTTTGAAGTACTCCAAGACAATCCAAAGCGTCTATTACCTTTATCAACCTACGAAAAGTATTCAGAAAGCCCAAATCCAAAGAGAGTAATATCAGATTATATCTCAGGTATGACCGATAGCTACGCGACAAAACTCTACCATAAACTATTCAGCCCTGATATGGGGTCGATATTCGATAGAATGTGAACGGCAAACACTGACACCCGAGGCAAACGGGTTAGACAAACAGAGACACCCACCCGAAACTGGCGTGCGGAATGTACGTCGTCTACCTTTAGGTAATGCTCAATGGATTGAGAATGACAAATTATGCCAACGGCAAGGAAGAAGCAGGTCAGCTTATCAGACACTAAGTACTATCACTGTATATCCCGGTGTGTTCGCCGGGCATTTCTGTGCGGCAAAGACAGTGAGACAAACAGAGACACCCACCCGAAACTGGCGTGCGGAATGTACGTCGTCTACTTTTAGGTAATGCTCAACGGATTGAGAATGACAAACTATGCCAACTGCAAGGAAGAAGCAGATCAGCTTATCAGCCACTAGGACGGTTGAATGGACACCCACCCGAAAATAGCGTGCGGGATGTACGCCGTCTACCTTTAGGTAATACTCAATGGATTGAGGATGACAAATTATGCCAACTGCAAGGAAGAAGCAGGTCAGCTTATCAGACACTAAGTACTATCACTGTATATCCCGGTGTGTTCGCCGGGCATTTCTGTGCGGCAAAGACCGCCTCACGGGCAAGTCTTATGAACATCGGCGAGACTGGGTTGAGGAAAAATTGCTGACCCTTGGCAAGGTGTTTTGCATTGATGTGTGTGGCTATGCTGTTATGAGCAATCATACGCATATTGTGTTGTATGTGGATGATAAGAAAGCACAAAGGTTATCAGATAAAGCAATAGTACTTCGCTGGCATAAGCTGTTTAAGGGCAACTGGCTGACGCACAAGTTCATTGGTGGTGATGAGCTGAGCGTATCCGAGTATAGTATGCTGGCAGCTGATATTGCTGAATTCAGACTCCGTCTTGCGAGCATCAGCTGGTTTATGCGGGTGCTCAATGAAGACATTGCCCGCAGAGCCAATAAAGAAGATGGTTGCACAGGCCGGTTTTGGGAAGGACGATTTAAGTCACAAGCCTTGCTGGATGAAGCGGCATTGGCAGCGTGCCTGGCTTATGTTGACCTGAATCCAGTCAGAGCCAAAATGGCAGATACACCGGAAACGTCAGACTACACCAGCATTAAAAAGCGTATTGAGCATGCACAGCAAGGAAAGCAGCCCAAAAGCCTACTACGTTTTGCGGGTAATCCAAGGAAGCACATGCCCAAAGGACTGCCGTTTGAGCTGACCTATTACATTCAACTGGTAGAGTTAACAGGCCGATGCATGCGTACAGATAAGCGGGGTTATATCAGCGATAGTCAGCCACTGCTGACACGATTGCAAATAGAGCCAGACAATTGGCTCAAGCTCACTACGCAATTTACGAAGGTCTTTCATGGCGCGGTAGGGCGAAAGCAAGCGATGACAGATTACTGTGAACATCTTCATAAAAGGCGACGAGCCAACTTGACTCAGTGCGAGCGATTACTGGGTTAACACCTTTACGTAAATACCATCTCGATTTATCCAAGCTCAGGTTTGGGTACGTTCTCGTATTGTTCGAATCTGATTATTCTTCAGGGTCTGGTGCTTAAACTTACGACTTTCACTGCTCCGAACTTATAGAAAGCGCAGCATTTGATAGTCTTTCATTTTTTTATTGAACCTGCCCACAATTGGTCTGCGAATTTACCGGTGGGTGTCACTTAAAAACTTCATCACTTAAAATTTATTATACCGGTGGGTGTCACTTAAAAACTTCATTGTGGCCACTGCCCACCGGCTGGATACACAATCGGGGGCGACACAATGTATCAAGGGTTAGGTTGTCAGGTGAGCTCGGCGAGGACAAGGGTCATTGAACCCGTGTGGGTGTAGTGAGCCACTGACAACCGCTTATCTGTTTGCCAAAGTACGATGAAAAAAGGTCCAACCCTGCCTGCGTAAAACCCGACGA
>NZ_PNCJ01000003.1 GCF_005887115.1 Pseudoalteromonas rubra | reverse complement strand
ATTTGACTCCCAACTCGTTGATTCGTTGCTTTTCAGCGTTGTGCCCCGTGTCGGTGGATGCGCATTATAGGGAAATCGAAAAACGATGCAACCCCTTTTTTCATTTTTTTGGATCTTTTTGATCATTTATCTTTAAACCCTCAATACTGACGGTAAATCCATCAAGAAGGTGCAATCTTTTCAACAGGTTCTATATTTAATTATTGCGATATTTGATTAAGTCGTTAATATAGCAACCTTTCTTGTTAAATTAATGTGTATTCAACGTTTTTTGGTAGATCCTTATGAATATTCTCGATCGTAAGACACTGTTTACTGTACTTCTCCTGGCAATATTGAGTTATGCGCTTGGCCATTTTGTACTATTAAACAGTCAAATTGATCCCGCCTTATTGTTGGCGCTAGGTATCATCATCGGAGGCGTAGCATCAGCTTTCGCTTCCTCAACAGGAAATACGGGCAGTGACGTCAGCGGAACAGTAGAAACAACCACACTGTATGTCGGTAATTTACCTTACAGAGCAAATGAACAGGTCGTCAGAGATTTGTTTGAAGAAAAAGGACAAGTTTTTTCGGTTCGTTTGCTTAAAGATAAGAATACAGGTAAACGCCGCGGGTTCGGATTTGTTGAAATGCCACAGCCCGATGCACTAAGGGCCATCAACGAGCTCAATGAATCTGAGTTTCAGCAACGCACGTTAAAAGTCAGAGAAGCGAAACAAAAACAAGAATCGCTGACTAATAACGATCAAGACTGATCTTTAATTTTATAACAGCTCGTTGTACACACTAACAGGGGGTAGTACCAGTCAGGTTACTACCCCTTTTTTATTGCCACATTTTTTGCTGCTCCTGAATTTGAGCATGCTGAAATGCACCCTCCAACCAACTCTTCAATTATTCCTGATCAAGATTGATCAGTTTGATTTCAGGCCGCCCAACCAGGCGTGCTTGTTGTGCTGTTGCATACCAGTTCATTGTGCCATGCTTTATTCTTAAACACTCAGCCTGAACTTCATCTTCCTCAACAGCACTATCTTTTGCAAGTAATGTATACACCCGCCTCGCAATCGCTGTACCTGAATCAATCAGAGTTATCGACTCCGGAATAGACTCGCTCAGGGGTTTCTCAATGATGGGGAAGTGCGTGCAGCCTAGTACCAGATGATCTAACTCAGGTGAGAAGTTAAGCTGGTTGATCTCAGCGACAAGCTGTTTACGATCAAGGTTACCGGACCAGTAAAACTGCTCAGCCAGTTCAACCAACTTAGTCGACTGATAAAGATCAACCCGGCATTCATTGGCAAATTGCTGGATCAACTGCTGCGTATAGATATTCCGAGAGGTTGCTGGTGTCGCCAGTAAACCAATGTGCTTTGCGCGACTGGCTGATGCCGCGGGCTTAATCGCAGGGACTACTCCGACAATCGGAATAGAGGTTAATTGGCGAGTTGCTCCCAACGCATAGGTTGAAGCGGTATTGCATGCAATCACGATAATATCGACGGGACGCTGCTCACGGTCAATCCACTTGATGAGCGCAGCCAAACGCTGCTGGATCGTCTGCTGGGACTGCAAGCCATAAGGCAGCAACTGATTATCCATCACATAACTGTAGTCGGCATGAGGCAAAGCGTTACTAATGTGCGTAAGTACACTGGTTCCGCCAATACCAGAATCAAAGACAAGAATATGTGGCACATGCGCTCCTTAATTACAGTTCGCGCGCAGTGTGCCACGGTCAGGGTTTAAAATAAATACTAACGTCAAATCCTAAACTGGGAGAAATTGATCTCCCTTCTATACTTGCTGATCTTGCTTATCAGCCTGACGAGATTCAAGTGCACTAAAGAACCCTTGAGCATAATCAAGAAACTCATTCAGACGCGCCTGACCCTCGTTTATCCAGGCCATGATATCCGGCAACTGAGCTTCTATGCCCAGTCCTTTCGCTTCATCATGGATCCCTTCCAGGCGCTGATCCAGTGGCTGTAGTGCCTTTTCCAGATCTTTCATCGGATTGCTCTGCTGATACTGAGCAATTGCAGCCGACGTTTTGGTCTGGCGCAGATCCATTGTGAAATTGACGATTTGCTCACTGTTAATTCCCAGTTCCTGCACTTTGGCAAACGCATCATCATAGTCACCGGCGAAAAAGGTATCGCTCACATCGCGGATGTCTTTCATCATGTCATTAATCGCGGCCTGCTCATCTTCGTTGAGATCGCCATTCACACTGATGGAAAAATTAAGCTCATGACTGCTTTGCTCACCATACGCAAACCCTTCGCCGTCGCCATTACGTGCATAGCTTGCCGCTTTCGACTGACTCATCGCATCACTGAAAGAAATCACCACTTCGTCGCCTTCAGCTGTGGTGAAGGCATACTCAGCTTGATTAGATAAACTGGCAAACTGTGCAGCACTCACTGATACTTGCTGCGGTTTAGGATCAAACAGCTCTTTTTCAAACTCATCCAACCCTTTAAAAATCCCTTCGCGGGACTTTTCTATGCCTTCCTCAATTTCATCATTAAACAGGCCTGTGCCTTTTAAATCTTCAGACGCTTCATCAATTCCCATCTGCACGCCCTTACGTGCTTGATCAAGCATACTTTTGAGTGTGTCGTCGTCTTCTCCGGCGGCCTTGGCTTTTTTAACTGCCCCCTGGACAAACCCCAGCACATTTTTGACAATTTCTTCAAAATCAAACAGGGGCTTGTCTTTTTCTTCTTTTTTCTCAATGCCCAGTGCTTGAGCGAGTTTATCATCGAGGATCTTTGCCGCTGCCTGAGACTTGTTTCCGTGGTAACTATCCGTATTAATTGACATATTAGGGATAAGCGATTTGGCTTTACCCGCGTTATGCTGCATCGCCGGATTCAACAGCTGATTCAACTGTCCGATTTTCATGTCTGCTCTCCGCTTTACTTGATAGTTGGTTATCGGCCAAAACGCCTTAAGCTTAAGTCTATTGTACAATAAAAGAGCAAAATATTTTGCTCTTTGCTGGACAAATCGAAAGTGCATCCTAAAATAGCGCCTCTTTGCATTAACTATGGTGGTTTTAATATGGCGGTGATCACGATTGACACTTCGACCTACGAGCAACAGTTGACAGAAAAACAACAGCGGATCAGTGCGCAATTTGCCCGCTTCGATGCGCCACAACTGGAAGTGTACGACTCCCCAAAAAGCCACTATCGCCAGCGTTGCGAATTTCGCGTCTGGCATGATGGAGACGATCTGTTCCACATCATGTTCGATCAACAGACCAAAGAAAAGATCCGGGTCGATCAGTTCGATCCTGGCGCCCCTTTGGTCAATGAAATGATGCAGGTCATGATGGATAAGCTGCGCCACAACGACATCCTGCGCCGCAAGTTATTCCAGATCGATTATCTGACAACACTCAGTGGCGAAGTACTGATCAGTCTGCTTTATCACAAGGCGCTGGACGACACCTGGCAAGAGGCCATGCAGGTTTTACGTCAGGAACTACAACAAAATTACAAGGTCGACTTTATCGGTCGTGCCAGAAAGCAAAAAGTGGTGTTTGGCAATGATTTTGTGACAGAGCAGCTCACAGTCAATGGTGAACAGTACACCTACCAGCAGGTTGAAAATAGTTTTACTCAGCCTAATGCGGCAGTAAATGAAAAAATGTTGGCCTGGGCACAGGACCTTTGTACGCCGCTGCAAAATGACTTACTTGAGCTATACTGTGGCAATGGCAACTTCTCTATCGCACTGGCAGGGCAGTTTAACCGAGTATTAGCCACAGAAATCTCTAAGTCATCGGTTCACTCTGCACAATACAATATTGCAGCGAATCAGATTAATAACCTGGATATCATTCGTATGTCGAGTGAGGAATTCACGGCAGCAATGAAAGGCGAAAAGCAGTTTTCCCGCCTCAAAGGCATAGACCTGCAAAGTTATAACTGCCAAACCATTTTAGTCGATCCACCTCGCGCTGGTATGGATGAGCTCACCTGTAAACTGGTCAGCCAATACGACAACATCATTTATATTTCTTGTAACCCGGATACGCTGGAGCGCGATCTGGAATTACTCTGTGACACGCATCAGGTTTCACGCATCGCCATTTTCGATCAGTTCCCCTATACCCACCATGTGGAGTCGGGTGTCTTTCTTACCAGAAAATAAAAGTGAATTTTAGGTATAAAAAAACCCGCGTTCATCGCGGGTTTTTTTATCCCTAAAAGTATTAGGACTTTTTCGCCAGATAGTTGATCAGAGCGGCAATGTCATCAGGTGAAGTCACACCAGATTCACGCGATAGGATCAGCTTGTATTTTCCATTTACAATAAAAGTCGGTACACCCGTCAGTGCGCCTTTGTCTTGCATCTGCTCTTGTAAGCGCTTCATTTTTTTCGCTTTAGTGCGTACAGAGAAGCTCTTATATAATTTATCAAATTTCTCTGCTGATACGCCCTGAGCAACAAACAAATCTTTAATGTCAGCAATTTCGTTAAACTTACCACGCTTGCCATGCAAGTGGGCAAACATCGCCGCAACGATCTTATCCTTTTGCGGTAATACGGACGCCGTAGCCAATGCATTACTCATCATCTGCTGGATTTCAGGATCGCGTACACCAACAAAGTCAACGTGGCTTTTTTTGAATTTCACGTCGCTGTCTAGTTTTGGTTTGAACTCACCAATTAAAGATTCAAAGTTGTTACAGGCCGGACAATAAAACGAGAAGTACTCAGTTACTTCAGGCTTTTTGGTGCCCCGCTCAGCGACAACCTCATAGTGCTTGCCTTCCTGGAAACTGGCGGCGCTTGCCATCAAAGGTAGGAATAGCGCCAATGCTGCGGCGTAAATTGATTTAAACATGGTCTGCTCCCATTATTTTTCTAGTAAGTATTTAACCAGCTCATCCAGCTCAGCCTGACTGCTTAGCTCTCTCAGGTTAATTTTGTATTTGTCATTCACAACGAAAGTCGGTACACCTGTCAATGCGCCCGCCTTACCGAAAGTATCCTGCTTTTCAACCATCGCTTTTTCCGCGCTAATCACTGGCATGCTGGCCATTGCGGCATCAAACTGTTCGCCACTGATACCATTGGCTTCCAACAGCTTTTTGATGTCTTTAAGATCTTTAAGTTGTATCTGCTGTACATGGATGGTGTTGAAAATCTGATCACTGACCTGCTGCGCTTTACCATGGTGTTTTGCAATGATGTAGGCATAGCTCAGATAACTTTGCACTTCAGGTGACAATCCGCCCAAGAAATTCACGTGGCTTTTTTCAAATATTGCACCTGCTGGCAGGTTTTTTTCTAATGCTTTCGCTACCGGCTCGAACTGAAAACAGTGCGGGCAGTAAAAGGAAAAAAATTCAGTGACCTTGGCAGACTCACTCTTTGTCGTTGTTAATGTCTGGTAGTGTTTACCATCCGTGAAATCGGCAGCCATTGCCAGCACAGGCATACACAACGCAATTAGCGCAACCTTAATCGATTTTAACATTACTATTCTCTCTAAATTTTTATGGATAAAGACTGATCGCCGCTTCATCCAGTGCGGCAAGTTGTTCTTTTAATGCCAGGATCTGCTGTTCCCAGTATTTGTCTGTTGCAAACCACGAAAAGTTCCGGGGAAACGCCGGATCGTGCCAACGTTTGGCCAGCCACCCCATGTAATGTACCATACGCATTGCTCTTAGCGGCTCAATTAACGCCAGTTCACACGTATCGAACGAGGCAAACTCTTCGTAGCCGGATAACAGGGTATCAAGCTGCATGACCTGATTTTGTCTGTCACCGCTTAACATCATCCAGAGATCCTGAACAGCGGGACCGTGACGACAATCGTCAAGGTCCACAATCATTAACTGTTCCTGAGACCATAGAATATTGCCAGCATGGCAATCACCATGCAAACGGATCTGCTGGAATGGTGTGAATTTTTCTTCTGCTTTGTTAATCACCTGATCAAGCACCGTACTAAATGCCAACCGCAATGTGTCGGGCAAACACTCAGAGGCAAGAATTTCAGTACGAGGCTGGTGCAAATAGCTGGTCACATCAATCTCAGGACGGTGCACAAACGCACTCTGTTGCGCAACGCTGTGTAGGCGACCAATGTAGCGCCCCAGCATTTCCAGGTGATCCAAATTATCCATTTCGAACTGCCGACCACCGACACTCGGAAACAAACAAAATCGATAGCCCTGATGTTCAAACAAACTGTGTCCGTCAACACGCAGAGGAGCGACAACAGGTACTTCATCCTCCTGCAGGGCCAGTGTAAAATCGTGCTCTTCCTGGATCTGTTCTGACTGCCAACGCTCGGGGCGATAAAACTTGGCAACATAACGGCGGTTATCATCAGCACGAAACTGATAAACCCGATTCTCATAGCTATTGAGTGGTAATAATCCGGATTCGGGATAAATACCGACACTTTCAACAGCGTCGAGGATTAGATCAGGCGTTAAGTTCTGAAAACTGAAATCTGTCATAGTTTTAACCTTTCACAGCCCGGGACCTCAATAGCGGTGGGCCAAGTAACAAAAAAGCGGGCTAACCCGCTTTTGTGATGTATATGAGTTACCCCATTGTACCCTATCTGCGCTAACGACCTTTAAAAAAGTTCGTTGGCTGTGCGATGTACTCTTCGGGCTCATCTTTTACTGTAATGACAAACTCAAACTCCGTCACCGGCAGCGTCAAGTCGTACGGGTCAATCACCACAGATAAAGGCTGGTCTATAGTTGAGCCTGCCGCGATTTGAATTTCCTGTTTTCCAATGATCGTGAAGTCAGACAAACCGCGAACGCTGATCAGGAAAGTCTGAGGCTCCTGCGCCTTGTTGATCATTTTCAGCGTATAGGTATTTTCCACCAGGCCCTCTACATTAACCCGGTAAAGCTGATTTCTGTCTCTGATGATATCCAGATCGAGTGTTTTGCGCATCGCAACATTGGCAACCAGCGCGCCACTGAGCACAATCAGGATCAGCAAATAGCCAATGAGCTTACCCCGCACCGCTTTAGTTTTTTCACTACCACTTTCCAGATTGCGTTCAGTTGTGTAGGAAATTAAGCCTCTGGGGTAATTCATTTTATCCATCACGCCATCGCAGGCATCAATACAGGCGCCACAATTAATACACTCGTATTGCAGGCCGTTACGGATATCGATGCCGGTCGGGCAAACCTGCACACACAACTTACAGTCGATACAATCCCCCAGTCCCAGGGCTTTTGGATCTTCCTTACGACCACGCGGTCCGCGGCTCTCACCGCGCTCGTTGTCATAGCTCACCGTAAAGGTATCTTTGTCGAACATCGCTGACTGGAAACGTGAGTAAGGACAAATATGCAGACACATGATCTCCCGCATCCAGCCGGCATTACCATAAGTACATAAGGTGAAGACCAGCACACTCAACGCTGCATAGCCAGATGCAGAGAACATCAACAGATCAGGTAAGAGTTCACGTATAGGAGTGAAATAGCCCACAAACGATATCGCCGTATACAGGGAAAACAGCATCCAGCTAAGGTGCTTGGCGGATTTGCGCCAGAATTTATCAAAGTCCATCGGCCGCTGATCAAGCTTTTTACGCTGATTGGCGGTACCCTCTAACTTTTCTTCAAACCAGATAAAAATGAAGGTCCAGACCGTTTGCGGGCAGGTATAACCGCACCACACCCGGCCATAAAAGGTGGTTACCAAAAATAAGGCAAAGGCTGCAATCATCAGAATAAAGGCCAGAATGGTTAAATCCTGAGGCCACAAGGTCAGTCCAAAAATATTGAACTTTTGCTCAAAGATATCGAATAGTACCGCCTGCTCGCCGTTGAAATTGATCCAGGGTAACAGCATGAAGGCCAGCATGCCGATAAAGCCAATTTGCTTTCGGAGTTTCTGATGCAACCCAGTGACAGCCCTGACATAAATACGGTTGCGAGGGTTAAACCTGTCTGGTTGTAAATCGTCGGGTTTATGAATTTTGACGTCGACGGGGATATTCTTGACCTTAATTTGTTTGTCCATCTCAGCTCCTTACGCGCCTGGGACAGGTACTTGCTACAGTGACCTCTATTTTATATGTGTAGTATATCAATCTGGATTAGATCTTGCTCATTTTAAAGGGAAAAGCCGACATAAAACAGCAATACTGATAAACTAAGTAATAAAAAATTCCTAGCACTAAACTTGCTTTTATTTCCCTCATTTTATTACACTGGCGACATCTTTTAGCTGTTTAGATCAAAGTAGTTGCAGTTATGAAAAAGTACCTGATTTTAGTCGTGGTGATCCTGGCCCTGTTCACCATAGACCATCCTAGCATCAAAGAGCCACGCGAACAGATGATCCAATATGGTGTAGACCTGCTTGGAGATACCAGCAAAGCCCAGTACAGTATGGCTGCAAAATTGGCTCGTCAGCAGATTAATAAAGAGCTGACTTTGACTGAGTCTGAGCAGTCTTACATCATGTCTGCTTTGTCGACCAATGAGAAAATGAAGGTGTTTCATCTGAAGTTTTGTGAAGGTAACGAGCTGAATATGTATTTCTATGGCCCAAAGCTTCTGACAGTGTGTGAGATTGCCGCTGGCTCATTGAAACAGGCAGGTTTGTAATGGACTTTTCTCAGCTCAACAAAGCCAGGGCTAAATCTTTTAATGAGCAGAAGGCACTACTAAAAAGATTAAGCAAAGGTCAGACTGTGTTATGCACACACTGTAATCAGCCTGTACTGCTCGACCTGACCGGTGCTGAAGGAACGAAAGGCAGTGCCCATTGCGCTAAAGGCTGTACCAATATTGCACTTGATTTGATGTAACTGAGTTACTCGTTGTACAGGCCGCTGGCCAGAGCGACTTGCTCTATCAGTGCGGCATACCCTTGCGCAAAGTCGTTAGCAAGGCTAAGTTGCTCAGCACAAAAGGCAGCCATATCATGCCCCCCTTGCTGACAAAACTGTGCAACTTGCTGCTCTTGCAGACTGAAAAAAGCCAGCTGTTCAGTGGCCATTTGCAACGCCTGGAGTAGCTCTTGTGATATACCTGAGGCACTCACCAGGCGTTCGTAGTAATGCTGGCTGGCCAGTAAAAACCCCTGACTCCACTGCTGCTTGTCAGCCCACAGAGACTGTGCCTGCACAGGCAGAGAAAACTGGCCAGAAAAAACCTGCTCGCTAATATGGTGATGTAATGCTAAAAAAGCGAACACAGTATGCTCTTCTAACGCCTCATCATTCAGACTCACCTCACTCAGCCATTGCTCGGGCTCTATCCCATCAGGACCACAAATAAGCGCAAACAGATAGCCTTCAACGCCACGCAGGCTCAAAGCTCCGGGGCGTTGCTCAAGATACTCGCTGAGCGCAGCCTGATGCTGCGCTTCGTAACTAAAGGTCATCATAGTTTATAAGCTTACCGGGTAACGCCCTTCGCTATCCGGACGCCCTAAGAATTTAACTGCATCGTGTACTTCTTTAGGTAAAGACGCCTCGGGTTTGATGTTGCCCGCAACGCGGAACTGCATATTGGCGGCCAGGGTCGCATCAGCACGCAGTCCAAGGCGATTTTCCGGGTCAACTGTCACCGCGATGTCACCAGACTTACAAGTCAACGTCCCACTCATATCACCGATACTAAACCAGCCCGTGAGACCTTTAATATCAATATTCGGACTGCTGATCTCCCCATTTAGTGCTTCACAGTAAGGCTGCCCTGTACGATACTCATCAATGCTCAGAATCACACGACCTTTGGCATCCACAGGCAGTGGTAGTGTAACCTGTTGCATAGCCTGCTCAACACTAAAGCGTAGTATCGCATCATCCAGCTTAGCCGACTTATCCAACAGTGACATCGAGAAATTACTGTTGCCTGAGATTTCGTCCAGTGTTCTGGGTGAGCCAAAGCGCACTTTACCCTGCACCTGGCCGGTCAGCAGTCCCCAACCATTAAGCTGCCAGGTAACGTCATTGAGCTGAACATTTTCATAGCGCACTTCGCTGATCCGCCCTTCCCATACAGAGCCAGACACGGCGCCAACAGACAAGGCGCGTGGCAGCGATCCTTGTGACAATTGTAAAACGATACTGGCAGGCATAGTGATAGCGACAAACACGCTAAACGCCAGCAAAAAAACCAGTACCAGACTGATGATCTTTTTCATACTTATTTCTCTAATACCAGACGACTAACTCGAACATACCCGGGAGCATCTTCTTTGCCCAAATCCAGGTTAGCCACTTTAACACCATGCTGATTGGTCAGCTCGTCCAGCCAGGCAATCAACTGGTTAAACTCTACATTGTCGATATTCACACGTAGTGAGTTATCGCTGGGTTGCATTTTGCTGATGGCAATTTTATATCTACCACGAGTACGGTTGACCAGCTGAGTCAAGTTAACATTGCCTGCAGAGGCGCGACTTGAGCTCTGACTCTTTAATTGCGTCACACTTTTACTTACCCAGGAGACCAATGCCTGTTGCTTATCGACTTCTTTTTCTGCTTTTTCAACCGCATTGTTCAACGGGCGAATTATACCCATCACCAATACAAATATGCAGAACACAATCCCAGCAACAATTAACAACTTTTGCTCCTGCTCTTTGAGGGACTGCCAATAATTAATCACTTGCTGTTTCATGCTGCACCTCGAATGCGGATCTCGCCGATCACGTAATCGCCATCATTATTAAGTGCGCCTTGCTGCACTGTCATACCACGTTGTTCGAGGATACTTTTTACCTGACCAAACACCTGGAAGCCATTTGCTTTAGCACGGATCCTTAATTCATTACGACGTTGATCATAGCGTAAGGTCTCAGGTTCAAAATCTTTCACCTCGTCAAAAACCGTCACAAAGTGGTTTGTCAACTCAAGAAACCCGCCCTGCTGCTCACCAGATAAACTGTTCAGCTCGTTCTGTATTTGTTTCTTTAACAGGTGCGGACGTACGACCTTATTCGGGAATGCTTGCTTGTAACTCGCAACAGCCTGAGCACTGAGTTCATCGGCCTGATTCTGTAGCAAGAACAGCTGAGTCGATTTGACTGCAATAAAACACACTAATGCGACCGAGGCCGCAATCAAGCCACTGCGCCAGTCACGCCACCATTGAGGCTGCTTCTTCTTCGCGGCAAATTTACCCTGACGTAGATTAAAAGCCTCATGATCCAGCTGCTTGGCAAACAGTGCAAGGGGTAAGTCATACTCACTTTCCATTGCTTCTAATGTCTTTTCAGACTCCAGCGCCTCTCCTGGGCTAAAATGCTGAATACGCTCAGCAGGCAATAAGCTCAAGTAACCTGCCAGCCAGTCCGGTTCGACACCGCTCGCCTGCCATTCAGCCGCGCGGAACAACCACTGCGTGCCCAGTTCAATGGCACTGATGGCATTTTCTGGTGGTACAGGCAGTAATAGCGCATCAGGTATCAAACGCTGAACACTGATATCAAAATCGTCAAATAATGCCATCCAGGCTGCCAACCAGGCCTTGTCACACAAGGCAACATCTATGGTGTGTTGCTCATCACGCTGACCGGCTTTACCAACTGCAATAAAGGCCTTATCAATGTCACAGGCTATTTGCTCTTCCAGCATAAACGGCAGAGCCTGTTCCAGCTTACGATTCCATTTTGCCGGTAAATCAATTGTTTTTAACTGCACGCTAGAGGCAGGAAGCAACACTGCAACCGAGCGGCTTTGTGCTTTTTCGCTTAGCTCACCGAGCAGTCCGGCATGCTCCAGCTCACCGCTGGCAATGATCTGTGCATCTTGCACCGACCAGACCAACCAATGAACAGGCTCTTGTTGTGAGTGACCCACACGGATCATCAATTTTTCTGACACTAAACGCCTCCAAATTTACGCGCTAGGATGCTCGCCCGACCCTCTTTTATTTCGATTATTGAGGTCAGGCGAAACAAACGCTCATCGAACTGAGCCTTTGCTCGTAACTTAAAATAATTGCTTGAGATAGTAAAAATTTTCTCGTTCTTTTGCTTATCTGAAGCACCTTGATTCGCGGCTTCAGCGTAAAACTCCTGAATAGAGTCAAAGCCTTTTTCCGGTCGGGCAGAAATAATCGCTTCCGCGCCAGATTGACTTAACCCTTCCATCAACGCACTCAATAACAACGCTTGCTCAGGCTGTATCGTATTGACGTTAATAGCCAGCTCAGTGTTACCAGGAATCACACACACATAAGGTAATAGCTTTTCCATCACTAGCGGGTTAAACCCTTTGATGATCCTCAGCTCACTGACCGACGCGAACAAATTATTCGCTGTCAGATATGGGGTTCTGAGAGACATATATTCATCTTCTTCTGCGCCTGAGCGGAACGTGATACTGTCATCGTCCAGCCAGTCATACACACTGTCTGCCATCGCCTCTTCGCTTTCTTCACTGGGCAGATCTTCAATGTTCTTCAATAGCTCAAGTAACGCTTTGTGTGCAGGGTTCGTCTCGTTCCGGGAACCTGTATTCTTCGCTTTAACCCTCAATGCATTGAGGTTTAAACATGCCTGCAGATCTGTGATTTGACCGCTCAATGTGCCGTGATCGACCGGATAAGGAACTTCTTCCAGTGCCCAGGGCTGGCCAAGGTGCACTTTATCTGGTTCATCTTTTCGACTGTCCAGTAACACCTTCTTCACTAATTCTTCTGCACCGTAGCTATACCACTTTGCCTGTTGATGCGTTTGCAGGTTGGTCGCTTTTTGTACCTGAACCATCAGACTCATGGTCATTTCCGTCGCAATCGTCGCAGCCAGAGCCACGATGAATAGAACAATGACTAACGCTGCACCACGTTGAGATCTCACGTTAGCCCCTCCTTTGTCCATCATCATTCTGATCGTCGTTATTATTGTTGCCGCGGCGATTATCATCATCGCTGCTGGCCTGTTTAACCTTTCCGTCGCCCGGAGTTAAGAAAATACGCCGGATAGGCTCAGCATCTTTTTGTTGCACTGTGACGGCGACCGCCAAAGGCAGGGCTTTAATATCCCAGTTATTTTGCCACTTTTGCTTTTCGTCAAGGAATTCAAACTTGAGTTCCTCAACATTTTCAAGGATCATCTGGCTACGGGGTTCTGTACCGTCCAGCTGATCAACATAAATTCGGTAAATACGCTCAAGGTTGTCATCTACAACCCGATATCCGACGGCCTGTAGCTCAGAGCGAGGCAGGAGACTGATCGGATTCGTCCAGCCGTCCCGAACAAAGGCAATACCATCGTACTGGCTGTTTAAATTGTAACGACCATGAAGAATGTAAGTTGGGCTGAAATCTCCAGCTTCATTACGCACCTCTCGCTTGGTCATCTGGTTGAAATCCTGATCCATCAGACGAAACATCGTCTGTAATGACTCCAGTTCAGCCACTGTTTCCTCTGATGCCTCTTTCGCTCTGAGTGTGGTATCGAGGATCTGATGTGTAGCCGTCACGACCATAGCAAGAATAGCTAACGCCAGTAAAACTTCTATCAGGGTGAAACCACCTTGCCGAGTAGTGTTCTGCGCCTGCATTACCGCTTCCCTTTTTTGTAGATAAAGGTGGTCAAGTCGTACACCGAATGTTCACGTTTTTCATCAGAAAAGACTTCAATTGTGACTTTGACAAAAGTCGGGTCTGCTGTGGCGAGAGTGGACTGAGACCAATACCAGGTAACTCCCCCCATTTCTTCGTCACCCTTGAGGCCGTTTCTGACAGCCCCTTCTTTGGCGCCTGCGCGCATCATAACGAGGCGATTCTCCGCGACCCAGGATGCATAAGCCTGCTGCTCAAGCGTACCAATGTGATTGATATGCTCACCCGTTGCCTGCATCGCCGCGATACCGGCCACTGCGCAGATACTGAGCGCCACCATCACTTCAAGGAGCGTAAAACCGGCTTGTTTTGTTCTTACAACCAGGCCGTTCATGAGTCTTCCGGTTCCTTACGTAAATTCACCGGCGCCATAAACTCACCTTCAACGAAGTATACCGGCTCACTTTGTTCCTCGAGCTCCAAGCTGAGCTGAAATGCACTCACTTCTCCTGACGAGAGCAGCAATACCTGAGGTATTTTTAATTTCTTAAGTTCCAGCAAACTTTCTTCGTCACCGGAGCCCATCAGCTCGCGCCAGTTGGCCTGCTCCAGCATATTGTCTTGTGCCCAGGCGAGATCTTCAGTGGTAAGTTCAATCTTGTACTCATCCGAATAGTCTATGGCCTGATAAAGCGCTTCCGCATCAAAAGTGGCCCACTTTTCACCATCAAACACCAGAAACTCAAGCTTCTTCTTGTCCAGATGAAAGCCCAGTTCAATTTGGTTGAGAATGGCAAATTCAGAGGCCATGTTAATCACACTGTGCAGTCGCAGCGCTTCGCGCTCCAGTTCTTCTTCCATATCGTCAGATAAAGTGTAAGTGACCAGATTGACTGAAAAGCCAATGATCACCAACACCATCAGGATTTCGATAAGGCTGAATCCGGCCTGACGACCGAACTTCAGCGAGCGAGCTTGTTGCATACTCGGCTGAACATCTGCTGCTGTGCGCATAAGAATTAACGGTCTTCTTCGCTGTCCCAGTTACCCAGATCGTCATCTGTACCTACTTCGCCATCAGGTCCCATAGAGAAGATGTCGATCTTACCCATCTCACCCGGACTAACCAGCTGATAAGGGTTACCCCATGGATCTTCAGGCAATTTTGAAATGAAGCCGCCCTCGGGGAAACGTTTAGGCACAGGGTCAATGGTGGTTTGTGTAACAAGCGCTTCCAGACCTTGCTCTGTAGTAGGATATTTTTTGTTTTTAAGCTTATACATTTTCATTGCGTCTTCAATCTGACGAATGTCCAGCATCGCTTTTTCTTTCGCTGCTTCTTCTTGCTGACCCATGATGTTAGGTGCCACGATTGACATGATCATACCGATGATCACCAGAACCACCATGACTTCTAATAATGAGAAACCGGATTGTTTATTCACGTTATTTACCTCAATGCTGTTGGCGCATGGCAAAAAGCCAAGACGCTGATGTTGTATATGCAATTAATTTGACTACAGACCAATTGCTTTGTTCATCGCCATGATTGGCTGCAGGATAGCCATTACGATAAACAGCACGATAACGGCCATGCTTGCAATCATGGCGGGTTCGAGCAGTTTTAACGAAACGCTGACCATACTTTCGAATTCCCTGTCCTGGTTGTTGGCAGCACGCTCAAGCATTTGCTCCAGTTCACCAGACTTTTCACCACTTGCAATCATATGAAGCATCATGGGCGGAAATAGCTTTGTTTGTGCCAGTGCAGCCCGCAGGCTTGCACCTTCACTCACATGAGTTGCCGCATCTGTGACAGCGGCTTTGATCTTTTCATTTTCCAGTACCTGGCCAGAGATTTTCATACCCTCTAACAATGGCACCGAGCTTGAAGACAAAATACTTAAAGTACGGGCAAAACGGGCCGTGTTAATGCCTCGGCTGATTTTGCCAATGCCGGGAAGCTGCAAAAGCTTAGCATCATACCAAAAACGGACTTTGGGTCTTTTCAGAGCTTGTTTGCTCAAAAATACACTGCCAAATATCACCACCAGTGAAATCATCCAGTACGCCTGAACGAAATTACTGGCAGCCATTACCCACTCAGTAGTCCAGGGCAGTACCTGTTTGGATTTCTCGAAGGTTTTAAGGATTTTCGGTACTACGGTGCCCAACAGAACCGAGACGATGGCAATAGCAAAAATCACCAGAATGGTTGGATATACCATCGCCTGAGTGATCTGGCTGCGCATGTGCTGTCGCTGTTCGGTGTAATCCGCCAGTCGATTCAATACCTGGTCTAAATGACCGGACTTTTCGCCCGCGGCGACCATCGCACGATAAAGATTATCAAAGACATGCGGAAACTCAGACATACCATCGGCCAGCGTGTAACCTTCCACCACCTTGGAACGCACAGCCATCAGCATACGTTTCAGGCGCGGCTTTTCACATTGCTCAGCAACGGCCATTACCGCCGCTTCTACCGGGAGAGAGGACTGTATCAGGGTAGCTAGCTGACGCGTGATAAGGGCGATATCGGATACCGAAGGTTTGTAACCTCGCGTCAGGGTGAAGCCGCCTGAACTGGCCGACTTTTCCTTTTCCGCAGCCGGAGCCACCTCCAGCGGCATCATGGCTTTTTCGCGCAACATCTGGCGAACTTGCTTGGCGGTATCCGCCTCCAGAATGCCTTTTTTCTCTTTTCCTTTGCCGTCTAAAGCACGATACTCAAACGCAGCCATTAGCCTTCCTCACGGGTGACCCGCATCACCTCTTCCAGTGTCGTCTGGCCTTTTAGCACCCGCGCACACCCATCCTGACGAATACTCGGACTGAAAGTACGAATGTACTTTTCTACCGACTGCTCACCTTTGCCGTTGTGGATCAGCTCACGAATGTGCTCATCTACTATCAGTAGTTCATGAATACCGGTTCGACCCTTGTAACCATTGAAGTTACATTCTTCACACCCTACAGCACGATAAATGGTGGTTTGCGAGCCTTTCTCAACACCTAATAGCTCACACTCACGATCATCCGCCAGATGGGCTTCTTTACAGTTAGGGCATAAGGTTCTTACCAGTCGTTGTGACAATACACCTAACAGTGATGATGACAGCAGGAACGGCTCAACCCCCATATCTTCCATCCGGGTAATCGCACCCGAAGCCGTGTTAGTGTGCAGCGTTGACATAACTAAGTGACCGGTCAAAGATGCCTGAACACCGATTTGTGCTGTTTCCAGATCCCGGATCTCACCCACCATCACCACATCGGGATCCTGACGCAAAATAGCGCGCAGACCACGGGCGAAGGTCATATCTACTTTCGGGTTAACCTGGGTCTGACCAATCCCGGGGATCTCATATTCAATAGGATCTTCTACAGTCAAGATGTTGCGATCACGGGAGTTAATCTGCGTCATACCTGCGTACAAAGTGGTACTTTTACCAGAACCCGTTGGGCCGGTAACCAAAATAATACCGTGTGGCTTGGCGATGATCTCAGCAAACAGCTCACGGTTGCGTTCGGTCATACCCAAGTCTTCGAGGTTCAGGCGTGCATTGTTCTTATCCAACAGACGCAATACAACGCGTTCGCCAAAGCTTGATGGCATGGTCGATACCCGCACATCAACCGCACGGCCGGCAATGCGCAGACTGATCCGGCCATCTTGCGGCACCCGTTTTTCGGCGATGTCGAGCTTTGCCATTACTTTGATACGTGATACCAGCAATGAAGACAATTTACGATTCGGCTTGAGGACTTCTTTTAGCACACCATCCACCCTAAAGCGGATCACCAGTTCCTGCTCGAAGGTTTCGATGTGAATATCTGACGCACCTTCTTTGATCGCCTCACTGAGCATGGCATTGATCAATTTAATGATCGGAGCATCATCATCAGCTGCCAGCAGGTCTTCCGTTTGTGGCATTTCTTCAGCCAATGAGAACAGGTCAACTTCGTTTCCGATGTCTTCCATCATTTGCTGTGTTTCAGAGCTATCGCGCTGATAAGAGGCTTCGAGTAGCAATTCAAACTTATCGTCGTCCAACTGCTCCAGAGTAAAGCCAGCCTGGGCAATTCGACGCACTTCGAGTAATGCATCCAGCGACGGCTGACCTTTGTAGTAAACTTTCAATCCGTCTGGCTGCTGACTCAGCAACAGGCTCTGACGTCTGGCATAGGCAAAGGGCAGACGCACATGTGACGCCGCTTCTGGTTCCATTGCCTCATCCAGCGCAAGCGCCGTCTCGTCATGGCCGTCGATCAGTTCCTGTACTGCTTCAGTCATTGTTCTTCTCGTTTTGCTCGTTCAGAAACTCTTCATACGTTGGCGGTAGCACCATCGCATCATCCCACTGCGGCAGAATTGGCGCATCCTGCAACGGCATCAGATCAATACCATCTTCACGCTGCTTAGTCTGCTCACCACGGATAAACTTGTACTTAGCATGGCTCAGTTCGTTCATACTGCGGCTGTCACGAACAATCGTCGGGCGAATAAATACCAACAGGTTACGTTTACGTTTGGTCGTATTAGTTGACTTGAACAAATGTCCCAGGAATGGAATATCACCCAACAGTGGTACTTTAGAAACACTTTCCTGTACGTCTTCGTCAATCAGACCACCCAGGATGACCATGCCGCCGTCATCAGCAATGACAGTCGTATTGATAGCGCGTTTATTCACTGAGATATCAACCGCGGTTGCACCACTGACGCTGGAAACTTCCTGCTCAATGGTCAGCTGAACCGCTGTACCGTCATTAATTTGTGGGGTGACTTTCAGTTTCACCCCCACTTCCTGACGGTCAACTGTCTGGAATGGATTCGAGTTATTCTCACTGGCAGTTGAGCCGGTAATAATAGGCACTTCCTGACCAACAATCATAGAGGCTTCTTCATTGTCCATGGTTGTAATAGAAGGTGTTGCAAGGATATTCGAGTTGGTATCGGTTGATACCGCCTGGATGATTGCGCCCCAGTCGTTTTTCACCACGCCCATTGCCAGACCATTGATGCCGCCCAACAACGACCCTAGCGGCCCTAAATCACCTTCTTGTGTCTCGTCATAGGAAGTTGTATTACCCGACTCCGTACCAATTACGTTCTTAGTAATAGTCTTATCACGAGCCTGCTCGGCAGCCACAGCCAGTGCACCAACCGGCACGGTGGTACCATTATTAAACTGCAACATGCCGCCTTTTTCGGTGATCCACTGCAGACCGAAGTTGATACCATCCCCTTCCTGTACTTCTACCACGATGGCTTCAACAAGAACCTGAGCACGACGCACATCAAGCTTTTCAATGACACTGGCCAGTGAACGCATGGTATCCGGCTGTGCGGTGATCACCAATGAGTTAGAGTCTTCATGGGCTTCGATGCTCGTCTCATTTTGATTGTTGCGAGTACGGGTTTTACTGCCACCCTGCGCTTCTTCCTGCAGGGTTTTACTCACCCCTTGCAGCACTTTAACCAGCTCTTCAGCCTTCGCATAATCAAGATAGAAAACCTGAGTATTGCCCTGATTTTCCAGCTCTTCATCCAGGCGTTTAATTAATTCAATCGCGCGGGTACGCGCTTGCACTTCACCACTGACCACGACGCTGTTAGTACGGTTGTCTGAAACGATCTTAGGGATCAAAAACTGTGGTACTTGATTTTTACCACCATCTTTGTAAATTTTTTCGACCACCTGAACGACATCATCGGCCGTTGCATGCTTCAGGCGTACAATGTCAACACGCTGGTCACCCGCCTGGTCTACCGACTTGATAATACTGACTAACCGGTTTACCGAGGCGGCATGACCTGTCAGCATCATCACGTTGGCAGAGTTAAAGTTGGTGACGTGACCACCATCTTTTTGGTCACTGAACTGACGAATAAGCGGGCCAAGTTCCTGTACGCTGACGTTTTTAACCTCAACAACCCGAGTGATCATCACATCGCCGTTATCAATATCACCGTCACCCACTAAAGGTACATTGGCTTTTTTACCATCTGAGCTGCGTACGACTTTCAACACACCAGTTTCCATCTCTACGACCGCATAGCCGTATACTTCCAGTACATTGAGGAAAAACTGATAGTACAGCGCCTCGTCCATCAGCTCATAGCTGCGGACATTAATATTGCCCCGAACATTCGGGTCGATGATGATGGTCTTGTTGAGGTTTTTACTGATGATATTAATGAATTCGTTAATATCAGTGCCTTTAAAGTTGGCCGCATACTCAACCGCAGAAACAGACAAGGACAATCCAGCCGCAAATAACAGAGCTGCATACTTAGCTAACCCTTTTTTGATTTTTGTGAGGTGTAGCTTTCTACCCATGATTTTTATAACTCCAAAATTATAGTCTTTACAGGCTAAATTGCACATCGACAGTCTGGCCGTCACGTTCAATCGTGATATTGGCATCAGTACTATTTCTCAGCTCATTCATCGCTGACATAGCCTGTTTCATATCCGTGAGTTGGAAGCCATTAATAGCAATGGCGAGATCGTTATTTTTAAGCCCCATCTTCTTAAACAGTTCAGGGTCTTTGCCCGGACGCAAGCGATAACCAACCAGCTGGCCATTACGTCGCTCAGGCGAAATACGAATGTAGTCGAACAATTTGCCCGGCTCGGCCAGCAACTCATCACGGCGCTGTTTTAGCTCTTCACGGGCTTTGTCACTGATCTGTTTTGGCTGGTTGCGGTTAGCAGCACGACGAGATTGTACCGGCGTGGCAACCTGACGACTAAACTCAATACCGTCAAGCATCAGGGTTTCAAACCGGCCACTGACTTCCAGGATGACTCGATCAGGCAGTACCTGAGCCAGTTTGGCACGCGTTCCTTTGATGGGGTCCTGTACCACATAGGTTTCCTGTCGGCCCTGAGATTCAATAATAGCCAGACCCGCGGCATCGTCCTGGCTGACCGCAACGATACCCGTCAGACGCACATTCAATTGTGTTTCAGGCGCATCGGAGATCACTGGCTTAGGCGCTTCAACAGCCGGCTTCTCGTTTGCCTTTCCAAACAGGTTGTGGCCAAGAATAGTTTGACTACTGACCGCGGCAGAATTTTGTGCATACATCTGCGATTGGGTAGGTAGGGGCTGAGTCTGAGGAACTGGCCAAAGCAGCCAAAATAACTTAGCGAAAAGAAACGCGATATACACAACAGCCAAATACACCACCAGGCGGCTAAGCTTCGCATGGGGTAAGTCATGTATTAATTTTTGCAACTGTTGTAGCTGTAATTCCATATGTCATATTCTTATTCTGTTGAGCGCCTCAGTGTACCGCCTCGAATTCGATTCAACAAGCACGCGTATATGAAACTTTAAAGTAAATAGGTACAACTTAGAATACCTAACTGAACACAGTATTAACAGTGCCTGTGGCTGAGATGTAACCACATCAGAGCGTGTCCAGATGCTTTTTTTGCTTCATCAAATGTGTTAAATTTCACCGATTAAATTAGCTTTGGGCATTAGTTAACGAATTGTGACAAAAGTCAATCAAGAAAACAACCTAAGCGAAGTGAAAGTACGCCTGGACAAATGGCTCTGGGCGGCACGCTTTTATAAAACCCGCACCATAGCCCGAGAGATGATCCAAGGTGGCAAGGTACACTACAACGGCCAGCGCTGTAAACCCAGCCGAACGGTTGATGTTGGTGCGGTGATAAAATTGGCACAGGGATTCGATGAGAAGGAGATCACCGTGCTGAAGTTAATGGAAAAGCGCCAGAGTGCGCCTATCGCTCAGACACTCTATGAAGAGTCCGCAGCCAGCCTTGAAAAACGGGCGCAAAACGCTATAGCACGCAAAAACAACAGCTTTTTTGCACCGCGCCCCGAGCATAAACCAGATAAAAAGCAGCGTCGCGAACTGCTCAAACTGAAATCTAGCTAGGATCCGAATTGATGCAACAAGATTTACTTCATCGATATATTTTTGATCAACTCGATGTACGTGGCGAACTCGTACAAATTGAACACACCTTTAATGACATTATCAATGGCCACAACTACCCGAAGGAAGTGCAAGTCCTATTGGGCGAGCTACTACTGGCGTCCAGCCTGCTGACCGCCACATTAAAGTTTGAAGGCGACATCACAGTGCAATTGCAAGGTGATGGGCCGGTAAAATACGCTGCTATCAATGGTGACCACAAGCAAAATATGCGTGGCATTGCCCGAGTGCAAGGTGAGGTAGCAGGGAGCAGTGTTCAGGACCTGATGGGCAAAGGCTATATGGTGATCACCATTACTCCTGATAAGGGCGAGCGCTATCAGGGCGTGGTACCACTGAGTGGCGAGACCCTGGCTGCCTGCCTGGAAGACTATTTTGTTCAGTCTGAACAATTAAAAACTCGCTTATGGTTTGCCACCGATGTCAGTGGCGAACGCGCAAAGGCAGCTGGTCTGTTTTTACAGGTCCTGCCGGTAGACAAAGCCAAGTCGGAAGAAGACTTTGCCCACCTCGAAGCACTCAGCAACACCATTAAAGATGAAGAGTTGCTTATGCTTGATGCGCAAACAGTCCTGACACGCTTATATCACGAAGATAACCCACAATTGTTCGAGCCACAGGAAATTAATTTTGTCTGCGGTTGCAGCCGCGATAAAACCATCAGCGCTTTGGTCAATATTGGCCGGGAAGCTTTGCTTGACGATGTTCAAAAGCAGGGTGAGATCAATATCAGCTGTCATTACTGCCTGAAAAATTACCGATTTGAGGAGCAAGATATTAAGGCAATTTTTAATTAGCCAGGCTACTTTTATCAAATTGGAGACAAGCCGCCATTTTGGCGGCTTTTTTGTCGCTAAAAATTGATACCGGTGTCATTTTAAGGTCATATTTCATGACACCGGTATCATTGAAATTATTCGATTTTTTTGACAAATTTATGGCGTTTTACCCTGTTTCAGGGCTCGAATATCTGAATTTCATCTGTTACTATGATTTCAGCTTTTGGTGAAACTTCTCCAGAGCTATCCCGTTCAATTCTCACATTTAGGTATAAACATGACTTCAAGCGCTACTCGTTTTGTCGATTTAACTGCAGCTGAACTTGTCGAACACGCCATCCGCCGTGGTGAAGGGACTTTGGCCGCAAATGGAGCTTTTGTAGCAAAAACTGGCCGCCGCACAGGGCGTTCACCTAACGACCGTTTTATCGTTAAAGAGCCAAGCACAGAAAATGACATCCAATGGGGTAACGTTAACCGCCCATTCGATGCAGACAAATTCAACGCGCTGTGGGCCCGTGTAGAAGCACACGTGAACAGCAACGACCACTTCGTCTCTCACCTTGAAGTGGGCTCAGATCCTGAACACTATCTACCAGTTGTTGTAACAACAGAAACAGCCTGGCACCATATTTTTGCCAAGAACATGTTTATCGAGCCTGAAAAATACAATGCAGCTGATTTACCCCAATGGCAGGTAATGAATGTACCTTCTTTCGTTTGCGACCCAGAACGCGACGGAACAAACAGTGACGGTACAGTCATCATCAACTTTGCAGAACGCAAAGTGCTTATTGCAGGTATGCATTACGCCGGTGAAATGAAAAAGTCTATGTTCTCTGTACAGAACTTCCTGCTACCAGCGAAGGGCGTACTGCCAATGCACTGTAGTGCAAACGTAGGTGAAGCAGGCGACACTACATTATTCTTCGGTTTGTCTGGCACAGGTAAAACGACTTTGTCGGCAGATCCTAAGCGCTTCCTGATCGGTGATGATGAGCATGGCTGGGCACCTGGCAGTGTTTTCAACATTGAAGGCGGCTGTTATGCAAAATGTATCGACCTGTCTCAAAAGAACGAGCCGGTTATCTGGAACGCAATCAAGTTTGGTACCATCCTTGAAAACGTAGTACTGGATGAACAACGTGTCCCTGATTTTAATGACACTAGCCTGACACAGAATACTCGTGCAGCTTACCCGCTTGAGCACGTTGAAAAGCGTAAAGTAGAGAACCGTGCTGGCGAACCTCGTGCAGTAGTATTCCTGACTTGTGACGTGAGCGGCGTATTACCGCCCGTGTCTATTCTGTCTGAAGAAGCTGCGGCATACCATTTCCTGAGTGGTTATACTGCAAAAGTGGGCTCAACAGAAATTGGGTCAACCTCAGACATCGAGTCGACTTTCTCAACGTGTTTCGGTGCGCCGTTCTTCCCGCGTCCGGCAGGCGTTTACGCAGAGCTTCTGATGAAGCGTGTGCGTGAGTTCAACTCAAAAGTTTATCTGGTTAATACCGGCTGGACTGGTGGTCCTTACGGCATTGGTAAGCGTTTCGATATTCCGACCACACGTGCTGTGATTGATGCTATCGTTAACGACACGCTGGAAGGCGTAGAAACACAACATATTGATGCGCTAAACCTCGACGTACCGGTTGCTGTACCAGGCGTAGACAGCAAACTGCTTAACCCAATCAACACTTGGGAAGACAAAGCAAAATATGCTGAGTATGCGTCTAAGCTGGCTGCTGACTTCGAAGCGAACTTCGCAAAATACGATGTCTCTGAAGCCATCAAATCAGCAGGTCCTCGCGGCTAAGCTGATTTAGAATCAGATTCCTTTATCAAAAGCGCCCCTCGTTGGGCGTTTTTTTGTGCCTGAATTAAGGATCGAACTGAAATCGCGCGCAGCCCGACTAGAACAGATTTTTAAGCTGTTTCCAGGCTGTTGCAATCAGTTGTCTTAAGGTCACCGGGATCACTGCAAGTAATGCCACGCCTTTATCAAAATTGGGGTTCAATATGCAGTAATGGGCTATTTCTGCTTTGTTACTGGCTTTAAACTGAGCCACTTCAGCAGCTGAATAACGTGTTTTTCGTCCCACCACTTTGAGGCACTGCAACCCATTCACGCCACACTCAAGCCCAGTCGGATTTAATGCCTGATACAGCTGAGACTCCGCCGATGAGCCTGTCGCGGTTGGGTAAACCGTGGCAATGTTTTTTGCCATGGCCCGGAACATAGCTGGGCTAAGCATGGTATCTGCATATAACAAGGTGCGCCAGGGCCGGCGCAAATAAGCCCTGGTCACCTCCAGAATAGAAAAAGAAAAAGTATTGTTCTTACCCCGAAACTGCGGTAAAAATCCCGCAGATGCGCGAATTACGCAAAATGCTTGATGGCTGTCATCGAAGGTCAGCAAACAGTATCCAGCCAGTTCACCAGCCTCACTGTAATAGAGTCTCAGCCGTCGATTAACTGGCCCCTCCTGCTCAAAGTAGTAAGCAAAGTACTCAGCAGGTTCTATCCCCTCAAAGCACTGCCCAATGATAGTAAGCAGCTGAGCTTTGGTTGCTGTATCCAGACAGCCGGGCAAATACGATAGGTCGCGCTTATTCACTGGGCTTGGGCTGCTCAGGCGTCGTATTCATGGCGCCGAACTTTTTCGCCACCGGCAGCATAACTTCGGCGCTCAGGCCGCCTTCTTTGCGATTACGCAGCCGGACTTTTCCACCATGAGTGGAAACAATCCGCTTGATGATAGCAAGCCCCAAACCACTTCCTTCACTGCCCCGAGCCAGATCCCCTTGTTTAAACGGCTCAAAGAGCGATTCTAACTCTTCTTCGGGGATCCCAGGTCCCCTGTCCTTAACTTTAATAAACACCGCTTTGTGGCGAGCGCTGAATTCTGTCATCACCTCTATCTTGTCCTCAGAATAGCGGATGGCGTTCTCAATCATATTAGTGACTACGCGCTTCAATGCAACATGGTTCATCATGACGGCGGGGATATTTGCCGTCGTTGTCAGGACGATTTCTCTTTGATGTTGTTGCTCGGCATGTACAACTTCTTCCACAACCGCATTGACATCATCCAACACCATTTCTGCACTGTTATGATGCCTCAGATATTCAATAAACTGATCGATAATGGCATTCATGTCTTCAATATCGTCGATAATTCCTTCTTTTAAATAGGCTTCCTCATCAGACATCATTTCCGTCGCTAAACGTATACGCGTCAGTGGCGTTCTTAAATCATGGGATACACCCGCCATCAATAAACGTCGATCATTCTCAAGTTCTGCAATCCCTTTGGACATTTTATTAAATGCCCGAGTTACTTCGATAACTTCCGTGGAGCCATGTTCAACCAGGCGGGCAGAAAAGTCACCGACGCCAACCCGACTGGCCGCAATCTGTAAGGCCTTAAGTGGCCGATTCAGATGCCGAGCGAACAACCAACCTCCGAGCACACTTAAAAAACCGATACTGGAGAGGTAAAACACCAGAAATTCCATTTTGGTTTCAGAGAAACCAGTGAGCGGCACCCGAACCCAATAACCCGGTGCCTGAGGTGCTTCTACCCAGTACACAACGGGGTCACCCTGACTGATCCGCACCCGGGCAGACCCATTGAGCTGCTCAGACATGCTGCGTGATAGCAGAGTATATTCCCTGGCCTCTCCAAGCCCGTTGCGGTAAGCCTCACGCTGAACCATGACCTCGATACCTGTGATCTCAAAAAACTTTTCCGATAAAGCAGAGTCGACCTCGACGCCTTCCTCCCAATCAATGAACACCGTTTTAACCTGCTTAGCAAGCATCAGGTTAACCTGTTCAAAGGTCGGCTTAAACACGTATAGGGTCACCGTAATATAGGAAACAATCTGGTTGATCAGCAGCAGCGCACCGACAAAAAATACCGTCTGTCCAAATGCGCTGCGAGGCAGAATACTCATTTACTTCTCGCCATCCGGGACAAAAACATAACCCAGGCCCCAGACAGTCTGAATATAACGGGGGTTAGAGGCATCTTCTTCTATCATTCTGCGCAAGCGTGATACCTGAACATCAATACTGCGCTCCAGTGCACTATAATCTCTGCCACGAGCCAGGTTCATTAACTTGTCACGACTGAGCGGCTCTCTGGGATGGCTCACCAGCGCTTTTAGCACAGCAAATTCGCCGCTGGTCAGGGCAATTGTTTCATCACCCTTTTGCATTTCTCGAGTTGCCAGATTGAGCTTGAAAGCACCAAATTCGACTTCATTTTCTTCGACAGCCGGCGCTCCTGGTACCTCTTTGGCACGGCGACGTAACACCGCTTTGATCCGAGCTAATAGCTCACGCGGATTAAATGGTTTAGGCAAATAATCGTCAGCGCCCAGCTCCAAACCAATGATGCGGTCAACTTCATCTCCCTTTGCCGTTAACATGACAATCGGTATTTCATTTTCTTTTTGCCTGAGTCGACGGCAGATAGATAAGCCATCTTCACCTGGTAACATGAGATCCAACACCATCAGATGAAAGTTTTCACGTTCCAGCAACCTGTCCATTTGCTCAGAATTGGCTGCACTGCGAACAATAAAGCCCTGCTCAACCAGATATCTTTCCAGCAGGCTGCGTAAACGCATATCATCGTCGACGACTAACACTTTAGTGGTTTCGTTCCCCATTGGCATTCTTCTTATTTTTTCTCTAGTTGACCCTAAATATAATTGAAATTAAAACGCTTAGACACCATAAACACAGAATAAGATTGTTACCGAACGTTACAGGTGTGTACCTGGTTTGGCTATACAAATTCCGAGTTTCGTGGAATTGGTATGCGCCCGGATCCGGAGTACACTAAACACATGTCGACGTTTCACCCTAGTATGCACAAGATGAAAACCAACCTAATAACACCTGAGGGCTATAGAAAGCTTCAACAGGAACACGATCACTTATGGTTTGAAAAGCGCCCGGAAGTGACCAAGATCGTTAACTGGGCTGCAAGTTTAGGCGATCGCTCAGAAAACGCCGACTATACTTTTAATAAACGCTTATTACGCCAAATAGACCGCCGAGTCCGCTATCTGCGTAAGCGCCTGCCGGATTTAAAAATTGTAGAATACTCACCACAGCAACAAGGTAAGGTCTATTTTGGTGCCTGGGTCGAAATAGAGAACGACGGTGGCGAGGTTAAGCGTTTTCGTATTGTAGGGCCGGATGAAATCTACGAGCGTAATGATTACATCTCTATCGATTCTCCCATGGCAAGAGCGCTACTGGGGAAGTCCGTTGATGAAGAATACAGTGTAAAAACCCCACAAGGGGAAATGCTGTGGTACGTCAATAAGATCGATTACACGGCCTGACCACATCCGTTACAGATATGATATGATGACCGCAAATGCTGGCCAAGAAATAGAGCTAGCCAATTGAACTATATAAGGATTTTGCATGAGCAATATCTCAGCCCGTTTAGCTGCTGAGCTAAACGCATCACAACAGCAAGTGGATGCTGCTACCGCGCTACTGGATGAAGGTGCGACCGTTCCGTTTATTGCCCGTTACCGTAAAGAGGTAACCGGTGGCCTGGATGATACTCAATTGCGCTTACTCGAACAGCGCCTGGGTTATCTGCGGGAGTTAGAAGAACGCCGTGCTTTCATCATGAAAACCATTGATGAGCAGGGCAAACTCACTGAGCAGCTAGCGGCAGAGCTTAAACAGGTACAAAGCAAAACCGAGCTGGAAGATTTATATTTACCCTACAAGCCAAAGCGCCGTACCAAGGGCCAGATAGCCATTGAAGCTGGGCTTGAACCACTGGCTGAGCTACTGTTCAGCGATCCTGATCAGACACCAGAACTGGCTGCCGAAGCCTATATCAATGCTGAGAAAGGCATTGAGGACAGTAAAGCCGCACTGGATGGTGCCAAGTTCATCCTGATGGAGCGCTTTGCAGAGGATGCAAAATTACTCAGCAAGTTCAGAAACCAATTAAAGCAGCATGGCTATTTGCAGAGCCGTGTTGTTGCGGGACAGGAAGACGCTGGCAGTAAATATCGTGACTACTTTGAACACGATGAAAAACTGGCTGGGGTCCCTTCTCATCGCGCCCTCGCCATGCTCAGAGCACGTAACGAAGGTATTCTGCAGTTGTCTATCAACCCAGAGCCACAAGCAGAAGACCCCCAACAATATTGTGCCCAGATGATAGCGGATCACTATGGTCTGGATGTATCGGGCCGAGCAGCAAGTAGCTGGTTAATGACCGTTGTGCAATGGGCCTGGAAAATCAAACTGGCCACGCATCTTGAAAATGAAATGCTGGGTGCTACCCGTGAATTTGCGGAGCAAGGCGCCATTGATGTCTTTGCCAAAAACCTTAAAGATCTGCTGATGGCGGCCCCTGCGGGACCGCGTGTAACAATGGGGATCGATCCTGGCCTCAGAACCGGGTGTAAGGTTGCCATTGTCGACAAGACGGGCAAATTACTGGCAACCACTACAATTTACCCTCATGCGCCGCAAAATCATTGGGATAAATCTCTGCGTACACTGGAACAACAGTGTCGTCAGCACAAAGTGGAGCTGATTGCCATTGGCAATGGCACGGCCTCTCGCGAGACAGACAAACTGGCCGCAGAGCTGCTGAAAGCCGCCAGTGAGCTGAAGCTCACTAAAGTCATGGTCAGTGAAGCAGGCGCGTCGGTCTACTCCGCTTCGGAGTTTGCTGCCAATGAATTTCCGGATCTGGATGTCTCGTTACGTGGTGCCGTGTCGATCGCTCGCCGATTACAGGACCCTCTTGCTGAACTGGTTAAAATTGAGCCTAAGTCGATTGGTGTAGGCCAGTATCAACATGATGTATCACAAAGTCAGCTGGGCCAGACACTAACGACCGTTGTAGAAGACTGCGTAAACTCAGTTGGTGTCGATGTCAACACAGCCTCAGTGCCTCTATTAACGCGTGTGTCTGGGTTAAATAAAACATTGGCCACCAACATCGTTAAATTTCGGGATACCAATGGCTCATTTAGCAACCGTAAACAGCTGAAACAGGTAGAGCGTCTGGGGCCAAAAGCATTTGAACAGGCAGCGGGCTTCTTGCGCATTGCCAATGGTGATGACCCTCTGGATGCCTCCGCGGTTCACCCCGAAGCTTACCCTGTGGTGAAAAAAATCTGCGGCAGTAAATCACTGGATGTCACCGCACTGATAGGTAACAGTGATGTACTGGGCAAACTGGATCCTGCCGATTATGTCGATGACAAGTTTGGTGTGCCAACCATCACTGATATTCTGGGCGAGCTGGACAAGCCAGGTCGCGATCCTCGTCCCGAGTTTAAAACGGCTCAGTTCAAAGCCGGGGTAGAGACCATTTCCGACCTAAAAGTTGGCATGACCCTCGAAGGCGTCGTCTCTAATGTTGCTAACTTCGGTGCCTTTGTCGATGTTGGCGTACATCAGGACGGACTCGTTCATATTTCAGCACTGACGGACAAGTTTATCTCAGATCCACGAGAAGTGGTTAAGGCGGGTGACATTGTTAAAGTTAAAGTCATTGAAGTAGACGTAGCCCGCAAACGGATCAGCTTTACCATGCGACTAAACGATGAGATCCCGTCAAGTGCCGGACAAAAACAGAGTAAGCCTGCCGCGCAAAAGCCCGGAGGCAAGTCTCAACGACCCGCACAGCGCAAAGACACCCGGCGTGACAATCGTCGTGACAACGGCAACGCAGCGATGGGCAATGCTTTTGCTGAAGCCTTTGCCAAGCTGAAAAAGTAATTGCTGATATATACAACGAAACAGGCCCGCTTCTGCGGGCCTGTTTCGTTTATCTGATTGGTATTCCTACTGGGTTTAAATTACTACCGATAGCTGAGAGGCTTCTTTGGGCTTGGCAATATGGCCGTAAAACCCTTCTATTCTCAGTGCTCGTGATGCTATTTCAGGATCTCTGTCGATAGGCAGCGCTACAGCGAATGGGTCGACCTCCTCTTCCAGTCGAGCAGACTCAGGTCGCTGCTCACTTAACTCATCTTCGTTCAGACGACGAGTTTGATATCCCACAACCCGGTTGCTATTTTCATCCCCTTCTTCACCGCTGATAGATTGTTTGGCCAGGTCAGCCTGAGCCTGTGCAATTTTAGCCGTTGCATCTGCCGCGATTGCTCTGTCTGCACCCGAAGGCTCTGCTGGCGCCAACGCTGCCGCACGAACTGTCTGCATTTTGTCTATGGTTTCACGCGGATCGCCAGTCGGCGCTACGTCGATCATCACTTCGCCGCCGACAGCGTAATTGTTGCCGTCCGGGCCGCGTTGATATTCATAGCTGGGGGACCCTGCATACTGACCACCCACTCTGGCATGCGCTTCTTCGTGCAGGCGTACTTCCCGATCCCGATCTTTCAGTTCCTGAAGCTGAGCTTGCTCTGCTTCCAGTTCAGCCTGCTCACGGTCGCTTAGCTCTTGCGGATCTTGCTGTTCCTGTTGATTGCCCTGCTCACCTTGCTCCCCTTCCTGACGCTCTTCAATCGTCTTACCATCTTTAAGCTGACCTGTACTGTCGTACAGGCCGGAATCATCTGCAGAAAAAGTTTTTTGCTTTTCGCCGTCAGACAGCGGCTTGTTTTCAGTAAACGCAGGGGAAACCGGCGCAGGTTTAGGAATAACCTCGCGGAGCTGATTGTCACGTTGCGCCGTCTCAGTGTAGACGTTCGCCGTGTTTAGGTTCATCGCCGGGGGTGGCGTTACTATATTCATTACACTTTAATATCAATCAAAGTACCCAATACTTCGTCGGCTGTGCGAATAGTCTGCGCGTTCGCTTTGGCGTTAAATTCTGCTACCTTTAGGTCAACCACGGCTTCGTCTAACCTGGGAGGTTGTCCCACAGGTGCGGTGACGCCTTCATTACTGGATGCGCCCTGAAGTTGTCGTTGCTGTGCAACCTGCTGCTCGCTCTGCTGGTCCAGTGTTGCCTTATTAATGTCGGCTGCGGCTTGCTCGGCACTTTGGCGGGCAAACTCAAAACCCTGAACACCTGCATTGAGGATATCATTGACTGCCATATCTCGCCCTAAAGTTAGAAAATCTCAACCTAATTATTGCTCAATTTATAGACGAAATAAAGTAAAGGCGGCAAAAAATTGCCGCTTTTTTCATTGTAGAAAACTAAAGAATTGATTTTAAATGAGTAACAAACTCGTCTTTGTGGGAAATAAACGGTGCATGTGATGCTTTGGAAAAGGTAAGCGCTTTAAACTGCGGATTGAGTGCAGCCATTCGCTCAATCACATCGCTCGGTACCAGTGCATCTAGGCGACCAAAAAGCCCGAATACAGGCTGACTGAGCGCGCCAAACTCAGAGCGGTAATCACAGCTTTGTAATGCATCCAGCCCTAGGCTGAGCGCGTTGGCATTCGGGGCCGGTAGCTGACTTAACAGCTGACGCAATTGTTTAATGTCATCCCGGGCATGTTCGCTGCCCATAGCCTGAATCGCAAGAAATCGCTCTATGGTTTTGGCACTGTCATCTGCCAGTGCTTGTTTAAACCCTGCCAGCACTTTCGGTTTAATCCCAGGCCAGTCAGGCTGCTCCACAAAGCAGGGATTAGATGCCACCAGCACGAGTTTGGCGACTTTTTCCGGATATCGATGCGCCAGATTAAGGGCCACAAGTCCACCCAGAGACCAGCCAACCAGCACTGAATCATTGCCCAACTGAGCTGCAATGTCATCTGCAACCTCATCTAAGGTGGAGATGTGTTCAGGAAATGCCGCGCCACCAAAGCCTGGTAAATTGATCGCACGAACGGGCAAAGCCTGCGTCTGCTGAAGCTGTTCAACACTCAGCTGCCATACTTGTTTATTCATTCCCCAGCCGTGCAATAGGACAATTTCGCTTTGCATTAACTCACTTCCTCAACCAAACTTGTCGCTATGATAGCGATTCAAGGATGGAAAGCAATGTCATTATCCCGTGCAATCACACAGACTCTGTTCCCCTGCCAGTGCGCTTGTTGCCGCTGCCCAACAGACACCACTGACCTGTGCACAGCATGTCTGGAGGCCCTGCCTCTTTTCTCTCCCGCAGAGGGGAACCTGCTATTACGCCCTGATATACAAGCACAGTTCAGCTTGCCCAATTGTGATGGACTGATCGCCTGTGGTTGGTATCGTGGTGCACTAAAACGTTGGTTATGTGAATTAAAACTACATCAGAGGAACCATGCAGCCAGCTTACTGCGTCAGGTCATCACACATCAGTGGCAGTGCTACTGTGAGGAGCAACTGATTGATGCGGATGCCGCCATTATTATCCCTTTACCTAAACATCGCCTGATCAATCGTGGCTTTAATCAGGTGATGCAGACCTGGGGCCGAGTACTTGAACCCCAGCTATCCATTCTGCCTGTTTTATCGAAACGCATGACCCGAGCCCAGCAAACGTTAAATCGCAGGGCACGATTGCAAAACCAGCGTCAGGCTTTTACTTTATCGGGAACGCTGGTTGGCAAGCGTATTTTGTTGGTTGACGATGTGATCACCACAGGGGCAACCTTAAATGCAGCCGCCCAGCTCTGCCAACACGCTGGCGCTGAACAGATCTGGGCATGTGCTACCTGTCTGACACCGGCCTAATGAACCGCGTGTGCGAAAAAGAGCGCATTATTAAACAATCGGCTGCTCCCATACCAGAAACCGCGAAAAACAGGGTTGTCCGTCATCGCTATTACCACTCCTTTTCCATAGCTGTCAGCGACCAGAGCGACCGATTTTGCGATTTGTGAGACATTGCGATCGTCGGCATAACCCGCAAGTAGCGGCTGTTGTTGATACATTGCTACATCGAGGAACGGAGCTTCATTGGGCTCAATCACCCAGCTGCTATTTTTGAATACAGGTAAGGCACTGTTCTCAAAACCGAATGCCAGCGGATGAGAAAGATCTAAGTGAGTCTCAAAAATGGCGCCTGCAATACGCTGTTGTGCAGCCAGCTGTTCTTTGTCTTCAAAACGCAGTCCCTTCGTATCAAACGTCTCGCGCATTTCTTTGCTGCCGATGACCTTGGCATTGAGCAACTGGTGCTCTATCAGCCACTGCGCACCGCGCTTATGACCCCAAATAACACCGCCTTTATGGACCCAGCTGATAATGGCAGCTTGCGCTTTTTTACTCAGCGCTGAATAGCGTCCATCGGCCAGTATAATGTGGCTATAGCGACTCAGATCAACCCGTTCAAGACGATGCAGCTCAATGATGCTTGGCGCAATCCCCACATGTCTGTCGAGGTGGTACCAGACTTCGCCCACTTCATACTGGCTGGTACCCTGACCACCCACCAATAGTACTTCTGGCTTGCGCAGTGGCATCATACGACGGGAACCTAAATCAATACCCTGCGGCGTCAGACCCGAGCTGATGGCTGTAAGTGGAATACCGAGTTCCGTCGCCTGCTTTGTCAGCAAGTGCTGCCAGTCATCCTGGTTTTGCAACCCCGCAGGGATCACTATCGTGCCAGCATCAAAATGTTGTTCTCCGCTTGCCAATCTGGCAGTGAATGACTGCAATGCAACACGCGCTTCCAACCCTTGTGTCAATAGAAGGTTGAGTAACTTAGGTGCAAGATAATGCTGCCATGAAAAAGCATAAGCGTACGCTTTGCCGGGCAACGGTTCTGATTCACTCAAGACGGCCGACTGCCACTGAGTGTCGCTGACATTCAGGCCCCAACTACTGGTGACCTGCGCAAAGTCCAGATCGTAGGCATGCGGCAAGGTCCATCCCGATACATCGTAAAATGTATTGTCTTTAAAATGCGTTTGTTCACTAAACATGGCCAGGATGAGGCGAACCTGAGGCTGCGCCAATGGAATGTAAAGATCCCCAGCCTTAAACTGATGTGCCTTAATCTTCAACGGCTTTTCCAGTCGATACGCCTTCACCTGATGCTGGCTCAGAAGTGCAACAAACTGCTTCAACCGATATGGGTCTTTACCTGCCGACACCACGTATCCCTGAAAGTCTTGTTGTTTAGCTTCTTTGAGGGCACTTGAATAAAAGTGCTGCTGGTAATCAAGTAGTGCCTGACGGTTCGCAGCTGCTCCGTGAATTGTTGAAAATGAAGTAATAAGTTGGTTCTTTATCGTCTGTGGAAAGGTCAGCAAGCCGTTAATGGTTTCCTGTGCATGACCACGACTACTGGCCTGCTCAAACAGAATACCCACAGCTCCATTGATATCTGGGTAGGTTGACCCTTTGCCGTAGTAAAAGTCATCAAAGCTCTCCTGTGTAAAATACAGCTGACCGGTCTGATCCAGTGCATCAGCATGAAACTGACCAATGGCCGAAGTTAAACTTTGGTTGCGTTCGGGTGTCAGCGGGTGTGTACGCGATGGGATCCCTGGCTGGAAAAAATAACTTGAGTTAGGGCCCATTTCGTGAAAATCAGCTAAAACATTTGGCTTCCACTCATGAAATGCTGCGATCCGTGCCTGTGATTCTGGATGTTGTAGCAACAGCCAGTCCCGATTTAAGTCAAACCAATAATGATTGGTTCTGCCAGAGGGCCAGCCTTCAACATGCTCTCTGTGTTGAGGGTCGCTTGATAATACCTGACCGCGATGACTGTTGGCCCAGTTAGCAAACCGCGCTAATCCGTCCGGATTCAGTGATGGGTCTAGCAATATCACGGTATCGCGCAACAAAGCATCTATTTTCTCCCCCTGAGCAGCCGCCAGGTAGTAAGCCACCAGCATGGCCGTGTTACTGCCCGACGGTTCATTGCCGTGAACACTATAACCGAGCCAGACAATGGCCGGCGCCTCTTTGCGAGGCTGTGGCTGCTCAAGCGCGCTCAGGTGTGCATTTTTTACTGCTTCTATATCTTTTAGCCGGTTTTCATTGGCAATGGTCAGCAAGATCAGTGGCCGATGTTCATGACTGTGGCCTATGGTCTTAATCGATATCCGCGGACTAACCTCTGCCAGCTTGCTTAAGTAGTGGAACAATTGTTCCGGACGTACATGCCACTCGCCAACCTCATACCCCAATACCTCATGTGGTTTAGGAATAAGTGGATCAAATTGTTGTGTGTCATCAAAATAAAAACTCAGTGGCTTAGCGCTGAGTTGCAAACTCAACATACACAGCACAATTAACAGGCGATACATAGTTACTCCATCTACTCCGGCAATTCTTGACCAGTCAGTACGCTAGCAATGAGGCTCGAGTTGCTGCAAATTTTTACGCCCAACACTAGCTACAACAAGATGAGGGGAGTATCATAGGGATTAACCGAGTAATTTAGTCAAGTATAGCGTAGATTATGATCACAATTTCAGAGACAGCTCAGTCACACTTTGCCAAGCTATTGGCCGATCAAGCCGATGGTACAAACATACGTGTATTCGTCGTAAACCCAGGTACAGCTCAGGCTGAGTGCGGCGTTTCATATTGCCCAGCAGATGCCGTTGAAGACAGCGACATCCGTTTACCGTTCAATGGATTTGATGCCGTTGTCGACGCCGAAAGTGCCCCCTTCCTTGAAGAAGCAGAGATCGACTTTGTCACTGATAAAATGGGCAGTCAACTGACCCTTAAAGCGCCAAACGCGAAAGCGAAAAAACTCAGCAACAACGCGTCACTGGAAGAACGTGTAGAACATATGCTGGTCACTGAAGTAAACCCTCAATTAGCCAATCACGGTGGCCAGGTCAGCCTGGTAGAGATCACGGCTGAGGGCGTTGCCGTATTACAATTCGGTGGCGGTTGTAACGGCTGCTCCATGATCGATGTCACACTTAAAGAAGGTATCGAAAAAGAAATGATCGCTAAGTTCGAGGAAATCACGGGCGTACGTGATATCACCGAGCACTCACGCGGTGATCACTCATACTATTAATTCCTTATGCGGCATTTAATGTATCGCTTAGGGTCGCACCCTAAGCGTAGCCTGCGATTCTTCCTCTCAGGGCTTGCCTTATTTGCCCTGAGTATGATGCTCATTGCCTTGGGCTATTTTTTTCAACCCTGGTTGCAAATACCTGGTGTGATCATTCTCCTGCCCGCGCTGAGTATTGCCGGTTATGGTTATCTGGGTATTTTCGCGAATCGCTTTTCTCAGGTGTTATCTGCACGCGAATCAGCCAAAGCGGCAGCCAAAAAAGCCTTTGAAGAATAGCTCACCGCTTTCCACTCACATACCTACTCCAGCAACTGCTGCCTGACACTCAGCAGTCGGTACTTCAGTATCAGGGTCAGCCCCCTCACTGCCATAAAGCAACTCATGGCAAACCACAAGCCATGATTACCCCAATGCTGAACCAGCCAGAACGGTACGAAGAACCCAAGCACAGCAGACAATAACATACTGTTGCGCATTTCTTTTGCGCGGGTCAGGCCGACGAAAACACCATCAAACAAAAAGCAGCTTGTTGCAATTAATGGAAGCACGATCAACCAGGGCAAATATATTTGCGCAGTATCGATAACAGCAGGAATATCCGTCAATAAACCAATTACATACGGACCAAATAGAGCAAACATCCCAGTGTATAACAGTGCAAAGCAACTAGCCCAGAGGCAACTGATCCGGACCCAGCGCCTTAACATAGACAGATCCCGGGCACCTTTCGCCTGGCCGACTTTCGCTTCGACCGCATAGGCTATGCCATCCATTGCAAAGCTCACCAGCATCAGAAAATTCAGCAACACCGCATTGGCAGCCAAAATGTCTTCACCCAGCCTTGCACCATAAAAGGTCATAAAGCTAAAACACAGCTGCAGCATGAGTGAACGAATGAAGATATCACGATTCAGGTGCAGCAGGCGCTGTACTTCTTGTCGGTGAGGAACTTTGATCTGCCACTGCCAGCCAGCATCGTTCAGCACCTTGCGAAGCAAACAGCAAGACAATACCAGCGCCGAATAGTCTGCAATCACTGATGCCCAGGCAGCACCTGCAACGGCAAAACCCAGCACCACCACAAACAGTACATCCAGCACTATATTAACGATATTAGTAAACAACACCACATAGAAAGGACCACGCCCATATTGCATCCCCAGCATAAACCCAAGCATCACCAGATTTAGCATGGCCGCTGGCGCACTATAAATTCTAATGGAGAAGTACACCTCGGCTTGATTAAGCACCTGAGATGTTGCCCCGGACAACACCGCGATGAGCTCAAGCAACCACGGCGTACATACAATCAGCAACAAAGAAAATGCAAGGGCAAAGCTCATACTGGCTGAAAGTGACTGTAGCGCCCGACCCGAGTCTTGCTGACCATATGCCTGGGCAATCTCCCCCGTAGTACTCATACGCAGAAAACTGGCCAGCCAAAACAGCAAAGCGATACTGCCAGAACCCAGTGCTATCCCGGCAAGATAATATGCGTCACTCAAATGACCGATGACTGCAGTATCAACTAACCCTAACAGGGGCACCGAGATATTTGATAAAATCATCGGAGCAGCAATAGCAAGCAACTGAAAATGGTGGGAAGTATGCGCTCGATTAAGTGGTTTCATGTATTAGTTCTTATACTCGTTTTATTCAATACCCGAACAGGTCTGGCCGCGGTCATTCTACAATATCATCATGTCAGTGAAAAACTGCCGGCAGTGACCAGCGTCAGTGAAGCAACTTTTCGCCAGCACCTGAATTTTCTTAAGTCGGAGCAGTTCTCAGTTATTGCGTTAAATGAACTGATTCAGCAGCTACAAGCGGGAAAAACCCTGCCGCCTAAAACAGTCGCCATCACCTTTGATGATGGCTACCTGAACAATATGGAAGCCGCGGCACCTGTACTTGAACAGTTTGGCTACCCTTATACAATTTTTGTTAATCCTAAGCTTATCGATGAAAAGAAAGGCTACGTCATGAGCTGGGAACAACTACGAGCACTGTCAAATCGCGGCGCATTAATCGCCAACCACAGTGCGCAACATGACTATTTACACCTCAAAAAGGCAGGAGAAAGTCAGGCGCAATGGCGGAGCCGGATCCGTCAGGATTTGGTTTGGTCACAAGCCAGGATCAAAGAAGAAATAGGTCATGACTTACCTTATATCGCTTATCCCTACGGCGAGTTCGATCGTCCTTTACAGGAGCTGATCGCGGAACTTGGTCTGGTTGGGATTGGGCAACATTCCGGTGCGGTGGGGCCAGACTCAGACTTTACCCGGCTGCCACGATTTCCTGCATCCGGCATTTATGCCAATTTAAACACCTTGAAAACCAAACTGTACTCGCTGGCATTTTCACTTGCCAAAGCTGACTATCAGGACTCGGTCACGGTTAATCGGACCCCATCAATCACACTGACTTTTAAAGAGATGGATTTCTACCAAAACCAGTTTGCTTGTTTCGTGTCAGGGTTAGGCAAAGCAGATTTAACTTGGCAGGGAACAAAGACCGTGACCATTACAACCACCAAACCTTTACCGAATGGCCGTTCTCGATACAATTGTACAGCACCGTCTAAACGCTTTAGCGGGCAGTTCTATTGGTACTCGCAGCCGTGGGTTATTACTGACGCTTCACAGCGTTAAGCAACTCCATTGTCACTTTAGACAAGGGAACCACTTTCTCAGCCGCCTGGATTTCAACGGCGGCTCGGGGCATGCCCCACACAACCGATGTGGCTTCGTCCTGTGCAAGCGTTTTTGCCCCGGCCTCTCTCAGACGCAATAAAGCTGCTGCACCATCACTGCCCATACCGGTTAACAGGCCTGCACTCACTTGCTTGGCCCACGGCAGCAAAGAATCAAACAACACATCAACAGATGGCCGATGCCGGTTAACTTTCTCGCTCTGACAAAGGTGACACTGTAAGCGTCCATTTTTTTGAACGATTTTAAGGTGCATATCTCCTGGTGCAATAAACACATGGCCAGGCATAAGGACATCACCGTCCTCAGCTTCTTTCACATGCACATCGCAACATCGGTCCATGCGCAACGCAAACGAAGTACTAAACACAGGTGGAATATGCTGTGCGATTACAATGGGAGGGCAATGTTTGGGTAAACGTACCAAAACCTCACGCAGCGCTTCGGTACCACCGGTAGATGCCCCCAATGCCAAAACAGCGCTGCTTTTAAACTGCGCATGCTGAGACACGGGCATTTGACTGGCATCTTTTGCTACACGAAACGCGTAGAGATTGGCCTGACGAGCAATTCTTATTTTCTGATGTAGTTTCTCTGCGTAGGCATTGAGTTTCTCAGCGACATTGGAGGTTGGCTTAGCAATAAAATCGATTGCACCCAGTTCAAGCGCCTCAAGTGTCGCGGGAGAGCCCTGTTGTGTTAAGGTCGATAGCATAATCACCGGCATAGGGCGCAATCGCATAAGGTTTTTAAGAAAGCTCAACCCGTTCATTTTCGGCATTTCTATATCCAGCGTTAACACATCAGGGTTTAGTTGCTTAATCATATCTCGTGCCTGATAAGGGTCTTCTGCAGCGCCAACCACCTTAATATCATCGGCAGCCTCCAGAACTGCCGTTAATATCGCTCTGAGAGATGGGGAGTCGTCAACTATCAATACCTTAATCATGCAAGCCCCTAAAACAGCTCAATGTCAGTTTGTTTACCTTGCTCTTCAATATCATGCAGATACTTGACCTCGCGTTTTTCAATGGTGTCATTATGCATCTGACGAAGCTTTTTAACCTGAGCCTTACCGGTTTGAGGGTGGAATACCACCTTACGCGGCCATGGACCGCCAACGTCGTGGGAAATCAGTGTGAGCTGCTCTTCCTCGACATAGGCTTCCGCAAACCGTATATTGCCAATGCCTATGTCTGTCATCGAGCTGATGATTTTGCCTCCCCCAAACAATTTTATCTTCAGGTTTTCACGCTTGGCACCATTTTTAATCACTTCGTTAATCAGATATTCCATCGCCCAGTTACCATAGCGACAATTGAGGTCATCGGCATGGATTGAGGTGGTGCCTTTTACGCCGGGTAACATAAAGTGGTTCATCCCCCCAACACCTTGTTGCTCATCATAAATACATGCAGCAATACAAGAGCCCAAGACAGTCGAAATCAGTTCGTCACTTTTAGACACATAAAACTCTCCTGGCAGTACTTTTGCCACTACAGCCCCGCGGCCAGAATCCCAGAACCGTTTTACATGCTCAAAGCCGTGTAGTACTGGCTGAAACTGATTCATATCTGTGCTGCCTTTTGATACATAGTTTTCCCCAGATTTTTAAACTCCAGATGCTCCTTGCCCATGGTCTCGGAATGACCAATAAACAAATAGCCTTGCTCTGCGAGCAATTGGTAGAAGTTCTCAAACAACCTATCCTTTGTTGCCTTGTCAAAATAAATCAGCACATTGCGACAAAAAATCACATCGAAGGGCCCTTTCATAGGCCAGGGCTCAAGCAAATTGAGGCGTTTAAAGTACACACTTGCCCGCAACTTATCTTTTACTCTGTACTGGCTTCCATCTGGGCTGCACATAAACCATTTTTTTAGGTGCTCATCGGTCAGGCCGGTCACAGAAGCACTGTTATAGATCCCCTCTTGCCCTTTGTGCAAGACGTTAGAGTCCAGGTCAGTTGCCAGTACCTTGACATCCCAGTCAGCTGGAAACGCATTACTGATTGTCATAGCAATACTGTATGCCTCTTCTCCGGTAGAACAACCCGCTGACCAGATCCTGATACGCCTGTCTGTTTTATGCCTCTCCTTTAGCTGAGGGATCACTTGTTGATGCAAAAAATCAAAATGGTGCGACTCCCGAAAAAAAGAGGTCAGGTTAGTCGTAATGGCATTTATAAAGTGGCTAAACTCAGCATCCGTATCTTCATTTAGAAATTCAAGGTAGGCAGAAAAAGAACTTAACCCGTTTGCTCTTACCCTGCGTGCAAGCCGCGAGTAGACCATATCGCGTTTGTGAGGCCCAAGCACAATGCCACATGTTTCGTAAACGCGTCGAGAGATACTGCTGAAGTCCTCGTCGGTCATCAAAAATTCTTTCATATCTCTGCTCACTCATACGCAGTGAAGTCTCAACTCCCGTGGCCTGTTGTGCCATATGCTATTTCTGAATATTACTCCGGGTGACAAAGACCTGTTTCCAAGGCGGAGCTGCGCCCGTTACAGCATCGCGGCTCCGTAAAAATTGTAACGAGCTCCGGGCGATTAAAATTCTTCCCACTCCTCAGAGTCGTCTGCAAAGCGGTTGGCTGCTGGTTCCAGCGGTTGTCGCGTTGTACGGTTTTGAGGAGCAGATAAGCCAATCGGCGCGCGCGCCTGGCCATTGGTCTTTTGAGTTTGCTCGGGTATTGCTTGACGGGGAACAGGCGCTTCACCCACTTTGAAAAAGTTCAACATATTACGCATATCATTGGCCTGCTCCGCCATAGACTCCCCGGCAGCAGACGCTTGCTCAACCAACGCCGCGTTTTGCTGCGTCATTTCATCCATTTGCGTAACCGCTTTGTTAACCTGTTCAATCCCTGAGCTCTGCTCTACCGACGCATCAGCGATATCGGAAATCATATTCGTCACTCGTCTGACTGACGCAACTATCTCTTTGAGCGTCTCACCGGACTCGTTCACTAACAGCGTACCATCTTCAACCTTGCTAACACTGTCTCGGATCAAATCTTTGATTTCTTTTGCCGCACCCGCCGAACGTTGAGCCAAGTTACGTACTTCACCGGCGACTACAGCAAAGCCACGTCCCTGCTCACCGGCACGCGCCGCCTCAACCGCCGCGTTTAGTGCCAGTAGATTTGTCTGAAAGGCAATTTCGTCTATCACACTGATGATATCCGCAATCTTTTTGCTCGCATCATTGATAGCGGACATGCTTTCAACCGCTCGATTAACTACTTCACCACCGCGCGTTGCCTTTTCACTGGTTTCTTCGGCCAGTTCATTTGCCACTTTGGCATTGTCAGCGTTCTGACGAACCGTACTCGTCATTTGCTCCATGCTTGAAGCTGTTTCTTCAAGAGAAGAAGCCTGCTCTTCTGTACGCTGGCTTAAGTCAGCATTACCTTGTGATATTTCTTCTGCACCGCTGGCTACCAGCCCAGCGGAGGCACTGATCCGCTCTAACACATTGGTTAGCTTGTCGGCCGTGCTGTTGGCGTCTTGTTTCAATTTATCAAACGCGCCCTGATACTCCGCTTCAATTCGCTGAGTCAGATCTCCCCGAGCAAGTGCATCAAGCATGTTGCCGGTATCGGCTACCGCACTATCGACACTTTCCAGTAAGCCATTCAGGCCTTGTGTTAAGCGTAAATAGAAGCCTTGCTTATCCCCTTCATCCAACCTGGCAGACAGATTACCAGCCCGAGCCGATTCAACAACGGCATTCACTTCCTGTTCAATGGCGACTTCACCGGTTCTGTCTTCCCACTCTACGACGGTACCCGCACGTTCACCTGTGTCTGTAATGATCGGATTAGCAACCAATCCAAAAGTCCGTCCCCCCACTTTAATCTCTGTTTTATAGGGTTTAGACAAGGTTTCCAGTAAGCGTTTCTGATGCGCAGGATTACGATGGAATACATCAATATTTTGTCCGACTAACTGACTACTATCGAAGTTAGGTAAGTCTTTACGGATATCAGACTCAGCGTTTCTCATCATCTCGAGCACTGCCTGATTCATATATACAATCGTATTGGAGGAGTCCGCAATCATGGTATTGGTTTGCACATTGTCGAGTGCCCGCCGTACCCGCAGGTTTTCACCCGCTGCCTGGCGCGCTTTTTTCTCTATGTTCAGTCTCTCTGTTTTATCTTCCCACTCCACCACAGTACCAATACGAACTCCTTTTTGATCAAACACAGGCGTAGCAATCAAGCCAAAGTTAAAGCCCGCTATCACAATATCTGTGTTGTACACGTCCGATAGTTTGTTCAGTATGCCGCGTTGATGTTGTGGGTTGACATGAAATACATCAATGTTGGTTCCTATTAACGTATCCGCATCAAAGTTAGGTAGGGCCGTGCGAAGTTGCTCTTGATTGTTTCTGAGCATCGCCAGTACAGACTCGTTCACATAAACAATATTGAGGTGTTCATCTGCTAGCATCACGTTGGCCTGACATACATCCAGAGCTCTGGAAATGCGCGCATTTTTCTCTGCTAAGTTTCTATGCTTTTCTTCAGCCGCCAGCCACTCAGTTTGGTCTTTCCACTCCACCAGCGTCGCGATTCGCTGCCCGTCATCAAATACAGGCGTTGCAATCAGGTCGAAAGTCAGCCCGGCAACTTTTATCTGGGTTTGATATGTTTCTCGCAAATTGGCCAGAATATTGCGTTGATGGCTCGGGTTTTTATGGAATGAGTCAATGTTGGTGCCAATTAGGCTTGCAACGTTAAACCCAGGCAGTTCAGCTTGTAATTGACGTTCGTTGGTACTTAACATGGATTTGACTGAATCATTCAAATACACAATATTCAGGTCTTTATCCGCAACCATAATGTTGGCCTGGCATCCCTTTAAAGCCAGCAACAGGCTCTGTGTGTGGTCAGATTTTTGTTGTTCTTCATGAGCCACATTTAAGGCTTGAAATAACTCAGGGAAATCAGTGAGATCCATTGCATGCAAAACACTCTGGTCATCCATAGACACATGAGGCAGAACACGATATACGCAGCCAAGTTGAGCACCTAACGCTGACAGCGCCATTCTTAGATAGCCCAGCGCAATTACAACGCCGAATATAGGTAGGGCTATCGATAACATCTTCATTTGATCGGAGCCTGTGCCCCCAAGTTGGAGCCCAAGTATGATACTGACGATCAGGATCACACCTGCGATTAAGATCTTATTGTTTAAACTACTTTGAATACTCTGACTACTCATCTCAGCCCCCGTTGCTCTTAACACTGCTCTTGTCGTGTAAATCGAGCACTTTTTTCAAATTTAATAACACCACCATTTTTTCCCCAACATTAACCAACCCATGAACAAACTGGGCGTTCTCAGAATCCTGAAAGTCAGGTACATCTTTGGCTTTTTCTTCGGAGATACTGTACACATCAGACACGGCATCAACGACGATCCCCATCAACTTAGTCTGTTCTGTTAGTTTTACCGACACCACTATAACGACCGTTAACGGGCCATAGTCGATATGTGTTATGCCAAAACGCCGTCGCAAATCGATAATAGGGACTATGGTTCCACGTAAGTTCATTGCTCCCTTCACGTAAGATGGTGAGTTGGGGATGACAGTGACAGGTTCCCAACCCCGGATTTCCTGAACCGCTAATATATCAATGCCGTATTCTTCTTGGTCCATCATGAATGTCAGAAACTGTTTTTCATCACTCTCGGTGTCCAATACCAATTGTTGATTTAACTTTGTATGCTCTGTCATGCCGTAACCGCCTCATCTGCCTTCAGATCTACAAGTAATTCTGAAGAGCCAGGCCGCCTTAGGCCGCTCAGTTTGATTAATCCACTAATATCTATTATCAAAGACACCGTTCCGTCACCCAAAATGGTTGCACCTGATATACCATCAACGCGTTGGTAATTGGCCTCTAAACTTTTTATGACAACCTGCTGTTGCGCCAGCAAATCATCCACCAGAATCCCAACCTTATAATTGTCATTTTCAACAACCACCAGTAAGGTTTTATCGAGCTCTTCTCTCGCCCCTCTGTGATTGAAAATATCGTACAAACGCAGTATCGGGATATATTCGTCACGCAAACGCAGCACCTGTAACCCTTTGCCAACGTTACTCACTTTGGCAATATCAATTTGTAGCGACTCAACAATAGAGATCAGAGGGATAATATAAGTATGGTTAGCAACCTGTACGAGCTGACCGTCCAAAATTGCTAAGGTGAGAGGCAGACGAATTGTAAACGTTGAACCAACACCAGCCTCTGAACTCACCTCAACAGAGCCATTTAACGCTTGGATATTTTTACGAACCACATCCATTCCGACACCGCGCCCGGAGATTTCACTAACGTTATCGGCAGTGGAAAACCCAGCCATGAATATCAGCTCGTTAATTTCGTCAACAGTGAGCTCATCCATCTCCTGGATCAGCCCGTTTTGAATGGCTTTCTTACGAATTTTCTCTGTATCCAGACCTTTGCCATCGTCCATTATTTCGATAACAATATTGCCGCCCTGGTGGAATGCATTCAGTGTGACGGTCCCAACGGGGTCTTTGCCTTGCGCGATACGTTGTTCTGGGGTCTCTAGGCCATGATCCAGAGAGTTGCGTACCAAGTGAACCATAGGATCCGAGAGCTTTTCCATCACCGTTTTATCCAGCTCAGTTTGCTCTCCAATCAACTTGAGTTCAACTTGCTTGTTCAATTTTTGTGAGATATCTCGTACCAGTCTTGGAAAACGGCTAAAAACAAAGCTTATCGGCAGCATACGAATGCGCATCACATTTTCCTGAAGGTCACGCGTATTGTGCGCTAGCTGTGCCAGGCCTTCCTGTAATGCGGCAATACTGGACTCCGTTATTTCCTGCTCGCCAATCTGGCTAAGCATTGCCTGTGTAATGACCAGTTCACCCACCATATTAATCAGTGAATCGACTTTATCGATACCCACTCGAATGGAAGTCGTACTGGGGTCGGCGTTTTTTCGGGCATCTTTACCTTGTGATGGTTCTTTCTTTGTTTCCTGGACAGGCTTTGTAAGAGCTGAACTATCAGCTTGTGGCTCGGGAATACTAGGGGTATGTTGCGTATCGCTTTCAGAGGACTCGCTAGCAGGTTCTTCGAACAAACCTCCGCATTGAACTATGGTGATCTCAGCATCATCCTCAACCCATTCGAATATTTCGCGAATGGCGCTCTCCCCGCGCGTCGTTGTCAGAAAAAACCGCCAATATAAGTAACAATCTTCGGGGTTTAGTTGTTTAAATTTAGGCAGTTCATCATGTAATGCTTGTGTTTCTAATTCACCAAGTTCAGATAATTCTGCAATCATAAACAAGGGTTCATTACCCGTTTTGAACAGATAAGGCAGTGGTTTGAAGTCGATCTGAAAGGTGATAGGAAGACTCGTACTTTCTTCGGGCGTGCTACTTATTTCCGCCTGACTGCTTGTGGCATTGTCGCCATTGAGGATGGCCTCAAAACGTAACTTTAGCTCATTAGCCTCCTCTTGCTCAGGCTCCTGTTGTGCTTGTAACGCCGTTAACATAGCACGCAAGCAGTCCACAGCCTTGAGCAGCAAGTTTACGTGCTCTGCGGTGAGCTGGCGTTCTCCATTGCGAATTTGATCAAGCAGCGTCTCAAGTACATGAGTGAAGTCAGAGACAGCCGTAAAGCCAAAGGTGCCGCTGCCCCCTTTTATCGAATGTGCAGCCCGAAATATGGTGTTGATGGTTTCCTGATCTTCTTTTCCTGGCTCGAGGTTTAGTAGCTCGGACTCCATCGCATCAAGCCCTTCAAAGCTTTCTTCAAAAAAAACGTCGAAAAACTGACTTAAGTCGATACTCATGGCAGCACCTCGTAAGGGTTAACGAATTACTTTTTTCAGTACAGCCAGTAGTTGTTCCGGATTAAATGGTTTCACAATCCATCCTGTCGCACCTGCGGCTTTACCTTCACTTTTTTTGTCCAATCCAGACTCTGTGGTCAGCATCAGAAGTGGCGTGAATTTATAGTCTGGCAGATTACGCAGCTCTCGTATTAATGTAATACCATCCATCACAGGCATATTCACATCTGAGATCACAGCATCAAACCCTTGTTGCTTAGCCAGATTGAGTGCTTCACTGCCATCCTTAGCTTCTACCACATCAAAGCCTGCTTTTTTCAATGTAAAGCCAACCATCTGACGCATAGAAGCAGAATCATCCACAGCTAAAATCTTTTTCATAATGACCTCTTAATTCGTACTACTGATAGATAAAAGTTCGGTTAACCCTAGTTTCTCAACAGATAAAGACAATGCAGCACTTTCGCCTACCCACATGATCTGCTGCTCAATATCCAACAAATACTTTTGCAGCGCACACAGCAGTTGAATTGAAGCTGTGTCCGCATGCTGTATTTCACTAATGTCTAAAGAAATGGCATGACCAGCTTCGAGTTCAAGCAACAACTGTTGATGCAACTCTTCAACTTGGTTTATCACAAGCTCTGGGGGGAGTTTAATCATGTGCCTTGCACATTCCTTGCAAATCTTATTGATATGAATAGATTAGACCGTGACCGTGAAATTGCCATATTTATAACGGAAAAGAAATAATTAATTATTAAATTCAGTGACTTTACTCAGCTCACTGGTACTTGGATACGATAACTTTAAAATCGTCTATGAGCTGTTCGGCATTGATAACTGGCACTTCTCCGGCCTTGAACTCTGGTTTAAATATTGCTTCCAACTGTGCCTTTGGATTAACCAATGCAATGGATGCACTATGGTCAACATAATACTCGAGTTCATCACTGTTATTAATGGCATAGATCAAACCAATGTCTCGAACAAATGGAAATAAGACGTTATGCGGTGCAGACGCTGCGACAAAACGGGGGTTGAAATAGTCTATATATTGTTTGCGCTTTTCCTGAGTATCACGTTGTGGATCAACAGCAACGAACCAAACATTGACGGCCTGAACAGACTCTAGCTTTGCTGCAATATTTGTAAGCTTAGCCAAGGTCATAGGGCATATATCGGGGCAGTGTGTGTAGCCGAGAAACAGCAAGCTCCATTGTCCAGTTAGCTGTTCAGTCGTCACCTGTTGGCCATGTTGATCTTCCAGAACGAACGGCTTTAGTGTCCGAGGTTGCTCGTAATGTACGGCAAATTCAGATACTTTCGGTGCTGGCTGACACCCACTTAACATTGCCAGCACCACAAAAAGAATAAAAAGGGTTTTCATACCAGTGCTCTGTCTACGAATAATGAGACAAAGAGTAACAGCAAATACCAGATAGAAAAACGAAAAACCCCCATCGCCTGTTGCGCTGTATGATCCACGTACAGGCGCACAACTAAAAATGTAAAAACCCCATTGAGGATGCACGCCGAAGCCAGGTACACAAGCCCCACCATGCCAATCAAATACGGCAACACACATACCAGGGATAACAGCAACGTATAGACGACCATGCATAGCTTGGTAAACTGTATCCCATGTGTGACGGGTAGCATAGGGATCCCTGCTCTTGCATAATCCGCTTTGCGAGCGATCGCCAGTGCCCAAAAATGAGGCGGCGTCCAGGCAAAAATAATCATAACCAACAACCAGGGCTCTGCTGCCAGAGCGCCGGTCTCGCTAACCCAACCAAGCAATGGCGGTAAAGCACCTGCAAGGCCTCCAATAACAATATTTTGCGGTGTCATATGTTTAAGGAAAACTGTATAGACCACAGCATAGCCAAGCAATGCCAGCAAAGTTAGTACTGCGCACAACCAATTACTGAACCATAAAAGACCTACGGTCCCAGTAGCTGCCAGGCCGGCAGCAAAGAGCAGTGCTTTTGATACAGAGAGTTGCTGCATGGCAAGAGGTCGGTGACGCGTTCGAGCCATTTTACTGTCTCTATTGCGGTCAACGACATGATTGATGGCCGCTGCCGACGCAGAGATCAGACCGATTGATATTAGGCTCATTAATTGTTGGCCATAACTTCGCCCTAAATCAGGTGCAAGTGCAAGACCCACCCAGGCTGTCAGCACCAGCATCAAAACTACCTTGGCTTTGGTAATCACCAGATAAGGCTTCATACCAGCAAAAAGATCAGGAAAAACCGAGCCGAGTTGCTGTACACTCATCGCCATACCTTACCCCCTGGATTGATAAAATAGTAGATAGCACACCCGCACCATTGACAGTAATAAAAGTGCGGCCATCACGTTATGGAACAGCGTCAGCAGCAGTGGGAACTGCCAATGCACAATTGCTCCCCCTAAAAGAACCTGGCATAGCACCAAAATAGCCGGGAGCAAAATAACAGGCTTTACACTTAAATCAGGAATACGCACATAAAGCCTCCAGCAAAGAAACAAAATAGCGATCAGCGTTACCATGGCCCAAACCCGATGAACTAGGTGGATAGAAAGACGAGTTTCAAAAGGTAAGACACCAAACTCATAGCTGGCAGAAGAATGTGGTAATTGAAACAGGCTACTCAATGAGAACAGCTCGCCATTTTCGCACAATGGCAATCCCCGGCAATGTGGTGCTGCGTAGTTTGCAGCCAGCCATCCACCCAGCGCAATTTGTATTATCAAAACAACGAGCACACTGAGCGCTATCACTCTCAGACCAGATAAATGCGCAATAGTGACAGCTGGCGGTTTACAGGCTTTAAGCCACAGCAGGGTCAACAGGCTGAGTATGGTAAATCCACCCAGCAAATGGCCCATTACAATCAGTGGCTGCAAATTCATCGTCACTGTCCACATACCCAGCAGCGCCTGAAAGACGATTAATGCAACAAGTAAAGCAGACAAGCCTTTGATCCCTTTGTTATGGCTAGGGTGGCGCAGTGCTAAAATGAAAATCGCGGCAACAACCAACCCTAAACCACCGGCAAAATACCTGTGTACCATTTCAATCCAGGCCTTCTTCTGATGGACTTCGCTACCTGGAAACTTTTGTTGTGCAGATTTCAGTTCATGAGCTTCGTTTGGCACCGTCAAAAAACCATAACAGCCTGGCCAATCAGGACATCCCAGACCCGCATTGCTTAGCCGGGTGTAGGCACCTAAAGATACAACCAGTGCTGCAAGCAACGCTGACATCAAAACCAGTTTTTTAAATCCTTGCGTCATTGACTACCCCCTGAACTGCTCCGTTCATAAGACAAGAGTTTTTTAAGATCTTTCAGAAGGCCTTTTAGCAATACTCTGTTGGCGGTTTGATCCTGCTGTGGCAAATATTCCAGTACAACCAGGCCACGCTTGTTGACGAGATAGAATGCCCCCGGTGACAATACTGAAATTGTCGGTATTACACTGGCCACTTCACTCTGACCTTCACCAAGTAACAATAGACCAACTTGCTGGCGGTGTTTCCCCAAGGCAACAACGAGCTGCTCCAATAACTCTGACTGACCCTGACATGTTTGATCACAATCACTTGGTTGATTCAATGCAATAAACCAAGCTTTGTTCTGCTGTTCTGGTACACCCAGTATGATTTCCTGACTTAAAAACCGCCCCTGATTGGTCGTCGTGTCTGGTTGCCATCCAGACCTGAGTACAAGCCAGGCAGCAACCAAAGGTATGATACAACATGCTAAAAATAATCCCGGAACCTTACTCATCATGCTTCCTTTTAAAGGCAAAATAGGGAATGATCATCGCCGCAACAGCCAGTAACAACCATTGCAACGCATAGGCTCTATGTTTTTCCGGTCCCATTACCACCGCCTCATAATGAGGTTGAATTGCCGTAGTAACGGGACGAGAAACATACGCAAGTGTGGGCAAAATAGAGCGCTGCGTCTGAGAAACAAAAAATGCATGATCTAAATACTGAAGCAGCTGTGGCTGCCCTGCATTTAAATCTGGCTGAGTTGCCAAAGTGAATCCCGCCCACTTGCCAATTTTGAACTCAACGTCGATTGTTTGTTGTAAGGCAGGTAACTCAACTTCAGGTAATACCGTACGACTTTGTGTCGCAGATACAAATCCCAGATTAACGACAAGCCATTCGTCGCGGTATTCAGGGCGAAACAAAGCCACAACATCATAACCAGGTGATCCGTTAACAATCTGGTTGTCTAGCAGCCAGTAACGTGATTCGTCAAAGTATCCGCGTATCCGAAACTGCTTTCCCTCGAGTACAGCCTTGTTTGGCAGATCAGCAATCTCATTAAACTCACGTGGTGCTTGGCCGCTTTGCCGCTTCTCAATCAGATATGATTTTTGGGCTGCTCTTTGCCATTGCCACACAGAGAGAGCGAGACACGTACATACCACAACACTCACTGCCAAAATTGTGCAATATGCGCTAACCTTTGATCTACTTATACTTATCTGCGTCATATGCCATGCTACTCAAGTTAATTATTATTGTTTTGCTTTTCAGCATCATCTATAACCTGTTTAGAGCTTTGTTCATTATGCTCAAAGGGGATCAATCTGGTGAATCTATGTCTCGTCTCCTCGGTAAAAGGGTATTTTTCTCCGCAAGCGTATTACTGCTTATCCTCATTGCGAAAGGGTTGGGCTGGCTCAACTTCAATCCAGCCCCGAACGCTATAACACATACACAAACACAAACAAGCACAACCAAACCACATCCACAAAGTGCCAATACCACGCTCCTGCCTGGAATGCAAAGTGATTATGTGCGCTGAAATGGCCTTTCATCACCCTCAACCACACCACAGCTAAAATAATGGCACCGAGCGTAACATGCATGCCGTGAAAGCCTGTGAGCATAAAGAAGGTGTTGCCGTAAATGCCTGCATCTAGTGTTAACCCCAGATCCTGATAAGCATGTATGTATTCCTCTACCTGAAGTACAAGAAACCCAAAGCCCAAAAGAATGGTTAGCCCCAAAAATACTTTCACTTTGTTTCTTTGGTCCTGCTCCATTGCGCTGTGCGCAAAATGCAAGGTAACAGAAGAGATCAGAAGAATAATGGTGTTTATAAGTGGTAATCCCTGCCAGCCCATTGCCTGTGTCGTGTCTCCACCGGGTGTACTCAGTAGTGGCCACACCGCCTCGAAACTGGGCCACAGTATTTCGTGCGTCATTGCATTGTTACTTGCCCCACCAAGCCAGGGAACAGCAAACATTCGGGCATAAAATAAAGCACCAAAGAATGCAGCAAAAAACATCACTTCCGAAAAGATAAACCAGGCCATGCCCTGACGGAAAGAGCGGTCCATTTGCGCCGAATATAAGCCCTCTTGTGACTCATGAATGACGTGTCGAAACCACCCAGCCAGCATAAACAACAACAGGCCAATTCCCGCATACAATATGAACTGACCACCAGGGCTCTCCATAACCGTTAACCCACCGCCTACGGCTACACCAAACAGCGCAATTGCTCCCACTATGGGCCAAGGGCTTTGCTCAGGTACATAGTATTTTTCGTAACCACTAGCCATGACTTATTCCTCGTATTTGTTGATACACTGCGGCCTGTATACTCTGAGCATAGTCTTTACCTGCCGCGCTATGCCTGGAATGCTTTGCTGGATTCAATAGCGCGTCATACGCAGCCGCATTTCTGTCTGTGATGTCATAGAGCGTGTATGCCAGAGTCAGCTCTGCAATATCATTGGGCAGCTCAGTGTCTACATAAAATCGCAGCGTAAATGACATTTTCTGGCGAGCCTGCATACTTTGCTGATCGAAGCAAAAACAAGCGAGCTTGTGTAGATACTTAGCCGCCATACCGGGCGAGACTGAAGGAATTGCCTGCATGATCCGAGCCTCACCGCTTAGGTTTTCGGCCGTAAAATTCACCTCGGTTAGCGTCCCAGGCGTCACCGTCACCTGATAAGTCGCCGCTTTAACTTTGAAAGGTGCTTGCCCTTGTGTATGGGTCGTGAAACTCACATCAACTAGCCGTGCTAAATCTTGTTCTTCGCTTGCTTCAGCCGCTGTCAGCTCTACTTTGCCATTCAAACCGGTTATATCGCAAAACACGTCGTAAAGCGGTACCAATGCAAATGCAAATGCAAACATACCCAACACCAACAGCACCAGCTTTCTAAGTAACGGGGTATGCATCACTTCACCTCAGGTGGAGTACTGAAAGTGTGATAAGGCGCTGGCGATGCTACCTCCCACTCTAACCCTTCTGCACCATCCCATACTTTAGCAGGCGCACGCTGGCCACCCGCTATACACTTAAATACCACCGCCACAAACAACAACTGTGACAAACCAAATGCAAAACCACCGATACTGATCAAAGCATTAAAGTCCGCAAACTGCAGAGCATAATCAGGGATCCGACGTGGCATACCTGCCAGTCCGACAAAATGCATCGGGAAAAATAGGATATTCACACTGATAAGAGACAACCAAAAGTGCCATTTGGCCAATGTCTCGCTATACATATAACCCGTCCACTTGGGTAACCAATAATAAGCGGCAGCCATGATAGAAAAAACTGCGCCAGTCACCAGCACATAGTGGAAATGAGCGACCACAAAATAGGTATCGTGATACTGAAAATCAGCGGGGGTAATCGCTAGCATCAATCCAGAGAAACCGCCAAGCGTAAACAACACGATAAATGCAATGGCGAATAACATGGGCACTTCAAAACTAATTGAGCCACGCCACATGGTGGCTACCCAATTGAAGACCTTGACACCCGTAGGCACAGAAATAAGCATGGTCGCGTACATAAAAAAGAGCTCACCCGCCAACGGCATCCCTGTGGTAAACATATGATGTGCCCAAACGATAAACGATAAAAGCGCAATGGAAGATGTCGCATAGACCATGGATGCATAACCAAAAAGTTTCTTTCTCGAGAAAGTAGGCACTATGGTAGAAATCACCCCAAATGCAGGCAAAATCATGATATATACTTCAGGGTGGCCAAAGAACCAGAAAATATGTTGGAACATGACCGGGTCACCGCCGCCAGCTGCATCAAAAAAGCTTGTCCCAAAATACTTGTCTGTCAAAACCATGGTCACGGCACCAGCCAACACAGGCATTACCGCAATCAACAAAAACGCAGTAATCAGCCAAGTCCATACAAATAGTGGTAGCTTCATCCACGTCATGCCAGGGGCACGCATATTGACAATAGTCACAATAACGTTAATTGCTCCCATGATGGAACTAACACCCATAATATGAACAGCAAAGACAAATAATGCGGTGTTATCATTACTATAAGTCGTAGAAAGTGGCGCGTAGAATGTCCATCCGAATGCTGGACCACCGCCCTCCATAAATAGCGAGGCAAGCAAAATAAGAAAAGCAAACGGTAAGATCCAGAAGCTCCAGTTATTCATACGTGGCAATGCCATATCGGGTGCACCTATCATCATAGGTACCATCCAGTTTGCAAGGCCTGTAAATGCGGGCATGACTGCGCCAAACACCATGATCAAACCATGCACTGTGGTCATTTGATTAAAAAAGTGTGGATCAACAAGCTGTAACCCTGGCTGGAACAATTCAGCCCGAATGACCATAGCCATACCGCCGCCGATTAGAAACATCAGTAAAGAAAAGAGTAAATACAAGGAGCCTATATCTTTATGGTTAGTCGTAAAAAGCCAACGCTTAATTCCGGTTGCCGGACCGTGGTGACCATGGTCATGCTCTTGATCAAGAGCAGCCTGTTGTGTACTCGAAGTCATTTGGCTTCCTCCTGTTTGCCGTCAAGGTAAGCTTGTATTTGACTAGGTTGGATAACTTCCCCAGTATCATTCCCCCAGCTATTTCTTTTATAAGTAATAACTCCCGCGACTTCTTTTAACGATAGTTGCTTCGCAAACGCTTGCATTGCGGTGCCTGGACGTCCATCCATAATGATTTCAATATGTGCTTTTAAATCCCCTGTAACCATAGCGCTCCCCTTCAACGCAGGAAACACGCCTTGCAGACCAAGCCCTGTGGGTTGATGACACGCTGCACAATAGGCCATGTATACTCGTTCGCCCGTTGCCATAAGCTCTTCTTTACTGAGCGTTTGGTCAAGCAAAGCAGCCTCTTGCTGAGCAGCGAGTGCTCTTTGTGCCTTTTCATTGGCAAGCCATTCCTGAAATTCAGCCTCCGGTTTGACTTCTACAACGACAGGCATAAAGCCATGGTCTTTACCGCACAATTCAGCACACTGTCCACGATAGGTACCGGGCTCATTCACGTTAGTCCAAGCTTCGTTAATAAACCCTGGGTTAGCGTCCTTTTTAACTGCAAAATCAGGCACCCACCAAGAGTGAATAACATCATCAGAGGTCAATAAAAAACGTACTTTCTTGCCTGTAGGAATGACCAGAGGTTTATCGACCTCAAGCAAATAATTTTCTGTTTTGCTCTGCATATTATCAATCTGTGCTCTCGGCGTAGACATAAGAGAATAGAAGTCCACGTCATGGCCTAAATACTCATAGTGCCACTTCCACTGTGAGCCAGTTACTTTAATGGTTAAGTCGGCTTTGTCGGTATCTTCCATCGCGATTAATGTTTTTGTCGCGGGCACCGCCATTGCAACCAGAATTAGAAACGGAATAGCTGTCCAAAGGATCTCAACTTTCGTGCTTTCATGAAATTGCGCGGGTTCTGCACCTTTAGAGCGTCGATGATGGATCAGGGCCCAAAACATGACGGAGAAGACAATCAGTCCAATCACACAGCAGATCCAGAATATGGTCATGTGTAATTGATATACCTGATTGCTAATGTCAGTAACACCTACGCGCATATTATAGTCGCTTGCGAACGTGAACATACTGACAAGTAAACACATCGCAATTGTGATGAGTTTGGCTATTTTCATTAGACGTCTCCCTCAATTGCTTCAAGTGTGAGAAGCAACGGTTCTTATTATCGGATGACTGTCATTTCACCTGGGTTATCCCATGAGTACTGCACGACTATTTAACAACTAGTCAAAATTTAAACGTTTAGCAAGTTTTTATCTGACGCTGACTTTTATTTATATGGTAGGGAAATATATGAAAAATAGCTGTTTGTTAGGATTCACTAATACGCTAATGCACTAGGGGTGGCTGAATATAAGTGTTTATAAGACGTAAAATTCGCCCGACTTGTATTGTGCCGGGCGGTAGGGATTATTTAAATATCGCTGCGAATCACGCCGACGGCCAAACCTTCGACAGAGAAATTCTGTTGCTCTAGATCTACTTCAATAGGAGAGAAGTCTTCATTTTCAGCATGTAGGTATACCTTCTTACCTAGCTTCTCGAAGCGCTTAACTGTTACATCTTCCTCAACCCGAGCAACGACAACCTGTCCGTTATTAACCACCTGAGTCCGATGCACTGCCAGTAGGTCACCATCCATAATCCCAATGTTCTTCATACTCATACCATTAACTCGTAAGAGGTAATCTGCTGAGGGATGAAACATAGCAGGGTCAACTGAACAATGACTTTCAATATGTTCTTGTGCGAGTATCGGTTCACCTGCAGCAACTCGACCAATTAAGGGTAACCCAAGTTGCTCTGGCTCATCCTCAACTAAACGAATACCTCGACTTGCACCAGGTACCATTTCAATTACGCCTTTCTTGGCTAATGCTTTCAAGTGCTCTTCTGCAGCATTCGCACTGCGGAACCCAAGCGACTCGGCAATCTCTGCTCGAGTGGGCGGCATGCCAGTATCCTTAATGAAAACTTTTATAAGTTCAAAAACTTGTTCTTGTCGTTTAGTAAGTGGTCGCATATAACTGGTTTTCCATACAGTGCATTTACTGTGAGTATATACAGTTATCATTTTTTCGCAATGGTTAATCGTCTCTAACCGGCAAAGGAACTTTAGTCATACATTTAAACCTGTTGGTTATGAAATGCAATCCTGTTCTTCCTTCAATATGCGCCGTCAATGACTCATACCAATTTGGTTATACCAATTTGCTTAATTAAGTGTTCTATTTTGAGGCGAGAAAATAGGGTCGATAACAAGACGAAAATTTTGCTATTTAGTTATTCTAAATGAGAAGTTTTTAAAACAGTTAGCGTCATATTTGCTCCGTCAAATTGAACAGGTATTAAGTGACATTGGTATCAGATACCATCCTGAACGAGTCATGTTTTCAACAACAATTGCGTTGTTTTCCCACACGCGACGCGGGATCTGTTTAAGCCTTTCTCTCGAGCTGAGTGTATCTGTTCCAGCTTACTTGCTATACGCACTTTGTAGCCTGTTAGAAGATCCCGCATCAAGTGCGGGATGACGCTAGTGTGAGCTTATATGAATGGAGAAATACATGACACTGCGTCAGAAATCGCTCTATACACCATGAAATGTTTGAGCCGACGTAGTTGCTACACGCAAAGTGTGGCTTTCCTGCAGCGGCGCCAGGTTTTACCCAGCTCTACCACATCTCCAACAACAACTCCGTTGCCATCCCGCACGCGATGCGGGATCTGTTTAAACCTTTCTCTCGGGCTGAGTGTGTCTGTTCCAGCTTACTTGCTATACGCACTTTGTAGCCTGTTAGAAGATCCCGCATCAAGTGCCGGATGACGGTAGTGTGGGCTTGTATGAATGAAGGAATACATGACACTGCGCCAGAAATCGCTCTATACACCATGAAAGCAAGGAGTATGGTTGAGCCGACGTAGTTGCTACACGCAAAGTGTGGCTTTACTGCAGCGGCGCCAGGTTTACCCAGCTCTACCACACCTCCAACAACAACTCCGTTGTCATCCCGCACGCGATGCGGGATCTGTTTAAACCTTTCTCTCAGTGCTGAGTACGTTTGTTCCAGCTCATTTGTCATACGAGCGGTGTGGATTTCCAGCAGCTACGGCATTTTAAATCACACACATTCGTTTCACTACTGAGTTTGGGTGACGAGAAACCGAAGCAACGCTTCGCAGTTCGAGGAAGTGAGCGCAAGGACGCGCGAAGGGGAGATACTACATGGAAGTACTTTACTCCAAACGCAAAAAAGCCCGACTCTTTCGA
>NZ_PNCJ01000029.1 GCF_005887115.1 Pseudoalteromonas rubra | reverse complement strand
GCCGGGATGACAGGGGGGCGCGGTCGAGATGAGGCGGCATAGCTTACAAAAGAGCTGGGATAAGGCGGCACGGAAAGAGAGCTTTACTCAGGCGTATACCCCATCACATAACCGTCTGCTGCAAAACAATGTCACAATTTACACGCCAGCGTCTGCTGCTGTACACCTCGACAGTGATGGCATTGCACCGTACACTCAATGCCGGATTCAGGCAGTAGCGAGTTGCAATGACACAGACACGATTCTTTATAAACGCGTATGAAATTGATTTGTCGCGCTCTGTGGTAATCCTGGATAGCCAGCAAACCCATGTAGAACCAAAAGTGTTGCAGGTCTTGCTGCTACTCGCACAACGTCAGCGTGAGCATGGCGAACAGGTGGTCACCCATCAGGAGATAATGAGTCAGGTCTGGCAAGGTGCTGAAGTGGTGCCCAACGCCCTGCAACGCTGCATTGCCATTTTGCGCAAAGTACTGGGAGACGATGCCAAAAACCCCACCATTATCGCCACCCATCCAAAAATAGGGTATCGCCTGATTGCTCAGGTGCGCTGGCCGGAGCCCTCGGTTGAGCCGGCAACCAAAACAACTAATACCCTCTATTTTAAAGCGCCAATAATGGTAGTGAGCACTCTCTTACTATGTTCTTTATTGTATCTGCTCTGGCCCGATAATCGACGCCCTGAATACACTCGCCTGACCCCAGTAACCCACACGGATGCTCATGAATCGCATGTTATTTTTAGTCCCGATGGCGACTACCTGATCTTTAATCGCTATGCCGGTAGTTGCACTAACCACCTGTGGGCCAGACATATTAGCAGTCACAAAGAGCATCAGCTCAGTCACACACCCGGGCAATATGGTGCAGCGAGTTTTACTCCCGACGGCCGCGAGCTGGTGTTTGCCGCCAAAGCGGATTGCAACCTGAAAACTGACGAGTTCGACACCCAGTCCTGCTGGGCACTGGCTTCACTGGACTTTGCACGGGCGCTCGGTCAGCCACAAACCATTGAATCACGTTATCTGTGTAACCATACTCAACCTCATTTTCCCAGAGCACTGCCCAATCACGTTTACGCCTTCTTACAACACGAAACGGGTCAAAGTCAGGTGGTTCAGTACAACGACTTAACTAAGAGTATCAATACCTTATCCTCCACCAAAAACGAATATCTGTACCACTTTGATTATCATGCGCCCAGTCAGCGCTTTGCCTTGCTAAGCCAGGACAAACAGCTCAATCACATACTTAGGATTGTGGATAAAGAGGCGCAAGTCTTACACCGCAATCAAATCACTCTGCTGCCACATATGGATCCGAACACCTATTTGCCGGGTCGGTTTACACCCGACGGTAACACTTTGCTGGCAGTCAGCAACGGCCAGCTGTACACCCTGAGCCTCGAGGGTAAGGTAAGCCAGATCTCGATTCCGGCCAGTCATCTTCTCTTTGCAGACAAACATCCAATTGATCACACTCTGGCAGCCATTCACGGTGGTAAAGACATCGATATTGCGCACCTGTTGCTGAACAACTCCCCTTCAGCCGACACAGCGACAGACATAAATCACGATTTAAACGCCCGTGCCCTGCCCTACCCCAGCTTGTCGCGCACGCAGGCGCAGGAGCGGCAGGCTCAGTTTTCACCCGACGGCCAGCAGATTGCCTTTATTTCTAATCGCAACGGTGAGGATCAGCTCTGGATATGGAAAGAGGATCGAGCCATAGCACTCAGCAACACCGGCGCTTCGCATCCTATTCATGGATTTGCCTGGTCGCCGAATGCCAGACACTTACTCTGGGCGCAGGGCGGCAAGCTGTACCGCGCTGATTTATCTGGCCAGCAGCACAGCCTGAGCACAAGATTGCCAGTTCATTCGGTACAGGCCTGGCATCAACCGGAACAAGTGCTGGTGCTGATCAACGACCCAATGCCCGGCGGCTTGTATCTGTATAATTTAGCAAGTGGTGAGCTGAGCAAACTGGGGATTAATGGCGTGCACCGCGCATGGCAGGCAGGTGAGCTGGTGCACTACAGTGACGCACAGGGCAAGGTAAAGCGCTTTGGCGTGGGTGACAATCCCACCCACGCCAAAGCGCTTACCACCCTGAATGGGCGCGCTATGGTGATAAAAGGCGGGCATATCTTCAGCGTTGACCAGAGTAGCCTGACGCTGAACCAGTTCGATTTAAACGGCACTCTGATTAAAACACTTCGTACACTCAAACCCACCGCCTGGAAAATAAGTGACGTGCATCAGGGCCAGCTGTTGCTGGAGCAGTTTATTGGTATTGAGCAGGAGCTGATTCTCATAGAGTAACGTTTTTAAGGATCAAAAAAGGCATACCTGTCAGCATGCCTTTGCTGGCTCATAACGCGTGAATAACCGTGCAAAACTCAGCGAAATAGATTATCTGTAGCTATAAACAACGTGTGTAAAGCCACCTACTGGTGCCGAGTATTGACGACTTCCCATAGGGTAATAACACTTGCCATGATCCTTCACATAGTAACCCATGATCACTCTTGACCCATCCAGCTTCGGTGAATTGGGTGAACATGCAGAATGCCCGGCACTGAATAACTGAACGCCTCTGATCAAATCAAGCGTTCTGAAGTACTTTTTACCATCTTCAACCAGCACATGATAATCTGGTGCGACATAGCTTTTGCTATGCCAGCCAACATGACAGATTTCTGCATTGCGATAGAAAGTCCCAAACAGGCCATTCTGGTCCTTACACAGGCCAACTTCAGACCCGATCCCACCAAACATGACAACATGGTTATAGTAATTGTATTTGTAGTAATCGGCTTTGCTCACAAAGCCCGCACTGGCAGCACCACTCACAGATAATAATGCCGCAGTCAAAAAAAGTGATTTAAGTTTCATGTTTTTTCCCTGTTGATTGTTTTATCGTTTTAAATGCACTCAGACAGGTACAGCGCGGATGAAACGTGCACTAGGTTGGCCTGAACACATGCAACTAATGTATCCATCAATTACAGGGCATGTTACTCCCCAGGCGGGGAAGAACCATCACCATATTGGGGGGTGACAATAACTTGAGGGGTGGGAAAACTGTGGGCCTGGACTAAATGGAATGAAGGGATCAGTCGACTGACCCCTTTACTCAGTTAATGACCAAACTTAATGCGCACACCGGCATTGACAATAAAACCATCGTTGCGCGACCAGATATCCGTCGTCCACTGACCACTGACTGCCTGCTGTGGTAACAACAGCGGATGCTCGTCGGTTTGTTTTACATCCAGCAGGTTTTCAAAGTTAATAAACCAGCTGTAACGCCCCGTGGTGATCTCCCCCATCAGGCCCAGGTGCCAGTATGGGTCAGACTCAGTGACAAACGGATTGGCATTCAGGCGCTGTGGCCCGGTGTAATAAGCTTCAAACCCGGCGCGGAAGTTGCCGTGTTGCTCCCACATGGCCACAAACCCCGCTGAGTGTTTAGGCGTGAGCGCAATCTCTGTACGCGTCCGGGCATCCACACTTTGGGTTGCATCCAGATATAAATAGCTGGCGGTCAGTTTCACATCCCGCCAGTAATAACGCAGCAGCACTTCTGAGCCACGGATCTGGCTCTCGCCCAGCGCATTGATCAGCCGTACCTGAGTGGGTTGCGAGCCATCCGATGTTGGCACCACCTCCAGCTCAGTCACGTTATCCACATTTGAGCCGAACAGGGTCAGACTGGTTTCAACCGAATCAAAGGTATAGGTAAAGTCCAGCGAGGCAGTTTCGGCTTCCTCTGTCTGCAATTCACCTATCGGTGCTAAGCGCGATAAACCCGCCGCTTCAATGTCTTCCACAAAAGGCGTTGGTGCAAAATAGCCCTGTGCATAGGAGCCGCGTACCGTCAGCTCGCCCGGACGATACAACAAGGTCACTCGCGGACTAAACTGAGTACCATATTCATTGTGGTCGTCCACCCGCGCACTCACCGAGGCGGTCAGCGTATCGCTCAGGGTGTGATCCAACTGAGCGAACAGGCCTGGTACTTCATAACGATAATCAAAGCTCGGAAATGTCTCAGACTCAAACACATCCGACTGATAGGCCACGCCCAGTAGCCAGTCGGTGGTGTCGTTGTACCCACTGACACTGGTTTCAAACAAATAGCTTTCGTGCTTGTCCTCTTCCAGCACCAGACCAAAGCCGTGCTCATGGTTTTGTACCATGGCCGATGAGCGTGCATGCAGCGTAAGCGTGTCGGACATCGGCTGGCTATACACAAATCCACCGTCCAGACGTTCTGAATCCTGCGATTGCACATACGGATTACCATCCGCCATGGTAAAGCCATCTTTGGTTCCCCCCGTGCGCTGTTCGGTCATGGCTCCGGCCGTGACATACAGAGTTTCACCCTGCTCTCCTTCCCAGAACAAACGCGGCCGTGCTGTGTAACGTTCATACCCGGCCAAATCGAACCAGCCATCGTTGTCTATGTCTTCGGACTTCTGATGATGGGCACCCAGCGTCAGCGAGCCTTTGAGGTCATTACTCAGCGGACTTTCGATATAAGACGTCAGATCCTGGCCATCGCGTGTGGTCAGGTTCAGCAGCACCTCGCCCTTGAACTCGTCGCCCGGCTTACGAGAGATCAGGTTAATCACCCCGCCAAGTGCTGAGCCACCATATAAAGACGACGCCGAGCCTTTGATGATCTCAACCCGGCCCAGATCCGTGGGTGGAATTTGTAATAGGCCAATCGATGCTGCCTGATTACCGTAGAGCGGCAAACCATCGGCCAGCAACTGAGTATAACGACCATACAAACCCTGCAATCGAATATTAGCACTGCCCAGCGCAGGCGACGTGGTTTGCATGCGCACGCCACCTGTTTCGGCCACCAGCATGGAGATATTGCCCGGGCGCATCGCCGCCTTTTCTTCGATTTCTTCGCGGTTGATCAGCTCCACCCGCACCGGCTGCTCATCGGCAATACGGCCAGAGCGCGTTGCCTGAATGACGATTTTTTCCATCTCATGACCGTGGCCGTGCTCATCATGGTGCTCATCGTCAGCGTGTGCATCATGGTCCCCGTCTTCATGCTTTTCTTCAGCATGGGACTCCTGTGCCTGATGCTCAGGCCCTGGCGCAACCAGCGCAGCACTCACAGCAGTGGCCAGCGGACTCAGCGGCGCCGCCACACTCACCGACATCCCCAGCGATAAACAACTTACAGATAAAACCAAACCGGCAGAACGAAACGTATCAGACATAACTATTTACTTGACCCTCAGGACAGGAATAAATGATACTGCCGATGCTAAAGGTTACAGCGACTGGAAGGTCAATATGAAAATCAGCGAACTTGCGACGAAATCCCAGATAAATGCGAAAACCATCCGCTATTATGAACAAGTTGGTTTACTCAGCGCACCACAACGCGCCAGCAATGGCTACCGCCACTACCAACCGGGCGACGTAGACACCCTGATCTTTATCCGCCGCTGCCGCGAGCTCAACATCCCGCTGGACGACATCAAACGCCTGGTCGAAGTACAAGCCGACCCCAACGCCTCCTGCGCCGTGGTCGATAAAATCATCGCCGAACAACTCGCCCAGGTACAACGCGCCCAGCGCGAACTGGCTCTGCTAGAGCAATCCCTGCAAACCCTCGCCTCATGCAGCGGTGAGCAGGTTGATCAATGCACCATTTTGCATAAATTGAAGGCGCCGTGAGCAGCTGAAATATGAATAAAAGTGTTGTAACCTTATGCAATACAAACCAGATAAAAATAACAAAGCGCCATAGATGCCACGACTTTCGATTTGCCTGCTGCTCGGCCTATTTTGCCTGCTAACGACACAACCTCTATTTGCGCAGTTCAGTATTGACCACACTGAAAATACACTTATTCTGCCGTTGGCACACCCGGTTGGCACGCATTACATGTATTTTGAGGACTCAAACCGTCACAGTCACAGGACACAACCAAACGCGCCCAGGCAACTTGGTGTGCGATTTTTTTACCCTACCAAGCTAAGTGCCAGCACCCGGAGATTACCGCTGTTAAACAATCAGTTTTCGCGCTCGCACAGGCTGATTTATGATACAGACGCAGATATGACACATATCGCTCCGCTGAGCGCAATGACATGGAACATTGCCGCAGAGAATGAAATACATCTGCCACACGACGCTTTACCCCTGATCATTTTTTCCCACGGTTATTATCTTAATCCCGAATTATTTACCATCATGGCTGCATATATCGCCAGCCGGGGATACCTGGTCGCTTCCATCAATCACAGTTTTGGCTCGGATTATTATCAGCCGCCCAATTCAAAAGCGATAAAAACAATAGAGCTGCCATCAGATGATCTGGGCATTGATTTACCCATGTGGTCAGCAGATCAGCGTTTTGTACTGACTAAAATAAAACAAATGAATCACGACCCGCAAAGCCCGTTATTCAATACATTCAATGGTCAGGTAGGTATTCTGGGTCATTCTTACGGTGGTGCAGCGGCGTTTTATACCGCGGCAAAAACACCCGAAGTAACCGCTATTGTTAATATGGATGGCACTGTATTTGGCTGGCAAGATATCACCATCACACAACCTTTTATGTATGTGCAGGCAGACGAAGAATACTTTAGCGAAATCTTTATCAACGTACACAACAAAGGTTATTTAGCGCTGTTTGAATCGCTCAATCACGTCAGTTTTTCCGACATTGTGGTACTAAAAGACTGGCTAAAAAGCGGGCTGAAAGAGACACCTCAAGTTAACGCTATTCTGGATGTTGCCAGGCTAAATGCCGCTTTTTTTGAGCACCACTTTCATCACACTGAAGAAACGTTTGTGCCAGCAATCAAAAGCGCCACCCCATTTTCCTTAAAACTCTCTGACTGCAACCCCAAACATAACGACTCAGAAACGCCATTGCGCTGCCTGAGACATCGAATTAGGCACTGGACACAACAGTTATTTTAATTTGGAGGGGAAAACGAACAGGTGCATGTTTAACGCGCCGGAGGCGTTTTTTTAACCTTTTCACGTACCACAGTGTCAATCATACTGGTTATGGTGCCATCATTTACCATACCAGCAAGCATACGTTCAATCTCCTGGCACCTTTCGAGCAGCTGGGACGCACGCGATACAGCCAGATAACCTTGTGTGCCTTTAAAGTAAAATGGTGCCTTGTGGATATATTGGCCTAGATTGTGGGTTTTTAAATAATGATCAGAGCGCACATCCACACTCAGTGCAGCGTCAATACGCTTTTTCATCAGCAGGCTAAATAGCTTGTCTGTATCTACCGCTGCGAATTTTGTGAGACCGGTATCTGCATCGAATTGGGGGTCATTTTTATGTCCCAGTGTCACGCCGAGAATATAGCGCTCGAGATCCTGATAGGCATTGATGCTAACCTCGCTCCCCTTCAGGGTATAGAACACTTTATTCGCAGTGTAATAACTAGGTTCCAGATACTGCATATAGACTTCACGGTCTTTAAACTTTTGCAAAGAGCCCAGCATATCTAGCTCACCGATCTCCATCATTCGCAGACAACGCTTAAACGGGCAGCGAACCAGCTCAAGATCGAGGTTAAGGGCGTCTGCCAGATGTCGGACTATATCAACATCGATACCACTGATTTGTGTTTGCCCAACAATGACAAATGGTGGCCAGGGGTCTACGCCAAAGCGCAGCATTTTACTTTGAGCAACAGGAGAAAAAACCGAACTCACTAAGAGACATAAAAGCCAGACGTTTACATTCCAGTACGTCTTAAAAATGCGTTTTATCACGGACACCACACTGTGCAATTACGGTACAAATTTTCGAAAAGACGTGCTGCATACATCCCCCTTAACCCGGTTTAGTATAATTTAACTATAGCAGCCATCAAAACCACAATATCTGACTTGCCTGAAGTTCATTTAAAAACATAACACATTGATATTTAAGCACAATAAAGTCAATATGCAAAATTCACTGCTGTACAATATGTACATTAAGTAACAACGAATTTCGCAACGTATGCGTCTGCCACAGACAGTACAACCCACGCCCAGACCTAAGGCAGAGACACATCACTCAGCGGTATCATCACTAATTTTTCCATCGCACACTCATCTCGTAGTTGCTTCAGTGGCGCATACTCCGCTGAATTTAGCCACTTTTCAACAGCAGCTTGTGAGGGCCATTGTTGAATAACGCAAACATCGGCAACCACTTGCCCTTCAATTGGGTCGGGTGATTTATTCACCGCGAGGGTTTTTCTACCGTAAGCCTGCACTGTTTGCGTATAACTGAAATGCTTCGGGATCTTTTATAATGAACTGAATATATAGATACATGTCTTCTCTCCGGGCGGATATCGTTTTTATAATGGGTACTCTATTTTATCAACTGGTGCCGCCGTCATGCAGCACCGAAACCGATTTATTTTACGGCCAGGTGGATCTCACCACTGGTACTGTGCTCAATCAGGTCAACATAGACCTGAGCTACCTCTGTTGCTGGGAGTCCGGGAGTGGCGTCCATCCCCATTGCTTCCATGGTCTCTTTTACCCATCCAGGAGAAACGGCATTAAATCGGACGCCCTCGACTTCCAGGCTGGCTGCATGTACGACAGACTCGACCGCAGCATTCACTGCTGAGACAACACTGCTCCCTGGTATCGGATTTTGCGCCAAAATCCCCGTTGTCACGACAATCACCCCACCCTCATTGACATACTGAGTGCCAAAACGAAGCAAATTAATTTGCCCCATCATTTTGTTGCTAATGCCAAATTGCCAATCGGCATCAGTTGCCTGCTGCCAGGGCACAAAATTAACCACACCTGCTGTACAAATAATGGCATCGACTTTTCCTACTTTGGCTAGCAAGGCCTGTAACGATTCGGGGTTAGATATATCGACCGGATACTCAGCGTCGCTCATTGACGCACCAATCACTTCAGCTGCGCCCGCCAGTTTGTTCACGATACTCTGGCCCAGTAAACCACTGGCGCCTAAAACAAGTACTTTTTTCATGTAAACCTCTTTGCTCAATTTATAGTTTTTCAATACGTGTGCCTGTATGGATCAGCGATTGCATCTCGGCGGTATGGTAGTTATAAGGCGATATAGCGAGTGGTTGACTGACCTGATCCAATGTGTGGGTTTGTTCAGCGGTTAACTCAAACTCCAACGCAGCCAAATTCTCTTTAAGTTGTGTCAGCTTGCGAGCACCAATCACCAGTGATGTGAGCCCCTGGTGTTTGACCAGCCAGTTCAGCGCTATCTGCGACGGGGTATGCCCGGATGCTTGTGCGATCTCAATAAGCGTTTTAATGACAGAGATATTCTGGCTCGTAGCCATGTGCGCCACACTGGGATCGGTTGTCCAAGTGTCCGTCAGACGGCCCTGCCCGGTTAAACTACCCAGCTCATCCACCTGATATTTCCCAGTTAACAGTCCATTAGCCAGCGGACTCCACGCCATAAAGCCAATATCGAAATGCTGACACATAGGTAAATGCTCATAGTCGCTGTGGCGCGCCACTAGACTATACTGGTTCTGGATAGCCGCGACGGGGTTTCGAAAGCTCTGATATGCCAGCAATTGCAGTTTTGTGGTGTACCAGGCCGGAAAGTTTGAGAGACCGTAATGCCTGATCTTCCCTTGCTGTATGAGGACTTCAAACGTCGACAAGACTTCTTCGGGTGGCGTAAATCTGTCCCACTGGTGCAAAAAGTACAGGTCAATATAGTCTGTGTTTAAACGCTTAAGCGATGCCTCTACAGCCTTAATAATGTGTTTGCGCCCGTTTCCACCACCATTGGGATCGTTCGCATATTGATTTTGAGTACCTTTGGTTGAAATTACGAGTCGGTCACGATTCCCTGCATTGCGCGTAAACTCACCCAACCATTGCTCACTCTGGCCGTCCTGATAAACATCCGAGGTATCAAAAAAGTTGCCACCGGAATTTACGTAATGATTAAAAATAGCTTCAGCCTGGGTTTTGCCGCTTGACCAGGCCTCTCCCCAGGCATCTCCAAATGTGCCTGCACCATAAGCAATGGGTGAAACCTTTAATCCGGTATTACCAAGTGTTCTGTAGGTCCGAAGAGAAGCCAATGTTTGTGCGTTTTTATCTTCATGGAAAAACGGTAAGTCTTTACTTAATGCAGTCATGATTGTCTACCTTAGCGTTATATCAGTCTGTTTCTGAACAACAAAGTCAGTGTCTGCTTGCAAGAACCTGATAAACAGAGTATTTACCGCCTGGCCACACAGCACACCGCCTGTGAGTGGCCTGGTAAGGCAAACACGCTTTCTCAGGTGTTATATCTCACTTTGTCACTAACACTATAAGGAGCCATGATATATAGTAGAAATGGATTATCTGGACTTTAAATATTGATAAAATGAATATTAATACACTGGATCTGAATCTGCTCAAGGTATTCAATGCGATATATCAGTATCGTAACGTGAGTAAAGCGGCCGACAGTATTGGGCTGGCACAGTCGTCCATGAGCAATGCGTTAAGCCGTTTACGACGGCAATTTGATGACCCATTATTTCAAAGAAGCGCAGGCGGTGTGATCCCCACAACCAGAGCGGATGACATGGCCCCTCAGGTTCAGGCCATCCTGGCAAATATTAACAGTATGATTGCGCACAAAGCGTTCGACCCAACAACAGCCAAAGAGCAAATCGTGATTGCTGCCTCCGATTTAGCTATCACATCATTAACCCCTGCACTCATTTCCAAACTAAGAGCCTGTGCGCCCGGAATTACGCTTAATTTTGTGCAGTTGGATAAACAGATAGCCTTTGACAAACTGGACAATGACAGCACACAGATTGTCATAGGCACATTCAAAGCACTCCCGGCTAGGTTTTATCGAAAGCATTTGTGGCACGACAGGTTTATAGCAATTAGCAGCAAGCGCTATTCAACCCGCTCAGCAAGCCTGTCTCTTGAGAAATATCTCGAGTCCCCACATGTCCTGATGACACTCAAAGGTGATCAGACTGGGGTCATTGATGAAATATTGAAACAGCAAGGCTTAACACGCACGATTGCGATGACCTGTGCGCAATTTTTACCCTTGGTCGAGACGGTTGCACACTCAGATCTCATTGCCACCGTTCCTGCCTCACTGAGTGACATAGCCAAACGTGCTGGATGTGAAACTTACCCATTGCCATTCGATACGCCAGGATGGGACAGTGAGCTGGTTGTCACCCAAAAATTTTACACCTCTGAGTTGGGTAAGTTTCTGATCCGACTCATTTTGGATACATAGCCGTTCAAGCATGATGAAGTAACAGGTGCCTATATAAGACTCGTGCTACACGGCGTGCTGAACTGTTTATTAATAACAGAGTATCCAGTTTAGCAGATGTGGTATCAATTAAATCTTAACACGCCTGACCGCACGCCCAGCCGCAGCTCCAGGCGTATTGGAAATTGTGGCCGCCGAGCCAGCCGATGACGTCGGTGACTTCGCCGATAAAGTACAGGCCGGGGGCTTTTTTGGCTTCGAAGGTTTTGGAACTGAGCTCGTCGGTGTCAACACCGCCTAAAGTGACTTCGGCGGTGCGATCACCTTCTGTGCTATTGGGTTTGGTAGGCCAGTGGTTCAGCCCGAGGACCAGATTATCAATTTCTCTGTGGCTGAGCAGGTTGGCATTTTTTCTGGTACGGTTTGCTCGTTTATTAATACCTCAACAAAAAGTTTAGCTAACACAGCGCTAATTAAGTGCCCTACCCTGACGCCAGTTTTGCCCTCATATGGACTTAAAGCAGCGTTTTAACTGGCCACGTTTCCACAACCCCATCATTTGTTTTACTGATGACCACTTGCCTGGACTCATCCATCGCGATGCTTAATACTGATGCGCGATCTCGGCCATCGACTTTATTCGCCATAAACTTTGCTATTAAATCCCCATCTGCAACGCGCCAGATCTGCACTTTTTGATTTGGCGAGGCAGTGAGTAACCACTGATCATTGTTAATAAATGCCGACTGATTAAACTCTATGAAGTTACTATATGTAGACAAGGAGGAACCTAGCTCTTGTGATTTTAAATCAATGAATTGACGAGCATTCACAGAGTCCAGTACGAACGCCATCGTCGCATCTGCGTTAAGAGAAACATGGTTGACTCTGGTTGAAAATTTATAAGACTGCAATTCTTTGCCTGTTTGTACATCCCACAATTTAACGAATTTATCGCTGGAACCTGTCATCGCAGTGCGCCCGTCGGCTGACAGCGCCACGGTGTTTACATCTAAGTCGTGTAATGTGTGTTGTGCTCTGCGATTACTTCTGACATGTATTACTTCCGTTATGCCGCTTCTGTAACCTAACAGTAGCGTTTCACCGTCGCTGGATATCGCTATATCTCTAATAATATTTTCACCGCTAGTCCACGCGCCTAACAGCTTACCTGACTTGGCAGAAAACAGGCTAACAGACAACCTGTTGGATATGTAAAATACACTGGCGTTGTCAGCGATACCGGTCAACTCAATATTACCCTCCGCGATACAGGGAAATACTTTTTTGTCTGAGATGTTACTCCATAAGCAAACTTCATCTTGCCTTGCAATGACAGACAAAGCTCCATTTTGAGATAGGTCTGACGATTGTACTACCCCTGAGCCATGTTTCTTTTGGGCACTTGCGGGTGTTTCAAAATGAGAGTCAAACAAGCAGCCCGTCAATAGTAATGACAAGGCCGTAGCGGATATTTTTTTCATTTTTATAATCCTTTCGGTATTAGGCACTCAAGCTAATACTCTTTTTCCGTATACACGTTCACAGCTAAAGTTGTTACCCTCAGCATATTCCAGCAACTTACCTGATTGTAATGGCATAGTAAAATGGGTCACCTAACCAGAAGGTTAGATGACCCATCTTAGCAGTATACAAACTTTATTATTACACTCCACCTAACACGCCTGTCCGCATGCCCAGCCGCAGCTCCAGGCGTATTGGAAATTGTAGCCGCCGAGCCAGCCGGTGACGTCGGTGACTTCGCCGATAAAATACAGGCCGGGGGCTTTTTTGGCTTCGAAGGTTTTGGAGCTGAGTTCGTCGGTGTCGACGCCGCCCAGGGTGACTTCGGCGGTGCGGTAACCCTCTGTGCCATTGGGTTTAATGTGCCAGTGGTGCAGCGCGTGGGCCAGCGTGTCGATTTCGCTGTGACTGAGCTGGTTGGCATTTTTTTCTGGTACGGTTTGCTCGTTGATTAATACCTCAACAAAACGTTTAGGTAATATGGTACTTAGCAGGTTTTTCAGAGATTTATTACCTTGTTCCTGACGCCAGTCGTGCAGCTGTACGTGCATATCGGTATCGGGAAGTAGATTAACAATCACGCCCTGCCCGGCGCGCCAGAACGAGGAGATCTGCAAAACTGCGGGGCCAGACAGGCCACGGTGGGTAAACAGCAGGTTCTCTTTGAAGCGGGTGCCATCTTCGCTTTGTGCAGTGCAAGGCAGACTTACACCCGCCAGGCCATCAAAGCGGGCTTTATCGTGGTCGTGCAGGGTAAAAGGTACCAGTGCCGCCATGGTCGGCAGTACTTTCAGGCCAAACTGCTCGGCAATTTTGTAACCAATGGGCGTGGCGCCCAGTTTGGGCATGGTCAGGCCGCCGGCGGCCACGACCAGAGACTGGCAGCTAAACACCTGCTCAGAGGTAGTGACGATATATCCGCCGGCCTCGGTGCGTTCGACCTTAATGACTTCGTTACGCAGAAATACCTCAACCCCGGCCCAGTCGCATTCAGTTAACAGAATGTCGACGATATCCTGGGCACTGTTGTCACAAAACAACTGACCCAGGGTTTTATGGTGATAAGCCAGGCCGTGGCGGTCCACCAGCTCAATAAAGTCGTGCTGGGTGTAACGGCTCAGGCAGGACTTCACAAAATGGGGGTTAGCGCATAAATAGTTCTGTGGCATCGCGCCTTCATTGGTAAAATTGCAACGACCACCACCGCTAATGAGTATTTTTCGACCGGCTTTTTTGCCCATATCGACCACCGCGACGCTGCGCCCCCGATATCCAGCCTGTGCCGCACACATCAGGCCAGCCGCGCCCGCGCCGATGATCACCACATCAAAGTTCAACATTGTATATTGTGTCCTGAAAAAGTTATGCACTTATTGTATCAACTTATGCCTTAGAGGTGGAGTAATGCGATTATTTAGCAAACAAAGGCACATAATTTTATCACAACTAGTAATAAAATATTAACCATTTACAATCGTTTACAATACTAACTAATTCATACCTCATCCTGTAACAAATAATAATTTTGCAATAAAAACAAAGAATTATTGTCATAATTGAACTATTTAGCCATCCGCTTATAACAAAAACAATAGTGTAAATAACAAAACAGCACTTTAAATAGTTTAACCAGTTCTTTACCTTCGATAACCATCTGCTTGCACACGCAAACAGAACAACAACAACAAGTAAGAAACTAGGAATCATAATAATGACAACACGCAACTTAAAAATCGGCGCTGTCGCGCTAGCGATGTCAGGCATGTTCGCCGCTTCTAATGCAATGGCTAACAACGTTGAAGCATTCAATAATAACGCAAACATTGCTCAACTGAGCCAGAAAATGCAAAGCCAGAACACTGCCGGTACCCAGTTCATCATTAAATATAAAGATAACAGCAATCAGCTTATGTCTATTTCTGGTGCCGACATGTCACCAGCTATGATGAACTCGCGTGCACAAAGTTTCGTGAAGAACTTCAAAAGCAAGAAAAAATCTTCACTGAAAACTAAGTACGTTCGCAAGATGGCGCTAAGCAACCACCACGTTATGCGTGTTGATCAAAAGCTGAGTGCAGCTGAAGCACAAAGCCTGATGATGGAAATGTCTGCTACTGGCAACATTGAGTACATTGAAATTGACCAAATGTTACAGCCTTTCGCGACGCCTAACGATCCGCGTTATTCTGATCAGTGGCACTACTTTGAAACAGCTGGCGGTATCAACGCACCAGCAGCATGGGACAAAGCAACCGGTAACGGCGTAGTTGTTGCTGTTCTTGATACTGGTTACCGTCCACACGCTGACCTGAACGCAAACATTCTACCAGGTTACGACATGATCTCTGATCTGTCTGTTGCCAATGATGGTGGCGGTCGTGACAGCGACGCACGTGACCCGGGTGATGCTGTTTCACGTAACGAGTGTGGTTACACTCACAGCGCACGTGATTCAAGCTGGCACGGTACACACGTAGCAGGTACGGTAGCTGCGGTTTCTAACAACGGAGAAGGTGTTGCTGGTGTTGCTTATGACGCAAAAGTTGTACCTGTACGTGTACTTGGTAAATGTGGTGGCCTGACTTCAGATATCGCTGACGCGATTGTCTGGGCTTCAGGTGGTTCAGTATCTGGCGTACCTGCTAACTCTAACCCGGCTGATGTTATTAACATGAGCTTAGGTGGCAGCGGTGCATGTAGCTCTACGACTCAAAACGCGATTAACACAGCACGCGCTAACGGTTCAACCATTGTTATTGCAGCAGGTAACGACAACGACAACTCTGCAAACTACAACCCAGGTAACTGTTCAGGCATCATCAATGTTGCGTCTGTAGGTCGTAACGGTGGCCGTGCTTACTACTCAAACTACGGTTCAAACATCGACGTTGCAGCACCTGGCGGCGCGCAAAGCTTTGCGAATGACCCAGAAGGTATTCTGTCTACTTATAATTCAGGCAGCAACACGCCTTCAAGCGACAGCTATGCATACTCACAAGGTACGTCAATGGCGGCACCTCACGTTGCGGGTGTCGCGGCGCTTATCAAGCAGGCGAAACCTTCTGCAACGCCTGATGAAGTAGAGAGCATTCTGAAGAGCACAACACGTAGCTTCCCTGCAACATGTACTAGCTGTGGTACTGGTATCGTCGATGCGTCTGCAGCAGTAGATGCTGCACTTGGTAACGACAATGGTAACGGTGGTAACGAGCTGGAAGATGGTGTAGCTAAGACAGGCCTGTCTGGCAGCACAAGCAGCGAAACTTTCTATACCTTTGAGGTAGGCAGCGGCGTAAGCAAAGTAACCTTCACTATGAGTGGCGGTACTGGTGATGCTGATCTGTACGTACGTGCAAATGCTAAGCCTACTCAGTCAACTTACGACTGTCGTCCATACGAAGGTGGTAACAACGAAGTATGTACAATTGATAACCCATCGACTGGTACTTACCACGTTATGATGCGCGGTTACTCTGCATACAGCGGTGTGAGCCTGAAAGCTGAAACTGCTGGCGGTTCAACTGGCCCGGTTGAGTTAACTGAGTCTAACCTGTCTGCAAGCACTGGCAACTGGATCCAGAAATCACTAGACGTACCTGCGGGTATGAGCAGCCTGACAGTAACTATCTCTGGTGGTACTGGTGACGCTGACCTGTTCGTTAAGCAAGGTAGTGCACCTACCAGCTCTAGCTACGATTGCCGTCCTTATAAAGGCGGTAACGCAGAGACTTGTACTTTCACTAACCCACAAGCGGGTACCTGGTACTTCGGTCTTAACGCTTACAGAACTTTCTCTGGCGTAACATTAAACGCAAAAGCACAATAAGCACTTTCCCCAGGCTTTTAAATGAGGGCTAAACCTTAGGGTTTAGCCCTTTTTTATGGGTGATTATTAATTCCAGCTATGTCGCTTAGTGCTTTTGCCCTGTCATTTCGGGCTCGACATGGGATCTACCTATCGGCGATTCCGCTAGATGGCATTACTCAGGAGTAAAACACCTCCCATTTCCATCTGTGGTATGTGTGTTGTATTTGGAATGGTTCCCGGCTCGGAGGCCGGGATGACGGGCTTTGAATGCAGAATAGCGGGCTTGGGATGCTGACAAGGTATACTAGATTCGCTGAGCGTATTGCCTTTTGGATGGTTCACGGCTCGGGAGCCGGGGTGACAGGGTTTTGAGTGCGAAATAATTGAGTACATCATTCACTCCGTCATCTAAACGCCAGCTCCGTTGTCCTATGCCCCCTCCCAGTCATCCCGTGCCCGACACGGGATCTACTCACAGGCGACTCCGCAAGATGGCATTGCTCAGGCGCAACATACCACCCGTTACTATCTGTGGTATGTGTGTTGTATTTGGAATGGTTCCCGGCTCGAAGGCCGGGATCACGGGCTTGGTGTGCAGGTAAGGTGTACTAGATGCGATGACCGTATTGCCTTTTGGGTGGTTCCCGGCTCGGAGGCCGGGATGACAGGCTTTGAGTGCAGAATAGCGGGCTTGGTATACTACTGAGCGTATTGCCTTTTGGGTGGTTCACGGCTCGGGGGCCGGGATGACAGGGTTTTGAGTGCGGAATAATTGAATACATCATGCACTCCGCGATCTAAGTTCTTGCTCCGTTGCCTTGTGCTTCCTCCCAGCCATCCCGTGCTTGACATGGGTTCTCCCCCCGGCGACTGCGTAAGATGGCGTTCCTCAGATGCAAAACACCTCTCGTTACTCTCTGTGGTAGGTGTGTTGTATTTGCAATGGTTGCCGGCTCGGAGGCCGGGATGACGGGCTTTACAGGGCTGAGAGATGAAATTATGAATGGCTAGTTCTGCTGTCTATCAAAGCACTTGGAGAAGTGATGTACAGAGCCATATATCGGAGGTTGTGAATGACGTAATTGCTCAGCCTGAACACTTAATTCGCTTGATATAACAATGCACTTCTAAATGAGAATTTATCGTCTAACTGGGAAAAAGTACAAAGTAAAGTCGATGCATGTATTTTGGGGGGATATTCGAGAGTCATTCAAACTACGGAATGACTCAACGATAACGTGGCTATTCAGCGCTTGGAATACAGGAGAAAAGGTAACATGCGCTGCTACTCCACTTACATTTGTTCAAACAAGCTGTCTGTGCTCAAGCCCTCATGTTGTAAGATGTCTTTTAGACGACGCAGTGCTTCAACCTGAATTTGGCGCACACGTTCACGGGTTAAGCCGATCTCGCGGCCCACATCTTCCAAAGTCGATGGTTCATACCCCAACAAGCCAAAACGACGTGCAAGCACTTCTCTTTGTTTCGGGTTCAATTCACCCAGCCAGTCAACGATATGGCGGTTAATGTCTTTGTTCTGAACTTCGCTTTCTGGCTCGTAACCACGCTCGTCAGCAATAATGTCTAATAACGCTTTGTCATTATCCCCGCCGATAGGCGTGTCCACGGACGTAATTTTCTCGTTCAGACGCAACATCTTACTGACATCTTCCACTGGTCTGTCGAGTGACTCTGCGATTTCCTCCGCAGTCGGCTCGTGGTCCAGTTTTTGCGTCAGCTCACGTGCTGTACGGAGGTACACATTGAGCTCTTTGACCACATGGATAGGTAAGCGAATGGTGCGAGTCTGATTCATTATAGCCCGCTCAATGGTCTGACGGATCCACCAGGTCGCATAGGTAGAAAAGCGAAAACCACGTTCCGGATCGAACTTCTCAACGGCTCGGATCAGGCCTAAGTTTCCTTCTTCAATCAGGTCAAGTAACGCCAGTCCCCGATTGTTGTAACGGCGCGCGATTTTTACTACCAGTCGCAGGTTACTTTCGATCATACGTTTACGAGACGCCTCACAGCCTTTCAGTGCCTTACGTGCGAAGTACACTTCTTCTTCAGCACTCAGCAGCGGCGAAAAGCCAATCTCTCCCAAATACAATTGGGTTGCATCTAAATTCTTAACGCTGTCGTCCTTGGCGAAAAGTTCTTCATCATTTTCGATATCTTCAAGCAGCTCCGTTTTGGGCTCCTCGACTGAAACATCTTCAAACTTCTCGTCCAATTCTGGATTTACTTTACTATTCAATTTTGCTGTTTGAGCCATAAGCATCCCCCCAAGCGAATAAGTGACAGTTTTCCATCATTACGTCGATAGGCTAATTTTTAGGCAAGAACCTACCGGGATTTACGGCTTGTCCGCGGTAACGGATCTCAAACCGCAACGCAACAGATGATGCGTCTGTATCTCCCATTTCGGCAATTTTTTGCCCAGCTTTAACTTGCTGCTGCTCTCTTACTAGCAATTTGGAATTGTGGGCGTACGCGCTAAGATAATCATCTGTGTGTTTCAGAATGATCAGATTGCCGTATCCCCGTAATGCACTCCCTGCGTATACAACAACACCATTTGCCGCAGCCTTAACAGATGTTCCCTTTTTATTTGAAATCTGAATTCCCTTATAGCCGTTTTCTTTGACAGAAAAACGTCGGGTCACCTTACCAACTGCGGGCCAACGCCATCGTACCTTATTATTTGACAACTGTTTGGTATGACTGGATTTTTCGCTGGCTTGCTTTTGAACATACTCTCGTTGCTTGGGACGATCAAGCTCTTTTTTCGGTGAAATGTTATTTTTTTGTTTTTTATCGGTTAAATTTACGGTTTTTACTGATTGCTTTTTAGACGCTTTATTCGTCTTTTTTGGATAGTCTAAAGAGATGATCTGACCAGGGAAAATCGTGTAGGGAGGCTTAATTTTATTGATTTTGGCAACAGTTCTAACATCCTTATTTGCACTAAAAGCAATAGCAAACAAAGTGTCGCCTTTTTTAACCTTATATTGATTATTTTTTATTTGAATTTTTTGTTGATAACTGGTCTTACCTTTGGAGAGATTAACAACCGGAGCGGGGGAATGTGGCGTAGTACATGCGGCCAGAAAATAGCACAACAGCAAAAGAGTATTGATGCGCGTCCGATTCATGCCTTGATTACTTTCCGCTTGTTAATTCGACCATCCACTTTAGCATACTCAACTGGATTTTCTCGCTTTTTTTGTCAAGTCTAGCTCAGTGCGCCCGGAATTAAAGGAACGAAACGTACCTCAGCCAGTTTATTTTCAATGAACTGTTGACCATTTCTTTGGTACATAGTGAGGACCTGATGTTGCTCACCAACAGGGATCACCATCACCCCACCATCACAAAGCTGATCCAGTAGCGCCTGAGGCACTTGTGCCGCCGCCGCGGTGACTATGATACCCTCATAGGGCCCTTTCGAAGCCCAGCCCTGCCAGCCATCACCATGCTTCATTGCCACATTGTACAGATCCAACATATGCAAGCGGCGCTTTGCCTGCCACTGTAATGCTTTGATCCGCTCAATGCTGTATACCTCGTCAAACAGCTGAGCCAGCACGGCCGTCTGATACCCCGAGCCAGTGCCAACCTCCAGCACTTTTCTAGCGACCCCCGCCTGGCGCAGCAGCTCGGTCATTCGCGCAACGACCAAAGGCTGAGAAATCGTTTGCCCCTGCCCAATCGGCAGCGCCGTATTTTCATATGACTTATGCTGCAGCACAGTATCAACAAACAAGTGCCGGGGTGTGATCTCCATGCAATTCAGCACCTCAGGGTCGTTAATACCATGACGTGCCAATATTGCAACCAATGCCTCTGCGCTGCGTTTATAATTTTTGAGCAACGTGCTTACTCCTGAGCGGCTATCCAGCTTGACAGAGAATCCAGGCTTTCATGCGCTGTCATATCGACTTTCAACGGTGTGATGGCCGCATAGCCTTGTTTAACTGCGTAGAAGTCAGTGCCCTCACCGGCATCCAACTCCTGACCCAATGAACCGTACCAATAGACGTCCCTGTTCCAGGGATCCAGCTGCCGGGTCATGGTTTCCGCTTTATGTCTGGCACCCAGACGAGTCACCTGCATACCTTTTAGGTCAGACAGGGGAATATCCGGCACATTGATATTGATGATCTGATCTTTGGGTAGCGGATGGCTTTTTAGTGCTTTGATGAGCTTGACCGTAACAGCCGCTGCGGTTTCGTAGTGTGCTTCTCGTTTTGAGCACAGTGATACAGCAATGGCAGGCAAACCCAGGTGACGACCCTCAGTGGCGGCAGCAACGGTCCCCGAATAAAGTGTATCGTCGCCCAGGTTAGCGCCATTATTAATACCAGCCACGACCAGATCCGGTGCTTCATCGAGCAATTGATTCACTCCCAGGTGCACACAGTCGGTAGGCGTGCCGTTGACACTCACAAAGCCGTTATCCAGTGTTGTTGCCCGCAATGGGTTTATCAGGGTTAGTGAATTACTCGCACCACTACAATTACGGTCGGGTGCGATTACCACAACCTCTGCGATTTCGCACAAAGCTTTGTAGAGGACGTCAATACCTTTTGCATGTACTCCATCGTCGTTACTGAGCAGTATCTTCATCTTGGTTGCTTCCTTTTTTATCGTAGTTGCGATGACTGACATCCTCATGATGAACCAGCTCACGCAGTATCGCGGTGGCATAGCACCCTTTAGGTAAATCAAAACTGAGCTGAATTGTTGTTGCGTTCAGGGACTTCACCACTAAGTTTTCAGGTATTACCCGCAGCGCCCTGCGCTCGTTTTTAAGCCCTAAAGCGCCCAGTCCCTGCCACCAGTCGGCAAAGGGTTTGAGCCACTCTATCTCAAGTGCGGTGAGGCCTTTTTCGCCTTTGCCCAACAAAGGGGCAGACAACACAATATCAGCTTCAAGCAGCCGAACGATCAGTTCATCGCTTATGTCTTCTTCAAAAAACGCGTTGCTGCCACTGAGCATAAAAACTTCGCGATGCCAGGTCTTTGCCAGACCATGCTCAGCAACCCGCCGAGAGACTAGCTGATTAAAAATATGTGAGCGCGCCGCCGAGATCACCAAGCCTCGTAATTTTTTATCACGGATCCGCTCACCCTCAAACAGTCTTTGTGCCATTTCCAGGTTGTAGCCATCGTGACCAAAGCGCTGTTCACCAAAATAATTGGGCACGCCCTGGCGCACCGCGTTAACGCGTGACAACAGATCCAGTGGTTCACTGACATTACGTAGCGTGATAGTAAAGCGATTACCTTTGTGGCATCCGGTACGTAATTTTCGATTGTGACGAATCTGCTTAAGCACAAACAGGCTGTCACTGTTAAGGCCGCTGAAATCCAGTGACTGCTTAATTGGCACCGGGACACTAAACCACTGACTACAGACACCATGACGGTCTTTGAGTCCGCCGTAGCTGACATCCCTTGGCGCTACGCCTGCAAACTCGGCCAGCTTACGGGCAATAAAAGCGGTGTTCTCACCTTTCTTAACAATCTGCAAGCAGACGTGTTCGCCTTCCCCTGTAAATTCAATGTCGAGGATTTCATCAACCATAAAGTCTTCAGGCTGAGATTTAAATTCAGCATGCGCCTGCGGTTCACCATATAAGTAATTGAGCTCAGATACACAGGTTTTCACACTAAGCCACCTTCGTCAGTAGCACCACAGCATGGCTGGAAATACCTTCTTTTCTTCCTTCAAACCCCAGCTTTTCTGTGGTCGTCGCCTTGACATTAACCTGGCCAATGTCGGCGTTGCAGTCCGTCGCAAGATTCGCACGCATGGCGTCAATATGCGGACGCATTTTGGGTGCCTGAGCCACTATGGTCACATCCAGATTACCGAGTTGATAACCCAGTTCACTGACCTGCTCCATTACTCTACGCAGCAGGATACGACTGTCGATGTTTTCAAATTCAGCCGCTGTATCGGGAAAGTGTTTGCCAATATCACCCAGTGCCAGTGCACCGAGCAAAGCATCACATACGGCATGGATAGCGACATCACCGTCGGAGTGTGCAATAAAGCCTTGTGAATAAGGGATCTTCTCACCACAAATCGTCAGCGGGCCTTCTCCACCAAACTTATGAACATCAAACCCGTGACCTATGCGAATCATAGTGACCTCTCTTTACTTTGTTGTGACATCAGAAAACTGGCCAGCGCATAGTCTTCCGGTGTGGTAATTTTAATGTTGTCTGAGCGGCCACTGACTAATCGAACAGGCAAGCCTGCATGCTCGATGGCCGACGCCTCATCGGTAATGTGAACCTTGCTCTGCAGCGCCTGCTGCAACGCATTCAACAACTGCTGGTATGGGAAAAACTGGGGTGTCAGCGCCTGCCACAAGGTCTCTCGTGGCACAGTTTCTTCGCTGTGGCTGGTGCCGCGCTTAATGGTATCTTTAACTTTACTCGCCAAAATACCGCCTTCCTGATGCGCTAAGCACTGCTCAACCAGGTTAGTGATATCGCTTACTTCCACCAAAGGTCTGGCCGCATCATGAACCAACACCCAATCCGGGGGTGTGCTCTGCATAGCCAGCAAGGCATTCAGCACAGAGTCGGCTCGCTCTTTGCCCCCTGTAACTCGCCTGACATTTAGCCCATTTAGCGATAGCTCATTAAAGTAGCCGTCGGTTTCGCTTATTGCCACGTAAATTTGGTTTAGCTGTGGCAATGCAGCCAGTTTGGTGAGCGTATGCTCAAGCACGGTTTTGTCGCCTATTTTAAGGTATTGCTTTGGGTGGTTCAGTCCCATTCTGGCCCCAACGCCAGCAGCAGGAACGACAGCTGCAATTGTAGTTAATTTATTCATCGTGCTTCTTTGACAGTACGCGGATAAAGGTTTCGTTGGGTTTGATCATACCCAGTTCGTGGCGAGCACGCTCTTCTACCCCTTCGAGCCCAAGCTTCAGATCTTCGATATCCGCTTTGAGTAATTTATTGCGTTTGGCCAGATCGGCATTGGCAGCCTGATGCTTGTCTACGGCTGTTTTGATACGCCTGAAGTCTTCAAGACCATTGTGCCCAAACCACAGATTGTATTGGGTATATGCACACAGACATAGCAATGCAAGTTGGAAATATCGCATTCGAGCTACCTTTATTGCTTTACAGGATCATGCATTGCACCTGGCAATGTGCACTACTTGCGTTGTTGTTTTTTTCTTACGTTTGCCCAGTTCACACTGCTGGCCAGTAACATTTCGCGTAAACCCAGCGTTCTGGGCGGTAGTATTTTATGATATTGCCAGCGGTGACCACAACAGGCTGCGGTCATTAACGCTTTACTTGGTTTGAGTAAATAGCGCTTGGCTGGTAGATCTGCCTGTTCACCTTCATCAACTGCATTACCTGAGCAGTCAAACCAGCCAAACTGGTTGCAATGCCATAACCCGTCCCGAGTCTGATCCAGCGTATCTAAATAGACACAAGTAACACCACCGTCGATGACCATGACAGGCACTACCAAACCAACAGAGGCATTGGCGGTATAAAAGGTTTTGGCTTCATCACTGTGCCATTGGGGGCATTTACGTTGTTTGGCCAGCCAGCAGCCGTTGTGGCTATCCAGTTCAAGGGGAACTTCACCGAGCACAATATGCGTCGCAGCTCGCTCAACATAATAAGGCAGGCTACTTAGCCGCCGCTGCAGACGGTCCAGATCGGGATCAGCAGACAAGCTGGGTATTTCACGAGCATAAAAAACATTAGCCAGCTCAGCATACGCCAGCCGGGTTGCTTTATCCTGCCATATCGTGCTTTGTTGCTTAGTGTGACCTTGATTGTTCAAAATGCCTCCTTTACACAGAGGTTATATCACGACCACACAGTTAAATATAGCGTACGAATATGAAAGCTACCGACGGCGGGTAGCCGAAGCCTTAAACGTTTTTAGGTCGCTTACCGAGTCTGGCTTCTCCGGATTCGCTGAACATCACCGCCGTATCACGCTTCTTACCCAGTAACAGGCTGCCATCAGCCAAAAACATAAAATTCTGCCAGGTACGCTTGAACACATCGAACTGAGTTTCAATGATCAACTCCCGCGACATACAAAAGTACACGGTGGTGTTATCTTCCCAGTTAAGAAAGTCACAAATGGTGTTTGGCAGGGTTGCTTCACCGGCTTCCCATGGCCCTTCCCAGTCCAGGCTTTCCTGCCAGTTTTCTTCTTTTCCTGGCCAGTCATGGGGCGTAAAGAAGTCGGGGTGATCCTGCTCTCGACTGACCATAGTGGTCCACAGTACCGCCGCACGTTGCTCTGTCATCGGCTTGATCCGAGCCAGGTCGGCCTCTTCAATGGGCAAATCCTGGTGGCGGAACACCCAGGCTTTCTTGAACGCATCGAGCGCAATATAATTCATGTCAGATACCTATTAATTAAAACGCTGACATTATACCTAATTGGAGCAATGACCGTGAACAAAGAACTCAAACCCGGTATTTATCAACATTACAAAGGCCCGAAATATCAAGTGCTGTTTGTTGCCACCCACAGTGAAACAGAAGAGGCCATGGTGGTATACCAGACCTTGTATGGCAATTTTGATCATTGGGTGCGGCCACTCAGCATGTTCTGTGAAATGGTTGAAGTAGATGGCCAGCAGCGCCCACGGTTTGCGTACCTGGGTGTCGCCGAATGATGAGCATTTGCACTGCCCTTACGCGCTGTGGCACACTGGGATACTATCACTCATCAGACCAGAGTTAAGAAGTTTATGTTCAAAGGTACCGAGTCATATATTGCCAGCACAGCGCTGCAACAAGCTGTGAATGCCGCCGTGATCCTGGAAAAGCCACTCCTGATCAAAGGGGAGCCTGGCACAGGTAAAACCCTGCTGGCCGAAGAACTGGCAAAAAGCCTGGATACAGAGCTTATTCAGTGGCACATCAAATCGACCACCAAAGCGCAGCAAGGCCTGTATGAATACGATGCGGTATCGCGTCTGCGCGACAGCCAGCTGGGCGATGCCCGGGTGCACGATATTGGCAACTACATCATTAAGGGCAAGCTATGGCAGGCCTTTACTCAGGCAAAACGCCCTGTTCTGCTGATCGATGAAATCGATAAGGCAGACATTGAGTTCCCCAACGATCTGCTGCTTGAGTTAGACCGCATGGAGTTTCATGTGTACGAAACCGGTGAGCAGGTTAAAGCGCAAGTTCGCCCTATTGTGATCATCACTTCCAACAACGAAAAAGAACTCCCCGATGCATTTTTGCGTCGTTGCTTCTTCCACTATATCGACTTCCCGGACAAAGAAGAGATGCAGGCGATCATCGATGTCCACTTCCCGGCAATTAAGCCCCGCTTAGTAAAACAAGCACTGGAAGTGTTTTTTGAACTGCGCAGCGTGGCCGGGTTGAAGAAAAAGCCCAGCACCAGTGAGCTGCTCGACTGGCTTAAGCTGCTACTGGCAGAAGACATTGACCCCGAAACACTACAAGACCGCAGCCACAAAGGTGGATTAATGCCCATGTTTGGCGCACTGCTGAAAAATGAGCAGGATGTGACCTTGCTTGAGAAGCTGGCTTTTTTAGGTAAGCGCTGATCATGTTGATCGACTTTTTATTCATGCTCAGGCGCTACGGGGTCAAAGCCAGCCTGCGGGAGCTGCTGGACTGCCTCAATGCGCTCGATAAAGGCGTGTGTTTTGCCGACATCGACGGGTTTTATCACCTGGCCAAAACCATCTTTGTCAAAGATGAAACCCAGTTCGATAAGTTTGACCGCGCCTTTGCCGATTACTTTGAAGGGGTGGAGTCTCTGGATCTGTTCAGCCAGTTGCAGCAAAATGCCCTGCCGCAGGACTGGTTACGCAAAGAGTTTGAAAAGCACCTGAGTGAAGAAGAAAAAGCTAAGCTGAAAGCACTCGGTGGACTCGATAAGTTACTGGACACTTTAAAGCAGCGGCTCGCCGAGCAGCAAAAGCGCCATGCAGGTGGCAACAAATGGGTAGGTACCGGCGGTACCTCACCTTTTGGGGCGTACGGTTATAACCCGGAAGGAGTCCGGATTGGCCAGGACGGCAACCGCCATCGCCGTGCAGTTAAAGTCTGGGATAAACGCCAATACCGTAACTTAGATGCCGACAGCGATATCAGTAATCGCACTATCAAGCTGGCGCTTAAGCAGTTGCGTAAATTTGCCCGCAGTGGCGCCAGCGATCAACTCGATCTAAATGAAACTATCCGTGCTACCGCTAAGCAAGGTGGTATGCTGGATGTGAGAATGGCCCCTGAGCGACACAATGCCGTGAACGTCATCATGTTGTTCGATATTGGCGGCTCTATGGATGATCACATCCAGATCTGTGAACAGCTGTTCAGCGCCGCACACAGCGAGTTTAAACACCTGGAGTTTTTCTACTTCCATAATTGTGTGTACGAACATGTCTGGCAGGACAACGACAGGCTGGATAACACCTTGCTCGATACCCATCAGCTGATCAACCGCTTTGGTCGGGACTATCGACTGATCTTTGTCGGCGATGCCACCATGGGCCCCTATGAAATAGCCTACCCCGGCGGCAGTGTTGAACACTGGAATCAGGAAGCCGGATCAGTGTGGCTACAAAGACTCACCCAGCACTTTGATAAAGTTGCCTGGCTTAACCCTCAGCCAAAAACACACTGGCCCTACTACCAGTCTATTGGCCTGATCGATGAGCTGATGGCAGGTCGCATGTTTCCGTTAACTTTAGATGGGCTTAGCGAAGCAATTAAAGAGCTAAGTTGATAACAAGTGCAAAGTCGAGCTTTTGGCTCGACCTTTGTGCTAGATGAAATGCACTCTTTTAGTGAGTACTGACCTATTGACCGTCACATCTGCTTTGCGGAAGAAAAGGGGCTCGAACTACAGCTTTTTTTAAATTGCCTATGGCAAAAGACCCGGCTCTCTCGGAGAGGGCATCTATTATTTAAAATCTGATAATGATTGCCAGGTCATAGTGCAACTCATGCTCACGGTGTAGCCTGTCAGAAGATCCCGCATCAAGTGCGGGATGACGCTAGTGTGAGCTTATATGAATGGAGAAATACATGACACTGCGTCAGAAATCGCTCTATACACCATGAAATGTTTGAGCCGACGTAGTTGCTACACGCAAAGTGTGGCTTTACAGCAGCGACGCCAGGTTTACCCAGCTCTACCACACCTCCAACAACTCCGTTGTCATCCCGCACTCGATGCGGGATCTGTTTAAACCTTTCTCTCGGTGCTGAGTACGTTTGTTCCGGCGTATTTGTCATACGAGCGGTGTGGATTGCCAGCAGCTACAGCATTTACAGCTTTTTAAATCGCACATAGCAAAAAAACCGCTGCATTGCTGCAACGGGTTTGACGTACATGGAAGTACTAATGTTGATGAGATTCATAGGTGAATTGCGACCGAAGCACCGCTTCGCAGCGCAATGAACGCGATGCATGGACGCCGAGCCGGGATCCCTCCACAAGGAAGTGTCTCCAAAGAGTGCTAGATACTAGCTTCATGGATGAATAGACAACGCCATTCTATCTACAGCTTCTTTAATTTACTCCAAACGCAAAAAAGCCCGACTCTTTCGA
>NZ_PNCJ01000028.1 GCF_005887115.1 Pseudoalteromonas rubra | reverse complement strand
GCTTCATATTTTTAAAGAACATAATCCGGTTACCCGGTGTAACCAACCTTGGTTAGTTACCGCAGCCTTGCTGCGAAGTGGAGCGCCATATTAACCGCTTCACTTTTAAAGTCAACTAGAAAGTTTAATTTTTCTTAATTAAGCTTTCCGTTTGGCTTTCCCTTCACTTGACTCGTTGCTTTTCAGCGTTGTGCCCCGTGTCGGTGGATGCGCATTATAGGGAAATCGAAACTCAGTGCAACCCCTTTTTTGAAGAAAAGTGAGAAAAACGGCGCGTTCGAATGAAAATCATACCAAACAGTGCAAAAGCGCATGTAAAATATGCAATATTGCGCTTTATGCGGGGCTGGAGATCTACAGAGCAAAGCTCTACACTGAACTCAGCACCAAGAATAGCGGTAACAGCAGGTAATAAAGGGATACTAAAATGACAAATAAATACAAAGGCAGAAGTTATAAAGGCAAAACTCCAAAATTAGCGGCCGGCGTGTATGTAGATGACAGCGCCGTTTTGGTTGGCGATATAGAAGTAGGAGAAGACAGCAGTGTTTGGCCTTTAGTTGCAGCACGAGGAGACGTGAACTTTATCAAGATTGGCAAACGTACCAATGTTCAGGATGGCAGCGTATTACATCTTACTCGCTCAAGTGCTTCAAACCCGGTTGGTTACCCTCTGATCATTGGAGATGATGTGACCGTTGGCCACAAAGTGATGTTGCATGGCTGCAAGTTGGGCAATCGCATCCTGGTCGGAATGGGTGCAATTGTTATGGACAATGTCGTGGTAGAGGATGATGTGATCATAGGTGGCGGTGCTTTAGTGCCTCCGAATAAACGCCTGGAGTCGGGCTACCTGTATGTTGGCAGCCCGGTTAAGCAAGCTCGGCCACTCAACGAGCAGGAGATCGCCTTTTTAAAAACATCGGCGCAGAACTATGTCGAACTCAAAGATGACTACCTGTCAGAGCTGGACTAGTTCAATTTCCCCCTGAGCCGAGTACGCCTCTTCGTCTATTTGCTGCTCGGCCTGCATTTCGTAATCAAACTGGTGTGCTTTAAAGTGTGCGAGCGCCTGCTCTTTTGACAGCGTGGTCTCAATCACACAAGAAACCAGCATGCCCGATACCATAGCGGTGAATATCAAGCACTGGCGTGTATCATCGTAGTGAATATCATCATTGATCAGGATCTGCTGATTCATAGTCTGCCCTCTTTCATTGCATAGAGCACAGGCGCTACCTCTGGGGTTTGACCTCGCCATAAGGCAAACGCTTCAGCCGCCTGACCCACCAGCATGCCCATACCATCCACGCAGTACGCTTTCGCATTATACTCGGCGACCCACGCCAAAAAAGCTGTTTGCTGATCGCTATAGAACATGTCATACGCCAGTGCGCAGTTGCTGACGTGCAGAGGGTCGACGTCTGGCACCTGCCCTGTGACACTCGATGACGTTGAGTTAATCACCAGATTATAATGCTTATCGGGAATGTCATTTAGTGCAACGCCCTGCACCTCACCATATTCAGCAAACAACTGGGCAAGTTGCTGTGCTTTTTCTGCGGTACGATTGGCAATCACCACACTCGCAACCCCGGCCTGCAAAAGTGGATAAACACAGCCACGTGCAGCGCCTCCCGCGCCAATCAGCAGGACTGTGGCGCCTGATAAGGTCTCAGTATAGCGCAGTAAGTCAGCAACCAGCCCTGCGCCATCGGTATTGTCACCCAGTATTGAACCATCTGGTTGTGGCATCAACGTATTGACTGCTCCTGCTAACCTGGCTCGCTCCGTCAACTGCCCAGCCAATTGATACGCACGTTCTTTAAAGGGTAAGGTGACATTGGCACCCTGACCACCTTGGGCAAAGAATTCCATTACAGTCGATTCGAATTCAGACAATTCAGCCAGTATGGCGCGGTACTCAATGACCGAATTAAACTGACTGGCAAATTGCGTATGAATGGCAGGAGATTTAGAATGCTTAATCGGGTTTCCAAAAACCGCGTATTTATCCATTGAACGGCCTAACGATATAGTGATGTTATATGAAGCAGTTAATTAAACGCATCTTTAATCAAGATGCAAGTGACAATCCAACCTCAGATGCAACCCATCAGGCTCCGACGCCCGAGAAAACACCTTATGAGATCATCGGTGGCGAAGCTGGCACCCGAGCGCTGGCCAACCGCTTCTATGACATTATGGAAAGTGACCCCTACACTAAACCTTTATACGACATGCACCCGTTACCACTGGATCGCATCCGCCAGGTATTTTTCGAGTTTCTGTCCGGCTGGCTGGGCGGTCCGGACTTGTTTGCAGAACAATATGGTCACCCCAGGCTCAGAATGCGCCATATGCCATTTACTATCAATAAAGAGCTGCGCGACCAGTGGATGTACTGCATGGACAAAGCCCTTGATCAGGAAGTAGACAACCCTTTGTTACGAGAAGGATTGCGAAAATCACTGGCTCAATTAGCCACACACATGATAAATCACGACTAAAGTATTAACTTTATATTAAATTAGCGCAATAATTTTTTGCGCTAAGTCAAACTGCTCTGTTTACTAAACACGCATAATAACGGCTCTGCTTTTTTTAGGTGCGATGCGTGTGAAATCCATTCAACATAAAATTTATGCGTTGCTTGCCATTACCGGCGTACTGGTGTTGATCGCCAGTATTTTAAGTAACTCAAGCCAACAAAAACAACTGGCCGAAGAAACCGTCGAGACCAATATTCGCTTATTGGCAGACAATTATTTCGATTCGATCAATACCATGATGCTTACCGGCACCATGGCAAACCGCGAGATCCTCAGCGATAAGATGCGCAATCACGACAATATTGAAGACGCGCATATTATTCGGGGAGATAAAATCAATAAGCTGTATGGCATGGGTAACCCCAATCAGCAACCCACCAGCGAGGTCGAGCGGGCAGCATTACAAGGTCAGGAAACCCTGGTTATTGAACAGCGCGATGGCAAACGTATCATGACTTATCTCAAGCCGATGGTCGCAAAAGAAGACTATAAAGGGACTAACTGCCTCGGTTGCCATCAGGCACAAGAAGGCGACGTGCTGGGTGCAGTGCGGATCAGTTACTCTCTTGAAGATATCGATGACACGGTACACAGCAACACCTGGCTGAGCACAGGTTTACTGACGAGCATCTTTGCTACGACGTTTGTCATTCTGGGGATTATCTTCCGCAAGCTCTTTATTGTGCGCCTGAAAACGCTGGGTCGTACGATGCGCTTGGCAACCCAGAACAAGGATCTGTCGCTACGTATCGACGATACCATAGATGATGAACTGGGCCGGCTGGCCATTAACTTTAATAAAATGATGGCCTCGTTCAAGGAAAACATTGCCCAGGTGTCCGCCTCGTCGCATGTCTTGATCCAGTCTGCGGAACAAATCTACAACGCCGCTGACACCACAGAACAGGCAATTCAGGAGCAAAAACAAGGCACGGACTCAGTCGCTGCCGCTATCAATGAGCTGGAAAGTTCATCCAGTGAAGTGAAAAACACCACCCACTTTGCGTCTGAAAAATCTGACAGCAGTAACCACCTTGCCGAACAAAGCATGGCTGTGGCAGAACGTACAGAGCAAAGCATTAACCAACTGGCACGCGATGTGCGCCAGGCGGCAGAGCAGGTTAGTCAACTTCAGACACAAACCCTGGAAGTGGGTAAGGTACTGGAAGTGATCAGCAGCATTGCCGAACAAACAAACTTGCTGGCACTGAATGCCGCCATCGAAGCGGCTCGCGCCGGTGAAGCAGGCCGCGGGTTTGCTGTGGTTGCCGACGAAGTACGCACCCTGGCCACCCGAACGCATGATTCAACCGACGAAATCAAACGCACCATAGACAAGCTGCAAAATGAAGCAGCCCAGACAGTCAGTGCCATGAGTGCGTCTTGTGAGGAAGCGGATGACCGCGCCATGCAAGTCAAGCAGGTAGCGCAGGCACTTAAGGATATTTCGAATCAGATGCATGAAATCAACGCGCTGAATGTACAAATTGCCGATGCGACGGAGCAGCAGAATCTGGCTGCAGAGGAGATCAATCAAAGTGTGGTGGCCATCCGTGACAACGCTGAGCAGTCATTAATTGACGCCCATGGCAGCAAACAGATCAGTGAAAACCTGCTCGAGCTTGCCCGCTCTTTGGATGAGCAGGTACGCAGCTTCCGTCTGGAATAATACTATCCTGATACAAAAAAGGCGCCACCGGCGCCTTTTTTATAGCAATTTGCTTAATTAAGTGTTCTATTTTGAGGCGAGAAAATAGGGTCGATAACAAGGCAAAAATTTTGCTATTTAGTTGTTCTAAACAAGAAATTTTTAACGCCGTTAGCGCCCTATTTGCTCCGTCAAATTGAACAGGTATTAAGTGAAATTGGTATTATTATGTAGTCGAATTAGTCATCTAGCGACGTCATAGCCAACCAGTCTCGCGGACGCAAAAAGTGCTTGTACAATAATGCTTCAGGCGCGTCTTCGGCCGGCGTAAAGTCATATTCCCAGCGTGCCAGCGGAGGCATCGACATCAGAATAGACTCTGTCCGCCCACCCGTTTGCAGACCAAACAAAGTGCCACGATCCCAGACCAGGTTAAACTCCACATATCGGCCGCGACGATATAACTGGAACTGACGCTGTGCTTCGCTGAACGGCGTATCTTTACGCTTTTCCATGATGGGCACATAGGCATCCAGGAAGCCTCTGCCTACGGCTTGCATAAAGGCAAAGCTGGTGTCGAAACCCCACTCGTTGAGATCGTCAAAGAACAAACCACCCACACCCCGGGTTTCTTTACGATGCTTGAGATAGAAGTAATCGTCACACCACTTTTTATAGTCATCGTAAACCTGCTCACCAAACGGCTCACATACCGCTTTGGCAACACTGTGCCAGTGCTTGACATCTTCGAGCACCGGGTAGAAAGGTGTAAGATCAAAGCCACCGCCAAACCACCAGATGGGATCTTCCCCTTCTTTCTCAGCGATGAAAAAACGCACATTGGCGTGACTTGTGGGAATATGCGGGTTTTTGGGGTGGATCACCAAAGACACACCGCAGGCATGGAAGCTGCGCCCTGCCAGTTCAGGCCGATGGGCTGTGGCAGAAGCTGGCATCGACGCGCCATAGACGTGAGAGAAGTTCACACCCCCTTGCTCTATTACGGCACCGTCGCGCATTACACGCGTACGACCACCGCCGCCCTCTTCACGCTGCCATGCATCTTCAACAAATTTGCCACTGCCATCCGCCTGCTCCAGACCCTGACAAATTTCGTCCTGCAGGGCGAGTAAGAAGGCTTTAACGGATTCTAGGTTTACCTGACTCAACGTCATTAACTCCTTATGATCTTGCCACTTAAGGCATCACGGATCTGACTTGGACTGGTTTGTTTTCCCAGCTCACCGGTTTGATAAAATGCCACCCGATCACCAAATGCCGCCTGAGCTTCTGCCAAGGTCTTAGCCGGCTCTTCGCCACTGAAGTTGGCACTGGTAGACACAATCGGTTTGCCAAATGCCTGACACAGCTCTTTCACAACGGGGTGATCGGTCACGCGAATTGCGATACTCGGGTTGCCGCCCGTCACCCACTCTGGTGCGCTCGCTTTTACTGGTAACAACCAGGTCACCGGGCCGGGCCAGGATGAAAATATTTCTGCGCGTTTGTCCTGCGGGATTTTACTGTCATCGACGTACGGCAGGCACTGAGCAAAATTATCGGCAATGAGGATCAGCCCTTTTTCTACCGGGCGGTCTTTCAGTGCCAACAGCGCATGGACGGCTTGTTCGTTATCGGGATCACAGCCCAGACCAAAAATGGCTTCGGTCGGGTAACAGATCAGCCCCCCCTGTTGTAATGCTTCGACGGCATTTTGGGGTAACTGACGTTGCGTATCTTGTTCGCTCACTGAGGCTCCTCAATTGTATGCTGACAAACTTTCTGCGGGCATTGTAGCACAGCTTTTCCACCCCGGTGTTTTTGCACCATGATGGGCCAGCCACAGGCCTCACAAGGATGTGCAACTGGTGGGTGATTCACACTGTACTTGCACTGTGGGTAAGCATCGCAGGCATAAAAAAACTTGCCATACTTATTCTTGCGTTTGTGTAAGGTGCCTTTTTGGCACTTGGGACAGGACGGACCCGACGCTTCTTCTGGCTCATCATCGTGGGCAATATAGTGACACTGAGGATAGCCAGTACACCCGATAAACATGCCATAGCGACCATTACGTACGACCAATGGCTCGCTACACAAAGGACAGGCACTGTCTTCCAGCACCTTAATATCATGGTTATCATGATGGGCGATGGCACGAATATAGTCACAAGCCGGATAGCTGGCACAGCCAAGGAAAGGGCCCGACTTACTGTGTTTGATCACCAGTTCAGAGCCGCACTTAGGGCAGACTTCATATTCCCGCTCCAAGGCATGTTGATCTGCATTAAACAATGAATGATCTATTTTACTCATAACAAATCCCCGTCCACTTCACCCTTATGGTTTTGCGCCCATAATAGTATCAAGGGAAAGTGATATAAGGAACAAAGATGCGTCAGTCAGGCAGTACGCCTGACCTTACGAAATTGTGCCTTCTGGAGAAAGTAAGCGGATTAGTGCAGCGGACCTGTGGGTTCTTCAAAGATAAGGTCTTCCATCTGGGCATAGGCATGCTCTTTACCAGGCACATTAAACAGCACCATCAGGATCACCCATTTCAGATCATCCAGGCAGATAGTCGGCTTATCCAGCGCACATAAACGGTCTATGATCATTTCACGGGTTGTGCTGTCTATCACTCCAATTTGCTCAACAAACATTAAAAAGCCCCGGCACTCAATATCCAGCATGGTACATTCTTGCTCTGTGTAGATCCGGATCGCGCTATCCGGGCGGGCATTTAAATAAGGAATTTCATCAGACTGCTGTAAATCGGCTAGTTGCTCCAGCCAGTCCAGTGCTTTGTAAATCTCGTCTTGATTGAAACCGGCCCCGACCAGTTCATCAGTGAGTTCGTTTTGTTCGACGAAGATATCCGCTTCGCTGTGAATATAGTTTTCGAATAAATACATTAGGATATCAAACATAATTAACCCCTCGCTAATTTGATGTAGCCGTCTAATACGCGTTCTACTTTGTCTTCAAGCTCAAGGTCCAGTAGTCTGGCAAGCACCTTCTCTACTGGCCACTGAGTCCTCTGCGATAAGGTATCTACACTGGTTACCTCAAAGCCGAGATGTTGCAATACGGGGCAGTGCTCCTGTTTTTTGTCACTTTCTACTATATATAGACCGTTTTCGGAGAAAAATCTTACCTCTTCGAGAATATCCTCAACTCGCTCGGTTAATTTTGCGCCGTCTTTTAATAAATGATGACACCCCTGAGATAAAGGATTACGGATCGATCCGGGCACCGCAAACACTTCTTTGTTTTGCTCCAGCGCATACCGCGCGGTGATTAAAGAACCACTCTTTATTTCGGCTTCAACAACCAATACCCCAAGTGACAACCCGGAAATAATCCGGTTACGACGAGGAAAGTGCTCCGCCTTGGGCTGACTGCCGGGGAGAAATTCGCTAATCAACAACCCCTGTTCCGCTACCTGCTGATATAGCCGGCTGTGTCTGCGCGGATACACCACATCGACTCCGGTACCAAGCACAGCCAGGGTCGCCCCTCCCTGACTCAATGCGCCCTGGTGCGCCGCACCATCGACGCCCCTGGCAAGCCCGGAAGTCACAGCCATACCCACATCACTGAGCGCGCGACCAAACTCTCTGGCTATATCCAGTCCGGTAGCTGTGGCATTCCGACTCCCTACAATGGCAATTTGTGGTTGAGATAATAAAGACAATCGCCCTTTACAAAAGAGCATCAAAGGGGCACTGCTGATCTGTTTTAATAATAGGGGATAGGCGGCATCAAAGTAACCAACCAATTGAATATGCTGCGTAATACACTGCTGAATAAGGGTATCGACAAAATGCCAGTCTGGCGCCTGCAGGTATTGGATTGCTGCCTGAGGCAACCCAACTTCGCGCAATCTGAGTGGCGAAACAGTAAAGAGTTCGACGGGCGCGAGATGTTGAATGGCCCGCTCCAGCGTGGAGCTGCCCAGCCCGGGACATATCCTTAGTGCCAGGCTGTGCCGTAAATCCAATGTTGTCATGCGCCCTCCCTGAGCTTGTCGTCGTACTATGCTTAACTCATTTAAGCTTTACCCGGACAAGAGGAGGACTTTAGCGACTGCTAACAGAGTCTCCCACTCGCACGGGCTGACGTGTTTTTGTAACCATGGCATAACTGATGTTGTCATACACCTTAAACAGCATTAACTCACCAACTTTTTCCTTCGGCATGTGCCAGACGACGCTGTCCTCATCATTGTCTTCGCCAAACCATTCACTAACTTCGGTGATAACTTTGTCCAGGCTGCTGGCATCTTCGATATAACTGGGGCCAGTCTCCTTCTCAATCACTGTAGGTGACTGACGATGGATTGCAAGCACGTTCCCCTCTTGCAGGTCATCTTTACGACCTAAGTCGATAACCACAACCGCCATGGTGCTGAACTCACGCAACTTATTGCTGCTCGCAATGATGTTGCCTGAAATGGCCTGCACCGGCTGAGTCATTTTGAAATTTGCTGAATAAGTTTGTCCGCTAGAAATGGGCATCAGTACATCACTGGGCTTCACTTCGCGACGAACCGACTCAATCTTCACTGTGCTCGGCTCACCAGCCTCAATGTTACCAGTCCTGATCACACGGCCAGTCCCTACCAGAATAGACTCATACGCCAATATCGCGCCGTTATCTGGATCCCGATAGGCATCTCCCTTGCGGTAAATACCATAGTTACCACCACGCGGCAGATCCCCTTTAACATATAGCAGGTGACCTTCAATGTTCATTTTGTAGTTGAAGTTTGACCCCAAAACCATCGGCAACTGGTCAAAGTCCGATTCCCCCAATGCCTGCTCAAAGCGCATAAAGGGCTCCATCACTGCCAAAGGTAAAGTCGGTATAGCCTGGTTTTTATCGCTTACGACACGGGCCTGAGGGGAGAGTCGACGCACTCCTTTCGCCACGCTCAGGCGTGGGTTACCCTCGCTGTCGTAATGTAACGATAAAACGTCTCCCGGATAAATCAGGTGCGGGTTGTTGATCTGGGGATTCCACTGCCACAAAGCAGGCCACTTCCAGGGACTGTTCAGATACAGGCCCGAAATATCCCATAGGGTATCCCCTTTTTTAACAACATAACGCTCGGGCGCACTGGTTTTAACCGCCAGCGTTTGTGCTAGGGCAGGAAAAACAGCACTCGTTGCCAGCAAAAGGGCGGCAATATGAGATTTCATGCAGGCTTCCTTGAGTTATTTTTCGATATTATCCACCAAAACCTGTTAAAGGGGAACGTGAATGGCTAAAATAAGAGCATACATTACCCCATTTAATTCAAGTGTAAAAGGTATCTATGGCTAAGTTAGCAGTACTGAGTTTTCCAGATGAGCGTTTGCGTACGGTTGCAAAGCCGGTCGCCGAAGTGAATGACGAGATCCGTCAGATTGTCGCGGACATGCTGGAAACCATGTATGAAGAAAATGGTATTGGCCTTGCCGCCACGCAGGTAGATATTCACCAGCGCATTGTGGTGATCGATGTATCAGAAGAGCGCAACGAGCCACGCGTGTTGATCAACCCTGAAATCACGGCCAAAGATGGCTCAACCATCAGCGAAGAGGGCTGTTTGTCTGTGCCTTATTCTTACGCCAAAGTGGATCGCGCAGAAACCGTCACCGTTAAAGCACTTAACGAGCACGGCGAAAGCTACGAATTTGACGCTGATGGTTTGTTAGCTGTGTGCGTACAGCACGAACTCGACCACCTGCAGGGCAAGTTGTTCATCGATTACTTGTCGCCACTGAAGCGTCAGCGGATCCGTAAAAAAATCGAAAAAGAAGCCAAACTGGCGGCACGCGCGTAAGCGTGTCGTTACCGACTATTAATTACTACCTAAACTGGGATCTTAAGTGAGCAAATCTCTGCGTATTGTCTTTGCGGGCACCCCGGATTTTGCTGCCAAGCACTTGGCAGCGCTGATCGCATCACATCATGACGTTGTCGCTGTATACAGCCAGCCCGACCGCCCTGCCGGTCGCGGTAAAAAACTCAAAGCCAGCGAAGTAAAAACCCTGGCACTGGAACATAACCTACCGGTCTATCAGCCTCAGTCTCTCAAGTCTGACGATGCCCAAGCGGATCTTGCTGCGCTGGAAGCCGACGTAATGGTTGTGGTGGCTTATGGCCTGTTATTACCAAAAGCTATTTTAGATACGCCAAGACTTGGCTGTCTCAACGTACATGGTTCAATCTTGCCACGCTGGCGTGGCGCGGCGCCAATCCAGCGTGCTATCTGGGCTGGCGATAAAGAGACAGGCGTCACCATTATGCAAATGGATGAAGGCCTGGATACCGGCGACATGCTGCACATTGCAACTTGTCCAATTGACCAGGACGAAACCAGTGCCAGCCTGTATAACAAACTGGCCGAGCTGGGACCCGATGCATTAGTAGAAACACTAGACAAACTGGCCGAAGACAAGCTTAGTGCCGAGCCGCAGGATGATGCACTGGCAAATTACGCCAAAAAGCTGTCTAAAGAAGAAGCCAATATAGACTGGACAATGGACGCGGCACAAATTGAGCGTAACATCCGCGCCTTTAATCCCTGGCCGGTCTGCTACACCCAGATGCAAGGTCAAACGGTTAAGGTTTGGCAGGCGACTGTGGTATCGCAGCAAGGCACGCCCGGTCAGGTACTCAGTGCCGATAAAGCCGGCATCACCATTGCTTGTGGTGACCAAGCACTTACCATCACGCAACTTCAGCCTCAAGGTAAAAAGCCCATGTCGGCACAAGACTTTTTAAACGGTCGCAGCGACTGGGTAACCCCCGGTAGCCAGGTGGGTGCCTGATGGCCAATGTACGCGCGCTTGCCGCGCAAACCCTGTTTCAGGTTGTTGATAAAGGCCAGTCACTGACTACCCAATTACCCTACGCCAGCCGTCAGTTACCAGTAAAAGACCGTGCCTTGTTACAACAGATCTGCTATGGCGTTTTGCGCTACCTGCCAAGTCTGGAGCACTATTGTCAGCAGCTGCTGGAACAGCCACTCAAAGGCAAGAACCGGGTTTTTCAGTTCTTATTGTATGTAGGTATTTATCAGCTACAACACATGCGCGTGCCCGCTCATGCGGCCGTCGCCGAAACCGTTAATGCAGCCAATAAGCTTCAGGCACCCGGACTTAAGGGGCTTATCAACGCGGTGTTACGTAACTTTCAGCGCGCTCAGGATACGTTAGAAGCCAGCGCCGATGCCATCCCGGTATGCAAATACAATCACCCGGGCTGGTTTATTAAAAAGCTACAGGCAGCTTACCCACAGCAATGGCAAGAAATTTTGCATGACAACCAGCAGCAAGCACCTATGTGGTTACGTGTTAACCAACGCCAGTCGAGCACCACAGACTATGCTGCACGCCTCGATGGTGAAGGCATTGCGCATACGCTGGACCCGGACTTTGCAGATGGCATTTTGCTGACCAAACCTGTGGATGTACAGCAGCTACCAGACTTTGCTCAGGGTGCCAGCTCAGTGCAGGATGCCGCAGCGCAAATGGCAGCCCGTTTACTGGACCCACAAGATGGTGAGCACATTCTGGATGCCTGTGCCGCTCCGGGTGGCAAAACCTGCCATATTCTGGAGCTGGCCGATGCCAATGTGATTGCTTTGGATGCCGATGGTGAGCGCCTCAAACGCGTCGACGAAAATCTTAAGCGTCTGCATCTCAGTGCCCAGTGTCTTGAAGCCAATGCTGCAACTCCGGATACCTGGTGGCAGGGCGAGCAGTTTGATCGCATTTTATTAGATGTGCCCTGCTCGGCAACCGGCGTGATCCGTCGACACCCGGACATCAAATGGTTGCGTCGTGCCACCGACATCGATGAGCTGGCGGCCTTACAGGCCAGCATTCTGGATGCCATCTGGCCACTGCTGAAGCCCGGCGGTACGTTAGTGTATGCAACCTGCTCTGTGCTGCCTCAGGAAAATACCGAGCAAGTAACGGCATTTTTAGCACGCACGGCGGATGCTCAGCTCACCCCGCTGCATGCACAGGACACGCCGGATAAACCCGGATTGCAATTGCTGCCAGGCCAGACCGATGGCTTTTATTACGCACGGCTGAAAAAACAATAATAGCGCTAGACTAGCTTATGAAAATCATCATCTTAGGCGCCGGACAAGTCGGCGGTACACTGGCCGAAAACCTGGTCGGCGAACAGAACGAAATCACCGTGGTAGACATTGACGGCGAGCGACTGAGGGAATTGCAGGACAAATATGATCTGCAAGGCGTAACGGGACACAGCGCACATCCAGATGTCCTCAGGCAGGCCGGTGCCGAAGATGCCGATATGGTTATTGCGGTGACCAGCTCGGATGAAGTCAATATGATAGCCTGTCAGGTGGCCTATAGTATTTTTAATACGCCAACTAAAATTGCTCGGATCCGCTCTGAGCAATACCTGAAGTATCGGGAGAAGCTATTCCATAATGATGACCTGCCAGTCGATCACTATATCGCACCGGAGCAATTGGTTACTCGTTATATTCGTCGCCTGATCGATTACCCAGGTGCATTGCAGGTGCTGCAGTTTGCTGATGGTATGTTATCGCTGGTTGCCGTTAAGGCCTACTATGGTGGCCTGTTGGTTGGCTATGCCCTGTCTGCACTGAAAGAGCATATTCCTAATGTTGATACCCGGGTGGCGGCAATTTATCGCCAGGGTAAAGCCATTAAACCTTTAGGGACCACAGTGATCGAGGCCGATGATGAGGTATTCTTCATCGCAGCAACCAAGCACATTCGTGCAGTCATGAACGAGCTACAGAAACTCGAACGCTCGTATCGAAAAATTATGATTGCCGGAGGGGGAAATATCGGGGCCGGATTGGCGAGATCGTTGGAGAAAAACCACAGTGTTAAGCTGATTGAGCGTAACCTTGACAGGGCCTCTTCTCTGTCCGAAATGCTCGACAATACGGTGGTATTCTGTGGTGATGCCTCTGATCAGGAGCTATTATCCGAAGAGCATATCGAACAGGTCGATGTCTTTATTGCGGTGACCAATGATGATGAAGCCAACATCATGGCTGCCATGCTCGCTAAACGTATGGGTGCCCAGAAAACCATGGTCCTCATCCAGCGAGGTGCTTATGTTGACCTGGTACAGGGTGGAGAAATCGACATTGCTATCTCACCTCAGCAGGCGACTATTTCAGCCTTGCTCACACATGTCAGACGTGGTGATATAGTAAATGTTTACTCACTGCGTAAAGGCGCTGCTGAAGCCATCGAAGCAGTTGCACATGGTGACGAAAACACCTCGAAGGTGGTGGGCCGTGCGATTCGAGACATCAAGCTACCTGCGGGCACCACCATTGGCGCCATCGTCCGTGACGACGACGTGCTGATCGCCCACGATGACACCATTATTCTGTCGGGTGACCACGTCATCATGTTCCTGATCGACAAAAAGCAGATTGGCGTGGTTGAAAAGCTCTTCCAGGTCAGTGCATTGTTTGTGTGACCGGTTAACTATCTAGCTGATCTGGCTTTACACCGACCAGCTAGCCCTCTCCTTCATCGGACAAAATCGACAGATCGATCAAATAGTCTTTTAGCACCGCTTTAATGGTTGTGTCCGGACCCACGACCTGAATTCCCAATGACACATTACCCTCTGCACTTTCTATAATACGACACACTTTGCCTTTTATCGCGGAGGCATTGTCGTCTTTGCCCTCAATCAGCACTTCACAGTTTTCTGATTCTAGGTCATCGGGTAAATGCTCTTTTTGAATATCGAACATCATACCGGACAGAGAAATATCTTTGATCACTCCCACTTCATTGTAATCTGACAACTGTAATATAGCTGGTATAAGTGCTGGTACGCGGGTTTGGGCACGGAGCTGATAAGTTTGTACTTCATGAGGGTAGTAAAGGAAAATAAGCCGCGCGGGGTGATTACTAATGGCTTTAATGTTCTCTTTGAAAGCAATGATCTGACCATCACTGTCTTCAGGCAGGGCCCGGACGATGATTTCCGTCCCCGTCTTCACATAATCTGCCGCCGCGCCGAGTCGCTTAGGGTTGGGATAATTTAAAATAATATACTGGTCTTCAAGCACCCCGATAAACTCTGTACGGACGCGTTTACGACTAGCTGGCATCACAATTTCAATATCAATCAAACTGCCCGCCGGGATCTGCGATAAGTGCTTCCTGCTCCGTTGCGTTTTACGCCTTAACATCTTGTCACCCTACTAACGACTCTGCCCTTAGTGTAGCAGCAAAATCCCTTTAAGATAACGGTAAGTACCCAATAAAGGAGCTGATTTAACCTTATTGCAGGTATCCCTTTAATAATACAGCAGCATCTCTCAGCGTCATCATACGGCTTTGCGCTTCCAGCGTGCTTAATGCCAGGTGTTGTTCATAGTGCTCAGTGAAAAACAACATAGGTTCACCATTGCGCTTCGTGATAAAGGTGATCCCAAGTGTCTGCTCATGTCCATTACAGGTCAAACGACCAGTTTGGTTCTTCATAACCAAAGGTGGCAAAGTACGCGTTTGCCACAAGGCATTCTCAGAGATAATACCAATCACACACTCGCTGACTTCGACACCATCATAACGCAACAGTGGCACACTGCCATGAGCCGATGGAATGCCGTTATCATACTGCAAGCACCCAGCTCCACTCATATACTGATTTAGCTGAGTCACACAGTCAGTTAAGTCACTGGCGCCGTCGCACAGGTTTACCTGGCTAACTATCCCTGCTTGTATTGCTTTATATTTATTTTGATGTGACATGGCAAACATCTCGGCCATTCCTCATAGTTTTGTTATCTGGCAACACCCACCATCCTGTGTGGGTAGACTATAAAAGTAGGGATTTAACCCTGACGATACAAATATGACACCAGAGCTAATGAAAAAATGCATTTTTTGCGTTTTTTGATATATTTTTTTAACTGCAGTTAACCAAAAACAGGTAAAAATTTACACGAAAAATCATAAGCAACTGATTTAAAGTAATTCTTACTTTTATATGAGTTAGATAGTCAAATGTGAAAAGTGCGTTTATTTTACAAATATACCGTTATCAGGGTCTGCTTCAGGAAGTAATTAATGTGAGAGGTAAGCAAGCTGTAGATATTCAAAGCGTTCCATGGTGGTGTATTCCGAACGCTTAGATAAGTGCCACAGTCCTCCATGGCGGTGTATTCCAGCTCGACTCGCGTTCGGCCAGCTGGAGTTAACTGAGTGCCCAAAGCCATCCATGGCGGTATATTCCGGCTCGACCATCCCGGTCTCGCGTTCGGGCTCGACGCCCCCGCCAACTGCGATATGCCACTGGCATATCGGTCTGGCCTCATCCACGCCAGAACGTGGGGGTGAACAGAACCAGCAGAGTGAAGATTTCGAGACGGCCGAAGACCATAGCAATGGTCAGAATCCATTTCGCAGAGTCGGGAATATCGCCGTAATGTGCGGCTACATCACCCAGGCCCGGGCCCAGGTTATTCAGACAGGCCGCAGTGGCAGAGAAAGCGGTAATGTTATCCAGACCAGTACCCAATAGCGCAATCATGATGATCACAAATACCAGCGCATAAGCTGAAAAGAATCCCCATACCGCTTCGACGACCTTATCAGGTAACGCTTTACGGCCCAGCTTAATAGAATAGATAGCACGCGGATGAACCAGGCGGTTAAGCTCTCGGATCCCCTGCAGGTAAAGTAAAAAGACTCGTACCACTTTCATACCACCGCCCGTGGAGCCTGCACAACCCCCAATAAAACTCGAAAAAATCAACAAAATCGGCAGGAACAAAGGCCAGGCAGCAAAGCTGTCAGTAGCAAAACCCGCGGTGGTACTGATAGAAACCGCCTGAAACAGAGCATGATCCAGAGTCTCGTCTCCATTGCTGTATACCTGCTTGGATGACAGTACAGCAAAACACAGCACCACCAGCGCCAGTTGAATAAACAAAAAGACTTTGAGTTCGGGGTCCCTAAAATAAACTTTGATATTTCGGCCCGCCACGGCCGCATAATGCAAGGAGAAGTTTGCCGCAGCAATAAGCAGGAAGAACACACAAATGGCGTTGATCATCGGACTGTCGAAGTAACCTATCGAGGCGTCATAGGTTGAGAACCCACCGATGGCGATGGTCGCAAAGGCATGGCAAATAGCATCAAACCAGCTCATACCCGCCCAGGCATACGCCAACGTACAGGCCAGTGTCAGCGTCACATAGATATACCATAAGTGCTTCGCCGTATCGGCAATGCGGGGGGTCATCTTGGAGTCTTTTACTGGGCCTGGCGTTTCAGCTCGATAAAGCTGCATGCCACCTACACCAAGCATAGGCAGTACAGCGACGGCCAAGACGATTATTCCCATGCCACCGAGCCACTGCAGTTGCTGGCGATAGAAAAGCACCGACTTAGGTAAGTACTCGATACCTGTCAGCACTGTTGCACCTGTGGTTGTCAGACCGGAAAACGCCTCAAAGACAGCATCGGCAAAAGACAGATTAGGCTCATTTAAGAAGATCAGGGGCACGGCCGCAAAGGCCCCCAGTACCAGCCAGAATAAGACCACAATCAAAAAGCCCTCTCTGGCTTTCAAGTCTCCCTGCTCTTTGCGGTTGGGATAATAGGCCATCAGGCCAATCAGAACACTAAAGATAAATGCCAGAACAAACGGCACACCGCCGCCGTCCTTATAGATCAAAGACACCAGCGCCGGTGGCACCATAGTCAGACTAAAGAGCGCAACAAGCTGTCCAAGTATCTTTATAATGGTACGAAATTGCATAGCGCGATTCGCGAGTTATTGTAATTACACCCGATTGTCTACTACATCACTCGGTTAGTAAACCGCGAAACCCCGTTCAGGACTCTTTGAGCGCCAGTGACACCGCTCCATGAGTCAGATCATACACCGACGCGATGGCGACTTTGGTCTCTCTGCTGTCGAGTTCAATTTCCCAGTGAATTGTCGCACCATACTGTTTATCTATACTTAGCACTGTGTATTGGCTAGTGAGGTGCTGTTCTATGCTTCCTTGCAATGCATAGTCAGATTCACCCACCAGCTTGCTGGCTGGGATCTTAATTTGTGTTGGCAGTACGGCCAGCGCATTATTCAGTGTCCCACCGTAAGCGCGAACCAGGCCACCGGTACCCAGTTTAATCCCGCCAAAATAACGGGTTGTTACCGCGGTGATCTCCCCCAGCCCGGAGCCAAGCAGAACGTTCAGCATTGGCTTACCTGCCGTCCCATTCGGTTCCCCGTCATCCGAAAAGCCCAGCACATGACTACCGCCCGGCGCACCGGCGATATGGGCCCAGCAGTTGTGTCGCGCATCCGGATACTGCTCGTTAATAGAACGAATAAAGGCTTTAGCATCAGCAATCGTCGGCGTATGGGCAATATGCACAATAAAAGTGCTTTTCTTAATTTCTTCGTGATGGGATATGGGACCGCTGGGAATGGCGTATTCAGACATGGGCATTCAACAAACAACACTGGGAGCACTTGGCTCCCAGTTTAACACAGTTCAGTTCGGTACAGGACAAAGCTTAATCCAGCGCCAGATCCCGCGTCATATTTTCGAGATGATCATCATGAACAATAATATTATCTTCGATACGAATGCCGCCATACGGCTTAAACGCGTCAACCTTGTCCCAGTTTACATACTGTTTGTTATCGGTTTGCGCCAGCTCGCCCAGCAGTGAATCAATAAAATACAGGCCAGGCTCAATGGTAAAGACCTGGTTGGCTTCAATCTTACGCGTACAACGCAGGAATGGATGACCTTCCGGCGGTGCCTGATGTGTCCCCAACTCATCCGCCATAAAGCCACCCATATCGTGAACCTGTAAACCTAGATGGTGGCCCAGACCATGCGGGAAGAAAGTCGACGTAATCCCCTGCTCCAGGATCCCTTCTACACTCAGGCCACGCACCAGATCGAAATCTATCAGCACCTGAGCAACACGCTTATGGCAATCTTGGTGCAACTCACCATACAATTTACCCGGCTGTAATGCCTGACCCAGTTCAATCTGATGGGTGTTCATCACCTTGATCAGATCGGCAAACTCGCCCTTGCGCGCAAAGTCGTAGGTACGGGTAATATCCGATGCATAACCATTAAAATTGGCACCGGCATCGATCAGGAATGACACATGCTGCTGCGGTGCGCGACGCTCAAAATGGGTGTAATGCAAAATGGCGCAGTTTTCGTTCAATGCCACGATGTTGCCGTAAGGCGTGTCATTTTCCATATGCTCAGTGGCTTGCAGGTAAGCCTGCTGAATACCATACTCGGACTCTTTGGCATAAAAAGCATCCCGTGCAGCCTTATGACCTAGCACAGCAAGGCGATTTGCTTCGCGCAGGCAGGTAAGCTCATAACTGGTCTTGTAAGCACGATGGAAGTGTAGGTAATTCATCACCGGCTCAGGGTTCATCTGAGTAAAGCCCAGAGCCTGTGCCACCTCAAGATACTCACCAATATACGCCAGGCTGGCTTTGTCGTACGGTAAGAATTGCTCAACCTGATCAGGCTGCAGAAGCAGTTGAATATCAAAGTAGTCGGCCCAGAAGTCGCTCGGCTCTTCCGGTACTTTGTGCCAGAAATCCACCGGACGGTAGAAGATCAGCTTAGGCTTATCTGTGCCATTGATCACCAGCCAGCAGTGCGGATTATCGATGACCGGTAACCATGCTTTGAATTGAGGGTTCACCTTGAACGGATAATACATATCATCCAGAAACTGACGTTTGGCTTGTCCTGAGTGGATCACGAGTCCATCTAGGTTCTCACGTTCAATAATGGTCTTCGTACGCTGTTGCAGCGTTGCAATATGCTCGGCATACAAGTTTGCTAATTGTTCCATTGGTGTACCCATTTTTATTTAATTCGCTTGTGACTGAGTCTAACATAGTGCTAACGGTTTAAAGAAGTAAAGCAGGCTGCGGTCGGCCCCGCTGTTGCGAGACAGACCAACAAATCTGTGTTTACTTACCACCGATCTGCATATCCAATATTCCAGCCAAAATATTGCCATCTCGCCCCAGTTTAGTGTGATAAACCTGCCGGTACGCCATCACATTTTTCACGTAATCGCGAGTTTCACGATATGGGATCAACTCGATCCATAGCTCCGCTGGCATAGCTTCCTGTGGGATCCAACGTTTCACTCGGTGAAAGCCTGCATTATAAGAAGCCGTAGCGAGGATCTCATTGCCCTTGTTTTTACCTTTAAGATAATCGAGGTAATCTGTACCAAGGCGAATATTGGTGGCTGGCTTCATCAACTGACGCGTAGACACCCTTGATTTAGCAACATATTTGGCAGTGCTTGGCAAAAGCTGCATCAACCCGTAGGCATCCGCATGCGAACGTGCATCCGGGGCGAATGAACTTTCTCTGCGAGCGATCGCAAAACTCCACGCCAAATCCACGTCATTGCGCTCACTGTAGCGCTCAAATAAATCATCAAACGCCATGGGAAAACGCAGGTCGACATAGTTCCAGGCCTTAATCTGCGCCAGAGTATAAATGGTGCTGTCATACCAGTCGAGCTCTGCTGCCAGTACCGAGGCAGCCAGTTTTTCCGCTGTGCTTGAGGTGTTGGTCAGATAGTTCCATTCACGCCGTGCTGCGGTGAAGCGCTCCAATTCATACAGCGCTTTCGCCCGCTTAAACCCGGGCGCCTGCGACACTTTCGCGACGATACCGGGCGGTACATTGAGTGGCTCAGCATTCAATTGCGCCGGTAAGCCCAGCCTCGCCGCAGCAAGGAAGCCATAGTAATCACGTTTTGGGGCAATCTCCTGCCACAGGGCCTGCGCTTTCTCCATCTGATTACGTTTGGCATAACTGTAGCCAAGCCAGTATATTTGTCCGTTACTCAGGTTTTCCATACCCGTAAACAACACCGCGATCCCTTCCCAGTCTTGCTCTTTGAGCATATTACTCATCAGCCATTGGCGTAGCTTCTTATCCTGCATCTCCTTAGGTACTTTATTTAGCCAGAACTTCGCCTGATCGTGCCCCTTAGACGCCAGTGCCAAAGCAAAGCGATAGGCGACGCTATCGTGCTGCGCCTGGCTAAAGGTAAACATCCCCTGTAATTTGTCCCAGGCCCGCAGTGCCAGCTTGGGATCGCGCCAGATCAAACGGCGCACACCATACACGGCAATTTCAGCCTCTCTGGCGGTGCGCTTCTTATATCGGTATAAACCGGCTGAGGCACTGGGATCGCGACGTACCTTAAGGTACAGATCAGCCAGATAAGCTTCATTGCGCGGCAACAGGGTTTTCAGATACTTCAGTAATGAAGACTGGCCACCCTGCGCGGCATGGGTGATCCTTTGCCACACCAGGTCTTGTGTCCGATACCCGGCTTTTTGCCACTGACTAAACAACTTGTCGCAGGCTTTTGGCTGTGACTTACCAACCACCCATAACGGCTCGACCTGATCCAAAATAGCTTTTTCAGGAGCCCCTAAATCCAGTTGAAATTGTAAATAGGTACATTTCAGCTCAGCGTTACTGGTGTCCTGATAATGTTCGATAAATAAAGCTTTTTTGTTACGCCGCTTAAGGTAGCTCAGCCAACTTTTACGTACCATCCAGTCCAGTGGCGTATGATCATATATTGATAGAAAGTGTCCTATCTCTTCCTGATACTTAAGTTTTGGGTGACGCTTATAAAAGGTAGCCTCAACATAAGGCTTCAGAGGATGGTCGAGCTCGGCAAGCGACCTCTTAAACGCCTGGTAGTTACCACTCCAGGCCACCCGCTCTGCGTCTTTAAACGCCTGATGTGAGTCTGCTGCATACCCTAAGTCACTCCAGGCTCCGCCACACACCGCAAGGCAAGTGGCTGCTAAACGACTAAACCATAGTTTCATCATGCTTTAACTTTCATTCTCTTCGTTGGCAGTCAATGTTCTGGGGCGTCTAAATTGCTTGAGGTAAAGGCCCACTCCAAAACACCTTCCTTTCTCTGAGTTCCCTGCCCGGGCGCACTGTGTGCAGTCTGAACAGCTGTATCAATAACATCAGACTATTATGATGTAACTTGCCCGTGGCTTAACGTCCGGACGGACAACACCACCCGGAAAATATTCAGCGAATCCACCTTAGCATTGTGCCTAACCCTTTGCAGTAAACCTGCGGTAAATTTTTCATTGCAATTTTCTTTTAAAGACGCCACACTGGATGAAATGACAACTCATCGTACCAGTGTAAAAACACGGGAGAACATGTATGTTAATGAAACGCGAGTCCTTTGTTGTGGATTTCTGCAAAGGCAAAATCGCTGAGTTTAAGTTTTGTATGCCAGGTTCGGTCAACAAATTATCTCAGCAAACCCTGCAAGATTGTCATGCGGCGCTCAAAGAGCTGGCGCAACGCGATGACATCGACGGCCTGATCTTTAGCTCCGACAAAGACCACTTTATTGTTGGCGCAGACATCTTCGAATTCCTGCCTACCTTTGACCGCCCGGAAGCTGAGCTGGTTGAGTGGATCAAAGCGGCCACTGACGTATTTGACGCGTTAGAAGATTTACCCTTCCCAACCCTGTCAGCGGTCAATGGTCTGGCACTGGGCGGTGGTTGTGAGTGGGTACTTGCTACCGATTATCGTATTGCCTCTGACAGCGCCAAGATTGGCCTGCCGGAAGTGAAGCTGGGTATTATGCCAGGCTTTGGTGGTACTGTGCGTCTGCCGCGCCTGATTGGTGCAGACAACGCGATGACCTGGATCACTACAGGTAAAGAGAACCGCGCAGCCGATGCTCTGAAAGTAGGCGCAGTCGATGCTGTGGTTGCTCAGGATAAGCTGATGGACGCGGCACTGCGTACCATGGAACAAGCGGCAGCTGGCAAACTGGACTGGCGCGCCAAACGTCAGATTAAACTTGACCCGCTGAAAATGAACCGCGTTGAGCAAGGCATGAGCTTTGCAATGGCTGAAGGCATGGTGATGGCCAAAACCAAAGGCCACTACCCGGCACCTGTAATGGCGGTTAAAACCATCAAGACTGCTGCCAATATGGGTCGCGACGAAGCCATGGCCGTTGAGAACGCGAGCTTCGCCAAGCTGGCCAAAACTGCTGAAGCGGCGGCACAAACCGGGATCTTCCTAGCCGATCAGTACATCAAAGGCGTTGCCAAGAAACAAGCGAAGCAAAGCCAGACTGACATCAAACAAGCTGCGGTACTGGGCGCGGGCATCATGGGCGGCGGTATTGCTTACCAGTCAGCGTACAAAGGCACGCCGATTGTCATGAAAGACATCAGCCAGGGTGCACTGGACTTAGGCATGGGCGAAGCGGCCAAGCTGCTGGGCAAAAAAGTCGAGCGCGGCCACATGAAGCTGGACAAAATGGTTGGCACACTGGCGCAGATCAAACCAACGCTTAACGACCGTGACCTGGAAGGCAGTGACATCATCGTTGAAGCGGTTGTCGAGAACCCGCAGATCAAGAAAACCGTACTGGCGGGTCTTGAGAAACAACTACCACAAGGCACTATTCTGACCTCAAATACCTCAACCATTCGCATTGATGAACTGGCTGAAGGTCTGGAGCGTCCTGAGCACTTCTGTGGTATGCACTTCTTTAACCCGGTACCTAAGATGCCATTGGTTGAAATCATTCGTGGCGCGAAAACCTCAGATGAAACCGTTGCCGCGGTTGTCGACTATGCACTGAAACTGGGCAAGTCGCCGATTGTTGTGAACGACTGTCCGGGCTTCTTCGTGAACCGCGTGCTGTTCCCTTACTTTGCCGGTTTCAGCCAGCTCGTCGTGGAAGGTGCAGACTTCACACAAGTCGATAAAGTCATGGAAAATGTTTTTGGTTGGCCTATGGGCCCGGCTTACCTGCTGGACGTTGTTGGGATCGACACAGCCAACCACTGTACCGGCGTCATGGCGGATGGTTTCCCAACCCGCATGGCACGCCAGGAAAAAGATCCAGTTGCCCACCTGGCCAACGCGAATCGCTATGGACAGAAGAACCAGAAAGGCTTCTACCAGTATGCACCGGATCGCAAAGGCCGCCTGAAGAAGAGCAAAGACGCTGACGCTGTTGCCCTGCTGAGCGAGATTTGTGACGCACCGGCACAGTTTGACAAACAAACTATCATCGAGCGCTGTATGGTACCGATGATCAACGAAGTTCTGTTGTGTCTGCAAGAAGGCATTGTAGCCTCACCGCAAGAAGCCGATATGGCACTGATCTACGGCATTGGCTTCCCACCGTTCCGTGGTGGTGCATTCCGTTATCTGGATCAACTGGGTCTGGCTGAGTTCGTGAAAATCGCCGATAAGTACGCACACTTAGGCGAAATCTATCAGGTGTCGGAGCAAACCCGTGAGTGGGCAGCTGCCGGTAAAGTATTCTACAAAGTGGAGGGTCAGTAACATGGAACAGGCAGTAATCGTAGATTGTATTCGTACGCCGATGGGCCGCTCCAAGGGCGGTGTGTTCAAACACAAACGTGCTGAAGACCTCAGTGCCCACCTGATGAAAGGCCTGCTGGATCGCAACCCGGCAGTGGCACCGGATTCTATCGATGACATTTACTGGGGGTGTGTACAACAAACCCTGGAGCAAGGTTTTAACGTAGGCCGTAATGCCGCCCTGCTGGCAGGTATTCCACACACAGTACCTGCAGTCACGGTAAACCGCTTATGTGGTTCATCCATGCAGGCACTGCATGATGCAGCACGTGCGATTATGACTGGCGCCGGCGATACCTACCTGATCGGGGGTGTTGAGCACATGGGCCACGTTCCTATGACGCACGGTAATGACTTCCACCCGGGTCTGTCGACTTCAGTTGCACAAGCCGCCGGTGTTATGGGTCTGACTGCGGAATACCTGGCCACCCTGCACGGTATTAACCGTGAGCAACAGGATGCCTTTGCAGTGCGCTCACATCAGCGCGCCCATGCAGCCACGGTTGAAGGCCGTTTTGCGCGTGAAATTTTACCAATGGAAGGTCATGATGCCGATGGTGCGCCAGTACTGGTTGAACACGACGAAGTGATCCGTCCGGAAACCACCATGGAAGGCCTGAGCCAGTTACGCCCTGTATTCAACCCGGCTTCGGGCACGGTGACCGCAGGTACGTCATCGGCTCTGTCTGACGGCGCTTCAGCCATGCTGGTCATGAGTGAGTCGAAGGCCAAAGAATTGGGCCTGCCAATTCGTGCACGCGTTAAGTCGATGGCGGTTGCAGGTTGCGATCCATCTATCATGGGTTACGGTCCGGTTCCTGCCAGCCAGAAGGCACTGAAGCAAGCAGGTTTGAGCATTGAAGACATTGATGTAGCTGAACTGAATGAAGCTTTTGCCGCGCAGTCTTTACCGGTACTGAAAGATCTGGGCTTACTGGATGTGGCTGACGAGAAAGTGAACCTCAATGGCGGCGCCATTGCGCTGGGTCACCCGCTGGGCTGTTCAGGCTCACGGATCAGCACGTCTTTGATCCATATAATGGAAGACAAAGGCGCTAAGTATGGCCTGGCGACCATGTGTATCGGTCTGGGTCAGGGCATTGCGACCGTCTTCGAGCGAGTTGAAGACTAAACTAAACAACATTCCCTAAGATTTAACTTGGTGACCAAGGCAAGCTGCTTCGTGTAGCTTGCCTTTTTTCGTGATCGGGTATCTGAACTTGCATATTTATTTGTCACTTCAGGCGCGCTAGAATAGACACTTTATTTTTGAAGGGTACTGCCATGAACTTTGACAACACTGACCACACTCTCGATGCGATTGGCTTACGATGCCCTGAGCCCGTGATGATGATCCGTGGCAAGGTGAGAAAAATGCAGGAGGGTGAAACCCTGGTGATCCTGGCAGACGACCCGTCTACCACCCGGGATATTCCCAGTTTCTGTGAATTTATGGATCACACTCTGGTGGCTAAAGAAGTGGATAGCGTCCCTTATCGCTATCTGGTGAAGAAAGGGAAATAACCGCAAAGCTGGTGCAACAACCCCACCAGCTATTTTAATGCTCGGACTACACGAGAATTGGACATTCAACGCAAGAGATCCAACCACGATGCCAGGTCGCTAATTCTTGTTGTGGATTACCACCATTGATCGCCGGTGTCGCCTGCTCGGCCAGAACTTGCTTGCCAGAAAGTTGTTTTACTGCTTTTTTATTTAGTTTGATTTTCATTGTATTTCCTTGTTTTTATATTGTTTAACTCGCAATTAACAATAACAAAACAATTCAAAAAGCTCAATATTCAATCAAAATAAATTACACAACAAATTTATCTTTCCCGATATTAACTGAAATTGGTATTAATCACGCTGCACTATGATCTGTGGCGTAGCGCCTCTTAAATCCAGCGAAATTCGATACCATCCCTTTCTGTCGGGTATAAATCCAAAGTAATTGTAGACAGTGTCACAATCCGCAATAACCGGTTTACCCAGACTCACTTTGCCATCATAGCGAAAGCCGCAGTTGTAACCCGGCGTCCATGTCGCATCAGCGACTTTAAATTCGTACACTTTTCCGGGACTCATAAAGCGTACCCGTACACTGTACATTCCCGTCTGAGTCTGTGTTAGCCGATAGACTTCGTCTGCATCCCACAAAGTAAAATCGCCACGCAAATACATCGGCCTGTCCATCACAAGAGACGCACCGGTGCTGGTTGTCACCTGCCCAGAGGAATTATCCACTGGCTGATGTTGTGGGGCCGTCGAACAGGCGCTTAAACCCAATGCCATTACTAACGCAATGATATGCTGTTTCATTGTTAATCCCGATCACAAAAATAAAAGCCAGCACGAATGCTGGCTTGTTTTAAGATTGGCTGCCTTAGTTTTGTAAGACAGAGATGTCCGCCGTGTTGAGGAACAAACGGCTCAGCTGGCTAAGCAGTGCGAGGCGGTTTTGCTTCACCGCTTCATCATCAGCCATGACCATGACGTTATCAAAGAAGTTATCTACCGCTTCACGCAAACTTGCCAAACGCGTCAGTGCTTGCTGATAATCACCTTGTGCATAGACTGGAGCCAGTTCGGCAGTCAGTGCAGCCACTTCTTTCGCCAGTTGCTGCTCAGCGGCTTCTGACAACAACGCCGTATTGATTTCAGCGTCGCTGGTCACATTGTTTTTCGCGAGAATATTGTTAACGCGCTTATTTGCTGCGGCCAACGCTTCTGCCTGATCTAACGTTCTGAAATGGCTTACCGCTTTCACGCGACGGTCAAAGTCAACCGGCTGAGAAGGACGACGCGCCAGCACGGCCTGGATCACATCAACAGCGATCCCCTCATCCTGATACCAGGCACGGAAACGGCCCAGCATGAACTCAAACACCTCTTCGGCTACATTGTCGTTGCTCAGCTTGTCGCCGAACAATGTACGAGACTTTTCGACCAGTGCATGAATATCCAGCTCGAGTTCTTTTTCAACCATGATACGCAACGCACCAATGGCAGCACGGCGCAGCGCAAACGGGTCTTTGTCGCCTTTAGGGATTTGGCCAATGCCGAAGATCCCAACCAGGGTATCGAACTTGTCTGCCAGTGCCACGGCACAACTGATTGGGTTTGACGGCAGGGCATCGCCCGCAAAGCGCGGCATATATTGCTCATTCTGTGCAACAGCGACCTCTTCGGCTTCACCGTCGATGCGTGCATAGTGCATGCCCATCACGCCCTGCACATCGGTGAACTCCATGACCATTTCAGTCATCAGATCCGTTTTACTCAACAAACCAGCGCGTTCAGCCAGTGCTTTATCCGCACCCAATTGCTCAGCAATAAAGCCAGCCAAAGCAGCGATACGCTCGGACTTGTCTTTTAATGTGCCCAGCTGTTTTTGGAACAAGACCGTGCCCAGAGACTCCAGACGGCTCTCCAGGGTTTTCTTCTTATCTGTCTCAAAGAAGAACTGCGCATCCGCCAGACGCGGACGAACTACTTTCTCGTTACCTGAAATAACAACACTCGGGTCTTTACTTTCAATGTTTGAGACAAACAGGAATTTGTTGATCAGCTTGCCCGCCTTATCCAGTAGCGGGAAGTATTTCTGATCGTCCTTCATCGTATAGATCAGCGCTTCCGCAGGGACCGACAGGAATTCTTCCTCAAACGACGCCACCAAAGTGACCGGCCACTCAACCAGGGCAGTCACTTCTTCCAGCAGGTCTTCATCCATCGCCACAACCGCGCCCAGCTTGTCAGCCTCGGCATTGATCTGCTCACGGATAAGTGCCTTTCTTGCTTCGTAGTCAGCAATGACATACGCCCCTTTCAGGGTCTCAAACGCTTCATCGGCGTGGTTAATGCTCACCCGCTCAGGGTGGTGAAAGCGGTGACCCTGCAGCTGGTTTGAAATGGCTTTACCTAATACTTCGCCAGTTACAACTTCACTGCCAAGTAACGCAGCCACGGTGTGCACCGGGCGGATAAATTGCGTTTTATTAGCACCCCAGCGCATTGGTTTTGGGATAGGTAGTTTTGCTAATGACTTTGCAATGGCATCAGACAACAAAGCGCTTGTCTGCTGACCCTCTACGGTTGCACGGTGTAGCAACCAGGCACCTTTGTCGGTTTCCAGTGTCTCGGCTTCTGATACTTCAATACCACAACCACGTGCCCAGCCCATCGCTGCTTTGGTTGGATTACCGTCGGCATCAAACGCCGCTTTCGTTGCCGGACCGCGCTTCTCAACCACTTTGTCCTGTTGCTGAGTTTGCAGGCTAATTACCTTTAAACCCAGACGACGTGGTGACGCGTACCAGCTTATATCTTCAAATGTCAGCTCAAGCCCTGTCAGTTCAACCTGCATATTTTCGGCAAATGATTCTGCCAGCTTGCGTAAGGCTTTTGGTGGTAACTCTTCAGTACCAATTTCAACGAGTAGATTTTCTGTGGTCATGATTAATCCTTACAAAGCGGGAATCCGAGTGCCTCACGGGCCTCATAGTAAGCCTGAGCACAGGCCTTAGACAGTGCACGCACACGTAAAATATAACGCTGGCGTTCTGTCACAGAAATCGCATGACGGGCATCCAACAGATTGAATGCGTGTGATGCCTTCATCACCTGCTCATAAGCCGGCAATGGCAGTCCCGCTTCGATCAGCTTCTGACTTTCCAGTTCGCACTGGTCGAACTGCTTAAACAAAGCGTCAACATCCGCATGTTCAAAGTTGTAAGTCGACTGCTCGACTTCGTTCTGATGGAACACGTCACCATAAGTCACACGGCCCATAGGACCATCAGTCCAGACCAAGTCATAGATGCTGTCCACACCTTGTATATACATTGCAAGTCGCTCTAAACCATAAGTGATTTCACCCGTAACCGGCGAACATTCCAGGCCACCGACTTGCTGGAAATATGTAAACTGAGTCACTTCCATACCATTGAGCCAAACTTCCCAACCCAGACCCCAGGCACCCAGAGTTGGTGATTCCCAGTTATCTTCAACGAAACGCACTTCATGAGTCAGGGTATCGATGCCAAGCGCTTCCAGAGATCCTAGGTACAGCTCCTGAATGTTTTCAGGTGATGGCTTCAATACCACCTGGAATTGATAGTAGTGCTGCAGACGGTTTGGGTTTTCACCGTAACGACCATCAGTCGGGCGACGACAAGGTTGTACATACGCGCTCGACATTGGCTCCGGGCCAATCGACTTGAGGAAAGTCAGCGGATGAAACGTCCCCGCACCCACTTCCATATCCAGTGGCTGCGCGATCACACAGCCTTGCTGTGCCCAATAGTCCTGTAAAGCCAGGATCAACCCTTGGAAGGTTTTGATATCGTATTTTTGCATAGTTGGCTTATTTTTGTATGGTACATGGAACCCGATTTGCGCAATAAATACCGCAAAGTATCGGGCTAATTATGTCTGAAAATTATGCTCAGTATACCGCGAGCGCCGCGCTGTTTTAAGCGTTATCACTAAAAAAGCGCGTAAAAATACCGCTTACCCGTACTCAAAATGATGTCGGGTTTAAGAAGCGGTACTTCTCTCCTTTGTCACAATGCTCTTCCCAGGACGCAAAAAAGCCACCCTGTGAGAGGTGGCTTTTTGACGAGTGTCATGAATTGTGAGGCTCTATATCATCAATGATGAGCACTCACACACGCTCTTATTTATACATCTAGGTTTACAACACGTAGCGCATTTTGCTCGATGAAATCGCGACGAGGCTCAACCTGATCACCCATCAGAGTTGCGAACAACTGGTCGGCCGCAATGGCATCTTCAATGGTCACTCGTAACATACGACGTGCTGTAGGATCCATAGTGGTTTCCCACAACTGATCAGGGTTCATCTCACCTAACCCTTTATAGCGTTGTGTATACAAGCCACGCTTAGACTCAGCAATCAACCAGTCCAGTGATTCTGCGAATGTTTCGACAGGTTGGGTCTTTTCACCCCGCTGTACATAACCACCTTCGCTGATCAGATTAGCTACGGCCTTACCTGTATTTACAATACGTACATAGTCTTTCGAGGTAATGAAGTCATAGTTCAGTGTATATGCTTTATCTACGCCGTGCTGGCGGATATTGACCACTGGGTAGTACATATGACGCTCATCATCATAGCTCACTTCAGCGCTGTAGATAGTGGCATCTTCATCATGTTTGTCCAGATCAGCAACGAACGCCTGAATCCAGCTCGTTACTTTCGCTTCATCACTCAGATCGGCTTCGCTCAGCTCATTCTGGTATAACAGACGAGACATCATTGCACGCGGATATTTACGCGTCAGGCGGTCGATGACATTCAGAGTTTTCTGATAATCATGCACCATATTTTCCAGACGGTTACCCGAGATGGCCTCTGCACCTTCACTTGAGTAGATGCTTGCGCCATCCAGCGCTAAGGTCGTCAGGTAATCTGTCAGAGCGTGGTCATCTTTAATATAACGCTCTTGTTTGCCTTTTTTCACCTTATAAAGTGGTGGCTGTGCGATATACACATAACCACGTTCGATGATTTCTGGCATTTGACGATAGAAGAAGGTCAACAGCAGCGTACGAATGTGCGAACCGTCGACGTCTGCATCGGTCATGATAATGATACGGTGATAACGCAGCTTTTCCGGGTCGTATTCGTCACGGCCAATACCACACCCCAAAGCCGTGATAAGTGTCGCGACTTCCTGTGAAGACAGCATCTTATCGAAACGTGCCTTTTCAACGTTCAGGATCTTACCTTTCAAAGGCAAAATTGCCTGGTTCTTACGGTTACGGCCCTGTTTAGCCGATCCGCCTGCTGAGTCACCCTCCACGATGTAGAGTTCAGATTCAGCCGGATCGCGTTCCTGACAGTCTGCCAGTTTGCCCGGCAGGCCTGCCAAGTCCATGGCGCCTTTACGACGTGTCATTTCACGCGCTTTACGCGCAGCTTCACGGGCACGTGCCGCATCAATGATTTTGCTTACAACTGTTTTAGCATCACCCGGGTTTTCTAGTAGATACTCAGTTAGTTTTTCAGCCATTGCTTGTTCAACCGCACCTTTCACCTCACTTGAAACAAGCTTGTCTTTAGTCTGAGACGAAAATTTTGGATCAGGCACTTTAACACTCACGACAGCCGTTAAGCCTTCACGCGCGTCATCACCTGTCGCGTTGCTTGCTGTTTTCGCTTTCTTGTTAAAGCCTTCTTTTTCCATGTAGTTGTTTAGCGTACGAGTCAGGGCACTACGGAAGCCCGCTAAGTGTGTACCGCCATCACGCTGAGGAATGTTGTTAGTAAAGCAGTAAATATTTTCCTGGAATCCATCATTCCACTGCATGGATACTTCAACACTTATGCCATCTTCACGTTCTGAAGTGAAGTTGAATACATTTTGATGAACAGGTGTTTTTTTGCGATTCAGGTATTCAACAAACGCCTGAATACCACCTTCGTACTTAAAATGGTCTTGCTTATTTTCTTCACGCTCATCGCTGAGGATGATGCTCACACCAGAGTTCAGGAAAGAAAGCTCACGTAGCCGCTTTGCTAAAATATCATAGTGAAAGTTAGTATCAGAGAAAGTCTCAGCACTTGGCCAGAATCTCAGCTCAGTTCCCGTACTCTCAGCTTCGCCAATCACACCCAGTGGCGCATCTGGTACACCCATAGTGTATTTCTGCTGATGCACTTTGCCATCACGGCGAATTGTTAGTTGTAGTTTTTCTGATAGTGCATTTACAACAGAAACACCTACGCCGTGTAGGCCACCTGATACTTTATAAGAGTTGTCATCGAACTTACCACCTGCATGTAGCACGGTCATGATGACTTCTGCCGCAGATACCCCTTCTTCTGGGTGCAGTTCCGTTGGGATACCACGGCCATTATCGCGTACTGACACAGAACCATCGGTATGGATGGTAACGAAGATATCGTCACAGTGTCCTGCTAACGCTTCGTCGATTGAGTTATCAACGACTTCGAAGACCATGTGATGTAGTCCAGTACCATCATCAGTGTCCCCGATATACATTCCCGGACGCTTCCTTACCGCATCCAATCCCTTCAGTACTTTAATACTCGATGAATCGTAATTATCAGACATGGTGTATTCCAATTATTTTGTTATTAAGCGGCCATGTTCCACGTGGAACATCTCAACATTTCGTTTCATGGGTTCCACAATGGCCTGGATACTTTCAGAGTCTATTGCAGTAATAAACAGTTGTGACTGACATTCTGCAAGTAAGTGCGCGATGCTGAGCATCGTATCCTGGCTTAGCTCCGAAGGTAAATCGTCGATCAGCAATATGGATTGCTTCTCGGTCTCGGCCTCAATCAAGTTATTCTGTGCGATCTTTAGCGCATAAAGAGTCAACTTTAACTGACCCCGAGACAGTATATTTTCAACCCCGTGACCATTTGCATAAAAATTAAAATCGGCTTTATGTGGCCCCTTAGTTGTATAGCCAAGCTTGCTATCCCGCTCCAGTTGGGCGTTTAGCACATCAGCTAAGTCCCCTTTCCAGCCAGCGTCATAGCGCATTTCAAGGCCTTTAAAGATGGGGCTTATATCCCCTATCTTATCAAAAAAATGACGCTCAAACCTACTTATATACGCCTTTCTGAACATATTTATTTGCTCTGCCAGACGTATAAACTCTCTGTCCCAGGTACGTATCTGAAGCTGGTACTGGGCTGGCTTCGATTTAAGTAGAGCATTGCGTTGTTTGAGTACCTGATTGAAGTTTTTCCAGACGCTATAAAACTGATGTTCCACGTGGAACACCCCAAGATCTAGAAATTTTCTCCGCTCTTTTGGACCACCAAAAAACAATTCATAGCTTTCTGGCGTTATCACCTGTGTTGGTAAAATCTGCGCCAATTCAGCGATTTTTCTACTCGACTGGCCTTGGATCCGTAACTGGGTTTCGCCTTGAAGATCTTTGCTAATACCAATAGGAATAGACAAACTATGAAGTTGTTTTTTTCCATGAACGACACATTTATCCTGTTCATGACGGATCATAAGTTTGTGCTTGTTGGTTCTAAATGAGCGTCCATTGGAAAGGAAATAAATGGCCTCAAGCAGGCTGGTTTTTCCGCTGCCGTTTTCACCTAAAATGATATTGATCTGGTCGCTCGGCGAGAAAGAAAGGGCCTCAATATTACGAAAGTTATTGAGGCTAATTTGATTTAAACTCATTTAAGAGTACACACCTAACTTCTAAAGGCGCATCGGCATAACGACATACATTGCCGAATCATCGCTTGCCCCTTCGATCAGGGCGCTGCTGTTGGTATCAGCTAATGTAAACTGCACATCTTCCGTTTTAAGCGTGTTTAATACATCCAGCAAATATGACACGTTAAAACCAATTTCCAGATCATCACCCTGATACTCAACCTCTACGGTTTCTTCCGCCTGTTCTTGCTCAGGGTTATTAGCACTGATCTTTAACAGGCTATTCGACAGGTTAAGACGAACACCACGGAACTTTTCGTTCGACAGGATGGATACACGTTGAAATGCACTGCGTAGCCATTCTCGGTTCGCATTCACCAACTTGTCCCCACCACGAGGTAATACTCGGCGATAATCTGGGAAGCGCCCATCCACCAGCTTACTGGTCAACGTAAACTCTGGATCTAAAATACGAATATGATTACTACCAAACTGGATGGTCAAAGGCTCATCGTCTGCTGGCAACAAACGCATGATCTCTTGAACACCTTTACGCGGGATGATCAATTGGCGTTGTGTATTAAGTGATTCTGCTAACTGGTGTTGCGCAATCGCAAGACGGTGACCATCGGTTGCGACCGTTTTAATTTCACTGTTGTCGACTTCAAAGGACATACCGTTCAAATAGTAACGTACGTCCTGATTAGCCATCGAGAAATGTGTTGCTTCAAGCAGTTGGCGTAGTTCTGACCGTGTGATCTGAAATTCAACTTCACCATCCCACTGCTCAAGATTAGGAAAATCTTCTGCAGCCAAAGTTGTCAAAGAGAAACGACTTTGGCCACTGGTCAAGAGCAATTGATGTTCCTGGCTGCTTAATTGCAGCAAAGACCCATCTGGCAAACTCTTACAGATATCGAGCAACTTCTTTGCAGGCAAAGTAATACTCGCATTGGCAACTTGCTCTTCCAATGTGACTTTCGCAACCAATTCAATCTCTAAGTCAGTGCCCGTCATAGACAACACACCCTCTTTTACCTCAACCAGCACGTTGGATAAAATAGGTAGTGTGTGTTTTCGCTCAATGGCACCCGAGACCTGCATCAAGGGTTTTAAAAACTGTTCTCTTGAAATCGTAATTTGCATACTAGGCCCTTAAGACGACAATGTTCTGATCAGGTTTTGATAATCTTCTTTCACTTCGTGACTTTCATCACGCAGTGCTTTCACTTTGCGACACGCGTGTAGCACGGTTGTGTGATCGCGCCCGCCAAAAGCATCACCAATTTCAGGCAAACTGTGATTGGTTAGTTCTTTAGACAACGCCATCGCCACTTGTCTTGGTCGGGCAACTGAGCGACTCCGACGCTTAGACAATAAGTCAGATACTCGGATCCGGTAGTACTCGGCCACAGTACGTTGAATATTATCAATCGTGACTAGCTTATCCTGAAGTGCAAGCAAATCGCGCAGCGCTTCTTTTACAAATTCAATGGAAATGGGCCTGCCGGTAAAGTTCGCATTAGCAATCACTCGGTTCAGTGCGCCTTCCAATTCACGCACGTTGGAGCGTAACTTTTTGGCAATAAAAAAGGCCACTTCATGAGGCAGATTGATATTACTCTGCTGTGCCTTTTTCATCAAAATGGCAACACGTGTCTCCAATTCCGGAGGCTCTATGGCAATCGTCAGGCCCCAGCCAAAGCGAGACTTAAGTCGATCTTCAACCCCTTCAATTTCTTTTGGGTATCTGTCCGACGTAAGAATGATCTGCTGGTTGCCCTCTAATAAGGCATTAAAAGTGTGGAAGAATTCTTCCTGCGATCGCTCTTTATTGGCAAAAAACTGAATGTCGTCGATCATCAGCGCATCAACACTGCGGTAGTAACGCTTAAATTCTTCAATGGCATTGTTCTGTAACGCTTTAACCATGTCCTGAACAAAACGTTCAGAATGCATGTAGACAATTTTTGCGTCTGGCTTTTTATCTATGATGCCGTTACCTACCGCGTGTAACAGATGGGTTTTGCCCAAACCTGTACCGCCGTAAATAAAAACCGGGTTAAACGCGGAACCCGGGTTATCAGCAACCTGAGTTGCAGCCGCTTTTGCCAGCTGGTTCGATTTACCCTCAACAAAATTATCAAACGTGTAGTTTTCTTTTATATTGGACTTCACCCCAGATTTAGGGGCAGGTTCAACTTTAGCGGTACTTGGGGCACCCGCCGTTGATACAACCGGCTTAGCAACACTTCCGGCCTGGACACTTTGGCCACTCTCGCCAGAAGCGGGGCCACTATTATTGACTGCACCAATAGGCTTACTACCAACATCAAAACGCAGCTCCGGCGCTTCGTCACCACAGATTTCCGTCAGCAATTCACTGATGCGGTTTAAATACTTTTCTCTCACCCAGTCCAAAACAAACCGATTTGGCGCATAGATGGTTAAGGTATCTTCGGTACTTTCTGCTTGTAGTGGTCGCACCCACATGTTGAACTGCTGAGAAGGCAGCTCATCTTGCAAAACATATAAACAACTTTGCCAAACCGACAGATACACGTCGCACTCCGAAATAGTTAATATTCCCGTACATAAAAACTCAGGATATCGCAGGATTTACCAACAAGGTTATACACAGCTAATCCAAAGGATCGACGGAAATGCTTGTTTATTATCATAAATACATAGGTGGAAGCCGGGTATTATGAGGGGATCTTATCCACAACATCAATATTGACTTTTTTAAAATTCAGGATCTTTCCCAGAAACAAACTCATCCGCTTGTTTTTATTGACATTTTATTTTTCACCCTGTTTACTGATCTTAGCAAAAATACACCAAGATCTCATCAAAAAAACACGATCATTTTAAGTTTTCCAGAGGATGTTGCCATATTTCACCCAAGGCATGTGGAAAACCCAACTTTGATCCGATCTGAGTTGATCACACTCACCCACCACTCAGATCCGATCTAAATTAAGTGCCGGATCGCGAATGCGAGGATTTAGATCCCACTCTATTCTTTATATAGGTATAATGTGGCTTGTTTTTCTCTGGCGATAGCAAGGCGAATGACCGTTTTTTGTTATTTCTGGCTAAAATCTATGCTTGATGGCGCGATTATGATTGACTTTCCTACGCCGCGGCATTAATATCTCGCGCTCGCAATGGCACCTGTGCCAGGATCGCGACCTGCATAGGATGTTTTAAACTTTAACCGATCGGATGGATTAGTTATGAAAAGAACTTTTCAACCTAGCGTTCTTAAACGCAAGCGTACTCACGGTTTCCGTGCACGTATGGCAACGAAGAATGGCCGTAAAGTACTAGCGCGTCGTCGTGCTAGAGGCCGTAAAGTACTTTCTGCTTAATATATAAGTGGAAGACTTTAGCTTCAGCAGGGAGTTACGTCTGTTAACTCCCTCGCATTACTCCCGAGTATTTAACGAACCCGCTCGCGCAGCAACTCCCTACTTTACTTTGTTAGCTAAACCCAATGATGTTGGACACCCGCGTCTTGGACTCACTGTTGCTAAAAAACGCTGTAAAAAAGCCTGTCAACGTAATCGTATTAAACGTCTTGCCCGTGAAAGCTTTCGCTTAAACCGTCATAAGCTGGATAACATAGATATCGTGCTGATGGTCAAAACTGGCGTAGACGAGCAAACAAATGAAGAGCTAAGCAAACAACTGGCAAAATTATGGCGTAAAGTGAATGAACGCTGTAAACCAGGTGCACCTAAGCCACCACCTCATAAACGCCACAATAAAAAGCGCCCTGCGTCTAAACAGCGTAGCCCCAAACAGTCTTAACATCACAGTACACTAATGTATGCTGATTTATCGTGTCTGCACGCTCTCAGCCAGCGCTGTGTTTGCCGCGCAACTTATAGACTCAATTTGCACTATAAACCCACGAAAACGACGACTGGTCGAGTTCAACTTACAGTGAATTCGCTAAAATCGCATGGGGCTCAATGGCTATTTTGACCCCGATAAGGTAAAGTTAGCTCACCTTTTAATCGCCAATTTCCCGCTGTTTCTTGGGGATTGGTTATCAGTTCTGACGGCATCATCATGAATCACTCCCCTTCCACACTATCATCGCGCCTGAGGCAGCAATGTATAAAGTGGATCCAGTGGCCATTTAAGGTATGCCAGAGACTGATCAAAACACTGCTATTAGGTGTGATCCGTTTTTATCAGCAATTGATTAGTCCGCTGTTGGGACCACACTGTCGCTATACCCCAACTTGCTCTCACTATGCAATTCAGGCAATTAATTTACATGGAATTGCAAAAGGGAGTTGGTTAGCGCTTAAACGCATATTAAAATGTCACCCTTTAAGTGCAGGCGGGTCTGATCCCGTGCCTGCTAAATCAACGCAAGATAAACAACACGAGAAATAAGAGCTGTTATGGAATCGCAACGCACGTTTTTATTTATCGGCTTGCTGCTGGTTACCTTTTTACTCTTTACAGAGTGGTCAAAGGAACAAACCGCAGCCAATGCTGATACCAGTGCCGTCACACAACAAGTGGCCGGCCCCGCAAACAATGACCAGGCCGATGTACCGGCTTCCAGTCAGGCTGATGTGCCAATGCAGGCCACTGTGGCTACTCGCTCAGTCATTTCGGTAACCACTGATGTACTGGCAGTGAAAATCGACACCCGTGGCGGTGACATTGTTGAGGCGAAATTACTACAACACGCCGAAACCCATGGCAGCGACCAGCCTTACCTGTTACTGGGTGAGTTTGAAGGCAAAGAGTACTTTGCGCAAAGCGGTTTGATTGGCCTGAATGGCCCGGATGCATCAAGCCAGGGTCGCCCGGTCTATCAAAGCGAACAAACCAGCTACACATTAAACGGTGATGAGCTGCGTGTACCGCTGACGTTTGTTGACAGTAAAGGCGTTCAGTTCAGCAAAACCTTTGTATTCAAACCAGGTCAGTATGATGTGGCACTGGAATACGATGTGACTAACCCAACGGCTGATCCAGTGCAGGTGCAACTGTATACCCAAATCAAGCGCACCGTTCAGGAAAAAGGCAGCATGGTTGACCAGACTTATCTGGGCGCAGCCTATGGCACCAGCGAAGAGCCTTATGAGAAATACTCTTTCTCTGATATGGCCGATGCTAACCTGAATAAAAATACTCAGGGCGGTTACGTTGCCTTTATTCAGCATTACTTTGTGAGTGCCTGGGTACCAGGTCAGGAAAAGAACAACACCATTTACAGCTCACTGCGTAATAACAACAGCATCATAGGTGTAAAAGGCGAAGCAACCAATATTCAGGCCAATGGCACTGCACAGCTCACCGCCACTTACTACATGGGTCCAAAAGACACTGACGCACTGGAAGCGCTGCATGAAGACCTGGATCTGACAGTCGACTACGGTTGGTTATGGTTTATCTCTCAGCCACTACTGAGTTTGCTGAAGTTCCTGCACAGCATTATCGGTAACTGGGGTCTGGCCATCATTGCGATTACCTTAATCGTAAAAACGTTGCTATACCCACTTACCAAAGCGCAATACACCTCAATGGCTAAAATGCGTATGCTACAGCCGAAAATGCAGGCTCTGAAAGAGCGCTATGGCGATGACCGTCAGAAATTCGGTCAGGCAATGATGGAGATGTACCGTAAGGAAAAAGTAAACCCTATGGGCGGCTGCTTCCCACTGTTACTGCAAATGCCTATCTTCCTGGCGCTATTCTATGTATTCCTGGAATCAACAGAGCTGCGTCATGCCGAGTTTATGCTGTGGCTGACAGACCTGTCTTCAAAAGACCCGTACTATGTACTGCCTATCCTGTTTGGTGCCAGTATGTTCCTGACTCAGAAGCTGCAACCTATGACAGTGACGGATCCAATGCAGCAAAAGATGATGACTTGGATGCCGGTTATCTTCTCAGTGTTCTTTATCTGGTTCCCGTCTGGTCTGGTGTTGTACTGGCTAGTCTCTAACCTGATCTCAATTGCCCAGATGCTGTATATCTATCGTGGCATGGAGAAAAAGGGCATGAAGGTCCGCGGTTAATACGCAATACAGATAAACAAGAAACGGTCCATCGCGGGCCGTTTTTTTATGTCTGCAATTACTACCCAACAGTCTCACAGTCTCTCAGCTCAGCTTAATCATTAAAATCAATATCTTGATAAAATTTTAGGTGGATTTTATGCCACTTTGATAGGCAGAGTGAGGTCCATGTAGCACGCTGCGCTGCATCGTAACAACTTAGCGAGCACTGTATGTTGGAACCCCCTCTGTTAGACGCATTAAACACACCGCACCTAAGCTGGTGGTTATTACCTATGGCCTTATTCAGCGGTGTACTGACCAGCTTTACGCCCTGCGTATATCCTCTGCTGCCCATTACCCTGGCCTCACTGACCAGATACCGCAGCCAGACACTGGCACCGCTGCAGTATTGCCTCGGCTTTGCCGCTGTCTATGCTCTACTCGGTGGCGTTGCCGCCTACAGTGGCAGTCTGTTTGGGATAGTGGCCTCCAACCCCTGGGTGCGGGTTGGTTTTGCCAATCTGCTCATGTATCTGGCTCTGGTCAATAAAGGCTGGCTGACTCTACCCCGTTTACCGGGCCCTGCATTTCAGGGCTCGCAGGGGGCGCTGCTGATGGGCATGACCAGTGCACTGGTGGCCGCACCTTGCACTTCTCCGGTGCTCGGTGGTTTGCTGCTGTTTGTGGCCACCAGCGGGCAGCCAATATTCGGGGCACTGCTGTTATTTAGCTTTGCACTGGGTATGAGCACCCTGCTGTTGCTGGCCGGACTGAGCAGTCAATTTGTGACGCGTTTGCCGCGCGCAGGCGCCTGGCTCAATCACATGCCCACCATCAGTGCGCTGTTGCTGCTCATCATGGCGCAATATTTTCTTATTCAGGCCGGCAAGAGCTGGCTATAACGCAAGCAAACCATTATGGAGACCATTATGAAGACATTCCTCACAGGCATCGTGTTACTGGCACTGTCGACCACGGCCGCGGCAAAACCTTATCTCCCTTTGCAGGCCAGAACAGTGGCCGATCAATCAGTCTCAAGCAGTGGCAAAGTCACTTACCTGAAATTCTGGGCTACCTGGTGCGCCTATTGTGTAGAAGAGATGCCCCTGCTCCAGCAGGCCTTTGAAAACCGAAAGGAAAGTTATCAGGTCATTGCCGTCAATGTGGGCTTTAATCAGACCGTCGAGGGCGTGAAAACCTATTTAAACCGCTATGGCTATCAGTTTCCCACAGTGTTTGATGCAACAGGTAGCATTACCCGCCAGTATCGAGTAACCGGCACACCTCAGCATATTTTGCTCGATGCCAGTGGCAAAGAGATTTACCGCAGCGCCCTGTTCACCGATGAACTCAGACAACACCTGGCGACACTGGCAGGAGACAAACCATGAAGTTACACAACCCGATCACCCTATTACTGAGCCTGACTGCGCTCTTGCTCAGCCAGCAGTCAATCGCCGCCCCGGTTGAGTACATCTTTATTAATCTCTGGGATGAGTACGTGCAGCAAACCCCCTTGCCCGAACCACACGCCGATATCGAGCGTCGCTTTCTGCATCCGGACATCAACATAGATAAACCCAGTGTGGATCAGTTCACTGCGCTGTTCCCTGTCTATGACGGTCTGCAAATAGACACCCACAATCAGCTGGCGATCCGCTATGGCGTAAGGCAAACCCCCTATCGGCTGGTGGTTGAGGGCAACCAAGTACGCCAACGGGAGGCGCTAAGCAAGGCCCCAACGGTAGCACATGCAGACCAGCCCGCTCAGGATAAAACGCTTCAAACTTTATCCGGGCATCCTTTTGATCCCACCCGCCCGGGTGCGGGCTTTCGGATATTATTCTTCAGCGACAGCCTGTGTCCGTTCCAGCATATCCCGAATTGCGAACGCAGGATCGCACAGAATAACCACCTGTCAGCCAATATCGACTACCCGGTAATAACCGTGATCAAGCCGTTTTATGTGGATCAAACTCAGGTCAGCGCCTATCAGCAGCGTTTTAACGTCAATCATGAGATCGTTTTTGACCGCCACAATCAGCTGTTCAGGCGCTTTGAGGTGACAGACTTACCCTACTGGGTAGTGCAAAACAGGCAAGGCAAAGTGATTTACCGGGCAAATCAAGTGCCGCCTTTTCCTTTATAGGGCCCAGTTGCTCTGACAATACACGCTGTAGGGTTTGTCGATAATGGTACTGATCAGATCAAAGGACGATTCAGGCGCTGCGTTTATCTCGCTCAACTGATTGACCAGCGCTGCGCTGTTGGGCCGTGCGGCCAGTTGCTCACTGAGTCGCTCTGACAACGTATGCTCCTCAACCAGAAAAGCCGCCACCGCACCATATAAAAGCTCCAGATGACTGGCCTGCTCTGGTGCAGACAATAAAGTCAGAGCCTGTTTCGCCTCACCCCGGCGTAAATGAATATACATACGTGTGTAACGGGCATAGCCTTCAGTCTCAACCAGGTTGAGCTGCTGATATACCGCCTGTGCGCTTCTCACTAACGCGTCGGCCCGTACCAGCTCACCTTGCTTTATCAGGCTCCAGCCCAGCATCAGCTGAGCATGCGCAGCGGTGAGTGTGGATACCTGCTCCCAGCCCAGTAACTGCTCAAAGGTTTCTATGGCAGTCGCAAGCCCCGGCGCGCCATCCTGATTCAGCGCACCATCCATAATGGCCATGCCGCGCAGCAACCAGTGTAACTCATAGTGGGGAAGAAACTGCGGATCAGGCTCCACCTGTGCCAGATAAACCAGTGCCTTGTCGCGCTGATGTAACTGAATATAGTAAAATCCCAGGTAAGTGAGTATTTGCTTTTTCAAATGACCATCACCCAGTTCCGATGCAATCTCCAGCGCTTCTAACAAGCTCGGCTCACTCTGTGCAACCGGCACCAGATAATTCTGCCCATAGGCAAATAAGGCCTGTGCCAGTAAATTGCGCCGAGGCGACTGACGGTAAAAAGCTATCGACTGGGCGAGTACTTGCTTGCTGCGTTCTAAGTCCAGTAAACGCTTGGTTTCGGGCCCGGCGGCGGGCGGATTAGCCAGATAAAAAGCCTGTTGCGCGTCGCGATACGCCAGAGCACGGCTGCCAATTAACGCGTATGCAGAATTCAGTGCCCTGGCGTAGTCATCCCACTGCTGGGTGAGCCAGAACAGCTCGGCCTGTAACTGATACGCTGTGGCCAGTTGCTCCAGCAACTGGTGACGCTGCGCAAGCGTCAGCCCATGCTGCACGGCAGTCTGTGCCTGCGCATAATCGCCCAGGGCTTTATAAAACTCCGCCAGGTACAGATAATGGCGTACTCGTATGGCAGGCTCTGCAGCATTCAAATCCATCGCTGTAAACAAGGCCCATGCCTTCGCCAGCTCACCTTGTTGCCAGGCAATGCGCGCCAGTTCTAGTTGCGCAGCCAGATGCTGCGGATACTGGATAAGGGTTGCCTCAAAATAGGATTTAGCCAGCCTGTTGCCCTGCTCATCCAGCGCCTGTAACCCACGATAATAGTCTTGCGAAGCGACCTGCTCCGGTTTACGCGCATTTTGCCCATCGGGCAATAACGCCAGTGCCGTAATGACCTGCTCAGCGACGTCATCAAACCCCATATCCAGCTGCTCAACCACGATTTTTTGCCGTTGCCGAGCGGTCTCAATAGTCAGTACATAACGCTGTTGCTGGCGCGATAAGGTGAGCTCAACCTGCCTGCTATTATCCTCTTGCGTCGACTGCGCAGCCGGGATCAAACGGTATTCGGATTGCAATCGTGTCGTCAATGCCGCGTGCAGCGCATAGCCCCACCAGGTATTGGCGGCGACCCCGGTTTGGTTGTCCAGAGGCAAAATGGTTAAAGCGGGATGGGCAAGCTGCGCCGACACCGGCGCAGGATCTGTATAAGTGAACTGGGCAATAACACCGCCACCAATCAGCAAGGAGGCACTTAACAGCGCACTCAATAACACCTTGTGCTTGTTGTGCTTTGGCTGTGTCAGCGGGCAGATCCATTGATAGCCCCGCTGCGGTACGGTACGGATAAAGCTGGGCTGCTGCGCATCATCACCCAATGCCTGGCGCAGCTCCGCCATGCTTTGCGTTAATGCTGCATCGCGAAACTCACCATGTTGCCACATTGCCTCCAGCAATGCCTCGCGAGATATCACTTGCTGCGGTCGTGCCAATAAATACTGCAATAACTGGGCGACTTTAGGGCGTAGCACCACCACGTGTTGATCTTTTTTTAATACCAAGCTGTCGCTGTCAAAGCGATACCGAGCAAATACCACCACAAGTTATATCCTTATCTCTGAACCGCCTCTACTATACCTCACAGCGCGCGTTTGCTGTACACTTAGCGCTAATTAGAGTTTGCTTTCAAGGGTCATCATGATCGCACAAGACACCATTGCAGCACAGGCGACCGCACCTGGTCGGGGCGGCGTCGGCATAATCCGAATTTCGGGGACTCTGGCCGAACAAGTTGCCCACACAATACTCGGCAAGTGCCCGAAAACCCGTTACGCAGAATATCTGCCATTCCAAACCCTTCTGGGTGAACAACTCGATCAGGGGATCGCTTTGTTCTTTAAAGGCCCGAACTCCTTTACCGGCGAAGATGTGCTGGAGCTGCAAGGCCACGGCGGCCCGGTGGTGTTGGATATGCTACTTAAAGAGATCAGTCAGATTAACGGTGTGCGGCTGGCAAAGCCCGGTGAATTCTCCGAGCGCGCCTTTATGAATGACAAGCTGGATCTGACTCAGGCCGAAGCCATTGCCGATTTGATCAATGCCACCAGTGAACAGGCAGCCAAAAGCGCCCTGCACTCGCTGCAGGGAGACTTTTCAAAGCACATCAATGCGCTGGTGGAACAGGTGATCAATCTGCGCATGTATGTTGAGGCTGCAATTGACTTTCCGGATGAAGAAATCGACTTTCTTTCCGATGGCAAAGTGGCCGGCGATCTCAGCGCCATCATAGAGCAGCTGGGCGTGGTGCGTCAGCAAGCCAAACAAGGCAGCATCATGCGTGAAGGCATGAAAGTGGTGATCGCGGGTCGCCCCAATGCAGGTAAGTCTTCCTTACTCAATGCGCTGGCAGGCCGGGAAGCCGCCATTGTGACCGATATCGCCGGCACCACCCGGGATGTCCTCAGAGAACATATCCATATTGATGGTATGCCGCTGCACATTATAGATACCGCAGGTCTGCGCGACAGTCCAGATAAGGTCGAGCAAATTGGTATCGAGCGCGCCTGGGATGAGATCCGCGCAGCCGATCACGTGCTATTTATGGTCGACGGCACCGAAACCGATGAAACCGATCCTGCCCGGATCTGGCCAGAATTCATTGAACAGCTGCCACAAGGCATGGACATCACAGTGATCCGCAACAAGGTCGATCTCAGTGGTGAACCCACGGGCACCAGTCACGACCATGGTCATGCCCTGATCCGCCTCAGTGCCAAAGACAGCACAGGCATAGATCTGCTGCGTGAACACCTTAAGGCCTGTATCGGCTTTACCGGTGCAACCGAGGGCGGCTTTATGGCACGCCGCCGTCACCTCGACGCGTTAGAACGTGCCGCAGAGCACCTGGAGATTGGCCAGACTCAGTTAGAAATGCACATAGCCGGCGAGATCCTGGCAGAAGAGCTGCGCCTGACCCAGCAACATCTCAATGAGATCACCGGTGAATTCACCTCCGACGACCTGCTCGGTAAGATCTTCAGCTCTTTTTGTATCGGTAAATAACCTTTTGTTAGCGCAGTGCCACTCTGGCCTGCGCACCCTCCCCCGGCAATTCACCCATTTCTATTTATTTACTCTGGCCAGTTTGGTTTTGCTGATCGGGTGTCATATCGTGCAGTCTGGCCAGTTTAATTGCACCGTTTTAGTCAATAATAATGGCCATAAACACGCTCCACCCTAGTCTGTATCAACTCCGACAAGCTCATAAATCGCACACAGCTGCGCCATACACCACCCGTAAATGTGGCTTCTTAACGCTGCAGGCCTAATAAACCAACTCGAACCGGGCTGTGATCCAAAAAAAGATCGCCATTTTTTAGATTATTTTATTATATGGATCAAAGTTTATAGATCCTCTACTGGGATGCACTTTTGGCTGAAGATCGACTTATCCCCCCAAAACTATCCACAAGCCGAAAAACAGAGCGATTTTACCACTTCAGCGGCCGTTTTAGTCTTACCCTATAACCCCAAAAAACATCAGGATATACGCGGTTTATCCACAACTAGCACACTGAATTAGTAGCTGGAATATTTTATTAACCCATTGTTTATTAAGTAACTATTTATAAAACACATTGCTTTGCACACAAATCAGGCAAGATTTTTTTATCCCAAACTCAGATCAAGACTTTACTTCTGTTGTGAGGTCATTAAGATGTCGCGAATAGATCGAAAGTCAGCAATCAGGGTACACCGCGTCATGCGCAATATTGAGATCATCATAGGCAGTCAGATGGGCAGTGCGGAATACGTCGCAGAGCAGCTTGCCGAGCAACTCGATGCCAGTGAATTCAGCACACATCTGCATGAACAGCCAGATCTGAACGCCTGTCAGCATCCTCTGTGGCTGGTGGTTACTTCCACTTATGGTGCGGGCGATTACCCGGATAACCTGCTGCCTTTTATAGAGCAACTGACACAGCATGATGATCTGAGCCACATTCAGTTTGCCGTGGTGGGTATTGGCGACTCAAGTTATGACACCTATAACCTGGCCGCCAGTAATTGTGCGCAGTTACTGACAGACAAAGGCGCGCAGCAGCTTTTACCGGTATTAAAGGTCGATGTACAAGACGAAGCATTGCCGGAAGATGCAGCCATTGCCTGGTTACCAGAGCTAACACAGCAGCTGAGCCTGGCAGCTCAGTAAGGTATAGGGATCTACAGTAAGATCTTTTACACAGAAGTTATTCACAAAATAGGCCTTTCTTAGATCGTATTGTGGATAACCATTGATCTAACTGCGGATCTAAGCATACTTATCCATTGGATAGTTTTCATCGGATCTTGCCTTGTGAATAAATAGCTACTTTGATCAAAGCTTTTCATCGTGATGATCCGATCTAATTCACATCATATGATCTGATCTAACTCTTTGGATCAAATAAGGAATACATCGTTATTCACAGATCAGGGCTGATCTAATAGTAAGATCTAATAAAAGATCTTTAAAAAGATCCTTATATATTATTAAGTGATCCTTTTGCTCTGATTAAAATTTAAACGTTTCACTTCTGCGTTTTTCTGGGTAGAATACGCACCCTTTCGAAATTTGCTGGTTGTTTTTAAGTAGGATCCCGTAAATGATTTATCACGAACATTTTGACGTTATCGTTGTTGGTGGTGGTCATGCTGGTACAGAAGCGGCGTTGGCTGCAGCACGTATGGGCATGAATACCTTATTGTTAACACACAATATGGACACCCTGGGACAGATGTCCTGTAACCCAGCGATCGGCGGGATCGGAAAAGGTCATCTGGTTAAAGAGATCGATGCTCTTGGTGGCGCAATGGCCAAAGCGATCGACAAGGGCGGGATCCAGTTTCGTACTTTGAACTCTTCTAAAGGTCCAGCTGTACGGGCAACACGTGCTCAGGCGGATCGCGCTCTGTATAAAGCGGCGATCCAGGAGATCTTGCAAAATCAGGATAATCTGAAGATCTTCCAACAATCCTGTGATGATCTGATCGTTGAACAGGATCAGGTTAAGGGCGTTGTTACTCAGATGGGGCTGCGCTTCAGTGCAGAAACGGTTGTACTGACAGTCGGGACTTTCCTGGGTGGTCAGATCCACATCGGTCTGGAGAACTTCAAAGGTGGTCGTGCAGGCGATCCACCCTCTATTGCTCTGGCACAACGTTTACGTGAATTGCCTTTCCGTGTTGATCGACTGAAAACCGGTACGCCACCACGTATTGATGCGCGTACCGTAGACTTTTCAGTGATGCAGGCACAGCCAGGTGATACGCCAACACCGGTATTCTCTTTTATGGGTAAAGCGTCAGATCATCCACAACAGATCCCCTGCTATATCACGTATACCAACGAGAAAACCCATGATGTGATCCGTGATAACCTGCACCGCTCGCCCATGTATGCGGGTGTGATTGAGGGGATCGGACCACGTTACTGCCCATCAATTGAAGATAAAATAGTCCGCTTTGCTGACAAAGAGAAACATCAGATCTTTGTGGAGCCTGAAGGACTGACTTCTTACGAACTGTATCCAAACGGTATTTCCACCAGCTTGCCGTTCGATATTCAGCTTGAGATCGTGCGTTCAATCCAGGGCTTTGAAAATGCGCACATTTGTCGTCCTGGTTACGCCATCGAGTATGATTTCTTCGATCCGCGCGACCTGAAACAGTCTCTGGAAACCAAATTCATTAATGGTTTATTCTTTGCTGGCCAGATCAATGGTACTACCGGATATGAAGAAGCCGGTGCACAAGGTCTGATAGCGGGTATGAATGCGGCCTTGCAAGTAAAAGGCCTGGAAGCCTGGACACCGCGTCGCGATCAGGCCTATACCGGTGTGTTGATCGACGACCTGGCAACGTTAGGGACCAAAGAACCTTATCGCATGTTCACCAGTCGTGCTGAATACCGTCTATTGCTGCGTGAAGATAATGCCGATTTGCGTCTGACTGAAAAAGGCCGAGAGCTGGGGCTGGTTGATGATGAGCGCTGGGCGGCATACAACAATAAGCTGGAAGTGATGGAACAGGAAACGCAACGACTGCGCAATACCTGGATCCATAAAGATCATCCGGCGCTTTCGCAGGTGAACGAATTGCTAAAGTCGCCGTTAACCCGTGAAGCCAGTTTAGAGGATCTGATCCGTCGCCCGGAAGTCAGTTACAAAGATCTGATGCAGATTGAAGGCCTGGCCAGTGAGCAGGACAATACTCAGGCACTGGAACAGGTTGAGATCCAAACCAAGTACGCGGGCTATATTGCGCGTCAGCAGGATGAGATCAACAAACAACTGCGTCATGAAGAAACCTTGCTTCCCGGAGAGTTTGATTATAGTCAGGTCAGTGGCCTGTCAAATGAGGTGGTGGCAAAGCTCTCAGAAGCCAGACCACAAACAATTGGCCAGGCGTCTCGTATTTCTGGTATCACCCCTGCTGCGATTTCGCTATTATTAGTGTATCTGAAAAAGCAAGGGTTGTTGCGCAAGTCTGCGTAACAACAAACGGAAGACTGTGTTATTAGAACAACTTACAGCCCTGTTAGCCAACACGGACATCACGCTAACTGAACAGCAAAAGCAGCAGCTCGTCGATTATGTCGGGCTGCTAGACAAATGGAACAAAGCCTACAACCTGACCTCAGTGCGCGATCCTCAGGAAATGATGGTTAAGCACATCATGGATTCACTGGTGGTTGCGCCTCATCTGAGTGGCAAAAACTACATTGATGTAGGCACCGGACCGGGGCTACCCGGGATCGTACTGGCCATTGCCCTGCCTGATACACACTTTGTCCTGCTCGACAGCCTTGGTAAACGTGTCCGTTTTTTAACCCAGGTAAAACATGCGCTTGGACTGGAAAACGTCACACCGGTTCAGTCTCGTGTTGAAGAATATCAACCAAGTGTTAAATTAGACGGTGTACTGAGCCGTGCATTTGCCTCGTTGCAGGACATGGTTCAGTGGTGTGGACATCTGGTCGATGACGAAGCCCGCTTTTTGGCATTAAAAGGCCAATTTCCGCAGCAGGAACTGGATAGCCTGCCCGCCGGTGTGATCCTGGAACATGATATTAGTTTACAGGTGCCCGAGCTGGATGGTGAACGTCATTTAATCATTCTGAAAAAAGACTAGTATTCGAGGACATAGTGGCTAGAGTCATTGCGATTGCAAACCAAAAAGGCGGTGTGGGAAAAACCACCACTGCGGTCAACCTGGCAGCCTCCATGGCAGCTACCAAACGTAAGGTCCTGCTGATAGATCTTGATCCGCAAGGCAATGCGACCATGGGCAGCGGTGTTGACAAATATGGCGAAGTAGCGACCATTTACGATCTACTGATCGAAGAAACCCCAATTCAGGACGTGATCAGCAAAGAAACCTCCGGCGAATACCATTTGATTGCTGCCAATGGCGATGTCACGGCGGCCGAAGTTAAGCTGATGGAATTGTTTGCCCGCGAAGTGCGGTTGCGCAATGCGCTGGAGTCGGTGCTGGATCAGTACGATTTTATTTTTATTGATTGTCCGCCTTCATTGAATATGTTGACGGTCAACGCAATGGCGGCGGCTGACTCTGTTTTGGTGCCTATGCAGTGCGAATATTATGCACTGGAAGGACTAACGGCGCTGATGGATACCATCACTCAGCTTTCTAAGCTGGTGAATCCACAGTTACAGATTGAAGGGATCCTACGTACTATGTACGATCCGCGCAATCGCCTGGCGAACGATGTTTCCGAACAACTAAAACAGCATTTTGGTGAAAAAGTCTACCGCACCGTGATCCCACGAAATGTGCGTCTGGCTGAAGCGCCGAGTTTTGGTGCACCGGCGATGTACTATGACAGAGCATCCAGTGGTGCCAAAGCCTATCTGGCACTGGCCGGAGAAATGCTCCGCCGTCAGGAAAAACAAGCAGCAGCTGTTGCCTAAGAGGAAGAAAAAACAATGTCGGTGAAAAAACGCGGTTTGGGTCGAGGTCTGGATGCCTTGTTGAGTTCAGCAAAACCTGCTGCTTTGCAATCAGCTCAGCCTGAAGTCACGCAAACCCAGGGCACCGAGCGTGCCGTTGAACCCGATCAGACGACGCAAAGCCATGAGGTGACCGATCAGGAATTACAGCGGTTGCCCATTGAGTATTTGCAGCGTGGTAAATATCAACCGCGCAAAGATATGTCTGAACAGGCACTTGAAGAGCTGGCCAGCTCAATTCGGGCCCAGGGGGTATTACAGCCAATCGTGGTACGTCCGATAGCAGAAAATCAGTTTGAGATCATCGCGGGTGAGCGACGCTGGCGTGCGGCCCAACTGGCTGAGCTGGACGTGGTGCCTTGCATCATTAAAGATGTTGCCGATGAAGCGGCGGTGGCCATTGCCCTGATTGAGAACATTCAGCGTGAAGATCTCAATGCCATGGAAGAAGCGGTCGCACTCGACAGATTACTCAATGAGTTTGAACTGACGCATCAGCAGGTCGCTGACGCCGTAGGCAAATCACGAACCACAGTGACCAATTTACTTCGTCTCAATAATCTCAATGATGATGTAAAAATCTTGTTGGAGCATGGTGATATTGAAATGGGCCACGCTCGTTGTCTGCTGGCATTGACCGGCGAGCAGCAATCTGAAGCTGCCAGAACAGCTGTCGCCAAAGGGCTGACAGTGCGCGAGACTGAGAAATTAGTGCGCGCGATGCTAGAGCCTGTGGAGCAAAAACCAGCAAAAGAGAAAGATCCGGACGTTAAACTGCTTGAGCAACAACTGGCAGAGAACCTGGGAGCCAAAGTGGAGATAAATTATAACCAAAAAGGCAAAGGTAAGCTGGTGATTTCTTATGCAAATTTAGACGAATTAGACGGAATTTTGGGGCGTATCCAGCCCGATTTTCAACAACCCTCCTAAAGTTACCTTCTGAGGCGAAATGGGCGCTCGAAAAGCGTTACATTTCGTCTCGTCAAGTTGCAAATTGAGCAGAAATAAGTATAATTTCGCCAGTTTTCTAGCCCTGATAAAATTTAGCGTCATTAAGGTTAAATATAAGTGACTCATTCGTTAGCAAGCCCATATCGGCGTGCCGCATTAAAAGGTGTTTTGTATCAGGGTCTCGTAGCTATCATTGCTGCAGTAATAGTTTTTATTGGTTGGGGAGTGGAAGCAGGCCTGTCGGCGTTGGCTGGCGGTGCGGTGCTGGTACTCCCTAATTTTGTATTTGCCGCTTATGCATTCCGATTTATGGGTGCGAGTAAGGCAAATCAAGTGTATTCCTCACTAAAACGAGGAAACGGATTAAAATTTTTGCTAACTGTTGTGCTTTTTGCGCTGATTTTTAAGCATTTTTCAGTGGTTATGTTGCCGTTTTTCGGCACTTATATGCTGGTGATGCTGACACAATGGTTGGTTCTGATTTTTTTTAATCATTAACTTTTAGGATAAAACAATGGCTGCAGAAGAAGTGACTCTATCGAGCCATATTCAGCACCACTTGACCAATGCCAAGATGTGTTCGACCGATGCCGGTCTGGCCTTCAATAAAGCATGTGCGGACAGTGGTTTCTGGACATGGCATATAGATACCCTCGCATGGTCCATCGGTTTAGGTCTTATATTCTTATGGATCTTCCGAAGTGCCGCTAAAAAATCCACCACAGGCGTTCCTGGTAAATTCCAGTGCTTTATTGAAATGGTTGTTGAGCTCGTTGGTGATAACGTGCGAGACACTTACCATGGCAATAGCAAACTGATCGCGCCTTTGGCCCTGACTATCTTTGTCTGGGTGTTCTTAATGAACTTGATGGATTTGGTTCCTGTTGACTTCCTACCTGCTTTCGCCGGCTTCGTTGGTGAGCAAGCATTTGGTATGGACCCACATGATGTTTACATGAAGATTGTACCTACCACAGACGTGAATATGACTGCTGCTCTGGCATTGGGCGTATTTATTCTGATGATCGGGTATTCAATCCGTATCAAAGGTCTGGGCGGCTTCATTGGTGAGCTTACGCTGCACCCGTTCAGCTCTAAGAACAAATTAGTGATGGTTATCCTGATCCCATGTAACTTGCTACTTGAAACAATCGCGCTGGTTGCTAAGCCTTTCTCGCTGGCACTGCGTTTGTTCGGTAACTTGTATGCAGGTGAGATGATCTTCATCCTGATCGGTGCAATCGGCCTGATGCAGCTTCCACTGCACTTTGTATGGGCTGTGTTCCACATCATGGTAATCGTACTGCAAGCATTCGTATTTATGATGCTGACGATCGTTTACCTCAGCATGGCTAGCACAAAAAGCCACTAATTAGCTGAAAGAAAAGAATTTTTTAAACTTTAACTTTAATTTACTATTGAAACTTTGGAGATAAAAATGGAAATCGCAGTTGCTATTAAACTTATCGCTGTTGCTCTACTAATCGGTTTTGGTGCAATCGGTACTGCACTAGGCTTCGGTAACATGGGTGGTAAGTTCCTAGAAGCATGTGCTCGTCAGCCTGAGCTTGCGCCTCAACTACAAGTTAAAATGTTCATCCTAGCTGGTCTTATCGATGCCGTAGCAATGATCGGTGTAGGTATTGCTATGTACATGTTGTTCGCTCTTTAATATTGCAAAATACCTGAAACGAACAACTGTCAAGTAAGGAGGAGCGGTCGTGAACTTAAACGCCACTCTAATAGGTGAATTAATCGCATTTGTGGTCTTCGTATGGTTCTGTATGAAGTTCGTATGGCCACCACTAAATGGTGCGATTGAAGCTCGCCAGAAGAAAATCGAAGATGGATTAGCTGCCTCTGACAAAGCTGAAAAAGATCTTGAGCTAGCGCGCGAAAAAGCGGCTGAAGAACTGAAAGAAGCGAAAACTCAGGCTAGTGAGATCATCGAACAAGCTAAAAAGCGTGCAACGCTGATTGTTGACGAAGAGACAACTCGTGGTCAGCAAGAGCGTGAGAAAATCATTGCTCAGGGACACTCTGAGATCGAATCTGAGCGCAACCGCGTGAAAGAAGAGCTACGTCAACAAGTAGCGACTCTGGCTGTGGTTGGTGCAGAGAAGATTTTAGAGCGTGAAATCGACCAAGCCGCACACAGTGACATCGTTGAAAAACTTGTCGCTGAGCTTTAAGTAGAGGGTATGAGCATGTCTGAATTGACTACTATCGCTCGCCCATACGCTAAAGCGGCTTTTGAACTTGCCGTTGAGAAAGGCACAGTTGAAGCTTGGAATGAAATGCTGTTCTTCGCAGGCCAGGTGGCCCGCGATGAACAGGTTCAGGCGCTGTTAGGTGGCATTGCCACTGAAGCAGAGCAGTCTGATGTATTCATCAAGCTATGCGCTGAGCAACTCAACGAACAAGGCCAAAACCTTATCAAGCTGATGGCCGAAAATGAGCGTTTAGCCGCCATGCCAGCTGTTGCAGACTTGTTTGCTGAATTAAAAGCAGACTATGACAAAGAAATCGACGTTAACGTCGTTTCAGCAGCAGCGCTTGCCGAAGATGCGCAAGCAAAATTGGTCGCGGCACTTGAGAAACGTTTCGCACGCAAAGTTAAGCTGAATTGTAGCATCGACGAAACCATCGTAAGTGGTCTGGTCATTAAAGCCGGCGATACCGTTATCGACGGGTCTATTCGCGGCAAGTTAGATCGTCTTGTGACGACGCTACAATCGTAATTGGGAAAAAGAGCATGCAACTTAATTCCACAGAAATTTCTGCACTGATCAAGCAACGCATTGAGCAGTTTGAAGTTGTAAGTGAAGCGCGTAACGAAGGTACTATCGTATCTGTTACCGACGGTATCATCCGCATCCACGGTCTTGCTGACTGTATGCAGGGTGAGATGATCGAGCTTCCTGGCAACCGTTATGCTATCGCATTGAACCTTGAGCGCGACTCAGTAGGTGCGGTAGTAATGGGTCCATACGCTGACCTTAAAGAAGGCGTAAAAGTTAAATCAACAGGTCGTATCCTTGAAGTACCAGTAGGCCGTGGTCTGCTAGGTCGTGTTGTAAACACACTAGGTGAGCCGATTGACGGTAAAGGCGCGGTAGACAACGATGGTTTTGAGCCAGTTGAAAAAATCGCACCGGGCGTAATCGAGCGTCAATCAGTAGACGAGCCAGTACAAACTGGTTATAAGTCTATCGACTCTATGATCCCAGTTGGTCGTGGTCAGCGTGAGCTAGTGATCGGTGACCGTCAGACTGGTAAAACAGCACTGGCTATCGATGCTATCATCAACCAAAAAGACACAGGCGTTAAGTGTGTGTACGTTGCGGTTGGTCAAAAAGCCTCTACCATTGCTAACGTAGTACGTAAACTAGAAGAGCACGGCGCGCTTGAGAACACCATTGTTGTTGTTGCTTCAGCCTCTGAGTCTGCTGCACTGCAATTCCTGGCTCCGTTCTCTGGTTGTACTATGGGTGAATACTTCCGTGACCGTGGTGAAGACGCGCTAATCGTATATGATGACCTGTCTAAGCAAGCTGTTGCTTACCGTCAGATCTCACTACTACTTAAGCGTCCGCCGGGCCGTGAAGCTTACCCAGGTGACGTATTCTACCTTCACTCACGTCTGCTAGAGCGTGCATCACGTGTTAACGCTGATTACGTTGAGAAATACACTAACGGTGAAGTGAAAGGTCAAACAGGTTCATTGACGGCATTGCCAATCATTGAAACTCAAGGTGGTGACGTTTCTGCATTCGTACCTACCAACGTTATCTCAATCACCGACGGTCAGATCTTCCTAGAAACTGACTTGTTCAACGCAGGTATCCGTCCAGCGGTTAACGCTGGTATCTCGGTATCTCGTGTAGGTGGTGCAGCGCAAACTAAAATCGTTAAGAAACTAGGTGGTGGTATCCGTCTAGCGCTAGCTCAGTACCGTGAACTAGCGGCGTTCTCTCAGTTCGCTTCTGACCTTGACGATGCAACACGTGCCCAGCTTGAGCACGGTGAGCGCGTAACAGAGCTAATGAAGCAGAAACAGTACGCACCAATGTCTGTTGCTGACATGTCTCTGTCTCTATTCGCTGTTGAGAAAGGCTACCTGAAAGACATCGAAATCAACAAAGTACTTGATTTTGAAGCAAGCCTTATCGCATTCGCGAAAAGCGAATACGCAGCGCTAATGACTCAAATCAATGAAACTGGTAACTACAACGCCGAGATCGAAGCGCAGCTGAAAGAACTTCTTGAGAAGTTCAAGTCTACGCAAACTTGGTAATGTGTTATGAAGGTGAGTAGTTAGCTACTCACCCAGATTCGGAGAAAGAGTCATGGCCAGCGGAAAAGAGATAAAAAGCAAGATCGGGAGTATCAAGAATACTCAAAAGATCACCAGCGCAATGGAGATGGTTGCCGCTTCTAAAATGAAGAAGGCACAGGAACGCGTCGCGTCCAGCCGCCCATACGCTGAAAACTTACGCAAAGTGATCGGTCGTATTGCTCAGGCTAACCTTGACTTCCAACACCCGTTCTTAATCGAACGTGAGGTGAAGCGAGTAGGTTACATTGTTATCTCTACTGACCGTGGTCTTTGTGGCGGCTTGAACTCAAACGAGTTTAAGCGTGTAGCGAAAGACGTTAAAGCGTGGAAAGAAAAGGGTGTTGATGCAACATTTGCAACACTGGGTGGCAAAGCTGCCGGTTTCTTTAAACGTTTTGGCGGTGAGCTTGAAGCCAAAAAAGCCGGGTTAGGAGATGCGCCTTCTGTTCAGGACGTAATCGGTCCTGTATCTGTGATGCTAAAAGCATACGAAGAAGGCAAAATTGATCGCTTATTCGTTGTGTACAACAACTTTGTCAACACAATGAAGCAAGAGCCTGTTATCGATCAGTTATTACCTTTGCCAAAAGCTGAAGAAGAAGTATCAGCTCACGCTTGGGATTACTTATATGAGCCAAACCCAGAGGCGATTCTAGAGACACTACTAGTGCGCTTTATTGAGTCTCAGGTTTACCAAGGTGTAGTTGAGAATGCTGCCTCTGAGCAAGCTGCCCGTATGGTTGCGATGAAAGCCGCAACAGATAACGCAGGTGGCCTGATTGATGAGTTACAGCTGGTATACAACAAGGCGCGTCAGGCTGCAATCACACAAGAGATCAGTGAGATTGTATCTGGTTCAGCTGCCGTGTAACGCTTCGGCAAAGTTTAACGAGAGGAATAGACATGAGTTTAGGTAAGGTCGTCCAAATTATCGGCGCCGTTGTGGACATCGAGTTCCCACAAGACAACGTGCCAGCCGTATATGACGCACTAAAAGTTACAGAAGGCGACCTGGCTGGTTTGACACTAGAAGTGCAACAGCAGCTAGGTGGCGGTGTGGTACGTGGTATCGCACTAGGTAGTACTGACGGTCTGCGCCGTGGTACTTCAGTAGAAGGTACAGCTGAGCCAATTAAGGTGCCAGTTGGTACAGCAACACTTGGTCGTATCATGAACGTACTGGGTGACGCAATTGATGAAGCCGGCCCAATCGGTGAAGAAGAGCGTTGGTCAATCCACCGCGCTGCACCTTCATACGAAGAGCAAAGCAGCTCAGTTGAGCTACTTGAAACAGGTATCAAGGTAATCGACCTTGTATGTCCGTTCGCGAAGGGTGGTAAAGTTGGTCTGTTCGGTGGTGCCGGTGTAGGTAAAACCGTAAACATGATGGAACTTATCCGTAACATCGCAATCGAACACAGCGGTTACTCTGTATTCGCCGGTGTTGGTGAGCGTACTCGTGAGGGTAATGACTTCTACCATGAGATGAACGACTCAAACGTACTAGACAAAGTATCGCTAGTATACGGTCAGATGAACGAGCCACCGGGTAACCGTCTGCGTGTTGCTCTGACTGGTCTGACTATGGCAGAGAAGTTCCGTGACGAAGGTCGTGACGTACTGTTCTTCGTAGATAACATCTACCGTTACACGCTGGCGGGTACTGAGGTATCTGCACTACTGGGCCGTATGCCTTCAGCGGTAGGTTACCAGCCAACTCTTGCAGAAGAGATGGGTGTACTACAGGAGCGTATCGCGTCAACTAAGACTGGTTCAATCACGTCAATTCAGGCCGTATACGTACCTGCGGATGACTTGACTGACCCGTCACCAGCAACGACGTTTGCGCACCTTGACGCAACGGTTGTACTTTCACGTGACATCGCATCTCTTGGTATCTACCCTGCGGTAGACCCACTGGATTCAACTTCTCGTCAGCTTGACCCGCTAGTCATCGGTAACGAGCACTACGAGACTGCACGTGGCGTTCAGACTGTACTTCAGCGTTATAAAGAGCTGAAAGACATCATCGCGATCCTAGGTATGGACGAGCTATCTGACGAAGATAAGCAAGTTGTATCTCGTGCACGTAAAATCCAGCGTTTCCTGTCTCAGCCGTTCTTCGTTGCTGAGGTATTCACAGGTGCTCCTGGTAAATACGTTTCACTGAAAGACACTATCTCTGGCTTCAAAGGCATCTTAAACGGTGAATACGATGACATGCCAGAGCAGGCTTTCTACATGGTTGGCTCAATCGACGAAGCGATCGAAAAAGCCAAAAACATGTAATTAGGGGGTTGTTATGGCAATGACAGTACGCCTTGACGTAGTAAGCGCTGAAAAGAGTCTGTACTCTGGTGACGTGACTGCGATCCAAGTGACAGGTAGTGAAGGTGAGCTGGGTATTCACCCGGGTCACGCGCCACTGCTGACTGGCCTAAAACCTGGTATGGTACGTTTAGTAACAGAAGACAAAACTGAAGAGTTTATCTATGTTGCAGGCGGTACGCTGGAAGTTCAACCACAGACCGTAACTGTCCTTGCTGACGTTGCGATCCGTGCCGATGAGCTTGACGAGCAAGCTGCTGAAGAAGCTAAACGTGAAGCGCAGGCGCAACTGGCTTCAGGCACCGCAGGCGAGCTGGATTACCAGCAAGCAGCGATGCAGCTTGAAGAAGCCCTTGCCCAGCTACGTCTTCTACGCCAGCTGCGCAAATAAGCAGCCACCTATCTGGTTTAAAAAACCCACGCATCGCGTGGGTTTTTTTATGCCCGAAATTTACAGTTCAAAGAAGCATTCACTAGGTAATACCAATTTCACTTAATACCAGTCCAATTTGACGGAGCAAATATGACGCTAATGGTGTTAAAAATTTCTCATTTAGAACCTTTACCTAAGGCATAGTTCGCAAACTTTTGCTTCGCCTACACAGATGTAGGTGCCTCAGCGATAGCAAGACACGGACGCGAGAGTGGTGTTATCGACCTCATTTTCTCACTTCAAAATAGAACGCTTAATTAAGCAAATTGGTACAAAGTACTTTGAACACCTGAATACGAAGTGTTGCTATTAAATTAGATGACTTTAGGGCTTCTATCTGTAAAGTAATAAGTATGGAAGCGAGAGCTGAACCAAGGTTTTCTATTGTTTTTATTAGGGGTACAATGGTCGTGCGCCTTTCAATGAAACAGAGTGTTTAACTCTTTAATATTTTGCTTTAATATTGCAAATAGCGAATTGCTGTTACTGGGTTCTGGTATGTTGTTTTAAGACAATGTGTGTTGCCTGCGTTTTACCACTAAATGAAACGCCTACCAAGAGAACGATTCAGTATGGTGAGTAACTTTGACGCGATTTTTACACGCTTTAATAACTGACTTCGCGCAAGCGAAAAATACAAGAGACTGATATAAAGCAGTTAAAATATGAATGAAGTGAATTTTTCAAGGGCTGTGAAAGAAGTCAAATTTGGGGCCTGGACATTAGATCCGAAACGACAAACCATCACTGACGGTGACGTTACCAGAGAGCTTGAACCGCTATTATTTAAAATCCTCTGCTACTTAATTTTGAATAATGACCAGATTATTACTCGCGACGATTTGGTAAACGATGTCTGGTGTCAAAATTATGTGGATAACAATGCCATTAACCGAGCAATGTCCGAGTTACGCAAAGTACTCAAGTCAGATAAACAAAGAGGCTTGGTTGTTAAGACACATTACCGTAAGGGTTATAGTTTTTTCCTTGATCCTGAGATTATCTATCAGGATATTATTCCACAGGCCAGTGTAACCCCTGTCGCAAAGGTGCAACCTAAGGTCACACCACAGCAGAAGGCACCAGAAAAGGCCACTTTTAAATTTAACGGGCTGCGCACAGCTTCTTTTCTGATTGCTCTGGTGATGGTTGTGGCGGGTGTAGGGTTCTTATCGCCTACCTTTAACCTGAACTCGGATGCGCCGAATGCTCAGTCTGCCACCTTAGAGCAAGTGAAATATACAGAAGAGCTGTTGTCATGGATGCCAGGACGGTATATGGAATCCAGGGTATCTCCCAATAAGGAGTTTGTCGCCTTTTCATTTGTTCCAGAAGGCTTGTCTCACCAAAGCTTAGTGGTGAAAAATCTGAAGACCGGACTTGAGAGAAAAACCGGTGATTTAGGCATTGATTATTACCCTTTAGGCTGGTCAGTCGATTCGTCTAAGCTTTTCTACCGTCTGACAGAAGAAGACAAATGTGAAATTTGGGTGGTCGACCGGGATTTTACGAGTAACAACCGCTATTTATTTGACTGTACAAGCTCTATTGAGTTCGGTGCAGGTGCAGGTGGAGACTCGTTTGTTTACTCAAAATTCAACTATCGAGGGCGCGATCAGCTGTCTGTTCTGATGAACTATAACTTAGAAACGGGTGAAGAATTTCAGTTAACTTCTCCAAATTTAAACTCGTATGGGGACTTATTTCTGCTTTTCGAACCTTCTAACGAAACCGTCTTTTTTACTCGTCGTCAATATGATGCCCATGAGTTATATATGACAGATCTTGAGGGTAGCTACCAAACAAAACTGTATGAATCGAAAACCCCCATCTGGGCTGTGAGCTATGAAGGTGAATCCAACACTTTAAGGTGGTTTTGCAATGCAACAAACCAATTGTTCGAGTTTTCTTTAGATGATTCACGCTTGACCAATAAAGTGCAGTTTGTTGATAGCGGAAACTATGCAAGCCCTTTTCCACTATCAAAAGAGCAGATGATTGCAGTAAGCTACCCGTATAAACATGATATCTATGAGTTTGACTTGGTACAAAAAGGGCTAAGCCCGACTCTGCTTAGTGAAGATATTAAGTTTTCTGGTTTTATCAAAAATGAAAAAGTGCATTATCTGGCTTTAGAGCACGAGAAATGGGTGCTAAAGACGGTATCTGATGCTGGTGAGCCAAGCATTATTTCAACCATTGGTAGTCCGTACGACAGTTTTCCATCTGTTAACTACGATGCTGGTTCTGGGCAGACAATATTACGCTCAGCGAACAAAGTATTGGTATTTGACAACAGCTATACTCAGACTCACCTAATTGAAACAGAAAATACGATTTTATCTGCTGAGTTCCTATTAAACGGTGACATAGGCTATGTCGTGGTTGACGAGAATCAAAAGAAGAATGAAGTCTACATTTATTCTCTGGAAACTGAGCAGTCGAGAAAGTTGCCTATAGAAGATGCGGTTTGGTTTACACAGCTCAGCGACAACCGGCTTGTTTATCGCTCTAACACCAGTGCACTGAATTATTTTGACCTTACTTCGGGTGTCATAAGCAAAGGGTTACAATTGCCTGAAAGCACCTATGGGCACTTACTGGCGCTTGGTGGAGGCAATTTATATTACTCAAATGGAAAACAGGTTTATCGGATCATTGATAATGAGCGGGAGTTGCTCATGGAGCTCAATGGTAAAACCGCTTTTTCCATGCGCTATGCTGAAGATCGTCAATCATTGGTTTTTACCACGTTTGAAGAATCAAGCAATCACCTGCTTCAGTTACATGCTGATTCTTCTCCCAGTCCTTTGTAATCTTGCCCTCTATAGTAACAGCATAATCACAACATAATCTGGTTGTGCTGTTACTGCTTCAGCACTTAAACATCTAAAGTAATACCCACTATTTGAATTGTGACTAAATTTACCCTATCAATCGACTCTGTATCTGTCTCGTACTTACGATGCCACAGCCTCCTCACTAAAGAACTTTATCTTTCAGCCGAGCAATTCCATATTTGGCAAGCCAGTGGCTTTTCTGAGTGTTTAGTTAAGTATGCTCTGGAGGGATCCGTGCATGTTATCTATGGATTCTAATGCAGGATGAGCTAAGGGAAGTTGTCAAGAGAGTACATCCCTTATATAAGTTTCTGTTCAGCTTATGGTGAGCAAGTTCTTATCATTCGTGGATATGTAAAATAAATGCATATATAACAATGTCTTAATCTTGAAGGTTATGGCATTCAGATAAGCTTTGATAACTTCTCATATCATTATCCTTGGGGTACAGTTTAATCATCAACACAGTATAAGCCTACTCACAAGCAGAACTACTTTGAGACGGGCACTAATAAATATAAATATAAATTGGCCTCCATAAACGGCCTGGCTCTGGGAGAATCAAAATGGGATTCAAAGTAAAGAAAAAAGAATTGAAAAGTCTGTGTGGGAAACAAGTATTGAGTGCAGAGCGTACAAAGCATATTGCTGCAGGCGCGAATGATGATTCATTACAATATTCATTGATTACCAAGACAAGTGTTTTGCCTTGTCCATAGCAATAGCAACAAGTTCAGACACAATAAATATAAGCAACTTTTTAAATTACTCAACTCTGGGAGAGTGGATATGAAATTCAAAGTGAATAAAAAAGAACTTAAAAGCCTATCTGAAAAAAATGTACTGACTACAGGACACACAAAAGAAGTGGCCGGAGGACAATATCTACAGTATTCACTGATTACCAAAACCAGTGTATCACCAGTAACAGACTAATTACATCTAGTTAAATATAAGGGCATGGATGAAGTTTAAATTACTATCAATAGGGGTGTTTGCCTTGTTACCGACATCGGCATTGCCCCAAAGTCTCGCTGGCAAATTGATGATCAGTACCCCTGGTCAGCAGTATCATTTTGCCACCTCAAGCGGAAAGGCATTGCGGCATTTAGTAAAACAGGGTGAACTTGTTTTGAAAGGGGAGCCTGTGATTAGTTACCAAGACTCTACACACAACCATACTAAACAGGTTGTGGCTGATTCTGAGGGGATTGTCACTGAGCTGACTAGAGGACCTCTGGTCTCGAAAGGAGATTTACTTGCTAAACTGCTCAGTCCTACTTTGTTAGGGACCTTTGAGCCTGCCAACGCGATTAACAACACGCCAAATGTACTGTGGCTTTGTGATGCCGGGCAGGCATTTAAAGTTAAAGTGAGCTATGAAAGTAAAAGTATGCTGTTCATCACACTGCAACTCAATGAATATGTCACTAAAGTCAGTGATACGTTCAAGGGCGCCAAAAGCACAACGCTTTTCACTGATAAAGAACAGTGTGTGGATTTACTAACAAAAAATGAGGTATTAAAGAAATTGCCCTAAGCATGGCGGTGCCTCGGGCATACATATGCGAGAAATGCAGATGTAATAAGGAAATTTCATACTACAGTGGATATTTTAAAAATACAATGCTTGATTTCGTATTATTGAACCAACCCAACAACTCTGAGTCCTGCAACGAAAACCTCAAGCCACCTATCGTAACGCTTTCCCCCGGCGCTATGTGTGGCTCATGATATGCCTGATATAAAACTCCAATTGATTAATTAGTCTGCCAAAGTTAAGTCATAATTCCTTTTCTATCAGCTATAAACGCCTTTGCCTGAACTTGTTCTTCGGGAGTGATTAGCTTGTTTGTGTGTTCTTTGTGGGGTGTCCTTATGGCTATACTCCCCTGTCAAAATGGCCTTTTCTGTTTTGCTGTAGCCAACTAATCGGTGTTTGCTTTTGTCGTATTTTGTACTGTCGGATTAGCCTGGTGTGTGGCGCCATTTTAGGCTGATTAAATGAATCGGGCGCAGCATTGACGCACAGTAAAGTTAGCTTTTTATCTTTTTTTCAGGGTTATAGAATCATTAATTGGCGTTAAGGTTACAGGCAACGGAGTCACAAGCTTACATAGTATTTATGTCCTGGCTCTGGTTAAGCACGTTGCTCCAAAAATAAAACACCAGGCTACATTGAGTGCCGCATTATCGACTCGAGCAGAATCAAGATCTTCTAACTGCCTGCTATCCACATGCTGACCTTTAAACCCGATTAAAAATACAATGATACTCGAAGTAGTCGCTTATATCCCAATAATTATCCGTTTTAAAATGTTGATTTTAATCGTTATATTTGATTTTTGCTAAGTTTGAATTCTACTTTTGGGTACCGCATTATGGGTGTCACACAAACAGCGCCTTCCTCTGTAAATGGCGGCACTGAATTCCAAATAAGAATTAAATGGAGCGATACCCGATGACATTAAGAGAGTTCTTTGAGCGTTATTACGAAATCATTTGTTCGGGCAATCTCGATGATCTGGACGCGTTTTATCACGCAGGTTCAGCGGTTATGGCTGGCGCCAAGTCACAATTTGAAACTATGCGTAAACAGCTGGATTTTCAAATGACGTTGACTCATGTTGAGTTGCTGGCTAAGCGTGATGATCTGTTGATAGTGCGGGACGAGATGACGATTCAGGGTGAAAAAGACGGGCAAAACCTCGAGAAACGTTCCGAGAATATTCATTCGCTGGCCAAAGAAGCGGGCCAATGGCGGATCTTTTCGACTGCAAACTTTCCTGGTGAGGCTGGGTAACTATGTCTGGTTTATTTAGAAAAGAGGCCATTGAGCATCAAGGGCAAAAGTTGGATGGAGAGGTATCCATTGCAACACACATGTCATTTAACTGGATCTTATTGGTTATTCTGCTGACGGTTGTGATTGGTCTCACCTATCTGGTAGTCGGCGAATATCACAGAAAAGAAATCGTTGCAGGGTACCTGAGGCCTACGGATGGCCTCAGTAAAGTCTATCCGCTAGGCCAGGGTGTGATTGACGAAGTTTTTGTAGAGGAAGGACAGGAAGTTGAAAAAGGTCAGTTGCTAGCGCGAGTGAGGATGGAACGGATCCTGACATCGGGTAGTGATATGAACGAGGCCATTTTAGCGGAACTTATTAAACAAAAAGACCTGATCAAGAAAAATATTGAGAATCAGGCGCAACTGGCAAAAGTTAGTAAGGAAAAATTAGACTCTCAGATCACCAATATGACCTTCCAGCTCGAGCAAGCAAAAAAGCAGCACGCACTGTTAACTCAGCGTGTCGAGCTCAGTGAAAAGCGTTATCGAGATACACAAGCGCTGATCAAAAAAGATTTTGTTTCCCAGTCAGATGTGGAGAGTGTTCGAGATGCCATGTTGGTATTACAACAACAAGCAGAAGATCTGGAAGGGCGTGTACTCAGCCAGCAGGAATCACTCAGCCAGCTGCGTCTTGAACGCCAGCAGTTGCCATTAACACTGCAAGAAACTGAAGCACAGTTAAGGAGTCAACTGGCGAATATTAATCAACAGATCACTCAAGCCAGTGCCCAGCAAAGCTATGACGTAAGGAGCCACAGAAGTGGCCGGGTGAGCAGTCTCATGGTGAAACCAGGCATGATTGCCAAAAGTACCAGTCCGCTGATGACGGTATTACCTCAAAATGCCGCATTGGAAGCTGTGCTGCTGGTACCGTCCCGGGCATTTGGTTTTGTGCAGGAAGGTCAGAATACAAGGATCCGTTATCAAGCGTTTCCGTACGCCCGATTTGGTATCTACGAAGGTACAATTTCGAGTGTTTCCAAATCAATCTTGCTACCTAATGAAACAAGTCTGCCTGTGGTTTTACGAGAGCCAGCTTATCAAGTGGTGGTATCACTAAAAGAACAACATGCTAAGGCGTATGGTGCATCAGTTCCATTACAGGCAGGCATGCTGCTGGAAGCCGACATTATGGTCGACAAACGGACTTTATTTGAATGGTTATTTGAACCTCTTTACAGCATCAAAGGAGCAATCTAATGGAAAATCCTATGCACTTACTCCGATTTAGCGGTGCCAAACGGTTGCCTGTTATTTTGCAAACCGAGGCGGCTGAATGCGGACTTGCCAGTCTCGCCATGGTTGCTGCTTTTCACGGATACAAAACTGATCTGACAACATTACGTCAGACCCATGAAATTTCATTGAAAGGGGCAAACCTTGAAGAGCTGATGCAAATTGCAGACAAGCTTAATTTAAGCTCCCGGGCACTGCGATTAGACTTGGAGCATCTGCCGCAATTAAAAACGCCCTGCATTTTGCACTGGGATATGAATCACTTTGTTGTTCTTAAAAAAGTGACAAAGCATGGTGTTGAAATACATGACCCGGGTTTGGGCCATCGCAAATACGCTATGGATGAATTCTCAAAACACTTCACGGGTGTGGCACTGGAGCTGAGTCCAACGGAAGAGTTTAAGTCGGAAGATACTCGAGTCAACCTCAAGCTTTCAGACTTCTGGAGCAAGGTGACGGGTCTTAAATCCACTTTGGGAAAAGTGTTTGTATTGTCTCTGCTGTTACAGGCCTTTGCCATTGCCAGCCCGTATTATATGCAACTAGTAGTCGATGAGGTCATTCTCAGTTTTGATCAGAACTTGTTAGCGATTTTAGCTGTGGGATTTGGCTTATTGATGCTGATAGAAATGGTTACAGGAGCGGTACGAAGTGTGTTACTGCTGCATTTTGGTAATCTGATGAGTATTCAGCTAGGGGCTAACTTATTTCATCATCTGATCCGGTTACCTTTGCAATATTTTGAAAAGCGCCATATCGGTGATGTGGTCTCGCGCTTTGGCTCTTTGCAACAGGTCAAAGATCTGTTGACGAAGGGAGTTATCGAAGCCCTGATTGATGGCGTAATGGCCATTGCAACCTTGATCATGATTTTTCTTTATAGCCCGAAGTTAAGCATTGTCGTCTTAGTGGCGATCACCGTTTATGCCTGCATTCGAATCGCGATGTATCGTCCATTACGTCGTATGTCTGAAGAAGTAATTGTTAATCAGGCTAAAGAGCAGTCCAACTTTATGGAGACTGTGCGAGGTATTCAAACCATTAAACTATTTGGCAGGGAAGTGCAAAGACAAAGTGTTTGGCATAACAAGTATGCGGACAGTCTCAACGCAGGTATTCGCGTTGGGCACTTAAACATTGGCTATGAAGCAATTAATAAGGTGATCTTTGGCTTTGAAAATGTCTTGGTGGTGTATTTTGCCGCGTTGCTGGTTATGGATGGAGATCTGACCGTCGGTATGCTGTTTGCCTTTATGGCGTACAAACGACAATTTGTAGAAAAAATGGCGTCACTGATTGAAAAACTCATCGAATTTAAAATGTTAAGTTTACACTTCAACCGACTTGCTGACATTTCACTGACGGAAAAAGAAGGTGATATGCAAAGTAAAACCAGCAGTGGGGAGATCAGTGGTGAGCTTAAGCTTCAGGATGTGACATATCGTTATAACAGTAAAGAAGCGCCGGTATTCAAGAACCTCAATCTGACCATCAAAGCTGGGGAATCTATAGCAATTGTCGGGCCATCAGGCTGTGGCAAAACGACACTTGCTAAAATTATGCTAGGGCTGTTTGAACCTGAAGCAGGAAAAGTGCAGATTGATGGCACTGACATCAGACAGATAGGCCTATCAAAATATCGCTCTCAGATTGCTGCTGTGATGCAGGATGACCAGCTACTGTCGGGATCCATCGCTGATAACATCTCCTTTTTTGATCCCGAGTTAGATATGCAAAAGGTGGAGTGGGCAGCACAGATTGCCGCGATTGACAAAGACATAATGTCAATGACCATGGGTTACAACACCTTAGTCGGGGATATGGGGGCAGCCCTGTCAGGAGGGCAGATACAGCGATTATTGTTGGCCAGGGCACTATATCGAAAACCCAAAATTCTGTTTATGGACGAAGCTACCAGTAATCTGGATACCAAACTCGAGTTCTCAGTGAATGAAGCTGTGAAGAATCTCGACATTACGCGAATAATCATAGCACACAGGCCCGAAACCATCGCCAGTGCAGACCGAGTCATCGAGTTGAGGTATGGGCAGGCTGTTGCGGTAGATAAGCCTGATATTAGTCTGAGGCGGCCTAAGCCCGTAGATATATCCTTGTGTGTTGATAGTGAGCCATATACTGAAACAGGTGATAAGGGTAATTTTAATTTAGTTTAGTATATTTCTGTTTTTTTATATTTGCGCTTGGTGGATGCGGTTTTATATTGCTGTGCTTTTAATGGTGTCCACCTTGTTTAATTTTTTCTTAAGAAAATAAATTTAAAATTAAGTTGACATTTTATTATTCGCTGTTAACTTATAAATCAAGCTTAAATCTTGGCGGAGATAAGCTTAAATCAAAAAGTGTAATAAGGTTTGCGAGATTTATAATTCCTAAAGTTAAATTAACTTTAACCTTTAGGACTCTCCATAAAGTTTATAGTTTTTAAATAGTGGCTAAAGCACATTTTAATAGAAATTTTTAAGTTTTAAGTTTTAAGTTTTTGTATTTATTTGCTTTTTATTTTTGGGTGTTTGAGGTTTTGTCACTACAGGTTAAGGTTTTTTAAAATATTAATTTTAAAAACACGAAGAGCTGATTGTGATTGTTGTTGGCGGGAATTAGTTTTGATATTCACAGTTTGGCTCAATGTGATTCTTAGTTAAGGAAATGAATATGAATGAACTAGATGAACGTAAATTGAATAGTGTAAATGGGGCAGGTCGTGAATATGATGAACCATGTGATCCAGAACTTTTCTTTAATTAGGAACTGATAAAGTGAAAGAAATACATAATTTACAGGTTGTTTTTGGTGGAAGTTATTGTGAACACTGCGCAGAAGAACTGCGTGAATTAGAAAAAATTATTCCTTGAAAATTAATTTGAATTTTTAATTAAATAATAAAGAAATATAAAGAGAGAAAAATGAAAGAACTAAACGAAACGAATTATGTTGCGGGCGGTACCTGTATT
>NZ_PNCJ01000027.1 GCF_005887115.1 Pseudoalteromonas rubra | reverse complement strand
TTCAAACTTTTCTTTTGCCATGACGGAACCTATAAGTTTTGTGTATCTAGATTACATATAAAAATAATCCACGCGCAACAACGGCGGCAGACTAAAATTATTAAGTACAATTATAAATGTTTTTATGACAAATCAAAGGAAGTATTTAGGAAGATCCGAAGACTGGTGCTGATAGGCAGATTTGAACTGCCGACCTCACCCTTACCAAGGGTGCGCTCTACCAACTGAGCTATATCAGCACACCAGAAAACTGGAGCGGGCAGCGGGAATCGAACCCGCATCATCAGCTTGGAAGGCTGAGGTAATAGCCATTATACGATGCCCGCTTTAGGAACCTGTTCTTAACTACCTCTAACCGTCAAGAATAAAGTGGTGGAGGGGGCTGGATTCGAACCAGCGAAGGCAGTGCCGTCAGATTTACAGTCTGATCCCTTTGGCCGCTCGGGAACCCCTCCACGTCAAAAAATTCTTGTCTAAAGCGTTGCTGTTTAAAAACTGGTGCCGACTATCCGAGTCGAACGGATGACCTACTGATTACAAGTCAGTTGCTCTACCAACTGAGCTAAGTCGGCACTGCTTTAGTACGGGGCGAGATATTAGAGGAATGACCGGGACTATGCAACACCCAAAGTAAAAAAAATCACAGATAATTGTTTAAATGGTCACATTTACAGCAAAAACTTGTATTGCAGGCAAATTATTATGCAAACTGCTGATATTTACGCCAGTACATCAGGCCTTGCAGCACTAAAATGTCGTTGTAGACACAAGGACGCGTTAAATGCTGTTGCATTAATTCGCCATACCCGCCTGCACAAACAATCAGGGGGTTGTCGTCAGACTGACCCAAATAATATTCCAGTGCGCCTAAGGTTGCGACAAGTGCGCCATTTTTGACCGCGTTCGGCGTATTGGTACCCAGCTCTGGCAAAAATAAGCTGGTGTCATCACTGAAGACTTTCTGGGTATTGCTGACCAAGCTGCTGATCATCATATCCAGACCAGGCAAGATCCAGCCGCCCAAGTGTTGTCCGGCTTGATTCAGCACATCAATTTTGCTGGCGGTGCCACAATCGAGTATCACGCAGCTTTGTTGCGGATAAAGATGATAACAGGCCACCACCGTCAGCCAGCGATCGATCCCCAGATTCTCAAATTGCGGATAAGCGCAGGTTAGCCCGCCCAATGTTGCACTGGTCTTAGCCTGATAATGTGGAATCGCCAGTTGCTGCGCACGCGCAATCAGTGGCGCCACCAACTCTCCCTTGCCCACCTGCGCAATCAGCACTTCTTCTATCTCTGACCAGGGAATATCTGCCTCAGCGACTAAAGTGATAACGTCCCCTGCCAGCGTTGCCGTTTTCAGTGCCGTGTTGCCCACATCTACCAGCAGTTTCATAATGCTTCCTTACGTACTGAGATTTCGCCGCCGTAATAGGTTTTTAGTTCACCATCCTGACGCAGCACCAGCCCACCTTGCGGGTCTATGCCTTCACAAATACCCCGCCATTGTTTTTGACCTGTGGTTAAAGTCACGGCCTGCCCACGATGCACATTCAGTGCATTCCATTGCTCTGTCATCACACTCAGTCCGTGTCGCTGGTATATCTCCAAACGCTTTTGCAGACACAAAGTCAGCACAGCCACCAGCTGATTTTTATTTACCGCATTAACGTGCTGGCTCAGATCCGTCCAGGCCTGATCGATTTGTCCGGCGGCGCTCTGTGGCATAGCCACATTGAGACCAATACCAATCACCAGATGACAAGGACCTTCAACCTGACCGTCCAGCTCAACCAAAATGCCCGCCAGCTTTTGTTCATTCAGATACACATCGTTTGGCCACTTCAACTGCACATCCAAATCAAACAAGGCGTCAAGCGCATCATGTACCGCCAGCCCGACGGCAATCGACAACCCCATAGCAGCCTGCATACCTTCATCCAGCTGCCAGTAACAGCTGTAGTATAAGTTGGCACCAAATGGAGACTGCCACTGACGACCTCGTCGACCTCTCCCGGCCTGCTGCATTTCTGCAACCAGCACTTGCCCCTTGGGAATAGACTGATGGGCCTGAATACGGCGCATCAGTTCGCTATTGGTCGAATCAATAATAGAATGCACTTCAATCTGACACGGCCCCTCGCTGAGTTTGTCCCAGCTCTGACGGATTTCGGCCTCATCTAATAAAGGCAGGCTGTTGTTAAGGCGATAGCCTTTACCCGTCACTTTAAAAATATCGATGCCCATGTGCTGCAAAGATTTAATGTGTTTAGACACCGCAGCACGACTGATCCCAAGCTGCTCACCGAGCACTTGTCCGGACACAAACTCGCCGCTTCTCAGGGCATGTAAAATGGCCAGCTTATTGCCATCGGGTGCTTTAACCATAGTGCGCTTCCTGTATTGTAATTTCACCCTGTGGGCCTATCAGCCTGACCTCATGTTCCAGCACAATGTCAAACTGAATGAGTATAGTGCGCTGAATATGGCTGATCACCGCCTTAAGGTCCTCACCACTACTGCTGCCTTCATTGACCAGCACCAGGGCCTGACGCTCATACACTCTGATTCCACCCTGTTGATAGCCTTTGAGCCCGGCACATTCAATGAGCCAGCCAGCGGCCAGCTTGCAATGCTGCGCATCGACCGGATAACTGGGCATATCGGGATAACGATTAGCTAAGGCGTCGGCTTGCGCTTTGTCGACCACCGGATTCTTAAAAAAGCTCCCTGCGTTTGCCAGCACCTGAGGATCCGGCAGTTTGCTGCGCCGGGTTGCCATGACGTGTTCAGCAACCGCCTGTGGGGTCACCGTCTCGTGGCAGAGTATTTTTAGCGGGCCATAACTCAGCACAGGCTGCCACTGCTTAGGTAGATGCAGAGTCACTTCAGTAATGATAAAACGATCTTTCAGCGCATGTTTAAACACAGAATCGCGATAGCCAAGCTCACAGGCCGCTTTATCTAAGGTTTGCATGGTGCGACTGGTAATATCAAAGCCCGTCACCTGATACAACACATCGGCCAGCTCCACGCCATAAGCGCCGATATTCTGGATCGGGGCTGCACCCAGAGTGCCCGGGATCAAGACTAAATTCTCCAGTCCGCCAATCCCTTGTGCCAGCAGATGCATTACCAGTGTGTGCCAGGACTCACCCGCAGCGGCGCGTACAACATAATGATTGGCTTGCTCTTCGATTGCCACGCCACGATTGACCATTTGGATCACTGTGCCCGCATAATCGCTCAGGAACACACTGTTACTGCCCTCACCTAAAATATAAAATGGCGTACTAAAATCGTGGTCGTAAAGCTGCGCCGGATCCGTTACACGCAGCAAGGTGCTGCATGACGCCGGTAGCGAGAATGTGTGTAATGACTGCAAAGAATGCACGCCCAAACCCTGTAACAAATGCAAAATTGCCGCTAGTGTAGCCTATCCTTGGCTTTGGCGCATCAAGGTGTCATTTTGGCACTTAAGTGGTATAACAACGGCTCTACTCACATCATGAGCAAGGATAATAATGAAACTTTCTGCCCTAACCTTTGGTCTTGCCTTAGCAGGCTTGTCACATACCGCCCTGAGTGCTCAGGCGGTGGACGAACACACCTATGCCAACCTCAACGACGTGATCAGTACACACCTTCACCTGGATCTGGATGTCGACTTTGCAGACAAACAGCTGGAAGGTTTTGTGGAACACACGCTGGCATGGCAAAACAAACAAGCCAGAACCCTGGTGCTGGACACCCGTGACCTTGAAATAGACAAAGTGATGTATCAGGGCAGCAACGGCAAATGGTATCCTGCCTCTTTCACCCTTGCTCAACGCGATGATGTGAAAGGCGCCAAACTGACTATCCGCTTTAAGCAACAAGCCAAAAAAGCCCGCATTTACTATAACAGCTTGCCACAGGCTTCCGGTCTGCAATGGCTGACGCCAGAGCAAACCGCCAGCAAGTCGCACCCTTTTATGTACAGTCAGTCTCAGGCTATCCATGCCCGCAGCTGGATCCCCGTCCAGGACACCCCGGCGATGCGTGTGACCTATTCCGCCCGTGTTAATACACCCAAAGATGTGCGTGCCGTCATGAGTGCCGACAACAGTGGCGCGTTAATCAAAGATGGCGACTATTGGTTTGATATGCCGCAGGCCATCCCGCCTTATCTCATCGCTATCGGCGCTGGCAACCTCGAATACAAAGAGATGTCACACCAAACCGCCATTTTTGCCGAGCCACAGATATTAGATGCCTCTGTTGCTGAGTTTAATGACACTCAGGCGATGATAGATAAAACCAATGCCATGTACGGCGAATATGCCTGGGGACGTTATGACTTACTGATGTTGCCGCCGAGCTTTCCGTTTGGTGGCATGGAGAACCCGCGTTTATCCTTTATTACCCCAACTGTGGTTGCTGGTGACAAAAGCCTGGTTAACCTGATAGCCCATGAGCTGGCGCATTCCTGGTCGGGCAACCTGGTCACCAATGCCACCTGGGAAGACCTGTGGCTGAACGAAGGTTTTACCTCCTATGTCGAAAACCGCATTATGGAAGAGGTGTTTGGTCGTGAGCGCGCGGTCATGGAACAAGCACTGGATACCGCCCGATTACGTACCGTAGTCAAAGAATTACCGGCACCGGATACGCGCCTGAATCTGCGCCTCAATGGTCGCGATCCGGACGATGCATTCAGCACAATTCCTTACACTAAAGGTCAGCTGTTCCTGATCTACCTGGAAGAAAAGTTTGGCCGTAACGTGTTTGACGCCTTTGTGAAAGGCTACTTTGACGCCTACGCGTTTAAATCGCTGACCACCGCCGAGTTTGTGCAATATATAGAAAAACACCTCATCAACAAACACCCTGGCATTGTCAGCATGGATAAGGTTAATGAGTGGATCCACCAACCGGGATTACCGGCTGATGCACCGAATCCGACCTCAGATGCATTTGATAAAGTCGATGCTGCGACGAAGGCCTGGTTAGCTGGCAACAGCACGCTTAGTACCATTCCCACCGCCAGCTGGACGGTGCATGAGTGGTTGCACTTTATCAATAACCTGCCGCGCGACCTGGAACAGGATAAAATGACTGCGCTCGACCAGGCGTTTGGGCTGACCAATTCAACCAATGCCGAGCTGGCCTTTGCCTGGTTTATGCTGGCTGTCGGTAATGGCTATGACGCAATCTACCCTGCACTTGATAAGCACCTGACCGGGATTGGCCGCCGTAAGCTGATTGTCCGCTTATACAAGTCACTGGTTGCCAATGGCAAACGCGACTGGGCATATCAGGTTTATCAAAATGCTCGCCCGGGTTACCACCCATTGGCACAGGGCACCATAGATGCGATTTTCGCCAAGTAATACCTACCAAGAGCCGCACACTTCGCGACTATCAGTACAGTCTCACTGAGGCTGTACTTTTTTCAAAAATGCCGCTTTTTGAGCTGGACTAGCCTGTTGCCACCAAAACTCTAGCATTGCCGCTGCATCTGGCTTTGCAGGTTGAGGAGCTATGGCTTGCGTTGCGACAGCCTCTGTTACTGGAGGTACAGGTCGCGCTACCGCAGGAGCAACCTCTGGCACTGGTACAGTCTGGATCTTTAACTGCTGTGCAAGTGTTTTGACCGGTGAGCGAGTGCCATCTGGTGCCGTTAACCAAAGCTGGGGCTGTTTGGCAAACCGCTTAGCGGCTTTGAGCGTGTCAGCCCGTGTAAACCCGACGTGATAACTTCCCTGCTCACTCACCTCAACCGTGACCCAAAAAGGCTTAGACTCAATTACTTCGTGGTCGTCATAACCGACTTCATACAAGTCCGTATACTTAACCCGGATCTGATGCATCCCTTGCGAAAGCGTCAATTCTCTTACTTTGTTAAAAAAAGAATGCTCTATCTCCTGCTGCCCCACCTGTAACGGCAGGAGTTCTTCCGGAAAATGCAATTGCGCCGCCAAAACACGCCCACATAACAGGCTGACGCACAGAAAGTAAAAAATGCGTATTTTCTTCATAATTCCTCTTTATTTTGTTGTTAATGTGGCTGACACTTAGCTGTGAACCTAAAATAGCCACAGAGTAATTAAGCGTCCTGTTCGGACTAAAACACTCACCAGCCGGAGATTAGTATCCGCTTGTCGAGTGACTAAACTCTGAACAACACTTTTCGCTTGTATCTTACTCTTTGCACGCTATGCTGATCAGCTAAACTTTCGTATACAAGGAAAAATAATGAGCCAAGAAACAATTTTTACCAAGATAATTAATCGGGAAATTCCCGCCGATATCCTGTATGAAGATGAGTTGGCCCTGGCGTTTAAGGACATCAATCCGCAAGCTCCCTTTCATGTTCTGGTGATCCCAAAAACACCGATCGCCACCATGAATGACATTAATGAAGAAAATGCACACCTGGTTGGGCATTTGTATCTGGTAGCAGCTAAACTTGCTAAAGAGCACGGCTTTGCAGACGACGGCTATCGTGCGGTTATGAACTGTAATAATGATGGCGGTCAAACGGTTTACCACATTCATTTGCATGTACTTGCGGGAAAAGAAATGGGCTGGCCCCCATACCAGGATAAGAAAAAAGTAGTAGGCTAAATTATTCTTTGTTAATGAATGTAATTTACTAACATATTAGCAAAAACAAAAATAACAACATAAATATCAAAGCCTTAGATTCAACCCTAAGGCTTTAATCCGACAACAAGATCAGAAATGCCACAATATATAGCAGAACAATCTATTTATTGATGATATTTCTAATACAAAAGGTCTGAGTCCCGTGATAGCATTGCGTAATCAGACAGAATGAGAGTGTTTTCCACATGAGCAGTACTGCATTTTTATTGCTAGACAAAGAACCTATTAACACCATAGGCGTCAATGTATTACAACCATTACTGAAAACTCAGGGGTTGGACGTAATCACTGGGACCGATATTTCAGAAGTACCAGAGAACACTCGTTTACTCTTCATTGAAACGGCTGTTAATGATGCCTGGGGCAAGTTAAAAGAGCAGCTTGTCAATCTCAAGGTCAGTTGCGACATTGTGTTATTTAATCTCGATGAAAATCCTGAGCTGGCCAACCGCGCCTTGCTTAGTGGTATCCGTGGTGTCTTCTATACTACGGATAATGCGGATGTACTGATGAAAGGGATCCGCCTGCTGATGGAAGATCAGCTATGGTATCGTCGAGAGATCATGTGTAATGCACTGAACCGCATGCTGCAGTTTAACAAAGATGCACTACACAAACTGACAGAAGGTGATATTGAGCCGGTTAAACTCACCAAGCGTGAAAAGGCCATCATTACCTTAATGAGTAAAGGGTCAAAGAACAAAGAAATTGCGGAAGATCTGAACATCAGCCCGCATACGGTGAAAACTCACCTGTACAGTGCGTTCAGAAAAACCAAATGCCGAAACCGGATTGAATTATTGTCCTGGGCGCAACAAAATATCCCAGACGAAATCCGCTAGTTTACGTCTCATTGTGAATGTGCCGATGCTAACTCGGCACAGTTTACATCTTAGCACCGCTTTACTGTTCCCACTCTTCCTTTTATGCTAGCAAAGTTATTTATTGCTAGAGCGCACCATGCTGGATCCTAAAACTCTATATGTTACCAGCGTCGTCATGACTGCCATGATGACCCTTCTTAATTATCTGACATGGCGTGCGAATAAAGACACTCCGGGCACACTGGTCTACATTTTCTACCCTATGGTGTTATTTGCCGGAATCATCGGCTTTGCACTTCACAGTCACTTTCAACAATGGCAGACCATAGGCATCGCTAACGGCCTACTCTTTGCAGCGTCCATGCTGCATTGCTGGGCCATCAGTCAGTTTCTTGGGGTCCGTGATAAAGCCTTTCAGTTATATCTAATCGTCACCGGCGTTTTGTTTTGTGCCCTGGTTTATTTCAGCGCCATAGCACCGGGTCTCAGACAGCGTATTCTGATCTCCGACCTCCAGCACATTGCCGAAGCGTTGCTATTGCTCTACTACTTTGTCCGCTATGCCCATCCTTTGTATCCCAATGGCAGTATTGTTTATCTCATAGTGCTGAGCTTTATTCTCTGTGTCTTTACCGGTCGTACTTTGCTCATGGGAGACATTCACCATGGTAACCTGCTCGACAGCCCCTGGTTTACCATTACTCTCTTTTTTAATGGTGTGCTAGCACCCATCTTTTATGCCACCGGCATGGCAATTTTATGTAATGAAAGGCGCGAACATAATCTTAACCGCCTGACCGAAAAGGCGCAGCAAGATCTGGAGATCCGCGGCTTATTCCTGTCCACGGTCAGCCATGAGATCCGCACACCACTAAATGGCATACTAGGCAGCGCTCAGCTGGTGCTAAATCGCATTGGAGATCAGGCCAGCAAAGCCTACTGCGAAGCCATTATTAATTCAGCCGAATCGCTTAACCTGCTCATCGACAAAGTACTGGATTACGCCAGTCTGGAACAAAGCGACGAGGTACTGGCCGCTGAGGACATTGAATTTAAAAGCTGGCTCAACAATTTGTGCCTGCTGATGACGCCCATGGCAGAACAGCGCGGGCTGACCTTTACTCTGGTATACGACATGCCTGAGCAAGTTTGCTACTACTGTGATCAGCAAAAACTTCGTCAGATCCTGTTAAACCTGGTGGGTAACGCCATCAAGTTTACCGATCAGGGTGAGGTAAAGGTCTGTGTTGAGATGATCAAAGAAGGCAATATGGAACATAGAGTGCGTTTCAGTGTGATCGATACCGGCCCCGGCATTGAAGAAGAAGACATCGAGAAGCTCACCGAGCCCTATGTACAAAGCAGTGCCGGCAAAACAAAAGGTGGGACCGGGCTTGGACTCGCCATTACTGCGCGTCTGCTGGATAAAATGGGCAGCCAACTGGAAATTCTCAGCGAACTGGATAAAGGCAGCTCTTTTAGCTTTGATTTAACACTGACAGTCGGAGAGCTCAGCCTGGTCGAGAAACGTCATCACAATGTCGATTATGCTACCGGTCTGGATATTTTATTGGTCGAAGACTTGGATCTGAACCGTAAGATTGCCATTGAATTTATGGCCAGTGACGAGCACAGGATCAAACTGGCCAACGATGGCGAAAGTGCCATAGAGCAGCTTACCGAGCATGCATTTGATGTGGTGTTACTGGATATGAACTTACCCGATTTAACCGGCCAGGACGTACTCAAGCGACTTAAAAATATTGAACACAAAAACCGCCGAACGCCCTTTCTGGCTTTTACTGCCAGCCTTAGTCCGGAAGAGATTAAGGAGTATCTGGCTCTGGGGATCCGTGATGTAGTCGGTAAACCGATCAAACAGGACAAACTGCGCCAGGCCATCAGTAATTCGCAAAAGGCGCAAAAACCAGATATCAGTGTCGAACTCAGCGACACCCTGTATGATGAAAGCGCAGTGAGCTCGCTCAGCGGCTTCAGTGAAGATGAAGTCTCATCCATCTATAACGAATTTGTCTTGTCTGCCCGGACTAAACTGCGCCACATTCAGCAATTGCTGGATGAGGATGACCAGCAGTGTATTAAACTCTTACATCGTCAGGCCAGTACCGCGCTGCAGCTCGGCTTTAATCGCTACGGCTTAATGCTCAAAAAAATCGAGCGCAGACTACTTGATAAAAAACGCTGCGATGAAGAGCTAGCGGATGCCATGGTGTTATGGCAGCAAAGCCTGGAAGCCTATCTGCAGTATGTGCGCCATCACACGCTCAACTAGGCAGCGTCATGCAAACGCGTAAAGCATTACTTTTATCGCCAGAATGTCGACTTTATGGGAAAAGTTAGTCATTCTAGCTGACACAGGGTGCTGTGCGACCCAAATAACAAGAAATCTGAAGGAAATTTCATTATGACACTACTTAAATCGCCGCTGGCCATTGCCATCGGTGCGGCCATGATCGGCCTCAGCACGCCCTCAGTGGCGGCAACCACAGATAAAGCTGAACAAGCCAGTACTAAAGAGTGGAACGTGCTGACTCCGCCGGGTGACAAGCAAACCATCACCATAGACACCAACGAGACAACCTGGAGTAACCTGGATGTCAGCCCGGATGGTAAATCCATTATTTTTGACATGTTAGGTGACATTTATGTGATGCCAATGAGCGGTGGTAAAGCCACAGCGATCACCAGTGACAGAGCATGGAACTTCCAGCCTAAATTCTCTCCCGATGGCACAAAAATCGCCTTTATCTCAGACCGTGAAGGGGCAGAAAATCTGTGGGTGATGGACGTCAATGGCGACAACATGCGCAAAGTCTCTGATGAATCTCATAACCTACTACATAACCCAGCTTGGTCACCGGATGGTCAGTACATCGCGGTTAAACAAGGTCAGGTAACGGGTCGTACGATTCCGGGTGGTTCAATCCGCATGTACCATATTTCAGGTGGTAAAGGCGTGGTGGTGAGAGACCGCTTACATGGTGCTAAGTCACAGAAAAACATCGCAGAACCTGCTTTCTCAACCGATGGCAAGAAACTGTATTACTCTGTCGATGCCACACCAGGTGTTACCTGGGAATACAACAAAAATGCGCTGGGTTCCGTGTTCGAGATCCGCTCATGGGATTTGGCCACCGGTGAAGAAGAAACCGTGATTCGAGGCTCTGGCGGCGCCATTCGCCCAACACCTAGCCCGGATGGTAAATCACTGGCGTTCGTAAAACGCATTGAAAATGGCAAGGTCATGCAAAGCGCCTTGTACATCAAAGACCTGAAATCAGGTATCGAAACTGAGATCTTTGCCGGTCTGGACCGTGACCTGCAAGAAGCCAATGGTGCGCAGGGTAACACCCCGGCATTTGCCTATACACCGGATGGTAAAGCCTTAGTCTTCTGGGCTGGCGGCGTATTCCATAAAGTCGACATTGCCAGTAAACAAGCCAAAGTGATCCCAACTCGCGTTGTTGCTGAAAAAGAAATATCGCCTGCGCTTAAATTTGCGGTCGACGTGGCACCAGATACCTTCAAAGTAAAACTGGCGCGCTGGTCACAGATTTCTCCAGATGGTAAAACCGCGCTTTTCCAAGCGCTGGGTCATTTATACACCAAAGACATCGCTTCAGGCAAAGTGCGTCGTGTAACAAAACAAAACGATCACTTCGAGTTCTACCCGAGCTTTTCACGCGATGGCAAATACATCGTATACACCAGCTGGGACGATCAGGACTTAGGTGCCGTGCGCATAGTGTCAGCCAGTGGCGGCACAGGTCGAGTGATCACCCAAGACCCTGGTCACTACATCAACCCGAGTTTCTCACCAGATGGTAAGCACGTGCTGTATCGCAAAGTGACCGGTGGCTATCTGCTCAGCGGTGATTGGTCGATGGAACCGGGTATCTATCTGACCAGTGCCAAAGGTGGTGAAGCCAAGCGCATCATCAAGCATGGCGACAACCCTCACTTCGGGGCAGAAAAAGACCGCATCTATTTCAACGTCATGAGCGATGATACACACCGTGAACTAAAATCTGTTGACCTCAATGGTGAAAAACAGCGTTCACACTTTAAGGGCGACTACATTTTTGACTACCGCGTTTCCCCTGATGGTAACTATGTTGCCTTCATCGAAAACTTCAACACCTTTGTGGCACCATTTACCAGCACGGGTAAAACTCTGTCTATTAACAAAGGGACTAAATCGTTCCCTGTCCAGCAAGTTTCAAAATATTCTGGTGACTTCCTGAACTGGAAAGCAGACAGCAGTGCGCTAACCTGGGCCTTTGGTCCTACTTTGTATCAGCGTAAGCTCACTGATACCTTTGCATTCTTAAAAGGCGCCGCAGCAGAGCCGGCAGAACTTACTGCGCAAGGCATTGACCTGAGCTTTGAGAAAAAGGCTGACAAACCAGAAGGCGTATTGGCCTTAGTTGGCGGTAAAGTCGTCACAATGCGTAACGCGGACGAGCAGCAAGAAATCATCGAAGATGGGGTGGTACTGATTGAAGAAAATCGCATTATTGCGGTAGGTACTCGTGCTGATATTGAGATCCCAAGTAAAGCCAAAGTGATGGATATCACCGGCAAAACTGTGATCCCAGGCCTGGTAGATGCACACGCTCACGGCAGCTACGGCAGCCATAATCTGCAACCAGAGCAAAACTGGAATCAGCTATCCAACGTCAGTTTTGGTGTTACCACGATTCATGATCCATCCAATGACTCGAACGAAGTTTTCTCTATGGCTGAATTGCAGCGTGCCGGTTTGACCGTCGCACCGCGTATTTACTCCGTAGGTCGCATTCTTTACGCAGGTAATGCTCCGGGTTACAAAACCCCAATCAGTAATCTAGAAGATGCGCAATTCCATGTTAAGCGCCTCAAAGATGCCGGTGCAATCACAGTGAAAAGCTACAACCACCCACGCCGTGATACGCGCCAGCAAGTGCTCGAAGCTGCGAAACAAATGGAAATCATGGTGGTACCGGAAGGCGGTTCTAAGTTCCAGCAGAACATGAATATGATCATTGATGGTCACACCGGTCTTGAGCATGCCCTGCCGATCCCGAACATCTATTCTGACGTCACGCAAATGTGGAGCCAGACCAAAGCCGGTTTCACCCCAACGTTTAACGTAGCCTACGGTGGTATCAAAGGGGAGGATTACTTCTATGACACCACAGATGTTTGGAAAAATGAGCGTCTGGCCAGCTTTGTTCCAGACTACATTCTGAATCCGCGTTCAGTGCGCCGTGAAAAGGCACCAGAACACCACTATAACCATATCAATGCAGCAAAATCTGCAAAACAACTGCGTGACAAAGGCGTAACAGTACACATTGGTGCGCACGGTCAGCGTGAAGGACTTGGCGCGCACTGGGAGTTGTGGTCAATGGCACAAGGCGGCTTTACGCCTTGGGAAGCCCTGCGTAGTGGTACCATCGATGGTGCCAAATACCTGGCCATGGACCACGACATTGGTACCATTGAAAAAGGCAAGCTGGCCGACTTAGTGATCATCGATGGTGACGTACTGAACGACATCCGCGAGTCAGAAAAAGTCGCTTATACCGTTCTGAATGGTCGTGTCTATGATGCTGCGACTATGAACGAAACAGGTAACTATAATGTGAAGCGTCAGCCGCTGTTCTTCGAAAATGGCAGTAAGACACCAATGCATCCGGCAACGGAAGCGTATATGGAAGAAAAAGCACATAAATATCACTGGAAACACTAAAACCAGATCATTTCATTGCTAAAGCAGCCGAAAGGCTGCTTTTTTTTCGCCTATCTCCTTATATGCGCATTTATCTTCTGGCAACAATGCCTTACATACCTCAACTTGTCCCGCTCTGCACGCTGGATATTGTCGAGAACTGTTCTAAACTGTGTCACTGAATAGGATACTCTGTCGTCAGGCTCATGCTATGATGGCGGCGCAGCGAGGCCGCGTGTACAGGTGCCGCCAGCACAGCCTCACGGGTATATCAGCTAATACAAGGAGCAGGGAGCATGTCTGATCTCAGCCACTTCTTTAAGTCACTTAACCTGACACAAAAATTGATCTCGGCCTTTCTCTTGGTCGCCCTGATCCCAACCGCCATTGTCATCACTATGGCCCTGGTGCAGTCATCCGATGCCATGACCAGACAGGTCTATGCTCAATTGGGAGCAGTCGGCGAAATTAAAGAAAGCGCCATTGAGCGTCATTTTAATGGTGTGCAGGATAAACTGGTATCGCTGGCGGTGAACCCCTATGTAAAACAGGCCGCCAGCGACTTCATCCGGGCCTATGCCGAAGTAGAAGACGCCGTTGCGACACCCGCCAGCCTGACGCGCTTTTATCGCGAGCAGTTTGCACCACGCTTCAAGTCACTCAATGAGCAAGCTGCACCACCTGCAATACTCTTAGACGACCTGTCCCCTCAGGGGATCACTTTGCAAACCCGTTACCTGGCCGAAAACCCTCACCCTCTGGGCGAAAAGCTTAACCTGCTCAGCAGCCCGATTGACGACACATACGATCAAGTGCACAGACAATACCATGAGTTTTTTACTAAAATTGCCGACGTTTACGAGTTTTACGATATTTTTATTGTCGACAACCTGAACGGTAATATTATTTATTCTGTCTATAAAGAGAGCGACTTTGCCACCTCTCTACTCTATGGTCCCTATTCTCAAAGCAATATTGCCAAAGCGTTTCTCGCAGCCCGGGAGTTAAGCGAGGAAGGCGAGATGGCGTTTGTTGATTATGAGCAATATTTACCTTCTTACAATGCCCCCGCCAGTTTTGTCGCGGCCCCTTTGGTCGTTGATGGTCAGGTATCAGCCACGTTAATCTTCCAACTCTCGATTGACGCCCTGAACACCATTATGACGGAACGTCAGGGTTTGGGAGAAAGCGGAGAAACCTACTTAGTTGGTCCGGAAGGCTTGATGCGCTCAGACTCTTATCTGGATCCGGTTCATCACTCAGTGACGGCCTCATTTCGTCATCCGGAAAAAGGCACTGTGAATACCGAAGCATTCAAATTAGCCATGCAGGGACAACAAGGACAGAAAGTCGTACTCGACTATAATGGCAACCCTGTATTGTCGGCTTATACCTCAGTCGATGTGTTTAACGTGCGCTGGGCTCTGCTGGCAGAAATCGACGAAGCCGAAGCCTTTGCACCGATCAATACCTTGCGTACCCAGCTACTTATGGTGCTGGGGGTCTGTGTTATTATGATTATTCTGGCTGCTTTCTGGTTTGCTCGTACTCTGACCCGCCCGGTCCACGCGCTGGTAAATACCATTCGTAAAGTGGAACAAGAAGGTGACTTCGCTTTACGCACTGAAATAAATACTTTGGATGAAATTGGCCGGTGTGGCCAGGCATTTAACTCCCTGCTGGACGCATTGCAGCTGTCTATTTCAGAGACAAACCGAGTGATGAACCGCATGGCTGCTGGCAGATTTGACGACAGGATCAGCGCGCCGTGTAAAGGGGAGCTGGATACCCTAAAACGTGCCACGAATGACTGCGCGCAAAGCCTGCAAACGGCATTGAGTGATGTGGGGCAAGTGATCCATGCAATGTCAGAAGGCCAGTTTGACAAGCAGCTTCAGTCTGAAATGAGTGGCGATCTGGCTACGCTCAAACAGCATATCAACACCTCCATGCATTCTATCAATGCGACTATGACAGAAATTGTCAGCGTGATGTCGGAGATGGAGCAAGGTCACTTCAGGGGGCAAGTACAGGTTGAGGCGCAGGGCAGCCTGCAACGGCTAAAAATAAGCGTAAATAACTCCGTAAGCAGTGTTGCTGGGGCCATTGATGGACTGGCGGCGATGATGAGTGCACTGCGTCAGGGCGACTTTAGCCAGCGTCTTGAATTACCGTTACGCGGCCAGCTTGAGGAACTCAAAGACGACACTAACTCCAGCGTGGAAAATCTCGCCGCCATTATCGAAGACATCGGTCACACTATGGCTGCCGTCAGCGAGGGCGACTTCAAACAAACCGTATCAACGCCAGCTCAGGGACAGCTCGGGGAGCTCAAGGAACACATAAATGTCTCGGTACGCAGCGTTGATGAGGCCATCAGTGAAATTTCATCAGTCATGATGGCAATCAGCCACGGTCGCTTCGACCGTACCATCAATTCACCTATGTGTGGTCAGCTGGATACACTTAAAGGCGATATCAACCATTCGGTAAATAATCTCAGCCGCGTCATAGAAGAGCTGGCCAGTGTCATGTCGGCGATGAGTCAGGGAGATTTTACTATCCAGATTGAGTCCGAGTTGCAAGGCCAGCTATTGCAGCTAAAAGAAGACGTTAATACCTCTACAACCACGGTATCCGATGCCATCAATGAAGTTACTCGGGTATTGGGCGCGCTGGCTAAAGGGCAGCTGAATGAACAGATCAATGGCCACTATGAGGGCGTATTTGAAACACTACAACGCGATGTCAATGCTACCATTGCTAAGCTGACTGAGGTGATCGAAGGGATCCAATATGCAGCGGGTCAGGTTACCCAAAGCGCCGGCGAGATTGCAGCCAGCAATACAGAGATCAGCCAGCGCACCGAAGAGCAGGCAGCCAATCTGGAAGAAGCCAGTGCCAGCACCAGCCACATGCTGGAAGAACTAACCTTAGTGGCCAAGCAATCAGGCACAGCGGTAGAGCTGGCGAGCAATGCGGAAACCATAGCCAAAGAAGGCGGCTCTCTGTCACAGGACACAGTGACAGCCATCGGTGAAGTGAACCGGGCCAGCAAAGACATTAATGAAATTGTGTCGGTGATCGATGCGCTGGCTTTTCAAACCAACCTGCTGGCACTCAATGCCGCCGTAGAAGCAGCACGGGCAGGTGAAAATGGCCGGGGTTTTGCGGTGGTTGCAAACGAAGTGCGTGAGCTGGCGGGTCGCAGTGCCGCTTCTGCCAAGCAAATCAAAGAGATCATTGCCAATAGTAACGAGAAAGTGGAACAAGGTACGCAGCTGGCTAATCATTCGGGTGAGAAACTCGACCAAATAGTCGAAGCCGTTGCCGATGTGAGCCAAAACATAGTGAAAATCAATCTGTCGACCACCACACAACAGCAATCGATCAAAGAGGTGGATATCGTTGTGCAACGCCTGACAGACTTAATTCAGGAGAACTCGGCTATCACGGAAGAAACGATGGCGGCAGCACGACAAATGTCAGAGCAGGCCAATGCGATGCGTGAATTACTCGGTTACTTTGAAGTGAATGCGCGTCAACAGAGCGCCCTGGCGTCACCTGAACAGGAGCTGCTGATCCACAGTTATAATGCTTCTTAAACTTGCTCGTAAGTCAGTCGGTTTATATACAGCGCGGTTTAGGTTTCGCCGCGCTGCGGCTGATTTCTTATTGCAGGGAAAATGAGTCCGCATCCAGGTGCGCAGGGAAGCCCTGTTTAAAAGACGCCAAAGACGCCTTGTTCAGGCTGACCACCAGCACATCGGCTGTATCATCCGCGACCCCCGCCAGTAAGGTGCCGGTGTAATCATATGCGGCTGTTCCGCCATTGTGTGCTGTGCCATAGCCATCCTCACCAACTCGGTTACAACCCAGCACATAACACTGGTTTTCAATCGCTCTGGCTTGCAATAACGTATCCCAGATGCGACGTCGGGCAGCAGGCCAGTTTGCCACATTGATCATCACATCATAGTCATTGCGATTACGCTGAAATACTGGGAAACGCAGGTCATAACACACCTGAGGTAAGATCCTGAAGCCATTTACCTCGAATACCACACGCTCCTCTCCGGCAATGACATAATCCCCTTCTTTACCGAGGCAAAACAGATGGCGTTTATCATAGTAACGCACTGTGCCATCCGGCCAGCACCAGTAAAAACGATTGGCTTTCTTGTTACCTTGCCTCACCAGTACGCTGCCCGCCACAACTGCCTGCCAGCGCTGTGCCTGCTGTTGTAAAAAAGCCAGGGCCTTCCCCTCCAGGGGGGATTCTGCGCAGGGTTCGGCCAACGCAAAGCCAGTCGCGAAGGTTTCCGGCAAAATGATTAGATCACAGCTGTGTAATTTATCCTGTTGAGCTTGCAGCTGAGTATCCAGCAGAGCAAAGTTATTCTGAGGTGCCAGCCAGTCAATCGACTGCTGCACCAGTGCAACGGTTAAAGTTGACATAGACGCTTCGCAGCCTCCTGTAAGGTGCTATCCTCTTTGGCAAAACACAGACGGATCACCTTATCTGTACTACCACCTGCATAGAATACACTGAGGGGGATCGCCGCAACGCCGACTTCCTCCACCAGGTATTCACAAAAGCGTACATCATCCAGTGACGAAATAGCACTGTAGTCCAGTAGCAAGAAATAGCTGCCTTCACTGGGCAAAATAGTAAATCGGCCCGGCTGAAGTGCTTCAACCAGCAGGTCACGCTTATGCTGATAGAAATCAGACAATGCATCGACATGCTCCGGCTCCTCTTTGAGCATATCGGCCAGCGCCAGCTGCGCCGGAGTAAAACAAGAGAATGTGACATACTGATGGATCTTACGAAACTCATCACTGAGCGTCTCAGGTGCAATGCAATATCCCAGCTTCCAGCCAGTGCAATGAAAGGTCTTTCCAAAGCTGGCCACTACCATAGCTTTGGCAGCCAGGTCAGGGTCCCGCAGCGCACTCATATGCGGCTGAGTATCAAAGGTAATGTGCTCATACACTTCATCGCTGATCAGATACAGGTCATGCTCATTCACCAGCGCCTTTAGCGCTGTCATGTCCGCGGCCTTGAGCGTTTTTGCACTTGGGTTGTGCGGTGTGTTGATAATAATCGCGCGCGTTTTTGTCGTCACTGCGGCCGCAACCTGTTGCCAGTCAACCCGATAATCCGGTGCCTGCAGCGCGATATGTACACTGGTACCGCCGGCCAGCTTAATGGCTGGATGATAAGAATCATACGCGGGGTCGAACACTATCACTTCATCACCCGGACGCACCAGCGTCTGAATGGCCACAAACAGTGCTTCTGTGGCACCTGCTGTCACGGTTACCTGAGCGTCTGCCCGGATCTTGGCCCCGTATTTTCGTTCAACCAGTGCGGCAATTTGTTGTTGCAAAGCCGGCATGCCAGGCGAAGGCGCATACTGATTCATACCCGCCTGGACATACTGAGTCAGTCTGAGTTTGAGCCGCTCAGGCGCATCAAATTCAGGAAATCCCTGAGACAAATTGAGTGCGCCATGCTGATTGGCCAGCGCGGTCATTTTTGAAAAAATACTGGTGCCTACATGAGGTAATTTACTTTCCACGGCCAAGTCCTCGTTTGCGTGTGGTGTAACGGCCCAAGCGATGCTATCATTGCTGCAAATAGAAGTATAGCCGTCTAAAATCATTCACGATATTACTCGTGAGAGGTAAGCGTATGCAATCAGCACAAGCAAAACATGCCCTGATAGAAACCGGACGCTGGCTCAGCGAACAGGGCTGGGTACCGGCAACCGGAGGCAATTTCTCCATTAGAACAGAGCAAGGCTTTGTTGTCACGGCCAGTGGTCATGACAAGGGAACATTGCAACCTGAGCATTTTCTGGAATTCGACACAGAGGGCGCACAAACATCCGGCACTGGTCATCCCTCGGCTGAAACCGAGCTGCATCTTGCGCTTTATGCACTCAGCCCTCGCACCCACTGTATCTTACATACTCACTCTGTTGCCGCCACAGTCTTGTCACGCCTGACAGCAGATCACAGCCTGGACATCACAGGGTATGAAATGCAAAAAGCCCTGCATGGCTATACCAGCCACCTGGAAACTCTGGCCATTCCGGTATTCGACAACGATCAGGATATTCCCGCCCTGGCTGGTCGGGTAACTGAATATCATGCCCATACGCCTATCCAACACGGCGTGCTGATCCGCGGGCATGGGTTGTATGCCATGGGTGCCGATATCACCGAAACCCGGCGTCATATCGAGGCGCTGGAATTTTTGTTTAACTGCGAGCTGACACGCCGACAACTGGAAAAAAACGGATGATCAAAGCAATTCTGACCGACATCGAAGGCACCATTACGCGTATCTCTTTCGTTAAAGAGATTTTGTTTCCCTATGCCGCGAACAACCTGACAGATTTCGTCACTCAGTATGCGCAACAACCCGAAGTCAGTGCACAACTGGATGCCGTGCGCGCTGAACTGGACGAGCCACACGCTTCGCTGGAGCAGGTTATTCAGGCGCTACTTAACTGGATCGCCGAAGATAAAAAAATAACCCCGCTGAAGCAATTACAGGGCATGATCTGGCAGCATGGTTATCAGAATGGCGACTTTACTGGCCATATTTATCCGGATGCTTACCAGTTTTTGTGTACCGAGCATGACGCCGGCAAGGCGCTCTATGTGTATTCATCCGGCTCCGTTCAAGCTCAACAACTGCTGTTTGCGCATTCAGACTATGGCGATATGCGACCCATGTTCAGTGGTTATTTTGATACTCGGGTGGGCGCCAAACAACAGCCCGAAGCCTATCAAACCATTGTCAGTCAGTTATCTTTTGCGGCGCACGAGATCCTCTTCCTGAGTGATGTGGTGGCCGAACTGGATGCCGCCAAAGCAGCCGGTATGCAAACGTTGCAGCTGTGGCGCGATGCACAGCCACGCGCACAACAACACAAATATATCGAAGATTTCAGCCACTATCACGCACAGGAGTCGTTATGAGCCAGTTGAGCGTTTTCCGCGATCAGTACCCGACTAAAATAGAGTTTCAGAGTGAAGCACATGACCAGATAGCTGCCCGGCTTAGTGAAGTAGGCGTGCGCTTTGAACAATGGCAGGCCGCTTATGATGTTACTCAGGCGGCCTCTCATGACGATATTCTTTCTGCTTATCAAGCAGATATTGCGCGACTAACAGCACAAGATGGATATCAAACGGTAGATGTGATCTCCTTACCCAAAGGTCACCCCGACGCAGCCTCACTGCGCCAGAAGTTTCTCTTTGAGCATACGCATAGCGAGGATGAAGTCCGCTTCTTTGTGCAGGGCCAGGGGTTATTCTGCCTTCACATTGGCGAGCGGGTATACCAGGTGCTGTGTCAACAGGGCGACCTGATCTCAGTCCCAGCTAATACACCTCACTGGTTTGATATGGGCAGCGATCCTGAGTTTACGGCGATCCGACTATTCAACAATGAACAAGGCTGGGTAGCACAAAGTACCGACAGCCCAATTGCAGAGCGCTTTCCGTTACTGGATTAAAGCGCCCTTACGGCACGGACTTCTCATACCGTGCCTAATACGCCAGCTGCAACCTCCTGCGGATAATACACTCCGGTATCGAGTACCCAGGCCGTGATTAACGCGGCAGGCGTGACGTCAAAGGCAGGATTGTACACTTTCGCCTGCTCCGGCGCCCACTGGCAACGACCAAAGCTGCCACTCACACCGGTGACTTCTGTCTCTGCGCGCTGCTCAATAGGAATGTCCTGCCCGGATACACAGCTGCTGTCCAGGGTCGTCACTGGTGCGACAACATAGAAGGGGATCTGATGGAAATGCGCCAGTACAGCCAGGTTATAAGTCCCTACCTTATTAGCAAAATCGCCATTAACGGCAATGCGATCTGCGCCGACAAAAATCTTATCGACTTTACCCGCTGCCATCAGGCTGGCTGCCATATTGTCGCAGATCAGCGTATAAGGGATCTGCCACTGAGCCAGTTCATAGGCCGTCAGGCGCCCCCCTTGCAACAGTGGCCGGGTTTCATCTACCCAGATGTGAATATTCGAGTGCTGCCTGGCTGCATGATGAATAACCCCTAATGCCGTACCAACACCTGCGGTAGCCAGTGCCCCGGTGTTACAGTGAGTGAGAATATTGTCTCCGGATTCAACCAGCTCAGCTCCGAATGTGGCCATCCGTTCACACAAGGCGCAGTCTTCCTCAAACAGACGCTCCGCCTCTTCAACTACGGCCTGCACATAATCAGGCTGTTGCAGCGCCTCGCGCAGTCTGGTCATGCAATGCATCAGGTTTACTGCGGTCGGACGCGTAGCGGTCAATTCATCAATGGCATCGTTCAATTGCGCTTTACTGCTGCCCTGCTCTGCCAGATAAGCCACCAGCAAACTGGCCGCCAGGCCAATCAAAGGTGCCCCGCGTACTTTAAGCGCTAAGATCAGCGACTTCATCTGCTCGATATTCTCGCAGTGATGCCATGTTTCCTGGTGTGGCAACAGATACTGGTCCAGCACTTGGACCATGCCATTTTGATACTTAAGACTGCGTGCGATTAACTCTTTCAACCTTGCTTCCTCCGGCTTGTTCCTGAGTAATGCCAATCATCAACCAGATCTGCTCGCTGCGCGTGATCCCATGATGAAATGGCTGCAACCATTCTACATCAAGATCTAAAGATGTATAGACTTCTAAACGTTTGCAGGTATAGAATGCTGATCTATTTTTTATTCTATGTGGATGATCCGGATGAGTGCTTATCAGGCGTTTGACAATGAAATGGCCATTGAATACATCAACAACCTGGGGGGGATCTTCCCGCCAGACGCACAGCTAAATTGCTATGAGTTTGGCGATGGCAACTTAAACCTGGTGTTTAGGGTCATTGATCAGCATAACCACAGTGTGATCCTCAAGCAGGCACTCCCGTATGCTCGCTGCGTTGGTGAAAGCTGGCCGTTAACGCTGGACAGGGCGCGAATTGAAGCCAATGCATTGATCCGCCATGGTAAGGTCTGTCCAGCGCACACCGTCCAGGTGATACATCATGACAGTGTGCAGGCGGTCACTATACTTGAAGATTTAGGCCACCTGCGCATACTGCGTGGTGAGCTCAATGCCGGACGTACCTTTGCGAATCTGGGGCGGGATGTTGCCCGATACCTGGCCACAACCAGCTTTTATCACAGCGATTTCTATCTCAGTGCGGCCGAAAAAAAATCCCTGGTACAGACTTTTACCAATCCGGAACTTTGTGCCATTACAGAAGCGCTATTTTTTGATGACCCTTATCAGGATTCTGAGCGCAACCACTATCCCGACGCGCTAAGCCCTGAGGTCAGCAAACTTCGTCACAATAAGGCGCTAAAACTAGCAATCGCACAGCTAAAGACGCGCTTTTTATCTTCGCCACAGGCACTATTGCATGGTGACGCACACAGTGGCAGCCTGTTTGTTGATGACACGACAACCAAACTCATCGACCCAGAATTTGCTTTCTTCGGCCCAATAGGGTTCGATCTGGGGTCTTTCATCGGCAATTTACTGCTGAACTTCTGCGCCCAGCATGGTCGCATCAATGAGCCATCAAAGCGCCGTGATATTCATACATATTTACTGCGCACCATAGATATTTGCCTGAGTGAATTTGAGCAGCAGTGGCTCAGTTTGTGTACGCAACAAGGCAAAGACCGCACTTTGCAGGTACCTGGATATGCTGAACACTTTTTACATGACGTCTTTCAGGATGCCATTGGCTACTGTGGCAGCGAAATGATCCGACGGACAATAGGTCTGGCCCATGTCAGTGATCTGGATGAAATTCAAGATGATCAGACTCGCCTACGAGCACAGCGTCTGGCACTCGAAGTGGGTGAGCAGTTGATCCTGCACGCGCGTAGCTGTCACAACAAAGATGCCTGCTACCAACTGATCATCAGTGTATTGCAGTAATTCAGGGCGGGGAGTAAGCCGGATCAACCTATATATGGAGGTTGATCCGCTTGTCATTTAACGGGTTTGATCCGCTTTCTGCACCGATGCAATGTAGTTATCGATCTGCGATTCCAGCACGTTTAATGGCACAGAGCCATGACGCAGGATCTGATGATGGAACTCACGAATATCAAAGTCATCGCCTAACGCTGCCTCTGTTTTTGCGCGTAAACGTTTAATCGTTAACTCTCCAACCTTGTATGAAAGAGCCTGCCCCGGCCATGAAATATAACGGTCGGTTTCAGTTTTAACATTGTGCAATGACAAGGCCGTATTATCGCGCATAAAATTCATCGCTCGTTCGCGGCTCCAACCATACATATGCATACCGGTATCCACAACCAAACGTGCCGCCCGCCACATTTCATAAGTCAAACGCCCAAAGTTACTATATGGATCCTGATAGAAACCCGCTTCCAGACCCAGGTATTCCGCGTACAGTCCCCAGCCTTCACCAAATGCTGAGATATATGAATCGCGACGGTAGTCAGGTAAATAGTCTAACTCCTGATTCAGTGAAATTTGCAAGTGATGCCCAGGCACAGCTTCATGCAAAGTCAGTGCTTCTAGTACATACAAGGGACGTTTATCCAGGGCATAAGTATTCACCCAGTAGTAACCTGCATCTGTATCTTTGTCCGCGCCCAGATAGCGACCTGTGGTGTATTTAGGTGCGATCGCATCTGGTACCGGGGCCACACCATACGGGCGGCGCGGCAGCGTATGGAAGAGTTTAGGTAGCTGAGCATCCATTTGCTTCGCAATATATGCAGCTTCTTTAAGCAGCTCTTCGGCACTGTTGGCATAGAATTGAGGGTCCGTTCTCAAAAACTGTACAAACTCGGCAAAGTTTCCTTCAAATTCTGTTTGCCTGATGATTTGCATCATCTCACCTTTGATCCTGGCAACTTCTTTCAGCCCTAATTCATGGATCTCTTTAGGTGTCATTTGCGTGGTAGTGAAATGCGCGGTGCGATTACGATAAAACTCGACACCATTTGGTGTACTGGAAATACCGATATCATCCCGAGCACCCGGTCGATACTCTTCGATGAAAAATCTCAGATACTCGCGATATGCAGGAATAACCTGCTGTGACAAGACCGTTTTTGCCTGTGTCTGGATCGCTGCAAACTCCTGCTCAGGCAAGTTATGCTGATTGACAGCAAAAGGTCTGAAAAATTGCGATTGCGTTACATCATCGACAATGAACGCTTCAATGGACGATTCATACCCGGCTAGTACAGCTTTAGGTTGAGTCAGCCCCACAGCCAGTCCCTTGCGCATCCAGTCAATATTTTGCTGGAAATAACGCGGCACCTCAGCAAGCTTGCTCAGATACACCGCGTATCCCGAAGGCCTGCTCAAATCCACATCATTAAACAACCAGGGCAGACTGCTGTGAAATCCACTTTCAGACTTGAGCGGCATGTAATGTGCGTTGAAACGATAGCGATCTACTTGGTCCTGGATCTGGGCGCGCAAAATCGTCAGATTGATGCGGTTTTCTTCACTTAACTTTCCCGTATCCAGTGCGTCTAATTGCTGGAGAAAGCGTTCACGCTCCGCATTTTTGGCCGCCAAAGCTGTCGCACTTAGGTCAGGTAGCTGAGTTTTAACCAAGGTTCGATTGTCGTTACGAAACGTCATTACTTGCTCAGCCAGACTGGTAAATTGCTGATCAGCACTGACCTGAGTCAGCTCACATCCCGTCAGTCCCAGTGCCAGAGTCACAGCACACACAGTGCGAGATAGAGTGGTTTTCAGTGAAGCATTCACGCGAGTGATCCTTTAACAATAATGTGAAATTTACGCAACACCTAAACACGCCAGTGAAAGGCTTGCAACTTAAAGCGACCAGTCGCCGAAAGGCACCTGCCAGGTATCAATAATGCAAGGCTTACAAGACAAAGGAAAAAGTGATTACTAATTCATCAGCCCCCGGGGAAAAGCAATAAATTTGTCACTTAACACTGATTTTTGCTTTGCAAAACTCGGTAGAGCGATTAATGTAGCCGCTGCGGAGCAGGCACCTCACAGGTGCTATGTCAAACGCTTCGGCGAGTCGTACAACAGCAACTGATTATTGTGGTAAGTAAAATGATGTTCCATGATTCCATGGCAATAGCACAAGAAAAAATGACTAAAGTTTGTCAGTTTCTGGAACAGAATCATCTGCCTCCTACGCCATTGAATTATCACATAGGGTATGTCTATATCAGCCAGACCAATCGTGATTTGACTGAACGACTGGATCGGGACATCCGCAATCGTGTCCCCATCGACAGTATTTACGTCGAGCAGCTCTATTATGAGTACCTGCAAAAAGAGCATCAGACTGAAGCCAATCTAATCCAGCAAGTCGGCGGTATGATCGACCAGCTCAATGATTCAGCGCAACAGTCACAACAAAGTCTCATCGGGTTTGCCAAACAGATCAGCCATTGCATTCATAATCTGGATGAACACAATGTGGTCAAAACACGGGCCGCCCTGAAGGATTTTGGCGGACATACCGAGCAGCTATTAAAACAACACCAGCAGTTTAAAAATGCCTTGCGAAGAGCACGTGAAATTCATGAAAAGCAGCAACAGCAGTTATTGAAACTGCGCAAACAGCGCATTTTAGACCCACAAACCGGCCTGTATAAGCGCCATTATCTGGGCCATAAAACACAACTTTGGCTGACTCAGGATAAATCAATCTGCGCCATTTCAATACTAATTGAAAATCTGGATGCCTTCAGCCAGGACTTTGGTGACTTGGTTGGAGAGACCGTGTTACAACGCGTAGCAAAACGCATCCAGAAGTACGTGCTACAAAGTGGCCTGCCAGGCAGAACGGGTAAACAGGAGTTCACTATAGTGCTGGCTGACTGTGAAGCCGACACCGCAGTGGTGGTGGCAGAAAAAATACGTCGCGGCGTGACCAGGCTGAAGTTTGTCAGTGCCAAAGGCGATGTGTCGTTTCCTGATATCGATTTGGCCATCGGGATTGCACAACATCAACCCGACCACGACTTCAACACCCTCGCACAGCGCGCCGCTTTTGCAGCCAAAAAAGCCCAGTCTCTGGGTCAGCATTATTACATTTCTGCGCCCAATTAGTGGCGGCCACTCACCCAGTGATTCATAACAAGGTGTCCACACCAGGGGCTATTGATTAATCTGGTTAAATTGCTGACACCGATTGCGCTCACTGAGTGCGATCAAGTACACTATTGACACCCAGATCCGGCACAAACAACACACATGAAAGAAGCAAATCGCGACACCACACACTTTGGCTATAAAACAGTAGCAACGCAGGAAAAGGCCTCCATGGTGGCTGATGTTTTCCATTCCGTGGCTGCAAAATATGATGTGATGAATGACCTGATGTCATTTGGGATCCATCGCTTATGGAAACGCCAGACCATCGCGTGTTCAGGTGTTCGTCAGGGCCATAAAGTTCTGGACCTGGCAGGTGGCACCGGAGATCTGACAGCCAAGTTCAGTGAATTGGTCGGTGAATCAGGTCAGGTGATCCTGGGCGATATCAACGACTCTATGTTACGTGTTGGACGAGACAAACTACGTGACCTCGGTCGGGTTGGCAATATCGAATATGTGCAAATGAATGCCGAAGCCCTGCCCTTCCCGGACAACAGTCTGGATGTAATCACCATTGCCTTCGGACTGCGTAATGTCACCGACAAAGATAAGGCGCTGCGCTCCATGTACCGCGTATTAAAGCCCGGAGGCCGGCTACTTGTTCTTGAGTTCTCGAAAACAGACAACGAGGCGCTGTCCAAGCTCTACGACTTCTATTCATTCAACATTCTGCCCACCATGGGTAAACTGGTTGCCAATGACAGTGAGAGTTATCGTTACCTGGCTGAATCTATCCGTATGCATCCGGATCAGGAAACGCTCAAGTCAATGATGGAAGAAGCTGGTTTTGAACAGGCAAGCTATCAAAACCTCACAGGCGGTATCGTGGCACTTCACCGAGGCTTTAAATTCTAACTCCGGGGAACAGAGGAAACAGTATGTGGATCACGCTGCTCACAGCCGTTGCCGAAAGCGCATTGGAAAAACTGCTGGACAAAGAGCCGTCTCTGGCCGTGCAGCTTTCCTCTGCACAGCACAAAACACTGGCTATTACCCTAACGGATCTGGAGCTATGTTGTGCGCTACATTATGTGGGTAAACAGCAAGGCAAACCTCGTTGTTTCGTTTATGGTCATTATCAGGACCAGGCGGAATGCCACATCACCACGACCCTGTCGACCTTAGGTGAAATTTCCGACCCAAGTCAGCTGACACGCCTGATCCGTGAAGAAAAGCTGGATCTGGATGGCGATCTGCAACTGGCACAAAGCTATAGCAAAGCCTTTTCAGGATTACAGATAGACTGGGCTGAGCACCTGTCCACTCACCTTGGTGATGGGCCGGCGCAACTGCTTGTCGAACGCTGTAAGGCGGCCACCGAAAAAGGGGCTGGCCATCTAAAAATACTGCAACGAACCTTTACTCAACTGTGTCAGGACGAGCTAAAAGTGGCCGTTCACCCACTTGAAGTTCGTCAGTTCAAAACCCATACACGACAGTTGGCGCAACAGCTCGCGGCACTGGAACAACGCATTAACGCTTTAAGCGAATAATAAGGAGCTGGATTTGTCCATCGCTCGTCTGTATCAAATCGGTAAAACGTTTCTCAATTATGGCCTTGACGACTTGCTGCCAAGGCAAAAACAACCCTGGTATGCCCGAGCAATCAGACGTAGTCTGTTTTGGCTGCCTAACCAGCATCGCGACAAATCCGTTGGCGCACGACTCAGGCTGGCGCTACAAACTTTGGGGCCGGTGTGGATCAAGTTTGGCCAGATGCTCTCTACACGCCGCGATCTGCTGCCGCCAGATATTGCCGAAGAACTTGCCCTGTTACAGGACAAAGTGGCCCCATTTCCCGGCGACCAGGCACAAGCTCTGATAGAAAAAGCACTGGGACTGGATACGATTAGCGATTGTTTTGTTGAGTTTGAGCAAACACCACTGGCATCAGCCTCCATTGCACAGGTTCATTGCGCCAAACTCATGATTGATGATGAACTGCGAGAAGTCGTGGTCAAAGTGATCCGGCCAAATATTGAAAAGCAAATTCTGGCAGACTTATCCCTGATGGAGCGCTTTGCCCGCCTATTGGCGAGCCTGATCAGCGCAGGGCGCCGCTTGCGCCCCGTGGAAGTAGTCAGAGAGTATCGTAAAACCCTGCTGGATGAACTTGATCTGATGCGGGAAGCTGCTAACGCGATTCAGCTACGCCGCAACTTTGAAGGGTCTGACTCTCTGTATATTCCTGAGGTATACAGTGACTACTCCAGACGCAATGTGCTGGTGATGGAACGCATTTACGGCATTCCAGTTTCAGATACAGAGTCGCTGCTGGCACAGGGCACGAATATGAAGGTACTCGCAGAGCGGGGAGTCGAAGTATTTTTTACCCAAGTCTTTCGCGACAGCTTTTTCCATGCGGATATGCACCCGGGCAACATCTTTGTCTCTCGGGAAGACCCCCATAACCCGAAGTATATTGGCATTGACTGTGGCATCGTTGGTACCTTGAACCGCGAAGACAAGCGCTATCTGGCAGAAAACTTCATTGCTTTTTTCAACCGGGACTACCGTCAGGTAGCACAATTACATGTCGATTCTGGCTGGGTACCCGCAGATACCTGTGTTGAGGAGTTCGAATTTGCCATTCGCACAGTATGTGAGCCGATTTTTAACAAGCCTCTGGCTGAAATCTCATTCGGTCATGTGCTGGTTAATCTGTTCAATACAGCGCGACGTTTTAATATGGAAGTCCAGCCGCAGCTGGTGCTGCTACAAAAAACCCTGTTATACGTCGAAGGTCTGGGCCGCCAGCTTTACCCGCAACTGGATCTCTGGAAAACCGCCAAGCCTTTTTTAGAAAAGTGGGTACAGGATCAGGTCGGCCCTCTGGCTGTCGCAAAAAAACTTTACACTAATTTGCCGTTTTGGGCAGAAAAAATGCCAGAGCTACCGGATCTTATTTATCAGAACCTGAAACGCAGCCAACGCCAGAGCATGCCTGTTGCGCCCAGTCACGGCAGTGACACACGCGCACTACTACTGGGTATTGCCGCAGCCGCCCTCACGATTGTGGCCGGTTTGTGTTTTATTGACGAACGCCAGCTCGCCAGCAGTGTCTGTTCAATACTGGCAATCGCAATATTTATCAAAGCTTGGCGTAAAACAGGGTGATATTTTACACACTCGGCGTATAATCTTTATTAATTTAATAACACAATAAACGGAGTAAACATGGGTTTTGGTGGTATCAGTATTTGGCAATTGCTTATCATTCTGGCCATTATTGTGCTTTTATTCGGCACTAAAAAACTACGTGGCATCGGCAGTGATTTAGGCAACGCAGTAAAGGGCTTTAAAAACGCGGTTGCAGAAGACGAAGAAGAAAAAAAGTCGGATAAAGCTGAAAATAAAGAGCAATTGACCGATCAAGCTACACAAGCTAAAACGGCCAGCGAAAAAGAAAAAGACAAGGTGTGATCTGACATGGGGATGTGGGAACTCGTTGTAGTGATGATCGTGGGCCTGATAGTACTTGGGCCTGAACGCTTACCTGTTGCAATCAGAACGGTCAGCCGCTGGATCAACACCGTCAAGTCTGTCGCCAACTCTGTCAAAGCAGAAGTCAACGAAGAATTGCGCGTACACGAGTTGCATAGCAACCTTAAAAAAGCCGAAGAACAAGGCCTGGACAACATAGCGCCGGGTCTGAAGCAATCGGTGGAGGAGCTACAACGCGCGGCAGAATCGGTGCGCCATAGCTATAGCAAGTCTCCAGATTCGTCAAAAAACGACAAAGATCCGTCCTCTCCAAACTAACTGTCTACGAGTTTTTGCATGTCAGATATGACAAACAGTGGCTTTATTGGCCACCTTATTGAGCTTCGAAATCGTCTGATCAAGGCGCTGCTCAGTGTCCTGATTATATTTGTATCTTTGGTTTACTTCGCCAATGATATTTATGCTTTTGTTGCGGCGCCGCTGGTTGAAAGCCTCCCCGCCAACAGCACCATGATTGCGACGGATGTTACAGCACCTTTCTTTGCGCCTTTTAAGCTGACTCTATTCGTGTCATTATTTTTGGCGGTCCCTATGATACTGCATCAAATCTGGGGGTTTTTGGCCCCTGGCCTGTATCAGCATGAAAAGCGTATGCTGATGCCTATTTTGTTATCCAGTATCCTGCTTTTTTACGCTGGTATTGCCTTCTGTTATTTCGTTGTGATGCCCATCATACTCGGCTTTTTCACAGCTGTTGGCCCAGATATGATGACCCTCTCCCCAGATATCAGCAGTTACCTTGGCTTCATTTTAAAGCTGTTTTTTGCCTTTGGCGTCGCGTTTGAAATTCCGGTCGCCATCATGTTGCTATGCTGGAGTGGTGTTACGACCACCGACAGCCTGGCACAAAAGCGCCCTTACATAATTGTTGGTGTCTTTGTGATTGCCATGTTCTTAACGCCACCGGATGTGTTATCACAAACCCTGCTGGCAGTGCCAATGGCGCTGCTGTTTGAACTTGGCCTGTTACTGGCCAGAATATATTCCCGTACACCTAACCGTCAGGATAATAATAATGCATAACTCGCTAAGAAACGTCATTCTCACCCTATGTGCACTTACCGCCATGCAGAGCCATGCTCAGGCTTTGAATGAACAGGCACTCAAGGCCTGTACTCTGGTTGAAAACGATTTTAAAAGATTAATGTGCTTTGACCAGGTCATGGCCAATGAAACTCCGCAGATCGATAATCAGGCACATCGTGAATCCGTTAAAGCGGCAACACCTGCAAAGACCGAAGACCAGTTCGGCCTGGAGCATATCTCAGTCATAGATGAGAACAACACGTCTCTGACCGCGCAGATTACCAAAGTGAAGAAATCCCCTTTGGGTAAAGTAACGGTTACACTCAACAATGGACAAACTTGGAAGCAAGTAGATTCCGACTCATTCCGTGCAAAGTCAGGTGATGAAGTCGTTATCAGCCGTGGAACCCTCAATTCATTTTTGATGAAAAAAGTGGGAACTAATCGTGCTATTCGCGTTAAACGGTTGCAGTAAATGCCTCATTTCACTGATGCAGGGGTTAACCTAACCAGCACACAGTTTGACGCCGACCGTGACGCGATTGTGACTCGGGCCGCCAGTCAGGGGGTCGAGTCTATGCTATTGATTGGCTGCGATTTACAAAGCAGTGAATATAGCCAGGTGCTGGCAAAGCAATATCGTCAGTACGCCACGGCCGGGGTTCACCCTCACGATGCCAAAGATGTGCCGGATGATTTTATTGCCCAACTGCGTACCCTGGCCACACAAGACAGAGTTGTGGCCATCGGCGAATGCGGACTCGACTTTAACCGTGACTACTCCCCACGACCAGTACAACAACTGATCTGCGGGGTACAACTGGAACTGGCTCAGGCACTTAATATGCCTGTTTATCTGCACGAGCGTGACGCTTTCGACACGTTAAGCTCTATGCTGGATGATTTTTCCCTGCGCGGTGTATTGCATTGCTTTACCGGTGACAAGCGCGCACTACGTCATTATCTGGACTACGGCCTGATGATCGGTCTGACAGGCTGGTTGTGTGATGAGCGCCGGGGTGAAACCTTGCGGGAGCTGGTACGTTACATACCTGAAGATCGGATCCTGCTGGAAACCGATGCACCATTTCTGCTCCCAAGGACGCTGAAACCCAAGCCTAAATCGCGCCGTAACGAACCTGCATATCTGCCAGAAATTGCACACCATGTTGCCACACTCAAAAATACTTCTGTGTCGCAACTGGCTCAACAAACCACTGAGAATTTCAAATCCTTGTTTTTAGCTCACGGGGTAGCCGGTTAATGCTGTGGCGCTTGGTGTTACTCATGACGCTGCTTTCAGGTGCTTGTCAGGCCCTTGAAGTGTCAGCTGAGTTTAAGCAACACCAATCGTTACAGTATCAATATACCTACAGCCGGGCCGATAATATTCAGGACTTATTGATCACTGAGCCGCAGTGGCACGCCGGTCAATATCAGCCCTTAGCGCCGCCAGCCAAAACCTATGCCTGGATCCGGGTTTCTTTGCACAACCCAGGTTCCATTGAGGTGCCTTTGCTCCTAAGCATAGATAACAACTTATTGGACAAGATCACCGCCTATATCCGCCATGATGAGGCATCTTTTCTTACCCTGGCACTGGGTGATGCGCTCCCACTCTTGCAGCGCCCGATTAAGCATGAAGCCCAATTGATCCCTTTGGAGCTGCCGGCCAACAGTCATAGTCAGGTGTACTTGCAGATCAACCATCATGGCACCCTGAATGCCCCGCTAAGCCTTTGGCATCCAATAGAGTATCTGAAGTATAAGAGCAAGTTTAATCTGCTGTACGGAATTTTAGCCGGCTTTATCCTGGCCATGATCGCCATCAACTTCACCCTGTACAGCTTTACACGCCGACGTTACTTTTTACATGGCACTGTGATTATTGGGCTGTTCTGGCTGCTTATTGTGCACCTCTATGGATTTAGCTATCGTTACCTGTACGGAGACAACGTCTGGTTACAGCAATACGGACAAAGTCTGCTGGTGATGCTTTCCACTCTGGCCCTGATCCCTATTCAGCGCAGCAAAGCCTTGCCTAACCTGCTACAGGCAAAACACGACCGCAAACTTACTCAGTTGCTGATCCTGGGTGTGATACTGACTTTGCTTAGTCAGCTACTACCCCTGCCTGTGGCGACTTTTGTCGCTTATGGTATGGCATTGACATTGGTACTGGGCTATATCATTTGCACAGTGCGTAGCCGTTACCGCCGCACAACCAAAATAACCGCCATACTCATGTACACCATCATGTTGATCACGCTGAGTTACCAGTTTGGCTTTGAGCTAGGTGTCTTTGGCGGTGCACAATTGGATCGCCCGGTGACCTATGTCTGCTATCTGATCCTGAGCCTCTATCTTAGTTTTGTTCTGACCCGCCAGTTCATACTCGAGCGCGAAAAGCACATCAAGACCCAACAACACAAACTGGCTCGCACTCAGGCAGAGGATGCCCTGCTCAAGGAGAAGTTAAAACTGCAGGAGCAGGCACAGCAAGAACTGGAAAACAGCATAGACGAGCGAACTTTTGAACTTCAGGTCACACTTCGGGAGCTAGAAGAAAAAAACCACGAACTTGAAAAGCTCAACATGGAAGATCCCATGACCAAAGTGAAAAACCGTCGCTATTTTGATAAACGCCTGATGATGGAAGTTCGTCGCTCACGACGGGAGCAAACCACGCTGAGCCTGATCATTCTGGACATCGATTTTTTCAAGAAGGTGAACGACAATTACGGTCACTTGGCGGGGGATCACACCATTTGTGCCTTTGCGCGCCTGATAGAACAACACCTGAAAAGACCCCATGATGAAGTCTTTCGCTATGGTGGCGAAGAGTTTGTGATCCTGCTGCCTAACACCTCACAGGATGGTGCCCTGGAGCTGGCAGAGCAAATCCGTCAGGCAACAGAAGCACACGAGCTAAAAGTCGCTGGTCACCATATAAAATTTACCACCAGTGCGGGGGTTTACAGCGCCATCGCACAGGATACAGGTAACCCAACTCTATTCACCGATATGGCTGATAAGGGCCTGTATATGGCCAAACAGCAAGGCCGCAATCGGATCTGTATTTACCAACCTAAGCAGGAGACTTAACGTGGCTCAATCAGGACTGGATCTTTTTCCTTATACGCGTATGCGCCGTATGCGCAAAAACGACTTTTCTCGCCGTATGATGTGTGAAAACACACTAACGGTAAACGATCTGATCTATCCGGTATTTGTTCTGGAAGGCAAAAACCGCAAAGAAGCCATCCCTTCCATGCCAGGCATTGAGCGCCTGTCGATTGATTTATTGGTAGAAGAAGCGAAAGAACTGGTAGCGTTAGGCGTACCAGCCATAGCGATATTTCCGGTTACCCCAGCAGATAAAAAATCCTTACACGCTGAAGAAGCCTACAACCCTGAAGGGCTGGCTCAACGCACAGTACGCGCACTGAAAAGTGAATGTCCTGAGCTGGGGGTGATCACCGATGTGGCACTGGACCCATTCACCACCCATGGTCAAGATGGCATCATTGATGATGATGGTTATGTGATCAATGACGTCACGACGGAGATACTGGTCAAGCAAGCGCTGTCTCATGCCGACGCAGGTGCTGATATTGTTGCCCCATCAGACATGATGGATGGGCGCATAGGCGCAATTCGCGATGCACTGGAAGAAGCAGGGCATATTCATACGCGCATTATGGCTTACTCCGCCAAATATGCCTCCAGCTATTACGGTCCATTCCGTGATGCCGTCGGTTCTGCTGGGAACCTTAAAGGGGCAGATAAGAAGACTTATCAGATGGATCCCGCTAATTCAGATGAAGCACTGCGCGAAGTAGCATTAGACTTACAAGAAGGTGCTGACATGGTGATGGTCAAGCCCGGCATGCCCTATCTGGATGTGGTACGTCGCGTAAAAGACGAGTTCGGCGTGCCCACCTTTGCCTATCAGGTGAGTGGCGAATATGCTATGCATAAGGCTGCCATAGATAATGGCTGGCTGGCAGAAAAACCAACCATTATGGAGTCATTACTCGCCTTTAAACGTGCTGGTGCCGATGGCATTTTGACCTATTTCGCAAAGCAAGCCGCTATCTGGTTGAATGATAAATAAATAATAGGTAATTATTAAAAAAGGAGCAATAAATTGCTCCTTTTTTGCATTTTTCTGATTAACATTGTGTCATTTTTGTGTAACATAGCCCCCGTAAGCTTATGTACCCATTTGGGTTTAAACTACACACGGGAAAAAACATGATAAAAACAAAATTCACTCCACTGGCACTTCTTGTGGCCGCAGCAACTGCCCCTGTGCAGGCTCAGGTCATCATGTCAGAGTACATTGAAGGTAGCTCAAACAACAAAGCAGTTGAGCTTTTCAATACTTCAGAAAACGCAATATCACTCGATGGCTACACGCTGAGTTATTATTCAAATGGTGGTACCGATCCCTCTAATACGATTGAGCTTAGCGGCGAAATTGCTGCAGGCGGTACCTATGTGATTGCTAACAGCAGTGCAGTCGACACCGTACTCAACGCTGCTCAGCTGACTATTGGCGGCAGCTGGTACAATGGCGACGACGCAATTGTGTTACGCAATGGCGATACTGTTGTGGACAGCTTTGGCCAAGTTGGCTTTGATCCAGGCAGCAACTGGGAAAACAACGGCGTCGCGACAAAGGACAAAACACTGCGCCGCAATATCGAAGTAACGACAGGCCGTACCGCCTTCGATGCTGAGTTTGATCCTAGCGCCGAGTGGGTACAGTTCGATAAAGACGATTTCAGTGGCCTAGGTAGCCATAATGGCGACACCGGCGGTGGTGGCGATGATGATAAGCCGGAGCCGTTGGTCTGTGGCGATGCAAGCACAAAAATTAATGAAATTCAGGGCAATACAGATGAAAGCCCGCTAAAAGATCAAGTTGTGACGATTGAAGCCGTTGTGACTGCTGATCTTCAAGAAGATAACCAACTTAAAGGCTTCTTTGTTCAGTCACTGACAGCGGATATGGACGAAGACAGCATGACCTCAGAAGGTCTGTTTGTATACTACAAAGATGTCGATGTTAAAGTAGGCGATCAGGTTCGCGTACAGGGCACCGTTCAGGAGTTCTACAACGCGACGCAATTAGGCAATGTCACTCAACTTGAAGTATGCGGCAACGCCGATGTTCAGGCACAGATGCTGACTCTGCCTGTGAAAGAAGTAAGCGATCTGGAAGCGGTTGAAGGTATGCTGGTTAGCCTGTCTCAGGATATGGTTGTAGCGGATACATACAACCTGGGCCGTTATGGTGAAGTTGGCCTGGCAACAGAACGCCTTTACCAGGGCACACAGGTGGCAATGCCTGGCGATGCAGCCAACGCGTTAGAAGCTGAAAACACCAAAAAATTCCTACTGATGGACGATGGCTCTACTGTTCAGAACCCAGAAGTGATCCCTTACCCAAGCACAGGTCTGGATGCCTATAAAACAATCCGTCTGGGTGACACAGTCACTAATCTGGAAGGGGTTATTGCCTATAGTTTTGGTCAATACCGCCTAAACCCAACAAAAGCGCCGACTTTCAGCAACACCAATGAGCGTACTGAAGCACCTGAACTCAAAGGTGAAGGCGATCTGCGTATTGCCAGCTTCAACGTTCTGAACTATTTCAACGGTGACGGTCAAGGTGGTGGCTTCCCAACCCCTCGCGGTGCAGACACAGCTGAAGAACTGGTGCGTCAGGAAGCGAAGCTGGTCTCCGCAATTACGGCACTGGACGCAGACGTGATAGGTCTGATGGAGCTGGAAAACGACGGTTTCGGTGAGCACAGCGCAGTCGCAGACCTGGTGGAGGCCATTAATGCTGAATCTCAGTATACCTATGCCTATGTCGATTTTAACGCCTCTCAGATTGGTACAGACGACATCACAACCGGTATTATCTATCGTACTGATACTGTTGAAGAAGCGGGCACAGCCAGCTTTACAACTGCGGCACCGTTTGACTACAGTAACCGCCCGCCAACAGCACAGAGCTTCCGTAAGCTAGATAACAACGAAGAGTTCACAGTTGCGGTTGCACACCTGAAGTCTAAGGGGTGTGGTAGTGCCGAAGGTGACAATGCAGACCAGGGCGACGGTCAGGGCTGTTGGAACGCCATCCGTACCGAAGGGGCCAATGCGTTTGCAGACTGGCTTGCCACTAACCCGACCGGTAACGACGATGCTGATGTAATCCTGGTTGGTGACATGAATGCGTACGCAATGGAAGATCCTATGCGCGCGTTCGAAGACAAAGGCCTGAGCAGCGTGATTGCGCATGTGGATAGCAATACTCTGGGCTATTCTTACAACTACTCTGGTCGTCTGGGCAGTCTGGATCACGCCGTTGCTTCTCAATCGTTACTGAGCAAAGTAACCGATGCAACAGATTGGCACATCAATGCCGATGAGCCGCGTATGCTGGATTACAACACGGAATACCGTACAGATGCACAAATTGCAGAGCTGTATGCCGACCACGCTTATCGCGCATCAGATCACGACCCTGTGATCATCGAAGTGAAAACCGTTGCAGGCGAACCACCTGTTGATCCTCGCCCGGTCATTGCTGAAGGTCAGCGCTTCACTGTTGATGAGAATACCCCGTTACAAACGGTTATTGGCATGCTGGACTTCTCTGATGCAGACTCAGCGGTCACTCCTGTTGAACGCTTTATTGTCACTGGCACCAATGTCATCACCGTCAACGCGTCAGGACAGCTGCTTGTCGCTGGTGAGCTAGACTACGAGTACGATAATCGTATCGAATTCATGGTTCAGGCACAGGACAGTGCTGGCAATCTGTCAGAGCAGGTTGAAGTGGTTGTCAATGTCAGAGACGTTAAACGAGGCGATGACAACGACGATGATGATTCAGGTAGTTTCGGCTGGCTTGCACTGTTTGCAGCGCCTCTGGCATTCCTGCGCCGTCGCACGAAGTAACACAACCGTATAAATGGACAGGCTTAATCATCAGATTAAGTCTGTACTGTACGAATAGAAAAAATGCGCCAGAAGGCGCATTTTTTGTTTGCTCTCAGTTTATACACTTAATCACCCTGTTTGGTGATTTGGTATGTTCAAGCTTTTACTTGGCTGCTACTTTCCAATACAGGAACAGATAACAGCTGAGCAGCTTTTTGCAGCTCAACATCATCAATAGACCAGTAAGGAAATGCTAATCTTCGGTTGTTACTAAGCACAACCCTTAAACAGCTCAGCGGACCCAGCTTTTGTCGCTCGAGTGATACTATTTCATCTGCGTGCACATACTGTGTTTTCATCCATGTACGATAGCAAATTCCCGCTTTATCGATATGTACAAAGCGCTTATTGGTCAGTGTCGTCAATACAACCAATGCAACAACCAATAACGCTAAAACCATCAATGACGACGCAATCCCATTTAGGGCCACCAATGTCATCATCCCATAACACAATGAAATACCACATAACGTGGCTAACACGGCAAACCAGCTGATATCCAAATCTATGGTTCTCATGAGTACCTCCCAATTTTACTCAATTACAGGCAGAATCAACAGAATCTGAGTTCTAATGATAAAGTTGCAGAGTTCCTAAATCAAGTCCATTTGTGTTATTTTAGCAATAATTAACTGCTGATTTACGCACAGGTTAAGCGGTATAATTTTATTTATATTTGTACCCCGATAGAAAGCGAACGATCTAAATGAGTGATGAGGGAGGTTTTGGAGCCGCTGGATTCAACACTCCACATCTTGCAGTGACAGGCAATAAAAAAGGCCGCGAATGCGGCCTTTTTTCAGAAAAAAATCACTAATTACTTAGCTGCTTTTTTCTCTTTCTCAGCTGCAATTACTGCATCAGCAACGTTTGCCGGGCAAGGTGCATAGTGAGAGAATTCCATTGAGAACTGACCACGACCAGACGTGATAGTACGCAGGTGACCAATGTATCCGAACATTTCAGATAGTGGTACTTCACCCTTGATACGTACGCCAGTTGCGCCAGCTTCCTGGTCTTTGATCATACCACGACGACGGTTAAGGTCACCGATTACGTCACCTACGTTGTCTTCTGGAGTGAACACGTCAACCTTCATCACAGGCTCAAGAAGCTGAGGACCTGCTTTAGGGATTGACTGACGGAATGCGCCTTTTGCTGCGATTTCGAACGCGATTGCTGATGAGTCAACTGCGTGGAAACCACCGTCGAACAGCTCAACTTCAACGTCTAGTACCGGGAAGCCAGCCAGAACACCTTCGTCCATCATCATCTTGAAGCCTTTCTCAACTGCTGGCCAGAATTCCTTAGGAACGTTACCACCAACAACTGAAGATGAGAAAGTGTAGCCAGAGTTAGGCTCACCAGGCTTGATGCGGTAGTCGATCTTACCGAACTGACCAGAACCACCAGACTGCTTCTTGTGCGTGTAGCTGTCTTCGATTTCCTGTGTGATAGTTTCACGGTAAGCAACCTGAGGCTGACCAACAATCAGGTCTACGCCGTAAGTACGCTTAAGGATATCAACTTTGATGTCCAGGTGAAGCTCACCCATACCTTTAAGGATGGTTTCGCCTGAATCTTCGTCAGTTTCAACCTGGAATGACGGATCTTCTGCAACCATCTTACCAATTGCGATACCCATCTTCTCGTTACCACCTTTATCTTTAGGTGCTACCGCGATAGAGATTACCGGATCAGGGAAGATCATCGCTTCAAGTGTACACTCATGCTTAGGATCACACAGTGTGTGACCAGTTTGAACGTTCTTCATACCCACAACCGCGATGATGTCACCCGCTTGTGCTTCAGTCAGTTCGTTACGCTCGTCCGCCTGCATCTCAACCATACGGCCGATACGCTCTGTTTTACCAGTTGCAGAGTTAAGTACAGTGTCACCTTTTTTCATGCGACCAGAGTAGATACGGATAAAGGTCAGGGCACCGAAACGGTCATCCATGATCTTAAACGCAAGCGCTTTAAGCGGCTCATCAGCATCTACAGTTGCTACTTCACCAGTAGGCTCACCTGTTTCTGGATCAGTCAGAGGCTGAGGATCAACTTCTGTTGGTGCAGGCAGGTAATCAACAACTGCGTCTAGTACCAGCTGAACACCTTTGTTCTTGAACGCTGAACCACAGTAAGTTGGGAAGAATGCCAGATCACGAGTACCTTTACGGATACACTCTTTGATTTGCTCTACAGAAGGCATTTCACCTTCCATGTACGCTTCCATCAGGTCGTCGTCTTGCTCAACTGCAGTTTCGATTAGCATTTCATGGTATTCTTCGACTTTGTCAACCATGTCTGCTGGAACGTCTTGCACTTCGTAGTTTTCTGGAAGACCTGTGTCATCCCATACGTATGCTTTCTTAGAAAGTACGTCTACCACACCACAGAACTCGTCTTCGATACCAATTGGCAGCGTCATAACCAGCGGGTTAGCAGCAAGTACGTTTTCAACCTGACCTACTACGCGGTAGAAGTCTGCACCCATACGGTCCAGCTTGTTTACGAAGATAACACGAGCAACTTCTGACTCGTTCGCATAACGCCAGTTAGTTTCAGACTGAGGCTCAACACCGCCAGATCCACAGAATACACCGATACCACCGTCTAGTACTTTCAGTGAACGATATACTTCAACAGTGAAGTCAACGTGTCCAGGAGTATCGATAACGTTTAAACGGTGGCCTTTCCACTCACAAGTTACCGCTGCTGATTGGATTGTAATACCACGCTCAGCTTCCTGCTCCATGAAGTCAGTAGTAGACTCACCGTCATGTACTTCACCCGTTTTGTGGATTTTACCAGTAAGCTTTAGAATACGCTCAGTGGTGGTAGTTTTACCCGCATCAACGTGCGCGAAAATACCAATGTTTCTGTATTTCGATAAATCTGCCATTGTTTTACTCTATTTAAAGTAGAAAAATTATTCGGCGGGAGTATATCACCTCTTTAGGCGAACATCATCCTTCAAGTCGTCTAAAATGCAATCAATTTGAGAAAAAAGTGATTTATAGTGGAATGTATTTTGCTTATAGGGCTTTTGTATGCTCCTAAACACCGTCAGATAAAGGCTGCCCCTGTTTTAATGAGTAATAAAAGCCCCGCGAATGGCGCAAATAAACGGCCATTTTTACGATTAAAATGGCCCGCTCACCCTGCTCAGACTTACCCAAATCAGGGTCTTAACGACCTAATTCGACGCCGTCACAGGTGTCTGCCTTTAAGTCACTTAAAACCATATAAATAACCCGAGAATAAGCCCGACGCCCAATAAAGGGACCAGGACCGTCAGTACCGCTAATGGCCAGTAGGCATCCTGATGCTTCTCCCCGCAGATTGCTCGCACGGTCGTCACAACATACCCATTGTGTGGCAAGGTATCGAGTGCTCCAGAGCTGATAGCCACCACCCTGTGTAGTTGATTGGCATCGACGCCTAAGTCCATATAATGTGGCGCGACCAGTGGCAGCGCAATGGCCTGTCCGCCCGACGCTGATCCTGTCAGTGCCGCGATTACACTCACCGCGATGGCGGCGCCTAGCAGCTCATTTCCTGGAATGCTGGTCATCAGGGCAACAGCTTCATTAAACGCCGGCGTGCCTTTGGCTACTGCGCCAAAACCGACCACCGCAGCCGTATTCCCGATTGCCACTAAAGCGCCGGTGGTACCAAGATTGACCGCCTGAGATAAATTGCGAAAGTGCTTAAAATTAATTGCTAAAATTGTGAGTACCCCGCCCAGCAGAGCAACGATCAGCGCGTTTTGTTGCAGTGCGTCATGCAAAGTGAAGGACAATATAAGTACGACCAGTAAGGGCAACAAGCCTGTAACCGGATGCGGCAAGCGCCTCTGAACCTGCTCGGGATCATCATGGCGGGACACAAAACACTCTCCGTTCGCCACAGCCCGACGGATCATCCAACTCAACAGCATATACCCTAATCCCGCCATAAAAATGGCTACCACCAGACTCTCCTGCCAGGCGGCATAGGGCGATGTACCGAGGTACTTAATGGGGATCCAGTTCTGAATTTCAGGAGAGCCTGCAGAGGTCATCGTAAAGGTCACTGAACCAAATGCCAGCACCGCTGGGATAAAACGTCGGGGCAAATTCGCATCTTTAAACAAACTCAAAGCCATCGGATAAACAGAAAAAGCCACGATGAACACACTGACCCCCCCATAAGTCAGTAGCGCACACGCCAGTACCACGGCAAGTACCGCGTATTTCATCCCGATTTTGCCTATCACGTAATGGGCGATGGCATCAGCCGCCCCCGTGTCCTCCATGAACTTGCCAAACAAAGAGCCCAGCAGAAACATCAAAAACCAGGCTTGCAAAAATCCGGCAAACCCAGCCATATAAAGAGACACAAAAGGTTGTTCCGAGGTGCCATTAAAAATGGCAATATCACTGGTCAGCGCCACGATTAATGCACACAAGGGCGCGGCGATGAACAAGTTAACCCCGCGTAGGGTAAGGCCAATCAGCAATGCCAATGCACCGATTAAGCCAAGCAAACTTAGCATAAATTTCCTGTTTATTTTTTGTTATTTAAGGTTAGTTATACGGCAATTTGGTACTGGGATCGAGCACCCATCATGGAATATGTCTGACACATACTGTCGACGGTAAAACAATCAATAAGGAGTCTAACAATGGCGAAGCGCCACATCTTTCTCGGTTCGATACTAGCACTCACGACCAGTGTTGCCATTCAGGCATCTGAACGCGCAACCTGGCTGTGGAAAAAAGGGGACGACCCGCTGGGTGCTTCCTCTATGATCACCGCACAATCTGAACAACAAACCTTGATTGATTTACTGCAGCAACAGAATATTTCTGTTGTCTATGGTTCCTACGGGCAATATACATCGACTCACCCTCAGGCCGTCGCACAGTGGAATCAAACACTTGCAACGCAGGGGATTCGGTCACACTATCTGATGGCACAAAACACCTGGGTTTTTCCAAACAACCACAGCAAGATGCTGAGTAAATTACAGACCCGTTTTATCGACTATCAGCACAATGCCGCACCTCATGCCGAATTTACGGCGCTTCATCTGGATATTGAGCCCCATGCACTCAGTGAGTGGAAGCAAGGCACAGCCCAGTCACGACAGGCTTTGTTGTGGCAACTCATTGATACATTTAAAGCAATCAGAGCCTTACTCGATACTCAGAAGATGGCAAAGATAAGACTTTATGCTGACATTCCAACTTGGTATGACAGCTCAACCAATATCAACTGGCCAGATCGGGGAAGCGCTTTTTTTACGGAACTGGCCAATGTGCTGGATGGTATTTCAATTATGGCCTACGAGCGGGATAGCAGTGCTTCAATTATGAACGCCACGACTGATGAACGAGCACTGGCCTCACCGACATTTTCTGTGAGACTTGGCGTCGATGTCAGTGAAACCTGGGAAAATCCGGCACAGTTACACCAGGTTATTGACCAGCTGGAAGCCGCGCAGCAGCGTGTCGATATTCACGATGCCACGGACTACTATTACTGGTTGCAGGCGCACCAATAAGCGCTTTGTTATGCACCTGATGGCCGTATATCAGAGTGATACACAATGCGATGTTTTGATCTGTGCCAGTCGCTCGGCATCGTTATAGTTCGTCTGCGCGATATACGACCACAAAACGTAAATGAGAATTATTTTCAAAAGTAATTGACAAGCACCAAGATCTAATTGATAATCAATATCAACAAAGTGACATGACGGTTCATTTTGTTACTCTAATTGTTTCTCGACCCTGAAACGCGTGTTGCGCACGATAACAGCACTGGTTGTTACTGAGTTACATTGACGCCCCTTGGTGTAACTCAACAACCCCCTTATATTTTACTTGCTACATTGCTCATATCGGTGACGGTAGATATGAACTCAAAAAGCCCTCCTCAGGGCTTTTTTCATTTCCGGATTAAAAACAGCTCACTCCAGAGCGCTTTTCTAAAAACACATCACCTAAAGCACAGCGCTGAAACATGGCATGACAACGAACTACGTTGAACTCGCAGCCCAAACTAAATGAGAACTATTTTCAAAAAAGAATTGACAGGCACCCAGATCTAATTGATAATCACTCTCAACAAAGCGGGGTTGACGGCTCACTTTGTTGCAGTACGTATTTTTGTTTCTCGACCCTGAAACACGTGATGCACACGTTAAATGCGCAGGTTGCAGGTGAATAACATTAACGCCCCTTAATGTGGTTCACAGGCAATCAACTTACTATTTTACTTGCTACATTGCTCATATCGGTGACGGTAGATATGAACACAAAAAAAGCCCTGCACTGGGCTTTTTTTATGCCCGAAATTTATCATCCAGACATCCCACAAATACAAATGAGAATTAATTTCAAAAGGATGTTGACAATCACGCCAATCTAATTGATAATCATTATCAACAAAACGAGATTGACGGCTCATTTTGTTGTAGTACTTAATTTGTTTCTCGACTCAGAAGTACGTGTTGCTTACGCAAAAAGCTCTGGTTGCAGGTGAAAAACATTAACGCCCCTTAATGTGGCTCACAGGCAACCAACTCACTATTTTACTTGCTACATTGCTCATATCGGTGACGGTAGATATGAAATCAAAAAGCCCTGCCCCGGGCTTTTTTTATGCCTGATTTTTATGCAAAGCAAAACTTAACGACGGTTTTTACGCGCACGAGCACGACGCTGACGTTTTTCTTCCTCTTTGGCTGCCTTTTTCGCTTCTGCCGCCTGGCGCAACTGCGCGACCATTTCTTCCTCTTCATCACGCATTTGCGGTGTTTCCATGGTGATACGACCTATGATGGCATCGCGTAATTCGTTGATCAGGATCTCCGACATTTTGTGCGTATCCACCTGGTTACCGCCTCGGATACAACCTCGCTTACGCCCAGCCATTTCAATAAAGGTCCAGTCGCACTCCGGCAACTCATCAATTTTGTAGCGCGCCTGCAAAAGCTGTGGGTAAGCCTGCAGCAAATATTCGGCGGTGTAACTGGCAACTTCTTCATAGTTGATTGCAGTATCACGAATAGCCCCGGTTGCAGCCAGACGATAGCCCGAATTTTCGTTCTCAACTTTTGGCCATAACATGCCCGGTGTATCGTACAGCATTATGCCGTCTTCGAGCTTAATACGCTGCTGGGCTTTAGTCACCGCGGGCTCATTGCCCGTTTTCGCAACAATGCGCCCCGCCAGAATATTGATCAACGTTGATTTACCGACATTGGGAATCCCCATGATCATCGCCTTAAGCTGCTTATCCTGGCCGACTTTATGCGGTGCCAGTTTCTTACATAGCGCGTTAATACGCTGAACGTCATTACCTTTGTCATGGCCAAATGCCAGAGTTTTCACCCCATCTTCACGTTCAAAATAATCCATCCAGGCTTGTGTCAATTCAGGATCTGCCAGATCGGCTTTATTCAGAATTTTGATGACCGGCTTATCACCTCGCAGCTGTGCCACCATAGGGTTTTCGCTGCTATAAGGAATGCGGGCATCCAGTACTTCAATAATCACATCCATCTGCGGCATGATCTCTTTGATCTCATTGCGCGCCTTGTTCATATGTCCGGGAAACCACTGGATACCTGTTCTGCTCATCGTTTTCTACCTTATTAAATCTGGCTGTGTCTGACTAAGTGGCTTGGGGAACACGCTATCTACTTCGTCCAACCACGCGACACAAGAATAACGCATAGTGTACTATAAACTACGATCTTGAGGATAGAATAAGCAGCCACACATCTCTGGGCAGTAAGGAGTATGTATTTTGAACGGTAACTGGGACAGTGCAGCAGTAAAAAGTGTTTTTTATACCGGCCTGCTGTTACTGCTGGGTATGGCTAGCCTGATGCTTGATGATTTATTCAGCCCGATGGAGCTGGTGCGTTTGTTTACCAGCATGACTTTATTGTCCGCGTTTTACCTTGCTTTCTCGTTGATCGGCTGGCTCGTCATCGGTTTGCCAGTTCACTGGCTGTGCAGCCGCTATACTCAAGGTCACCTTGTTTACTACGCGACCTTACCAGCCGCCTCTTTGCTTCTCACCCTTGTCTACAATGGGCCATGGCTATTGCCTGGTTGCGCACTTGTTCAGGCATGTCTATTCCATTACTACCTGAATAATTGCTAGCAGACATCAGCATCACTTTCCCCGCACAAACTATGCAATTACCGATATAATGGCATTTTTGCTTTATTGGACAGGCAATGGCACTCAAATCAACTATTTTAAAGGCCAACCTCTCGCTCAGCGATATGGACCGTCATGTATATCAGGACATCAGTGTTACCTTGGCACAACATCCATCGGAAAACGCCCAGCGTGTGATGGTGCGGCTGCTGGCATTTGCGCTCGAGTATCAGGACGGACTCAGTTTCAGTAAGGGCTTATGTGTCGAAGATGAGCCGGATATCTGGCTGAAAAACTACAGTGATGAAATTGAACTGTGGCTCAGTGTGGGTTTACCTGAAGAAAAGTGGCTTAAAAAAGCCAGCAATCGTTCTAAACAAGTGGTACTTTATACCTATGGTGAGAATAATCAGGGCCCATGGTGGCAAAAAAACCGGAACACACTGCGCCAGTACACAAACCTTAAGGTCATCAGCTTGCCTTACAGCGCCACCAGCGTAATGGCTGAGATGCTAACTCGCACAATGGCATTGACAGTTACGGTACAGGACAGTGAAATCTGGTTCAGTGATGAACAACACAGTGTGCATCTGATCCCGGAAACATTGCAGGGATAGCCTCACCCAGATGCACAAGAGGTAAGCACAATGGCAGTAACCAGAGTCGTCGTTTTACATGGATTGTATATGTCAGGATTTGTCATGCGCCCGCTGTGTGAGCGCCTGGAAAAGCTCGGCTTCGAGATCCTAAACCTCAGCTATAACACGCTGACGCCAGACAAACAGACTATCTTTGCGCAGATAGACGCCTTCGTGGCGGGCCATGATGCTGCGCTGGTGTGCCACTCAATGGGTGGGCTGGTTGCCCGAGATTATCTCACCCACCAGTCTGAGGCCAGCCAGGCTATCAGCAAAGTCATCACGCTGGGGACACCACACAAAGGCAGCTATATCGCCAAGCATATGCATGACCATGGTTTTGATATGGTGCTCAGAAATAGTGTGGAATACTTGCTCAGTCAGCAGCATAACTGGCCATTTAAAGCCAAGTTATATAGCATCGCCGGAGATCTGCCAATTGGCCTGATGCCGCTGCTGAAAAAGGGCAGTCGCTCAGATGGTACTGTGCTGCTGGATGAAACTAAGTTAAAAGGCATGGCCGAGCACAAAATCTTTCGCCTCAGCCATACCACCTTAATTTACTCTCGTACTGTGCTCAACTACATCGTTGAGATACTGCAGCGGTCTCAGTGATCGCCATTTGCAGCTATTTTATAGGCTACCAGCGCAATGATCCCAACAATCAGGGGGATCGGCGCAGCAATATAGCCGAATGCGTCTGAATTCGCGTAACTTGCACCTGCCAGGTGGCCGACCAGACCAACCACAAACGTCAGTAGTGCAATAACAACCACAGCAATTTCGGATTTATGTTGAGAAGGGGTTTTACCTTGCATGATACGCTCCTTGGGTATGGCACCTGTATGCAGTGCTCTGACACGCCTAAAAAATCTAAGTAAATGGCTCAGATGTGCGTTTCAGATAACCTTGGTTCTATCCACATCTTCTGCCTGTTGAAGCCATTATGCGCCCCCTAGCCGGGGAAATTTTGACCTGAATCAAATTCCCAAAGCGACGAAAAAGCAACCTATTTTCTGCTTGAGATAGATCAACTTAGTGGTCTTTGTTATGACTTTGAGCATCAAATTGGCAAACTTTAAGCATCATTAAGTGCAGATTAAGCCGCTGTTGTATAAGCTTTTGTCCAACAGTGTGGCGCAGCTTGTGCGATGCCGTCTTCAATAATGTTGATGCCTGCAATCGACTTTTCCCATTTGGCATCTGCCGCCTTTTTAGTCACACTAAGAATCACTCAGACGCAACGGGTTTGCGTCTTCTTTTTTAACCGCAATACAGGAGTAAACTATGAGCAACAGCATTGGATTAGACAGCCAGAAGAGTCAGGCGTTAGTAAGCAACCTCAATACCCTGTTAAGTAGTTATCAGATCCAATATATGAATGCCCGCAGTGTTCACTGGAACATCAAAGGTCGGAATTTCTTTGAGCTGCACGTCAAGTTTGAAGAGATTTACAATCAGCTTTTACTGCAGGTGGATGAAATCGCGGAACGTATTCTGACCATAGAGGGCACGCCGCTGCATGCTTTCAGTGATTACCTTGAACACAGCCAAATCAAAGAGGCCAAAGGGATCAGCGATGGCCAGGAAGCGGTGAAGTACCTACTGGACGGGTTTACCACCCTGATAAAAATGCAGCGCGGTATTTTGCAGCAAGCAGGCGATGCGAGCGATGAAGGTACAGCTGCGATGATGAGCGACTACATCAAAGAACAAGAGAAGCTGGTATGGATGTTGAAAGCCTATTTAGCCTAACAGACTGAAAAATGGAGGGGCTGAGCCTCTCCGTTTATTGTGTCATTGATTTGTCGATACCCTGAGCCAAGGCGCCGCATCACGATAATGAGGATGCTGTATCAGATAAGCGTCCGCATCAAGATAAAACAGTACTTTCACAGGCTGATCCTGCCACAACCGCGTCAGCAACTGACGAGACAAGGCATTCACACCAATAAAGTCGATTTCCTGATATCCACGTGATGCCACTGCTGAAAAATAGTTTTGCAGTGCCTCCATGCTGTCCGACGTTGCCAGCTCACACTGAGCCAGATTAATTACAACCCGCTGTAGCGACCCCGCAGGAAAGGATGATACTTCAGTCACTGCCTGTTGCTCAAACGCCCGAACCCCTTCACGGTTAAAAGCCCCGATCAGGTTCACAAAAATCACTGGCGGGGCAATATTAATCTGCCATTTTCCATGTGCTGCAAACATACCTGCGCTCCAAGTCTATTTTTCACATGATATGCCTGGTGGCCAACACACTGACTGATCCACATCAGTCAGTGTCAAACAATCGATTACCGCGCCAGTAAGCCAATGAAAAAGGCCATTTCCAGCGCCTTTTCGTGCAGGCTTTTAAAGCGACCCGACGCACCACCGTGTCCGGCATCCATATCTGTTTTAAATAACAACAAATTGTTATCCGTTTTTAATTCGCGCAATTTGGCCACCCATTTCATTGGTTCCCAGTATTGCACCTGAGAATCATGCAGACCTGTTGTTACCAGAATATTAGGATAGTCAGCGGCGCGCAGGTTGTCATAGGGTGAATACGCCAAAATAGTACGGTAGTCCGCCTCATCGTTCGGGTTGCCCCACTCATCATATTCATTGGTCGTCAGTGGGATACTTTCATCCAGCATAGTGGTTAGTACATCCAAAAACGGCACGTGACAACCGATACCCCGATATAGCTCTGGCGCCTGATTCACTACGGCCCCCATCAGCAGACCCCCAGCACTGCCGCCAGACGCGAACACTTTATCCGCAGCACCATATCCTTGCTCGACCAAAGCCCGGGTGACGTCTTCAAAGTCGTTAAAGCTATTTTGCTTATGCGCTTTTTTACCTTGCTCGTACCAATTACGGCCAAGCATCTCTGAACCACGAATATGCGCAATGGCGTACACAAAGCCGCGGTCCAGCAGGCTTAGCGTGTTAGTCGAGAAATTCGGGTCTATGGTGATCCCGTAAGCACCATAACCATATTGCAGCAGCGGGTTAGTGCCATCTTTACTGAACTTATCTTTGCGATAAACCAGTGACACAGGTACCTCGACGCCATCACGGACAGGGATATGTAATCGCTCAGAAGCATAATAGTCAGGATTAAAGTCCCCCAATACTTTCTGCTGTTTCTTCAGGACCTTTTTACCCCCGACAAGGGCAAAATCATAAACACTGCTTGGGGTTGTCAGACTTGAATAATAAATCCGAACAGTGTCAGCCTCTGGCTCAGGGTTATAGCCTAATCCGGCAAAGAAGCAGGCATCGTCAAACTTAAGCTGATAACTGTTACCCGCGTAATCATGCACAACAAAACGTATCTGCCCAAGCTCTCGCTCTGTCACCACATAGTGACTGTGGAACAGCTCCATGCCTTCAAGCAACACATGTTCACGATGTGCAATCAATTCTTCCCACTGTTCAGGGTTGGCCAGCGTCTCTTTGGTTGCACGTAACAGGCGGAAGTTTTTGGCTTCCCGGTTAGAGACCAGGTAGTAATGTTCACCCAGCTTATCAAGACCATATTCGTGACCTGTGGTTCGAGTCAGTAAACGCTCAAACTGACCTTGCGGCTCATCGGCCGACAACGCCAGGATGTCTGTGGTTTCCGTGGCGGCGAGATGAATGTAGATTTCACTTTCATCACGACTCTTACCCAGACCCATATAAAACTGACGGTCCTGCTCTTCATAAACCAGCTGATCATCGCTTTGCGGTGTGCCTAGTACATGGCGATAAACCTGATAACCCAGCAGGGTTTGCAAGTCTTTGCGCACATAAAACACGGTTTTATTGTCGTTGGCCCAAACCACTTCCCCTTCGGTCTCGGTCAATACGTCACTCAACATCTCACCACTTTGTAAGTCTTTAAAGCGCACGGTATAGATACGTCGCCCGTCCGTATCTTCGCTGTAGGCCAGTAAATTATCATCAGGACTAACGGCGATATCACCCAGTTCGAAAAACTCGTAAGCCTTGGCGAGCGCGTTGACATCCAACAATAATTGCTTGTCACTCATGGCTTCATCGCTGCCACGGTAATGACGCGAATATTCATCGTCACCACTGACTTCACTCATATACCAAAATCGCCCATCTTTGACGGGCACCGTATTGTCATCTTTTACAATGCGGCCTTTCATTTCTTCAAACAACTGGTCCTGCAATGCTTTGTGCTCGTCCATCATTGCCTCACAGTAAGCATTTTCGGCATGCAAATGGTCCAATATCTGCTGGTCCTGACGATTATCGTCACGCATCCAGTAGTAGTTGTCTGTCCTTTGATCCTGGTGGTGGGTCATGATATGTGGCACTTTTTTAGCCACGGGCGGGGTCAGCGTTTTGGTCACTCACTTGTTCCTAATTTGTTAAAAACCATTGTCACCCTAACATAGCAAATAAACGCCTGAGATGTCATGTAATTCACCGCAAGCAGCACAGACGCTTTGTAAAACTAAAAAGGCCAGCAATTGCTGGCCTTTACAGAGTTTAAATATGGCAGGCGTTAGCCTTGCTGCTGACTCACCTTATTACGGTTGAATACCTGCTGCGCAGCTTTGCCAATCGCACCGAACACGTCGCCAAATATCTTGCTGACATCAATCAGGATGATATACAAACAAGGGACCAGAATAAGCGTGATGAGTGTCGCAAACAACACAGCAAAGCCCAGCGAAACCGCCATAGGAATAACAAACTTCGCTTGCAGGCTGGTTTCAAAGATAATCGGCACAACCCCCGCAAAGGTGGTGATTGAAGTCAGAGTAATAGCACGGAATCGTGCACAACCTGCTTCAACAACCGCATCTTTAAGTTTTACACCTTCTTTGCGCACCTGATTCACATAATCCGTCATAACCAGCGAGTCATTGATAACAACACCCGCTGCCGCAATCAGACCGTAGGTCGACATCATGCTCATATCCAAACCAAAGAACCAGTGTCCCCAGATAGCACCGACCAGGCTGAATGGGATAACAGACATAATAATTAATGGCTGGCCATAACTCTTAAGCGGGACTGCCAGCAAGATGTAAACAATGAACATACCCGCAATGAAGAACATCATCTGCTCATTGGCCTGCGCCTGATCTTCCTCAATATCTCCACCCAGCTCGGTTTTCACCTCAGGGAACTGTTCCATTAATTTAGGTAGCAGGTTTTTATCGATGTTTTCCACGACTTGATTCGGTTCAATAACCTGTTCATCAATATTGCCGTAGATATAGACCGTACGATAGCCATTTTCACGACGGATATAGCTCACCCCCGGGCGTTCAACAAACTCAACCACATCACCCAGCATAACGTCTTTGCCCTCAGGTGTTGTGATGACCGTGTGCTTCAGTGACGAGAAGGCCTCACGGTCTAGTCGTGGATAACGTACCATAACTTTGATTTCTTCGCCGTCACGGATCACCCGCTGGGCTTCGCCGCCATAGAAGCTCATGCCCACCTGGTTAGCAATGTCCGACAGGCTCAGCCCCAGATCATATGCCACCTGTTTTAATGCCAGCTGCACCTCTTTACTTTCAGGGTCAATACTGGAACTCACATCAAACAGACCTTTTTCCTGCTGTAGCATTGCAATGAACTGTCGGCCCGCAGCGTTCAGCATGTCGATGTCCGGACCATACAGCAGATAACCGAACTCACCCTGTCCCTGACCTTCATCATTTACATCATCGATGACGAGCAAAGACTTTACACCCGCGATAGCAGGCATATTTTCGCGCCAGCGACGAGATAGTTCAAAAGCATCAAAGGGGCGGTCTTCCTCTTCAACCAGAACAGCCAGTACGTTACCCTCGGTGCGTCCTTCGTTCCATACCATGATGTCCTTGATCATGCCCTGACCAAACTCTCGCTCCACCTCTTGTTCAACATCCAGCATCATTCTTTCAATGGTGCTGAGCGCTTGTAGTGTTTGTGAGTCCGATGCATTGTCGTTTAGCGTCAGTTTCACCATAGGATAATCGTGTGGCACTTTAGGCATAGCAACAAAGCGAACCTGATTCGAGGTGATCAGCGACACGCTCAATACCAGCATACCGATAAACCCACACAGTACAGTCCAGCGCCATTGCACACATTTTTCGATCAGGTTGCGGTAAGGTCCATTAACAAATGCGAAGAAGTGTTTGTTAAATTTGGCGCGCCAGCTGCCTTCACGCATAGGCTTAAACTTAGTATGACCAATGTGCGCGGGTAAGATCCATTTAGACTCAATCAGACTGAATGCCAGACATAACATAACAACGATGGCGATAGACTTAAAGAATGCCGCCTCTGGTCCGCTTGATAGCACCATTGGGGCAAATACGGCCATGGTGGTCAGTACACCGAAGGTGGCCGGCGTGGCAACCCGCTTAGCCCCGATCACTACATTATTCACGCCCGGTCCTTTACGTTCTATCTCCGTATAGGCAGCTTCCCCTATGACGATGGCGTCATCAACAACGATCCCCAAAACCATAATAAATGCAAACAGAGACACAATATTCATACTGATCCCAAACACAGGCATCATCATGATTGCACCCAGGAAACACACAGGCAGACCGACCATCACCCAGAACGCCAGTTTAAAGCGCAGGAAGATAGTCAGCATAATAGCCACCAGTATCGCTCCCTGGAACATGTTCTTTTTCATCATGTCCAGACGCGCTTCAAGGTAATAGGTCATATCAACAAAGGCTGTCAGTTCAACCCCTTCCGGTAAGGTCTTGTTCTTTGCTTCAATATAAGAGTGGATGGTATTGGCAATTGGCACCATGTTTTGATCATTGGTTGCCTTAACTGCCAGATAAGCGGCATTGACCCCGTTGAGTTTGAAGTAAAACTCACCTTCTACAAAGGCATCTTTGATCTCAGCCACATCCTGCAACAGCACTTTCGCACCGTTCGCTCCTACCTTGACCGGAATGCGACGGAACTCATTACCGCGGTACTTCTGGTTTTCAACCCGCACCGAGATCAGGCCAGCATTGGTGCGGATCTGACCTGCCGATACATTGGTTGAGTAACGGCTAATTGCAGCCGCCACCTCTTGCATCGACATGTTGTAACGACGCAATGCATCCGGGTCGACTTCAATGGCAATTTCGTATTCAGGCGTATTACGGTCAACCAGAGAAATGTTAGACAATTGCAGTAGTTCATCTTCAACTTCTTTGGCCAACGGCTTGAGCTGCGTTAACGGCAGATCAGCCACCAGCGCCATCTGCACAACATCCTGTGTAAACTCAATTTGCTGTACTCGGATCGGTTCCATCGACGCCGGGAAGGTTGCAATACCATCGACCCGTGAGCGTACTTTATCGGCCACGTCGGCCAGCTCGGCGCTGGTGTCTATCTCCAGCTGAACGCTCCCCCCGTTACGGAACGAACGATAAACGGCTTTGTCTATCTCCGTCACATCCTTAAGGGCCTCTTCGACCTTAATCAGAATACTCTCTTCGATTTCCTGTGGTGAAGCACCTGGGTAAGTTGCATTAACTGAGATCAGATTCAGTTCAATGCTCGGAAACATCTGCCGCTGGATCGTAAAGTAACTGATGATCCCCATGATGAGGATAAAACCCATCATCAGATTGGCAGCAACCGAGTTATGTGCAAAATAGGCGATTAGCCCTGTTTGCCTGGGTGTATGTTGTTCACTCATTGTCCGTCCCTGCCGTTATAACTTTTCCAGGCTGGTGCCCTGTGTGTTTGACTGATCGGCCCCTGCCACTTTTACAGCCATACCGCGCTGTGGATATTCAGGTAAAGTCACGACTACTTTGTCACTGTTGCTCAGCCCCTCTGCAACCAGGAAATACTCCCCTTCTTCACGGACAACCTGTACTTGCCGAGGTTCTAGTTCAGCATTGTCGTTTAACAGCCACACGGTTTGGTTATTTACCAGCTCCTGAGGCAGTCGGTAAATCTGCTTAAGGGTTTTGCCCAGGAAGCTCACCTGAACATAGGTACCAAACTTCACTTTTGGCTGGTCGCTGTTCAGGCCATATGGGTCGTCAATACGAACCACCAGGTTGCTCATTCGGGTCTGGGTGTCTACCGTGCCCAAGTCGCGGTCAATGTATGCTTCACGAGAAAAGCCACTCACGCCTTTATTAAATACCGTCGCTTTCGTCCCGCTGATCGTTTCTGGCAAAAACACAGAATCGAACCCAGCAATCGGGATCACCACTTCGGCTTGTTCAATGTTATTCAACTGCGCCACAACACTGCCTGTTGAGACAAACTGACCCAGGCCTACGTCACGAGACACAATTAAACCATTGAATGGGGCAACAACTTCACAATTGTCCAGGTCACGCTGCGCACGCATCAATGCCGCTTTAGCCGATTTAACCGCAGCTTTCGCACTCATTACCTGAGGCTTGCGTAAGAACAGATCGGTGTGCTTCTTATTGGGGAAGCGCTTGGCCTCGTCTGCCGCTACCTCAGCCTGAGCCTGCTCTTCAATCAACGCAGCCTGCGCACTGGCTAACTGAGCTTCCGCCTGCAGTACCGCGGCTTCGTAGTTGTCTTTCTCAATGCTAAGCAACACGTCGCCCTTGGCTACTACACCACCTGCCACAAAGCTTGGGTGCCAGTAAACAACCTCTCCTGCTACCTGAACAGACAATTGCGTTGTTTCCAGCGGCATGACTTCGCCATAGCTTTGGATCAGTACCTGATGATCCTGTGCCTGAACCGACTCGACCTGTACCACCGGGCGCGTATCTACGACCTGTTGTTCTTCTTCGCTTTTCGCCACCGCGTTCACGGCTGCGAAACCTGCCCCCCCCAGGCCTAACGCAACAAAGGGAAAGATCCATTTTAGTGCTTGTGCTTTCATGACTTTACCTATTGATATTTTCCTACCTGCTATCTTACCAATATACTGACGTTCAATAACGTGACATTTGTAAGAATCTGTTACTAATTCAGAGAAAACTTTTCAGTTGACCTTTAGTATGGTGGTAGTCCAAAAATAAAACCATAAAAAACATAAAAGTAACTGCAATGACAAAGCTTACAGCCAACCCCAGCAATGCCACGCCGAGCAACCAGCACAATGAATAAAGTAACAAAAAAGAAACAAAGGAAACAGGTATGACCTTATAGACTCGACCAATTAGCTGCTCTGTCATTAATGTGCCCGCCTTCGCACCGAGTTGCCACTTTATTTGCCATACCGGTTTGTGCAGCAAAGCCAGATAACCCAGTAACCCATACAGACCCACCCCGACGAGCAATATCATGAGCATGCTCAATGCGATACCTGTGTAGGCGCTTAACCTGGCCGACTTGCTCATAGCATGCGACTGCTGGGTCAGATCCACGACCTGAAATACACTTTGTGTATTATCTTGTACGCGAAGTAACGCATTCAGATCAGATTTGGTCAGTTTTTGACCGGGCGCCAGTCTGACCGTCAGATTGGTAACAAAGAAGTTATGCGGCAAGTAAACAATGTCTGGGGTGCCTAAAGCAGGGGAGTAAATATCAGCAACAATAGCCTGTAACCTCACAGGGCGCTGATTACGTGAATACAAGGTGGTGCCAATATCTTCGAGCGTTAGGCCCAGTTTAGTTGCCAGACTCAGCGTGAGGATCACGGCCTCAGCAGGCGCATCCAGGGTGAGCTGCTGTGCACTGAACTCACTGCCCGCAAGTATATTTTGCCCGACGGTTGCGAAATAGCCCTCTCCACTCCACTGTCCAAAAGCAGTTAACTGCTGTGCAGAATCGGGGTTAGTCCCTATAGGCTCAACCCAGGACATCTCCAGAGGATGATTCGCTGAAAGGCTCACCGCTGCTATCTGGGGCTGTGTTAGCAGGGCTTCAATATTGGCCTCGCTAAGCTGACGTCTGGCTCGCGCTTTTTGTTCGCTACGCTCAAAGTCCAGCTGTTGTAACTGTACGTGTAACAGGCCATGGTCATCAAACCCCTGAGCAGTATTCATCTGTGTTCCATAATGGCTTAACAACCAGATACTGAAGCACAAGACCACTGTTCCTACCGTCAACTGGCCATTAACCAGCAACAGGCTGAGCCAACCAGGCAACTGCCTCGCCTGACCTTTGCCTGAGCCGCTGAGCTGCTGCCTCAAGCCTCGCAAATCAACAAACAGAAAGACACTTCGGGCGAACCCCCAGGCCAGGCCTAAAGCCACCAGCCACATTACCAGATACTCAAACCATGATATATCCAGCCAGGTAATACTCCCCAGTACGGTATGGCCCCAGTACTTCACCAGTGCCAGCAGTAGCGGCGCTAACACGGTTGCGACCAGGGCTGACAGCGTAAATAAGGCTGTTGCATGCATCAGCACCTGACGAAATAAACGAGACTGGCGAGCACCGAGTGCCAGATGCAGCGCCAGTTGTGACTGACGGCTCTTGAAGTCCAGTAAATATAAAGCGAACAAATTACACAGTGTCACTACAATAACACCCACCGCTGCGCCGAGTAACCAGCGCCCGGTTTCCTGAAGCGCACCTTTGAGCTTAATCGTGAGCGGACGAAGCGTCAGTATCAGCTTTGTCTCCCCAAAACCATATTGTTTTGCCAGTTCATTGACCTGTTCGCCGAGTATCTGAGCCTGCTCCTGCAATGCTGCACTGGCCTGTGGCAAGGTCCGGCCAACCAGCATCACATTATTGCGGATCGCCATATGCGCAAAGGGCGTCATGTCAGTTGCGGTATGACTAAAAAAAGGTAAGAACACATCGCTTTGTTGCGCAGCCCGAAGGAGCTCAGGCTCCTGACTGGTTTCAGCGAGAATACCCACCACCTGAAACCGCCGGTCGTCGAGTTGAAGTATCTGCCCCGAAGCTTTTTGCGTTGACAAATACTCGCGGGCAAAACGCGCACTGACAACGGCCTGGGCCACGCTTTGCGCCTGCTGTCCCTGTATAGCTGATGCCGAAAAGAAATGTCCACTTTGCAGTGGCATCGCAAATAATGAAAAGAAACCAGGCTCAACCAAAGCAGCTGAAATACGAGGCTGCTTTGCATGATTGAGGTATAGCATATCGGTGTAAAATACCGGGGAAGACATCTCGAATAAATCCGGTGTGCGGTGCAAGGTCCATGCTGCGGGCGCGGACAAAGATGCACTCAACGTGGTTTCGCCGTGCTCATTAAACAATGTCCCTTCGACCCAGGTAAGTCGCCCAGGTTCATCATAAGGCAAAGGACCATGAGCCTGCCAGGAGACAACTCCGGCAACCAGCAAAGCCGTCATAGCACTGGACAGTAAGGTGACAAAGACCAAGGTCATTCGCCAGCGGTGATATAGTGCCTGCAGTGCATCCTGAAGATCTGACCACATATCGTCGCGCTCCCTCAGGCAATCGTCATATGTGCTGCATCACGCGTATGGCTGCTGCCCACGATTTCACCGTCGAGCAAGCGGATCTGCCGAGGCGCCATATCAGCATACCTGGGGTCATGCGTCACCATACAAATGGTGGTACCCTGTTGATGTAACTGTGCAATCAGCGCCATCACCGCGTCTCCGCTTTTAGAATCCAGGTTACCCGTAGGTTCATCTACCAACAAAATACTGGGGTTGGCCACTAATGCCCGGGCAATGGCCACACGCTGCTGCTGACCACCAGAAAGCTGATCGGGCTTGTGAGAGGCGCGATGTGACAGCCCCACTTTTTCCAGACAAGTGTGCACCGCATGCTGCACTGCCTCGCGCGACATTTTCTCGCTACTATAACGCAATGGCAATGCAACATTATCGAATACCGACAATTCATCTATCAGATTAAAAGACTGAAAAATAAAGCCGATATGACGGTTTCTTAATTCTGCTGCCTGATCTGCGGTTAGGGTACCGACCTCAGTGCCCTGGATTAGGTATTGTCCATCACTGGCTTCATCCAACAAACCCATGATAGAGAGCAAGGTAGATTTACCACACCCCGAGGGGCCTGATATGGAAACAAACTCCCCTTCATCTATTGTCAGGCTTACCTGTCTTAGTGCATGGGTTTGCAATTCTTCGGTTTCAAACACTTTGCTGATGTGCTTCATTTCTATTATATGTGTCATATTTTCCCCGCTGACAAACCGGCACCCCATTGTGCCATATTTGACCCTTAAAACCTTAATCCAGTGTGACTTGCACGCCCTGCTGCGCCAGATTACTCAGATCGGAAATAATCAGGCGCTCATCCTGCTCGACCCCCTGTTCAATCACCATAAAGCGACCGGCCGTTGCCCCAAAACGCACAGTTTTAAGCTCGGTCGAACCATCCTGCGATAACTTGTATAGCTGGGCTGTTTGTTGTTCACGGACATTCGCCGGGCGACGGATATACAGCGTCTGATCCAGTTTTGCCACAGTAATGCTTGCATCAATGCTCAGCATAGGCCGGGCTGCTTTCGGCAGCGCCTGAGGTAACCCCACTTCCACCTTAACACTGTTATCAACCACCACTGGATCGATGCGGCCTACCGTGCCATTAACAAGCTGGTCGCGGATCCGCACTGTCACAGCCTGACCCGGTGCAACTTTTTGTACCTGAGATTGCGGTACTCGCAGCTCGGCGAGCAAATGTGTCTGACTGCCAATCAAGGCGGTTTCGTCGCCCACACTCAGTCGCTGACCTACCGCCAGCGGCATACGCTCCAAAATACCCGCAACGGGCGCCGTGATCGTCAGTGCAGCTAACCTAGCACGGCTGCGCGCCAGCTCCTGGCGTCGGATAACAATACGTTGCGATGCCAGCTGCTGCGCACTGGCATGAAGCTTTTTTAGCTGCTCCAGGCGCTGTTGAGCGCTTTGCATTTGCCGAGTCAGATTGGCAACACGTGACTGAGTCTGGGCAAATGCCAGTTGTGAAATGATCCCTTTCTCAGCAAGCCCTTGCTCAGCCTGCTGCCGTAATCGGGCTGTTGCTAAGTCTCCGGTCAGTTTATCCAGAAGCGTTTGTTCACTGAGAAACTCCCGCTGCTGATTGAGTGTGAGCTGCTGCAGTGCCATATCACTGTCCTGCAAAGCCTGTTGTGCCTGCGCAACCGCCAGTGACAGATCCGGGTTATCGAGCGTTGCAATAACCTCTCCGACGGATACCGATGCCCCCGCTTTTAGGTGGATCTGTTTCACCACAGCATCACTGTCGGCAGTGATCAAATGCTGCTCCGCACTGCGCAGTACACCAAAGCTATCGACGCCAATCGCCAGCGGTCCGTATTCCACTGTCGCTATCAACACTTCGTGACGCCCCAGCCGGGTGTTCTGATCGCTGGGACCAGCCAGCCACACACTCAGCGCAAAAAGAACGGGCACCAGAGCCCACATCCAACGATGCCAACGGTTGGTGGGTTTTGGCGGTTTAATTAGATCCATATTTCGCTCCGGATACTGTTACTCTGCATCCGTATGAGCCAATTTCATGCCAAAATTTAATATTTAAATTTCAATAACTTATAAAGTTTGAAATAAGTGTTTTGACAGATCCGGACGGTTTTTCCGGAATTGAAAAGCCCCACGGCTCTGGTGCTGCACAATGAACTGAAATAAGTTGAGCGGTAGCGGGAATGGAAAAAATAGGGAAGTCATACTGACTCCCCTAGGTCTCGGGCTTAGATGGCCTTGTCACGGGCCATTAATGATTAGAATCGCTGCTGATACTTGCTCTAAGTGTTACAGCGGCAGTCTTACTGTAAGTCGTACACACTCTTACTACGATTGTTCAGCCAGGCTTCAAAGGTATCTTCGTCGACCAGATCAGCGATACGGCCTTTGAACTCACTGTAGCCTTTTTCATTGTAAAACTGCTTCAGTCTGAGTACTTCTTCGTGACGTGACGACATGCCACTACCGGCTTTACGCACCGCACGGTCAAAGTAGCCTGATCTATGTTTGGCACTGCTCACGTAGCCGCTGATGTCACGATCGTTCCACTCATTGTAGATTAAGTCGTTACCACTGCCACCGGTGCCGGATGGGATCTCATCACCCCGTACAAACAGAATATCGCCGCCACCGCCGCCATACAGACCAATATCTGAGTAGGTCGAAATTGCCGCTAAGAAGTCTTTGCTGCCGCCGCCGCTGAGTTCACAATGACCGCGTTCACAGACCAGAATGTCCTGCCCGCTGCCACCCCAGGATTTGGCACGGTTACCCCATGAGCCGCCACCGGAATCGACAATGATATCGGCGCCTGAGTTACCAGACAGACGGTCTTTGTTACCATCATTACCAAAGATGATATCTTCCCCGTCACCCCCTGAAATGTTGTCGCCATCCCGGTTACCAAACAACACATCGTTGCCGTTTTCACCTTTAATGTCGTCTGCACCATCATTGTTGTAACCGCTGATGCGTACGCGATGCACCACACCATCGTGATCAGTCTCAATCTCAGAGCCACCGGCAACCCAGTCGTTACCGTCGCCTGCGCGGATCTTATCTTTACCGTCACCACCAAAGATCAGGTCATTACCACGACCAGTCTGGATGGTGTCATTGCCATTGAGGCCATACACTGTCATATCGCGACCAACGCCGGTTGCCGACAGGGTATCGTTGCCATTTGATAACTGCACCTCAACTTCTTCTACGGCGTTACTGAATGCACAATGCTGATAGCCTGCCGAATAAGCAAACACATACTCATCATGCTCTTCCACAAACAGGGCAAGATTGCTGTCGAGCGCGCGTAGTTTCCACACCCCATTGTTCAGCTCATTGTCGAAACTGCCGGTCTGCATATGACAACGCGCGTATGCGGCAGTCAGACTGTCTGGTACATTACCCACTGGCGTACAGGAATATTGCTCGATGCCACTGATATTACTCTGGATACTGCCGGTTGACCCTTCCGTCAGACAGTCCATGCCTGTGCCACCGTCTACTTTCTCATAGTCGCCATAAGTGTAAATAATGTCATCGCCTTTACCGGCATACACATAATCCACTTTATTACCGGTTAAGATGGTGTCATTACCGTCACCACCATATACCAGCTGATGCCAGTTCAGCGCTGTACCGTCGTATTCTTCACCGTTGTCAGCCAGATTGACCTGAAAACCATTGTGATTACTCACATCGAAGGTTTCACAGCTGCCAGCGTAATAGACGGTTACCAGGGCATCGTCGCCTTCGGCGGTCAGCTTCTCACCACTTACATTCGGTGATACCGACAGGTAATTCATGTACGGGTTTAAGGAGTTATCATCGGCAACGGCTATTTTTGAACGGTCCAGGCCTTCACAACTGGCCGGTGCATAGTTAGCACAACTGGTTGCCTCCACGTTTTCGAAGCGGCTCTGGATCGTGCCTTCATCCCCTTCTTCAACACAGTCTGCGCCGGCGCCGCCATCCACGCGCTCATAGTCTCTAAACGTATGGATCTGGTCATTACCGCCGTTTCCATACACGTAATCAACTTTATTGCCGGTGAGAATGGTGTCGTTCCCTTCACCACCATAAACCTGTTGATGAAAATCCAGGTTCGCACCATTGTAATATTCACCGCTGTCCGGCAGGTTCACGTGTAGCCCGTTATAGCTACTGCCGTTAAGCACTTCACAGCGGCCATCGTACGAGACCACAATAGAATTCTGGGTTCCCCTCACGGTCAGCGCGGTATCAGCCAGCTTGGGGCTCAGTGCCAGATAAATCATATATTGATTTTCAACATGCTCACCGATGTCTATCTGGGTTCGGTCCAGGCCATTACAATAGGTGCCTGGTGCAGCCAGTCGCGTGGCAAGCGCGTTGTTTGGCAGTAAAGTCAGCGAAAGCGCCGCTGCCAGGAGTGCCTTTTGATAAACCACCATGTTAGTCTCCATGAGTTAAGTAAAGATTTGCGCAAAGAAATCTGGATGGTGGAATTTATAAGCCACAATTGTGCAATGACTATGGACTCAGACTGGGTAATAAGGATGAGTTTTACTGCCAACAAAGCAGGTAAGAGCACAGACCAGCATACCGCATTGGCTAGATGAAACTGCCTGAATAATAAAAACAAGCAAGCCAAAAGTGAAAAAGCTAAACCCAAAAAATGTGACGTTTAATTCACACCGAGCCCCGACATACGGGGAGTTGAAAAAGCTTCATCGTACGGTAACGCACAACATACATCTTAATCTGTTTACATAATAAAACCTATGCACTATGAATGCATTCATAAAGTTTCAATAATGTATGGGCTAACCAGGCAAAGACTCTTATCTAACAAAGCCTTTATAATTCATGATTTTTACCTAAAATCATATCACTTACACGCACTTTGGTTGCGTCGCGATAAAAATTTTCGGGTACAAATCAACCCTTTAACACTTTACATTTTTTAAACAGCTGTTAAATTACACTGAGTATAATAATAAGCAACAAAATGTAACTTCACTGTTTTAATATTCATATACGGATGTACAATGAATACACGTCAACGATTGAACTGGCTAAACAGCGCCCGACGGGACATTCAGGCGTCACTGCGTAGTCTGCGAATACAACAAAAAATGTCGCAAGCCGAGCTGGCTAAAAAAATGTCCGTCCCGGTCGACCAATCCACTATCTCAAACTGGGAAAGTGGTAAAACCATTATGGACCTGGAACAGCTGCTGGATATTCTGATGATCTTCGGCAAAGACTGGAAAAGCTTTTTTGGTTTTTTAGCCGATAACGCCGAAAAAAGAACAACAAAAAAACCATTACAGACAAAACCACCTATGGAACCAAAAGCAGAAGACAAGGGAGAAGACTGATGCATGTTGTAGAAATGGTACTCTCTTCAGTCCTAATAATTGGTCTTGTTTTAGCTTGGAGGGATTATAACGCAAGGTGGTTATTTATTTTACTTGGTTTATTTCAAGTATTAGAGGCAACCACTAAGCCAATAACCATACAATGGACTTTGCACTATTACCTCTGGTGTGCCGTACTTAGCGTCATACTCCTTGCAATGATTTTATTTAGAGGCCTTATCGCTGAGAAGGTATATAATTTTACAAAAATAGAGTACTTTAAACGTACCAGAGAAAGTTACGCCCTAACAATCCCCGAGTGCGCTTTTTGTTTTCTGATTTTCGTTTCCTCTGTTTTCTGTTTGCTCGCTTGGCTAGAAATACTACTATATTATTATAAGATAGTTAGTTACCCAGTTATATACCACCATTTATGGGTTCCAACCTTATACACTTTGCATATTTTAGAGGCACTGGCACTTATTACTTTTATTACTCGAATTATCAGACCCAAAGGAGCTCTCAACTATGAAAAAAATTGAAAGTAATTTATTACGCCATATTAAAGGTGGAGTCGGCGGAGATCCTGACAGACCTGTTTTGCCAGCGAGGACCACCATAAGCCCACCACCTATAGGGAAGAAATTATCTTTAAGTGACTAGCATTATTGGATTTATTAATCTGTTCATGAATAATGGGAGCATCGCCGTTACCGAAGGCTTCACTCCGAACTAACCAAAAGCACACTGCAATTTTAAATGAGTAAAAGAGCGGGTGATACCAGTAAGTGAATAAAAATAACTAAGTACACATTTAGTTATTCTAAATTATGAATTGATTCATGACAGAAGATATATTACTGCTCGGTACTGACGTTGGGCTGTTTCGTATCAAATGCGGATAACGGCTCGATGTTGTCGTCGGGCTGTGCTCGTATCAAGTACGGCATGCCGGCCTGACATGCTTGCTATATAAGCTTCCGTGCCGGACAGTGCGGGAAGCTAGATGGAACGAAATAGAAAGCGCTCCCCGACGTTCTCGTAAACGTATCCATCGCCTCTGACAGCCACACCACAACGCTCAGCATGAGTGCGCTTTTGTCTCACTTATCTACCAGACAGCCGGTTTGATGCCACGACGTGCAATCCCGGCTGCTCACCCCTCTTAGTTATTACTTCAGCATTACACCCTATTGGCGCCTTCTAACACACATTGTAAATTAGCCGTTAAATTTTATATTTTGCATCTATCAAACCCGGCTGACGGTATGACTGAGCATTCGAAGCAGCAAACTGCCGACATTATGTAAGAATTGACGGTGAATACGTCCCCATTTTAGCTAAAAAAGAGACAAATACGGGAAATATTGCAGCCAGGAATAAAAATTTTCGCCCCCGATTGTACGAAATAACGGCGTTTAACAGCGCAGTGGAGACTCACCTGGTTAAATTTTTATTATCACTTTCTTTACAAAAATAATATTTATGATTACCTTTGTACCTGTGCGAAATTTATTCAATAACTTTTTATTCTAAAAAATCATTCAACAACAAGTGAAAAGGAACAGCAATGAAACTAACCTATCTTGTCTCTGCGCTAGGCTTACTCTCAACCGCAGCACTGGCACAAAACACCGCGCCACTCACAGAAGCACAAATGCTGCAATATACCAGTAAGGCTAACAAAACCATCATTGGTGCACGTGCCGACGCAAACCTGTCTCTCTCTCAGGAATTTGCGACCATGAGCAGCACGGGCAATGCAGTGATCACCCGCACCATTACGCACCCGGATGCTAGCTACATCAAACTACACTTTAAAAATGTGAATCTGGCAAATGGTGGCAAGCTGGTTGTACGTTCAAAAGACGGCAGCGAGCGTTACGAGTATACCGAAGCGAATATGCGTGCCGCGACGGTCAATGCCAAACTGGGCGATGACGGCGTTAGCAGCTTCTCTGCAATGTCAATTTCTGCAGATACCGCTGTCGTTGAATACACACCGGGTACAGCGTCAAACTCCACCCTGATGTCTGCACAAACCATTGCACCTGCTGTGATTGATTTTTATGACCATGGCATTGAAAACACGCCTATGCTGGAAACCATGAACGCATCAACAGATGTGGGCATTGAGTCAACTTGTGGTGTGAATGAGCGCCGCGACGTACAGTGCTGGGCAGGGTCAAACCCAACTGAGTTTGAGCGTTCACGCCCGGTTGCCCGCCTGCTGATGAATGGTAGCGGCCTGTGTACTGGCTGGCGTGTTGGCCCGGACAACCGCATGTTCACCAACGAACACTGTGTGGGTTCTGCCTCTGAACTGGCCAACACTGAGGTGTGGTTTAACTACCAGCACACCAGCTGTAATGGCTCAAACCTTGAGACCGTGGTCAAAGTAACCGGTAAAGACTTCCTGTCTTCTGACTACACGCTGGACTACACCCTGTTCACCATCAATGAATTCAACAAAGCACAGCCATTTGGCTACTTTGGTCTGGACGTACGTGATGCAACGCAAGGCGAGCGTATCTACATTCCTCAGCACGGTGCGGGTAACCCGAAAGAGCTGGCTATCGAATCAGATCAGAACAGCAACGGCCTGTGTCAGGCAGATGTTGTTACAGCAAATGGTCGTGGCACAGGAACCGACATGGGCTACTACTGTGACACCATCGGTGGTTCTTCAGGTTCACCGGTTCTGGCAGCTGCCAGCAACAAAGTCATTGCCTTGCACCACTTTGGTGGCTGTACTAACCAGGGCGTTAAGATCAGCAAGATCTGGCCTGAGGTATCAAGCCACTTCAATGGCATCCCGGATGGCGACAATAACAGCGACCCAATGCCTATCGCTGACTTCACGTCCAGCTGTACAGAACTGGCTTGTAGCTTTGATGGCAGCGCCTCAAGCTCACCAAATGGGTCAATTTCTCAGTACGAGTGGAGCTATGGTGACAGCGGCACTGGTTTTGGTGCGACAGCCAGCCACACCTATGCAGCTGCAGGTAACTACAGCGTTTCACTGACTGTCACCGATAACTCGGGTGCAACTGCAACCGTGACTAAGCAAGTGCCTGTATACGGCCCAGGTGGTGAAGATCAGCTGCAAAAGGGCGTTGCCAGAACAGACCTATCTGGTGCTCGTGGCGAAATTACTTACTTCTACTTCGACGTACCAGCGGGTGCAACCAACATCACCTTCGATATTTCAGGTGGCAGCGGTGATGCGGATCTGTATGTACGTAAAGGTGAGCAACCAACCACCTCGACCTATGACTGTCGTCCTTACCGTTGGGGTAACACTGAAAACTGTACCCGTAATGACGGTGCAGGCCGCTACTGGGTTGGCATTCGTGCTTACAACGCCTACTCAGGTCTGAGTCTGGTTGCAGATTACCAATAATCCCACTGACTATTTTTCTCCCTAAAAAGGCAGCGAAAGCTGCCTTTTTGTTTATCCGGGATCAGCGCCGCACTGCCGCATTGAAAAGGCAGCACACCCCGTAAGTCAGCCCATGCAAGATAACCGTTTACAACGCATACCACAGTCCCAGCCAGGCACGCAGATCATCCTCTGCCAGATCACTCTCAACCCGGGCAACACCCAAATCAAAGCGCAGATCGGTAACACCAGCCGGAGCGAACCAGTTTGCCCATCCCAGTGCCTGTTGGCTCAGATCAATTTGCCACTTCACACCGTAACTGATCGCGCTGCGCTGACCATCAAATCGGTGTTGCTTCATAAAGAACCTGGGCTGATTTAGCGCCCAGCTCGTCGCCAACTCATAGCCGTAATAATGTCGGCCAGAAGCAAACTGGAACGGCAACTCCGGGCTAAGTACCAGATCGCTGCGTGTGCGACCGCTCAAAATATTGTTATCGAATCCGCCCAGACGCAGTGACTGCGACTCACGGTACTGAGACTGTACGCCAGCAAACCACGGCCAGTTCCAGACCTTACCAAACCCTTGCCAGTCATAGCCATGGCCCTTGGCATCGCCACTGAGTATGCCGGCTTTGACGCGATAACCAAGCGCAAAATCCTGTCGATAGCTGTGCCACCCTTGTTCTAGTCCACTCCATTGTGTGGTTATGGCATCCCGGCCCCGATCATCGAAATGGATAAGGGCCACAAACGGCGATACCGACCAGGTGCCTGAGCGCCATTCGTAGGCCAAACGACCACTCACCGCACTGCCTGTGAGTTTTATCTGCTCTGCCTGCGCATGCTGCCGGAGGCTGTCAAAGCGATAGTCGCTCAGGTACGCATCAAAGCGCCAGTCACCGGCGCGATAACGTAACGCGGCAAAGCTGCCGTCCAGCACATTGTCGCCGCTTTGAGCCAGGCCCAATTGCCAGGATAAGTGCTGGAGCAGATCGCTGCCTTTGACCCCGACACTCAGTAACTCGCTGACCGCACTGCTGGCCTGCAGCGACAATGTCGCAGAGGCATCTTGCGTCAGCCATTGGTACTCGCTCTGCGTGATGTCCGCGCCCTCGCTCACATAAATTTGTGCATCGGGCAGTACAAGGGCATCAGTTTTGCCAAGTGGTACAGCCGCACTACTGCTGAGTTTAGTCACAGGCAGCTCGCTGATCTGGTCATCCAGTTCATGCAACCGGGTCCCTGAAGGTGTGCTGTGCAAGTACAGTAGCGGTGCATTTTCACGCGGCAGTAGTTGCTCGAATACGGCCTGGCCATTTGCGACCTGATACAAGGTATCGTGCTGCAAGTCGTAACGATATACACCCACCTCACCGTGCAGACCGGCAATAAAATAAAGCCCCTGGCCTTGATGCTGCCAGACCGGCGCTGTCAGATACTGATACCCCTCAGGCATAGGAACTGTGCGTACTTCAGCGCTTTGCATATCTTGTATATACAACTGCCAATTACCATTTAGCGTGGTTTTAAGGTACGCCAGCTGCCGTTTATCGGGCGCCAGCTGCGGATAGTCATAGACGGTACCCAGGTCGCGGGCAAACAGCGGCGTTACCGTATTGCTGCTGATATCCACCCGTACCAGTTCAGAAAACCCACTGCGCACTTGCTCTGCATACAGGGTGTCTGTATCCAACAGTGCAAAGCGCCTTATCCCAAGTGACTGGGTTAACCGGGTAACGGCACCACTTGGTATATGCCAGCGATACAGATCGTTAATCCGGTTGTCCCGGACTTCATCGACCCGGGCACGCGCCACAAAGTATAACGTGTCTTTATCGGCCCATTGCGGATACAGAATGCCAGAAAAATCGCTGGCTGCCAGTTGTGCTACCAGCTCACGTTTAAAGACCTCAGGCGGTTTGTCGGCAATGTCTGCCGGATCGGCCGCCAGTAAGGCCTGCTGGGTTTCATTAAAGGCTTTTTTTGCTTCTTCATTGTCTTCAGTTTTATACACTCTGAGCCAGATCTCTCCTTCCAGATTGCGCTCGGTCATGGCAATTTGCTGTCCATCTGGCGACAGCACCGCGTTACTCGCCGCAAAATCAGGCTCAAACCACAATGGGCTGTTTAGCAGGGCCAGATCGCGCTCCTGCGTCATCGCCTGGTATGTGAACTCAGCAATAAAGCGCCGATAAAGCTGACCTGCACTTTGTCCGAAAACCCCTTTGAAAGCCGATTCAAAATTGCGTTTTTGAACCCCGTGTACGCGGGTCCAGACCGCATCCAGCGTTTCTTTGCCATGGTTGTCTTCAAGCCAGGCCAGAAACCGCACCCCCAGTAAATAAGCCATTGCACCGGAACGGTAGCTGCCGTCGCCATTATTCAGTGCGCCATACGACAACAATGCGCCCTGACGGGCAAAAGCGCGCAGCAGTGCTTCGCTGTAGTTGTCATAGAGCCGCCCCCGGCCGGTCAGTCGCGACTCCAGCAACGTGGCATACCCTTCAGCGACCCAGCGCGGCAACACCGCACTGGACAGATCATAGATATCAAACCAGTCACGCAGATGCTGTCGCCACTGGCTGCGACTGGGCTGAGATAAGTGCACCAGGTGAATGTATTCATGGAGGATAAGCAACTGCTGCCAGCCCGGGCTGTTTGCAATCACCGAGTCTGATTGAGGCGGTGTGGTAAATAACGCCATCAAAGGCGTGTCTGTACTCGGCAGTGCAAAGCCATTGGCACCATTGATGGGATCAAACACCACGACATCGGCTATGCTGTCCAGTGCCCGGCCCTGTTGCTGCAAAACCAGCGTTCTGACCAGCTCTAACTCGACAGCGGCTGAGCGCGCCCAATCCTGTTGTGCAGGCGTATAGTGTACCCTGAAATGTTCAGTGTGCAGGGTCTGCCAGTCCCCGGCACGTACCAGTGTGGTATAAAAAAGCAGTAAAAACGCGCCGCACAGTAACGCAGCGGGTGAGTTCATCAATCGCACAGCCATTCTCATCCTCGATGAAGTGATCCGAATCAGGACCTAGTATGGCAAATAATGTGCTTGAAAATCAGCGGGGATTTATCTTTTGAAACACTTTTAAACAACAAGGTTCAGGTATCGTGAGTGGGATCCAGTGCGCTCACCAAATGCAAAATGCCACCGGCCACAATGAACACCGCCAGTGCTGAAGCCAGGCTCAGACCTGCATAGACTTTTGCCAAAGCCAGCACACCTGCGCTCCCCCAGGCCAAAACTATTCTGAGCCGGGCCGTCATCAGACTTGCCAATTTGAGTTGGCTGACGCACGCAGCCGCAATGATAAATACGATTAAGGGGATTAAAACCAACATAGTCCACTCCCGGGTCACTGTCTGCCGAAAAAATTATACGGCCCCAGTGTCATTAAAGATCACGGTAATGAAGATTATACGTAAATGATAATTATTATCAACTGGGAAGGGTAATCTTAATCACGCCGCCTGCTCGCTCCCCCGACTCATCATTGCCCACTTCAAGCTGGCCATCGTGACTCTCGATCACATGCTGACTTAGTGTGAGCCCAATCCCCTGTCCATCTGGTTTGGTGGAATAAAATGGCGTTAGCACATTATCAAGGTTGGCAAACCCACCACCTTCGTCAACAACTTCAATCACCACTGCAGGACTGAGGTAGTAGCTACGCAGCTCGACTCGCTGACCGGATGGATCCGCCGCCTGATTGGCCTCAATGGCATTTTTAACCAGATTAATCAGCACCTGCTCAAGCAGTTCGGGATCGCAATGACATTGATGCGCCTGACAGTTCAATTCAATACATTGTGCCGGATGCTGTGGTGCAAACAAATCCCGGACAGATTCAAACAACCCCAGCAACTGAGTGAGTTGGATCTGAGGCTCTATGGGCTTGCTGAGCTGGCCATAACGTGCCACAAAATGCTGCAAATGCTGGCAACGCTGCTCTATCACCCCCAGAGCCTGACGTTCCCTGCTACTGACGGCACGCTCGCCCAGGCTCTGGGCCAGGGAGCTAACCGGAGTGAGCGAATTACGTATTTCATGGCTGATCACCCGGATCAGTTGTTGCCAGGCAGCCAGTTCTTTTTGCCGCAATGCTCTGGTGATATCCAGCGCCACTAATAAACTATGCCGCTGACCCTGTTCAAAAAAATAGCTGCTGTGGAGCTGCCAACGTGCAGACTGTGAGTTACTGATAAACTGCCAGCCATGCTGCGTCTCTTCCAGTCCCAGTGATGTTGCTGTGGTACCTTTATAATGCTGCCAAGGTTGTCTATACATGCTCTCAAACGCTTGATTTGCATAACTTAAGCGTGTATCTTCGGCAAAGACCAGAATCGGTGTATTGAGTTTATCTATCAGCTGATAGATAACAAAAATCTGCGAATTGTAGCGCGATTTTTGACGATGAAGCTGCTCGCCAAGCGCTATCAGCTGCTGTTCAAAAGCTGCCACCTGGCCTGAAGAAAAATGTGGCCGGATCTGCTGACTAAAATCCGCCTGCAGCATAGCTTCAAGCTGCCAGTGGGCACGGGAAAAAATGCGATGTAACTGGGCCAGCCGCTGCTTTTGCAACCGCCATAATACCCAGCTGACAGCGCCACAGATCAGCCCTATCTGCCACCAAGGCAGAGCGAGTTGCCACAATACACCCACCAGTAAAGCAACCACCAAGCAAGCTAGCAGAGCGAGGTGACAGCGTACCGTCCACTCAAAGTTAGTCTTCACTTCGCAGTCCGTACTTATCCAACCGGCGATACAACGAGGATTTAGTCAGCCCCAACGCTTTAGCCGCCTCACTTACTTGGCCCTGATATAGAGCTAAAGTCTGTTCAATCAGGTTTTTCTCCACTTCAGCGAGCGTCGTTCCCACAGGTTGTGGTACGGTGCCTGTTTGTTGCTCCGGTGCAGGGGCGGTCAGGCGTAACTGACAGTCAGAAGCGGTGATCTGTGCTCCTTCACTCAGTAACAATGCACGCTCCATCACATGACTGAGCTCGCGAATATTACCGGGCCAGCGGTATGCCAGCAAGGCAGCTTGCGCTTCACTATCCAACAACTTAGCGGCCAGCTTGTAACGTGCAGCATGACGCGCCAGCAAATGATTTGCCAGCGGCACAATGTCATCCAGTCGTGCACGCAGTGGGGGCAGTTCAAATGTAAAGGTATTGATGCGATAAAACAAATCACTGCGAAAACGACCTGCCGTCACATCCTGTTCTAAATCACTGTTGGTGGCACAGATAAGGCGGATATCAGCATGCTCAGTTCGACTACTGCCAACTCGCTCATACTCGCCGCTTTCCAGCACCCGCAGCAGTTTTGCTTGCTGCGTCAAAGGTATGGTTGCCACTTCGTCGAGAAACAAGGTGCCACCGCCAGCCAGCTCGAAGCGGCCACTGCGCTGAGACTTAGCATCGGTAAACGCGCCTTTGGTATGACCAAACATCTCACTTTCAAACAGGCTTTCAGGAATGGCGCCCATATTGACGCTGACAAGTGGGCCATTTTTCCTGAGTGACTGTCTGTGTAGTGCATCAACCAAATGGCTTTTACCGCAGCCACTTTCACCACACAGCAGTACGCTGGCATCTGTATTAGCAATGCGCGACAGCTTGCTCAGCAAAGTTTTCATGGCCGAGGAACGCCAAGTATAGCAAGGGATGTCAGTGTCTGTGCTCTGTACATCCCCCTGCTTTGCCTGCAGCAGGTTCAGCTTACTTTGCTTGCGAACAGCATCCAGTAGTTGGGCATTTTGCCAGGGCTTTTCGATGAAGTCTGCCGCTCCCAGACGCATCGCCTCAACGGCCAGTGACACACTACCCCAACCAGTCAGACAGATAACCGCAGGGGTGTTGGACTGAGCCTGTAACCAGCTTAAAAAAGTAAGTCCCTCATTGCCGGAAGTGGTATCCCGGGTAAAATTCATATCCAGTAAGATCAGGTCAATGGATTTACAACTCAAAAATTGTTTTGCGACCTCAGGGTGTTCTGCTTCATATACTTCAAAACCATGATCTTCAAGCAAAAATGCGGCGCTTAATCGCACCTCTGGATTATCATCTACAACGAGTACTGCCATTTTGTTCCCTGTTCGTTTATCACTGTACTCAGAATACGGGAATTTGACCAAGACGAAAAGCGCGAGCGAGGTGGTCATTCAAGCTCAGCAACAGAGTTCACGTCACGCACAAGATACGGAAGCGCCAGCTCATCAAGCACAGCGCAGTGTTGCATCCGTTTTTCAGGCTACAAATGGATACCTCGTCCGGTTCAGGCATCCGCGGCCTTACATTCGCAAAGGCCGCGCTAAAGCGCGACTTTGCACGATAGCTGAGAAGCGTTACTTCGGTCTTACGAAATCCAACGGATTTTGGTGGTGAGGGTGTGAGATTCGCCCGGTGCCAGTGTGACGGCGTCGTCCATCACATTGGCAGCTTCCAGACACAGCATAACGTGATACTCATCATCACGGAAATTGCTCAGACGCTTGGATTTTTCTATCCAGGGGTTCCACAGCACACACGAAGCAGAGTGTTCACGGCCAACCTCAATTATGCCATCTGGAGTATCGATGGTTTGTACCTCAGGCGCCCGGGTATACACCATGTCCGTTTCGCGAGCAAAAGAGACCACCTCTTCCTGAGTAAATGGCCCTTCGCCAAACTCGATATATTGCGCGCCTTGCAGACCATCCACTCGGGTCTGTTCAATTTCCGGCGTTGGAAAATACGTATGCAACGCCTGGGTGAGAGAGAAAGTTTCTTTGCCGGTATTCACATTGGTCAGCCTGACTTCTAGCTGATCACTCAATATAAACTCCACCGTCAGACCTGACTCATGTGGCCAGAAGGTGCGGTCAATACTGGTCATCGGCAAAGATAATACAATCCGGATTGCTGTGTCATCTTCCTCAATGCGCTCTGCGCGCCAGACCAGTTTGCGCGCAAATCCGTGGGCTGGCCAATCTGCTTCGGCATGAACACCAAACCAGGGCCAGCAAATTGGAATGCCACCACGGATAGACTGACCTTCGAGATAGGTTTCGTCCTGAGATACCCACAGCAGGTTTTTCTTGCCTGTGGGAATAAATTCGGTGATCTGAGCACCCTGAAGATAAATTTTAGCCTGGCACTGTGGGCCGTTAACGTCAAAATACTCCAGGCCGGACTCGGTACGTGCCAATTTTACTGAGGCAGAAAGTTCCATATAACACCTATTTTTAAACTAAACTGGCACTACCTTACCTAAAATGCACTGACGGTGTAAGAGTCACCTGTCGAATATGAGTGATCTTCATCAAGCATGCGTTCATCACACTCTAAACTGACCCACCAACTTTGTCAGTTGTTCAGACAATCGCTGCATTTTATCGCCATTTTCGCTGGTGTTGTTTGCCACATCACTGACAGTGTCTGCTGCATGCTTTATTTCTATCACATTACGGTTAATGTCCTCTGCAACGTGCTGCTGTTCCTCTGCAGCGGTGGCTATTTGCGTATTCAAATCACTGATGGTCTGAATAGACTGAGTGATTTCACTAAACTGGCTTTGCGCAGAACCCGTGAGCTCTACCGTTTTGTCGGTACGGGTTAAGCTACTGCGCATATCCTGAGATACGCCTTCCGTCATTTTTCTCAACTTGTCGAGTTGCGATGCTATCTCTTCGGTCGATTCCGAGGTGCGCTGCGACAAGGCCCTTACTTCGTCCGCCACCACTGCAAACCCCCGCCCATGTTCGCCTGCTCGGGCCGCTTCAATGGCCGCGTTCAGTGCCAGCAAATTGGTTTGCTCGGCGATCCCTCTGATCACACTGAGGATCGACATGATATTTTCACTTTCACTGTCAAGTTGATTGATATCTGAGGTCGCACGCTTAATCACATCCGACAAGGCAGCCACACTGTCAACCGCCTCGGTCATAACAGACTGACCCAGCTCAGACGCCTGCTGGGTCTGAGTGGCTAAGTCGGCGGCATTGGCACAGCTGGACGCCACCTCATTCGCCGTGGCGGCCATTTCATTGATAGCCGTTGCGGCCATTTCAAGTGCTTGCTGCTGTTGTGCCGTCGAGCTTGTCAGCTCCTCAGACTCCGTAGCGGTTGCACAGGCCGTTTGATTCAATTGCTGAGCGCAGGCATTGATATCCATCACCAGTTGGGCAATAAGGTCTAAAAAGCTGTTAAAACTGTCTGCCAGTTTGCCCGTTTCGTCTTTGCTGTCGACCTCCAGCCGCTGGGTCAGGTCGCCTCCCCCCTGAGAGATGACTGTCAGTCCGTCGCTCACCTCAACAATCGGCCCAGACAGTACATTAGCAATGTAGTTCGCCAACACAACAAACAGCGCAACCAGTACCACGCTCAGGATCACCAGCGTCCAGGTCATCGCATTTGCCGCAGCCATCACCTCTCCTTGCTCCACAAAAGCAATGAATTTCCAGCCCAGTTTCTTCGACGTGTAGATACTGGCAAAGTAGTCGGTGTCATCAATCTGGATTTCGTATAAGCCGGACTGATTACTGGCCACTGTACGATACAGGCCGTTGTCGACCTGATTAACATCCTTAAACCGATAGTCACTGTGCTTGGCATCGACCAAAATTTTACCTGTGTCTTCCACCAGCATCAGATAGCCGGTTTCACCGAGCTTAACCTCACGGATAATCTTGGTCAGACCCTGTAAAGACACATCCATGCCTGTTACACCTATCTCTTGGCCATTCGATCTGACCGAACGCACCGTGGAAACGATGGCCATATCATCCGGAGCCCAGTAATAAGCATCGGTCATGACCGTTTTACCATTGGCGGCTTGCCCGCTGCGATACCAGGGGCGGGGCCGTGGATCATAGTTGGCACTGACCTCACCCTGAGGCCATTGAATGTAGCCGCCTTCCGTGTTGCCAAAGTAGATATAGGCAATCCCCGGATGGGTATCGCCAAAGCGTTCAAACAAATCGTATACCGCCTGCTCAGTCTCACTGCCCGAGCGTGAATTCAGCTGTGTGGCAGTGCCTTTATCGGTGTAAATCTTGACGTCGCTCTGGGCTCGGGTCAGTTTGGGGTTAGTGGCCAGAAACTCAACATTCTTGGCTATTTCATCGAAAAACATGCCAATCCCATTATCGACTTGTAAGGCCTCCCGGCCACTCATCTCGACAAACTTATCCAGCGCCAGCTGCCGGGTCTGGGACACTATCAGAACAGCAATGATCAAAATAGGCGAGACGATAGCAACGATAAAAGCCAGCCTGAGCTTTTGCGAAATAGTCATAGAGTGGATTCCTCACTGGACTGATTGACTGCGCCAACACGCTAAGACATAGGCTGCTTAGCGCCAGTATTCAAATTGCACGATACTGCTCAAAAATATAGTTGATAGTTGCGCAACTATCCAAAGGATCAGGAGAAATTACTGTTGTTCATAGCTGATTACTTGGAACCTGAGAATGGATGGTCTAGGCTATTTAGAGATAATTTATTCTTACTAACTCAAACAAACGGGTGTTCTCCCATGCTAAAACTCTCTCGACTCATGACGGCTCTGTGCGGCGCTATGATGTTGTCTTCTGGCCCCGCCATTGCCAGCGAAGATGAACTGGCACAGCTAAAGAAGCAGCTAGAACTGCTCCAGCAGAAAGTTCATAAAATGGAACGTGAACAGGCACGTGAAAAAGCACAAGCCAAGGCCGATAAAAAGGCCAAACAAGCGGCGCCTGCCAAACCCAGCATTAAGGTCGGCGGGGCGGTACGGACTAACCTCAGCCATACTTCCTACGATGACGACAACAAAAATCGCGGCGGCGACTTTGACTTTGACATTTTCCGCCTTAATTTCTCCGGCAACGTTGGCGGTTTTGGCCTCAATGCCGAAATCCGCTTTTTTGACTACATGACCGCCGTGAAATACGCGTATTTACACTACGACTTTGCCAAAGACTGGCAGGCACAGCTGGGCATGACCAAAGTGCCATTTGGCAACTGGCCATACAATTCACACAATTACTTTTTTAACACGACTTATTACATCGGGTTAGAAGACGATCACGACATGGGCGTGTTGTTTAAGCGCAAAGTCGCGGATAACTGGCAGATAGATCTGGGTTTTTTCAAAAATGATGAACTCGGTGGCGTAGACGGCTATGTGGAAGATCGCAGCGACCGCTATTCCTACGATATCGTCGGCTTTCGTAAGGCCTCAGATGGGGTATACGATGATCCGGCTCAGCCCCTCGGTGAATATAACACCTTTGCCGGTCGCTATGCTTACCACTTTAAACACAAAGGCGGCACCACAGAGGTTGGGGTATCTGGCTTGAGCGGCGGTCTGCACGATGGCGTTGATAAAGCGGGTGATTACATGGCCTGGGCCATCCATCTGAATGGCAACTATGGTCCGTGGAATCTGCAACTGCAACATGGTGAGTATGAATATGACGTCGATACCCCGGCAACACGGATGGCCGTTGGTGCTTATGCTTTTTTCGACTCCATTGCAGCAGAAGCAACCATGAGCAACGCCAATATTGCCTACAGTTTACCCGTAGAATTTGGCCCAATCACAGGCTTACAATTTTACAATGACTACGGCATTATTTACGACAAATCGGATGACACCGAAGACACCTGGATGAATGTGACGGGCGTCTCGCTATCCGCGGGCGCCTTCTTTACCTACATCGACTATGTACTTGCAAAAAACCAACCTTTCGTGGGGGGTTCCATTGCGGGTAACAGTGATGACACTGAGCGCCGCTTCAATATCAACATCGGCTACTATTTTTAACGCTTAATCAGGGGAGCGGCCTGTGCGCCGCTTGCCGTCTATGAACAGCCAGGCTCAAGCCCCTTTTAAACAGCAGTTAAAACACCGAAAAAGTAAGTGCACACTTACACATGATGTTAGTTACCTTCCGCAAAGAAATATTACAGATCACACAAAAATATTACGCCTGCTATTCGTCCGTCGGTTTTTGGCTATAATGAAAAAGTTAGCCAATGCAAAAACGATGACATTGGATATTTCCGGGAAGGATAGCGATGAAAAAACACGCTCAAAAACTATTTAACCGCTGCTTCTGGCTGCACGTTGCAGGAATACTGTGTGTTGCACTGGGGTTTATCGGAATGGCACTTCCGGTCATGCCGACGACTGTCTTTTTTATCCTCGCACTGGCTTGTTTTACCCGCTCTAATCCCAAACTCGCAAACTGGTTGCTGTCTCACCCGAAATTTGGCCCGTCATTGCACGCCTGGCAAACACACCAAGTTGTGCCAGTTAAAGGGAAATGGGGCGCAGGCCTGGGTATGCTACTTGGCTTTGTGATCCTTTGTATGACATCTGCCCCCTGGTATGTGTTGGCTGGTGTCGCCCTCACCGAGCTATTGGTTATGGCCTATTTACTCAGTAAACCCTCACACATACCCATCAGCTAAGCGCCTTTCAGCAGAGTGATGGTTTGTGATCAGGTTTTCTGCGGCGCAGTAGTCTGATTATGGGTGGTATACACTATCAACATCACCGCCCCCAGCATAATCGCAACATCTGCAATATTAAATACACCCGTCCTAATCTCACCAATACCCAGATTTAAAAAGTCAATCACCGCACCATTATTGAGGAGCCGGTCAATCAGGTTACTTGCTCCCCCTGAGAGCACCAGAGACAAACCCGTGATCTGATGGCGGTTGAGATCCTCACTTTTCAGTGTGTACAGCAATATTGCAATCAGCAACAGCGCAATGACACCGATAAACAGCACACTCCTCAGCGGTGCAGGCAGATCGCTTCCCAGACTCAAGAAAGCACCTGCGTTTTCCCGGTAACCAATGCGTACAATATCATGCCAGTAGCTGGTCATCTGCCAGCCGTGGAGATAGTTACCAGCAAACCACTTTGAGAGCTGATCCAGGCACATACCCACAGCACAGATCATCAAGACCCGGTGCATACGTTGTTTTGTTGTCATAACTTGTTGTCTTTTCAGTTAGCCGTATATCACTATAAAACTGTCATTGTGACACCTGCATGACACTTTACTGAAAATGACATTGTTTAGCATAAATACGACAAACGGCCACACTTGCATTTCACTGCGACTCTGGCATTCCAATTCAGGTTTTCTAAACTAAACTTTACGGTGGTCGATTATAAAGGGGGTGAATTGTGCGCAAGTTGATGCCTGTCATCCTACTTTATTGCCTGATGGTCACCCTACCTCTGGTGGCAAAGCCCATGCTGCTTGGTAGCCACAGCGTCTGGCCGCCTTACATACAGAATGACGATCGTGGCCTTAGCTACGATATTGTCGCTGCCGCATTTGCGCGCAGTGGCGAAACATTTGCATTGCAGACCGCACCATTTAGCAGAGCCATGCGCCTGGCATACAATGGTCATATCGATATAATCCCCGCACTGTGGTTTACTCAGACCCGTGCAGAGCACTTTCTGTTCAGCCAGCCCTATCTGTACAACGAACTGATTTTTATCTCTCAGGCAACTCAGTCTGTCTCTTTCTCTGGACTCGCGTCACTGACCGGAAAAAACGTCTGCATGATCCGTGGATTCGCTTATCAAAACCTGCTCAGCGGGCACCCCAAGGTCAAAGTCATCACCCAACTGCATGTGAGTGAATGCCTGCGACAACTGGCTCGAGGCCGGGTCGATGGCATGATCGCAGATAAATTTGCGGCTGCGTACACAATCACTCATCATTTTCAGGCACAAACATTTACCTTGCATCCACAGGTCGTGGCCTCCTGGCCTTTGCATATTGGGATTGTAAAAAACCACCCTCGCGCTCAGCAGCTTATTCAGTTATTTAATCAAGGGCTGGCTGAGATTATCGAGGACGGCACCTACAACCACTTACTCTCGCAATATCCTATGATTAGCTCTGACCTGAGGCCAATTCAGTCACAGTAATCATTTGTACCCGTAACTTAGAGTGAAATATTGAAAGTGCTGACTATAATTTAATCACACTCTCTTGGTCCGTTAACTTAAAACTGATAGAGATTAGTCTGTTAGGCTGTTATCAGTGATATCACGGCGCCTTACAAATGTGCTCGTATTCGTGTTGTATAAGCACGCACGTAAAGGTGCCTGGGTATGAAATAATGCTTAAAAACAAAGTTGACTGGCAGTACCAGAGAATAATCGAACTTTGGGTGATCTGTTATGCAGCTATTACTTCAACGCGCGTTTATTCCGGTCGTTTTGCTTCTGGGCCTACATACCAATACCGCCCTGGCATCAACGTCGCTTACACAACTCAAATCAGCACTGGAGCAGGGCCAGTTTGAACAAGCTTATGCACTGGCACAGTCACAGTTCGAAGATGCGGCAGGTGACCCAGAATTCGACTTTTTATATGCCAGAGCCGCATTAGAGACCAACCGCTTTAATGAAGCCGTTTTTGCGCTTGAACGGGTTCTCGCCGCGAAGCCCAACCACCAGCCCAGTTTGTTCTTATTGGGCTTGACCTATAACAAGCAAAAGAACTACCCTCAGGCCGCCAGCACCCTCAATAACCTACTAGCCACACCGCTCAGTGATGAGTTTCGACAACGAGTAGAACGTGCGCTACACGCGATTGAAGAAAACCTGGCCAGTCTGAAACAACAGCTTAAGCACCGGGTATCACTGGCGCTGGGCCATGACAGCAATGTCAACAGTGGTACGACGGACGACCGCATTGTCATTGGCGGTTTGCCTCTGTTTATCGACGACACCAGTCGAGAAACATCCGATGGCTTTGCCCGTGCCAGTTACCGCTTTGATGGTCGCTGGCAGCAAACTCAGCATCAGGCTTGGCGGGCAAATATTCAATTGTCGAATCAGGTTCACCAGGACAGTGATGAATTCGACAGAACGCAGCTCAGCGCCAACATCAGTTACATTCGGGAGCTAGACGCATTGCAGCTCCACCTGGGAACTCAGCTTGGTGTTATGTCTTTAGATTCAGGTACCTATCAACAAGATGCTGGCGTGTTTGGCGCGCTCCGTTACACCATCAGCGCACACTGGTCCGCAGCGTTTAATCTCAGTGCATTTAACCTCAATAACGTGCGTGACAGCGTACTGGACAGCCGTTTATATACATCCGGATTGGCACTCAGCAGAACCAGCCGCAACTGGCTAGTCCGCTTTACTGCAGGTTACACCTGGCAGCCTGCACAAGAGCCGGCAGGGGAACATTATGCGCGCGATTACAGCCACTTAGGAGCTGCGCTGATTTATCGGCTGAACGACGCCCACCGACTCAGCGCCAGAATACAGTATCGAGATATCACACACCGCGCTGCCCACCCCTTTTTCTTGCAGGTACGTGACGAAACACTCCACATCGCCCAGTTAGGCTGGCTCTATCAGATATCACCCGCCTGGGGCGTGGAAACAAAACTGGCTTATTACGACAAAGACAGCTCGCTGCAGCTGTACAGCTATGATCGCACTGAATGGTCCTTAGGAGTACATTATGATTTCTAAATCCCGTACTGTTTGGCAGCTTTTCGGGCCACTCAGACAATCCGCACTCTCAGCAGTGTTACTGCCCTGTTTAATCACAGCTCAGTCGAGTCTGGCAGCACCGGCAGGCAAAACCCTGATGTCACGGGGACAAGTGGTTGCGACGGCGACTGACAGTGAAGCACAACGCGCGCTAAAACGACGCAGTCCTGTCTTCGATGTTGATGTAGTGAACACGGGCCAACAAAGTAACGCTCAGCTGCGCATGCAAGATGGTGCACTTATCGCGTTGAAAGAAAATACTCAGCTAATCATCAGTGAGTACTCTGGCTCTTCTGAAGAAGATGGCTCTGTCGTTATGGAGCTGGTCACGGGCGGGTTGCGTACCATTACCGGAAAAATCAAAGGGAATAAAGACAATTACCAGCTAAAAACACCGGTGGGTAGTATCGGGATCCGCGGTACCCACTACGAGGTGGAATGGCAGGGTGATACGCTATTATTAGCGGTTTGGGATGGCACCATTGAAGTCAGTGTCAATGACCAGCCACTGTTACTGGGCCAGGAAGGCAACTATTCGTTTGCCAGCGTCAGTCAAAGCGGTGAAGTGACGACGTTACTTGCCCCACCACAACAACTGTCGCGGCTTACCCCCCAAAGCCAGGCTTCCGGCAGCGATTCAGAGCCAGATACGCAAGCTGATCAAGGCGACACGTCATCCGAGTCCGGCGAAATAACCTCCGAATCGACATCTCTGGCCATCGCACAAGCCCCCGTTGCAACGGCCCCCGCTTCTCAGGCGGCCTTTGAAACCGCCTTGCCAGATGTTGGCCGAGATATCTCAGACAACGACTTTATTAGCGAGGAAAGTCTCGACACCTTTGGGGTGGAGCCAATTGAAGACCTGATCGCAGAGCGCACGGGTACCGCACTTTATACCGTCCTTGAGCGCGCAGAATTTAATTCTTCTGCGGGTGCAGTGAGTGATATTCAGATGCAGATCAATGTTGATTTTGACAGTGGCACAGTCCCTCAGGGAGTGCTGTCGTTCAACGACCCACAAGGTGAGTGGTTTGCAGCCTTTAACGGCTTGATAGATGCCAATGGTATGACCCTGGGCGTGAATTTTGCCTCACATGGACAGAATCTGGCAGAGGGGACCATAGAAACGCTGTTCAGCGATGAGCTGAGCAAGTTACGTGGCAGCTTTAATTTGAATGAAATTGACGAGCCAGATGTAACCGCCTCGGGCTTGTTTACTTTGAGCCAACCTTAAGGGGGATGCGGGATGAAGCGCTCGCAATTACACCAACTGGGCTTACTGACGCTGATCTGTGGCGCGCTGATAACGGGTTGCTCAGGCGATGGTGACAACGCAACAACACCGAATAATGACAGCATAGGCGTACCACCCACACAGGACCAAAGCACGGATCAGCCTGACATGCCGTCAGGACAAGCAAACCTGATCCCCTTTGATTATCAACCCAAACTCGCCAGTCGCAACCTGGCCGCCCGACAAGTGGTGAACACGCAGTTTGTAAACGGTACAGGCACTGTCCTGTTCCCTGATACACAGCGTACGTATCGGGGAAATATTACCGTGTCTCTGGGGTCGATTACCGATCCGGATGGGGTTAGTCGGGTCTTACTGGGCTTTGAAAATGCTGAACTGGCACAGGTGCTGTGCGATGGGAACTGCAGCGACCCCTTTGCCTTTACTGAAACCGGTATTAATCCGATGAGTTTCGGACAGCAACCCGGAAGTGTGCAACTGCAAGTCTGGGTCGAAGACAACGGGGGCAATCTGAGCACGGTTGCCACGCAACAAATCACCTGGCTCCCACGCAGCGTCGTATTTAATAGCACAGAGCGCAGTGACGGCACAGCCTCACTAGATTGGCAACCACTTTCGAGCTTTTTACGTTACAACGCCTACCTTGCCGAAACGCCCATCGATGACATACGAACGGTCACTACTTTACCCGGTGGACAACGGGCTATAGCTTTAACAGAGTCAAGCCATGTCTTTAGCGGGCTCGACCCACAAAAGCATTATTATGCCCGGATCTCAGCCATTGATGGCAGTGGTGAGAGCGCCTTCAGCGAGTCTCGTATGCTGGCAGCCTCAAACCTGGTCACACCCACTGCCGTCTCTGACAGCTTTAGCGGCATTCAGTTTGAGTCTGTCTCTGGCAACCTGCTAACCAATGACGACGCCAATGGCCTGCCTCCGTTAACTTTGGTTACCACGCCAGTCAGAGCACCACAAAACGGGACCCTGACGCTCTTTGCGGATGGTCGCTTTACCTATGTCCCCAGAGAAACCTTCTTTGGCTCAGACAGTTTTCGCTATCGGATAGTCAACAGTCAGGGCGCGACCGCCGAAGCCGAAGTATCCCTGCTAATTGAGCAAATCAATCAGGACCCCATTGCCTTTGATAACCGCTATGCGCTTGAACAAAATAGCGTATTAACCATCAGCGGGGCCGGACTTTTGGTCAATGACATTGATTTTGATGGCGATCCATTAACTGTCGACACAACCCCGGTAACCGATGTGCAGCACGGCATACTGACTCTCAGTTCAGACGGCAGCTTTAACTATCAGCCCGATACCGACTTTATTGGAACCGATAGCTTCGAATACCGGGTTGAGGATGGCAAGGGTGGCTCAAATACCGCCACCATCACCCTGAGCATAGAAGATGAAGTCAGCAACTTTCCACCTGTCGCCGTCAATGACAGTTACCAGACCAATGAAGATGAGCAGTTGTTTGTTGACATCCCAGGGGTACTGAGCAACGACAGTGACGCCGATGAAGACCCTCTTGCGCTTTCAATCATTGAGCAACCTACCATGGGCACGTTAGAACTCAGTGATACAGGCAGTTTCCGCTACACCCCACAACAGAACAGTTATGGGCAGGATTATTTTGTTTATCAGGTGGACGATGGGGCAGCCAGTGTACAAGCCTTTGTTGTAATAGACGTAATAGAAGTGAATGATGCCCCTCTGGCCAATGATGACAGTATTGAGGCCACACAGGGACAAGCCGTTAGCATCTTGGTGGCCGCCAATGATCAGGACATCGATGGCAGTTTAAACCTGACCAGCCTGGTTCTGGTCGAGGGGCCCAGCCATGGCACTGTAAACCTGAGTAATGACAATACGCACTTTATTTACCAAAGTGATGCGGATTACCGTGGCAGCGACAGCTTCACCTATCAAATAAAAGATGACAGAGGCGCCCTGTCCAATATCGCAAATGTGTTTATTGAAGTGACCGGAAACAATATCCCGCCGGTCGCGGCCAATGACAGCGCAACAACACAGCAGAATATGCCAGTCACCATTGATGTCCTGGCCAATGACAGTGACGTCGACGGTAGTCTGAATTACAACAGCTTAACCGTTGTCACGGCCCCAACCAATGGCAGTGTGACACTCGATCTCGTCGGTCTTGGCGGCTTTATCTATACGCCGCAAAGCGGTTTCTTTGGCACCGATACTTTTACCTATCAGGTGCAAGATACTGAAGGGGGTCTTTCCAATACAGCGACGGTGTCCATCACCGTTGCGCGACTCAATCAAGCCCCCATTGCCGACAACGACACTGCCACACTGGAAATAGGCCAGTCCGTCATTATTGAGGTACTGGAAAACGACAGCGATACCGACGGAACATTACAAACAGACAGCGTAGAGATAGTAGAACCCGCAATTATGGGCTCCACAGAAATAAATAGTACCGGTTCCATCACCTATTTCCATACCGGTACTTTAGCAGGGGAAGACACTTTTACTTACCGTGTCAAAGACAACAATGGTGCCTTCTCTAATACCGCGACTGTGACTATCACAATTACCGCGCCCGACACCACGCCAGTGGCTGTCAATGACAGTGCTGAAACCGACAAAAATGTGGCTGTAAATATCGCGATATTGAATAATGATCAGGCGAAAGGCCGTAGCCTGATCATCAGCAGTATCACTGTTGTAACGCCACCAACTCATGGCAGCGTCTCGATTGACAGTGTCAGTGGCTCTGCTCAGTATACTCCGCAGTTTAATTTCATTGGCGGCGATAGCTTCAGTTACACCGTGAACAATGATTTGGCCGAAACCTCGAATGTCGCGACGGTCACACTGACCGTAAACGACAAAAACTACGCACCTACCGTTGAGCCAGGCTCAACCGAAATCGACACAAATGTCAGTAATGGTACTGAGATAGTGCAGATCAGTGCCTCCGACCCCGATGGCGATACTCTGACCTATGCATTGTCTGGCTCAAATTCAACCCTGTTTTCCGTTGACAGTAACGGCAAAGTGACCGTAATAAATGCCGATCAGATTGCCAGCAATGGGGCGCAAACCTACACTCTGACCATCACGGTCTGTGACTCTGGTACCCCACAACTATGCGCTGAAAGTCAGCTCAGTATTTTTGTTACACAAGCAGCTCCAAGCTATGTGGCCATTAAACGCAGTAATTTTGGCAGTGATGGCAGCTTAATGGTGGCACTCAATGCCAGCCTGGAGTTTCATAGCCCAGGGCAAACGGTGCTGCAAAGCGATGGCAAACTGGTAAGTGTGGGGGCCGTTGGTCATTTCAATGATGCCGCCGGTCGCAATATCCACCGAGCTTATGTAAGCAGACAACTCAGTGATGGCCGTCCGGACAATGGATTTGCCGATGCGGGTAACTTCCAAAGTGGTTTTGGTATAGAGATAGAAAGCATTCCACAGGATGTCTGGGCCAAGGTGGCTGCTGTTGATTCGCAAGGGCGCATTTATGTGGCCGGGTACGTTAATTTCAACAGTTCACAGCAATTGCTGGTTTTCCGTCTGCTGGGAGATGGCTCTTTGGATACCAGCTATGCCAATGGCAATGGGTATATGACTTTACCACTGGGCAGCAACGTCTTTGTGGCGCCTGTCGCCATTGCACTGGAGGACAATGAGACCGTTACCATACTGAGTAATATCAAAGCGACAAGCAGCGCAACCACAGGTACTGTCACCTTATCCAGGATCACTGCGCAGGGAGAAGTATCCGTTACTCAGGCGCTTGCAGACACGCCTACTAAAAATGCACGAGGCATGGTCACTCTGCCCTCCGGTGACTATCTTGTGTATGGGGAAATCACCTCCAGCGAAACAGGTGAGGATATCATGTTAATGCGCCTCACGCGTAGCACGCTGACGCCAGATAGTAGCTTTCAGAATAATGGCCTGCTACAAATCAATATTACTCCAGTGCCCGATGGCGCCAACGGTAACCAATTCAATGACACCACCCGTCATGTGCAGGTCAAAGACAGCAACACCCTACTGATAACCGGACTCACTACACTAGATGAGTCTGGGGAAGAGCGTTCTGTGTACTTACTACAAATCACCATGGATGGCGTATTGGACACCGCATTTGCAGGCACAGGTAAACGTACCTATGCGCTCAGTGAACTCCCCACAGATTCTAGCAATGATATATCCGGCTACTCTGCTACAGGGATCGGTATCGTCGCTGACAGTGATACTTACTATCTGGCTTTACAACGCAGCTTTTTTGGTAGTGATCAGGTCGTTCAAATTATAAAAGTGGGTCTCAATGGCGATGTAGATGTGAACTGGCTGCCGGGTAACAATGGCTTTAGCATTTATCATGGCACAGGGCTGAAGGTATTTGATTTACTTGAAACGCAAGGTGGGCTGCTGCTCAGTGGTCAGAAGTTTAATTATTTGGGCAACAACTATCTGTCTGAGCATTGGCTGGGCGAAGTAGCCACAACCGCTGAGTTTAACCAGAGTTTTGGTTCATTTGGTCAACGCACTGTCAGTGTTGGCCGCCGAGATGAGACATTTGTCGCAGGGCACACTTCCAGCTTTAGCGCATCAGCAGGGCATTTGCTGCTCAGTGGTCAGGCTAACAACTGGCAAAGCTCTCCACAGGCGGTGCCATATGTATTGAAACTGGATGGCGTTGGCCAGCGAACGAGTACCTTTGGCAATCTGGGGTTAACCTCCACGGTACCAGTGACAACGATGGGGACTATGTCCAGTGCCACTGTGGGTGCCATTACTGAAGACAGTGCCGGTGCCGTTTTGCTGAGTGCTTCGGGTATGGTATCCGTGTCCGCAGGCGACGAACAAGCCATGGCAACGTTTAGCAAATTTAGTAACTTAGGGATTCTGGATACCAGTTTTGCCAACAGTGGTGTATTCAGCCTGAGCGCCAGTGAGTACAAAGCAGAGGCCTCTGCTCTGGATTTAACACAGCTTACGGTACTGCCTTCTGGAGATATTCTTGCTCTTGGGCAAGTAACAGCCAGCTGTTACACCCACAGTATGGCCTTCATTGTTTCCAGCTCAGGTAGTTTGTCGAGTTCCTTCGAATACACCATTCCGGGGGAGCCTAGCTGCAGCCCCAATGCACATCGAGTATCCATGATCCATACTGTAGGTAGTAGTCTGGTCGGGGTTGGGCAAAGTCAACCGGGTCCAACTGCACCTCAGTTACTACTCGCCAAAGCCAGTGTAACCGGCGTTCCGGATACCAGTTTCGGAACAGGTGGATTGGCTTTACTGGACATTGGACTGAGTGCAGGCGACGACATCACCATTAAAGGGTCTGTGGTTGATGCCAGCCAGGGCTTTATTGTCTTTGGCTACGCAGGCACTAATAATTTTATCGTTCGGGTGAACAGTTCAGGTGCACTGGATACCAGCTTTGCAGATGGCGGGATTTTGAAATTTACACAGCTCGAGGGCGAAGCGGTGCTATTAAGTCAGGCCTGGATTGAAAGCAATGGTAAGTTACTGCTATTTGCGCAGGCAAGCAGCTCGAAGTCCTTGTATGTCGGCCAGCTGTTGCTCAGCGAGTCTCCGGGAAGTTGGGATAGCAGTTTTAATGACACGGGTGCACAGCTTTTCAGTAGTTCAGTGACAGGCAATTTGCTCACCGTGCTGAAGCAAAGCAGCAGCACTGAATTTGTCTTTGTGCTGCAGCAGTCAACACCAGCCAGAGTGAGTTTACAAGCCGGCCAGGTCGTTCAACAGTGATGATAATCAGTATCCATCACCAAAGGGTTAGGTATGAAGATAAAGTTTTACGGTGTGCGGGGGTCAACCCCCACACCCGGTCCAACCACCGTGCACTATGGCGGCAATACAGTATGTGTAACCCTTGAGAGTGACAAAGGAAAGCGCTTGATCCTGGATGCGGGGACTGGGCTTAGAATTCTAGGCCAGGAACTGATGCATACCCGACAGCCTTTCTACATATTACTGAGCCACAATCATTGGGATCATATTCAGGGTTTCCCCTTTTTCATTCCCGCTTACATTGCCAAACGTCAAATAACCATAGTGCCAGGTGTAACAGAAGAGCACGCTCCCGATGCCATCCTAAAACAAATGCTGGGCAGCTATTTCCCTGTGCCACACACTACTTTGGCAGCTGACATTCGAGTGGAACCGCAAACCCAGGATCAGTGGCAGTACGAAGACTTTGACATTCAACGCTGCGCGATGAACCACCCAGGTGGTGGCAGCGCTTATCGTATTCGTGCAGATGGTATAGACATTGTCTATGCTACAGACAATGAACTTAACCCACCGGGTTTACCTGTTACCTCGTTTCAGCAATGGGTAGATTTTGTAAAAGGGGCTGATTACCTGATCCACGACGGCCAGTTTGTTCCGGATGATTACCCATTGAAACATGGCTGGGGGCATTCACTTATCAAAGATGCCCTACTGCTGGCAGAGCAAGGGAGTGTTAAGCACCTGGTACTGATCAGCCATGATCCGGACCGTAGCGACGCAGAACTTGATCAGATAGCCGCTGATATAAAAAGCCAGAATTGGTCGTTTATTACCATTTTGGCCCGAGAGGGGCTGACACTGCCATGAACTTCCCGCAACTATGGCGCAAATACTATCAACAGTGGGTGTGCAGTTGCTTACTAATTGTTCTGTTTATGGCATTGCAGCTGTTAACCCTGTCACCCGCTTCTCCGTATGGCGATGCCTTTAAACGGCTCGAAGGCCTGGGCTATGACCTACGTCTGAAGTCTACACTCTCCTTGCAATCGCGCTCTTTTTTGCCCATTGTGATTGTCGACATCGACGAACCCAGTTTGAAACAAGTCGGCCGCTTTCCCTGGAGTCGCCATGTTATAGCACGCTTGCAGTCTCAATTGGCAGATGCCGGGGTGGCGGTTATCGCCTACGATATTCTGTTTTCAGAGCCCGAGCTCAATCCTGCACAGCAAGTACTTAGTCACCTTAGTGACACCTTGCCAGCCGTATTTCAAACATTGCAAACACTGGCCCCTACCATAGATGCCGACAGCGCGTTTTCTGCCCGCTTGCAGGATACGGATACTGTACTGGGTCTGTTATTTGAACATCAGCCGGATATTCAGGTTGGCACATTGCCTGAAACAATTTTCTTCAGCGCAGTCCCTGCCTCCTCATTGCCAGTCCCGGCCTTTGCCGGACACGTTGCCAACGTGCCTGAACTGCAGCAGCAAAGTCCTGGAAGCGGCTTTATCAACAGTGCCCCGGACAGCGACGGCTTTATTCGCAACTCCATGTTACTGGCTAAACATCAGGGCCAGCTTTATCCGGCGCTGGCACTGGAGGCTGCCCGACTCTACACCATGGCCGAACAAGTAGAAGTCGTCACCAAACCGTTTGGTGAGGGGCACAGTGTAGAAGGGATCCGCCTCGGAACTCAGTTGATCCCCACCGATGATTACGGTCGGGTTAATGTTCCCTACCGGGGCCCCGCCTTCAGCTTCCCCTATGTTTCTGCTGGTGACGTATTGAGCGGAAACATCGATCCTCAACTATTTGATCAGGCAATTGTTTTTGTTGGTACATCAGCGGTCGGTCATGCCGACTTACGGACCACTCCAGTCGGTGTTCAGTACCCAGGTGTGGAGGTGCACGCCAATGTACTCGAGGGACTGGTATTCCCCGAGCTGTTGCCCAGCCGACCAAACTGGATGGATGGGGCAGTGATAATGCTATTACTGATCACAGGGTTACTCTGTGTGGCTATTTTACCTCGGCTTGAAGTCCTGGGGATCGCGGTATTTACACTGTGTTTATGTGGGCTATTTGTCACACTCAGTGTCTATTTATGGGTCGAATTACGACTGGACTTGCCACAGGTTGCACTACTATCCATGTTGATCAGCCAAGCCATGATCCTGGGTAGTCTTGGCTTTGTTCGCGAACACAAAGAGCGACTGCAAATAAAATCGATTTTCGACCAATATGTACCGCCAGCCCATATCCAGGCAATGCTGGACAACCCGGATAGTGTGTCCATGGAGGGTGAAAAACGGGATATTACTGTGCTATTTGCCGATATTCGCTCCTTTACCACTATCTCTGAGTCATTGGACGCGGGCCGCCTCAAGTCCTACCTCAACCAATATTTTTCACCCATTACACGCATTATTTTTGAACACCAGGGGACCATTGATAAATATGTTGGAGACATGGTGATGGCTTTTTGGAACGCCCCCTTACCTGTTGAGCAACACCCGGAGCTTGCTGTGCGATGTGCCATGGCCATGCAGGAGGAAGTAGATGCACTACAAGAGCCAATGCGCCAGCAAGCATTGCCGCCTTTTAAAATAGGGATTGGGCTCAATACCGGGGACATGAATGTGGGCGACATGGGCTCGGAGTATCGCCGTGCTTACACCGTACTGGGCGATGCCGTGAACCTGGGTTCACGTCTTGAAGGTCTGACGAAATATTACGGAGTCGGCATATTGATTAATGAAACCACACACGCACAGTGCCCCGGGCTCGTTTGTCGCCCAATCGACAAGGTGAAAGTAAAAGGTAAAAACCTGGCCGTCACTGTCTACGAGCCCATATGTAGCAGTGATGCGCTAACCCCAGCGCTGCGCAATGAGTTAGCAGCACATCAAAATGCCTGGACGCTTTATTTATCGCAACAATGGCAGCAGGCACTGGCAGCTTTTACTAAACTTAAAGAGTTGTCACCAGAGCGAAAAATCTATGCGTTAATGTACGAGCGCATCCTGACATTGCAGGCGCACCCGCCCGGTGAAGAGTGGGATGGCAGCTACACCCATACATCGAAATAGCAGGTAAGTTATGGAACAGCATATTCGAAACATTGCAAATAAGTTTGAGCAGGCGGGCTCACAGGTGGCGTTACAGCACTTGCTTAAGTTGGCTATTGAACTGGCATCAGAACATGACACCAACAGACTACTTGAAAACATCCTGCTATCTGCCATGGAACTCAACGCCACAGACGGCGGCACAATATACTCAGTGTCAGAAGATATGCAGCTGCATTTTGCCACGCTTATCAATGGGCCATTGGACCTTCATATGGGTGGCACATCGAATCAACCTATCCCGTTTGCGCCAATCCCCATTTATCTTGAAAACGGTCAATGCAATGAGAGTGCTTTGGTCGCACTGGCTGCAGCAAAACGGGAGGTGATACGCATTGATGATGTCTATCAGTGCAGTGAGTACGACTTATCCGCAGCGCGAGCCATGGATGCCAAAACGGGCTATCACACACAGTCCGTGCTCACGATCCCATTACTCAACCACGAAAATGAACTCAATGGTGTGCTGCAACTTATCAACCCGCATAGCAAAGGAGAAATTGTCCCTTTCTCTGCCCAGCAGACAGAGATGATCTGCTCTATCGGTGCGCTCGCGGCCGTTGCATTAACCAACCGACAATTGATCGATGGCATGGAAATTCTGTTCCAGGCATTTACTCGTTTGATTGCAAAAGCCATTGATGAAAAGTCTCCCTATACCGGCGGACATTGTCGGCGAGTTCCGGAACTCACGATGATGATTGCAGAAGCTGTCCATGAAGCGCAATCAGGTCCAATGGCGGATTTTTCGATGACCGAAGCTGACCGAGCCGAGCTGTCTTTAGCAGGATGGCTACATGATTGCGGTAAAATCGCCATCCCTGAATATGTCATGGATAAAGCGACAAAGTTAGAATCTGTTCATGATCGTATTGCACTCGTAGATGCCCGGATAGAAATTGCAAAACGCGATCTCGAACTGGACTACACAAAACGTATTTTGCGCTTTGAGCGCGATGGTGATGAGGCACAAGTATGTCACCTCAGCGCAGAACTAGACGAAAAGCTAGCTCAACTAGAGCAAGATCGCCAATTTTTACGCCATGCCAATATTGGCGGTGAGTTTATGCGAGAAGAGGACCAACAGCGAGTTCAACAGATTGCCGAGCAAACCACTGTTAGGATCGGTACAGACATTCACCCCTTACTCAGTCAAAATGAGGTGTACAACCTCAGTATTGCTCGTGGCACGTTAACTACAGAAGAAAGGCAGATCATCAACCGCCATATGGACATCACACTGGAAATGTTAGAGGCATTGCCCTTTCCTAAGCATTTGCGTCGTGTTCCGGAATTCGCCGGAGGGCACCATGAAAAAATGGATGGCACGGGCTACCCAAGAGGGCTGACCCGTGAGCAAATGTCCGTGCCAGCTCGTATCATGGCAATAGCGGATATTTTTGAAGCACTGACGGCAGCAGATCGGCCTTATAAAGATGCGAAAAAACTCAGTGAATGCTTGTTTATCATGGGAAAAATGAAGCTCGGAGACCATATAGACCCCGATTTATTCGATGTGTTTGTCAACGCTAAGGTGTATTTAAAGTACGCGCAACAATTTCTCAAGCCAGAGCAAATAGATGAAGTAATACACGAACAGATCCCCGGGTATGAGAAAAAATAGGGCCGAAAGATAACTGCCAATAATGGTGTGCATTGACAATGTAGCTGTGACGACTTGTTATCTCTGCGGCCCTATATCTAGGGGTAACATATTTGTTATTATTATTTAGTACGGAATACAATCTTCCTTTTACAGCACGGGTATCCTGCAAACGGTATTGATGAATCTAACCAGCGATGCAGCAGCAGTAGGACCACTGCACCGCTGGAACTCACTCCTTGATAATCATCGACCTTTCCTTGTGAACATCTGGGACACATAACTACGGATGGCAGGCACTCACCCTATGCTTCCAACACCATGACTGTTGCTCTCCTTGTGTTGGTCCAGATCTATATATTATTATTATTATTCCACCTGATTATTGCTAAATCAGCAACAAGCGTACTCGAATTAACTACGAAATAACTCTGCAGTACGTTCTGAGCCAACACCAGACACTCCTTTAACGCTCCTTCGAGGCCTGGTACTTACTTCTTCCTTTCCTTGCAAGAAGCTTTGCCCGTAAATCACTTACCTCCCTTGGTTGTGCTGGCAAACTGCGCCAGATTACAGACTAAGTTACAACCATTCATCAATCCTTGTCCGGTTGTTGTTAACTCGGTTAAAACTATAGAAATTTATCTCAACTTTCGAAACAACTGTTACATCTCTTTTTTATAACCAAAAATATAACCATATATATCAATGATTTAAGCAGATAATTTTAAGGTGGAATTTTTCAGGCACTGAAATATAAATCACTCAGGCTTGTCCACATCGTACGGGTCGGCACAAGATGAACCAATACAAATCCAAATTGGCCACCTCTCGCCTGAGTCTCGAGCTGAAACGGAGGATGAGGAAAACGTCCCGATAAGTAAAATAGACAGGGTAAATACAGTGGTTGTTATTTTGTTCACACTAAGGTTCCTTTCATTTTTGTAAGTAGATCTTAAGAGAGAACACACGAGAGCAGTTGAACTGAGTGCGGCCCTCTTTCAGGGATTATCTTAATGTTTTATTGTGGTTGTAGCAATAGAAGTGTTGTTTATTTGAACAGACATAGACAGAGTTTTTTCGCCTTTTTGATCTGTTGAAATGGCAGGATAGAAGGCAAAAAGGCGCTCAGAAAATTGACTATGCTCTCCAGTTCGCCAGTTGAGCTTGTGCAGGTGGGTATGGCGCTCATCAAACGCCGTCCATATAATATGATCACCCCGGATATACCATCGACAGATATGTCTGAAATCAATAGGGTGGCCTAAAGCTTGTCCTGGCTCCTTGAGATCTGAGAAATAGAAAAGTTTTGCGTCAATCGGCTCAGCCGCAATATAGCCGCTCCCCGCGGCGCGTATAGAGCGGTAACCCGGCAGCATCAAACGACTTGTTTTTGTCTGGATATTATAGCTTTGTATTTCCCATTCACCGACGACATTAACACCGTAATAGATATGCTTTCCATCGAGACTAAAGGCCGCATCACTGCTCGTTTCCTTGGACGAGGTGATATAATCTACCTGTCCCCGATCAAAGGAGTAAAACGCCAGTTTAGGACCCTCTTTCATCAAGATACCACCCGCTTCATAGGAAACATCGAGCAACAATAAACGCTCTTCCGTAGTATAATATGGTTCAACTTCTTGAGTACCCAGTGTCATGCGTCCAATGGTCATTACGCCATCTTCTAATGTCCTGACCCACCTATGCTGCTCTGAGCGTGTATCATATAACATGCTGACAACTTCTGGCGCTGTATCAATGGTCTGTTGAGCTGTCAGTTCATCACCCAAGGTATGTTCGATATAAAGGCGATTTGCTCGGGTCGTCTCTTTCTGTAGAAGAATTATTTCTTCACCATTATGCGTGTTAAACCCTCTTAATAATCGCTCACTGTCGTCAATCACTTGGAGGTGTTCGCCGGTGATACTATCTATTCTGACCACGCCACCGCTGCCTAACACTAAGATATATCTGTCACTTTTCCACTCTACCCCTAACAAATTATATTTACTGGTGTATACCAGCGTTTCTTCTTTAGTGGCTAAATCAAACAATAGAATATGAAACTGGCCTTTTATTTGCTTCATTAGCGCCAGTTTTTTCTTATCTGGCGACAAGCTTACGTCTATCAATATTTCGCTAGCGTCGCTGAGTGCCAGCATCCGGGTGTATTTTCGTGTCGGGATATCCAGCGCATAGAGCGTCATTTCACTTTCCAGATCAACCAGCATGGGTAGTAAAATTTCTGAGGAGTGTCTGCCCCGCGAAGGGCCGCCAATCGCCACGACACCTTCGATCAAAGTGACCTTGCCAGACTCGGGATCGCCTAGCGTCAAAGGCAGTAGCTCCATTGACATTTTTCCTTCATTTACATCACTGTAAATTAGTACTTTGTCATTCTGCGCGAACTGGACAAACATGGCGTTGGAAGCATGGAATGTCAGCTGTCTGGTTTTGTTGTTCTGTTTGTCTAATAAAAAGACTTGTCTGTCTTCATCCTCAGAGGTCCGCCCCGTAAACGCAATAAATCGACCATCTTCTGATACAGACAGCGCCTCTTTGTCACCATTAAATTCCGTGATGTGCTCAAGCTCATCAACTTTAACCACCTGAATTTCCTGGATATAACGAACAACAGCCTCATATTTTACCCAGCCTACAAACATAGCAATCACAGTAGCCAATATGAGCAGAACATTAAATTTCCAGCTTTGCCAGGTACGCTCCTTAGGGGGAGATGCTAACTGAGCAGGTTCAGAGACAGGTGGCAATGACTGGGGAGGTTCAGAGGATACAAGCGGCTCGGAGGCGACACCAGATAATGTATCAGGCGGGCTTGCAACCGTCGACTCTTCAGGTCCATCAGAGGACACACAAGGTTCCAACGCATCGACGGGGGCAATCTCACAGACGAGCTTATAACCGCGCTTGGAGACCGATTTAACATAGCGCGCGTTGGCAATGTCGTTGTCACCCAGGATCAGCCGAAGTTTCTTAGCGGCACTGCGTACAGCAGTGTCCGAAACGATACGATCTGACCAGACTTGTTGGTGCAATTCTTCAATACTCACGTATCTGTCGCGATTGTCATACAAATACAGTAACAACGCCATGACCTTGGGTTCTATCGAAACCTCTTGGCTATCAAGGTATAAAACCTGATCACCCAGATCCAGAACAAAAGCACCAAGTTTAGTCAGTTTAGTATCTGTTAATGAAGACATGTCACCCAATCAAAGTGGTCAAATTTCATGAAATAGACAAACAAAGAGACGATTAACCTTTATTAAAATCGCATTATTATTGCCAGTATGCAGGCAATAGGCGCACGCATTATTCTATTATAAGAGTGAATTACTGTTTCAAATCGTCACCGTTCTCAAGATTAGCAGGGAAGAGAAACCAAGTTCAACTAAAACCTGCTAAACGTATTTCTGTGAGCGTTAAAACTTATTGCAAGTATGTCTAACTATTTCAAAATACACAATTCTATAGATGAATCCCCACTTATGCGCATAAATAATTCAACTTTCGATATTCCTTTTCCCCCCTGCCAGTAGCAACCGCTAACATGCCAATTTCCCCGTGCTATTCACCACTTTAAAGAAACTCATAAGGGGATAAATCCAGCCTTGTCACAAACATAACTCCCTTGCATTGTGTGCAAAGCTTAATGGGATGATCAAACGCAGACATTTGTATAGATATTTATTGCATCACTGCGGGCAAAGCTCAGTGCAACCTTGTTGGGTAAGATAAACGCGGCAGAGGTAGGTGCTTGTGCACCCTGCGCATCAAGCAGGGATAAAAACTGCCACTGTTCACCCTGTATACGGGAAAATATGTAAACCTGGCCGGTAGACTCCGACAGAGCCAGCATACATTGCCCCATGGGATCAAAAGCCAGCCGAGAAATGGCAGCCAGTGACTGGCCTTCAGGTCCCCTTAATTCACCAGAGTGTTTATAGTGACCCTGTGGATCAGGGCTATAGACCAATACTCCGTGTTTTTGTGCCACCAGCAGCACCTCGGTCTGTGGCACAAACGCCACGAACATAGGCGCTGTCAGCGCCACTTGATGGGCTATAGGGAATGTTTGTTGCAACACCAGCGACTGGGCATCAGAGCCATCAAAGATAGCCACCTGATTAGCCTGCATGCCCGCAACCGCCACTTTGCGACCACTGCCGGAAAGCGCCACAGAAACGGCTCCGCCCAGTGCACTCACCTGCTCAGCACGAACGGTTTGACCAGTACGCAACTGATCCTCAGAGGTAAGTTGAACTAAAGCCTGCGACACATTGGCAGCAACATAACTAACACCATCGGCGTTACCCGCAATCGCATATGGACCCAAAAGAGCCAGCCGATCCTCAGCTGCAGTGATTGGTTTGTGCTGTCTGAATACGCGTTTTGCATCTATCCTATCTGATAAATAAGACAGCAAAACCAGCTTACCATCCCGCTGCAAGCGAAACTGCGCAGCGGCACCACTGTAGAAACTGACCACCTGAATGTCCCGGTTCATACCGGAAAACGTCATATCCGATGCCCCTATTAACATGCCCTGCGCCTTACTGCCCGAGATCATATCCAGCATAGTCAGGGCCCCGTCGTCAGCAACGCGATACGCTGCCAGGGCGTCATCATCCGCACTGACCGCGTAAAGCACTTTTCGGGATTCATCGAAGAGCAGGCGCCGTACATTATCCAGCCCGTCGATGCCATTTTGGTTGTCTACATAGCGATGTATCAAAGCAACATCAGGCAAGCGCTCATTGACTACGGAGCATCCCGCTACGACACAACTCAAACCAGTGATCATTAAAAAGTGGTGCAGCCAGTGCTTTGCTGCGACAGAGTTAAATAGCACCATCCCTCCTGCGGACAATAGGTTATTCCGTTGCTTTGCGATAGAACCAGAGCAAACCAGCCCACGTTCATGGTTGCGAATTGATTCACCCAGGCATTAAACCCCGACAATCAGCATTTTTCCCTGAGCCATGCCCTCGCGCTCACAGCTTAAGTCCAGGCGACTATCGAGTGGGTACTGATACAAACGCTCTAGCTTAGGGTGGCGCTGATACAAAAAAGTACAACTTCGGACAAACAGGCTCATTTTGCTTTGTTTATCCAAAAATGCATAGGCCGTTTTAGACAATGCCTCTTTACAGGCCGTCATAATTTCCGGATTCACCTGATTTAAATGAATGGCATTGTGTGCTTCCTCTTGCGGGATCACTTGCAAACTACTGGCAAGCACACAGGCTGCGTAGACATCCAGTACCCCTATCACTCTGGGTTTCTGGCTGCCACGCTCTGCATACACCACCATGACACAAGGAACTTTGCTTTCATCCAGCTGTTGAGCCTTGATGGGTTTTAAGATCAGTGAGTCGCTGATGTTTTTCTGCATCAGGCGCTCCAGCATATCGGTTTTAGGTAGTGCCAGCTCTTCTCTGAGTGGCACCGCCTCATCCTCAGCGATCACTTCATTGGCCTCTAGTTCAAGCACCAGTGGCATAATCGCGCTGCGCAGTGCATCGTCACTAAAAGGTTTGGACAAAAAAAACGCGCAACCCAAAGAGTTGGCATATTCTATCTGTGCGGCGTCATCGACTGTAGATATCATCGCTACCGGCAGCTCTGGGTGACTGACGCGCAGAGTTTCAAGCAGCTCGATGCCTGTTTTGTCCGGCATATGCCAGTCAGTCAGGATGATCTGCGGCTGCCAGCTATCAATCTGCTCCAATGCATCATCCACACGGCTGGCACAGCGCAAAAACAGCTTTCGGTATTCAAACTGTTGTAAAGCACGCCGGATGATTTCGCAGGTCGCATGGCTATCGTCAACGATCAGAACTTTCACTCTTTACCCTAACGCAATTATTCTTGTTAAGTATAGGCAGAATTTTCAACGAAAACTAAACTTATCTCATTGATAAACAAAAGCGGCGTATCACAGCTTATGGTTCCTCTCGAAGTTTACCAATACGTAGCGCTGAATGTCGGGCTGCTGATCCTGGCTGCCTGGTTCTATATTTTACTATTGATTTTAAGAGAGTTTCGCCAGTTTGCCGGGACTTTTTTAAACCACAAACAAGCCTCGCCAGACAACGACGAACTGCTTGCACAATGCCGCGAATCAGTGACCCGGGCCAGCCAGTTTACTCAGCAGCACAGCAAAACCATTGCGGAACTTTTACAGGTGCAAATGACGCTCGAAAATCAGCTCTCCCAGATCCGTGCATCAACTGCGGATCACATTACCAAAGAAGAGCAGGGGTCAATTAATGAGCTGAACAAAAAGCTCATCCGCTCTCATAAGCTCATCAAGCGACTGAAAGGTGAACTGGATAACAGCGGTAAAAAACTGCGCCATGTCAGCTCCAAACTGGAACATCAATTCCAGTCCGCCGACACTCTGCGCCAGGCAAATACTCAGTTACAGGAAGAGCTGGAACAGCTTAAACAGGACAAAACAGGCTCATCCGCCAATGTAATGAGTGACCAGCAAACCCAAACTTTACTGAATCAGTACAAACGGCAAATCGAGGAACAAAATCAGCTGATAGATCAGTTGTCGGTCGAACATGAAGGAGACAACAGCAGTGCCGAAGTTGCAGCCCTGAAAGCGGAGCTAGACCAAACCCGACAAAAGCTAAAACATCTCAGTAAAGAGAAGAACTTCGTGGAAAGTCGCTATCTTGAAGCCATTAAACACACTAAATCTGAGTAACCAGAACCGCATCATGAAACCGGTCACATTCGTGCAACCACAGACAGCTCATCTATACTGGATAACAGCTGATTGGTATCACCTTAAGAGGTTGCGACTGAGGAATGTAAGTGAATAGTTTGCTCTGTCCAAAACTCACCCTGATTTGTCTGCTGCTGTATCTCTGCCCGATATCGGCCAGGCCAGCAACGTCTGCACCACAAACAAACCCCGCCTTTTTTGAGCTCGGTGAGTTAATTTTTCAGACCATAGGCGACAACGAACAGATCCCTAAAGGGGTTGTCACGGCTCTGGCACAGGATCCCCAGGGCTTTATCTGGATAGGCACGCAATTTGGCCTGATCCGCCACGATGGATATCGATTTATGCCGTTTCAGCATGCCCCAAATGATATAACCACCTTATCTGGCAATTTTGTGCGCTCCCTGTGGGCTGCCAGGGATGGTAAGGTCTGGGTAGGGACTTTTTCAGACGGCGTCTCAGTATACGACCCGCAGCACAACTCTTTTAAGCGCTTTGAGCATAACCGCACTGACTCAGCAAGCCTGTCTCACAATACCGTTCGGTCGTTGACCGGTGACAATCGGGGTAATGTGTATGTTGCCACTGACAATGGACTCAACCATATTGATACCCGGACCAGTGACGTGACACGGCTGACCATTCAGGGATGTGACACTGTACTCAAGGTACCGCGTCTGCGCTCCGTCTTGCTCACCGGCAAAGGCACCCTCTGGCTTGGCAGTAAAACCGGCTTATGCCGCATCACCTTGCCTGCTGTTAAAATCCCGGAGCAGGCAAACTGGCACCAGCCCCTTAAAGGAGAAACGCAGGCGGCGTTCAATGGTCAGAATGTGTTTCGTCTCTTTCAGGGGGCCAATCAATCCATCTGGGTGGGCACCACAGATCACGGGGCCGCCTTTTTTTCTCCAGACTCCTTAGAAGTGACGCGGATTACCCATCGCCCCAATGACCCGAACAGCCTCAGTCATCACTGGGTGAACGGCATTGTCCAACCCAGCGACAAGGAAATCTGGCTGAGTACCTCCGGAGGTGGGATCACTGTGGTAAATGCCCACAATGGCACCGTGATCCGCCACATTCGTCACGACCCGCTCAACCCCTACAGCATCAACCTTGATTCTATGGGGGCTATGCTCGTTGATGCATCGGGGTTAATCTGGGCAGGCACCTGGGGCAATGGGCTCAATCGACATAACCCACATAACAGCGCGTTCAGAACCTTTGTCAGACGTCTATCGTACCCACATTCACTCAGTCATGTGGATGTAAGAAGTTTTGCCGAGCTGAATAATGGAGAGATCTGGGTCGGAAATGCGCAAACAGGGATCGATGTCATTGACCCTGAGGTGGGTGTTATAACCAGCCACCATCCGGATCCTACCAACCCAAGTAAACTTGCCGAAGGCTATGCCAGGGTGATACGCCAAACCTATGATGGCAGCATCTGGGTTGGCACCGCCAATAAAGGGCTACACCATTTCTCCCAGAAAACTCAGCGCTTTACGCGTTACACCAGGGCCGATGGCCTGCCTGGATATCAGGTCGTCACATTACAGGAAACGCCCACAGGGCAACTCTGGGTTGGCACAGGTGAAGGGCTGGCTCTGATGGATATCAGCACACGCCAATTACAGCCACTGACCCCCTTTAACAATCACGAGATTTTGCAGGGCAAATCCGTACTGACCATGGCCTACGTCGCCCCTCAGCAGTTATGGATTGGCACACGTAATGGTTTGTTTACACTGGATTTAAAAGAAAAAACCATCACTGAGATCAGCGCTCAAAATGGTACCACGGACACGCTGTCAGACAATTATATCAGCAGTTTACTCGTCGATAGCCAGGCACGGCTTCTTGTTGCCACCCCGCATGGACTCGACAGGCTGGTTCGCTACGACCAGGGGCTTGCCGAGTTCGAGTCTCTGGATCAACTGGTGGATCGCCCCACAGGCACCGCAGGCAACCTGCTGGAAGATGCACAAGGGCGGATCTGGAATGGCTACGGCTGGCTGGACCCAGACAACCGCCGATTTGAGGACCTGGGTGTCGCCGATGACTGGGACACCGGCACCATGTGGACAGGGTCATACGCTAAGTTGCGTGACGGCACACTATTATTTGGAGGCACAAAAGGTATCCTGCTACTGCGCCCTGAACGCTGGGTACCCTGGACTTACCAGCCTCCACTGGTCATGAGTGAACTTGCCATTAACAATCAACCAGTTACCGTGACTGATAAATTAATCCTGCCTCCCGATGCCCGCAGTTTCTCTGTCGAATTTGCGGCGCTGGATTACACCGCCCCACAAAGCAACCGCTATGCCTATCAATTAACGGGATATGATGAAAACTGGATCCAGGCGGATGCCAGCAAACGCCATATCACCTACACCCGATTGCCACCCGGGCAGTATCAGCTCAGGATCAAAGGCACCAATCGCAAGGGGCAATGGAGTGAACACCAGATCAACCTGAGTGTCACTCAGTTACCAGCCTGGTATGAAACTCTGTGGTTCCGAATAGCGGGTATACTTCTGCTCGCTGTACTACTCTATCTGGCCTACCTGTGGCGGATCCGTGACCTAACGCAGCAACAGATCGCACTCGATGAGCTGGTGCACTCGCGCACTGAAAACATTTCTATGTTGGGTACTATAGGCAAAGACATCACTTCCACCTTGGATCTGTCTTCCGTCCTTGAGCGGGTTTATAAACATGTCAATGAGTTAATGGTTGCAGATGTGTTTGTAGTTGGGATCCTCGATGAGCCGAATCAGCGAATTTCTTGCCAGCTTGCCATTGAAAAAGGCCAAACACTGCCCGCCTTTGAATATGCCCTGTCCGACACCCAACGCCCGGCAGTATGGTGTATCACCCATCAAAAGGAGCTCCGGGTTAATCAGATATCGGAGCTTACTCGCTATGTTAATCACATAGCACCGCCGGTCAGCGGCGCCGAGAGTGAATCTCTGGTCTATCTGCCATTGATTATTGATACCCGGATAATAGGCTGCTTAACTGTGCAAAGTTTTCAGCCGCATGCCTTCAGCGACAACGACGTACAGATGTTACGTACCATAGCCAACTACACAGCCATCGCACTGGCCAATGCCGACTCTGTTGCCCAGCTGGAAAGCACCTTTGCGCAACTAAAAACCGCCCATGAAGACCTCAAAGTAACCCAACAACAGTTAGTCCAGCAGGAAAAAATGGCGGGACTTGGTCGACTGGTCTCTGGGGTTGCTCATGAGATCAATACGCCTTTGGGCATTGGCATTACCGCAGGTTCTTATGCCAGCAAGGCGCTCTCGGAATGCGAGCAAAAGCTGGCCTCCGGCAAACTGACCAAAGACAATCTAGAGCAGTTTATGGCTTTGCTGAAAGAAAGCCTGCAACTGCTCGAATCCAACCTGAATCGTGCGGCTCAGTTAGTTAAGAACTTCAAACAGGTGGCTGTCGACCAGTCCATTGAAGAGCTGAGCACCATTAATCTGCCAGACTACCTGAACGACGTACTGACCAGTTTGCACCCTAAATGGAAGCATACCCAGGTCTCAGTGCAAACCGACTTTCCCGGTGAGGCAAGTATATCGACCTACCCTGGCGCCATTGCCCAGATCCTGACAAACCTGGTGGATAATGCCATTAAGCATGGCTTTGATGAGGGCAGCCAACCCGGCACAGTCAGCATTTCGCTCACCGCCAGTGAGGATCAGATCACCTGGATTGTGTCCGATGACGGTGCAGGCATGAGTGAAGATACCCTCAGCAAAGTCTTCGAGCCGTTTTATACCACCCGACGCAGCAACGGTGGCACCGGACTTGGGATGCACATTGTCTTTAATATCGTCACTCAAAAGCTCAAAGGCACCATAGAGTGCCACAGTGAGGCGGGTCAAGGATGTCGCTACACCATAATCCTCCCAAACACCCTCGAAAGAGCCGAATGACACCGTTTGCACCCACTTGACGACAAAAACACGGCACGCTAAAACAGTAACAACCTACTTACCCGGATAAAAGGACTCCCCAATGAATACCAAATTGATATTAGCACTTTCGCTGTTACTGCCACTTGCACCATCGGCAATGGCGGCAAAAGGAGTGGGCATGGTTGAACGTATCTACCCCACCGAGACCAGAGTTAACTTTCGACTGAAAGGAGATGAATGCAAAAGAGACGCAAGCAATGGTAACACCTACTGGTACTACGAACTGTCTGATGGTGCTGCTGACATTAATACTGCCATGCTGCTGTCAGCTGCTGCAACCGGGACAATAATCAAAATTGGCTACCCTTCCTGCGAGCCAGACAAAAGTCAAAAAATCCATTATTTGTATCAAGACTATTAACCCCGTTGGCCAGGCAACATAACAGCTTGCTTGGCCCTCCTTTAAAGCAGCTCAGGCTCCGAATAAACGCCCCAGCAAACCACTTGTAAGTATTTATTTAAATTAAATTTTTCTTACAAACCACAAAACTAACAACACTTCAAAAAACACAATAATAAATATATTGCAACATTGAAAATATTTTGTTTTATTTCTGGGTAATTATTGTTGCACTCGGGTTCTATTCAGGGTACATTTTCCCGCAAAAAAACAGCAAAGATCATCAACCTCAGCGAAATAAAGCCGTTCAGTCATGATCGTGGTCCGCTTAGGTTGTTACATTCATAAACAAGTTAGGTAGACACCATGAGCACGGAGCGAACGATGAGTACACCGCCAGCCAGATCACTCAGGCTGGCCGCATTTTTTGATATTCTACCCCTGTCTATTGCCGTCATCCCCTGGGGCATTTTATGTGGCTCACTGGCAATACAAGTGGGGCTGAGCCCTTTACAATCCCAATTAATGTCACTGCTGGTGTTTGCCGGTGCGGCACAACTTTCCTCTTTAACCATAGTTGGTGCCAGCGGTGGGATCGCCACTATTTTGGGTAGTACAGCGGTGATCAGTTCACGCCATCTGCTGTATTCCGCCACCTTCCGTAACAGTGCCATCGCACTGCCACTGCATCACAAAATGCTTATGGCCTTTTTGCTCACCGATGAAATGTTTGCGGTCACGGAAAACAAACGCAAAGAGCTGGGTCGCTTTCCGCTGGATTATGCGCTGATTTCGGGGGCCACTTTCTATGTTATCTGGAACCTGTCTACGCTGGCGGGCATTGTGGCCGGCACCAGCATTCCCAACCTCGAAAGCCTGGGGCTGGAGTTTGCCATTGCCGCAACCTTTATCGCCATGGTGGTACCCAATATAAAATCGTCCCCCGTGTTAGTCGCAGTCCTGGTATCGGCGTTTTGCGCGGTGCTGTTTCACAAACTCGATGTACCCAATGACCTGCTGCTCTCCGCACTAATCGGCATGGTCGTGGGGTATAGCCTGGACAAAGAAGCACTGTAGGAGCGCAATAATGAGTTATGACCTGATCCTGTTAATGGCCTTGATCACCTTTTTCATGCGTTACGCCTTTTTTATGGAAAAGCTGCCCATCAAACTCGACCTGAGAGTGCAACGCTTTTTGAGCTTTACCGCGCCCTGCATTCTAACCGCCATGGCGGCACCCATTGTATTTGGCGAGGTGGCGTTCTCGACCGAGGACATCACCAACCCCTTTTTACTCGCCGGTATTATCGCTGTCGTATTAAGCCTGCTGGTAAAAAATACCTTATTCGTTGTGCTGGCCAGTATGGGGGTGTTCTTTTCTCTAAAAACCATGCTCTGACAACAACTTATTAAAGCCACTTTAAAACACAGCATTAAGCTAAAGGAGATAGTATGTTTTTTAAAAGAAGCAAAAAGTTCACGATAAAAGTGAACAATTCACAGGTGCAAGGAAAGGAAAGTAAGACCATCCTGGATACCATCTTGCGCTCCAATGAAATCAATTTCAAATACAGCTGCGGCTCGGGCGAATGTGGCCAGTGTCGCTATCACCTGGTGTCAGGTGAAGTTGAAAGCAACCCCAATGCCGGTGGTTATCTGGCATGCCAAAGCTACCCAAGATCAGACATTGAAATTATTCAGTAGAGTGAACTAAGACAATGAAACTAAATAAAGAGCAGAGTGCGTTAATCAGAGAGTCATACAACCGTACTCTTATTCCAAAATCGGTCGCCACCTGGCTTACCGGCAAGCCATGTGCCGGGCAGAAGCCACTATTTAAACTACACTGGACACTGTACGTTGCGTTTGTGCTGGCAATTTTCTTTCTTTCCTATATTGGCGGCTTTTACAATCAGGTTGCCGGTCAGAGCATTGGCATCATGTTACTGTGCTGGGCTGGTCTGGTATTTTCTACGCGCAGAATGGCGGCGGTTATTCTCCATCAGAGCGTTCACGAAAGGCTCAGTGGTAACGGCCTGTTTGATAAATTACTGGGCGACTTTGTGACGCTGCTAATGCTGACTCAGGATTATGAGACCTATAAAGTCGACCACTGTAAGATCCACCATGGTCCATTGACCTTTGCGACTAAGTATGACCCTATTGTGCAGTTTTTCTCGGTATTTGGTATAGATTTAGGTGCAAAAAAGCAGAACCTGTATCTAAATTTCTTTATCAGTATTTTTTCGCCAATCTTCCACCTGTCATTCTTTATTACCCGTCTGGGCTACAATATCAGCGCTGAGCGCAGCATCCGAAGCCTGCTGTCTATCGCCTACATTGCTGCCTTGCTGGCCGTACCTTATTATCTGACCGGTGGCTTCAGCGCTCTGTTCTTCGCCTTTATCGTGCCTGTGGTGTTCTTATATCAGATCAGTGCCTTCATAGAGATTTGCAGCGAGCACGCCTGGTTCGAAAATAATATTAAGAGCACAGAAGATCTGCTGGAAGACCCTTACTTCTACAGCGATATTTCGTGGGGACGCTTTTGTGGTTCTAAATATCCGGAAAAAGGCTTCATCAGCAAACTGAAATGGTATTTTGTGCAACTGTTTTATCATCTGCCTGTGCGTTTGTTCATTCTGGTGGGCGACTTACCTCAGCACGATTACCATCACCGCAAGCCACTCTGTTTTGACTGGGTAAATGCACGATATAACCGCGAAAAAGCGCTGTATAACCTTGCTGACGGTGAGCCTGAGTACATAGATATCTGGGGGATCCATAACGCCATCGAGCATGTGTTCGGGGTTGTGTCAGAAAAAGATCCTAATTACATCTCAGACTTCAATAGCTATTCAAAAGAGGCCCGGGGATCTTAACCTCTGGCTATCCGGAACAAGTGTGGCGGCTCTCTTTATCGCTGCACTTGCTCCAGTTAAAGAACACCTTACATAGCGGCAATATCATCCCGGGCTTTGCGGGTATCACGATGACAGCGGCGGATATGCTCCTCTACAATCGCCAGTTTCTTTTCCAGACCAGGGATCGTGAGCCAGTCAGCAAAAGTGCGTCTGAGCAGGGCGCTGTCTTGTTCGGAACATCCAGTGATAAAGTTATACGGGAACCACTGTAACTGGTCATCGGGGATCCGCGCCTGGATTTGTGCCTTGTGTTGCTGCAGATACTTGGCTGCAACGGGTCTCAGTAGCGGTTGGAATGCCGGAAACTGAAAGCGATAGTCGATCACAAAACTGCGTGTGGCCTCACTGAGCAAAAAATCATAAAACAGCGACACTTGCTGTGCATTGGCCACATACCCCAGCGAATCCAACAGATCTTCCTGTGTCGGACGGCTAAGTGTGTTGAACAGCTTTAATAAACCCTGATATTCGTCGTTACTGCTATTTTTGGCCAGTACCCGTAACACACTCGCGCGATGCCGGAGCTGATCGAGCGGCCTGCTGGCCGCATACTTACGGGCAAACCGGATCGCCTCGGGTGATTTAAGATACATCCCATAGAGCTCAAGCCAGCGACCACCTGTACTTTGCGTGAGCAGCGCCTGCCATGGGCGCTGCATGGGTAAATGCTGTGCCAGAAAACCCGCAAACTGTGGCTGCAAATGCGCGGGGACCTGGGCGACAAACGCATCTTTGAGTATATCCAGCGCTTTACTGGCCTCCAGACTATCGGCAGGCTGAGTGCATAATAACTCAATCAGCCCCTGAATATACCGGGTATAGTCCAGCAGACCCATTTTGGTCAGCGCTTCCTGGTTGTCCATATCAGCCAGCCTGTCGGCCATTGTGCGCCGCTCTATGGGAAAACGCGGGTTACCGGAGCGGTCGATATGACGAAAATATCCCACGCCTGCCGGGTCGATAAGCACGGCGTCCTGGGCGTCCGCGTCCACCTGTGGCAATAACATCGACGCTTCAGACAAGACAAGCCGCAGGGTTCTGACTTCATGACCATTCCAGAGCTTAAGCTGCAAGGGGATCGTCCAGCGTCTGTCTGCATCGACATGAAAGCTTTGCTGTGACAGCACTAACTTGTCATTTAGTTTGCTCAACGTGACCAACGGATAGCCTGATTGAGTCAGATAAGCGTCGACTATTTCAGCAACGCGCAGTGACTTGGGAAAGAGCCCGGTAAAATCGGCCGTCGTCGCATGACCGCCCTGATGTGCATCGACATATTGGCGCATCACCTGCCTGAGTGTGGCGTCACCAACGTGAGCCTCTAACATATTAAGCAGTGCCCGACCTTTGGTATAATATAACCCGCCGATACCTTCATTATCTGCCCGATCTCTGACGATGCGTTTCAGTGCCGGTGCACTGTGATTATCACCAATAAATGCGCTGTTCTGCGGAGTATAGGTACAGGCATCGTTGTCCGGGTAATAATTCGCCACCACTTTGGCGGCAAAGAACTCACTGAACGATTCATTCAGCCAGTAATCGTCGTACCATTGCATCGTGACATTATGGCCAAACCAGGTGTGAGCGACTTCATGGGCAATTAACTTACGAAAACGGCATAATTCTCCCGCACTGGCATCCGTACCGGGCAGTTGGTTGGTGTTCAGCGCAATCAGGCTGACATTTTCCATCCCCGCCAGCGTGCCTATCGGCGCGATAAAAAAATCGAGCCTGTCATAAGGAAACGGTGAATCAAGATACTCAGACAGGTAACTGATCGATTGATGGATAAGCGTACCCAGCTCAGCCGGTACGCTCTGACGCACATTTTTTGGCATATACGCCGTGGCCGGCACGCCCGCACCTTTAAGCTCAGTGGCATTAAACTCGCCGACCGCCAGTGCCAGCACATCGGTGTTGATCTTCGGTGTTGGCGCAAACCGGATCAGCTGCCTGCTGCCCTGTTGCAGCGTTTCAATCGGGCGTGTATTGTGCAATGCCTGCAAACCGGCAGGGATGTCTAAAGTCAGGGTGAACTCAGTTTTGATACCCGGATCATCGACAGCCGGAAACACTCTGCGTGCTTCCATCTCCTGAAACTGGGTAAACAAAGTAGGTGGTCCCTCGCCCCTACTCACCTCATATAATCCTTGTACCCTGCCCTGTTCCCCAACCAGACCGGTGAAGCGTATGGTCAGCTCAGCGCTTTCTTCAAGCTTAAAAGGTAAATTATGGCGCACAATATCAAACTCATCCGCGGCGATCACAGGGAGTAAAACCTGCTTGTCCTGATACGTCAGCTCAACCTGCTCAAGCGTTAGCCCAAGGGAATGATAAGCAATATAATCAACAGGTTGAGAAATTTTATATGTTAATTTTGTTTCTCCGCTAAAGGTGCGCTCGCCCGGTGTAATGGTGAGTGTTATCTGCTGTTGAGAGACTGAAAGTGCCTTTGCGATACGATAGTCCGCAGCCAGTACAGAATGCGCAAACAGCACCATCAATAGCACAAGAGATGCCACGCCTGATTTATAAGTCATTGTTATTATTTGATCCTTCCATTGTGATGTATTGATACTACGCCAAACCATATCGTCATAAAAGCACCTCAGCATGAGCGCGTACCCAAAACATTCATCATTTTTACGTATTTGTGTCATTTACATTAACAATGGGTTGCAAATGAAAACACCAAGGGGTAATTTGGTCCTTATTGGGGTACAAAATAAACAACAAGCAGGAAACCATTGCAACGGATGCAGCAAAAATAACAAGTAGCAACAACAAGAATCAGTAGGAAGTAACATGACCAAGACATTCAGACTCACCTCGTTAGCCCTTGCCTTATCGGCCCTGTCGTCAACCGCCGTCACCGCACAGGAAACCAAGCAGTACATTCTTAAACAAAGTGATTTAGCCATTTTTGCACCGCAAACAAGCCGCTTTGCCCGCGCAGCTATTGCGTATGACTTTGCCGCTGAGCCTGCAGCAGAAGTACTGTCGAACGATGATAATGGTACTGTGGTCACCATGGAGCTGACTGCTGAGCAGGTTGCGAAACTGAAAGCATCTGGCCAGTATGCCTACATTGAAGAAGATTATGAGTATGTACCTTTCTCTTCCACCAGCAGCGCGGAAGTATCACCATATGGCCTTGCTGAAGTTCAGGCACCGCTCCTGCAAGACACCAACGCAGATCTGTTTAAGGTCTGTGTGATTGACTCTGGCTATGATCTGGGCCACCCGGACCTGCCGCAAAACGCCACCGGCTTTACCGATCTGCCAGGCGGTCTGACCTGGTATCAGGATGGCTCCGGCCATGGTACCCACGTTGCTGGTACCATAGTGGCGCTGAAAAACGGCCAGGGTGTAGTGGGTGTGCTGCCCAATGATAAAATTGGCGTACATAACGTGCGCGTATTCGACAATGACGGCAAACAAGGTTTAACCTCTCGTATTGCCCGCGCCGTTGATAACTGTGTTGAAAATGGCGCTAAAGTCATCAATATGAGCTTAGGTGGTGGCAGCCCCAGCCAATATTTTCAGGAGCGTCTGCAGGCAGCCTACGACAAAGGCGTATTACTGATTGCAGCAGCCGGTAACGGCGGCGACGCGACCCTCAGCTACCCTGCCAGCTATGACACTGTGGTATCGGTGGCCAATATTGACGAAAACCGCGTTAAAAACAGCTCATCTCAGTACAATGCGCAGGTCGAGATTGCTGCACCTGGCACCAACGTTTTATCAACGGTACCGCGTGGCACCGGGGTTGCAGCAGGCGTCACCGCGAATGGGGTGTTTGTTAAAGGTGGCGGTATGACCAACTCGGTAGAAGGTAAGGTCAGTGCCGAACTCGTCGACTGTGGCCAGGGTCTGAGCGCCTGTGCGGCCACGCAAAGTGTGTGTTTAATTGAACGTGGTGGTGCATCCTTCAAAGACAAGGCGGCAAACTGCCAGGCCGGTGGTGGTGTGGCAGCCATAGTCTATAACAATGCCCCGGGTTCCTTTGGCGGTACGCTGGGTGACGGGGTACACGGTGTGACTATTCCGGTGATTTCTCTGTCTCAGGAAGACGGCACAGCCCTTCTGGCATCTGTGGGCAGCACGGTCGAAGTGCAACTTGAGGCTATTCTGGATTACGATGAAAAATCGGGTACGTCAATGGCCAGCCCGCATGTAGCCGGTGTTGCTGCTTTGGTCTGGAGCCAGCACCCAAGCTGTAGCAATGTCGATATCCGGAATGCCCTGAATGCCACTGCCATCGACTTAGGCTCGGCAGGTCGCGACCATGAATATGGCCATGGCTTGGTGCAGGCCAAGGCGGCGTCTGATTACATTACAACCAATGGCTGTAGCGGCACGCAGGAAAACCAGCTTCCGGTTGCCAGCTTTACCGCCAGCTGTACCGACCTTGCCTGTGGATTTAACGCCAGTGCCAGCCGTGATCCGGATGGACAGGTTGTTGCTTATGACTGGAATATCAACGGCTTTGCAACCACAGGTGTAAATGTGACCCATGCTTTTGCCAACGCCGGCAGCTATCAGGTATCACTGACAGTAACGGATGATACAGGTGCTACGCACACGGTCACCCAGTCAGTCTCTGTCACAGATGGCAATAACAATACTGGCTGTACCGGTCTGGAAACCTGGTCTGCCAGCAAGATTTACCGTTCAGGTAATGAAGTTGCCTACAATGGTCGCAAATATCACAGCAACTGGTGGCACCGTGGCAAAAACCCGGCACAAAACTCCAACGTGGGTAATGCCTGGAAAGTCTGGACTGATTTAGGCACTTGTAATTAAGCCTTTTCCGACAACTTATTGAGAGTAAAAAAGGCGACACTGAGATGTCGCCTTTTATGGCTTCTGCCGCCGTTGCCGCTGGCCCCACTCACATAGCATATCCAGAATTGGCCTGAGCTCATCTGACAACCCAGTACTGCTGTATTCCACTTTGGGCGGCACTTCTGCATACACCTCGCGAGAGACTAACCCATCTGCTTCCAGCTCTCGCAATTGCTGGGTCAGCATCTTTTGTGTGATTTTAGGAATGCGCTTTTTCAGCTCACCAAAACGCAGCGTATTATCGCGCAGGTGAAACAGAATGATCACCTTCCACTTGCCGCCGATCACGTTCATGACTGAGGTCATCGAACAGCCACCTAAATTAATGTCATTTTCTTCTGTGTGTAACGCCTTGTTTTTTGTCATTGGTTACCCCGGCCATACTAACTTACAAACTGGTGCTTACTTGATCTGAGTATATCTGAACTCTATAGTTTCCAAAAGATACTAAGGGCCATTTTGATACTTTTAAGTCTCGTTATAAGCACAGAGTGTGCTGACTGGCCCTGAGAAACGTAACACGATTGGATCAGGAACCCCCCATGAACACACCAAAATATGCTTTATTCGGCGCACTGGCGATGCTTTCAACCTTCACAACTCAGGCTGGTGATTTTATTTACAAGCCCGCCTCTGCCACTGAGATAGCAGTACACCATCAGAAAGTGGCTGGCAGCCACCGCGAGCGTTTTGTGAAACCTTATGAAGTGCAACGCCTGAGTCAGAACATCTACTGGATATCGGTTGCCAACTACAATGTCACCGCGGTAGTTGGTCAGCGCAGTGTATTGCTGATCGACGCCCCGCATGGCACAGGCAAACAACTGCTGGCAGCCATCAAGTCTTTCACCAACAAACCGCTGCATGGCATCGTCTATTCTCATGCCCATGCTGATCACGTGGGCGACTCACGGCTTATCCAGCAAGCACTGGCCGATACTCCCATTGAGATTTACGCCACCGCAGAGGTGCGTGATGCGCTGCATTCCCATAAGGTGACTGCGCCTGCCCCAGTCACTCAGCTCATTGGCGACACGTTTAACTTTGAAGGCCACACATTTAAAACATTTAGCAACTTTAATGGCCATACTCAGGACAACACCGCGTTATTAATTCAGGATCAGGAACGCACCATCATTCATGCCATCGATCTGGTTCACCCGGATCAACTGGAGTTTCGCAGTTTCTCGAACGTTGAAGACGCCATTGCCTACAAAAACGACATAGATACCCTGATGACACTGGACTGGGACGTGATGGTCACTGGCCACAGTAACCTGGGCTACAAAGCCGATGTCCAGTTTGTGCAGGACTATATTCGGGATGTGCAAACCTTTATCCATGCGGGACTGGCCAAAGCCCAGTTTGCCGAGCACTTTAAGGGCGAATCGCCATTCAGCTGGTACGCGGGCTACACAAATGAAATCATTGACTTTGCACACGCCAAAATGGCAGAAAAATACCGTAAAGGCAGAGAAGAAGAGTTTGATATTGTGGCCAAATCGCACGTCCGGGTGATGTTTTGGGCGATGTTTGCCCGGGCGCTGTAAGACTGTCGGTGTGTCGGGGGCCCGTGCCCCCGCACACCTTGAAATAAAGCGTCCGCACTCCCACTGCCAGCCCCAAAGTTTGCTAGTCAAAGCGCGATTCTTCATCTACTATGTGACTGTATTGACGCATAAATAATAATCAAATGAAATCATTCCCGTCGCTCTATTTTACCAATCTGTTTTTGATCGGTGGCACCGGTTTACTGACCACCTATCTGGCTTTGTACCTGGGCAAACAGGGGGTCTCCACCTTCTGGATAGGTTTACTGACCTCGTGCTATTACCTGGGCCTGTTACTGGGTTCCAAACTGGGTTATCACCTGATCAAATCAGTGGGGCATATCCGGACCTTCGCTGCCAGTACGGCCGCGGTCACAGCCTGTGTGGCTGCCCACGGGGTGAGCGATAACATTTATCTGTGGCTGGCACTGCGCTTATTTGTCGGGCTCGGGATGATGTGTAATTTCATGGTGCTGGAAAGCTGGTTAAATGAACAGGCCGCGCCGGAATCCCGTGGCCGGGTGTTCTCTTTTTACATGATCACCTCCTATCTGGGCATGGTAGCAGGACAATATGCACTGTCGCACTTTCCGGAGCTTGGCTATGCACCTTTGTTTTTGGTATGCATGGCACTGTCGGTGGGGATCATCCCGATTTCAACCACTCGCCGGATCCACCCTAAACCGCTCAAACCCATTCAGGTCAGTTTGTTTAGTTACATTCGCAAGGTGCCTCAGTCAATCACTGCGATTCTGTTTGCCGGGATCATCAATGGCAGTTTTTATGGCCTTGCCCCGACCTTCGCGCATTCATCAGGCTTTAATGCCCAGGAAATCGCCCTGTTTATGTCGATCACCATTTTTGCCGGACTCCTGGCACAGTGGCCAATGGGGGTGATCTCCGACAAAATTCGCCGCAGTATTCTGCTGCGTAGCAATGCTGTGATCATTGGCGTAGTAAGCCTGTTGTTGTTTTTGTTACCTACAACACAGCACACCGCCTATGTGTTAAGTTTTATCTTTGGCCTGTTTGCATTTACCTTATATCCGCTGTCATCTGCACTGGCAAACTCGCGCGTTGATGACGAAGATCGAGTTGGCGTTTCTTCGGCCCTGCTGGTTGCCTTTGGCGGCGGCGCCGCGCTGGGGTCGGCCATGAATGCACAGCTAATGGCGCAGTTTGGACACCAGGCACTGTATGCCTCCATAGCCCTGCTTACTGTGCTGATGTTTACTCTGCTTACTTACATCAACTCACGACAAAAAGCCGAACAGCCAGAACCCAGTGATTACGTGGTGGGTACGTCCGATGTGACTAACTCGCCGCTGGCCGCCACCATGGATCCGCGGATTGAAGAAACCACAGCCCACGAACAAATGCTGGTTGTGGATGAAGATGAGGCTGGCGACACACAACCCCGGGATTATGATCCTCAGGACCATGAAGCGGATGACGTACCTTGCGAAGACGACACGCCACCTGACAGTGCCACTGAGACACCTGACAGTGCCACTGAGACACCTGACGACATACACAGTGCACCCATTCCCTCCGTCAGCAATAAACAGTAAATTCGCGAGGCCAGTCTAACTGGCCTCATTAACTTTCCATTCTTGCTTATTTGTGGTTTTTAACCGTTTTTTCGGCGCTTTTTGCTTCATATCTCAAGGTTTTATGCTGGGGTGATAACATGGCCGCTGTCGGCAAATTTGCTGTCAGCCAGCCTGCAAAAGACGAAATGTTATCGGGCGGGATATGTAAAAACACAACCTGCCCAGCATTTAGTTTACTAAGTAATGATGCATAGTGAGGCTGTCGGCTCACCAACAGGTCGTAAATAAGCGCCACATCGATGCGCTGCTCGTCCAGTTTTAGCTCTGTAATTATGTCGTCGGTCAGCTCCCCATCTCCCACATGCAGCACTGTCCAGCCATTGATCTCGACGAGATAGGCATAATTTTGCACGGTATCGGCATGAGGTGCCATATGGGGAAAGTGCATCATAGTGACCTTAACACCATTCAATTCATAACGTTGAGACTGATATGCGGTGAGCACCCGAGTGTGCAGGCGCTCTGCATCAACTTGCCCGTTCAATGCCTCCACCACCTGTGGAGGGCCTAGCATCATAGTTGACGGGTGGCGCTGTAAATAACGCAATGCACGGGCTGGAGTAAAGTGATCGTCGTGCTGATGAGTGGCCATCGCCACTGCCGCACTGCGACTGTGCATGGCATCAAACTCCGAGTTCGACAGGGAAGTAAAAAACGTATGGGGACCAAACAATACATCTATCAGCACACTGTGCTCCCCGGATGACACCCTAACGCCGGCATTGCCCGCGTGCTCCAGCATCAGGGACGAGGCATGTCCCACCAGACTAGCAAGCAGTAAAGCACACCCCGCCACACTTTTGACTACACGACTATTCATGACTTGTTCTCCATTCAGTTGCTCGTAATATCCAGGCCACATCGGGCGCTGTCGGGCAAACTGTAGAGATCATTCAAAGCCATGTCTTAACGGCATTCTATTTTTGCCTGATAAGAAATTGAATATAAAACTTATCTATATCAAACAAAGAGAAAGACCAGGTCTCAGCTAAAGCTGAGCGGCTTTACATTGCAACCCTGTACTGTCACTGTGCGCCATAAAGCCAAACCCGGAACTAACTTGTTTAATGCGCTGGCAAAAAAGGTCTGGGTTGCCAGCCTAACTCGCGGATGGCTTTGTCGCTAGAAAACACCTGCTGCAGTGCATAGCCTTCTGTCCAGGTGCCATATATTTGCGCCCACTGCGCCGCTTGTCCGCACACAATCGGTTGCTCAGACAGTGCCTGTAATAAGCTTGCCAGCGGAGCGCTTGGCTCTGCCGATCCTATGTACTCTTCACCTTGCTTGCCGCGTTCAAGCACCAGGCGATACAGCTCAGCCAGGTTAGTGCGCTCAACCAGTGGCCAGGTTTGCGTTTCGTCCGCAGGTAACACGGGGTGGCCACAGCGCTCTATTTCCCAGCTCAGGATGGGCGGTAAATAGTGCTCTTCCTCACACACCACGTTGACCGGGCTGACAACGCGTAAGTCGATGCTTTCTTTATCCGATAACCAGGCGATGTTATCCAGCATCCACTGAAAATCGGCCACCGAATGCTTTGGCGTGGTTTCGGTGATCACCGCATCATGACTGCCATAGGCCCAGCATCCAGCGGTATAGACAAGTATAAGTGGCGCAGTGCGTGTTAAGGCATGCTCAGCCACCGCCTGCATCAGCGTCGCATCCATCTCACCCATCTTGTCATCAAAAGTACAGGCGGTATGGATAAACGCATCACAGCTCGCAAGCTCGCTGAGCCAGGATTGCGGCTCGGTCAGTGACCCCGTCACTGCCGTTGCGCCCAGTTGCACGGCTTTATCAGCGCTTGTTGCATTTCTGCATAACACCTTGACCTGATAACCGTGCGCTATCAACTCCTGAACGACGGCACTGCCGATATTACCTGTTCCGCCCGTCACAAATACCGATTTGTGTATGCTCATCTGTTTCTCCTTTCAGATTTAAAAACATACACCCACAGTAGCGCAATATGTACCCAAATTTCTACATTTTCGTATTGGTTAAAGCGCACGCGGCGCCGGTTCACGCCACCTGAGATCCGGGCGCCGTATCAGCGCGAATCACCCGGCTGGCCCACACAAACGCCAGCGCCAGTAACCCATTGGTATAAAAGTCCAGCGATAACCCTACTTCAGCCCCATACAAGATGCCCACCAGCAACATCAGGCTCCAGCATACAACGGGGATCGACAAAGCCAGGCCCAGAGCACGCGAGGCAGGGCCCCGCAGGCAGGCAATCGCATTGCAAATAAAGGCACCGACCATCGCAATCATAAATATGCCTATCAGCGCCTGCATACCAACACCTCTGCTGGCATCGCCCAGCAGCGCACTGGCGATTACCCAGCAGGCGCCAATGCTCAGCGCGACCAAAGACGACAGAGCAAACCCGGCACCCCACTTGGCCAGCCTTGGCGTATGCAACACAATACGCGGATACAGTGCATACAAGCCCAACACACTCGCGCCCAGGCCGATAATCGCCGGAATTGCGGGCCACAAAATAGAAAGCTGGTATCCGGAAAAGTGGCGTGCCCATAAACACAGGGTGTTGATCAACATGCAGCCCCCTGCCATCAGAAAAAATCGGGCGTCCCATTGTTTAGTTGTGTGGTCAGTGTTTTTCATTATCTTCCTCGTATTAGGTCCATGAACTGGTGAGGGTAAACAATGCAGGTAAAATGCGCTCATGTCGTTTGAATGGGCCCGTTCGAACTTTTTATTTCAATTATTTTCATGACGTTACACCACTTTCTTCATCCTCTTTTATCTCTGTGGCTTATTCAGCGGTGCTTGTCAGGGCGCAATACGGTGCGCCATAACGCACGCTTTAACACCCCGATTGTCACAGCCTATGTGCGACATGGGTTACCAAAAAGTGCCCAGGTAAGTAATTTGTGCCTTCTTGCAAAGGTAGTTACTAATAATTACTATGGTTACCAGATGAGACTTAAACCTGAATTTACAACTAAGGAGCACCCCATGTTGAAAACCCTAAGTGCAGCATTACTTTTACTGGTCAGTACCGTGACATTTGCCGCTGGCAAAGACGCCCCTAAAATCCAGTTTGATCAGTTAAAAAAACCAAACTGGAGCGAGCAGGAATTAAGCAACGCACGCCTGGTCACCGACTTTGTACAAAACCTGATGAACGACCACAACTTTGACTATGTATTGGAGCACTACAACGACAGCGCCTACGTGCAGCACAACCGCAACTTACCGGATAAAATTCCCGGTTTGGTCGGCTTTTTACAAGCGTTTGTAGAGGATTACCCGGACTACAGCTACGACGTAAGACACATCTACACCGACGGCGACTTCGTGATTTTTCACTCTCACGCCACGCTGGATAAAGATCACCGCGGCAATGACCAAAAAGGCATGAACATCATCGACACCTGGCGCATCGAAGATGGCCGCATTGTTGAGCACTGGGACTCAATCCAGGCCCTGGACCTGTCCATGCGCATTTACTCACTTTTCAGCGGTGGCGATATTCAAAATGATAATGGCGTGTTTTGATAGAGAGTGTTGATGGAAAGTGTTGGTGGAGAATGTTGATGGGGTGAGTGTGGAGTAAGCACTGTCGTTTTTTATGTCAGCTTTAACATTCAGAGTGAAATGACACGGTCCAACTGCAATATCGAGTCAAATTAGATCAGTATTTGGCCTTGAATCTCATGGACCCGGCGCCACAACCCATTGTAACGATACCCCTCCCGCTTCTCATTAGCACAGCGTACCGCGAGGGGTTACTCGTTTATGGGGTATAGAAATGCGCAACAGCCCGAAGGTCCGGTATAGCAAACCTCCAACAACTTACACCGCCCGGGTAAATCAGCTCCAGGTCCGAGGTATAATTGTTTAAGACATAATTGAAGCTGAGTTTTACTTATCACAGCTAAACGACTTCAGGCTTGCAGCCTGCTTTCTACTGTTTGAACAAAACCATCCAAGTCACACATTCCAAGCTCTCGCCTCATTCAGTGATCTATTAAACCTATCTATATTTGATCGGGAGCTTAGGTTGTTGATACTAGAGACAATTGAGCGATTAGCGGTGACTACGTTAGGTCATTCTTCGAAGGATGCGGTCTTTCAACCAGAATTGGTGATATACAACCGCCGCCAAATGCAAGGCAATGAAGAAAATCAATGCATAGCTTGCGTAGATGTGGACGGATGTCATCAAGACGGCAAGGTCTGAATGCGTACCAAAAACCGGTGGAATAGTGATGACAGAAAAATAGCTGAATGCCACCCCATCTAACGCCGAGCCAAGCCACCCGCTGATAGGTGTGATAAGCGCCAGCACATACAAAGACAAATGCGCAGCAAAAGCAACTTTTTTGAGTTGCGCTGTACTATCAACGCTTGCTGTGGGGCTATTTAATGCTCGCCAGATAAGTCGTGGAAGCATTAATATTATGACTGTCAGGCCAAAGTTGGCGTGCCACCCAATGAGTTGCTCGAACTGTTCCCATCCAGAGTCGGTATCAAGATCAACCCAAATCCACCAGATGCCAATAGCCATTGCTGGCATAATAAAAAAAGCACTTGCCCAGTGAAACACTTTCGCCAGTTGCCCATACCCCTGATTATCAATTTTCAATGTCGTTCGCCTTGTTAATTAGGTTGATAACCAGTCGGCGGCCGCACTTAGTGTTGTCGGCTAAGTAACCACGTTATTCTGTTCATCAACGGTCGTATCAAAAATTCCGCGAGCATGACTGCATACAGCATGCTTTGCATCGAGAACAATATGTCATTCAGGGACATTGAATTGTTGGAAGTTTGGCTCCCGTAAAAGCCAGCCTCGACCACTTCGGTCAATGTCCAGATAACGCCAGCGGTGTAGCAATACACAAGTGCACGCCTTAGTACAGGCAAATGCGCCTGAACCAGCAGCTGATCTTGTGGCTGTTTGAATATCCAAATAACCGTACCAAACGCATTCACTGTTGCTTGAAAGCCACTACTCATCATAGACAACCCAAAAACCGTCAATCCGATGAATAACGCATTCATCGGATTGATGAAAATCTCTGGGTTCTTCCATTCCCATGCGACCAGCAAACTGCACAAACCCACGATACTTAATAAACCGATCATGCCACCGTAGTTAAGCGTGCCATCACCCACTTTCTCAGGATAATCATGCAATAATTCGGATGGCGTCATGTTTAAGGCTGCCGCAATAGCCAGCTTTGACTCCACTGAACATTTGCCGTCCTTTTCAATGCGCTGAATGGTCCTCAGACTTAAACCTGTTACGGACGCTAGTTTTTCCTGAGACCAGCCATTTTCAACGCGCATTGATTTGAGCTTGGTTGGCGACAACCTCGATTTAATCGCTTCTTGCATCATAGTTACCTCACTGACCTTATTTTTATAGCTAACAAGAGTATGACAGCGTTACGACAAACATACGTCATGGGCCGTCAAATAGAACATTCAAGACACTAAATAGAAGAAAATGGGGGAGTTACATCTCAGTATGGCCAATCTACCTGGACATAATATACCGCTATAACTAATTGAAATTTCAGCACAAGTAGAGTGAAAGTGTGATGCAAATGTATTCATTGATGGAATCACTGTGAGCGCTCAATTGCAGCGAAGCATCAACTAATTCTGGCCAGAATGAATTTACCGTTGTCCTATTGAACCCTCATAAATTTATCTCGACCACTGCCTTCACCAAAAGGCACAATGCAGCAATCAATAACGATCCTCCCCGGCAAGCAGACTCTATACAACGTCCCTTAGCAATTAACTTACACGCCTCATCAGCGCCTTTTTTACTCATTACACCACTAACTTCAATCTTGCCTTTATCTCGTAATTTCATATGAGGACACCTTAAAAATTCATTTAATGGACACAAGCCACTCTAGCAGAGTCACAAAGATGAATTTGCTGTACAGCAAAACCTTAAAAGACCACACAACAAAGGGATTCCTCGGTGGAAAATACCGCTAAGAAATCCACTTACCAGCTCTTGGCTTGATGACATCATTATTCGTAATTGGAGCAGGGAAGTATTTTAACCTGGGTTAAAAAAACTAAGCAGAACTGGTATGAACGTGAAAGGTGAGATGGCAGAGGCTAACTAACTACTGGTTTACTTCTGGGGGTTAGAAATCATGTACAGCAGCCTGAAAGGAAAATTGCGGCTCCTCTTAGACACACATGAAATAAAAGTATCCGTGCGTTATGACATCTGAGAGGAAAACCGCAATATGAGTATGAAACTTTATTACCTAGGATGATACTTTAATACTTAGTATGAATCTTAATTCCTAAGCGAACTGAAAAAGGCGCTTTCGCGCCTTTTTCAGTTCAATCAACCTAACCCTACTTACTCTACGGTCACTGACTTGGCCAGGTTACGTGGCTGGTCGACGTCGGTGCCTTTGATCACGGCAACGTAGTACGACAGCAGCTGTAGCGGGATTGTATAGACAACGGGTGCGATGATGTCTTCTACGTGATTCACGTTCATTACGCGCATGGTGTCGTCTGATGCGAAGTTGGAGTCTTTGTCTGCGAAGACGTAGATGATACCGCCGCGGGCACGGACTTCTTCAACGTTTGACTTCAGCTTTTCAAGCAGCTCGTTGTTTGGCGCGACGACGATGATCGGCATGTCGGCGTCGATCAGGGCCAGAGGGCCGTGCTTTAGCTCACCTGCGGCGTAGGCTTCGGCGTGAATGTACGAGATTTCTTTAAGCTTAAGTGCGCCTTCCATTGCGATTGGGTATTGTGAACCACGACCCAGGAACAATGAGTGGTGCTTGTCGGCGAATTCTTCTGCCAGTGCTTCGATGCCTTCGGCCATGTTCAGTGACTCTTCCAGTTTGTTTGGCAGGGTCTTGATGGCGTTAACAATTGTGCTCTGGTCGCGGCCTTTTTCCTGTGCAATGGACGCAGTCAGCATCAATAAGCCGACTAATTGCGTAGTAAACGCTTTCGTTGATGCAACCCCAATTTCGGCACCGGCTTTGGTCATAAAGGCCAGGTCGGATTCGCGTACCAGTGATGAGCCCGGCACGTTACAAATGGTCATAGAGGCCATGTAACCCTGCTCTTTCGCCAGGCGCAATGCCGCCAGGGTATCGGCGGTTTCACCAGACTGAGAAATGGTCACAAGTAAGCTGTTTTCGTGTACGAACGACTCACGGTAACGGAATTCAGAGGCGATCTCGACATTACAGCTTACGCCAGCGTATTGCTCAAGCCAGTAACGCGCCACCATGCCTGAGTGGTAAGAGGTACCACAGGCAATGATCTGCACGTGTTTAACGTCTTTGAAGATCTGGTTAGCCTGATCGCCAAATGCATCTACCGACACCTTGTCACCGTCTAAACGCCCTTCCAGCGTATTGCGTACGGCCATTGGCTGCTCGTAGATCTCTTTAAGCATATAGTGACGGTATTCGCCTTTGCCCGAGACATCCTGAGAAATGTTTGATTCAACCACTTCACGCTCAACCGGCTCGCCGTTGATGTCGTAAATTTCAACCGTATCGCGGGTGATGCGTGCTACATCGCCTTCTTCCAAGAAGATGAAGTTACGTGTTACGGCAAGCAGCGCCAGCTGATCAGACGCGATGAAGTTTTCGCCCAGACCTAAGCCGATAACCAGCGGGCTGCCAGAACGTGCAACGATGATTTCGTTGTCGTTGGCTTTGTCGAATACCACAGTGCCGTAGGCGCCTTCGAGCTGCTTAACCGCGGCTTTAACCGAGTCCAGCAAAGAGTCGTGCTGCTGACGCAGTTGGTGGATCAGGTGTACCATGACTTCAGTGTCGGTGTCAGACAAGAAGGTATAGCCATCGTCTTTGAGCACTGCACGTAGCGACTCGTGGTTTTCAATGATGCCGTTGTGAACCAGCGCGATTTCGTTATTTGAAATATGTGGGTGAGCATTCACTTCGGTTACACCACCATGTGTAGCCCAGCGAGTGTGCGCAATACCTGTGTGTCCGCTGACACCGGACTCTGCAACGGCCGCTTCCAGATTAGCCACTTTACCCACTGCCTTAACCGTATTCAGGGTACCGGCTTCGCTTAAAGCCACACCCGCTGAATCGTATCCACGGTACTCAAGACGTTTTAAACCTTCGATCAAAATACGGTTAACAGGACGTTCTGCTACCGCACCAACTATACCACACATAAATTCTCCATTATTTGCACGTTGTGTGTTGTCACTCTACCTCTGCACAGATCAACTGCACGCCACGGGCCTCGATCGCCTGGCGCAAGTCTGCGGCCAGGTTGTTGTCGGTGATCAAGGTCGTGACCTGATCCCAGGGCAATTCTAAATTCGGTATTCTGCGGCCGATCTTTTCAGATTCGACCAGTACAACCACGTCACGAGCCGCTTCGGCCATGACCTGACTTAATCCCACCAGCTCATTGAACGTGGTGGTGCCCCTTGCTACATCAATGCCGTCGGCACCGATGAACAAGGTATCAAAATCGTAAGAGCGTAAAACCTGCTCGGCAACCTGCCCCTGAAAGGACTCCGAATGGGGGTCCCAGGTGCCACCGGTCATCAATAAAGTCGGCTCGTTTTCCAGTGCCAACAAGCGGTTGGCAATATTAATGGCATTGGTCATCACCACCAGCCCGCGCTTTTGCGCCAGCTCCGGGATCATGGCAGCGGTAGTACGGCCGCTGTCGATGATAATGCGATGGTGATCTTTTATCAGCGTAGCAGCGGCTTTGGCAATGGCCACTTTGCGCAGCGTATCGCGTACGTCGTCGCCTTTGGCAACAATCTCTTGCGGCAGTGCCACAGCGCCACCATAGCGGCGTAATAACAGGCCGCTTTTTTCCAATGCGGTTAAATCCTTTCGAATCGTAACTTCTGATGTGGCAAATTCACTGGCTAAGGCTTCCACACTCACTTCGCCCTGCTCGTTTACCATGGCAAGAATTGTATGTCTGCGTTGCTGTGTATTGCGTTTTGTCATCGTAGTTTTATATATAGTTATAAGTTTCGTTTCGAACGTTGTGAAATTATAGTCGAAACTTACGGTTCGAAACAAGTTAAATTTTGAGCATGGCTTTTTTCTTATGGAAGAGCCCTTTTTTAGTTGGGTTGTTAAAGACGGAGATAGTGGAGGAAACAGGCTGGATAACAGCAAAAAGGTCGGGTGACGGGAGCAGCTCGCCTTCGGCTTCGTGGCTGTTTTTTGGCACCTGACGGTGCTTTTATGGTTCCCGGCTCGGTGGCCGGGATGACGGAGGAAGGAGCTGGGTGGCGAAGGGAGAATAGGCATAAACTGGTACCCTACACTCGTCATCCGCACTTGATGCGGGATCTACTCGCCTTCAGTTTCGTGGCTATTTTTTGGCACCTGACGGTGCTTTTATGGTTCCTGGCTCGGTGGCCGGGATGACGGAGGAAGGAGCTGGGATGACGGAAGGAGAAGCCGGATAACGGCAGTGAGGAGCCCGGTGCTGGAAGTGAGAAGCCGGATGACCGAGGAGAGATTACGCAAAGAAGAAACCTGGCGATGGAGAAAAGAAACGGGCTGGCAAAAGAGGGACGGGATATCGGGGCATGTGTTTATGACGCTTGAGTGATAGCAAAGCGGTTTGGCTTCACAACCGTTAGCAAAGTGCTAAAATACGCCAGTGTATCAAATATGGGGAAGCGTGGTGTCGGCTCGGATCAGACAAGAATGGCTGCTGTCGTTGTGCGGGTGGACGCTGGTGATTGCCTTTCTGACCCTTATAGACCTATTGCACGACTGGTCAGTGCCCGAAGAAGAGCGCCTCAATAATCCACTTTGGTGGGCGGTGCAGGAATGGGGCTTGTGGTATTTACTGTCTCCAATGGTTTTTCGTGCCCTTTCTTGGCTTGAACCAGCTCCTAAGGTAAATGTTTCCCATTACCTCAAACTCATGAGTGGTGCGTATTTAAGTGCCATGTTACTACAGGCATTGTTCGATCTGGTGGCACTTGACGACCCGGTTGCTTATACCTTGTATTATTTTGCGCCAGCCCACCTGCTGGTGCTGTTTGTGATCACCATTTTGTGGCACACCCAGTTGCGCATCATTGCCGAGCCAGATCAGGAGCATCCGGTGCTTTGGGCTGATCAGGGGAAAGACAAAGCCCCGGTGCCCTTTGACGACATTACTCATGTTACGGCCGCCAGCAATTATATGGAGATCCATACCAGTACCCGGCAATACCTGAAGCGCGGCACCTTAAAAGAGCTGATGGCTCAGCTGCCGTCTCAGTTTATCCGCACTCATCGTTCTCATGCGGTTAACCTGTATGCCATTGACAGGATCCAGAATAAACCTTCTGGCAGTGCTGTTATTCAGCTCAAAAGCGGCGCTCAGGTTGCCCTGAGTAAGGGCTATAAACAGGCAGTGAAAAACCAGCTGGCGCAAAGTATCTAAATTTGCGCCAATCTATTCGTCCCACCTCCATCGGGACCAGTAAACCGCTCAGGTTCATTCGTCCCAGTCAGCCACATCTTACCCCTAAGCTTTTGTTTATCTTGATTTGAAACTCGTATCATAGGGCAACTTTTCAAGGAGTGTTGTATGAACCGATTCAAACCTGCTTTACTGCTCTCGTCGCTGATCTGCGCAGTCGTCGCGCCGGCTTATGCGCAGGATCAGGCCGATAGTGTGTTTAACGAAGCGGCCCTTGCCCAGTTCAGTGCCCAGCATGCACTGGATCTGCTTAATCAGCTGCCCACCTTTGTACTCACAGAAGGCAGTAACGAACGCGGACTCAGCGGTGCCAGCAGTAATGTACTGATCGATGGCGTGGTTCCGTTATCCAAATCCGACTCAATTGAGACCCTGCTGCGCCAGCTGCCGATCAACCAGATTGCAGGGCTGGAGTTATATATCGGCCAGCATCCATTTAGCCAACTGAGTGAATATACTCAGGTCGTAAACATCCTTATCAAAGATCAGGGCACCTCATTAGACTGGCGTGCTGAGCTAAGCTCTCAGCATAGCCACAATGAGCTGAGCGAAGCTATGCTGAGTATGCAAACTCGCCATGCTAACTGGCACCACAGCGCCAGTGTGAAATGGGTGAACAACCACGCCTACACCTCTGGCGAGCTGGCGCAATATGCCAATGTGCAATCAAACCAGGCAACCGATAGCGAGCGGGAGCAATTTGCTGAGCGGGAACACGGTGTGCAGCTGGCTTTGATCAGCAGAACCCAGCTGCACAATGGCAGCCTGCAACTCAATGCATCAGCACAGCAAACCGACTGGCTTACCCGTTACCGCTGGACGCCGGCTTTGCCAGCCCCTGTTAATGGCACCAACGACATCGAGCAGGCAGATGAATATGAGCTGGGCTTTGACTGGCTTAAAAAGGCAAACAGTGACTGGCAATTTCAGCTCACAGGCCTTGCCAGACGAGCGCAATCAGACTTGTCTATACAAGAATGGCAGGCACAAAATTTGGCCAATGTCTCATTTAATCAGCAAGAACGTGCGCGCGAGCAAGTGCTCAGGCTAGCATATAATAATCCGTCACATTACCTGCAGCCGAGTGTCGGCATAGAAGGGAGCTACAACTCAGTCACGGCAAACACCATAAATGAAGGCCAAACTGAAAACAGCAAGGTCAATGAAACACGGTTTGAGCCTTTTGTGGCGGCCAGCTGGCAGGTTGCACCACAGTGGCAGTTGTCGGGCAAGCTCGCACTGGAGCAGGCTACCCTGAAATCCGACCTTAACGGCACGCAATCACAACAACATCGCCTGTTAAAGCCGCAGCTCAAACTGGGTTACGACCTCAGTGCAGACTCACAACTGACATTCAGTGCGCAGCATCAGGTTGAACAGCTGGACTTTGGACTGTTTCAAAGCACTCAGAGCAGCGGTTTTGCGCGCACACAAAATGGCAGCACACAGTTAAAACCCATGCAGTACACTGAGCTGATGCTCACCTGGCAATATGCCCGGGCCGAGTGGTTTGAGTTTACCCTGAGCCCGCTTTATCAGTGGCAGCAGGACATTCACGAGTATCAGGTACAAAGTAATGGCAATGGCGCCATCGTCAATGCAGGGCGGGCACGCTATTTTGGCCTGGATACCGAGTGGAGTATTAATACCCATTTGCTGCTCAGTCACAGCCGTGTTGAGCTAAGTTATGCCTGGCGAGATGCGCGCTATACCGATCCGCTGAGCGGCACGCGTCCCATCACAGGCATAACACCGCACGAGTTAATCATAGGGTTCCGACGAGATCAGGCCAGCTTATCCTGGGGTATAGAAGCGTTTCTGCCTACTCGATTTCGCGAGTACTATCATGATGAAGTATTTACCGAACGAGCCCATACCCAGCTTAGTGCTTTCGCACAAATGAGTATCTACAGCGGGCTGGCTCTCAGAATAGAGTTGGATACGATAAACACTGCCAGATATGACTATTATCGCGACTTTTATGACACAAACAGAAGCCAACCCTTGCAAGCCCGCGAAGTGCTCTTCGAAGCCAGCAAGCCAGAACTCACACTGACGCTCAGCGGTACACTGTAGCAGCAACACTGCCACGCGCTATTAAAGAAATCATAAAATTCACAAAATGTATATATAATTACCCAAAAAGGTTAATTTTGTTGATAAATATCTTATCAAGATGCTAGCATGCCAAAAATTATTAAAAAGGAAGTTTAATGATGATGCAGAAGTTTTTACTGTCGTTGTTCATCTCACTGTCGTTTTACTCACACGCCAATGTTTCCCCCTGGGTGGATTTTGAATTACAAAATGGTCATATTAAGTTCCCCGTGACTGTAGAGGGTAAAAAAGGGTTCGCAATTCTGGATTCCGGTGCCCAATCCAATGGGATCAACAAGCATTTCATTAACAAGCACAATCTGTCATTGTCCACAGGTGAGCGGGTCTGGGTGAAAGGGGTTTACTCAGAAGAGCAACGGCCAACCTACAACGAGGTTGCAGTGACCTTATTTGGTAAGGAATCCAAAATGAGTTACTTGCTGGAAAGCTCTCTGGGCCACCATAGTAATGCACTCTTGTTTGGTGCCAATTTTTTCCGTGACTTTATTACGCAAATTGACTATCCCAACAATAAAATCCGCTTGATCAATAAAAAGGTCGCAAAATTACATGAATTTGAAAATGTAGAAACTCAAAGACATAAGGGAACCGGGTTACCTATCGTTCGCCTTGAAGTATCGGGCCGCGCCATCTGGATGCTGTTGGATACTGGTAATGCAGGCGGGATCATCGTTAAACGTAGTTTAGCTAAAAGCTTAGGCTGGCTTGAACTGGAAAGCGAAAGTCACCAAAGCTTTGGTGCAAATAGTGCCGGTCAAATGCACTCAGCACTGGCCGACAGCGTCAAGTTTGGCCCTTTTGAGTTAAACAATATACAGATAACCTACCCAGCAGAAGGCCAGAAAATTCATTTGCTGGAGCAATATCAGAGCGGCAGATCACGGATCCGTGGGAAACGGGTTCAGGGTATTGTTGGCACAAGTCTTCTGCAACACTTTTTACTGACACTAGACTATGAACGCGGGCACCTGCACGTAGACTTGCCACAAACCGCTGATTAATAACACCAGCGAGTGTAAGCTCACAAACCAGTCACAGAGGCCGTGTCTAAGTGCGCAGTATCAACTATGCTTATAGACCATGGTAACCAAAAACGAGGAGATCCCATGACTCATCGTATCAGTGCCTACTTAGACACACACCTCATTCCCTATCGCGTCATCGAGCATGTTGAGAGCCAGTCATCATTTGGCTCTGCTTACCTCAGCCAAGTTCCTCTACCGCAGCTGGCGAAAGCCGTGATGCTGGAAGACCACGAAAGTAAACGCCTGATGGCAGTGTTGCCTGCAAACTATAAAATTAGCCTGAGCAGCCTGAACGACGCACTTAAGCGGCGCTTTCACCTGATGAAAGAACGTCAGGTGTACCGTTTGTTTCCGGACTGCAGCCCGGGTGCAGTGCCACCCATCGCCAATGCTTATCATCTGGATACTGTCTTTGACGATTTACTCCTCAACCAACCCCATGTTTACATCGAGTCTGGCGACCATCGCCATTTACTGCAAATCGCCCAGGAAGATTTTCGTCAGCTGATGGAACACGCCAAACACCTACGTTTCAGTCACGAAACATTTCATTGAATACGCTGTGTGCCTTGTCCTATCGACAAGGCACACACTTAAAGTGATGCTTTATTCAGCGGCATAACAAACCGGCAGTGTCCATCGCTGACATTGCCAATCATCTCGTCGTAGGCCGTTTCCATATCAAAAGTGGCTTGCGTAGCGCCCAGCTCTGCCAATACCAGCTCGGCTTCGCGCAATGAATTGTAGGTCAGGGTTTTACCCTGGCGGTCGGTCAGTAAATGGTAATTACCCAGCGGATCCAGTCCACCGGCCAGATAGTGATTGGAATCTGCATAACTTAGGATCACAGCGTCCATATGGTCCTGTTCAAGCTCATTTTTTAGTTCGGAACGTAACATAAAAGCCCCCTGACGGTACTCAGTCAGCACAACGTGTTGCCGTGCGTAACAATGCAAGTTTAGCTCAATTTACGTACAGGTTGAGCTAAACGATCAGCCCAGCCCGACAAGAGTGGCAAAATTCCCCAATTTATGTCGGCTTATGACAACTGACGCCCTGAATAGCAAAACAGCATAGTGTCACTATCCATCCCCGGCTTGAAGGACACCAGAACCTGCTCCCATCTACTGGGCTGCGCTCGATTTTTTAACCTGTATGCATCAACGCTGAGTGGTAGCTGGTATGACGTCATTGCAGCTTATAACTGCGGCGATGAACGTTTTGCCAGAGCTATTTTCGCTTTAAATTTTGGTGAGTGATTTCTGCATTTCTTATTCATAATTTATTTCAATTTGCATTGACATAATAACAACAAATTATTCATCCATGCGCGAGTGTTAAACTTATGGACCTTTTTCGTTGACACATGAGCAGCAAAATGTATCATTGGCCCCGTTCTAAGAACAGATATTAAAACTAATACTTATCAATACCTTGAACGTTTTTTACTCATCCTAAAGCGTTGATAGAAGATGATGTAAGGTATATCAAAAGGATATTTTTAAATCTAAAACATACAAAAATGCAATAAAGGAGTTTGCAATGTTAATAAGAGAGCTAAAGGTCCCTATCGAGGTCATTAACACAGCTGATTTTGGTGTCGATATAAACACGCTATCAGCGACTCTACGCAATGCCTACGAACATGATTATGAGTGGGATAACTACCTCTTCCGACAAAAGAAAATAGAACTAATTAAGCAAAATTTAGCCCCGGAAGAGCTGGCGAAGTATGACGAAAACTTTTGGGGACAGTACTATAGCGGCATCATGCCTGATTCAGATCTGCGTGCGGTTCTGGAAAAATGCCCACCCAGTCTGTACGCAGAACTGGATAAGCTAAAACCAACTCGAAAACGTCTTATCGCTGAATTCAATATCACTCATGATGGTAATGACTTTGTCATCAAGCGAGTACCCGCGCGAGAGTTTGGGCAGGAAGATGCGCTTACCAGTACAAACCTTCAAGACTACCGCCTGGTCAAAAGAAAATTCAAAGAACTTCCTGACAAGCTTGATACTGAGTATTTGCATAAAACGATAAAGTACCTTGCGAATCAACTGTACACAAAACTCAATGGGCAGCAATGCAACTTTAACATTATAGTCCATTATACCCTTGTTTATTGTTACCCAGAGGAATCTGCAACAAACTCTCCAGAGGGAATACACCAGGATGGCATGGACTATATAGTCTCAGCTATGGTTGTAGAAAGGAATAATGTCGAAGGTGGAAAAAGCATTATTTATGGCTCTGATGCAAAGACTGAAGTATTGAACACCACCCTGCAACCAGGTATGGGAATACTACAGCCTGACAGAAACAGTGATCTCTGGCACACCGTAACCTCAATCCGCACCAAAAATAATAATGAAACAGGTTATCGCTCTACCATAGGTTTCGATATTCAATATATCTGAATGTCGAATACATAATATGATTCTAATTAAAGCCAATAAAGAGTTTAAAGTTTGCAAACTTAGAAAAGGCTCAATGGATGCATCAACCTATTTAAAGCTAGAAAAGCATCTGTTTGCAATCATTTCTGAGCAGCATTGTATTACATGCATTGTTGAAGAAGGTTCTACAGAAGAAATTGATATGCTATCCAGTGAGCAAGGTTGGGTTTCCTATCAAGTGGAGGGCCAGCTTAGCTTTGAACTATCAGGTGTATTAGTATCCCTTATATCACCTCTCTCTGAGTCAGATATAAGTGTATTAGTTACATCCTCTTTTGACACTGATTATATTTTCGTGAAACAAGAGAACACAGCCAAAGCTGAATCATCATGGAAAAAGTCGGGTGTCAAAATAAGAAACCAAGAGAAAAACTAAACAAAGGAACTTTATGTCATATAAACTACACTTAGACAGCAAAATAAAAGAATCATACAAAGGATATAGTATGACAGTTCTTTATGTTTCTGGTATCGAAAAAAATGAAAACTTCAATTCATTAGAAATACTAAGAGAAGAAGAGTCTGATCTAAGGGAAAGGTTTGCTAATAAAACCTTCACAGATGAAAAAAATGTAGTTGATTGGAGAGCTACATTTAAAACCTTTGGCGTAAAACACAGAAGTGCGGTTAGCTCTTTTGAAGCGCTTTCTCAAAGAGTATTAAAAGGTCTGGATTTACCAGACATAAATCATGTAGTAAATATATATAATGCTATTAGTATTAAATACTCTTTGCCAATCGGTGGTGAAGATAGGGATGCACTGCTTAGCGATTTAGTTTTCACAAAATCGACTGGAGAAGAGCTTTTTATCGTCGGTGAAGGGGAAGGTGCCCAGACTTCTCCTAAAGAAGGCGAGCCGATATGGCTTGACTCAGCCGGCGCAACCTGCAGAAGGTGGAACTGGAGACAATGTACGCGCACTCAGCTTACGGAAAATACTAAAAATGCTTACTTTGTATTGGATAAGCTGCCTAGCTATCCCCAATCAGAGCTGGAAAAAGCTAAAACAGAGTTAATCGAATTACTAAAGTCATACTCTCCAAACATAACAATAGAAGAAGAGTTACTCGAATTTTAAAAGGATTATTTATATGAAAAATATTATTTATGTCAATGTGCTGGGCGGTCCCCCTTTCCAGTATGTACTATCTAAGTTAACCAAAGAAGTTAACGTATGGGTCGTTCAGACCGAGGATATTGCAGAAGCGGAACTAAATGACTTAAAAAGCTTGATCAATCACTTAGTGATGCCTGAAGACATACCAAATAACGTGTCTTTAATCACATTCCTCTCGGATCTGGCCCGCGAGATCAGCGCAGAAGCCATCATTACATTTGATGAATTTCACTTAGACGAAGTATCTCAGGTCAATGACAAACTGGGCCTAAAAGGACCTGGAAGCTCAGTAACCAATTCCTTGAGAAAAGATGTAATGTATACATTTTTTGAAAAGCACGGGTTACTAAACAGAAAGTTCTTTGCGTCTTCAAATCCGACAGAAGTGCTCAATCACCATATTGACTTTCCTTACCTTATTAAGCCATCAAACTGTGCCGGTTCATTGGGGATCTCCCTAATCAATAATCAGGAAGAAGCTGATGACTTAGAAAGTATTTTAGGTAAAACAACGCAGCTCATTGAAGAAACCATAGATACCATGCCCTACAAGTCACACTTGAAAAGCCAACCGCTTATCAAAGAGGGAATGCTGGTAGGTGACTCATCATGCTGGTTTGGTGAAAACAGCCCGTATGCTGACTATATTAGTGTTGAAGGGGTGGTGATCAATGGCACGTACCATCCGGTGGCGATAACGCAAAACCTGCCCATGATCTATCCATTTACCGAAACGGTTAGCATGAGCCCATGTACTTTGTCAGTGGACAAACAGAAGCTTATCGTAGACAAGATCAAGCCCTGTATCGAATCCTTAGGCTTAGATTACTGTGGTACACACACCGAAATAAAACTACTTGCAAATAATGAGATTGCGATTATTGAATCAGCAGCGCGATTTGCAGGGTGGAGTATCATTCCGCAGATCGAAGCATCTTTTGGTGTAGATATTATCTCTGAGTATATGGACATCGTTTATAACAAAGAGTCACAGATAAAATCGGACTTTTTCAACACACTGGAAAACAAAAAAGCATACTCAGCAACAATCAGCCTGCTCCCAGCTGACGAACACTCTCAGCCTTGGAAAGAGCAAATTGTTTACCGACAAGCACCGGATCTGACGAGTGTCATCGCGCCTTCTTCCACCTGTCAATTCACACCTTATATCATGGAAAATGACGTAATTTATCCAATGTCAGAAATGTCAGGTGCCTGGAACAGTTTTGGTAAAGTGTTCCTTGTTGCCGAAGATGAAGAAACACTGCTCAGCGACATAGAATCTATTAGAAAGAACTTAAAAACCCTGATCTCATAGACTCCACATACCAATTTTATGTACTACTTTGCCTGATATCCTCTTGTAAAGTAGTACATATCACTCTCGAACAACTCATAAAAACCACCTAGATAAACATGGAATAAGTGGATGTACCATCATATAAAAGATCTATCTAGTAACGAAAGGAAAATACTTACTAGCCAATCTATTTCTACCATCGGGGACTTTATGGCTCTCCCCGCACTTCTTATTATAGCTTATGAAAGAGGTGAGCAATTCGTATCCTTGCTACTAATAATTTACTTTCTGCCAAGGTTCTTTCAGCCTATATTTGGGATCATAGCGGACAAATATGATTTAAAAAAAATAATACTGTCTTCTGAACTACTGAGAGGCTTAATATTTATAGTATTATTCTTATACCCATCTGACTACCCCATATACCTATGGCTAGCTATAGCTGGAATAAACTCAATGCTTGGAAGCATATTTGATCCTGCAAGATTGAAGCTAATGACAGAGGTTTCAGATGACTTCCCCTCTTTTAATTCTATATTTAACTTTTTCTATTCAGCCGGAGGATTGCTATCTATAGCAATCTCAATTTGGTGTGAAGCCAATTACGAAACAGAAGTTATATTTCTACTAAACGCAGCTACATTTTTTATATCATTTATTGTTCTAGCACCAATGAAAATTGAGCTGATAGAGCCAAGCTATGTCAAGTTTGATATAAAAAGCATCGCTACTGGCTTAAAGTATTTTAGGCCGGGAAGCAGGTTGTCAGTGCTTTTAATTCTAATGATATTTATTGATTTCTACACAGGCGTTTTTTATGAAAAATTCCCTAGTAAAAGTATAGAAATTGGATTCTCAGAATATGGCCCATATATTTTCTCAGCATTAATTTGTTTAGGCAACTCAATGGGCGCTGTACTGATTAACACAGCCAGCAAAAAGCCTGCACTTAGTTATTCATTTATGACTGCACTGATAGTTTCTGTTTTTATATTCTTTTCCCAGTCGAACTGGTTTCTTAGCTTTTTCTTCTGCACTGTGTTTTTCATTGGTCAGATGATTTTTATTGGTGTATCTGAGGTTTTTATAGAGCAAGATGTGCCTCATTCCTCCCGGGGGCGAGTCTTTGCAATCAATGAAAGCCTGCCTATCGCTGCATTGATGATAGGAAGTTGGTGCTCAAATATATTTTCGAGTAACCAACTATTTATTGCCACGATATCCATGTTAGTTATTTCTCTTAGCATGATGATGTGGAGAAAGCATCAACAAGAACAAAAACCAGTTTAGAAGTGAATGAAATTATGAAAAATACATTACTAGCTTTATTTTTCTCCGGAGCATCTTTTGCAAATGAAAGTTTAAGCGAGGTGCCATATCAAGACATAAAAATAAATATCGATGGTGCTCTCTCTGAAGCAGCATGGAAGGATGCACTTAAGATTGACTTGAACTATGAAGTTTCCCCGCGAATCAACGCTCAACCAGATGTTAAAACAACTGCAAAGATCATAAGTAGTAATAGTGGCATTTATGTATCCTTTGAAAGTGAGTATCAAAACACCGACAAAATAAAAGTTTTTCTTAAAGAACGAGACCTGCTGGACAATGATGAAAAAGTAGGTATTTCCATTGACGCGTTTGAAACAGGCAAGATCGCATACAAGTTTTTTGTGAACCCTCTTGGTGTTCAGGAAGACTCGTCGTTCAGTGAGATCACCGGTGAAACCAAAAAGGACTGGGATGCTGAATGGCTATCTTCAGGGCAAGTGCTTGATAATGGTTACACCACAGAAATATTCATTCCTTACAATAGCTTATCTATGCCTGAAAATGAAGAGCAGGTCTGGAACATAAACTTTGAACGGATTTACTACGACAGCATTATAAAAACGTTTTCAAACTCGCCAGTTAAACGTGAAATATCATGTGACATCTGTCAGTACAGCTCTTATCGCGTCACTGTAAAAAAAGAAAGCGACGGATACCTTAAGATTATTCCCAGCCTGGTTGCAAAAAAAAGCACTCTACGGGACGCCGGGGATAACATCATCGATGAAACGGATGATTACGAGCCTTCTCTTGACTTAAAGTGGCGGATCAACTCTAGCCATACATTAAATACAACCATAAATCCCGATTACTCTCAGGTAGAATATGACGATGCACTTTTGGAAGCCAATGCAAAATTTGCGTTAAACCGACCAGAAAAACGTACATTCTTTCTGGAAAACAACGAGTACTTTCTAACCAGCATAGATGCCGTAAACACCAGAAGTATTGTTGCACCGGACTACGGTCTGAAATTCACAGGCCAGCACAAATCGCATACCTATGGTGCTTTTGTTGGTGAAGACAGTGAAACAAATCTACTGATCCCCGGTAATACGGGTGATGAAGAGGTCCGGCTCGTTGACGAGAACCAGGAAAACATCAAGAGCACTGCAGCTGTGGCTCGTTACAGAACAGATCTGAATAACAATCTGTCGGTAGGCACAATCTTAACAAGCCGCAGTGGAGGCGATTACAGTAATGTAGTAACAGGGGTCGATACCAACTGGTATATTTCAGACTCGTTACTTTTAAAGTCACAGTACCTCCATTCCGAGACCAAAAATCCATTCAGCGTTCAGTCCGAATTTAATAAAGACAGAAAAGAACAAGGCAAAGCGTACAAAGTAATCCTTGATTACTACACCGAAGATTGGGAATCCTTCATTGACTACAGCTATTTCTCTGCCGACTTCAGGGCTGATTTAGGCTTTGTACCTATGGTGGACTACAAAGAAGTAAACAGCGGTCTATTCAGAAACTGGGTATTAGAAAATCAGCATATATCCAGCTTTAAAGCCGGTATTGATGGTTATGTTACACACACAACACAAGGTGACTTTCTTGAGAAGAACATCAACTACTCAGCCGAGCTAAGCGGCAGTAACAACCTAGAAGTCACCGCGCTTTACCAGGATCAAAGTGAAAACTTTGATGGTGAAGTGCTGCACTTTGAAAAGCAATCGATAAACGTTGATATTGCGCCACTTTCCAACATCTTCACGTCGTTTGAATACATACAGGGCCAAGCCATCGATTACGTCAATGGCTACCTGTCAGACTATGACCTAAAAAGCTTAAAACTGAGTTGGTATCCGAGTAAGAATATAGAAATTACCTCAACCTATATCAACGAAAACCTTGTCTATGAGGGATCGAATACTCTCGATGCAAAGGTGTACGATATCAGACTGAACTACCAGTTTAATCGAGAAAGCTACCTGAGACTTACCTGGCAAAACTATAGGAATATCAGAGATCTCGCATTGTACTTAGACAAAGACCATTTCCAAGAAAAGGAATCCAATTCGGGACTACAAATCGTTTACGCCTATAAAACCAGCATAGACACTGTGTTCTATGTGGGCTATTCAGAATTGCATAGTTACAACCCAAATCTGGACAAGGATGTACAGCTGAATAAGAACTTATTTGTTAAGTTTAGCTACGCGTTTGACGAATTCTAAGGTCTGTAGATAATACGTTTAAAATGTTGCGTGGCTCATTTATCCACAGTGATCTCGGCAAGGCACGCACTTAAAGAGACGCTTATCCTGCGACATCACGAATCGGCAATGGCCGTCACTGACATTGCCGATCATTTCGTCGTGGGCTATTGCCATATCAAAAGTAGCCTGGGTGGCACCCAATTCGCTTAGCACCAGCTCGGCTGCGCGCAGGGAGTGATAAGTAAGGTTTTTCCCTGGCGGTCGATAAGCCAATAATAATTGCCCAGCCCACCAGCGAGATACTGGTTTGAATCAGCGTAACTGAGGACCACTGCCCCCATACGATTCTGAACCAGTTCATTTTTTAGTTCGGAACGTAACACTATTCCCCCCTGACAGTGCAAACAATTCAGACCTGGCGGTATTGACCCTCTGACTTGCGTGTAGCTCAATTTTCGTAGAGTTCAGTCAGAACGAACAGCTCCCTCTAACAAGAGTGGCAAAAATCCCCAACTTATATACAATCAGAACAAACAATAATAACGTCAAATAACCACATGCCAGCCAAAATCCTTGTCCTGCTGATGACCCTGATGTTACTCAGCGGGTGTCAGTCTACCCGCTCAGATACCCGCTTTGATGACCACCTGACGACCAGTCATAGTATATCGGCTGCAACAGTCGTACCGGACAGACCTTTACCCGCACTGCCAACCCCGCACACCAGCGATGACGTCTGGCAACGTATTCGCATGCAGCTGAGCTTTGCCACATCCACTCACCCAAGAGTGCTGAAGCGGGTTAACTGGTATCTGCAACACCCGAATTATATGCACACCATCAGCGAGCGGGCCCAACCCTACTTGTATTATCTGGTGACGGAGGTGGAGCGCCGAGGTCTGCCCATTGAGCTGGCATTGATGCCGCTGATAGAAAGCGATTTTAACGCTCAGGCCTACTCAGCAAAGCATGCTTCTGGGCTGTGGCAGTTAACCCCGTTAATCGCAAAGCATTATGGTGTCACAATCAACCCCTGGTTCGACGGGCGACAGGATCTGATCCAGTCCACTCAGGCAGCTCTGGATTTTTTGGTTTATTTACACAAGCGTTTTGACGGTGACTGGTACCATGCCATTGCCGCTTATAATACTGGTGAAGGCCGGGTTGCCACTGCCATCGCCAGAAATCACAAAGCGGGTAAGCCGACTGACTTTTTTTCGCTCAAATTGCCGAAACAAACCCGACATTATGTACCTAAGCTGCTAGCCGCCGCCACCCTGCTGAAACAGCAGCGCATGCATTTTCCGGCCATAGACAATCAGCCAGCTTTTACTCAGCTGGCACTGGGTAAGGCGGTGATCCTGCCAGACCAACACAACTGGGCAGAGCTGGCAGTGTTCAATCCGGGCTTTCGCCGCTTTCCGGTGCTGCTTAACGGGCCGGGCCACGTGCTGGTGCCAACAACCCGCACGCAGGAGTGGCAGCTGGCAGCCGCTGATTTTCAGGCATTACCAGATACTCGCTGGCAAAAGATGGTGGTGCGCCGTGGCGACAGCCTGAGCAGGATAGCGAAACAGCATGGTTTGTCGGTTGCTGAACTGCGCCAGTTTAATCAGCTCAGCAACGATATGATCCGCATCGGCCAGACTTTGCTGTTGCCATCGCGATCAGAAACACTGGATTACGTGGTTAAGCGCGGCGACAGTTTGTGGCGGATCGCCAGGCAGTTTGGTGTCTCGGTCAAGGACCTGAAACGCTGGAACCGACGCGACACCAACCGGCTGAGGCAGGGAGAAACCCTTGCTATTCATCTCACGGCCCCATAAAACAACACCAACAGGACTTGCCGTATGACACAACAGGACACCACATTACCCGACATCGATGACAGTGACGAGCACCCGCCCGGACATGAAGTTGACAGGCCCGAGCCTGCCCCTCACGTCAAACCAAAGCGACTGTTCCGGCCTATACAGCTGAAGCTGTCGCGCTCCAAAATGAATACTGTGCTGGCACTGTGCGCCATGCTGATCTCGGCCGCGTCTTTCTATGCCACCTATATGCAGGCCAAGGCCGCACAGGAGCAAGTGGCCGCGGCAGAGCGCCAGCTTGAGGCCGAAACCTGGCCCTGGCTGCAATTTAGCTACAGTAACTTTGACCTTGAGGCAGAAAGGCCCAGGATCACCATTGGCATTCTGAACTCGGGCACCGGCCCCGCCCTGATTGAATGGGTGCAATACCACTACCGCGGCCGGGCCTATGACTCGCTCACAGCCCTGTTCGATGCCTGTTGTAACATCAGCGCGTACCGCGAAGCCCTTGATACTGCGCAGCAGGACGACAACGAAGTCAATGTGCTGGCCAAGTTTGGCTGGTATATTACCAGCCGGGCCGAACACTCATTGCTTGCCGACGGCGCCACGCTCCCCCTTTTCACTATGCAAAAAAGCAATTTTAACAATCGCTTATGGGACAAAATTGATGATATATCGGAGCAGGTAGAGGTCTTTACCTGTTATTGTTCGCTGCTCAAACAATGTTATATTTCTTCCGTCGAGTCACATGTGTCACCCGTCGAAGATTGCACCCAGGGCAAACTGACCCTGGCGCAACAAGATAACACGACCACAGAGGAGCATTAGCGAGTTTGCTGAAACGCCTTTTATCAAAACATCACACATCATCGCCCGCCGTACGGCATATTTGCCATTTTGAGGGCGTAATCGATCACTTATATCTGGATACCCGGGGCAACCCCACCATAGGCGTGGGCTTTCATGTCGCCAGTCAGGATGCCTTTACCCGCCTGAGCCTGCGCGACAAGCGCACCAACAAGCCCGCCAGTCGGGCACAAAAACAGCAAGAATACACGACATTAAAACGACTACCCGCCGGAAAAACGGCTCGCTGGTATGAACAGCACTGCACCTTGCACTTGCCCCACAGCGAAAGTATGCGGTTGCTGCAGCAACAGATCAGCAATTTTGAACAGGAACTTACGCGCCTTATCTGCCCCGCAAATGGCTATACCCGACCGTATAATAAGCTGCCCTCCAGTGTTCAGCTCGCACTGCTGGATCTGGCTTATAACCTGGGCATCACCAATCTGAGTAGTCGCTGGCCAAAGCTCAAGACAGCCCTAAAACGTGAAGACTGGCAACAGGCGGCAAACGAATGCGCCCGCAAACACGTCAGCAAAGCTCGCAATCAGGCCACCCGACAGCTATTTCTGCAAGCGTCTAACAATGACAGCCTGGTAGCCCGGCTGCTCAGGCGGCTGTGGCGTAAATTATGGCGCTAGTGACGCTCGCGGATCTGTTGTTTCGCTTTAGTGCCCTCGGCTTACTCATTGCGCTGGTGCTGTTTAACTGGCCCCGCCTGACTGGCTTTGAGCGCCTGCTGGCAGTTGCCCTGGCCACCAGCCTGGCGTGTTTTCTGCTGCTTACCCAGCCTTTGCCTGAGTGGCGCTTTAACCCGTTACGCAACCTGTTTCTTGCAGCTACAGAGCTGCTGCCACTGGTGTTGTGCGCCTGTGCCTGGTATCTGATCACCCTGCGTGTACCGCACTGGCTGACGCTGAGTTGGGGACGCTGGCTACTGGGGTGTGCCGTTTTTATCAGTAGTTGTGTCTTTCTGGTCTACGGAAGTAATACGTACTGGCATACACTGATGCATGCATTTTCAGCCTTAGCAATGTGCGCCACCCTATATTATTGTCTGGCGAACTTTAATGATGACCTGGTCCATAGCCGACGTCGCCTGCGACTGCTCCTGGCCACATTTGCCCTGCTACACTGCCTGGTGTTGGTCGGGTTTGAACTCAGTGCCAGTCTCATTCGGCGAGATCCCGGCTATCTGCTGGCCAATGCGGTGTTTATTTTTTGTCTGTTGATACTACTCACCGGATTGTCCCGACCTGCCGCAAAGCACAACGGCAACCCCGGTCGTCAGGCCGCCCAACAAACACTGCCCGTACCTGCCCACTGGCTAACCACTTATGAGGCTTTACAAACCCTGCTTATGCAGGGCATCTATCGTGAACCCGAACTTACCATTGGCTTGCTGGCCAAGCGCCTTGATATACCCACTCACCAGCTGCGCACCCTGATCAACCAGCAGCTCGGTTTCAAAAACTTCTCGCAATTTATCAATCAGTATCGACTGGCGTATGCAGCCGAACAATTGCGCGACCTGGCACACGCACGCACGGCCATTCTAAGCATCGCTTTCGATGCCGGGTTTAACTCTATTGGTCCGTTTAACCGCGCCTTTAAACGCGCTTACACCCTGACGCCCGGTGATTACCGCAAGCAACACCTGAGTGGTGTTCAGACCAGGTCAAAAGATTGCACGGGTTCATAAATGAGCCCACGGCTGTCACATCGGTAAGAGTGGTAGAGGTGAAACTGCGTCACCGAAAGGGTAAACGGCGTAATGGATGAGCGTACCTCAGGTTCGCCTTTGTGCCCTCTCAGCAGGGTAATATGAGGGGCAAAAGGTAACCGATCACAATGCAAACCCTGTGCGGCCCCCATGTCACGTAATGGCTCTGCAAGTGCACTCAACTGTGGTGGTTCAGGCTCCGGACGTAAAAAGAAAATCCCATTACCTGACCAATAACCGGTGCGTGCAAAGTTCAGCGTAAAGGTGGGCACCTTAAGCTGGCGGGCAAACGCCACCATGTCTGTTTCCTGTGATGCTTCTACCTGACCAAGAAAAGCCAGTGTCAGGTGCCAGTTCTCCATTTTAGTCGGTGCTTTGCGGGCACGCACTTCAGTACGCAGCCAGGCATTAATGTGCGCCTGGCTGTGTGTATCCAATCTTATGCCAAAAAATAAGCGCCTGGCCATAACTCACTCCTGCTACTGATACGCTGAGTATATCGCGCTACGCACGTATTTTCCCGCCTAAGCAGTATATGACGACCTGGCTAGTGAGCACGGGCGTAGCGACGTTCAAGTAACAGGGCCAGTAAACCTGCGACAAACAGCACGATACCGATAAACTGCATCCAGGCATTACCGGGACGAGATACATGATGTACACGCTCAGGCTGCACTTCAAAATACCGGCGACCGTTATCGACCTGTACCACAAAAGCACTGCCGCGATAGTCAAAACTGTACAATAACTCCGGCGCCTGACGCTTCTGATACATCAGTCGCAGCGCATCATAGTCGGCCCGGTTCTGTTTATCCGCGTCACTGACGTAACGATGCCAGCGCGTGTACAAATCGAGAGGCTCTTCGTCTCGTAACTCCCCATAGGAGTGGTATTCATACTGGCGCTCAGGGAAAAAGAGCGCGCGATAGCCACTGTAAAATAGTGCACACCCCAAAGAGATACACACCAGTGCCATGAGTATCCAGCTACGCCGCCGTGCCAGCTTATGTTTATCCAGGTTTTGGTACCAGGCTTCAATATCCGGGATCTGTGTCAGGCTCTGCTTGTCGCCCTGCTCAGCAACCCCTTGCATAAAGCTCCCTAAGTCCAGATCCAGTGCGGCCAGCAGTTTCCTGAACACCTCATTGGAAGGAATTGAATGATCGTTCTCCAGTTTAGACAGGTAGCTCTGCTCAACCGTCATTTGTGAGGCCAATTGCGGCTGGCTCAACGCCCTTTGTTGTCTGAGTTGTTTTATGTATTGTCCAAGTGTCATGACTAGGTCCTTGTGTTGTTTATCTTGCGGCCAGTCTTGGTAAGTCATGGATTAATAACAAGATGAATATTCAAGCATACGCAGGAATATTACGCCATACCAGCCTCAGACAAGATTAACCCACTGCAAAACGGGTCGTTTTTTTGCCCACATGGCCTGACCGGATCCACCTGTTTAGCCACTGATTTAGCCACCATTTCAGAATCGGCCAGCATTTTTCACTTTAGACAAGATTTAAAAGCTTAATTCTCAGATAGTTAAGTTAGTTTATCGAGAATTAAGGATCGCCAATGAAACGCCTGTTCAGTCTGCTGACATTACTGCTCCTAACCGCGCTGGCCTATTTTGGCTGGCCCGTCTATCAGTTTTATGCCTTCAATCTGGAAAAAGTGCCGGTGCTGGCCAGCGCTGCGCCGCTCCCCCAGGGCCCTTTACCACACCAGTCACATCACGCACCGGCGCTCGGTGCATTCAATACCCGGGCCACTGATATTCTTAAGACCACCAGAGCGGCAAGCAACGCGCCCGGTATTTCTGCTGCCATTGCGCATCGTGGTCAGCTTGTCTGGCAGGGCACGCTCGGCTATGCCGACATCAAAACCAAAACCGCGCTTACACCCGCGCATCAGTTTCGCATCGGCAGTACTTCTAAAGCCGTAACTGCCACACTCATGGCAAAACTCATGCAGGAACAAAACTTTAACCTGGATACGCCGCTACAAGACAGCCTGACCCCACTGCCCAACCCGGCGTGGCAGGATATTACCCCGCGCCAGCTGGCATCACACAGTGCCGGTTTACCCCACTACAAAGGCAATCAGGATTTAATCGGGCTGTATCATTCGCTCAGCCTGAATACTCAGTTTGATCGAGTGCAGGATGCCGTTGCACAGTTTGATCAAGGACCGCTGCGTACCAAACCGGGTGACGCATTTTATTACTCCAGCTATGGTACCGTTTTGCTGAGTGCTGTACTGGCACAACATGGGCAGGGCGCCTATCTCGACTTGCTGCATCAGCATGTACTGACGCCACTGGGAATGAATCAAAGTGGCGCAGAGTCACAGGCCGACAAGCTGGTCACCTTTTACTTCAATCGTCGGGGGCAGGACGCCCGGTACATTCCCTGGCGCCCGGTTAACCTCAGCCATCGGCTGGCAGGAGGTGGCCTTGTCAGCACACCCAGTGACCTTGTGCGGCTCGGCTGTGGTTATCTCGACCCCCATTATTTGCACCCGGCGGTGCGCAAACAGATCTGGACACCACAGCGCCTGAATCATGGCGAGGTCAACCCGCAAAACTACGCACTGGGATGGCGTCGTCATGAGTACCAGCATAACGGCCAGCCCGCGTTTACTTACTATCACCACGGCGGCGTATCGCGAGGATCGCAGAGCATGTTAATTGTGGTACCTCGCCACCAGCTTAGCGTAGCGGTGAATATCAACAGTAAAACCAAGCCGTTTTGGATCTTCGGTGAAGCGGCACTCAAGCTGGCGCATACTTATGTGCAGCAGGCAGAGCAGGATCAGCGTGAGCCGTTGGACACTAAGGTCAGCGCCGCATCCAGCACCGCATCTTTATTAGCAAAGTAGCCCTTTGCCGTCAGAGCCACCGGTAGGTCCGGTGCCAGCCACACCCGACTGTCTTCTGCTGCTCCTTGTTGATGAAACTGCGATGAGATCACGCCAATTTGGCCACTGTAGGGCAAAGTAAACCAACCCGCCTCACCAATGGCGTTAGGTCGGGTGCCCGAAGGCTCGCCGACCAGGACAGGGCTGGTCAGCTTACTGATCCTCACCAGCAGGTCGTGACCGGCTGAGAAGGTATTGCGTCCAACCAGAATGATCAGCTTACCCTCAGGTACCAGAGCCTCAAATAGTACTGCGGTGGCTATGGTACTGGGCAGCAAAAAGCCATTTCCACCGCTGTTATCACGCAGGTCCAAAATAAAGTGCTCCGCCTGCCCGGCCAGCAGGGTATCGCGTAGCTCCTGGTTAAAAGCATCCAGCGACACATCCTTGCGCTCACGTACGGCATTAAAGTTCACATAAAGTGCCTTGTGTTCAGGCAACAATTTGGACCAGTAAGGCTCTGAATGCGGGTGCTGGCGTGGCAGCTTTGGAAAGCCATTAAACTGCATAGCGCGCGGCGTCAGCGTCAGCTGCTGTGTTTGCAGCTCACCTCCACGAACCGTCAGCGTGACTTTGCTTGCGTCTTCAACCACCCCAAGCCCCTGCAATACCTGAGTCAGGCTCAAATAGTAAGGCCCCAGCCACGCTTGCTGCATATTATTATCGCGCGGGTTAACCTCCCCGGTTTTTTCCAGCGCCTGTAATGCCGGTGTGTTTCCTATTTTTAGAACCTGCTTGCCAATGAGGTGTTGATAGTCTGAGTCAGCTGCCACAATAAACAGCCCTTCTTCAAACAGATAAAACTGCACGGGTAACTGCTGAGTGTTGCCCGCCTTACCCCAGGCCGGAATAATGAAGTTGTGACCATTTTCCAGCATGCCGAGCAGCTGCATCAGCTCAAATACGACCTGCTGGTCACTCAAAGCGGGAATGCGCTTATCAATCTGCGCGACCTTGCGCTCAAAGTCCTGCTCGCTCATGCGGTGAAAGGCCGACACATGTAAACGCCTGATTTCATCGGCCAGATAATGCAGATCATGACGCCAGCGTGCGTCTCTGCCAAACTCCCCGGCGGGCTCTGCGCCCACTAACTGACGAAAGTCATCATCCTGTGCAAACGCCACAAAATGCGGATTCGGCTTACGACTAAACAGACTGCGACCCGTTAGTGCCGGTTTGTCGTCCCAGCGCGCCTCGAGTGCCCGCTCAAGCCACAACATGGCATTACGCTTATCTTTAAGTGCACCATACAACTCTGCTAAGGTCACCATCATGTCATTGGGATTGTCATGCCATTTCGGCAAACGCTTTAACCGCACGCCTAACCGCAACGCCCGTTTAAGGGGGGCGATAGCTGCCTGCCACTGCTGTTGCTGACGATACCCCAGGCTCAGCAGGTACCAGGTAACACCATCGTTTTTATAGTCTGTGGTCAGCTCGGTGGCCAGTTTAACCACCGCAGGCCAGTCTTCACGTTCAACCAGGGTAAACAGCTGCTCTTTGCTGTGGTAATAACCAACCGGATCGCTTACCTGATTAGGCAACACGGGAATTTGATATGCATCGTTATGATACCCGGGTGTACCACGTGACGGGGTTGCATGTGACTGCTGACAACTCACAATGATGAGTCCGAGTAGTCCAAAAACGGCTTTATACATTTGGTTCTCCTCTTAAGTTAAGAACCAATGTATTGAATAAACTACTTTTATTCGTCCAGATTCCGGATCCTGAACGAATAAAAGTGGAATTTGGTTAGTTTTTCAGCGCACCATGTCGAAAACGCGTCGGCGTCATTCCCGTGCGGGTTTTGAAGGCCTGATTGAAGGTCGACTTGGCATTAAACCCATTGTTCATCGCAATATCGAGCACCGACGCCCCGGCATAAGCCGGATCAGCCAACTGTTTTTCAATCTGCTCAAGCCTTACTTCATTGATATAGTTAGAGAAGTTATGTCCAGACACCGAATTAATGGCCCACGAAACCTGCTTCACACCCAGTGACAGCTGATCTGCGATATGCTGAATACTCAGTCGGGGCTGACAAAACAGCCCCTGCTCCCGAACCTGTGCATCTACCGCTACAAATATCGACTGCGCCAGCTGCGTGTCCTGTGCAGCGTCATCACGCTGACTGAGGGTTTGATATTGGGCCAGGCGATTAAACAACTGCGGCTGCTTTATCACGCCAATCAGCAACACAGACAGAATAGCAAAGAAGCCCACTTCATGGGCTAAATACCAGTAGGCTTTCCAGGGCATGGGCGTGATAGGCTGCACATTCATGCGCACAAAATCCGTCACACTCAGCACGATATACACGCCAAGCAATCTGGTCAGCCAGGTGAGATCCATCGTTGCCGCATCGGCATGTACCTGATACACCGTGTCGCGATAATCACGCAGCAACTTTAAAGACGCCACCAGATAGCCCAGCAGCATAATGCTGCCCAGCGCAATAAGCGGCTGAACATAGTCGGTCAATCCCAGCGACACCAAAGGTAACAGCAGATGGCGGGCAGACTGCAAGCCATCTGTAGATGCACCGACCAGGTTGCGGACACTGAGATACCAGACTGGCCCCATGGCCACAGTAAAGGCAGGTGTGATGACATACCCTGCCAGCGTAAAACCAGCACTTTCAAGCACGTTGGCAAGGCAGAGTAAGGTCTGAAAAACAAAGAATAATACCAGGCAGCGGCTATGTGGATTTTGCCACACCAGTATTACGGCAAAGCACATTTGCCAGGCAAAGATCAGCTGAAACACAGTCAGCCCTGAAATACTGAGCGAGGTGAACACGTTTAACTCTTTATTGTTGTTATAGTTGGCTGCACCGGTTACTTAAACTGTACCGTTTCATTGCTGCGCACATAGGTACGCAGCTCCGGCTCTGTCCATTTTCCCTGTTTAAGATACTGGGTTGATACTTCAAAGCGATTATCCTTAAAACGGCTAATGGATTTCACCTGAGTTATGCCATCTTTATTGCCAGTCACGTCCTCAAAAGCAACAAACTCAGTAGGGCTGAGGACTTCTATGGTGCCGTGGGTATAGAATCCCGCAGTGGTGAAGTAATAAAAAACCACCGCATTTTTGCTCTTATCCCAGAAAATCAGCGACTCGCCACCATACATACCTGCATTGATAGAATGTAAAGTGCGCACCGCTGTGCCATTGAGCGCTCGCTCCCAGCGGCTGATATCACGCATCGGTGGCTTGCCCGCCGGTACCTCAAAATCCGCCTGCCAGGTCCCCAAAAACGGCTGAAACACAGCCAGCTCTTTGGTAAGCGGCGCTGATTTTTTGTCCTCAGCCAGCACCTGAACATGCCACACAAGCAGGACCAGCAAACTAAGCCAGAGCGTTACTGTTCGGGTCATAACACCATCCTTCATTTTGTTATTACTCAAGGGTAGTCAAAGGACCCCACAAACACAAAAAGCGCACCACAGGCGCGCTTTTTGCTGCTCAATCACTTAATCGGCTTTTTTATCCGCCGAGAAGTACTTACGACGGAGCATATCGTGGATAACCAGTTCCTGCTCGCGGCCATAGGCCTTGAACATACGGTTATTGTGCATGTGCAACAAAGACCCCATCAGCGTATCTTTGGTACAATTAAGTTTGCCTTCGTCGATCATACGGTTGAGAACCCCAACCACAGGCTCTGCCGCCTGATACCACTGTGACAGGATCTCAAACAGTGCCTGCTGTGCTTCGTCGGCTTGCGCATCTGTTTGTTTGGTCAGCAATGCAAAGTCCTTGTCCAGCTGCGCTTCATAGTCACGGTAACGATTACCCAACTGCTTACGCAAAACACTGGTTTCATTGAACTCTCTGCCAAAGCCATCGCGTAACTGACTGACCAGCGCAAAGCGAGTGGCTGCATCGTATTCAAACAGATCCAGTAACTTATGAGTCTGTGCCAGAGCCATCCGCCAGCGCATGTCTTCACCGTATTCGTCCACCAGCGCGCAGGTTTTCGCAATGAGTACACTGTCGTACATAAACAGTGACTCAACCAGTGCCATCGACTCTGGTCCACCATAGCGCTCAACCTCACGCTCATAAGTCATCAGTTCTACTTTGTGTAACTCGCCACTTTCTACTTTCGGATCGAGTAACGCATTCAACTTGGGCAATAGCTGACCACATAACAACCCGGGGTCGCCATGGAAGCGCAGACGCAGGTGCCAGTCTGGATCACCATAACGAATGAAGAACCACTTGTCGTACAGTTCGCCATTTTGCTCAATCAGCGGCAATAGCTCTTCGGTCAGCAATTGCTCGACCAGCGAGTTCCCTGAGTAAATCTTCAGGCTCAGCCATTCCGAACCGGCGCTAAAACGACGCTTCAATGGCGCAGCCGTGATATTTCCCAAAGGATCATCACTGAAATGACGATGCACATCAGCATGCTCATTGATGAACGGAATAATCACTTCGTTGCTGTAGTGGTTACCCTGTGCATCCACAACCCGGGATGGATAATGATTGCTGAGCACTTCTTTAAGCTCAACACGGCGGTGACCTTTGGTTTCTGCAAGTAAAATCGCAAACATATCCGGGTTACGCAGGTCCAGTTGAAGCACATTATCAGCCATAGCAAAGCTAACTTGCGGGTCAAGCTGATAAGTCTCAAGTAGCGTATCCAGTTTAGTACGATCAAACTGGCCTTTTTTACTGATGGCTTCAAGCTCTGTTCGGTCAATGCGCCAGATTTTTTCACTCAGGATCAGATTATCCAACATCAGGCGTGGTACAAAGGTGGCACGATCCAGGCTGCCTGGCAGCTTAAATTGTGGCGGTCTGCCATCCTGATGCTGCAACATACATAAGAATTTATAGGCACTGAGGCTGCGTGCAGAGTAGTTGTGGGCACTGGACAAGCGCGGTACCACTTGTTTGTTCAGGCGTTTACTCCATAATTTCACTTTTTGGCCTTCAACCCAGACATACAGGTCGCTCAATGGGATCTGGTACTCGTCGTCCAGCGCACTGTCAGCCAGGAAAACGATTTCGTACTGACGCAGATGCGGGCGTGCAATCACATTTCCCGGACGCCCCTCTGGCATATGGACAACTTCAGCAAAAATCACATCATCGCTGTGTGCCTGTTCAGACGCCAGGTGCGCGACCACATTGTCTTTAAGCCCGTCATCCAGGTGACAAAAACGACCCAACAGGTTAGCCGCTGACGGACCATAACAGCCATTGAATTTATAAACCGGATTGCCGCGGTTATCCTGATACAGGCTGACCATAGTCGCGAAGGAGAAAGGAAACTTAGAAACGGCTTCTTTATTGCTAATTTTTTGCTTCAGCTCTTTACCACGCAGCACTACACAGTCTTTAGTGCGGTTTTGGGGCTGACTCAGTGCGTCTTCGACAATACCATCCAGCACGCTGACTTCGGGGGCGGTCTGTTGACTGCTGCCGCTACGGGCAAGATTCAGGCCCGCAACCAGAGGTGCCTCATAACCCGTTTCCGTTGAAATACCTATACCCGATTCATCATCCAGAATTTTATCGAGCGGCACAAACTGCCCCTCAAAACGTGTATTGAACTTGGTTATGAATTGGCTTAATGCATTGCCCTGACCCGACACGCTCAGGCCGGCGATCAGTTCTAACTGCTTTTGCAGGCGCAAAACTTCCTGTCCTGACAACTGACAATCATTAAACTGGCGATAAATGTCACTCTGGAATAGCTTGTTTTCCTGCACTTTCACCGGCAAGCTTTGCAGGTGCTCCAGCAATTGTTTATATGGTTTAATTTCACCGGTTTTTTGGCTATCCAGTGTATCAATCTGCGCCAGTGCGGTCGCCAGTTTATCAGCCGTATCAAGTTCATTGATGGCAGTGATCGACTTCAGTAAGGCACGATCCGGAGACTCACCGGTCAGCGGCAGCGGAATGTCTGCCAGCAATACACCTTCGTCAATCAGGTCTTGAATATAGGCTTCGACTTCTTCGCGTTCGGCCTCAGCATACTGCTCACTGAATTGCGCCACCAGGGCATTGAAGCTCTTGCCATCGCGAGCAGCTGCCAATACAAAACGAAAATATTCATCGCTTTCTACTGCGCTCAGACGATATTGCATGGTCTCTTCTGACAAATATGTCTCAATATATCGACATTGATCGGCAATGAAGTAATGCGAGGTATTCGGTTTGTAAGTCAGTGTATCTGAGCGGGAAGCATGCTTAATAAAGTGCTCTTTAAGTGCGTTCAGATAGAACATATCGAGCCGAGTTTTACGGCTGTCTTCGGCGAGGTCCGCGACTGTCAGTTCTGTGCTATCGGTGATGCTACCCTGATGGATCCCAGAAAACAGACCAAATGGCGTTGGTCGAGAGCACATGCGTACCATATATTTAATCAGGGCATGGGCCACTTTTTTGCCCTGTTTAGATTCTGGTTTAGTTCGCCACTGATCGATCCGCTCAAGTAATGACGGACTTGCAAGGTAAATGGCTTCTTCAACTCCTGGCGTGGCAAGCCAGGCGGCCAACAGCACATTGGTGTCGGCATTCTCTTCGCCAAACTGAGCCAGCTGCTCCAGCCCCAGACGGGGCGTACGAATTACAAAAAAATCTTCATTTTTTAGCTGTTTAGACATCACTTACTCCCTATGCCATTAACAAACAATCAACCCAGCCTGTATCATCATCAAACAGAGAAGTCAGAGCCATACCAATACCTGCATAACCCATCAGGAAACCAAAGTCCTCATGATATTGTTTATCTATGCCATTGAAGGAGTAGAGAGACTCTACACCACGCTCTGCATACTGTTGCAGTGAGTAATCAACCCAATACTGCATCGCCTGTGCAAAACGAGGGTGAGGCATTAACTGGTTCAGGATTTGATAAATCAGTGCCATACCATAGTAGCCATGACAGACACCGGCATCAGTAATATGGCCAGATTTTTCATCGCGCTCGGCAGCACGCAAGCCAACCTCCAACGCCCGCTCGACATAGCTTGGACGGTCCAGTGCCTGACCAACACGTGCTAATGTCATTGCAATGGTCAGGTCCCCATAACACCACCCCAGGCGCGACTGGTGTTCGCCACCGGCACATGAGCCAAAGCAGGAATGTGAGTTGCTGTCCGGACTTTGTTGTTCCAGCAACCAGTCGCAGCCACCCAGCAGCAGTTTAGTCACACGCTCTTTCAGAGCGGGTATATGAACCGCGGGTAATAACGCCGCAATGATACCGGGTACGCCATGTGCAAGACCCAGGTTATACTCAGGCTCTTTGGGCTCGTCTGTATTAAAGCGGTAGACCGACTCTTCAGGCTGAGACCAGGCGATATGACCATTGTCAAAATAGGTCGCGGTGCTTTCTAACCCATTGACAATCACCTCATATAGGGCAGTTTGGTCAGACTGTTTGCCGCGACGAGCTGCATACGGTGCAAACCCGGAGAGCCCCAGCACCATTTCGATTTCGCCTCGCCAGGGGTGATGATCCAGAGACTGACGAAACAGTTCGTCAATGTCCTCTAGGAGCTCTGGGTCGTAATTTTCAGGATCAGCCTGATTCAGGTATTCAAGCAACCATGCCTGGCCCGCCAGGCCGTTACTTAATTCAAAACTTTGTTGATCCAGACCTTCCTGTAATTCTTCTAACTTCTCAGAAAACAGGTTTTCATCAACCAGGCTCGAGTCATATTCATACGCTTTATACAAAAACAGTAGCTGACCTGCTAAGCCGCTCAAAAGCCCATGAGGTACCTGAGTATCACGGATGTGGGCACTGACCCTGTCAGCCATAATGGACAGAATGGTGTGGATAGTGTCGCGCTGTTGCGTCGACAATGCAAATTGCTCCGGCATGTTCATCCTTAATCTAATCGTCTTTCTTTATTGTTATCGTGTCGTCGATGCAATACGCGCATCATTGATGCACGCATTGCGATCTGTACCTTTGTTATCTTTTCGACGTTAACCCAAATTCTCCGCCTGCTCAACCACCGCCAATCATATTTTTTACATAACAAAAACAATCAGACAGGTAGTTACTCACAAACAGATTCCTCTTCCAGCTCTTGGGCGTCAGGCAAGTCGGCCTTTTTCAGCCGAATTTCCCGATCGGCTGAGGCAATGGTTTCTTTACGGTGCGCAATAATCACCCGGGTGATATCCAAACGAGATACCGCTTCATTGATATCAGATTCAAGATTGGTATCCAGGTGACTGGTTGCCTCATCCATAAACAAAATCTTTGGCTGTTTATACAGGGCGCGGGCTAAAATGATACGTTGCTTCTGGCCACCCGAGAGGCTCGATCCCATGTCGCCGATCAGGCTATCGTAATTCATCGGCATCTGGCTGATATCATCGTGAATCGCAGCCAATTGTGCACAATATACGACGCGTTCCATATCAATCGGTGTGTCGAAAAAAGCGATGTTGTCGGCGACCGACCCCGACAGTAGCTCATCGTCCTGCATCACCGCCGCAATTTGCTGACGATACTGGCGTGCACCGATCTGCTCCATGGGTACGCCGTCGATGAGTACTTCACCACTTTTTGGCTGGTTCAGGCCCAGCATGATTTTAAGTAAGGTAGACTTACCGCAGCCTGAGGGACCCGTGATTGCAACCGATTCACCTGCGGAAATGGTCAGGTTCAGATTGTTCAGAACATTGGGGGTTGCATCAGAATAAGCGAAACAGATATTACGTAGCTCGATGTGACCCTCAACTTGATGCTGCTTGACCTGCTCTGGCTGCAGAATTTCTTTGTCAGTCAGTGCGATATCCGCAATACGATCAAAGTGCAGACCAACCATTTTAAACTCAATCAACTTTTCAATGAGGTTGGCCGTTTTGTCCATAAACTGGCGCTTATACGACATAAATGCGAACAGCATACCAGTACTGAAGCCCCCATCCAGGACCAGATGCGCCGCCAAAAACACCACCAGTATGTTTTCAATACCAAATAGAGCTCGGTTAATAGCATCATAGCCAATCTGGAAATTCCCCAGACGAATGCTCTGGTTGATGGCATTGGCATAGCGGTTTTGCCACTGACCTTCGCGCTTCACCTCTGAGCCAAACAGTTTGATGGTCTGAATGCCCCGTACTGTCTCCATAAAGTTAGAGTTTTCTTCTGCACGTGCCATGATTTCCTGTTCGCTGATATTACGAAATGGTTTATACATAGCAATACGTACTATGGCATACGCCACGACGGCCGCTAATACCACCGCCGACAGAGTTGGACTGTAAAAGAAGATCATCGCCAGCGTAATGATCGCCATCAGACCATCAATGATGGCTTCGATCACTCCGGTAGTGAGGATTTGCTTTACCTGCTGCAATGAGCCAAAGCGCGACACAACATCACCCATATGGCGTTTTTCGAAATAGGAAATCGGCAATCGAACCAGATGGTGGAACAGGTTTGCCCCAAGCTGAATATTCATCTGATTACCAAAGTGCAGCAAAGTAAATCCTCGCAGCGCATTGGTGGCTATTTCAAATACCAGCACCAAAAAGAAACCGGTGGCGAGCACCGTCAAGAGGTTGGTATCCCCCGTCAGGATCACATCATCGATCACCAACTGAATATAATAAGGCGCCGCAAGGGTAAAGACCTGCAGTATAATGGACAGCAAGAAGATCAGTGTCAGCGAGCGTTTTAGTCCAGTGATACGACTCCAGAAATCTGAAAAGTGCAGACTGGGTTTCTTCTCTTTCTTTTCAAAACTTTTTGTCGGTGTGAGCTCAAGGGCAACGCCCGTAAAATGCTTTGACGCCTCGGCCATGGTGAAAGTTTTCTCACCTGAGGCCGGATCATGGATCACAATGCGCTTTTCATTGGCCTTTTTAAGCACCACAAAGTGATTCATATCCCAGTGTAAAATACAGGGCGTTTGCAACGCATCCAGGTCTTCCAGTTCGATGCGCAGTGGCCGTGAACTCATCTCCAGCTTTTCTGCAAAGTGCATAATATCCAGCAGGGTTGCCCCTTCAATAGATATGCTGAATTTTTGTCTTAATGTGGTCAGATCGCTGTGGTAACCGTGATACGCCGCGACCATGGCCAGGCTGGCGAGGCCGCATTCAGCCGCCTCAGATTGTAAAATAATAGGCAGTGACTTCCTTGACCAGAACTCTAACTGCTGTACCGGTGATTCGTCTTCAACGTGCATAAAAAGCCTTTTTATTCTTGTAGTTGCAGCCTACAGCTGTCCTTTAATACTAAACACGGGATCAAATAACCAACGCAATAAGGAGCGTTCTTCAACGATGATGTCAGCATCGAGCATCATCCCCGCCCGCAGCGGCGTCGCTTTGCCATAGGCCGTGATCTGCTGCTCTTCAAGCGCAACCACCACTCGATAAGCTGGTTGCTGTATCACGCCTGGTGTACTGGTTTCTTCTGGCAGGATCACACTGTTACTGACCTGTTGGATGGTGCCGTTATAAATACCAAACTTCTCATACGGAAAAGCGTGGTACCGCAGTTTGGCCTCCTGGCCTAGGTTTACAAAGCCAAAAGAGGACGTCGGCACATAAATGATTGCCTGCATTTGGCTACCCTGAGGCAGAATACTGAGCAAATTTTGCCCTGCATTGACACTTTTACCCACTTTCCCCAGCAGACCTGTGACAACACCCGCTTTGGGGGCACGCAACTCACCCAGACGTTGCTGTTCAACGGACGATAATTGGATTTGCAGGTCCGCCTGCTGCGACTCTAGCTGGCTCAGGCGTTCATCATGTTGGAGAGGCAGTTTTTCCAGATCGGTGTCGTGCTGCTGAATTTGCGCAGCAAGTGTGAGCCGCTCAGATTGAATACTGGATGCCTGCTGCTGTAACGATAGCAAGGTATCTTTTTGTCGCTGCAGCTCCAGCTCAGAAATATAGCCTGTGCCTTTGAGCGTACTGATCTGACCCACCATTTGCTGATTCAGCTGTAACCGCTGTTCAAAGGTACTGGCCTGGGTATCTAGCTCTTTCAGACGTGCTTCTGCCGTGGCTTTCTGTTGTCTCAGCTCAGTAAGTTCCAGCACATGCTGACGCTTTTGCTGGCTGATCTGTTGCTGTAGATTGCGTAATTGAAAACTATATTGATTGAGTAATGCCTGATTGAGCTCTAATGACTGAGTACTGTGCTTGGCAGATGCAACCCTGAGCAAAGGCTGATCAGCTTCTACATAGTCTCCTTCAGCCACCAAAACCTCAGCAATGATACCCGTCTGAGGCGCAACAAGTTTTAATACTCCAGTATTGGGTTCAATGACTCCGGATACCCGCTCTTTACGCGAGTAGCTACCGCTGGCAAGAAATATGATACTTACAACTACGACGATCAGGATAAGTAAAGTCAGTGTCTTAAACACGGGCGGTTGAACTAAACTTACAGCTCCTTCTAGTCGGTGTCTTTTACTCTCTAATACTTCTTTTCTAAAGAGATTTTCCATAATTACCTAACACCCGATTGTTTGAGTTTTTATTGTTAAATTTTAATTAACCCCCAGTAATGTATCACTTTGGTCGCCAGAAAGGAACTCACTGTGCGATGTCTTCACAAAACAAAGACCCCAAATAAGAAACGGGAGCCTAAGCTCCCGTTTTTATTAACTCTTTTTGACCGGCCTTTGCCAGTTGTCAATATTGCGCTGCTTACCTCTGGCCACTGCGAGTGCTTCATCGCCCACTTTTGTGGTGATCACAGATCCAGCTCCAACCGTTGCGGTCTTACCAATCTCTACCGGTGCAACCAGTGAGGAATTGGAGCCAATAAATGCGCCGTCGCCAATGATGGTTTTCGATTTATTCACCCCATCGTAGTTGCACGTAATGGTGCCGGCGCCGATGTTTACTTTTTCGCCAACCTCCGCATCACCCAGATAAGTCAGGTGGTTTGCTTTTGAGCCTTTACCCAGGCGAGACTTTTTCATTTCGACAAAGTTACCGATGTGCGAATCCGTTTCCATTATCGCACCGGGGCGTAATCTGGCAAATGGACCCAAGGTACACGCATCACCAACAGTTGCTTCTTCTATTAACGTGTTGGCTTTAATCACAACGCCATTGCCAATCTTGCAATTTTTCAGGACGCAGTTCGGACCAATCACTACGTCATCACCCAGCTCAACCTGACCTTCAAAAACGACGTTCACATCAATCTGCACGTCCTGACCGGTTACGACTTCCCCACGGACATCAACGCGCATCGGATCTGCCAGGCTAGCACCATTGAGCATCAAGGTTTCTGCCTGCCAAGCCTGATAGGCACGTTCTAACCCAGCAAGCTGCACACGGTTGTTAGCCCCTTCAACTTCCATGGCATCATCCGGCTGAGCAGAGGTTATCTCGACGCCATCGTGGTGTGCCATCGCGACGATATCGGTAAGGTAGTATTCACCCTGAGCGTTATTATTGGAGAGCTGACCCAGCCATTGCTTTAATAGGCCACCATTCGCCGCCATAATACCGGTATTGATCTCCTGGATTGCCAGCTGCTGCGCAGTTGCATCCTTTTGTTCAACAATACCAACCAGCTTACCATTTTCACGGATCATACGGCCATAACCCGTGGGATTGTCGAGATTGACTGTTAATACTGCTAAACCTCGCTCAGGGGTAACATCCAGCAGGCGCTGCAAGGTCGACAGGCGTGTTAATGGCACATCGCCGTATAAGATAAGCACCGTATCATCATCTGCAATGTGCTCTTTAGCAACTGCGACAGCATGGCCCGTACCCAATTGTTCTGCCTGATGCACCCAATTTACAGCATTGTGTTGCAGCGCTTCCTGTAGCTGCTGTGCACCATGACCGTACACAAGGTTCGTAGTACTTGCACCCAAAGCCATTGCGTTATCAATTACGTGCTGCACCATCGGGCGGCCCGCAACGGGATGCAATACCTTAGGTAATTTTGAACGCATACGAGTTCCCTTGCCCGCGGCAAGTATAACTGTGGTCAATGCCATAACATTAATCTCTTCTAATTTGTTGTCTACCACGAAGAGCATAGGAGTGCCTTTCCATTGCGTGGGCAACCCGCTCCATTTAAGTGGCAATATTGTAACGCTTAAATCTGCGTATTGTCAGTAATGAATGCCCGCTTTCTTGTTGTGACAGTGTCAATCTCGCTCAAGCATACGGTAGCAGGCCCGCACCTCCCCCTTCCCCCAGAATCAGGACAAGACTACCTGTCATATTATACAGCTGGCCAACAATAATATTATATGAGTCAAAAATAAACATAAAAAACTGTAAAACCTGTAATAAAAGCCAGCTTATAAAAACACCAACCATTGCTATTATTTAATCACTGGCTAACGCCAAGAACAGAAAACCTAGTTATTTACACAATCATCCCGTGGAGATAAAGATGAACAATTCAAGCAACATTAAAAAACCTGAAATAATTAGTGACGGCTTGAGCTTTGATGAAAAAATAAAATTATCAAGTCATTTTTGTGAAACCAGGGTGAATAGAGCAATTTAATAAATCGGAGAAATATTATGAATAACGTATTAAAACTTCAAGCAGTACAGTCTGGCAACAACAACGCTGAAATTCAGGAATGGAGCACGATCTCTAACCACTGTGGTGGTGACAGCCTGAACAAATCACTTTAATCACAAATAAATCGGAGAATAATTATGAACAACGTATTAAAGCTTCAAGCTGTACAGTCTGGTAATAACAACGGTGAAATCCAGGAATGGAGCACGATCTCTAACCACTGCGGTGGTGACAGCCTGCAAAAACCATTTTAATCAAAAACCGGAGAAATAATAATGAACAACGTATTAAAACTTCAAGCTGTA
>NZ_PNCJ01000026.1 GCF_005887115.1 Pseudoalteromonas rubra | reverse complement strand
GGGGCGCTGAACAATCAGTTAACCCCGGATATATTTCAGAGCAACACATTTATAGCGGATTAGACCAAACATCAGGCATGGCAACACGGGTAACATAACGAACGGGATAACGAAAACTCGCTACCCCGCAGGCCTACTCGGCTTAACATCGCTGGAGCGCCCATATATGTCATGTAACTTACTATTGAGTATTACCTAAAGGTAGACGGCGCACATCCCGTACGCCAATTTGGGGTGGCTGTCCGTGTAACCGTGCATCTAAATTCCTTCACTCTTTTGTCAATGGTTCTTCCAAAACTTGATTCGCCAGTTTAGGGGAGAGCTACCTTTAAAAACTGCGCAACCATTCAGAGTGGATAATGAGTATTAGCTAAAATGGCGTACAGTCTGTACGCCATTTTAGGTGGCTGTCCTTGCTGCTCCCCCTATTGAGTATTACCTAAAGGTAGACGGCGCACATCCCGTACGCCAATTTGGGGTGGCTGTCCGTGTAACCTTGGCATTACCTCATTCATTGAGTATTACCTAAAGTTAGACGGCGCACATCCCGTACGCCAATTTGGGGTGGGTGTCCGTGTAACCCGCGCTGGAGCGTCCATATATGTCGTGTAACCCGTTAGCTAAAATGGCGTACAGTCTGTACGCCATTTTTAGGTGGCTGTCTATGCGACTACCGAAAACTCGCTACCCAGCAGGCCTAGACCTGACATAGCTGGAGCGTCCATATATGTCCTTGATAATTCCGTTGGTTTAAAAATAATTGTTTTTCAATTGGTGAGAGTCAAAAGAGTCCCCCATAGTTTCACTCAATAAGTTTTTAGCGGTTTCAAAGTTGTAGAATCGGACTGGCTTGCTTCCTCTTTCAAATCTTTCCTTGGCAGCAGAGCATTTAAATCCGATTAATGTATAGTCAACCTCTCTATTTGCAATAGTTATTACTTCATCTGACATTGCCATAATTATGTCGGAATTATCCATAATACAATCAGGCTCCAGCCCACCTGAATATTCATTTAAAGCTGAAATAAAATCATCAACCGAATCACTACCGGAAAAAATCATTGATTTATACTTCTCTATATGGTCTCTATAGTAATGTTCAGGCTCTGGATCTAATACGTGATAAATTAAATTAAAACCTTCTTCACGCTCATTAACTCCAACCATGGCATTATAAAAGCTCGCAGATAAAACAAAACTAAAGTCCACAATAAGAAAATACCTGTAGTCTTGGGCAAGGAGCTTCTCGGGAAGCTCAGAAAACTCAATTAACTGAGATAGAACTTTTTTCTCTTGCTCAAGAAACATTGATTTTGAAGTTATAAACCTCATTAATATTCTTCTCCTTTGATTCTTATTTTAGCGACTCTTTTTTTTCCATCTGCACCAAACATTTCTGCGGTAGGCCCATCATAGTCTCCTGACTTAGTTGCAAAACCTCTGGTGGTATAGACCTTTTTCCCATCTGTATCACTAAAGACATTTATATCTCCCTTTTTAGTAGGAATTGTTCGCTTGGAAAGTCCGCTGTCGACCAAGTGGTTCTCAAATCCAGCTCGATTCATATTTAAAATGTCGTAATTTTGCTCTGATTGACCTTTAGTACTATCTTTAACGCGAATTACTGGCTTCTTCGTAACCTGCTGGACTTTTCTAGAAACTTTCCATGCCTTATATGCGACAGTAACTGCGCCACCGCCAGCAATGGTCATCGCCACTTCGCCTACAGCCAGCGTCCATTCCATCTTTGAGCATTCATTTCTCATACAGCCAACCAAATCCGCACCGGGAAGCTCCCCTATTGCAAATTCACCTAGCTCTTTAGCCCTATCCCAAAATGAATTACCGTTAAACGCCTGAGCAAAAGCCGCTGTAACTGCACCGTTAGCAAACTTGCCACCAACCAACTTGGATACAGTACCACCAATAATACCAGCAACTAAAGTTCGTGCCATATTCATAGTAGCACCAACCCCAGGCATAAACCCGTTTACATCCATCCCCTTCGTAAGGCCAGCACTCCAGAATCCATGACCAAAGTTCTGTCCCTGAATTTCAGCAAGTACTCCACCTGCCAATGCGTGTGATGCAATATGCTCAAAACTTCCCTCAGCAGCCCCCGTAAAGTTGGCCCCTATCGCACCAAAAACTGCACCTGTGGCCGCGCCAGTTAGCGCACCTTTGAGTGAGCCACTCCCTACAGCGCCAGCTGCGCCACCAGCTATAGCACCTGTTACAGCACCATTTGCAATAGAGCTTGTAAACAGCTCTAAACCATTTGCCCAATCCCCAGTGTAATATGCAACCACAATAGCAAGCATTGGTCGCCAGTACTTCTTAATAAACTTCCCAAGCTTCTTAAACAAATACCCACTCGGATCCGTATAACTCAGCGGATTATTCAATACATAACTATAAGCGTTATAGTTCTGAAGGTTTGTCGGTGCCTGAACAAACGGATCCGCCTGCATAAATCGACCAGTCTCCGAGTCATAGATACGCCCATTCATATGAACGATACGCTTGTCGCCACCCAGTGAAACCGGTTCATGGCCCGTGTACGCTCTCAGGTTGTCGTTAATGTTGCTAAACACATCACCCATCAGCCCGGGGTTAGACTCTACCTCGCGCTGTTTGCCAAAGATATCGTACGCATAACGCGTCAGGACTTTATGCTCACTGTTGGTTACCGCTATCGTTGAGCCCTGATGGTCGGTAAATAACCATTTGGTTTTACTCAGGCCTGTGTCGTAATACGTTTGCTGTGCGTCATTGCCGATATAACGGTTGATTACTGACTGACCGTCTTTCGCCTTAGGGATGGTCAGTTCCAGCGCACCAACGTAGTACACGGTATTCGTGTTGTCGACTCGCTTGTAGCGACTGTTGTTTGCGTCATAACTAAAGGTAACTGTTTCTCCGTTCCCAGAGATTTCAATCGCTTTGTTTCGGGCGCTATAGGCTATTGATGTCGTACCGTCACTGCCAACCCGTTCAACCTGATTACCATTGGCATCATATCTGAACGACTCAGTCTTGCCTGGCAGGGTACCAAAACAGCCTGAATTGCTTACGCGGCTTCTTGATGAAATGCCATGCAGCGGCGCGTTGCTTTCACCATACCTTTGAGTCCAGCGACCCAACACCATGACCGAAGTCTCTCCATACCCTGGGCATTCGATGTCAGTACCAACCAGATAGTCGGCTTTTTCAATAAGATTACCTGACGCTGAGTACTTAAACAGGTCGACCTGATTTACGCCCAGCACACGGTTCAGATCATCGTAATGATAAGTACGTACGGCCATCCCAATTTGAGAACGGGTTTTCAGGTTACCCAGGCTATCAAAACTATAAATATCGTTTTGAATGTTACGGCTACTGTCTGAAATCGTCTCGACCATGCCTTGTTGGTCATACGATATGTTCATAGTAACGCCACCCTTTTCATACTGGGTGACCTGACCACGCTCATTGAGTGCAGCAACTTTGTAGTAAACCTGTCCTGTGTTGCTGTTACGCGCTTCTCTTTTTTCCAACAGCTGACCATTCTGATAAGTCATTGCAACACCGCGGGCTTCAATAAACTTGCCCTGCTCCGTGCGTCGATAGTCGTCAAACTGTAACGCTAACCGGCTATAGCTATCATAAAAGCTCTGCTGAATCACACAGCTATTTTCGATTGGATCAAGAGTAGAGCCATCCGTAATACGTAAGTCTGCCGTTGTTTCATTGGGTTTAACTTTATCAGCGCACTTAGCGGTGCCATCCAATGACGTCAGCGTTGCCGCTGCTCGTCCAAAGGTGTCGTAATAGTAAGTTTGTTTCCAGCTGCTTCCCTGAGTGCTGGATATTAATTGATGCACAGTATCATTGGTTTTACCGTATACCCACTCGCTGTTACCTTCATTGACAACACCGCTTGGCGTTGTTTGGGTCTGCTTGACTTTACGGCCCAGGAAGTCGTATTTCATCGTCAATACAACACCTCGCGCGTCAGTCTGACTGACTAGCTCACCAAAGGCATTATATTCATAAGACCAGCTTCCTCTGTCTGCATCCTGCTGAAGCGATTTACGACCCATTTTATCATAGTGAATTGTGCTCAGCAGTTGCTGATTGTAGGACTCTGCCGATGAGCTAACGGTTACCTGATCGCCCAACGCGTTGTACACATAATCCAGAGTCTGGTTCTGAGCATCAATCACCTGAACCGTCTGTCCAATCGCATTGCTTAGCGATGTTTTGACCTGCGCAGCAATATCAGTCCCTGTGATGGTCACTTTGGTTTCACGACCGGCAATGCTCGTCACCGACGTTGTGCCATTGTTGCTGTCAACCACACTGGTCACTCTGTCAAGCGCGTCATAGTGCTTAGTGACGGCATGCGAACCCGCTTCTTTGATTACATCATTGCGGCCGTACTGATCAAACTGATACCAGGAAGTCAGCCATTGGTTGTTCAGTACCGTCAGTTTGCGCACCGAATAAGCACGTCCCAGTTTATCCAATAAGTGCTGTTCCCGAAGTACGCCATTAACTTCTTTGTTCAACCGCACTGCACAGTTTTCATTTTCACCGCATGCTGTGTAGTAACTATATGCCTGGGCACCGGTATTGCTGAATGAGCCTATTTCTCCACCAAAGTGATCGTATAGTAGCTCTGTCACTACGCCATTATTATCTATGACCGACAAGGGCTGACCAAAGGCATTTCGATCAGCAACCCCTTGACCATTTTCGACGACTTTCCCGGAAATCAACGACAGCGTACTATTACTGCCACTTTGCTTGGTATAAAGCACGTAACGTCCTTCAGCATCAAAGATAGTCTCAGAAGTACGTGTCTCACGCTCAGCTCCGCTGCACCCTGTATTGGTGCTCGCCACTTTCACTTTGTTGCCCAAAGCATCATACGAGTGCTCTGTTGTCAGCTCATACTCACAACCTAACCCTTGCCCAACAACTTCTTTATACAGCATGTTTTCATGGGCGTGGCCAAGCGGGTAATACTCAAAGTGACTCTTCTTAGTCATTGAGTCCTGGCCCTGACCTGCATAAGTTACTGTTGTGTTCGATAACCGGCCTAATCGCTTATGCAAGTCAGTAGTACCGTATTCGTTTACCGTGGTTACAGTGCGCTGCAGATCGCCTCCAGCACTGACAGCTGTAAAGTATTCAGCGCCTGAGGCACCTACATCATAGGTGTTCACAGTCAGGTTTTTCACATTACCGTGATTGTCTTGCACTGTTGTGGTCTCGGTACAAGTGTATGCACCTACACTCATGTTCGTATTAACTACCGCGCTACATTCACGACTGTCTGAGTTGTAAACTCGATAGGCTGTCACATCACCTAATTGTTGTGTTTTACTGACAGAGTATTCATTGACCGCTTTGCTAAGCAGCACACCACTACCCGCTGATAGCATTGTCTTCTGCGTCGAATATGGCATGCCGGTTAAAGGAAACGCTTGGTGATAACGCGTGGTTGTCTCAAAAGTACTGCCGTCTTTTTGTGTGGTCGTCTTCAGCGTTTTAAACCCTAAAGGACCGCGACCACCAAACTGAACGCGTGCGCCCTGATAGTGATACTCCACCTTTGCTTTATCAGCAGACAAAGCGCCATCGCGATTGCTCGGGCTGTCTGTTTCAACGCTTTGAACCAAAACACCCGCGCCTATCATTTTACTGACTAACAGTTGCTGATCATTAAAACGCCCTGAATCTGAAGTCAGCTCATCTTCAAGGTCTGTGTACACCGCAGTGTCAGACATGAAACCATAGTTAATCACAGTTGTATTGGTTTGGCCCGCATACCCCTGATTCACCTCACGCAGCATACCTGCTGTTGCAAGCTGACTCAGGTTATACCTCACGCTCACGCCGTAATTGTGTTTGATGAGAATGTCAGCAACACCATCGTTGTTATAGTCACTGAAAAAGGCAAAATCACCACCACGCGTATCTACCGCAAGTTCAAAGGCATTGTCAGTGATCTTTTCAAACGTCTCCTGTGCTGGCGACCACTCATAACGACGCCATCGCTTGTTCGTCTTCTCTTTGAAGAACAAGTCTGCCTTGCCGTCTTTATCCACATCCATTGACATTGGCGGGATCAGCTCACTGACCGACCGGTTATCATTACTGGATGACTTAGCAACGACGTTAAAGACATCTTTAAATGAAACACGCTCACTGGATTGGTTGAGTAAAACATGCCAGTACTTAACATTATGGTTGTATTTCGCTGTGGCCAGATAAATTAGATCGACCAGGCCATCGCCATTTACATCACTTGGCGTTAACAGTTCTATTTTTTCATCAGATGCAACGTCTTGCGCCAGGAATCGTTCAAACCCGCCAGACGCAGTTTGCCCCTGGTTATAGTGCACAGAAATACGCTTAGCATCGTCATTGTCACATTGACTCGACTCACATTTTAGCGACACAATGTCAGCCAGACCGTCGAAGTTCATGTCAATGACATGCCAGTCACTGCCTTTGCTGGTAAAGTCTCCGTATGCACCAAACCCATAACTATTCTCTTTCGTGTGCAGCGTAAACTGTGCACCAAACACCTTAGTTTGCGGGTTTGTTAGCCTGACATATAAATTAGGATCATCCTTTTTCTGCTTGTATACCAGATCAGCATAACCATCACCGTTCATATCGGCGGGCTTGATCTCTCGCATATATTGATTGTTCGACCACCCTTCAGGCAGAGCCTGATACTGCAGAACATTGTTGTCACTCAGTGCATAATGAGCCCAGTAGCCAGGATTTGCATCCGAAGTATGCTCAGAACGCATATTGACCATCAGTGTCTGTTTGCCATCCAAATCATGATCAATGGCAAACAGGCTGACACTTTCATGATCATCTTTTCGGTAGATGTTCTGACAAGCTAGCTCTTCTGCGTTGCGATATGTATGCCCCTGATAAACGCAGAGTTTATAACGCATTGCGCCTTTATCGGTCTGCTCTAATGTGACTAGCTGTGTTTGTCCGCTACCCTTGAGATCGGCTAAGGTGATAGACGCCAGAGCATTATCCCTGCGCTCTTTGAAATACACTTGTCTGAACGCTTCAAAGCTTAAGTCGGTTGCAAATTTATCGTATTTAAAGGTCACCGGTGCACGACAGACTGTACCGCGACAATGTGCAATACTTTCAAGAAGTCGGACACCGTTAGCTGCATCTGCAAAACCAAGCTGATAGTTAGCCAGCTCAGTCCCCTGATGATTGAATACCTGGATATTGTTCAGGCGAGCAAATTGAGTGGTTCTTGCCTCGTCGATATAGCCAACCTGTCGAAGCTCACCTGATGTATGCGTAAACACAACACGGTTGCCACTGTAGTTTATTTCTGCCAGCACCTTTTCTGTGTTTGCAGCGTTACTCTTATCTACCAGCTCTTCGTATACGTAGTTAACAGTCGTACTTGCCTGACCCAGATTGTCCTGTATTTCTGACAACATCCAGCTCATAGTATGCTTAGTACCATCTGCATCAGTGAGATTGTGGCGGCTATTGTCCGAAGCACCATAACGCTTAACAGAGCCGTCTTTTGCAAGTACAACAAACTGAGCCTGACTGCCGTAGCCTAACTTGTAAATAGTGGTATACGAGTCTATTTCAGTCATAAACTCATCCACAATTTGCTCACCATCAAAGCTGCCACCGTGGGTATGAACAGCTTTGCTGATAAGGCGCTGGCCATCCAGACAGTAGCGGTCTTCGTCACTTAACGTGAGCCCTCTAAACTGGCCGTCCTGCGCTTTGGTTTGTCGACATCGCGCAACACCTGATGCTGCGCTTAAGCTCCAGCCCATAGCGACTAAACCGTCGCCTCCCTGCGAGCTGTAGTTAAGACTCACCTCTGGCTGCACACCTGTGATACCAGCTGGTAACGCGATTGGCACTGAATAAGAAGCAGCACCACTTTCCGTTACCCGGAAGCTACCTGTGGTTGGCTGTAAGCTGGCATGGGCCAATCGCACAACCTCACTGGGTAAATGATTCTCGATATTAATTTTAGGCATTGAGACATTTGGCTCATCCTCCACTGCCGAGCCCGTGATCGTGACAATGACTTCGTCAGAGAAGTTATTACTACACCTGGACGTCTGCTTGTACTTTAGCACCGCAATGGATTTAACACAGGCCTTTGCTTTAAACTGATAGTGGCCATTATGAATAAACGCTTCATTAAAGGTGCCCGAATTCCCTTCAGCAGTTCTATCAGCATCGACTGTTCCAATCTTTACAAACTGGTTGCTGCCTGGTTTTAACCCGTATAATTCATATTCCTCAACCTGCCCGGTTGCAGTCATGGTAAAATCAACTAGGCCATTGTTCTCTATCGCATCCAGAGAGGGCTTGGGTAGGCCATCTCGCCCATCAGCCGGATTAGTACCTATCTCGTTTTCTACCTCATCACTTAGGCCGTCACCGTCAGTGTCATAATCAAAGTGGCAGTTGTCACCCACCAAGCAGCGGCCATAAAAGTATTTGAGCAGATTAAATGTCGCCTGTTCATAGTTGGGTTCGCTCGCTCCTAACAGATCGATGATTACATCAGCCCGGGTAACACCCTGCTCAAGAATATCGACCCAATAAGCTTGATCGCCAGAACCATAGGTTGACCCAGACAAAACTTGGCCTGTATCTTGACCAACCAACAGATACTCAAACAAGGCACTGATGAACTGAGCATTGGTTGATTCGGACAATGCTGGATTTGCCTTGATCAGGACGTTGATCACTTCATTAAACGGGTGACCATTGGCCACCAGATACGCCATAAAGCTAACCTCAGCTTTGCTCGGTGTCCTTTGTAACAGGATCAACATAGCTTTGGTCAGCTTCACAACACCATCTGTGTTCTGTTCGGGCTGCCACTGTTGCGCTTCCCATTGCCTGATTGCTTCTGAAAACTGACTAGCTAAACTCTCAACGTTTTGCCAGGTTACCGCATTAGAACCAATCATCCTGTCATCGATGACATGAAGCTCACCGTCTTGCGTTGTAACATAAATATGGCCAGATGCAGACACCAGGGGTTGCATCACCACTCCCCCACTACGCGGGAAAGTATAATGCCAGTTTACCAGACCATCTTTTGGATTAAGTGAGTAAAGCGCCTCATCCATCGAGCCAACCAAAAGTACGCCGTTTTGGTCAAGTTGCGCACCGGCCTGGATCTCGCCCTGTGTTTTAAACTGCCACTTTTTAGCCATTTCAATACTGGAAAGCGGATCATGTACCACCCGGTAAAAGTGCCGATTCAATGAACCAAAGTAGATATTATCGACTTTCCTGGCATTGGGTACATCAGACACTGGCTCCTGTCTAACCAATGGTTTAGCTGTAACGTAAAGGTCACTCTCGGGCTCATTGTATCGGCCTAAAAAATCCGGCTCTTTATCCGTGTGAAACTTGTATGCCCAAAGCCCACTGAGCTCTGGGCCTTTCCCCATGTAGAGCACGCCATTCTCACTGACTGTATATTCTCGCTCTCTTAAGCGAGGGCGTTGCGCAGAACCTGTTTTGTCAAGAATAATTTTGTTTTGCAGGTAAGGGCTGTCCGGCTTATCGTCCTCATGCACTCCGTTTCGCGCAACTAATTCGACGCCCGCATTCAGTAACCCGAGTAAAACACGTTCATTCACCTTGCCAGACAAAGTATATCCGTCATCTCCCAGGGTATACATCTGAGATGCATCCCGATCCAGAAAAACTGGGAAAGTCTCTCCGGTTCTGCGCATGCGCGCGATTACAGTCATACGAGCGCTATAAGCATTAAAGCCAACACCAGTTATCGACACTTTGGCGTAATAACTAGAACAGCCATCGGCACTGTCACAAGGTGTGATACTTGCAGAGTCTATATACGGAGCGATATGTTCAATAGTATGCTGCTGGCCTGTTGTACAGACATCTTGGCTATTGCACGCGTGAAGCTCATAGGTAAACCGACCCTGATGTATGTCCCATATCATCTCATTGATATTCGGCCCCTCATACTGTGTTACATGAGCAGCATTAAATTTGTCACTGGGCAGTCCTTTCCAGTAAACCAGTTTGTATTTTTTGGTCACGCCATCGTTATTTGGTAACCAACTAAGAGCGTAAGGGCCACCAACTTGAGTAATGTCTGTATCAAAAACAGGCGGGAGAGGTTTGGCTTCGTGATTAACCACGGTTATTGCTGCGCTGCCCTCCTGACCCGATACGTTTTTGTGGGAGCTTAAGGCAATGCCATAGGCAGATACCCGTAACAACTTGCCATGATCTGCCACTTTAGTTTGTATTGTGGTAGTGTAAGAGGTGCCATCAACACTCACCCGGTCGTCTTTCATCAGATACTCACCGCCGTTCATAGTGGCTCGCATGACCAGATCATTTGTGTTGTTTAACTGGGTAAATTTTACTTCAACTAACCCTGCACCTAAATCCCTCAAAGCGATATTTGGAACACTGGGTTCTGTCGGAACTGGATCAAATAGCTTGATATCAGGTAATCTGGCAGTCACTTCGTGGCCGTCATTGTCTTTTGCGACCAGAGTAAGCTCAATGTTATCTCCGGCGTCGGCCTTTGATGGATTCCAGCTAAAGTGCACTTTCTGGGCGCCCGCCTGGTCACTCGCCATCGGCAATACGAAGCTGTTTAACAACGGCGAGATAGTTACCCCGCCTGAGACGGGAGACCCATTACGTTTGAGCGTTAATGAGGACAATTTAGGTAGCTCGCCATTGGCAGTGCGGTGCGAGAATGCCGATGCGTGTACAGTAAAGTCCACTTTGTCTCGACCAATAACAAACAATGACTTTGAAGGGCTGGATACACTTATGCCGTAATGACTAATGTAGTTCAGAACTCTATTGGCTGCGTTTGGCTTACCAATGTTAGGCACAACATAGGCGTAGTAAGTTACCTCGCCTGCTTTATCTTGCCCATCTAATGTAATGGTACAGTTTGAATTAGCGATACTGCAGTTACGCACAGGTATTGCGCAGCCATTAGTGATACTTTGATAGTCTCCCTGTGCCTTACATATTTTGTACTCTTTTAAGCCTGATGCATGGCTTGCGGTGGCCGTTAATGTGACAGGTTCGTCAAAAAACGGACTCACTTTACTGGCTTTCAGAGTTACGGCGGGTGGAGGCGTAATCTTAACGTTGAATGAAAGCATCATACTGGCTCCCGCTCGATCGTTCACTCTAACACGCAATGGAGAGATATCAGTTGTAACAGGAATAACCAAACCGGTACATAAAGCGTCTCTTCCCGATTTGTAACACGAGCCACCGTTGTAGGCAGAAGCATTGATAAAACCATTACCTGCATCGAGCTCTATCTTGTCTATTTGATTGGAGAAGGCATCATCCCCATCATATGCGTTTACATCTAGGGTCAGGTTTTGATCCGGTGCAACTTCAATCTCGGTGCCTTCAGTAACTTCAGCACCACCCCACTTCACAGAAAGGCTGGGGGGGGTATTTTTTTCTTTGACCAAAACAGAAAAAGAGTGCGTTGTTGTATTGTTTTGGCTATCAGATGCTTCAATTTTAAACTTATAAGTGCCATTTGGCACAAGGTGGCTTTTAGGGATAGATTCGGCACATTTATAACTGCCATGTTGATCTTCCCAGACACTGCATTCTTTTGAAAAGCTTTTGTCGGTCCGCTTTACGCCGTTTGCAAACACATCGTATGACAGTTTAAGAGCGGTGATATCCTGGTTTACATCCCTGAAAGATGCAAAACCAAACAATCTCCAGTCTTTATAGTCTGCTATGTTATTATCCCCCTGATAGTTAAAGTCCATCAGCTCGGGACTGCTGTTGTTAGTAACAATGATTCTTCTGCTACAAAAGCGCTCCGGGTCGCCGTTCACATAAGTTCCTACCTTCAAAGTAGCAGTGTATGTACCTGCTGTAGTAAAGTTGTACGTATATGAGAATCGATCTGACACAGATTTAAGCATTGTGCCGTTTTTGTATATTTTTAGAGATATAGAAGGTCTTTTGCTAAATAAGAGATGCTCTCTCTGACTACCAAAGTCAATTTGTAATTCGCTATTGGTTATGGCGTGAAGGGGGTCGCTCTCGCAAATAGGCGCAAGCTCGACATATTCAATAGCCCGCACTGAACAAGCCAAAATCATCAAATAGAAAAGCGTTATTGCTTTAACGATATTCATAGCTTTTTCCTCCAGACAACAGGCAGTGTTTGAGTTTTTTGACCCGCCTTATCTGTCTGAGGCTGCGCCTGATCTGAGCCAAAAAGCTGCTCCATGGTATTTTCAATGACGGAAGGAGAAGTCAGAGTAGGAACATCTACACCAAACATTTCATCGTCTTTTTGCATAATAAGCTGCTGCTTTCGACTAGAAGGTTCAATAACCAGAGACGGCGTATTAATAAACTGCATTTCCATATTGCTCACACGATATTCACTGACCACAAATTCCAGGTCATCTGGATGTAAGATTTGTATAAGTCCGTCGCGATGAAAGACGTAAATACCACCCTGAACCTCAGTGGTTGAGGTGAAGACCCCTGAGGCGGCACGAAATGCGCGAGCACTGGTAGAAAGCTTAGGTTTAACGATCAGTGGACTCGCAATAAGATTGCTGTTTGTAACTTTGCTGCGTTGCGTTATTTTGCCATCTGATAATCGCGCTCGATACACTTGTCCGGTGCCGTTGAACATACTGACGGAAAAGATAAGATCGCCGTTACTGATTGCAGGCGCATTATTGACCACACCCGGCAAAGATATTTTCCATTCAGGTTTCCAATCAACAATTTTGCCTCCTTCCTTGATAACTGAATAGCGATGTAATGTTTGGTTGTGAGTAGCAAAGAAGAGATTGTCCTCATTTTCTAGAACGGAATGCTCCACCACGTCTAAGCCTGATAAAAAATAAGGCTGATGATACTCGCCCTTAACTCCATCTAGCATGATCGGGTTTTCAGGCAAAGTCGCGACTGCGAGTGTCCGAGTGGTTGCTTGCCCATTAAAGTCATAGGCGGTTAGCTTAAATAAGGACAGGTGATTTATCTGACTACTCAATGTTCCTTTTTGAGGGTTGACTATTGGCCAAGTTTTAACGGTACTTCCATTTTCAACGCGACTAACAGACACCATCGCTGCGCCTGATATTTGCCAGTGAACTTTAACCTGGCCAAACATGTCAACCTGACTACGATCACTATAGAAGGCCTTTATAGCAAACGGCTCTGAAACAACTCGGTTTTGTTCCTTAGCTGCTGCGCACCCGTATTCGTCACAAGCAGTGACTCGATAAACACCCGATGCAGATTTAGGCAGTGTATATTGGGTGCCTCGATAACTAGCGTTTACCATTTCCCACTTGCCATTAATATACTGTTCGATAGAGTAAAATTTTGCAGAGTCTACAGCAGACCAAACCAGTTTATCGCCAGTGTCATTCGGCTGAACTGAGACATAAATAGGTGCATCCGGTGCGCGTTCAATTGGGAAAAAAGTGGTTATTCCCCGAACTCTAATTGGGGCATGTTCCTGCTGAAATTCCATTGCGGTCACACTTGTTACCGCGACGAAATGTAATGTAAAAAGCAACATTAAAAGTCTACTAATCATGCAAATATTGGCCTAAATCCGGTCACAGTATTCAAAATAGCGACAGATTTTATTTTAAAATTGCATGATTTACAATCAGAAATGACGGAGGTTCGTAAACAAACTCATTATAAAAAGCTTTTCTAAATACGACTAAAGGGGTGTATATACCACATCAATACGGGTCAAAATAGTGGCCTGCTAGTTTGTAGAGTTAAATATAAATGGTATTTAAGATGGGGGATCCATGACTGCCAGTATCATCAACAGCCTTGCGCTATAAAAAAGAGCAGTTTCTCGACCGGTATCTCTTTGCATGTCGCTGGAAGTTTAGTCGATCGTGGTTGTGGGAGGCAACGGCCACCAGGGAGAGTGACCGCTACCGAATGCGAACCACCATAGGTTCTGGGTTAGTGGTTAAAAATTACTGTAACTCGCAGTAGATTGATTAAATTCAAATACAGAGATTTGTCCGCAACGAGCGAAGTGATTATTACTGCTGTAAGGGGTGTTAGTCTGGTTGATATCACCTTCCCAGCCCTGGCCGTTTTTCACAAAAGCTTTGATCTCAAACCAGCCGTCGTGGGTCTGAGCGCAATCCATATCTACATCCAGCATCCAGTAATGAGCTCCCCACTGGTTCAGCGGTGTTTCGCCATATCCAGTGCTTTCAACTGTGGCTTTGGTTCCCCATTCTGCAGGCCACAAATTGGTGGTCCAGTCCAATGCGCTCCCCTGTGCCTCAGTGCTTTGAGTGGCTTCAGCACCGTGCCAGTCAAGGTAATTGTCGCCCTGTTTCCAGCCTTGTGTTGTTGGGTTCTTCAGGTTGTTATGACGGATCGGCATCGCACACTGCATCGGGTCTTGTTCACAGTCTCGCCCCAGTGTCGCAGCAACAGCATGGTCCAGTCCACCACGTACAAACATATCCTGGCCCGCTGCGGTTTCGGCTTTAATAAAGACCACAGTTCGTTGCCAGTCACCCACAGGAACATCCGGGGCATCACCAATTTTGCTGTTATGGTGAATTGCAACTGCACTCATCGGGTTGACATTGATACTGGCAACCCCATTTTGTGACACGGTAATCTGATTGCCTAAACAACCATTACCTGCGGTGTTTTTTCCACCGCTCAGAACATCACAGTAGACTCCTTCAGCAAGACCTGTTTGCAGCGTTTGATTGAGTGACCCGCCTTCACGGTTGATTGCCACAAAGCCTTCACTGCCGCGCGAAAATGCAATCTGGTTATTGCCGTTATCCCACCAGTTGTTTACCGTCCAGTGGCCCGTGGTGTTATTTCTGAAATCCATAGCGCCTGCGATCATGCCGCGACGGTGTTCACACTGCCATTCACCAGCAAAGCAATTAAGGGTGTTGCCCTGATGTACAGAGCTTCCCGGAGGACCTGCGTCACCGTCATGGTTAAAGTCATAGCTAGACATTACTTTGGGATAACCATATGGGAAGGCAAGCATAAACACATTGGCCAGATCGTAGAGTGCACCGTCTTCATAGGTTACGACATTACCGGCACCTCCATGACCGCGTTGATTATCATGATTGTCCACAAAAACCACTGCAAGGTGACTTGGCATCATACCCCAGGCTTCACCAAAGCTGTTTAGCCAGGCCAGTTTGCCCGACTTAAAGGTATCCCCTAACTTGGTGCTGTACTTGAACTCTGTCACTAAGCCATTACCAAAGTATTCGTCTGCCCGCACGGCCTGACCTCCCTGGTCGATCACTTCCTGGAAGACCAGAGGCTCGCCATTGACCTTGTTCATGATTGTCGCAATGTCCGATGCTGCCATGTGCTTACTGGCATCCAGTCTGAACCCAGCCACACCAATTCCAACGAGATCGTTAAGGTAAGCTGCCAATGTGTTCTGAACATAAGTTGCGGAGGTGTTTAAATCGGCCAGGCCAACCAGTTCGCAGTTCTGTACTCGCCAGGCATTATTGCCATAATCAGCGTCGTTAATTGCACATGTCTCGTGAAAGTCTTGCGGACTGTAAATAGGGTAGTGTTTATCACCATAAGTACTGCCAGCCACGCCTGTGCCGCTGCCGTGTGCCATGTGGTTGATCACTGCATCAACATAGATATTTACACCCGCGGCTTTACAACGCTCCACCATATCGGTGAACTGAGCACGATTACCGCTGCGGCTCTCAAGTTGATAGCTCACTGGCTGATAACGTGTCCACCACGGCGCTCCGGTAATGTGTTCACTAGGAGGAGAAACCTGAACCGCAGCATAGCCTTTTGGGCCAAGAAACGTTTCACATTCAGTGGCAATATCTTGCCAGGACCATTCAAACAAGTGAACAAAAGTTGTGGGGGTTGCCAGTGCCTGAGCGGACATGCCCAGCCCAGCGGTAATTAGCGCTGTATTCAACGCTTTGAGTGACTGTTTAATCATTGTGTGCTCTCTGTTGTTGTCATAACGATAATATTTACATCACGGTAACAATATAGAGAGATCCGATTAAACGTCTATTGAATACGTATGCATAAAAACACGCAAGTCTATTTACCACACAATCCGTTCAAAAAGCACACCGGGCTGCGCTGATTCAGCCAAGCTGAATATTTTGAGCAGCCGAATGATATCACTCTGGAACGCTTAAAAAGCTTCGTCTATTTGCCTGATTAAGTATTTAGGAAAAATCTTAACCTACTGATATTTATACTTTGTCACAAAAAAGCCGACTGTAATTTCTTGTCTGTTGCAGAACTTCTGGTAACACTTTTTGATATCACCGTGTAGCGAGTTACTTATGATCCTAAAACAACTCATATTAAGCAAGCACCTGACTCAGGCCCAACTGGCCATGATGTCGGGGCTAAATATCAGAACCATTCAACGCATCGAACAAGGGCATAAGCCAAGCATGGAGTCATTGAAATGTATTGCTGCTGCACTGGAGATCGATATTGATACACTACAAAAGGAGTCATTTATGCCACATCAAAACGCATCTATCCGCCCACTGCCTTTATGGCTCAGAGTGTGGTTTTTTCTGGGGACGTTTCAAAGCCAACCCGACAGACAATTTCTGACACGCCTTGAGTTTATACTACATGGCTTTGGTTTGAGCTTTTGCCTTATGGGGCTGTTCAGCGAAGCAGCACTTGTTGGTGGATTGCTATTGCTCATCAATGCGTATTTCATTCGCTACAGCAAATATCTGGGAGATAAATTCGCAATCTGGCAGGGAAGCTAAGTTAACAGGTAATATGTTTTAAATATTTTTTTCACTTCCCACTCGTACCTATAACGATTACAAAATTATACACTTATTAACGGAATATCCCGCCTACAACGACTAACTTAAGACACACTGAATAGACAAGTGGAAACACTAATGAGTAAGCGGATCCATGGTATTGACCTTGCCAGAGCATTGGCAATTTTTGGTATGGTGGTCGTAAACTTTAAACTCGTTATGGGCGCGACCACGGGCAGCACTGTGTTGATATCAGCAAGTGCATTGTTTGAAGGTCGTGCTGCCGCTTTGTTTGTGATTCTTGTTGGAGTTGGCCTGGCACTGAGCTGTCGCAAAGCCCAGCATCACAGCCTGCTGCAAAGGAAACAATTACAAAATAAAGTGGCCATGCGCGGTATTTTACTACTGTGTTTAGGGCTGATTTATCTGCCTGTCTGGCCTGCAGATATTCTGCATTTTTATGGCTGCTATTTTATTCTCGCTTCCTGGTTACTATTTGCGTCTCATCGTACCTTACTTGTGCTCTGTGCAGTAATTGTCTCAACGTTTCCAGCACTGTTATTGATCATCGATTATTCTCAGGGCTGGCACTGGGAGACCCTGACTTACCTCGAACTGTGGACACCCGAAGGGATGCTTAGACGCATTTTTTATAATGGTTTTCATCCTGTTTTTCCCTGGTTTGCGCTGCTATTGTTTGGCATGTGGCTTGGTCGCCAACCGTTACATCAGCGGGCAGCCCAGAAACGATTGTCTAAAATTGCTCTATTGGTGTTGATACTCATCGAAAGTGCATTTTATCTCTTACGTATGATGGCACAAAACGCGGATATACAGGGTGAAGAAATTGCCTTTTTACTCAGCACGGGGCCTATTCCTCCCTTACCCCAATACCTGATCTCTGCCACTGCAAGCTCAGTGATAGTCCTGCTCATATGCATCAGGCTGGCACAGAGATATCACAACACAGGAGTTTTTCGCTCTCTGGAGGCGACAGGTAAGTTATCACTCACATTTTATATTGCACATGTCATTATTGGTATGGGTACATTAGAAGCATTGAACATGCTCGGAGGTCAATCTATTGAAATGGCTTTGTTTAGTAGCCTGCTTTTTTGCTTGTCGGCTTGGGTGTTTGCCACATTATGGTACCAGCGATTTACTCAGGGACCCGTCGAGTGGCTATTCAGGCACCTCATTTCACGCGCAGAGAGCTGCTCAAACCGATTCTTGCGCGTAAATAATACCGAGTAAAATATTCACATATCGGTAAAAGCCCCCTATCCCCATTCACAGAAAATCACTAACAACTTGAATAGTAAAAGCATTTAAATGGCAAGCCACTTGCAACTCACACCATACTAATTCTCGCAATCAAGGCGTTATTATGAGTACCAAGAAACCGACTGCCAACAATCAGGCAAACAAAGACCACACACACCCGGTATCAGATCAGTTAGCTGAATCTCTGCATTCCACTGTCGATGCTCTGCACGACACAGCAGCCAGAACTGAAAAGCAATTAAGGAACAAGGGCGATGCCTCCGGACAGGCTCTGCTGGCACAAAAACGCCTTCTCGAAAAAAAGTGGAAGACTTCGGATATTAAGCAATACGCAACCGAAAACCCAGTTAAAACAGCGGGCATTGCTTTTGGTGCCGGTGTCCTTCTGACCATGCTATTAAGGGGTAAGTAATATGAGCGCGTCATCAGACAATAATGCTGAATATCATCAACCGGCAATCATGGGCGCGCAATTACAAGGGCTATTGCACGAAGGTAAATCAGTGACCACCAGCTATGTTGACCTTGCCCGCATGTGCGCTGCATTGTTAAAGGCCAAACTTCGTGCCCATTTTAAAGCTATCCTTGCCTGTCTCATCCTGCTGATGATTTCTGCACTGCTTATCACAGCAACCTGGTTGTCGCTTCAGGGCTTAATTGCCTATGCGATGGTGCAAGCCGGTCTGAGCTGGTTCGTATCCGCAGGATTGCTGATGACGCTGAACCTGGCACTGATTTACTACCTGATCGCAGCTGCGATACAGCTGTTCGATAAAACCACGAGCGATCTGCTTGATGTGTTTTGATTCATGATTTTAGAAGGACGTTATGATGAACTGGCTGGCACGTTTCATTTACCAAAGTGCACACAAAGAAGCACAGCAACAACAACTGCGCCTGATGAAGCAGTTGTATCATGCGCAGTTTAATAAAAGGCGCTTTTGCTACAAAGCCAAAGCAATGGCGAGCACACCAGAGGGTATTGCACTGTTGGCACTTGGCGGTATGCTGTTGTTCAAAAGTAAACACAAAATCTCAGTATTACGAAAGCTGGTCATGCTCAGGCGCTTGATCCGGCAAGCATAGGCGGCCATGCGCCCCTACCTCTGCAGTCTCATCCTTTACAGAACCTTGCCTGAACGTTTTATGAGCTATATACATGATATAAAAACTAATAAAATGTACCTTTATTGCTCCAGATCAATAGAGGCTGTTATTTTACCTTAACGATTAATACTTTTTTCTGTCATCATTAATGGGTAATTTTAGTCTCAGTAGATTAAAAAACCCGTTCTTTATTATTAATGTAACTAAAAGGAGTATTAAGATGTATTACATTAAGTCTCTCACAACCACGCTGATCGCCAGCACCGTTTTTTGCACTTTTTCTGCCGCAACTTTGGCTTCTGAGTCACCCTCGTACCGATTTATCGATCTGGGCACTCTGGGAGGAAGTGAATCGGCAGCGCTCGATATAAACGACCAGGGCGTTATAGTCGGTTGGTCCACCCGCGATAACAATATGGACTGTACTTCCCCGGTCAGTAAACCAATGAACTGTGAATATGCGTTCAAGTATCAAAACGGCGCCATGATTGATCTCGGCCACAGCCAGGACACAGTACAGTCTTCACATGCCGTAGCCATAAACAATCACTCTGTCGCCGTAGGGTATGAGGTTTTACGCGGCGTTAACGATGACACAAAAATGGGAGAAAGTTATCATCAGCCAGTCAGATTTGAACAAGGTGCTCCCCAAGCTCTGCCAGTACTGAGTAGCAAGCCTCTGGACAGTGCAATGGCTGTTGATATTAATGATCAGGGTAAAATCATTGGCTGGGCAGACAACCAGATCGGCCAGGACACTTTGGTATCCTGGCAGGGCAATGCCATTTCGACAGAAGCAGCGCACAACACCTATTATCGTCGTGCTACTGGCCTGAATAATCTGGGTGATGTTGTCGGCTTTGAGTATGAAGCCTGGTCGTACAAGCCCAACAGAGCCTTTATTTATAAACACGGACAGGTATCTGTGATAGATGAACGTGAAGGCGTTATGAGCGAAATGAATGCAATCAATGACTATGGCATGATTGCCGGCTCTAAGATGGTCCGCGCCATGACTCCGCTAAAAGCAACCATCTGGTATCCCTCTATGCTTGGGGGTGTTGCAGAACATGTTGTAGGCGGACTACAGCAAACATCACGCGAAGAATCGGCATTCAATGACATTAACCGCTCAGGTACTGCCGTTGGTTTCTCATCGACCTCAGACACCATACAGGCCACTGTTTATTATCGAGGCAAACTCTATGATTTAAACCGTCTGGTTTCAGCGCCGGGCAGGCTGCAAACGGCTGAAGCAGTGAATGAACAGGGAGACATTGTGGGCATTTACGTCACCAAGGACAACCAGCGTCGTGCCTTTTTGTTAAAAGTACAGTAATCACATTCCCCTGAGAGGTTAATTAGCAACAGGATCCCTGGTCGTGAGGTGTGGTCAGGGATCCCACCCTATTCCCTACTTCCTTCCTCTTTCAAATAAAAATTTTCGACTAAACTGAAATGAAACTTGGTCAGGGCAGGTCTTGTCGTTACAGCAGCATGTTCAGGTGGCAATTGGCTACCAATAAGTACGGGCATTGAACATGCTGCTGAACTACCTTTCCACTCTAAGACAACAGCAATTATGGATCGGTAACCGCCATACTCCGCATGGCACACACTCAATGAGGAAGATAAAATGAAAGCACTAACGGGGGCCGCTATGGCGGTCATGGTTGCAGGCCTGGTAGGTTGTAATGCAACAGACAATTCATCATCCGATGCAGCAAACACAGGCACGAGCGGTGCAAGCACCGATCTGGTACATTGCTATGATGTGAACGTGTGTGGTGGTCACAATGACTGCAAAACTGCCAACAATGCCTGCTCAGGACAAGCTAGTTGCAAAGGAACAGGGTTCGTAGCAATGCCGGGTAAAGCGTGCGCAGATGTGGGCGGTAAAGTGAAAGACAAATGGGTCGGTTCTGTTGCCAAATCAGATCTGGTGAAGTGCCATGATGTGAATATCTGCGGTGGCCATAACGACTGCAAAACTGCCAATAACGCGTGTGGTGGTCATGCTTCATGTAAAGGCACGGGCTTCGTAAAAATGCCTGTCAAAGCGTGCCAGGATATCGGCGGCAAAATCGAAAGCTAATCATTCCGTATTACAATTTACGGCCCAGTTTTAGCTTGCGATACTAATAATCCGTATCGCAAGCTAAACAAAGCCACTAGCCCAAATGGACCTAACTTTGAACTCATCACCTCCCTATCTGGGTTTTGGCCTGGGATTACGCACCTGCTACTTTGAAGACATCATAGATACTCAGCCTGAAGTCGACTGGTTTGAAGTTATTTCAGAAAACTACTTTGTTGAGGGTGGCAAGCCCTGGCATTATCTTGATCAGATAAAAGAGCGCTATCCCATAGCCATGCACGGTGTATCGATGTCAATTGGCAGCACCACAGAGGTCAATTTCGACTATCTGAGAGATTTGAAGCGCACCATAGAGCGCATCCGACCTGTCTGGGTATCTGACCATCTGTGTTTTTCGTCTATTGGCGATTTTAATAGTCATGACTTGTTGCCGCTTCCATACACCGAAGAGGCACTCACACATTTATGCGATCGCTTGCGAATTGTTCAGGACTACCTGGAGCGCCCACTGATTCTGGAAAATGTGTCCAGCTACCTGACGTATCATCAATCTCAGATGACAGAGTGGGATTTTCTCGCATCGCTACATCAACAATCGGGCTGTCAATTTTTGCTCGACATCAATAATGTCTATGTTAGCGCCAGAAATCATGGCTTTGATGCCATGGATTACCTCAATGCGATTCCACAGCAGGCCGTTGCACAGATCCATCTGGCAGGTCACAGTGATTTTGGCAGCCATATTGTCGATACACATGACCAGCCTGTCTGTGACGCGGTATGGCAATTATTTCAGCGCTACGCACAATCTCGCTTGCCTATCAATACGATGATCGAAAGAGACGATAACTTTCCCCCTTTTGACTCGCTGATAGCCGAGTTAAATCAAGCAAGAAAGCTTGCTCCTTTGAACTGGAGCTCCAATGACTGAACTGGCCAGAATTCAACAAGCGTTTATGGCCTTGCTTAACGGCACTGATCAGGATTTGATTAACCATATTGCGCCACAACCCGGTTTGGATGCTGAGCACCGAGCACTGATCTACCAAAACGCTTACCGTATCCGCCTCACCAAAGTATTAGAGCAAGATCATGAGATGCTGGGGCGCTATCTGGGTGACGATTTGTTTGATGACATGGTGACGGGATATTTGGCTCAGTATCCCTCAAATGACCCTTCTTTACGGCATTTTGGCGACAAACTTCCCCACTTTCTTGCCACTCAGCAGCCCTTTTCTGAACATGGGATCCTAAGTGAAATCGCATTGTTTGAGCGCCAGCTGCTACAGGCGTTCGATGCCCCTGACACAAAACGCCTGACACTGTCTGAAATTCAGCAGATCCCCTCAGATTTATGGCCGAATGTTGTTTTTACGCTTCACCCAAGCGCACGACTGCTGCGCTGTCAGTTTGCTGCGATTGAAAGCTGGCAGGCACTTAAACACGGGGATCCTCCCCCTTCGCCAGAGCTTGAGTCTGAACGCTTTTGGCTGGTTATTCGCGAGACCGATCTACGTACGGCCTTCCATCCTTTAACACAAGGTGAATATCAATGCCTGCATTCGATGGAACAGGGCTTACCTTTCAGCTTCGTTTGCGAGACTGCTGCCAATATTCACCAGGATGCTGAGGCAGGCACACTCGCAGTCATGCAGTTATTACAAAAAGCACTCACAGCAAACTGGCTCAGTGACTATCAGCTGCCATAAAACGCCACTTTTAAATGGACCAGGAACTCTATGAAGCTTAGTGAAAAAATCCGTCTATATCAGCTCAGCCTTATCGCCAGCATGTTATTTGCTTTTGTCGGTTTTGCCTATAATGCCTGGCGGCTGGAAGTCTCGGAGCAAAACAACAATATACGTACCGCTTGTTTCGAGATGTTGAAGGAGCTCGCACAATTAGAGCAGCTGATCTATGTCGCCCATTACGATCAAAATAAAACAGAGGGTAGCCCGCGAAAAGGGTGGATCAGTGTCGGGTTAATCAATGACTTCAGTTATCTTACCAATGGCGATCTGCAACAAAGTGCCAGAACACTGAAAACGACCTGGAATAACAACTGGCAAAATATTTACGCCAGTACCCAGGCTGTCGACCTGGTCGTTAAGGACATAGATAGTGTGCGCAGTGAAATCAAACGACTACTTAATGACCTGGAGTGATTTGACCATGTGACTCGTTCATTATCGGCAATCTGACTTCAAAACATGCACCGCCCAGCTCAGCATTTTCGTCACTGACCCGAACCGTGCCATGATGCTTGATAGCGATCGACTGAACAATTGCTAAGCCAAGCCCACACCCACCTGAATCTCTTGAGCGACTGGGATCCAGCCGAGTAAATGGCTCAAAAATACGCGTCTGTTTTCCTGGAGGAATGCCAATACCATCGTCGGCCACGCGAACAACGACTTCGCTTCCCTGCATACAGGCCGCTACACGAACACGTGTTCGGGCAAAACGACCCGCATTACGCATCAGATTAGTGAACAGACGCTTCACCTGTGCATCATCCCCATGCCAGTGTATATCAGCGCTGTCCAGCTCAAACCCAATATGAGGATAAAAAGGCACGACTTTATCTAGCGTATCCTGCAACAGGGTATTTATATTAAGGGTGGTCAGGTTTGGTTTGACTGAGTTGTCTTTGACTCTGGCATAATACAGCAGCTCACTCACCAGACTATCCAAGTCCTTGAGTGACTGACTCAGGCTGGCATGGAGCTCTTCTCGCTCATCTTCACCGGCTTCCTCCAGCATATCCAGTGCAAACTGCATCCGAGCCATTGGACTACGAAACTCATGTGCCACGCCATGAAGCAGATCTCGCTGTAAAGTGATCCTGGCTTCTCCTTCACTGAGCTGGGCATCAACAAGCTGCGAAAGCTGCTGCAGACTGGTGTTCAGGTCCTGTGGCTGGGTTAAGGGTACCGGCATCGTGTTCAGTCGTGCTACTAATGCCTGACGTTCTTTATTGACCACGAGCCAAAATATCATTAATAATAGCAGGTTAAGGCAAGCTGATATCAACCAGTCAAACCAGTCGACCAGAAAATAAAACATATTCTGTTCGACCAGTGGCCCAACCTCAAGTACATCCTTATCGTTTAACGCAAAATAGACGGTTGCGTTTAAGTAATCCACCAGCCCATGCTGATTGTGAGGCAAGGCTAACTCGGCCAGTAGATCCTGTGGGAAGTACTCATCATCACGCGCCACCAGTAGCGCGGATGTGTCATATTGCGCCTCCAGCTGCATTTGAATACCCGATAAAGGTAAACGCTCAGGGTCTGTAAGGGCTGCAGAAATCTGAGCTTTCACATCATCCAGAAACTGATTTTGTGTTTCGATATACTGGGTTTCTATGTCAATAAGTAAGGTATTACGTACCGTAAAAGCGACCACACTATTAAGCACAATTGCTACGGCAATAAAGGCGAACACCCGTAAAGTGTTAACTTGCAATCAAATATCCCTTGTTTCTTATAGTTTTAATTATTTTAGGTTCCTTAGGATCGTCGCCAAGCTTCTTACGCAATCTGGAAATACGTAAATCAATTGATCGATCCATACCGTCAAATTCCAATTTAAAGAGCGTCCGATAAAGCTCATCCCGCGATAAAATTCTCCCGGGTGAGCTGGCGAGTAGCCATAAAAGCTCAAATTCAGCGCTGGACAAAAGGATTTCTTTGTCACCACAGGTTGCCTTGCGTTTAGCCAGATCCACACAAATCTCACCTTCGTGAATCGTTCTGACATGCTGGTTACTCTGCGCAACGAGCATATCATGGCGTCTCAACTGGGCCCGAATGTGCGCAAGCAGCACTCGGGGTTTAACTGGCTTACACAAGTAGTCATCCGCCCCGACTTCCAGTCCAGTTACTTCGTCTATATCGTCTACCAGTGCTGTCAGCATGATAATAGGCCCACCGAAGCTCCCGCGTATCTGACGACAAATACTCAACCCATCTTGGCCCGGTAACATCAGGTCAAGTACCAGCAAATCGGGGGCAAACTCTCTAACTCGCTCAACCGCGCCACTTCCTTGAGCGTAACACGAAACACGGTAGCCATTTTTTTCAAGAAACAGAGACATTAACTGAGTCAGCTCTGTGTCATCATCTATCAGTAATACTTTTTGTTCTGTTGTCATTTATTGCCTGTTCAAACACGCTTCATACATTTTGATATTAAACGCCCTGGCGTAATGATAGGCCTCTGAGCGCGCCTTTTTATCAGCTTCACTACGCAGGGTATCCCCTGTTCCGGGCATAGCTTTAACACCACACCGGGCCTTTAGCTCTTTGAATGCCAATTGCTCAAAACCTGGTACAACGGGCCTTCTTCCCGTCGTGTAGTAAAGGCGGAAATCATCCACGGCCAGAGCCTGAGACACCGCCTGTTCCAGTTTGCTATCTGCATTTGAGGGTTGTTTACTCATGCCCTGACATCCAGTCGTTATGCTGATAGCAATCAAAGCCAATACTGTAGCAAGTTTACATGCCATACTTTTTTACTCCTAATCTGGTACCGCAGCATATAATCAAAATCCACAGCACAGCAAACAATGTACCTCCGGAGCTTCCATCATCAAGTGATTGTGCTGGTGGCTCAGGTGGCAAGTTCGGCTCAGGGTCTGGCTCTACAGGGACTGAGGCTGGGGCTGGGGCCACTGTCACCTCAACCTCGCCTGATGCGCTACCACCATTGCCGTCGCTCACCGTATAGCTAAAGGTCTCTGCACCTGAGAAAGCGTTGCCCGCGGTATAAACTAAATTGGTTGATGCTATCGTTACCGTTCCCTCCCCTTGATAATCCACACTCGATATATTCAGCGTATCTCCATCAACATCAGTATCATTACTGAGCACTGGAAGCACAACCAGGTTGGCTTGAAACGCGACTTCAACCTTATCATTTACCACCATGGGCACATCATTCACCTCGACCACGGTGATTTCTATACTGAACTGCTCACTGCTTTGATTGCCTTTGGTCGCGGTAGCTGGCACAACCAATTGTCCATTGAAGTTCTCATCTGGGATCACTGTCGTACCGTCAAGGGTATAATTATCGCCCGCCATTAAAGTGATAGAATCAATAGCCAGGTCAAAAGCAAAGGTTAAATCCTCTACCTTGACCGTCAATCGCTCATCTTCGTTGACTGAAAGCGAGTCCTGAGACTGGTATACAGGAATGATGGGCTCCGCAGGGCCATCGAAATTGATGGTGAAGTTCCCTGAATTGATCGCAAAAAAGATATTGTCCGAGCAATTCACCCTCACTCTGGCTTGATTCGTACTGATAGCCGATGTAATCAACACATCCTGCTGCCCATCGTTATCCACCGCGTTTGCCAGTGGAGTCGGAAAACTCATACCACCATCCGTAGACAAGCTAATGCTGACTCTGCTGCACGATACCGGAGCATTTTGAGTATTCGCTGTATCCCAGCTTATAGAATGAACAGCAGATTCCCACTGACTGCTACCATCTGGTTGTGTCACAGCAAATCCATTCGTTGAGTTCACTACACTCACCTGCATCGCATCGCTCGCAACATGTCCCTGGCCATCTCTCACGGCTAGCCGAAAATTAAGGATTCGGTTTGTCGTAGGATAAGTCTCACCAAGTACACTGCTGTTGGTCAAAATATCTATTAACCTGGGAAAGGTTCTTACAGGTTCAGAAGTTGGGTCAAACACTCTGAATAAAGGCCCGGCACCTCTATCAATGGCATCCTGATCTGGACTGCTGGTTGCGGTTCCCAAATCAAATTGCTGCCAACTGAATGTAAGCGTGTCTGAATCAGGATCCGTCGCACTGCCAGTAAGGGTAAAGGGTGTACGCGCCGGAATAAAGTAGTCACTACCAGCGTCAACTACAGGGCTTTGATTCGTAAGACCAATTCGGTTTCCACAAGTACTGCCAACGCCCTGACGGGTGAATGCAACCATCTGTTCGATAGAGTGCAAATGAAAAAAGGGATCTGAGTTTCTTTGTAAGTCCTGCGTGCCGCATATGCCCGTGTATCCCATAATGGTTGAGCCACTGGCCGGCTCAAACGCAGATAATCCGGATCGATTTCCCTGGCAGGCACCAACCAAGCCGTTAAAGGTATGCTCAGCGCCAAGTTGATGGCCAATTTCGTGGGCGACATAATCGATGTAAAAAGCATCTGATTCGGGTACAGAACTCCCCGTTAAACCAGATGCTTTTTCAGAGGTACATACCACTCCTAAACCGGCAACTCCTCCCCCCTCGGTCACCACTAAATGACCGATATCATAATCTGACACACCAATCACCGCCTCTATGGCATCGGCGATGATATCACCATTTATATCCTGATCTGAGTTAGTAAAGGGGTCTGTAGCCGCATCCAGAAATATCAGTTGATCATTGTTCGCCACCAGCTGGAACGTAACTCCCAAATCTCGCGCATAAACTTGATTAACCCGATTCACCATAGTAACCAGTGCTGCCAGCGCAAGTTCACGCGTTCCGCCGTGATACGCGGTATATTCACCCGTTGCTGCGACTGCTAGTCGATAGACAATCCGTTCACTAATCTGACTCGTTTGCAATTGGTCGTCAGGCCTTTTACCTGTGGCGTCTGATAGTTCCGGAAAACGTATCGGCGGATGGCGTTTTATCTTAACCGGACTGGCTTGCTTCATAGCATGCGTAAAATAGTAACTACGATACAGTTCCGTTCCTTTTACAGGGTCTATGTACACTGTTTTTCCACCGTGCTCAAACATCCCAAAGAACCCTTTCGATGATAAATCAAAAGATCCCAGGTTGTCAGGCTGACCTATCTCAGCCCCGCGAAACGTCATTATCTGCGGATACTTGCGAGCAAGTTCAGGAGCCATCACCTGGCTGGGCTTAAGTCGGTATCTGACAAATTGACCTGAAGGCAAAGGGAGTGCCATGTCAACAAAATCGGAAGTTGCAAGCAATGCCTCTATGGTCGCCACATCTAACGCCAGAGTTTGCTCTGTGCGCTTTTGGTTAAACTGCTGGTTTTGATCAAGCTGAGTCCAGTGAGTCTGCCCGATAGAATGGACCGCGATTGCACTTTGGCAAGTGAGAATCAAAAACAGGCACATCAGTGAGAATTTATTCATGGTAAGCCCCGTCGGATTGTTGTTATTGCGGTCATAATTCAACCATACAACTACAAGCATAGACTGTAAGTAACCATTTGTAGGGGCTTTGTATCAGGATTGATAAATGTACCCAAACCAATAACTGTCTTGATAATTATAAAGAAACCGACTACGCACTATACACCGTTTTGCTTTGACAGCGCCCTCATGTAAAGTTGCACTTTTCTGCATAATCATCATTTATCTCAGCGCTGTCTCTATTAACCTCGCATGAGACCTCTCACCTTTACAGACTGTTGTGACTGCGCAAGCTTTGTCGTGGACAAACAACCTAACGATATCTGCGTTTAGTTATTACTAACCCAATAGTGCCAATGATTGTGGGGGTCAGCCAGGCCATCAGTATCGCTTGCTCTCCAAGCAGTTCAGCCAACAGATAACGCCCTCCAACTGCACTAAAAGCAGTATATGCAGCAATGCCAGAGCCTATCATCGCACTGAGGTGTTCAACCAGCCATTGTCCAGGCTTAACTGTTTGAGCGAAGGAGTAACGTATCATCCTGATAGCAATAACAAGGCTTATAACGCTAAATACTGTATACAAAACATGGCCATCGCGACTTCCCAGATAGCCGACGTAAAGTGCACTGCTGCATAACGCAGTATAGTTGGCTATCATATCCAGACGCGTCAGCGATTGACGAGACGCCTTATACTGGAGCACGCGAGTCCCATGCATGACCGAGGTTAAAGCAAGGAAAGACAGCATCAGCAAAAAACTGGCTCGCTCTCGGGCTGTTTCGATAAAAAGTGCCTTATTCTGAGCCTGTGAATAGCTTGTCTGATAAATCGCTATCGGGTCGAGTAACACCAAAAAACAACACAAGATGCCAGACAAGGCGACCAGTTGCATACTGAACGTATAGGCTCTGCCAGCCTGATTGTGGCGCTTTGTTCCCTTTTTAGCCAGCACAGGGATCCAGAATAGAATTAACGCACAACTGCCCACGATAATGTGAATTACGAGAGAAAACTGATGAAGATATTGCATGATTTATAGTCCTCAAATTGATGTGCATTCAGACTATGAAAAAGCGCTGTTTTCTTCATGTCACGAATGTCATAAAAACCTGTGACATTCGTCATGCTTTTTTTCATGTCAGGATCTGATATAAGTACAGAATCTCAACATAAAATATGAACTTATCGTGCAGTCTTACTTTAAATATCAACCGTCTATGCTAGTGACGGCACTCGTCACCTGGTGCGCTGTGGCCATACCAAGCCTGCTCGCCTTATCCGCTATGCCAGCCTGGGCATGGCTACCACATATCTTACTGTTACCTTTGATTCTGCTGGTCGCCAATGAATCACAGCACAGTTATGGTTACAAAATCAGATATTGGCTACTCGCTTTGATGGCGATTTTAATTCACAGTGCAGGTTTCTTGTTGCCTAGCTCTGTTTACCTAATATACAGCGTGATGCTCATTGCAATACTGACTTTTTATCTCACACCCGTACTGTCATACTGCTATATCTTGCTTGCAAGCTCAGCTTATTTGCTCACTCAAACCCTGTTTTGGGAGCGACCGTGGCCTTGGACAGAGGCCGGCCTGTTTGCATCATTTCACCTCTTTTCCTTCGTAGTTAGCCACAGAATGCGACAAGAGCGTATTGCTAAAGAGCAGGCTCAGCTCGCCAACAGCCAGCTGTTAGCCACTCAGTCTTTACTCAGCCAATCTGTTTCTCGACAAGAGCGACTACATTTGGCCAGAGAGCTGCATGATGATGTTGGCCATCAATTAACCAGCTTAATCGTCAACCTTGATGTTGCCAGACGGACAGCTGAAGAGCCACAGAAACCTCAGTTACAGCAGAGCTATACGCTGGCACGAGAAACATTAGAGAAAATCCGGGCCCTGGTCAGTGATAAACGCACTGAACAGCCATTGGATCTGGAAGCCGTTCTGACGGAGTTGATAAGCCATGTACCCAGAATTAACGTCTCTTTGCAATTTCGTACACACCCGCTTTTGCAAAGTTTAAGTCATGCACATTGCATCCTAAGAGTCTGTCAGGAAAGCATCACTAATACACTCAAACACAGTAATGCAACACAGATGAGCATTGAGTTTAGTGATTCCGACAGCACGCAATGGAGTATGGAAATTGCTGATAACGGCAACGCAGTTCAAGCATGTCAACCCGGGAATGGCTTACTCGGTCTGCAGGAACGTGTGACTGCATTGGGCGGTCAGTTTGACTGGCAAAGCACTCGTGCAGGTTTTGCCATACAAGTTCATTTTAAGGAAATTCAGCACCATGAATAAAGTAAAAGTCCATATTGTCGATGATCAGGCATTAGTAAGACAGGGCATGCAAGCGCTGCTGGGGTTATGTGAAGATATCCAGTGTAGTGGCAACTCCGCAAATGGTCTGGAATTTATCAACGAGTATCATGCAGGCCAGATTGAAGCTGACGTTGTACTACTGGACATGCGTATGCCAGAACTTGATGGATTGGGAGTACTTGAGCAACTCAGGCAAATACAAAATGCCCCCAAAGTTCTCATTCTGACAACTTTTGATGATACAACCAAACTCCAACACGCCCTTGCGCTCGGCGCAAACGGGTGCATGCTGAAAGATGTCGAGCTGGAGGAGCTGCACTCAGCCATCCACTCTGTAAACTCCGGTAAGCTGGTGATCCAAAGCGCCCTGAGCACTGTATTCGCACGCGCAGCAACCATTCTTGACGAACTAACTGAGCGAGAAAAGCAAATACTGGTACTGATTGCACAGGGTCACTCTAACAAAGAAATCGCAGCCCAGCTGTTCAAAGCAGAAGGCACGATCCGCAATCATGTGTCCAATTTACTCAGTAAGCTGCACGTCAGAGATCGAACACAGGCCACGCTAAAAGCCGTTGAGCTAGGTCTGGTACAGCAAAGCGGATAATACCAACGTAAATCAATACCTGTTCAATTTGATGGAGCAAGTATGATGCTAACTAACTGTGTTAACAATTTCTCATTTAGAGCAACTACATAGCAAAACTTTTGCCTGTTATCGACTCCATTTTCTCGCCTCAAATTAGAACGCTTAATTAAGCAAATAAGTATAACGTCGGCGTAACAAAATGTGAGATATAACCTACACAGTTAGTGAGAAAAATAGGTTAAACCTGTAATTTTTTCATTTTGGGGACAATTGACTTGCAAGATTAGAATCCAAGCTCTAGAGTACAGCCTGACTTTATGACTGCATCGGACGCACTATGACGTATTTATTGAGATGGATCGCAAGTATTGCCTTGCTCACTTTGGCTCTGCTCACACTTCTGAAAGGGCAATGGGTAAATTCTGGCCTGCTCGTCACTTTGGGCCTGCTGACTTTTCCACGAAACAGACAAGCACATACTGATATCAACGCGGGATACGGGCGTCAGTTATATCACAAGCACCTGGTCGCGGAACCTAATGAACGCTCTGCTTCAACACTTTACCTGATCGTTTGTGTGTCGCTTTTTCTGATTGTTGTACTATACCGGCTACTGGCAAATTCATCATTATGAGGCTGCCCCTCAAAAAGATTCAGTAAACATGGGTTAGTTTTCTCTGTGTTTAGCCAAGCAAGTGGGTGCCATTCTGCTCTTCATCAGACCAAGCCAGCTATAATAAACAGCAGATACGCTCCGATCTGGCATGGTTGCAAACCAGGCAAACATATTACTGACAAAATAAATACAGACCGAAATCAACTAGTTTAGAGTCAGCCTGTATTAAGATATACATAGCCTCTTAACCTGGTGCTCATCAAGTGCCAATATTATTTTAAGGGCCGATGTAGCGACGGTTGTGCTCCGCCAGAGCACGGCGCACTTTATCGATAATGTCGCTGTCGGTATGAGGATGAAAAGCCATACAAGCTCTTTCTCCAGATCTATCGCGTACCTCTAGTGCGGAGGCAACCACCTCATATGGCTGGTCAATCAGTCGCAGGGCCTCATAGATGGTGAACTCAGTGGTCATCAGAAGATCTACCCGCCCTGCCAGCAATTTTTTGGCTAATGAGCTGGGATCAGCAGATAAATCCAAATTGACTCCCCCTTTAAACCCTTTAGCAAGCAGATACTCGTGTGTCACGCTGCCTCTGACCATCGCGATAATATATCGTTTAGCATCATCTAAAGAGTCAAGCTGTATGTCATTACGAGACGTTAATCTAAATAAGTGTTCTTTGACTGGTCTTAACAAAGGGCATGCCCACTCAAATTTCGCCTCTCGTTCCGGGGTGCGAAAGATAGAATAGATCATGGTGTTAGGCTGAGTTTGTGCTATTTTCATTGCCCTGGTCCAGGGAAAGAGCAATATGTCATAGCTGAGCCCCGCGGTATCAAGCACTTCACGGACTTTCTGAGTGGCACGCCCGTCCACTTCTCCGTGCTGGTTGATAAAGTTATATGGCACCCACTGCTCGGTAACAACATGAAGTTGAATATCGGGTTCTGAGTCAGGCACAAGTACAGGACGTGGTTCAATACCAGCAACAACCAAGTGACTGAAACACACTATGGATGCCAGTAAGGTGAAAAACACTCCCCGAAATACCGCGCGATTCGTCATGCAATCTACTTAACCTCAACACCTGCCGTATCGACCAGGTTTTGCTCAAACATACCTGGCAGCTTTGCAATTTCTTAGCCTCTCATGCAACATGCTAGACCAAACTCTCAAACAGATCACTGCTATGATTAAAAATATCCTTCTTTTCGTCTCTTTGATGTTTTGCTGGACACTTACAGCAAACGCCTCACAACCCACAACAACTCTGACTGAACAGCAGCAACAGCAAGCATTACAACAGCTGAAAGAACCCATGTATCGCCCGCTAATGGAACGCTATGTTCTTGATGAACTAAAGTCCTTACGGCAGGATCAGCAAAAACTACGTGAAGATGTCACCTTACAGCTTACACACAAACAGCTGGATGCAGCTGACCGGGCACTAACTTACACCACCGATACCATTAACAACGTGCTGTTTATTATTACCGCGACCGCTTCACTGTTGGTCTTGGCAGGTTGGAATTCACTACGTGACATTAAAAATAAAGTAGAAGAAACAGTAAATGATCGTGTAGGAGATATCACTGCTGAGTATGAACAAAGGCTAGGGACTTTGGAGGAAAAGCTCAAAGAGCGTTCTGAAGAGATATTAAATAACCAGCGGAAAATCACCATTACTAATGAGATCCACTCGCTGTGGATGCGAGCTAACCTCGAAAGTGATATGCAGGGTAAAATTGAAATGTACGACGAAATACTCAAGCGCCATCCGGATGACGTGGAAGCACTGGTGTATAAAGCCGATGCACTGCTGGAGCTGGAACAAACAGGTCCTGCGATCAACTTGTGTAATCAGGCATTGGAAATCGACAGCGACTATGGCTACGCCTACTGGCAACGTGCCTGTGCTTACGCCATGCTGGAACAGCAAGCAGATGCCATAGCCGACATTAAAATGGCCCTGGCTTACTCACCAAACCTGAAAAATGAACTGACACACGAGCCATCCTTTCAGGTACTTGAGAGCAATCCGAGCTTTAAAGAACTGGTTGAACACTGGTAAGTATCTCGCAACACGACGTAAGTTCAGGGCGCCCTATTCTGACAGGCAGCATATTTAGTGCTCTGCTGTGCCTTGAACATTCAGACTTTCCTCAGCTTTAGCGGGTTAATGCATTAAAAGAAGCGTTGATGTGCGATAACCTAAAGGTCGTTCGCACATCTAAAGACTAGGTGCGCTACAGGTGCTTAAACGTTGGGGAGTCGGGACCGTTTGTACCCATACCAAAACGCTCAGAAACATTATCAGTGCCTGTAAATAGGTCAACGAAAGAATACTACTTTTTTGATTTTACCGTCTTCTACTTGATAGCTGGTTACAAACTCAGAGCGCTTATCTACAACACCAGCTTTTTTACTACAGATTTCAGAAGTTTCATGGTCAATAACAATAGAACCATGGGTGATCCGTTTTATGGATGTTGCTTTAAGACAGTGCATTTTCTTAAACATCAGCCCGTAGCGTTCAATTAGCTTTTCTTTTCCCGTAAACATCAGCGTTTGAGGATACATATAAAACTCAACATCTTCTGCATATAATGCAATAAACTGTCGTATGTTTTGTGCATTATATGCCTGTATGAGTTTATCGACGACCGTCTCTGCTGCTAGTTCCTGCTCTGTCTTTGCTAATTGGTAGTTACTAGCCTGATCATCCAACGCAGGATTAGCGTTCCCCATAACTGAGTAAGCAAACAAGAACAGCGCAAATAGATATTTCATAAATTCCCTTTTGGTGGGACAAGTTGGCCTGAAAGATACCAAATTCGGCCAACAGAATACAGGTTCAGAGCCTACAGGGCACAATATTCGCAAAGGCAGGTGTCAATATCCCGATACATTGCTTTGCGTTTACCAATATTGCTCTACTGTAATGTGTCCGGGCTGTGCGCGACGATTGCGCGTAAAACCCAAGCCCTGCAACAATGCTGCGGTGTCTTTCACCATATCTGGATTACCACACAACATAAACTGACTGTCCTCGGGGATCTGAGCAAACCCACAATGGCTACACAACTCCCCACTTTCCAGTAAGCTCGTGACCCGTCCGGCCAACATGTTCTCGACTGGCTCGCGGCTAACTAACGGCACATACTTAAATTGCTTAAATATTTTTTCGGTATCGAGCAACATATCCTGATAACACAAATCCTGTGCATGACGCACGCCATTAACCAGCACGACTTTATCAAATCGCTGCCAGAGCTTCCCATCCCCAATCATAGACAAAAACGGACCAATCGCAGTACCGGTACTTAGCATCCACAATACACTGGCGTCAGGCACCTCATCCAGAGTAAAAAAACCGCCAGGCTTTCCTGCCACCAAAATATCATCACCAATGTCCAAAGCCGCCAACGGAGAGGATAACTGACCGTCAGGGACTTCGATCAGAAAGAATTCAAGTAGTGGATCCTGAGGGGCATTGACGAAAGAGTACGCCCGAGATACTTTCTTATCTTCAACTGGTAAAGCCAGCTTGGTAAACTGGCCTGCAGAAAAGGGTTCTATGTCAGCCGCTACCTTGATACTAAACAGGCTGGGTGTCCACCACAGCTTCTCAACCACTTTACCATTTACCCAGTTCGCCATACTTGCTCCCGCTCATTTTATTGTGTCAGCCTCTTAAATCTGGCATAAAGTGGGGTAAAAACAAATTTTTAAGTTAAATCCATCAAAACGCTAGGTCATTACATCGACCCACACCAGTGCTTAGCAAGCGCCCCTGGCAATGGAGGGTTACGGCTTTTTTGTACAATTCGTTGTATCACATCCTGATTCAGGCCATAGCGAGACGACAGCAAAGCAACAAACTCGAGGTAATCCGGACCAATAACTTCTGTTTGTAGCAACTTTTCCTGCTGTGCCTGAGTCAGTTTTTTAGCAGAACTATATGACCGGAAGGTGTCCAGCCACTGAATAAAGTGATGCCCATGATCTGAGAGTAGTTCTGGTACCAAGGTGCTTAATGGACGCAATTGATCGTAGGCCGTGAGATCATTGGTGGCCAATGCCGCAACTAACATATTGGGCACTACAGCCTGAGCATTGCGATCGTCTTTCATTGCCAGATAATGCTCTCGGGCTTTTCGATAAGCATACTTTGCCTCATCATACCGTTTTATCTGTAACGCTGTATTGCCCTTGGCAACATGTAACCCAGCCAGTATTACATTTGGTAAATACTCTTCCTCTATGCCTTCTAGCAAGCGAAACCCAACCGCGGGTTGTCCCGCATTACGATGAACTATCGCAATGTTAATTTTAATAAGTGCTCTGGCATCGTGGGTTTCGGCATAGGTCAAGGCACAGCGATAATGGGCCAGCGCATCATCAGTTTGACCAGCTTTGCGATAAGCTACACCAATGTTATTGATAATATTAAGCTCTTTCCCCTGCACATCAGAGGCCAAACGCTCGGCTTGTAGTGCCTGCACCACTTCCTCTACCATGGGCCAGTTTTGCAATCGAATAGCGGCCATCAGAATATAGCGATATATCAGTGCTGTATCAGGACATGTTTGTCGCTGCAGACTTTCTTTATTGTCTAAGTAGATTTGAATTGCTTGCTGGGGAAGGTTATAGGCCTGTGATTTAAGTGGTTCAACGGGCATAGTACATGTTGCAGATACGGAGGTTGCCACTCCCCAAACTAATAACATCGTCGGAAAAACCATTTTATCTGAACCTGATATTAGATAAATTACTCTGAGTGTATAGTAGAGATAATAGAGCAACAAATTTCAGGCAAAAAAAAGCCGCACTGAGTGCGGCTTTTTGGGTGTGATTCGCGTTGTTTTAGGCGTGTCTCCAAAACTCTGCGATTACGTTACCAAGGAACAGGGAGGCCCTGTTAAAGGACCAAATTCTTTAAATTGATTCTAGTGCTATTTTAACCATTTCGTTGAACGTGCTTTGACGCTCTTCAGGCGGCGTTGCTTCACCTGTGATCACGTGATCACTTACTGTGAATAATGCCATTGCCTTTGCACCGTACTCAGCTGCAACGCCGTACAGACCCGCCGTTTCCATATCAACAGCCAGTACGCCCAACTTATCAAGCTCAGGGTAAAAGCTGCTGTCTGCCTGATAGAAAGTGTCTGTGGTGTATACATTGCCCACTTTCGCTTCAATACCAAGACGGCGTGCTGCATTGACACCGTTCTCCAGCAAGCCAAAATCAGCAAGCGCTGCAAAATCATAACCACGCACACGAGCGCGGTTTACGTTGGAATCTGTACTGGCACCTTGTGCAAAGATCACATCACGGATTTTGGTATCCTGATTGATACCACCACATGTACCGATACGAATTAGGTTTTTAACACCAAAGCTGACAATCAGCTCGCGAGCGTAAATAGACATAGATGGAATACCCATGCCTGAGCCCATAATACTAACTGGCTTACCATTGTATGTGCCGGTAAAACCAAACATGTTGCGTACGTCCGTTACCTGACGTGCGTCTTGCAAAAAGTTTTCAGCAATGTACTTGGCACGCAGTGGGTCCCCTGGCATTAGCACCGTTTCTGCAAAATCACCTGGGTTAGCATTAATATGCGGAGTACTCATAACATGTTTCCTTTAAATCAAGCCTTAGCGAGTTTGGCTGCAAAGCCGTCACCATATTCACAAGCAGATAAGTTAAACCATTGAGCCAGTGTCTGACCCATATCTGCGAAGCTGTTTCTTTCACCTAACGGAGTATTGTTCATTCCGTTGCGATACGCCAATACTGGCACATATTCGCGGGTGTGGTCTGTGCCCGGTGCGGTCGGATCACAACCGTGATCAGCCGTAATAAGCAGCAGATCATCGTCTTTTAACTGGTCGAGTATAGTCGGTAAAAAGGCATCAAATTGTGCCAGCGCTTCAGCATATCCAACCGCATTGCGGCGATGACCAAACTGTTCGTCGAAATCCACCAAATTGGTGAAGATCAGGCTATGGTCCGGCGCACTGTCGATGACTTCGCTGGTTTTTTCCAGCAGGTTCATCAACCCAGGAGCTTTATGCTTTTGCGTAATGCCCTGGTGTGCATAGATATCAGCGATTTTACCTATACTAATTACTTCACCACCATCATTCGCCAGCTTATCTAACACTGTTGGCGACGGTGGCAACACTGAGTAATCGCGACGATTACCAGTACGAATAAAGTCGGCACTCGAAGTGCCTATAAATGGCCGCGCAATCACTCGTCCTATATTCATTTCATCAAGCAGTGCCCGTGCGATTTCACATACCTGATAAAGTTTGTCAAGGCCGAATGACTGCTCATGTGCGGCTATTTGAAACACACTGTCAACTGAGGTGTAGCAAATAGGCATGCCAGTTTTGACGTGCTCTTCCCCCAGTTGCTCTAATATAGTCGTGCCTGATGCATAGCAGTTGCCCAAAATACCCGGGATTTCTGCGCGCTTGCACAACTCATCAATAAATTCTTGCGGGAAACACGGCTGTGTATTGGGAAAGTAACCCCAATCAAATAACACAGGTACGCCTGCCATTTCCCAGTGTCCAGACGGCGTATCTTTACCGCTGGATAACTCTTTTGCGTAGCCCCAGGCTGCTTGTGGCTCTATGCGCTCGGCGACTTCACACGTTTCTTTGCCTGCAGCTTCACATGCTGCAATCAAACCTAACTTACTTAAAGTAGGTAAAGATAAGGCTTCGCCTCTCTCTTTCTTATAAGCTGCTAACAGATGAGCTAAGGTATTGGCACCAGCATCTCCAAATTTATCGGCATCAGGTGCAGCCCCTATTCCTAAGCTGTCTGCCATTAATATGATTGCTCTTGCCATAATCTACCTCTTATCTGTTTATTCTGACGCGCTGCGATTTTGTTTTTTTATCATCGATACTCATCAGAGGGTGTTACTTTATTTGTAGCCAAAATTAACGTACAGGACATAAGTCCGCTGTCATAAAAGCATAACAAAAAACCATTTGTACCTATATTAATTAAATCTCATCACTAATTGGACCAGCGGACATAAGTCCTGTTTTGTTATAACCAAAACAATTAAATTTGATCCTTAAGCGAGGCAAAAGAGATTAATCGTGTCTTTTTTGCTATTGTGATCTTCCAACATTAATAACTGCTGGGTGTGAACTTTAGTGACACGAACAATTATAGCCATCGCCGGCGCATCTGCGTCCGGTAAGTCTCTTTTTAGTCAAACTATTTATAACGAATTAGTAAACGAACTAGAATCGGGTGCCATCGCCGTTATAGAAGAAGACGCCTATTATAAAGATCAATCGCATTTGCCGTTTGAACACAGAACTCAAACGAACTATGACCATCCGGATGCGTTTGAACATGCGTTAATGAAAGAGCACCTGACGCAACTGCGTCAAGGTAAGTCTGTACAAGTACCGACTTACGACTATGCTCAACATACGCGCAGTAGTGAGACACGCACGGTAAACCCAGCAAAGATATTAGTCGTTGAAGGGATTTTACTGTTAAGCGATCCAGCATTAATCGAAGAATTTGATATCAAGGTATTTATTGATACGCCGCTTGATATCTGTCTACTGCGAAGAATGCAACGAGACATAGAAACTCGCGGTAGAAGTATCTCTTCGGTGGTTGAGCAATATCAGGCAACGGTAAGACCGATGTTTTACCAGTTTATTGAGCCTTCAAAGCACAATGCCGACTTGGTCGTTACCCGTGGCGGTATGAATCGCGTTGCGATTGATATTATTAAAAGTAAAATAAAATATTTACTGCAAGAATAATACGGGAACAATCTGGCATGACAACAATAATGAGCTTAGTCGGCATGTTAATGCTACTAGCCATCGCCTACGCAGCTTCCACCAAGCGTAGTGCCATTAATTATCGGACCGTGGGTATCGCATTTATCATGCAAATACTCATTGGTGGCTTTGTACTTTTCGTAGAAGCCGGTAAAAACGCGCTTGCGGCCATGTCGAAAGCGGTTTCATCTGTCATTGGTTACGCCAATGATGGGATCAGTTTCCTGTTTGGCCCGCTAGCGGGTGCAGACAACATAGGGTTTATTTTTGCGATCCAGGTATTGCCGGTGATCGTATTCTTCTCCGCGTTAGTAGGTGTGTTATACCACATCGGCATTATGGAGTGGATCATCAAAATCTTAGGGGGTGGTTTACAAAAGCTGCTGAAAACGTCCAGACCAGAGTCTTTGTCGGCAACGGCCAACATTTTTGTGGGACAAACTGAAGCACCTTTAATCGTAAAGCCTTTCATTCCTAAGATGACCCAGTCAGAGCTCTTTGCCGTCATGGTAGGTGGTCTGGCAACGGTAGCAGGCTCAGTCATGGCTGGCTATGTTGCCATTGGTGTAGAACTTAAATATCTGATTGCAGCCAGCTTTATGGCAGCACCAGGCGGTTTCCTGATGGCCAAAATGATTGTGCCGGAAACCGAAAAGCCGAAAGAAAACCTTGCTGAGGTTGATAGCGGTGACGACAAACCGGTTAATGTGATCGATGCTGCGGCAGCAGGCGCTTCAAGTGGTATGCATTTGGCGCTTAATGTAGGTGCAATGCTATTAGCATTTGTAGCACTGATTGCACTCTTAAACGGTTTATTAGGCGGTATTGGTGGTTTCTTTGATCACCCGACACTGACATTACAAGAAATTTTAGGCTATGTATTTGCCCCGGTTGCCTGGATGTTAGGCGTACCTTGGGCAGAAGCCACTCAGGCGGGCAGCTTTATCGGCCAGAAACTGGTTGTGAATGAGTTTGTTGCTTACCTGGACTTTATGAATTATCGCGACACGTTAAGTGAACACACACAAGCGATTGTCACATTCGCGTTATGTGGATTTGCTAACTTGTCATCGATAGCCATCTTACTAGGCGGACTGGGCGGTATGGCGCCAAGTCGACGAAAGGATATCGCACGCTTAGGGCTCAGGGCGGTTTTAGCAGGGTCTATGGCTAACCTAATGAGCGCAGCAATTGCAGGGTTTTTCCTCTCGCTAGCTTAGAAACTTAATGAGATAAGCCTCAGTTGCAAAACAATTGGTTGGTTGCTTTAAGGGGTTAGAGTAACCAAACTAACTTGAACGATACTTCACCAAAGGGCCTTTATGGCCCTTTTATCGTTTCTGCTTCACTGCTTTTTGTTATTCGGTATGTTTCCTGTGCGTGCAAGTACAGCCCCTTCACAACACGATAGAATCCCCAAATAAGCAGTAATGGCATTAAGATCAGATCAAACAGATTAACCGCCAGGGTACTGACTAAATAGTGTGATAAAGCATTTTGCTGATATCTGACATGTTTGGGTGATACCCTCTCCAACTCATGAATACTCGACTCCGCTTTATCTTTTAACGACGCTTTATTTTGCCCACGTGTGACATCCTGATGATATTGCAGTAATGCTGTGCGACCCGTGGTTTTGTAACTGGCACTGACGGAGTGACTGATGGCTCCGCCAATATGGATAGCATAAGGCAGCATCAGGTGAAGCAATACAAAAGTAAGTAGTAAGCCTTCACATACCCGCTTAAGCACCGCACACATAACGACAGGCAAACCAAATAGCTCAGCACACAGCCAGATTGTCGCGCCGCTCAAAATAACCACCAATAAAGGCATAACGATGACATGGGCCGCTTCACTGAGTAAGGATAGGATCTCCACAGCAACCAGTGACGCTAGGTTAAGATTAATCCCTTGCTGCAAATAATGCGTGACCGTCGCAATCATATTGCCAACATCCACTTTAAATTCGGCAATAAAAGACACGCCTACCTGGCTGCTTTCAACCACTTTAAGCAGACCATTGATCTCGGCAAGATAGAATAAATCGTCCAAAGCCTGCACCTCAACATGGTGCAGATATGCCTGATTACTCAGATACAGCGCATCCGGACGTTGCTGCCATTCGTGGTAGTGGAGCACGATCAAAGTTAAAAAGCTCACAACAACCAGCAATAAAAGTGCTCGCATCACTGTGTGCTCATGTTGCCAAAGTTGTTTCGAAAAGTTCATGATTTTGCTCCTTTACTTGTGCACTTCATTGCCTCTAACCCTGATTCACCTGCTATCACCACATCGATATCAACTTGGGTCTTTACCCCGGGCACTCGCGCAGAATCTGAATATTGCCACAGCCACCAGGCTTGCGCCTGCTTTGGTACACCGGGGCTGGCGGCGTAATCAGCTAACCAAAAAGGTTGGCTGGCAAATTGCGCCGACAAATTCTCTTGCCAATAATCGCCATAACTATAGAGGACCGTCTGACACCCCGTTCGCTGCTCCACTGCGGCTATGAACTTTGCAACCCCGTTGCTGATCTGCTCCGCAGAGCGGTTACTGGTGATCTCGACATCCAGCATAGGCATGAGCGTGAGCCCGAGGCCATGCACGGTCGTCACAAAGTTGTCCACCTGTTTAATCGGGTCATCGTCTGGTTCAAAGAAATGGTATGCACCAGTTTGCAGACCTGCTGCCTGTGCACCTTTTAGGTGGGAATAGAATGCTGGATCTCTATATGTAATGCCATCAGTAGCCTTAATATAAACAAACTGTATCCCGGTTTGTGCAACCTGCTGCCAATCGACGGCCCCCTGATAATGTGACACATCGATCCCTAATACAACCTTGGCACCGGGGTTACTGAGATAGTGCTGCAAGTTCTTTGGAAACAGAGCCGAGGCAGGTTTATCAGTTTGTGGCTCTGGCGGCATTGAGCCAGGACGAAAAAAATAAAATAAACAGGCAACTGCCGTAAATAACACAAACACCATAGGTGAATCGTGTTCAAGGGATTTGCTGGAGAGCATTATGTATCCTTATTCTTAAAATAGTGCTACCACGCGATTAGCATCTAGTTTAGTCAAAGGAAGCGGGTTTGTCTGATGTGAAGTCTGAAAAAGTCGGTCGACGAACAGGCTGGATAGGATTTCCAGCCTGTTTGTATTGATGTGATTACTTATTGTTTAAGCTGCGCTTTTGCTTGCTCAACTTTATCGTAATCAAGACCAAGCTCCTGCACAGCTTCTTTGATCAGAGCCGGGTTTTGCATCACGAGTGCCATCAGCTGTTGTAGTTTATCAGCGGGAATATTCAACTGCTGGACAACGGCCATAGCCATTAGCGGGTTTTCGGTCAACGCCTGAAATACTTCATTGATTTTTTCGTCACTGATGTTGTGCTCTTTGAGCAAGGCAATAATTGGATTCATGTGTTTTATCCTATTTTAATCTTGTGTTAATTCGTTACGGCACAACACGGCGCCATAAAATCCGTCAAACTCTGAGTTTATACCCGGCAGTAAACTCAGTTCCCGCTGCAAAGTCCAGTCAGGATTAGCATCCAGAAACTGTGCAACCTGCTGTTGATTTTCAACTGGCAGCACTGAACAGGTTGCATACACCAGCTTACCACCTGGGCGACACATCTGGCTGTATCTTTGCAGCAGACCAGCTTGGAGCGCAATAAGATCATCGACACTTTGCTCTGTCAGGTGCCATTTGCTGTCAGGGTTACGCCGTAACACACCGGTTCCCGAGCACGGTACATCAAGTAAAACCCGGTCGAATTTATCTTTAAGTCGTTTAATAGTCTTATTATTTTTAATAAGCCGCGTTTCAATCATATGGCAACCGGCTCGCTTTGCTCGCTTTTTCAGGTTATCAAGCTTGTGCTGATGAATGTCCATAGACAGTAAACGGCCTTTGTTTTTCATCAAGGCTGCGAGGTGCAGGCTCTTTCCCCCCGCTCCGGCGCAGGCATCAACGACCTTCATACCGGGCGCAACATCCAGTAAAGGGGCTATCTGCTGAGAACCTGCATCCTGCATTTCGCATTCGCCTGACTGAAACGCGGTGGATTTAAATAGTTTATCGACTGCCTGAATAGTCAGTGCATCCGGCAATTCCGGGGAAACAGGCTCGCTCGGGATCTGTTCCTTAGCTAACTTACCGGCGAGCGATTGGGCTGAGCTTTTCAATGTATTGGCTCTGAGGTAATAACCCGGTGCACAATTTAAGGCGTCAGCCACAACAGGCCACTGCTGTCCAAGCTGAGACTCTCCCAGTGTATCCAGCCAATCAGGATAACTAAGCTGGATCGCCAGCGGCGCGTTTTCAAATCGCTCATTCAGGTCAGACTTTGACAAGTCGCGCATTTCTGGCCAGTCAGGGATGTGCTCATCATTGATCAACTGATACGCCTGCCAGATAGGCCAAAACTCTTGCTCACTGGCGTTACTAAGGTACGCCAGCTTGCGTACAAACCGCACCAAGTCATAAAGAGTCGTGACAAAATAACCTTTGTCTTCACGACGCCATTGCGGATTATCATGTATATGGTGCTGAATGACTTTGTCAGCATATAAAGATCGCTGGAAAATACTGGTAAATGCGGTGTGTAAAGTACTGATAAGTTGACGATCAACGGTCACGCGGTGTTCTCTGCCTGCAAATATTGAAGATGAATTGTAGCGCTTTTAGCGAGCTCAGACCATATCTGGTTCACTGACAGACAATGCCACGTTATCGAAGGCCCGGACCAACTGCAAATGCCACCCATGATAGTCACTTATTTACTCTAATTAAAACTGTTTGACAACCTAGGCAATGATGCGACAAATTAAAAACGCCCCTTTGACGTTTGCAGTAAAGGAAGAATAACGAACATTACAAAGGATAAAAATGAAACTGACAATGAAAAAATCGCACCTGAAGTCCCTTTCAGAGGCAAAAAAGCTGATTCCGGCCCAAACACCTCAGATTGCCGGAGGAGAGTTTTCCTGGTGGAACCGGGATTGTATTCCACTCACAGCAGAATGTGCATCTGGCAGCCCCTGCGTGATAACAGGTGTCTGTAACTAAACTTTAAGCATACAGCAAAGCCCGTTTCACGGGCTTTCAACCCACCGCTTAAAAATACAAAAAAGAAACACCAAAGAAATAGTTTGACAACAAAAAACACATCATGCACATTAAATGTACCTACAGCAGGAAAATCGTAGGTCTCTTCTAAAATGAATAATTAAGGAATAATTCATGAAATTACAAGTCAAAAAAACCAAATTAAAAGCGCTATCTCAGTCTCAGCAGTTAAACCTGGCGCAAACGCCTAACGTTGCAGGCGGCAACATTGAACCTGATAGCAGCTATCCAAGTTATCGTAACTGTCCGCCACCAACCGACACAGATACCATTGCGACAAGCCCAGGCCCCGGACAGTATTGCGTAGTTACAGGTCCGTGTACCGACTTCAACTAATCGCCGGGCAATGCAACTTCTGCCAAAGAGGTTGCATTGCCAGAGTCTTACAGAGCATCCTCGTCTGCTGAGTGAGCGCCTATTAGCTTGTCTAACCTCCTCAGTGGACAGTGTAACAGCACCTGAGCAAGGTATGACTAGAACGACCTCGGGTCCCTGCGACAAGTTTACGTCCTGGCTGGCTCAAACTACACTAGAGGCGGCATTTTGGCATTTCTCATTTTCTGCCCTCATTTCCATCTAAAAAATCAGTCTGCCAGCTTTGAGTGCAAATTAAGCATCTTGTCCATAATGCAAGCACATCCATATCTGTTAAAATGCTATTTAGCTTTACTGTGTACGGAAATAACGATTTATAAATTGGAGAAAAAATGAAATTTAAAGGATTTTTTTAGCTATCAGTACTGCAATAACGCTCTCTGCTTGCGGTGGTTCATCCAGCGATAAGGGTGGTGCATCCGGCGATAAGACAGTTGCAGGTAACGAACAACAAACAAAAGCCAATACCTCAAAACCGGATAATGACAACTCAACCACATCGTTTTCAGTGACAACCACACTTATCAACGACTGTAGTGCAATTCCTAACCCCATAGTTGCCGGTGTCATTTTTCATAATGCCAGTGGCCAGGTCATGGCCAGTGCTAAAACAGGTGCAGACGGTAAACTCGCACAAACACTACCTGAGAACACACATCATGATTCTTTAGTTACCAAGAGTACAGATGACCAGACACTGCACACTCAGCTCTATACCTTACTGGATGTTACCAACACAGGTTACGGCATAATCGAGTTTGATCAGAAGCCTAGCTGTGACCACCCAAGGAAAAATGTGGCCCCCAGTGCCCCTACTGCCAGTCAACCAGACTTACTATATCTGCGGTTTTAGTGGAGACGAGATCTCTTTGCACAACCCAGAACCAGCTACGGCCTATTTATGTACCGAGAGTAAGAATGAAATCCTGCATATCAGCAATGAAGACTACAGTGATGTGCGTGACGGCCTGTTTAACCTGGAAGGAAACCGGCTGCTTGAGTTAACCGATGACGCCTTTAACAGCCAAGGTGCGAGGGTAAATATAGCCGCTTTACCCTTCGCGAACAAAGGTTATCCTAATTCTTGCGTATTTCTGAGCTCCTTTGATGATAAAGAAGAGCTTAGCACTCAGTTTATTCTGAGCTCAAACCAGCGAAATAAGTTTATCTTCCCTGACCTTGCCATCATCAGCTATGCTTACAACTCAGTTACTGAGCACACTTATTTGCCGGGCTTTGATATGTACACCTCATCAGCGACCATAAACACCATTGCTGATGACGGCCAGCCTGAGAGCACCGCGCCTTTGCTATTCAACAGCGCTTTTCAAAATGGGTTCGAGCAATTTGCACGGTCCTTGGCAGACCAAAACAGCGGAAATCTGTTCGACCATGATTTTTCGGAGGTGGATTCACGAGTTAGAATGGTTGTGATTACGTTGCTATGGGAAGACACTGTCAATGGTAAAGTCCGATGGGAAGTCATGAGTAAACCTCAGGCGACCATTCCCGATTTCGAATTTGGTACCAGTGTAAATACCAACATCACCTTAGTTGAGGGGATTGAGATAAACCTGGATGTCGCTGTGCTGAATTTTTCGGGTGAACTTGAGGCTCTCAGGCGGGAGTTTCAAAAAGGCGATGCGGGCAACGTATATAACGATACCTCGCTCTTAAAAGGTGCAGCCGTTGATAGTTTTGGGATTGAAGTATCTGAGTAAAAACTATATGGCTGAACACCGTAATTTTTAACTTTCAGCACCAACAACATGCGAGATATAAAAAAATGACCTGTCCTGGGACAGACTATTTTTTACTTTAATGGCAAAGCGTACTAATCAAAAACATAGAAAAAGTTTGCTGCATTTATTTTTTGAGCATTTTCAGGACCACAAACAACGGGATCATGTAAATACACTTTCATTCTTTTCCCGGAAGCAAATGCCATCAGCAAAGTACTGTAGAATTTTTCAGGATCAGTTGCATCACTCGTCAAAAAGAAGAGCTTTTTCTTATCGCCACATTGGCTAACATCAGCTTCGGTGGTGAAAAAGGTTGAATTGGTGCCATATTGGCCCACTGAGGTGATTCTGGTAGGTGCTGTCCAACCCGCGGCCAGTGCACACGTATTGAAAAACAACAGACCCATTCCAAAGGCCAACTTTAAGCTTGCTAATTTCATAACTTTATTTCCCCTGTGTTTATCTGTATTTTATCAGGCTCAACCACTGTAGGGTAGGCTTAGCTTACCTATGGTCAGGAAGTGCAGTTTAATCGATTGCCGGACAAAAAAGTCACCAGTATGACAATAATAGGCATAGATACAGCTGTTTTGAAGCACTCAACGCATACAGCCCGATGCAGTGCCTGAACCTGGCTATATTGTCTCCTTCGAATTTTCCGCTGCAGTTCAGCTTGATGTCTCTGCACTGTCGTCATACGCACTTCACATCCCACCTGTACAAAATACCTGTGACGGCATATCACATCCGTTGTTAAAATTAAGCTGAGTCAGGCCAAACAAGGACAAAAACATGCCATCTGATTTAATTGAAATAGGCTTACCCATTGCGCTCATACTGATCATGACTGGCGTCGGCCTTAGCCTGAAAATGGCAGACTTTCAGCGCGTGTTTATGCAACCCAAAAGCTTTTTCATTGGGGCACTGTGTCAGCTGGTTCTACTTCCCTTGCTTGCCATTGCTGTTATTGCGATCACAGGGCTTACAGGAGAGTTGGCAATTGGCTTATTTATTTTGGCTTTATGCCCCGGTGGCACAACCTCCAACCTCTATTCGTATCTGGCCAAAGGGGATGTCGGTCTGTCGGTGTCTTTAACTGCCGTGATAGGGTTTATCACCCCATTTAGTTTGCCATTGTTGGCTGCATGGGCAATCGACTATTACGGACAAAATAACACCTTGATAGAGTTTCCGGTACTCAAAGCCTGGTTGCAGCTTATTGTGGTCGGTGTTCTGCCAGTTCTGGTTGGCATGGCTGTCAATGCAAAGTGGCCTCGCTTTGCTAAATCAGCCAGCCCCTATATCAGCTGGTTTTCAGTCGCAGTATTGCTTCTGGTGATAGTCAGTATTTGTATTCAACTGGGCGATAAGTTGGTTGACTACCTGATCAAGGCGGGTCCTTCTGTGATCACCTTAAACCTGATTTCTATGATTATGGGTTTTTTGGTCGCGCGTATTTTATTGCGCTGCGATACACAGACCCGCACCATTACCCTTGAGGTTGGCCTGCAAAACGGCACTCTCGCCCTTTTGGTAACTACCGGTCTGTTGGGCAATGAAGTGATGTCTATAGCACCAAGTATCTACAGCTTGTTTATGTTTATCAGTGCCGGGCTGTTTACCGCCTGGGCCGTCAAGCGGTAAACACAACCCTAGCACACAGTGCAATTACCAATTGTCGCTGCGACCCGTGCTGGAGTTTTGGTCTGGCTTCATACCGGCATTCAGTGATATTGGACTGGCTGTAAGGCCATACTTTTCCCTCACGTCATCAACGAAACGACGCCTTGAGCTTCTATCCCGCTCGTGCGGGGCAAATGGTGCGCTCACACCATCTAGTAAATTGACGGCAAAAGTTAAAACTTCACGGTCTGCTTGGCCCAACAGCTTCAAGTCACAAAGCTCGTTTATCTTGATAATGGCAAACTCTTTAGCAGCAATCTCCTCTGGCAAGCCAGAACGAGTGCACAAGCCATAAGTACCATCTAAAAAGTGCTGCCACTCTTGTGCAATATGATCAGCAAGAAAGGTGGTTAACTTAGGGTGATTTGAACTATATCCAAGACAATTAAGTCGGGTGAGCATATTTCGGTAACGGGCAGAAAATATCTCATAGACCTGTGCTTTATTTTGTTCCTTCCTAATAACATTCAACCACAGCGCGTAGCCCTTCGCGTAGTACTCCAGTGTGTGACTGTCTTTAAAATGACCAAAGAACGAATCACAGTTTAAGTTGAGACTAAGCGTATAAGAAGCTCTGGGCATCAATTTGTTATCTTGGAATGCTTTGAGTGTTTGGTCAGAGATATCTGCCAACTCAAGCAACTCTTGTGTCGTGTAAAATGTGGTATCGAGGTATTTTAACAGTACCAATGTCATTACTCCTTTGTGCCTCAATTTGCCTCGTAAGCAAGTGTTCAAGTGGGCTGTATTTCATACAATAAACTCAACTGACCAGCGAAGTGAAACCGCCATAGCCACCGAGCTTTTTAGCAGTCTACAGAATTACTCACACCATGCTTCGGTGGTGGTCGTACTATGGTTGGATGAAAATGAGATATAGTTCAGGCCAATACTATTATTAACTTACAACCCCTAAGCCAAGTTTGGGACATGACAGGCACAATTAAGCAATGCCGTGATTGATTGGCCGCAGCTATTGATAGCAGAGCTTAAAGCGCTAAACTTAGAGAAAGCTTGGCAAATCTTTTGGGGTGAGTGCGCACGTAAAACCTGTTGCCGTCTCAATACTGATATGACTCAATGGCTAAGGAGGCTGTATGACGGTGAATAAATCAGACCAACGACATGCTCATGTTAAGCAGCTCCTTGGCAAAATGGACCCTGAGGTTGCAGCAAGCTTTACTTATAAACAACGCAAAGCACTGCAAAAAGCAATCAATACCCGAGACTGGAACAATCATAAAATAGATTTCAGACCCACTCTGGCGTTACCCTTTTTACCCTGGAGCTTTTATTTTGTCTTTCTGGGCGGGGTGAACAAACGTCGCCTGAGCCACACAGAAAGAGTCACAGCAGCAATTATGTTTTTGATTACCTTATTAGTTGTTGCCATGATCTTGTTGGGTATTATACTCGTTGTTCTTTATCTGCTTAAGTCCTGGTTAGGTATAGATATTTTTGCCAATGAGTCGCTAGGGCTGTGGGATCAGTTTAAAGAGTTATTTTTGTAGAGTGCGGGCTTATATCTAAGTTTAATGAAGGCTAAGTTAACTTTAAGATTGACGAATACTATAGTAAAAATTTGTCTGACATCTTTCCCAAAGTTATAAATAGTGATTTTTAATCAGTGTGTGGATCGGCCTGATTTCCCATGACCAATTGCCAGATACGAGATACATCAAAATAACGATAGCACAGAAGACAAAGGCTGCTTTAATTAGCAACTCCACACTCACGAGACCAAAGCTGGCATGGTTAACTTCTCTGCACTTTATAACCTCAAACAATATAGGTACTGACCCTATCAACAGTATTATCAGGACACACCCAAAATACTTTGAAAAAGCGATGCCAAAGATTCCGGGCACGATCATGAGCCAAAGCATAAATAAAAATGCAGTCATATGAAGCGTAAAGTCTAACGGCAGATTATCCTCTTGCTCAAAGTATCCAGTTATCTTTTCTGAGTATAGTAAGTACAGAAAACATACAAACACCTTAACATTGAACAAAAATTCAAAGTTCAGGGTTTGACTCTCTCCAAAGAACAGAAGTTTAATATCTAGAACCAGATAAATCACAGCAATTGCAACGCAATGCAGGGAAGCTCTTTTATTAAAGTAGTTTTCTCTAATCAAGGATACCTCCGATTTAGTTCCACTGTGTCTATGTCGTCTATTTACGCAATAAGGCTTATTGAACGATACATGACACCTCTAATTGGTGCGACTGCCCCTACACTGTTGGTCTCTGCATCCTTGTTCCCAAATTCACAATATGGCGCGCAGGCATTATTAAACAAAAAACACTGCTGAGTGCGAATTTTGAGCGGGTTTCCTTGTAATTCGTTAAAACAGGTAAAAGAGGTCAAGAAAACTCGCTATCCCGCAGGCCTGATCGGTTTGACATCGCCGGAGCGTCCAAATACGTCCGTGCAACTCTGTTTTTGCTTTCCTTTTTGTTTCGACTATTGTCCTTCCTTTGATAAAATAGGCTTGGAATACCATATTGCAAAGCTAGATGTATTCCAATGAATATTGCAACATCTAGAGTCTTTGCAAAAACCACTAGTTCTCTGTCCCATAGAAATACCAGTAGATACAAAACAGCTGGAATAACAAGTATCCCGGACACTCCCCCGCGCCTTAAACTCTTTTTTGAATTAAAGAAGCAAGACGATATATCAATCACTATCCCAATAAAAATCAATAAATAACTAGTCATTCAATAGTCTACGTCAACTTTCTTTGACCGAGGAAACCTTTAACTCACTCTACCCGTGTTGTCATCTCAAGCTGTCACGAGAAACAACAGCTGTAACAGGTTGTCTATAAGAAGCTCTCAAGTGCACTCCTCCAGCCATAATATAATTTCTTAATGAACTTCCCTCATTCACCAAGGTAAGCTGCTTTATCCGCTTAGTTTAGAGAGGTGCCCATGTAACTCTTCCTTCGAAGTAGCTCAGTTTGTAGTGGTCAACTAATC
>NZ_PNCJ01000025.1 GCF_005887115.1 Pseudoalteromonas rubra | reverse complement strand
TTTTTTATATCGATATGGATAGCACCAGCTGGTTATTCCGGCAGGTTTCGACCGTAGAACACTTCCTGGATCTCGCGGTTCAGACGCTCGCGGATCTGATCTTCCTCATCTGCATCCAGATCATCGGTTGTGATGCCGAATAAATAGGTGTTCAGATCAGTTTCTTTGAGCATCATCTTAGTGTGGAACAGATTTTCCTGATACACATTCACATCCACCATGTGATACGCCTCTTTGGTATCTTCGGTCATGTAATTCTGAATAGAATGAATAGCATGGTCGATGTAGTGTTTTACGCCGTTGACATCGCGGGTGAAACCACGCACTCGGTAATCAATGGTAACCACATCTGATTCCAGCTTGTGAATCAAGAAATTCAGTGCCTTCAGTGGTGAAATAATACCACAGGTCGATACTTCAATATCAGCACGGAAAGTACAAATACCATCGTGCGGGTGTGCTTCTGGATACGTGTGAACACAAATATGGCTTTTATCCAGATGCGCAACCACAGAATCCGGTAATGGACCTGGTGTTTCATTACTGTCGAATGTCTGCTGTTCAACTGGCTCTTCCGATACCAGGATGGTGACACTGGCACCCTGCGGGTCGTAGTCCTGGCGGGCAATATTCAGTACATTGGCACCAATGATATCGACAACATCGCGCAGAATGTCGGTAAGACGGTCAGCACTATACTGTTCATCGATGTATTCCAGATATTCTTTGCGCTGCTGCTCGGTCTTGGCATAGCAAATATCATAGATACTAAAGCTTAAACTCTTAGTTAAGTTGTTAAAGCCGTGGAGTTTAATTTTATCAAAGGGCTTGTTCACGATAGACCCACCTTAAAACGTGAAAATCTGCGCTGCAGAAATAAAAGTTCGCGGATTTTATACGAAAATAGCGTCTCGAAAAAGCACTATTTTGCGCTGTTTTCAACCACCTCATGGCTGTGGGTAATTTCTACTGCTTTTTCAAGCATTAAGGCCACAGAACAGTACTTCTCAGCAGACAATTGTACGGCCCGTGCCAGATGCTTTTCAGCCACATTATTGCCAGTCACCACAAAGTGTAGATTGATTTTGGTAAATACTCTAGGGGCACTCTCAGCGCGCTCTGCAGTTAGCTCTACAGTGACATCACTGACGTCCTGCTTGGCTTTTTTCAGAATACTGACAACATCTACAGATGAACAGCAGCCTGCCGACATCAGTACCATTTCCATCGGGCTGGGCGCTGCGCTATCAGCGCCTGCGTCGAATACCACATTATGACCAGAATGAGAGCGACCAATAAAGGTATCTCCGTCAACCCACTTCACACTTGCTTGCATGTTTATTATTCCTCGAGTTCCTAAAACTAATAACACCGCCAATAGGCGGTGTTATATTTGATACATAGCAGCCACGACTGCGTCAGTTTATTGCATTGTCGAACAGGTTTTTCACCAACCCGGCGAATTCCTCAATAAACTCTCTTTGTTCTTCAGTGACGCGCTGCTCAGTGACGCTGGAGAGTACTTCCTGCAAATCATACACAATGCCGTCAACTTCTCTGACTATCAGGCTACGTTGTTCGGTCGTCAATCCGGTATGTTGCTCACAGAGGCGGATCACATGCTCAGCAATCACATCTTCTATTAACTCCAACACCTTAGGTGCATTGGCTTTCACCACACCCGGCTTCTCAAACAAGGCTAAGTGTTGCGTTAGGTACATGACTAACTCATCGTATCCTTGTTTATCTAAAACCATATATTGCCCACCTGAATGTATCAATGACATCTCCTATTGATTTAAGCAGAAACTAGTTTTGATTGCTACTTTTGATATTTGCAGACCAACAAAAAAGCAGCCGAGTTGACGCTTGGCTGCTTTTTTCAATACTAAAGGATGAGAAAATAAGTATTTATTCTCTCTGAGTAAGATTTTACTCGATAGTCAGGCCCGGACTCAAGGTGCCTGGCAAAGTCACTTTGTCCAGCTCAACCGAAGCCACCGGGTATGCACAGTAGTCTGCTGCATAGTAAGCACTTGCTCTGTGGTTACCAGATGCACCAATACCACCAAATGGTGCGGCGCTGGATGCGCCTGTGATCGGGCGGTTCCAGTTCACGATACCTGCACGGCTGCGACGCAGGAAGTGCTCATAATCGGCCTGGTTATCACCCAGTAAACCTGCAGACAAACCAAAGCTGGTGTCGTTCGCTTTTTCAATTGCGGCATCGAAATCGCTGTAACGGAATACTTTCAGTAACGGGCCAAAGTGCTCATCATCAGGGAAATCAGTGACCTTAGTACACTCAATGATGCCTGGCGTTACAAAACCCGTGCCTTCAGTGTGTGTCAGCTCAAGCAGGATCTCACCACCAAGCTCAACCAGCTGTTGCTGTGCAGCAACCATACCAGCAGCGGCATTGTTAGAGATCATTGAGCCCATAAACGGCTGATCTTCGGCATCATAATCACCGATCTTAATCGCTTTAGTGGCTTTCAGCAGTTGCGCTAGGATCACATCGCCCTGTTCGCCTTCTGGCAGGAACAGTTTACGCGCACACGTACAACGCTGACCGCTAGAGATAAACGCTGACTGGATGATGTCATGAACGGCTGCTTTGGTATCAGCAACATCTTTCACGATCAATGGGTTGTTACCACCCATTTCCAGTGCCAGAATTTTGCCAGGCTGACCTGCATACTGCTCGTGTAACAGGTGACCGGTACGTGAAGAACCAGTGAAGAACAAGCCATCGATGCCTTTGTGTGACGCCAGGGCTTTACCTGTTTCGACTTCACCCTGTACCAGGTTGATCACACCTTTTGGCAGACCTGCCTGCTCCCATAGCTTCAACGTCAGCTCTGCCACATAAGGCGTCAATTCTGAAGGCTTGAAAATCACCGTGTTACCCGCCAGCAGGGCCGGTACAATATGACCGTTTGGCAGGTGACCCGGGAAGTTATAAGGACCAAATACCGCAACTACGCCGTGCGCTTTGTGACGAATAACCGCACGACCCACTGGCATGGGGTTTTCAACCACGCCAGTACGCTCATGATAGGCTTTTTCAGAAATCGCGATTTTACCAACCATGGCGCCCGCTTCAGTGCGCGTTTCCCACAGTGGCTTACCGGTTTCCTGTGCAATGGCCACAGCCAGTGCTTCACTGTTTTCTTTCAGTAGTTCAGCAAAGCGCTTAACCACAGTCAGACGCTCTTCAAATGCCAGCTCACCCCAGCTGTAGAAGGCTTCGCGGGCCGCTTTTACGGCACCGTCAACTTGCTCTGCCGTTGCCGCATTGGCACGCCAGATCTCTTCGTTATTGGCCGGGTTTACCGACGCAAATGCTGCGCCTTCACCTAAGCGCCACTCACCATTGATAAATTGTGCTGCGTGTGTTGTCATAATTCTTTCCCAATTAAAGAGTTGCAATACTAACGGTGTCACCGTCAGCGATCTGCAGGGCCTTCGCCACCGCACCAGGGATGGCAACTTCTGTTGCTTTTTCTGGCAGCGTTAACGTCAGTGCCGTCGCACGATATCCCGCTAGTTTATCATTAGCTATCATGACGGGGGAACCTTCTGCGTCAATCTGCATCGCTTCGTCAATGCGCGCTGTGTACTTACGTACTTCGCGCACTGTGCGGATGTTGTCAACTTTGGCTTCTACCGTGGGACCTGCGTCGAAAATATCGACATAGCCATTAAACGTAAAACCTTCGCTCTTAAGCAGTTCAATCGCCGGGCGCGTGTTGTCATGCACTTCACCCACCACTGACTGGGCTTCTTTGCTCAGCAGATTAACGTAGATAGGGTACTTAGGCATCAGCTCGGCGATAAAGACTTTTTGACCAATGCCGGTCAGGTAGTCCGCAGTCGGGAAGTCCATCGAGAAGAAGTGCTCTTCCAGCCACTGCCAGAATGGGCTGTCACCATTCTCATCAGACACACCGCGCATCTCAGCAATCACAGTGTCCGCAAAACGGTCACGATGTTGGTTAATAAACATGAAGCGTGACTTAGACAATAACTTGCCATTCAGCCCGCGACGGTATTTATCGCGCAGGAATAATGTGCACAACTCAGTGGCACCGGTGTAGTCATTACACAGGGTCAGAATATCCACTGCTTTGTAAACATTCAACGTCCGCGATGAGTGGATCACTTTACTTAAGTGGTAGTGATAGAAGGCATCATCAAGACCCACTGCAGCTTCGATGGCACTGGTGCCAACGACTTCGCCTGTTTCACTGTCTTCAAGTACAAATAAGTAGCCTTCATCAAAAGGTACATCTGTTTCTTTGCCAAATGAAGCAACGGAACGTTCGATCTTGTTTTGCAGCAATTCTTCATTGACCGGCAATGAAGTAAAGCCATGCCCCGACTCCTGGGCAATGTTCAAAAGCGCTGAATAATCGCTTTTCTGGATTGGGCGAAGGATCATCATGAGCCCGCTTACTCCTCAAAAAATGTAGATAGCTGAGTCGCACATTAAGTGCGACCCACATGTCACCGACAGGTATTAGGCGTCGTTCGCAACCACTTTGGCTACAGCCGCTTCAAAACGTGCCATCCCTTCGCGAATATCCGCATCAGGAATAACTAAAGACGGTGTGAAGCGCACAACGTTTGCACCGGCAACCAAAGACATCACGCCCTGGTTAATACCTTCTACCAGGAATTCTTTCGCTTTACCCTGATACTTGTCGTTCAGTACACCACCCAGTAACAAGCCTTTACCACGGATCTCACTGAACACCTGGTGCTTCTCGTTGATCTCGTTCAGCAGCTCGCGGAACAGTGCTTCTTTGGCTTTAACGCCATTCAGTACTTCAGGGGTATTCACTGTATCCAGCGCCGCTTCTGCAACCGCACATGCCAGCGGATTACCACCATAAGTAGAACCGTGGGTACCAATTTTAAGATGTTCTGCAATCTCAGCGGTTGTGATCATCGCACCGATTGGGAAACCACCACCCAACGCTTTAGCGGTAGTCAGGATATCAGGTGTCACACCCAGTCCCTGATACGCATATAGGTCGCCAGTACGGCCAACACCGGTTTGCACTTCATCAAAGATCAACAGCGCATTGTGCTTATCACACAGAGCACGTACACCTTTCACGAAATCTGCCTCAGGTGAAATGATACCGCCTTCACCTTGTAGTGGCTCCATCATTACCGCACAGGTGTTGTCTGAGATCAGTGCTTCCAGTGCTGCCAGATCATTGTAGTCGCTGTGTACAACATCGCCCGGCTTAGGACCAAAGCCATCTGAATACGCAGCCTGACCACCCACGGTCACAGTGAAGAAAGTACGGCCGTGGAAGCCTTTATTGAATGCGATGATTTGTGATTTTTGCTCACCGAATTTGTCCAGTGCCCAACGACGCGCCAGCTTTAACGCGGCTTCGTTGGCTTCTGCACCAGAGTTCGCAAAATAAACTTTGTCTGCGAAGGTCGCATCAGTCAGTTTTTTCGCCAGGCGCAGTGCCGGCTCATTGGTCATGACATTCGACAGGTGCCAGATTTTCTCGCCCTGTTCTTTCAGCGCTGCAACCAATGCAGGGTGACAGTGACCCAGACAATTTACTGCGATACCGCCCGCGAAATCGATATATTCTTTGTCATTTTGGTCCCATACGCGCGCACCTTGACCCTTGACCGGGATCACTGCAGAAGGTGAATAGTTAGGCACCATTACCTGATCGAAAAGTTCACGATTGATAGTCATTTTGATTCCTCATTTTGGTGAGTACAGCACTCAACCGGGGCAGGCAGTGATACATGAAATCTCAGCGACAGCGATGTAAAAGACCTGAATTTTTCCCAATTGGTGCAAAATTCATACGCTCATTATTTCAAAAAAAAGCGCATTTGTCTCATATTAAACACCGCTCTAGCCCTTGATATTCAAGGGATTAGTATATAATTGCAATCTCAGTGAATAACTATTAAGGCGCCCATAATTAACGCCCCTATAACTTCAAGGTGTTTACTGAGATCCCTCACTTGCCCGGAATGAATGAATAAGCGGGAAAAAAGTGTGGCTTTTTTTAAAGAATTGTCAATTGCAGGCTTTGTAGTGCTGTTTTTGACAGCAGATCCTGCTCTTCAGTGTTGAGCTGATTGAAGGCGAGCCAGTCTTTAGCTTCATCAGGCTCGAGTAAGTGGGTGTCCTTAAGTACCTGATATTGGGCATAGCAGTATGCCTTACGCACCACCTGGGTCAGTGGCAATTGCTCAGTAGCATTATTATGCGACTTTGGCAGATAGCTTTGCGCAAACTCTTCCATCGCCGCATTAAACGGCAAGTAACGGAACTCCATACGCTCAATCAGATACTGTGACACCGTTGCCGAGTGCTCCAATAACAAGTTGCGCAGAAACAAGGGATCTGGCTCCAGACCAACCAGTGCCGTATGCAGATCTTTTTGCTTTTTATCGCGAGCAATTTTCACTTTACCTTGCCAGACCCGCTCAAAGGTGCGCAAGTACAACCGTGTCAGCGCAATTTTCCCGACATCCAGTAACATCCCCAGCGTGAACGCATGCTGCTCTTTTACATCGTACAGTGGGGCCAGTGTTTTAGCGGCGATGGCAGTTGCCATACTCATATCGCGCAATTTACGCTTCAACAGTGGGAAAGGCTCAGTTGAATGCGGCATCCAGTGACGCATCGCGAAGGTGGGGATCACCATTTGCAGGTTTTCCAGGCCCAGATAACGCAATGCCAGTGCAGGTGTGTCGACTTTGACCGTCGTGCCTTTGGCACTCTTTTTACGATACTGAGGCAGATTAACCAAAGACACCAGGTCTCGACCCAGCCAGGACAAGTCGTTAACCAGAGGCTCTAGACGGCCAACTGACGCCGATTTCACTGCCAGAATATCCAGCACAGTTGGTACCGCTTCCTGGATCCCAACTACTTCGTGGTAAATCGTGTCTAAATCTTCCAGCTGCGTATTGATAGCGGACTCGATAACCTGATGCAGGTGGGTACTGGCCTTAGCAATGTACTTATGATGACTGGTACTGCGCTCCTGACGTTTTGTGGCCGCAGCAAGCTCCACCTCCAGCATAGTGCGTTGCGGTATGCGCTCACCGAAATTCATATCAAAAGTATGAATGTAGCCGATCTGCTGCTGAGCAAAGTTATGGCTTATTAGTACATCATGGGCACGCTCTGCCAGAGCTTGTGCTATCCGAGATTGCCTAATGTCTTCAGTCATCAATTATGTTCTTTTTTGGTATTGTCTGGATTACTTTTTTAAGGTTAGAAGCGACTTATAAAGTTATCAAGTAGCTGCAGGCCATGCTCGGTAAGAATGGCTTCAGGGTGGAACTGAACACCTTCCAACGCTCGCTCAGTATGGCATAAGCCCATGATTTCATCTAGTTCGTCCGCCGTATTTTGCGTCCAGGCTGTCACTTCAAGCGAGTCTGGTAAACTGTTGTGCTGCACCACCAGCGAATGATATCGGCACACCTCAAATCGTTCAGGCAACCCGTTAAAGGCTCCCCCTTGGTTATGTACCAGCGTGGAGGTTTTGCCATGCATCACTTGCTTCGCCCGCACGACTTTCGCACCAAGTGCCTGTGCTATGGTTTGATGACCAAGACAGATCCCCAGGATGGGAATTTGACCCTGAAATGCATCAACCACAGAGAGTGAAACCCCTGCTTCATTAGGTGAGCACGGTCCTGGTGAAATCACAATGTGGTCCGGATTGAGTGCACGGATATCTGCGACCGAAAGCGTGTCGTTGCGATGTACCACAACTTCCTGGTCAAGGCGTTGAAAATATTGCACTAAATTGAACGTAAATGAATCATAATTGTCTATCATAAGTAGCATACTGCGCTATCCTTGTGATTTCATAGTCAAACTTAATTAGCCGCCTTTTATCAGGCCCAAAGACAAGGAGTGGCTGCTACTGGCCAGCCACTTTTGGTGCAGTCTGTGACTGACTCTCTTTTTGATAACCCGACGCCCCTTTCACTATATATCTGAGTTGCCAGATCAACCGCTCGGTTAATTCTGCGCGCTGCTGGGCATCCTGGTCGAGTGCTTCCGCCCCGGAGCTGAAAACCAGAGTTACCATGGCTTCTGCCTGCATATAGGCATGATTCGCATCACAAGGGGTTTCAGTTTCCAGATAATGCGACAGCTCCATAATGAAGTGTTTAATCTCTCTGGCCACCGCAGCCCTGAATGCAGGTGAAGTCCCTGAGCGTTCACGTAGCAACAAACGAAACTGGTTACTGGAAGTTTCGATAAATTCCATAAAGGTCAGCACCGAAGTATGGATCACACTTCCACCTCCTTTGGCAATTCGGCGCCGCGCCTGACGCATCAGTTGACGCAAGGTCAGGCCTGCTTCATCGACCATGGTCAATCCAAGCTCATTCATATCTTTAAAATGGCGATAAAACGACGTGGGAGCAATGCCTGCCTCTCGGGCAACTTCCCGCAAACTGAGGTTGGTAAAGCTGTGCTCGGCACTGAGCTGATTAAACGCCGCCTCAATCAGCGCCTGGCGGGTCTTTTGTTTTTGCTGGGCACGAACACCTGACATGATCGCAGTTCCTATAATTTATTAGCTCAGATCAACATTAGGGGCAGTCTAATACTTGACGGCGCAACTTTGAAATACTATTTTAGCGTACAAGTGTACGCTGAGATTTTAAAAGATGAAAAAACCCCCTTTATTGTGGACTAATGTTTTGTTCTTTAGTCTGTCCTTTCTTGCTGCAATTACTTTGGTGCCTTGGTATGGCTTTGAGTATGGCTATACAACCACCCACTGGATCGCTTTTGTAGGCTGTATGTTTTACGCCGGTATGTCGATTACCGCGGGTTACCATCGGCTATGGGCACACAAAGCCTACGATGCCCATCCTGCTATTCAGGTCTTCTTTGCGCTTGGCGGCGCCTTTGCGCTGCAAAACAGTGCACTACACTGGAGCAGTGATCATAGGGTTCACCACGGCCAGGTAGACGACCCCGTAAAAGACCCCTATGCCGCTACACGCGGCTTCTGGTACAGCCATATCGGCTGGATGCTCAGAGATTATCAGGGTGAAAGCTATGGCGATTACAGCAATGCCCGTGACTTACAGCGCAATAAGATTGTGATGTGGCAGCACAAGCACTACCTCAAATTAGTCCTGTTGACTAATATTGGTATCCCACTGATGCTGGGCCTGATATTGGGAGACGTATTTGGCATGCTACTGTTAGCTGGCGTGTTGCGGTTGGTGCTCAGCCAGCATTTCACCTTCTTCATCAACTCACTGGCCCATATCTGGGGCAAGCGCCCTTACACCGAGAAAAACACTGCCCGGGATAATGGCTTTTTGGCCTTACTCACCTATGGTGAGGGCTACCATAACTTCCACCATATTTTTGCCAGTGATTATCGTAATGGCATTCGCTGGTATCATTATGATCCAACTAAGTGGATGATCCGCGGTCTGTCTTACCTGGGCCTGGCCAGTAAACTCAAACGCACACCTATTGAACGGATCGAAAAAGCCAAAGCAGAAACCTTGTTGAATAAGACTAAAGTTACCCTGGCGAAATTGCCTTTGGCGCAGGATAAGCTTACATTGTTACAACAAGAGTATGATTTACTGCTGAAAAAGCTTCAGCACTTCTGTGCCGTGCAAAAGCAGGTACTGGAAACGAAAAAGCATGCCATGCGCGAACAATGCGAGCAATCTGCCCTGTTAAAGCAGTATCAAGAACTGGAACAGGCTTGGCAGACACAAAAGCAAGCATGGCTGGCATTAAACTCGAGGTTGTTAAAGGGCGCCACCAGCTAACCCCGAAGCGGCCTCACAAGTAATTATTTAAGGTGAGGCCGTGACTAAGAAAACCTCCACAAAAGCACCCCGCCAGGACGTATCCTATCAATATGATGCCATCATCATTGGTACGGGTCCCGGCGGTGAAGGTGCAGCCATGAACCTGTCAAAAAGCAACCGCAAGGTCGCTGTCATTGAGCGACAAAAAGACGTAGGAGGTGGCTGTGTACACTGGGGCACTATCCCGTCCAAAGCACTGCGACACTCCGTCAGCCGTTTAATAGAATATAAAGCCAACCCCCTGTTTCGCTTTAGCGAACGTCCGCAGCGACTGACTTTTCAGGATATTTTGCATCACGCCAGTGATGTGATCAGCAAACAATCGAGCCTGCGTTCCAGCTTCTACGACCGCAACCGGATCCACCTCTATCAGGGCGATGCCACCTTTGTTGACGCGCATACGATCCAGGTGCAGCATCTGGATGGCTCCAAAGAATTGCTGACCGCGCAAACCATTGTCATTGCCACCGGCTCTCGTCCTTATCGTCCACCTGGCGTCGACTTTGACCATCCTCGCGTCTATGACAGTGACACCATTTTAGATTTGACCCACAACCCGCAACGGGTGCTGGTTTATGGTGCCGGGGTCATTGGCTGTGAGTATGCGTCTATATTTAAGGGCCTGGGCGCCAAAGTCGATCTTATCAATACCCGCGATCGACTGCTGTCGTTTATGGATGACGAGATCTCCGATGCACTGAGCTACCACTTCTGGAACAGCGGTATTGTGATCCGCCACAATGAAGAATTTGCTAAGGTTGAAACCCAGGACAAAGGTGTCGTATTACACTTGCAATCCGGAAAAAAGGTCAAGGCAGATTGTATATTGTGGGCCAATGGTCGAACGGGTAATACCGATGCGCTAAATCTGGATGCTATCGGCCTCAAAGCAGACGGTCGTGGCCAGCTCAAAGTCAATGAACATTATCAGACTGACATAGACAATGTGTATGCCGTAGGTGATGTAATCGGATATCCAAGCCTTGCCAGTGCCGCCTTTGATCAGGGCAGAATTGCCGCCCATGCCATCGTGCATGGCAAGTGTGATGACCGTTTAATCACCGACATTCCAACCGGTATTTACACCATTCCGGAAATGAGCTCAGTGGGTAAAACCGAGCAACAACTCACCGCCGCCAAGATCCCTTATGAAGTCGGCCGTGCCCAGTTCAAACACCTGGCACGCTCACAGATCACCGGCACCGAAGTTGGCTCTCTCAAGCTGCTGTTTCATGCTGAAAGCAAAGAAATTCTCGGGATCCACTGTTTTGGCGAACGAGCCTCTGAGATTGTTCACATTGGCCAGGCCATTATGGAGCAAAAAGGTAAAGGCAATAATGTCGAATATTTCGTCAATACCACCTTCAACTACCCAACCATGGCTGAAGCCTATCGGGTTGCAGCCCTCAATGGCTTAAATCGCCTTTGTGACTAATCCGGATGTATTTTCTGGCTGCGCTGTTAAAAGCGCAGCTCACCACTAACGCGCCACAACTGTTCAATTTGTCGCGTCGGTACATTAAAGTCGGCTCGGTTTGCTACCTTAGATTCCAGGTATTGGAATTCCATACCGACATACCAACGCTCAGAAACCTGCCAGCGCCCGGTCACAGTAATCGCGCCGCCTTCACTGGTATTCGGGTCAAACTCCCAGAAATCACGATCTTTGACATCAAACTGCTCCAGCCTGCCGCTGATGCGATAGTCCTGCCATTTATGGGTCAGCAGAATAAACTGGCTGCTGAAATCGTTATCAACCCCACGTTTAATCCCCATTGCCGTATTACCGGCCATAGCCTGCATAATAAGATGCGTAGCGCGAGTGATCTTATAACGATAGGCCGCACTGAAAAACTTGGTATCCCAGGCATATTGTCCGGTGTGGTAGTTTAACACACTGGGGTCGCCGTTATTATCGTACCAATACAGGCGCACAGTGTGACGCTTCTGATAATCCCAGTGTGCACCAACGTAATAGCCAAAGCGGCCATCTACCTCAGTAAAAGGCTCGGTTCGCCACGCCTGCTTAGCCAGCGGCGGTGCGTTTAAGGCATTAATGGGCGCAAATGCAATAGCTTCATTGAACACACTTTGTCTGTCGTGCACCGCCCAGCCACGCCAGGCCAGCAAAGTGCCCGCAGGGTCATTCCCTTTATACAAGGCGCCAACTAACTCCCAGTTATGACCGTTACGCTGTCGTCTCGGTAATCGGCTGTCACTGCGTTTAAAGCTCACTTCGGTACCAAAGGCTCTTATCTCCTCTCCCAACCAGGCATTAATTGCACTGTAGCTGTAGTTGTAGGGAGATGACCAGCCTATATCCGGGTTTTCCAGTGACATTCTGGGATAAAACCCGCCTACCCGGCCTTGCCACTGCCAGGGCCCTTTATTCAGGGTATGGTATTGGGCAAATAACTCAGTAAATCCGACTTTGTTATCAGGATCGGGGACATATTGTGCACTGGCTAACAGTGACCATTTGCTCCCTAATTCTGTACGCAGATCGAGCACGCCACGGCTCAAATTGAATCGCTCTGACTCAGTGCCAAAACGATTAACTGCCACACCCCGGTTATACCAGGCAGCATACTCACTGCTACTTTTCCAACTGGCCTGAATAGCCCCTTTATACTGAAAGCCTTGCGCCTGTGCCGCATTGATAACCACCGCATTAAGCCCGGCTAATAACAGCCATTGAAATGGTTTATTCATAATCATCAAACTCATCGCTGAAATCGTCCTGAAACATGCCAAGTGCCTGATTCAATTGAATGCTAATCTTATCACCGGATTTTATCGTCGATAGCGAGTTGCTTTCCGGGCTATCCAAATCCATAAATCCCTCATGCCAGACTTTCAAGACTACATCAGTGAGCTGCGCTGTGGGAAGCGAGATACGCGCGACCCCTTGCTCGTCAGTTACAGCAAAGTGCGTAGAGTCAACCACTAGGATATAACCGAGCATCCAGTCGTGAATATTGCAGCCTAATTCCACTGCACCGGTAGCTGAAAATGTCAGGGTCTGCGGCTGATCACGATACAGTTTAAATTCAAAGGTTTTAGCCGGAGAGAAGGAATAAACATGATGCAAAATGGAGTCATAATTAGGAAAAGACACTTCGGCCTGCTTAGGCACGATCAGCAAGTGCGGGGTAAACGCCCGGTCTTTCTGACCCATTTTATAACTTTGTTTTAAAACCGCCTGATCAGCGCTCAACCCCTGACCTGTCAACCACACAGCCGCACCTGGGAGCGCCTTTCCCTGCTTATCTACTAAATGTACCGAGACCTGCTCACTTGCAGCATACACACTGATTGAGGCCAGAGCTAAGGCAGCCAAAGCAGTACTAAGAATATGTTTTAATTGAATCATTGCCTGAAAGTTCCTTGCAGCATGAATTTAGTATAGGCCACAGATGTAGACCGGACGACTGTTAGTTTCCATTCATCGCATTTTCAAACTGAATACGTATGCAGAAAGTTCATACCCCATTGAAGATAACAGTATGCTAAACGCTCACTCAACTTTGCAACCGAGATAGTTTATGCGATTAGTCTTCTCAGCAACAGGCATTGCAGCCACATTCGTCGCCGGTTTATTTACCGGTGCCACACAGGCTGCGACACACAGTGTCAGCTCCCCCGACGGTAAACTGACCTTTCAGATCAGCGATGATAATACCCAACCCAGCTACCAGGTCACGTTCAATAACAAGGCGGTGATCGCGCCCTCCAAGCTGGGATTTGATTTTGCCCGGGCACCATCGTTGCGTGATGGCCTGACTATCAGCAGCACCCAGCGCAATAACGCGGATAAGCGCTGGCAACAACCCTGGGGTGAGGCACGAGAAGTACGTGACCATCATAATGAACTGGTTGTGACTCTGGCAGATAGCCAGTCAAAACAGACCCAATATCAGCTCAGAGTGCGGGTGTTTGATGACGGCATTGGTTTTCGCTACGAGGTTGCACACGATTCTGCCCGTTATATTACCCGGGAGCTGACCGAGTTTACTGTCGCTGACAGCGATAAAGCCACCGCCTGGTGGATCCCGGCCCGCGGCTGGAATCGTTACGAGTACACGTATAAAACCACCCCACTTCACGACGCGGCCCATGTCCATACCCCGTTCACACTAAAGAACAAAGATGGCATACACGTCAGTATTCACGAAGCAGCCCTGGTCGATTATGCTGCGATGACCCTGAACCAGCGTCGTCCCGGTACATTTATCAGCGACCTGACGCCCTGGTCTGATGGTATTGCAGTAAAAACCAACGGCCAGTTTAACACCCCCTGGCGGACGATCCAGGTGGGCGCACAGGCTACTGACTTGCTCAACTCCCGCCTGATCCTGAATCTTAACGAACCAAATAAGCTAGGTGATGTTTCCTGGGTAGAACCGGGTAAATACCTGGGGATCTGGTGGGGTATGCACATCGGCAAAAACACCTGGGGCAGTGGTGACAAACATGGTGCCACCACAGAGCGTACCAAAGAGTATCTGAGCTTTGCCGCCAAGCATGGCTTTGATGGCGTACTGGTGGAAGGCTGGAACACCGGCTGGGACGGCGACTGGTTCTTCAATGGTGATGTCTTCAGCTTTACCGAGGCGTATCCGGATTTCGATTTAGATGCTATTGCCAAACATGGCGAACGGGTGGGTACCCGCCTGATAGGTCACCATGAAACGTCAGGTAATGTCAGCAACTATCGTGACCAAATGGCCGACGCTTTTGCCCTTTACGAAAAAGCAGGTGTCCGACAAGTAAAAACCGGCTACGTGGCAGATGGCGGTAACATCAAACGCATCGATGAACGTGGCCATGCCCGCTTTGAATGGCACGACGGTCAGTTTATGGTCAATGAGTATCTGGACAATGTGAAACTGGCAGCTAAGCATAAGATCAGCATCAATACCCATGAGCCAATTAAGGATACGGGGTTGCGTCGCACCTACCCGAACTGGCTGACTAGAGAAGGCGCTCGCGGCCAAGAATTTAATGCCTGGGGCACCCCGCCTAACCCGCCCGAGCATACCACTATGCTGGCCTACACCCGTATGTTGTCCGGCCCGATGGACTTCACTCCGGGCATTTTTGATATGAGTTTTAATGGTTTGGGTGACAAAACCAACCGGCCACAAACCACCCTGGCAAAACAACTGGCACTCTATGTGGTGCTGTATAGCCCCGTACAAATGGCTGCCGACTTGCCAGAAAACTACCTGGCCAGAGCTGATGCCTTCCAGTTTATCAAAGACGTTCCGGCAGACTGGGAGCACAGTGTCGCGCTAGCTGGAGAAGTTGGTGACTATGTGGTGTTTGCCCGTAAAGAGCGTAAACGCGGCAAGTACTCAGGCAAAGACTGGTATTTAGGTGCCATCACCGACGAGCACGCCAGAAGCATTGACGTAAAACTCGACTTCCTTGAGCCGGGTCAGCGCTTCGAAGCGCAAATCTATCAGGATGGTCCAAAAGCAGAGTGGAAACACAACCCCTATGAGCTGAGCATTCAAAAACAGATTGTTACTGCAAACGATACTTTAACGCTAAAGCTGGCCACTAGCGGCGGTACAGCAATCCGTTTTAAGGCCCTTTAAGTCGATACTTTTTTCTCTCAATTGAGCCGCCCGCAATGGGCGGCTTTATCTCAGGCAGCCACGCGCTTCAAGTGCGGCGTAATAAACTGACTCAGCAGCAAAGAGCATCCCGCCAGTGCCGCACCAAAGTAAAACACCAGAGACTTATCATACAGCCACACTACCCCAAAACTGGCTGGGATCACCACGGCGGCAATATGGTTGATGGTAAAGCTGACACCCGCAGTGGCCGCAATGTCTTCCGGCTGAGCAATTTTCTGGAAGTAGGTTTTCAGTGCAATGGCCATGGCAAAAAAGATATGGTCCACCACATATAGCGCCGCCGCCAGCTGGGCCGACTCCACCAGCGCATAACCCACAAATACCAATATTAAACCTGAATACTCCAGAGTCAGCGCTTTTTGCTCACCAATACGATTGATCATCTTGCCGATTTTCGGGGCCACAAAAATATTCACAACGTGATTAAGCATATACAACGCCGTGATCTCAGCTACATCGAAGCCAAATTTTTCAACCATTAAAAAGCCGGCAAACACCATAAAGATCTGTCGACGAGCGCCCGAGAAAAAAGTCAGAACGTAATACAGGCTGTATTGCTTTCTCAGGATCAGTTTTTTATGCTGGGTCGCCTGCTGAACAAATTGAGGGTGTGTCGCTGCCATAAACAGCGTCAGCACCAGCCCGGCACCGCCGAAGAGTAAGTACACCCAGACATAATCGGTGGCCAGCCAGGTAAACGCTACCCAGATCAGACCAAAGGTGACCAAAGAGGCCATAGATTTAATCGACAGCAACCGACCTAACTGCTCCGGCGCTTCTTCCTTAGAGAACCATTGCAGACTCAGCGACTGATTAAGCGTTTCGAAATAATGAAAGCCGATCGACATCAGCACTGTTGTGGCATACAGCCCATATACGCTGGGGAAAAACCCCGTCAGTGCAACCCCGATTGATAGCAAGCATAAACTCACTAGCGCAAAGGTTTGCTCCTTCAACACCAGCAACACAAATACCGCCGTAAACGCCAGGAATCCGGGGACTTCACGCAGTGACTGCAACATGCCAATATGCGCACCAGTGAACGCGGCCTGTTCAATCGCAAAGTTATTGAGTAAGGCATTCCATGCAGAAAACGTCATTGCCATGACGATGGTTGCCAATACCATAAAACTCATCGGCGTGGGCACAAAGAGTCGGGTTGGGTTTTTCATTCACAGTCCTTAAGCACATTGATTGCCGTTATTAGCCCGGTTAGTATATGAGCTAGGCACGCTGGCTAATATGGAAAATCATGACACAAAGTTTATCAAATCGGACAGATGCTTCCTGGCGTAGTGTGTCCAGTCGGTTTAAACGTAAGACACTAGGCAGACCCGTCTTCCCCCGACCTACCACTATGCCCGCCAATGAGCATGTGCGCTCACATAGCCATCACTGGGGACAGATCACGTACATCAGTGATTCGGTCATGACCATTTTCACGCCACAGGGCACTTTCGTTATTCCACCGCAACAAGCGTTGTGGATCCCACCCAATTTGGAGCATGAAACCTTCTGCCGCTATGGCGGACACTTTCGCAGTGTCTATATCGATGAAAAGTATGCTGAGATACTAGGCGACCAGGCGAAAACCCTGGTGGTTGATACCCTGCTCAAAGAAATGCTCCTGACCATCTGCACCTGGCCCGAGGACTATCTGCTCGATGAAAAAACCGAGCGCTTTATTCAGGTGTTTATCGACAGACTGGAGTTGGCGCCCACCAGTGCGTTTTTTATTCCGAAGGCGGATGATCAGAGACTGCTGCCAATTGTCAGTGAACTGTATTCTAACCCGGGCTGTACACGGACTTTAGAGCAATGGGGTGAACAGGTCGGCGCATCTGCCAGAACACTGAACCGGCTGTTTCATAAAAGCTTTGCCATGAGCTTTAGTCAATGGAAACAAAAACTCAGAGCACTGCGTGCGGTGGAAATGCTCACCGCTGGTGAAACCCAACAGGTCATCGCCCAGCAACTGGGTTTCGAATCCAGCTCGGCTTTTAACAGCGCGTTTAAGAAGTACTTTGGTACAACTCCCCGGCAATATCTAAAACGGTAGAGCTTATTTTTAAATACAGGGGAGTAGCGCTTCCGACCCAACACCTATCTGAAACCCTAACCAAACGAACCTAAATTTTAGTGGTTTAAGATCGCACAATTGCTTAACTATGTGCATGATACCTGAGCAGATAGTAGTCAATCAGACTGTCTGGGCTGTACACCCTTCTAAGAGACAAGTACTCTGAGCCCCTTTCTTCATTGTAACCTGTATGGGGTGTCATGAGCACAGCATTTTCGCGTCGGTTTATTACCTTAATCGACCAGTTTAGTGCCGGAAACAAGCGTCAGTTTGCGCTACTTACCGGCAAATCACCGTCGCATATTTATCGTATCTGTCGTGGTCTTAGCCGACCATCCGTCGCCTATCTGGAGCATTTGTACAGCCTGTTTGGTATCGATCTGAATTGGTTGCTTACTGGCGAACAGCCTATTGAACACGGCACGCTCTCAGGCGGGCAGGATATGCTGATGGTACCAAAGCTAGACGTTGAAGCCAGTGCCGGTTTTGGTAGCATCAATGGCAGTGAAGACATCACTGAGCAGTTTGCCCTCAATAAGCGCTGGTTAAGTACTCAGCTGGGTGTACATAGTGACCGGTTGGCGTTTGTTACTATTCGTGGTGACAGTATGCTACCGACTCTGCAGCACGGCGACATGGTACTGGTTGATTTAAGTCAGCGCGATGCCAGCAAACACGGTGTTTTTGTGTTGCAAACCGAAGATGGTCTGATGGCCAAACGCTTACAACAGCACCGGGATCATATTAGCGTTGTGAGTGATAACCCGGATTACCCTGCCTGGCAGATCCAGGCCGACAATGCTCAGCAGCATGGTATCGCAGGCAGAATCGTCTGGTGTGGTCGCAGTATGTAATACCAATTTCACTTAATGCCTGTTCTATTTGAAGGAGCAAATATGACGCTAACGGCGTTAAAAATTTCTCATTTAGAACAGCTAAATAGCAAAATTTTTGCCTGGTTATCGATCCTATTTTCTCGCCTCAAAATAGAACACTTAATTAAACAAATTGGTATAACCCCTAAGACAGCAAAAAGCCAGCATATGCTGGCTTTTTGTTATTATAGCTTGATGGCTACGGGCGCGGAATAAACCCAACGGCGTCGTATGCCGCTTTCAGCGTTTTCTCAGCACGGGCCCCGGCCTTTTCTGCACCGTTGCGCATGATCTGATCTAGCAGCGCCTGATCTTGACGGATTTCTCTGAAGCGTGCCTGCATCGGCTCCAGCATGGCCACAACCGCATCCGCGGTGTCTTTTTTCAGATGACCATACATTTTGTCTTCGTACTCAGGCACCAAATCCGCCACATCACGTTTGGTCGCCACTGACAACAAAGTCAGCAGGTTAGAAACGCCGGGCTTTTCTTCACGGTCAAAGTAAATGCGCGCCTGCTCATCTGAATCCGTCACTGCCTTTTTAAGCTTTTTCTCAATCTTTTTCGGCTCGTCCAAAAGCATAATATACGCATTTGGGTTGTCATCCGATTTAGACATTTTCTTCAATGGATCTTGTAAACTCATTACCCGTGCGCCCAGCTCAGGGATGTAAGGTTCAGGTACTTTGAACACTTCGCCATACAAGTTATTGAAACGTGTTGCAATATCTCGAGTTAATTCAAGATGCTGCTTCTGGTCTTCACCGACTGGTACTTGATCAGCCTGATAAAGCAAAATATCTGCAGCTTGCAATACCGGATATGAAAACAGGCCAACATTGACATTATTGGTGTTCTTGGCTGACTTGTCTTTGAACTGGGTCATGCGGTTCAGTTCACCCATTTGCGCATAACAATTCAGCACCCAGCTTAACTGGGCATGCTCTGGCACCTGCGACTGTACAAACAGCGCAGACTTTTCAGGGTCGATGCCGCAGGCCGCATACAGCGCAATACCATCTAAAACACGCTCACGCAGGGCACTTGGCTCCTGACGCACAGTGATGGCATGCAAATCAACCAGCATAAAGAAACAATCATGATCTTCCTGTAGCTTAAGCCACTGGTTAATGGCACCCACATAATTGCCTATTGTCATACCACCGGTTGGCTGAATGCCACTTAACACTACTGGTTTAGTCATGGTGTTCCTTTACTCCTATCTTAGTTTAAGGTTGATTTAAAATGGGGATTATATCCAAGAAGCCCTCACAGAGGTACTGTGGATTGAGTGTTGCCAGATCCAGTCCTTGATTGTACCCATATTTAAGCGCAATCACAGGAATTTCGGCTGCCTGAGCTGCCAAAATATCGCTTTTCGAGTCGCCTACCATAATGGCATCTTGCGCATCGATATTTAATTGCTGACACGCAGACAAAAGCGGCTCTGCTGCAGGCTTTTTCAAGCCGTCGTCACCACACACGACCACGTCAAAGTGTTGGCTTAGGTTGAGGCTATCGAGTAATTGCAGTGTAAATTCCCGACTTTTATTGGTTACGACCGCTTTAGGGACATGACTGAACGCAGCCAATACCGTTTCAACATTGGCATAAAGTAGTGAATACTGCCCAACCAGCGCCCGATAATGACCCGCAAATCGTTCCTGCGCTTCTGCCACCAGACGCGGCGGTAACTCTGCGTTGATCTCATTGCTACCGCTAAGGCCACGCAGCACTAATACATCAATGCCATTGCCAACCCACTCAAGAACCTGAGTACGACTGACCACAGGGAACGCCACTTCTGTTAACGTCAGGTTTAGTGCCATATACAAATCGTGCGCGCTGTCGACCAGTGTCCCGTCAAGATCAAATAAAATACCCTGATATCGCATTAGCCTACCTTAGCGAGCTCTGTACGCATCGCATCAATGACCGTCCGATAGTCAGGTTGATTAAAAATAGCCGAACCGGCAACAAACATATCTGCGCCAGCAGCAGCGACCTCGGCGATATTGTCCACTTTAATGCCACCGTCGACTTCAAGACGGATTTTCCGACCACTGGCATCAATACGCTCTCGTACCTGACGCAGTTTATCGAGTGTCTGGGGGATAAAGCTCTGGCCACCGAAACCTGGATTCACAGACATCAGTAGAATCTGATCCACTTTGTCCATGACATAGTCCAGATAGTGCAATGGTGTTGCCGGGTTAAGTACTAAACCGGCTTCACAACCCTGCTCTTTGATTAAACCCAGGCTGCGGTCAATGTGCTCACTGGCCTCTGGGTGAAAAGTGATAATATCTGCCCCTGCTTTCGCAAACGCGGGGATAAGGCTATCTACAGGTTTTATCATTAGATGTACATCTATCGGGGCGGTGATACCATAATTGCGTAAAGCTTCACAGATCATTGGGCCAAACGTTAGATTGGGGACATAGTGATTGTCCATGACGTCAAAATGCACAACATCTGCACCGGCAGCCAATACCTTGGCAACGTCTTCACCCAACTTTGCGAAGTCGGCAGACAAAATGGACGGTGCAATTAAGAACTCAGATTTATTATTGTTCTGCGACATACTACCCCCTGAAACAAAATGTCAGCGGCTACTGTAACCCATCTGGGCGTTAAAAACACCTGATTGTTGGGTGTACACAGCAATCTCATTTGCGAGTAATTGCAACTTTTGCAAGACAAAGCGATTGTTTAATAATCACCCATAGTGTACTATTTAAAGATAACTGTTCACTGGGGATATGGTTATGTTAGGTCAGCTAAAAACACGGACGCTTTTGCTTACGGCTGCTGTAATCTTGTCTGCTGGCGTGTTTTCGTTCAGCGGCGATGATGCCTTAATTGCAAAACACGACACGTGTCAATGTTCTACAACTCAAGTGAGTCAGCATGTGCAAGTTAATGCATGTAAGCTGCAATCACATACCAGCTGGTACGCTTGGTTGACTGGCGGCAGTAGCAACGGGCAATTCCATTATCTGGATCTACTTGAATTGTTACTGGGTTCTGATGACGAGCAGACGTCAAGTCAGTTTTCACAGTTTTAATTGAGTACAAGTACACTTAGCGCAGGCGAGCTTGTATTTGTACACTATACTTGATCGGTAACTTAGTTCAGACAGGAGCCAGGACGCCGTGACAGAACGATTCTTCATACTCATTCAGAGTGTACTTGCTGCGATGTTTGGTGTGCAAAGCCAGGCCAAATATCGCGTCGACTTCAGCCAGAAACACTTTTGGCCCTTTGCATTTCTTGCCGTGTGCTTTGTTATTTTCCTGGTGCTGGTGTTGGCTTGGTTTGTCAATTCAGTGGTGCTCTCGCAGCCATAAGTCTAAGTGCTCGCTATTTATAGCAAGATGTCGGCAGGTTCGTCGTGATACAAGGCCATTAACTCATCAACCCGATTCCGGCCTGTGCCTTTCGGACTGATGGTGCGTTTTACCTGAATCACATCCAGCTTAGCCTGACTATAAATTTTGCGGGTTAGCACAGTGTCATGGTTAGAGATGAGCACCGGGGTATGCTGCTCAAATGCGGCCGTTTCCGCCAGATTAGCAAGTTGTGCCTGATCATCCAGATTAAACCCGCCTTTCGCATAGGCTGTAAATGAAGCGGTTTTGCTTAATGGCACATAGGGTGGATCACAGTACACCACAGCTTTGTCTGGGATACGTTTAAAAACCTGCTCATAACTCAGACAGGTAAATGTGGCCTGCTGTGCTTTTTCCGAAAAAAAATACAGTTCATTTTCCGGAAAATAGGGACGTTTATATTTACCAAACGGCACATTGAAAATGCCCTTCAGATTATAGCGGCACAAACCATTGTATCCATGGCGATTCATATATAAAAACAGAATAGCTCGTTCATATACGTCGACACTTTCATTAAATTGCTGACGATACGCATAATAAGCATCGGAATGGTTATTCAGATCCACAAACAGCTTTTTGGCATCACTGATGAACTCATCCGGTGTGCGTTGCAGCTCTTTGTACAGGTTAATCAGATCCGCATTGATGTCATTGAGTATATAGTGCTTAAAGTGGCTGTTGAGAAAGACAGAACCGGCCCCAACAAAGGGCTCCACCAGAGTTTCGGCCTCTTCATTTGCGGCTTGCAAGCGCTTGGTAATATCTTCCACCAAGGCGTATTTTCCACCTGCCCATTTTAGAAAAGCTCTGGTCTTTTTTTGCATGATCTGACTAGTTACCCCAAAGTAGCGCGATTCTACACTATTTTTGCGTTTGTGACTGTTGGATTTGTTGCTTAATTTGCACGATGCGTTTAAAAAACGGCTGCCCTGCTAATACCGCTTCCGGTAAATTAGCCCGCGCCTGTTTTGCCTCATCTAAGGTCGCAAAGGGTGCGACAGTCACAAACCACCAGTCTTTCCCGGCTCGCACCACCTGTGCAGTTCGGATCTGTGACAAATTATGCTGTTCGATATAGCGACGTGCTACAGTATGATCCGTGACAGCAAGCAACTGAATTGTCCATGCGTTGCTGTCCTGAGTCATAAACCAGTCATTGTCAGATTTAGTCTCTGGCTGCGCATCATTTGCCACCTGTACTGGTTCAACGGTGGGGTCTGGCTTCTGTGCTTGGTTTTCTATAACTGGCTGTGCGGTGTCGTTGGGAGACCCCTGCTCTGAAAGCACCTGCGCAACAGCTGGCACATCAGCGACACTTTGCAAGTCTGGTACGGGTGTTATCTCACCTTCCTTGTCTTGTGCAGGGAGCACACTCTGACCTGTATTCTGCTCTGTATCACTCAACGTTAAAGCATCCAGTATAGACTTCACATCATGCTGACTTATGCTCTGAGTATGCTCTCTTTCTTCGGCTTGTGTCTGAGGTTTAGGTTGCTCAGCCTCGGACAATACCTCTTGAGTTGTCAGCACCGTTGGCTGCGGTAGCTGGGTAACAGCTGCTTTTTCAACATCCTGTTGCATGCGCAATAGGTCTGCCCAGTCTTTTTGATATACCACCGCTACCAACGATAATATACCAATCGCAATAAATGCCCCCAAAAAACCACGTAGTTGTCGACGGCTTATTGTCCGCTCAGACTTGAGTGTCAGTTGATGCTGATTTTGCTGCCATTCCAACAAAATACTGGGGTTGCCACCTGACTCATTTAAAAAAGTGGAGAAAATCGGATCTTCTTGCGGCGGAAGCTCTTGAAAAAACATCGCCATCAAGCGACGACTTTCCGTTAATGATAAGGGTTCCAGGTGAATATCCAGCGCCTCGGGTAATATCTTTGGTGCTTGTCCTGTAGTCAAAATATATAAGGTATCAGGTGCTTTTTTCGCCAGCAACTGAAGTTCCTGGATAAGTTCATCACTGAGGTGACGTGCACCATCGATCACCCACAAACACGGACCACAGGGTTGTTCATTGTACAGAACAAAAAAGTTCTCACTCAATGACAACTTATGATCAACCAGGGGAGCGCGAAAACTGTTCTCTAATAATTGCTGAACCAGTTCGGTGTCTTTGGTATGCGCGCTGAGCTTTACAAAGGCTTTATTAAATTCAGGGTATTTATCTGTGATGAAAGACTCAGCCAGATAGCTTTTACCTAATCCGGAATTACCAACCAGACATATAAGATTCTGCCCATACTCAAACTGCATTGCAATCCGGTCGACCAGGGCAGCCCGACTCGGTAAAATTTGCGACTGCATCAGTGCCCTATTAGCTGGCCTAAGGTGTCATCAGATACGTCGTCCACCAACTGACATTCGCCAAGCGCAGTTGGTATGATAAAGCGGATCTTACCTTGCTTGTTTTTCTTATCTTTACGCATGTGGGAAATAAACTGTGCCGTTGTCATAGATGCAGGCGCTGCAATCGGTAGCTGATACATTTCCAGCAGCGCAGCAATACGTGCCACGTCATTGACTGTCAACGCACCTCTTAGCTGCGCCAGACGGGCAGCTAACATCATGCCCGCAGCGACGGCCTCACCATGTAACCAAACGCCATAGCCCATCTGCGCCTCAATGGCATGGCCAAACGTATGCCCCAAATTCAGCAGCGCACGCAGCCCTGCTTCCTTCTCGTCTTGTGCCACAATTTCGGCCTTAATGGCACAGCAGCGATGGATTACTTGCACCAGTCGCTCGGTATTCAGACCCTGCAACGCCCTGACATTGTCTTCAAGCAAAGTCAGAAAATCTTTGTCGTATATCAGGCCATACTTGATCACTTCTGCCATACCAGCGGCAAACTCTCGAGGCGGCAGGCTCTTTAGTGTGTTGGTATCAATAAACACCGCTTTGGGCTGATAGAATGCACCTATCATGTTCTTACCTAAAGGGTGATTGACTGCCGTCTTGCCACCAACCGACGAATCAACCTGAGATAGCAAGGTTGTGGGGATCTGAATAAATGGCACACCACGTTGATAACAGGCAGCAACAAACCCGGTCAAATCTCCCACGACACCACCGCCTAAAGCGATCAGGCAAGTATCCCGGCCACAATTATGCTCAAGTAAGAATGCGTTAACGCGCTCAAACCACTCGAGAGTTTTGTATTGTTCACCATCAGGAATGCAGAAGTGAAGTGGATTTGTACCATCCAGCTGCACTAATAAATTGTCGAGATACAGAGGTGCAACCGTCTCGTTGCTAATGATGACGGGGCGCGCATTGCCAATGTGCTGCAATAACCGCCCCCTGTCGGAGAGAAGATCTTGGCCAATATAGATAGGATAGCTACGCTCGTTTAAATCGACTTTTAATTCAAGCATGTGCTGTCACCTCCTATCTAGCCTACATGTTTAGAAATCTAACTTCTCAATAATTTGATTCGCTACCACTTTGGCGCTTTGCTCATCTGTGCGTACAACGTGATCAGCCACTTCTTTATAAAGCGGTTCACGTTCATTTGCCAGACGTACTAATACGTCGCGTGAATCCTCTTCTGTTTGAAGCAAAGGACGACGCTTATCGCGCTGTGTACGCGCTACTTGCTTTTCAATTGGAGTCTCAAGATAGACTACAATACCACGCGCAGATAGCTTGTTACGTACCTCTTTACTGATGACTGAGCCGCCGCCAGTAGCCAATACGATGCCTTGCTTTTCGGTAAGATCAGAAATCACGGTCTCTTCGCGACGACGAAACCCTTCTTCCCCTTCAATATCGAACACCCAGGAGATATCGGCCCCTGTACGGCGCTCGATTTCTTGATCTGAATCGAAGAACTCCAGATGTAATTGGTCCGCAATGTGACGACCAATCGTGCTCTTACCAGCCCCCATTGGGCCTACCAGAAATATATTACGTTTCTCAGCCATATCTTTTTAGTACAAACGAACTCTAAAATTTGAAATAAAACCCCGCCTAACGACCTGGCCCCAAAATTAAGGAGGGGATTATCTCAGCATTCAATGCGTGATTTCAAGTCAAAAGGCAACTTTCACGCCCATTATTATTATTTTAGTCTGACTAGAGCGAGTCATGCATGATCTTAGGCGTCACAAAAATCAATAACTCTCTCTTTTCATTGATTTCTCGTGTGTTCCTAAATAGGACACCTAAATATGGCACATCACCCAGTACAGGCACTTTACTCACCGCATTGGTCATTTCCTGTTGATAAATACCACCCAATACAACTGTCTGACCATTTTCTACCAATACCTGTGTTTGGATCCGTTGCGTGTTAATCGCCACCGCCGGACCATTGGCTGTTTGTACTGTATCACCGCGCGTATCCTGCGTTATGACAAGGTCTAAAATAATTTTGTTGTCTGGCGTAATCTGTGGTGTTACCTCCAGACTTAGCACCGCTTTTTTAAACTGAACGGTAGATGCACCGCTGGATGCAGACTCTACATATGGGATCTCTGTACCCTGTTCGATGCGCGCCGTTTTCTGGTTTGCTGTCGTGATACTCGGTGTCGCGATAATTTCGCCCTTGTTCTCTTGTTCTAACGCAGACAACTCAAGATCAATCAGCGTTCCGTCTGATAACTTGGCAATATGCATGCCCAAACTGCCTGCCGGGTTTTGCACCGGTAGGTTGACATTTAAGCGCTCGGTCAAGTCAGGGATGGTTCCCCCAGACAACTTATTGGTGGCTTCCAGAGTGCCGGAAATCGCATCGGTGCCTTGCTGGTCACTGAACCCCCAGCGGATCCCTAAATCTTCCTGAACATTATCAGATACCGTCACCATGCGAGACTCGATACGTACCTGCTTTACTGGCACATCCAGCGTCTCTACCATACGTCTGACATTCTCAATGCTGCGCGATGTATCTTTGATCAATAAGGTATTGGTCCGCTTATCCACCGATACACTGCCGCGTAAGCTGATGATTGAGTTTTCATCTGTTTTAAGCAGATCAGCAAACTCCTCTGCTTTAGCATAATTGAGTTGAATATACTCACTATATAAAGGCTCAAGTTCCTCGACCTGGCGTTTTGCCTGCAGTTCTTTTGCTTCTCTGGCTGCCAACTCCTCAGACGGTGCCACCATTAAGATGGCGCCTTCCATACGCTTGTCCAGCCCTTTAACCCGTAGCACCACATCTAATGCCTGATCCCAGGGAACGCCGTCCAGACGCAGCGTGATGTTCCCGGTGACGGAGTCACTCGTGACCAGGTTAAAGTTATTGGTATCGGCAATGATCTGAAGCACCGAACGAATGGGAATGTCCTGAAAGTTCAGTGTGATCGGCTGACCCAGATAGTTCTTCTTGTCTGTGTAAGAGAATTCCTGATCGTCTTTTTCGACTGTCAGCGTAAAAATGTTATCCAGTTGCTGATAAGTGAATTTAAATGCACCATTGGGCTTAATCACCAGCCGGCTCTTCCCTTCTTCCCGGAACGTTTCTACCGTGCTGACGACAGTGCCAAAGTCAACCACATCAAGTTCATACAGTAATTCATCCGGGATATCGATATGATGAAAATCAGCAAAGATTTGCCCGCCCCGTTCCTGTACATCTATTGCCGCCTGGCTGGAATCCAAAAAGGCCAAAATCTGCGCAGCCCCTTTTTCTGTTCGCCTGAAGTCAATATTCTGGATCCGATTCATCGCACTGTGCAGCGTGTCTGTCTGTGCTTCATTGCTCGCAACCGGAATGGGCTGGTCGGATACTTTGACATAGACCAGGTTGTTTTTTACCTCGGTACGATAGAGTTTAAGGGCTTTCATTTGCACACTGAGCACAAAGCCGCCATTTTCCATTCTGCTCTGTATCTGTTCGATACCAGCTTTGTTTACTTTTAGTAATTCAAGGCTTTCCTCGAACTCAGCATCAGGAAAAAACAGCTCGATACGTGCAGGTTCGTTCAGTACCTGTACTTTTGGTTCAATGGCCAGCTTTTCATCAAAGACAAGCTGTAATTCTGTTTCGCCGGTTGGTACCGGGTTGTAACGAACATCGTATAGCATTGGCATAGCATGAGCGAACAGCACAGTACCCATTAAAAAGCTGCCCATCAGAGTTTTCACAACGTATTTGATCCCGTCGCGCGCAATCATATTTTCACCTTTTTATTATTCACCGGCACCGATGTCCTCGGCTTCCACCATTTCGACTTTGCTCAAGCGCTCTTTCCAACACCCTGTCCCATCAGGGATCAACTCCATCAGTTCGAGATGGTCGGCTTGTACACTGACAACTTTACCGTGATACAAGCCCATATATTCATTTTTCTTTATTCTGAACAAGCCCTGCTCGCCAGCACGGATCAGCGCCCAAATAGTCTCACCCCGAGTAATGGTTCCTTTCATAATCAGGTTATCTAAAGCGTACTTTTCTAACGGATCCCGTGGCCGATTAGGGTCTGGGTGCAGACAGTTTTTCACTTGCACCAGTCGACTTTCAATGACTTCAGGTTGCGGAGCTACAAAAGGACTACGCAATTTACCAGCACTGTATGGAAAGTGCTCAAACTGTGCCATTTCAGGCATAGGGTCTATGCTCGGCGTCGCGTTTGCCTGCACCCGATCGATAAACTCTTTTTGCTCTGCGGTGTTATCATTACATGCTGAGAGCAATACCAGTGGCAGTATGACGAACAGACGCTTCATTAATCAGCCTCCTGCTCGTAGCGATAGGTTTTTGCCACCACACTGAATACCAACTGATTATTACCTGCACCTTCAATACGAAAATCGTGCAAACTTACTATCCGTGGTAACTGCGCCACTTTGCTGACAAACTCACCAAACTCATGATATGTACCGACCACCTCAAGGTTGATTGGTAACTCAGTATAAAACTCTTTTTTCACCTCGGGCAGCCAGCCAATTTTTAAAAAGGTCAGTCCACTCGATGTTCCCACATAGGTCAGGTCGTCCAGCAGCCCCGGCGTTTCATTTGAAGTCGGCAATTTTCTTAGTAGCTGAGAAAACTGCGCTTCCATATCCTTCATTTGCTGACGGTATAATTCCAGGTTATTGGCCCGGCCATATTTAATCCGATAGCTGGTTCGCAAGTCTTCTTCTTCTTTCACCGCACGCTCAAAATTAGCCACAGATGCAGACACTAACATACTGTAGCCAACCACCAGCATCACAACCACAACCAGTACACAACAAATGGCTTTAACCGGCATCGGCCATTCGCCGATATTATCCAGTTCAATCTCGTTCCAGTCGATCTCTTGCAGCGATTTCAGGTCAAATTTCATGGCCTAGTTCCCCGCCTGCTTGGTCTGAGCTGACTCTGCACGCTCTTTTTCCATTTGTGCGAATGTTTTAACGTAAAAATTCATTGTAAAGTTACTCAGCAAACGTTCTTCACGCTCACCGGCAACAATGCCCTGCAGCAAAGGGTCTCGTAACAAATAGGATGACTCAACCGCCCGCAGCATTTGCGACAAACGGTTGTTAGATTCACTGCGCCCAATCACTTTTATCATGTTTTGCTGACGCTCCAGGCTGGTCAGATAAACACCCGCAGGTACCACACGCGCGACTTCGTCAATCAGCTGAGTGCCCAAGTTTCGATTACTTTGTAACTCTTCAATCAAGCGGATACGGCGTTGCAGGTTTTCTTTTTGTTGATTGAGTCCCTGTATCTCGCCAATCCGCTTATCCAGTTTTTTAATTTCACTTGAGAGATAGCGGTTCTTAATTTCCTGCCCTTCTCTGAGCGTATCGTAAAATGCACCGATCCCGTACATCAGCGCCAGGCTGGCAGCGACAATCACACCTAAAATGGTCAGGAACTTTTGTTGAGAAGCTTGCCGTTGTTGTTCCCGCCAGGGCAATAAATTTATATGTGGCATGATGAAAAGCTCCTCAATGCCAGACCAGTAGCAATGGCAAACTGTGCTCTGTGGTTGCTCAGTACACCTCTGTCTACTTTCGGCGCAATTTCCATATTCGCAAACGGATCCGCCACAATCGCATGAACGCCAAGCTCATCCACGAGTAAACGATCAAGCCCTTCAACCTGAGCTGTACCACCTGTTAGTACAATATAATCAACCTGCTCCTGACCACTGGTTGTCATAAACATTTGTAGTGCACGACGTACCTGCTGAAGCAACGAGGTTTGGAATGGCGCTAACACCTCGAAGGTATAGTTTGGCGGCAGATCTCCGGTCGTTTTTGCCAGCTCAGCCTGATCAAAACTCTTGTTATAATAGGCTACAATGCTATTGGTATACTGCTCGCCCCCAAATACCTGATCCCGGGTGTACAAAGTTTTGCCTGACTGCACAACGCTGACCAAAGTCACCACTGCCCCTATATCTATGATACCCACGACTTTATCATAGGCATCCGAAGGTAATTGACCATATAAAACATCCACAGAACGCGCCAGTGCATAGCTTTCAACATCCACCACTTTGGCTTTTAAACCCGCTTCTTCTAACGCGCTGACCCGCGCCTGAACACTTTCAGTTCTTGCCGCAGACAACAGCACATTGACTTTAGACGGGTCTGCTTCATTTACGGTTAACTTTTCAAAGTCCAGACTCACTTCATCAAGTGGATAGGGGATCAGACTGTCAGCCTCAATGGCAATTTGCGATTCTAGTTCAGCATCGCTTAAGGATACATCCATGAAGATCATTTTGGTGATGACCGTTTGTCCCGATACGGCAACGGCAGCGAAATGCGTGGTTTTAGGTAGACGCTTGCGAATTTTACTGATGACCTTACCGACCGCTTCAATGTCCTGAATCGCTCGCTCTTTCATCGCGCCTTTAGGTAAAGGTTCAATGGCCACAGCTTCTACCCGATATCCGGCACTCGATTCAGCCAGCAAAACGGCTTTTACACAGTGTGACCCTATGTCTACCCCGACCATCATGGGTGCTTGTTTTTTTAAGAATTGACGCAGCATGTGATTAGCCCAAGTATCCAGAATACAGTACTGTCTTAATTAAGAGTTTAGTCATTTAGGTACGGTTTGGCGAAAAGCGTTATACTACCTGCCAACTTTCGGCCACACTCCCACGCACCTTAATCAGGCACAAAGTAATTTACGCAAAAATTATTAATCGTTTTTTAATCAGGATATACTAACAGCGTCCGATTGTAATTGGGAGTCTCGCTAGGGATAAATTCGTGAATTTATTAAAAAGATTACTACAACTTATACTGCTTTGCACGACACTGGGCCTGCTTACCCTGTTCGGCCTTTATTACTATGTTAAATCCGACATTCCCAGTGTTAAGGTTTTAAAAGATGTACAGCTGCAAACCCCAATGCAGGTCTTTACCCGCGACGGCAAGCTGATCAACCAGTTTGGCGAAAAACGCCGTATTCCGGTTAAAATCGACGATATTCCCGAGCCTTTACTCAAAGCCTTTTTGGCGACAGAAGATAACCGTTTTTATGACCACTTTGGCATCGACCCAATAGGCATAGTGCGCTCCTTTATCGTATTGGTCAGTACAGGTGAGAAAAAACAAGGTGCCAGTACCATCACCATGCAGTTGGCACGCAACTTCTTCCTGACCCGGGAAAAAGCCTACATCCGCAAAGTGAAGGAAATCTTTATCGCCCTGCATATCGAGCGGCTGCTGAATAAAGATGAAATTCTGGAGCTTTATCTGAATAAAATAGAACTGGGTCACCGCGCCTTTGGGATCGGGGCTGCTGCTCAGGTTTACTACGGCAAAGAGCTTCATGAGCTCACTTTGCCACAAATGGCCATGTTGGCAGGTTTACCCAAAGCCCCTTCTGCGCTAAACCCAATTCGTAATCCACAACGAGCAAAATTGCGCCGTAACGTGGTACTGGGCAGAATGCTCACCGAGGGCTATATCTCCCAGACTCAATACAATGAAGCCACCCAGGCCCCCATCACCGCCAAGCGCCATGGTGCAGAAATAGAGCTCTACGCGCCTTACATATCAGAAATGGTGCGCGCGTACATGGTGAAGACCTATGGTGAAGATCAGGCCTATAATTCAGGCTTTAAGGTCTATACTACGGTCGAATCAGATATTCAGGCAGCTGCACAACAAGCACTAATCGACAACCTGCACGCCTACGATATGCGCCATGGCTTCCGCGGACCTGAGGCACAATACTGGCAGGCAGAAGAATTACCCTGGTCACCCCCTCAGATCCTGGAAAAGCTCCAGACGGTCAAAGAAATAGACCCTTTGCGCGCCGGGGTTGTTACGGCAGTTGACGAGCAAAGCGCAACCGTATTGTTGAAGAATGGCACTGAGATCACTGTGCCCTGGTCTGGATTAAAATGGGCACGCGCTTATATCACGGAACGTCGTCAGGGTTTGCCACCCAAACTAGCAAGCGACATTCTGGCGCCTGGGATGCAAATCTGGGTGCGTGAAACAGCTCAGGACTGGTTGCTCAGCCAGCTGCCACAACCCGCAAGTGCACTGGTTTCTCTTGACCCACAAAGTGGCCGTATCAAAGCCTTAGTGGGTGGCTACAGTTTCCAGCAAAGTCAGTATAACCGCGCCGTTCAGGCCAAGCGTCAGGTTGGTTCTAACATCAAGCCATTCATCTATTCTGGCGCACTGGAAGCCGGTTATACCTTATCGACCATCATCAACGACGCCCCCATAAATCACTGGGATAAAAGTATGGGCGTGGCCTGGCGTCCCAAGAACAGCCCCGACGTTTACAGCGGCCCAATCCGTATCCGCCGCGCACTCGCTCAGTCGAAAAACGTAGTGTCTGTGCGCCTGTTGAGAGGCATGGGGCTCAACGAAGCGGCCGACCATATTCTGAAGTTTGGCTTTGATAATGAAGACATCGTGCGCAGTGAGTCATTGGCTCTGGGGAGTGCCTCTCTGACCCCGCTTGAAATGGCGCGAGGCATGAGTGCCTTTGCCAATGGTGGCCACCTGGTCGAAACCTATTTTATCGAAAAGCTCACCGACAGCTACGGCAATCTGCTCGGTGCAGCCCAGCCACTGAGAGTCTGCTCTGAGGATGAATGGGAAGTGGATCAATACACCTGTGCACCGCGTATCATCTCCGAGCAAAATGCGTTTTTAATCGCGGATGCAATGAAAAGCGTAGTTTGGGGAGGTGGTAGCTGGAAACACAAAACTGGCTGGAGTGGCACTGGCTGGCGTGCCCAGGCACTTAAGCGTAAGGATCTGGCAGGAAAAACCGGCACCACTAACAATTCGGTCGATACCTGGTTTACGGGCTTTAACCGCAACATATTAACCACAGTATGGGTTGGCTTTGACGACCCGGGTAAGTCGTTGGGTCGCGCTGCCTACAATGCCAATCTGGGTAAGCAACAGGTAGTCGGTGCCGAAGCCGGTGCCACCTCTGCGTTACCAGGTTGGGTGCAATTTATGCGCGCGGCCTTGGAAAACGAGCCTCTGGCGCCAATTGATCCGCCTCCCGGCCTGGTGTCGGTGCGTATCGACCTGAAAACCGGATTACTGAGTGAACGTAACGATCACACCAGTCGCTTTGAATATTTTGAACGGGGCACAGCACCCAGCAAATACGTACTGGATACTGGCTCAAGTACTCCGTTTGAGGAGCAACTGCCGGATACCGAAGAGCTGTTCTGATAATCATGACTTAAAAGGCCGGTCAGTGACCGGCCTTTTCTATTTCATAAAAAACACTATTATCTCAGTTGCTGCGTTAACCAGTACAAGTCTGAATGGATCCCCGCCGCGGTGACCTCTTTACCTGCACCAGGCCCTTGGATCACTAACGGATTTTGTTCATACCACTGAGTCGTAATAACGAAAATATTATCTCCGGGGGTCAAATTCGCAATCGCGCTGCCCTGAGCCACCTCTGCAATACCCACTTTAGCGTGAACCGCACCCGATGCATCGATTTCTAACGCCCCAGTATAACGCAGCACCTTACCACTAGCGCGTGCCGCATCATTGCGTTGCTGATAAAAAGTATCTAACTCCGCTTTGCGCGCCAAAAAGGATTCCCAGCTACCTTGTGCCAGCGCGTCAGGCATCAGGGCCTCTAATGCAATATCGTCCAGCTCAAGCTGCAATCCCAGTTCACGGGCCAAGATCAACAATTTGCGTTGCATATCCCGACCGGATAAGTCTTCTCTGGGGTCAGGTTCGGTGTAACCCATTTCTTGCGCAGCCAATACTAACTCGGAAAAAGGACGTGAACCGTCATAGCTGCTGCACAACCAGGATAAGGTACCCGAAAACACCCCTTCAATTCGGACCACTCTGTCGCCGCTGTTTTGCAGATCGGCCAGCGCAAAATTCACTGGCAACCCAGCGCCAACACTGGTGTTATAACGCCACAGCAAATTTCGCTCTTGGAGCTGAGTGCGTAATGCCTGATACCAGTCATGTGGGGCTGTACCTGCATATTTGTTGGCACTGATCAAATGACAGTCGTGTGCTGCAAAATCTGGATAAAGCTGGCTAAATGCTTCGCTGGCAGTAATATCAATCACCACTTTGTGTTCGTAATCAAGCTCACTGATGCGATCCAGCAACTCTTCATGTGAGTAATCCTGCGCTTCACTTTGCCACTGTTGTTGCCATTGAGACAAGGTCAAACCGCTGGGGCAGAACACCATTTTTTGTGAACGCAGTAGCGCGACCACTTTGAGATCAAACTGACTCTGCAAACGTGCAATTTGCTGCTGACACTGACTGAGGAACACTTCACCCACATTACCCAGCCCGGCGATGATCACCGCCAGTTCACGGCCTTTGTTTACCAGTTTATCGTGCAAGATAGCTAAAACATCGCTGTCAATGGCCTGGTCCGTAAGGAACAAAGCATAGTCTGTGGCACTATGAGTAAAGCGCACTACGACTGCCTGCTCATCCAACACAGCCTGTGCCTGACGCACTAATGGCGCAATATCAGGACACGGCGCCACAATGGCAAATCCGCGTAAGTGAGACTCAACGATGGTTACCCGACCGCTCAGGCGCAATACCACCTGATGCGTGAATTCGCTGGGCACCAACAGATAATCTTCGCCGTTCTGATTAAAGTGATGAATACCATGCTGAATAAGCTGGCTCAGCGCCCCCACTTCACCGGAAGCCAACGTATCAACGCGCAATAAATCCAGGTCACCAAAGGTAGTAACAAAGCGTTTTTCCTTACTGTAACCTTGCTTAACCACCTCGGTACCTTGCACATCAGGGTCAAAGCTGCTGCGTACCTGCAGCTTAATCGCGGTCTCTTTCAGTGGTGACAGGGTTTTTGCATGCAAAACCGGGTTGCCCAGACGTGCCAGCAAATTCGCCTGTGCACGACATACCTTGCTGTATTTTATGGCATTACCCACTTTACGTGGGTCGGTACTGAACACACCAGGAGTGTCTGTCCAGATAGACACAGACGCCGCATCCAGATAGCTGGCTAACAATGTCGCACTGTAATCGCTGCCATTGCGCCCTAGCGTAACCGTATTGCCCGCACTGTCGGCAGCAATAAATCCGGTGACAATATAAATTTTGTCCTGGTTGAGTGCCTGATGGCAGGCCAGGCGATTCTGGCCATGCATCAGCTGCCCCTGGTGCTGAGTAAACAGCGAGCGCGCATCTACATCTTGTGCAGCAATATTCAGCGAGTTCAACAGGGCTGCGAGTAAACGTGCCGACCAAACCTCGCCGAATGCCAGTAGTGGCGCCTCCTGCAACTGGCGGGACTGTGCTTGGCGGCCAATGCTGCTTAGCTCATCTCGTAACTCAGATGCCAGCTGGTCCTGCTGGACAGCAGAAAACAACTCACTGATCAGCTGCACCTGATGATTTTCAACCTGCAGCAATATATCGCTGAAAGCACGCTCATCCTGCTGCTGATAGCTTTGCCACAAGGCAACCAGAGTATTAGTCGTTTTGCCAGCCGCCGATACCACGATACAGTCGCCAGTTTGGCAGTGGCCAATGATGATATTGGCAACTGCCTGATAGCGTGCCGCTGAGCTCAGACTTGAACCACCGAATTTATGTACTGCTTTTGTCATTTCTTCTACCACAATGCCGTATGTGCTGGCGAAAGCTTGAAGGCCTTCGCATTATCACTGGCGCTGCCTTGTGCGGCTTTCACCGCGGCAAAAGCCTGCGCCAGGTCTGCCAATAAGTCGTCTATCTCTTCAATCCCCACGGAAATACGGATCAGCGTATCGCCGACGCCCGCTTCGAGGCGAGCTGCGGGATCCATACCGGCATGTGTCATGGTTGCCGGGTGACAGATCAAACTCTCAACCCCGCCCAGCGATTCGGCCAGCGAGAATTGCTTTACACTGGTCAGGAACTTAGCTGCATCTGCCAATTCCCCTTTAATGTCAAAGCTCACCATGCCACCAAAGCCTTGTTGCTGTTGTTTTGCCAACGCATGCTGCGGGTGACTTTCCAGCCCTGGGTAATATACCTGGCTGACAAACTCAGATTGCTCAAGGTAACGCGCAATCGCCAGCGCATTCTCCTGATGCTGTTTCAGGCGCACATTGAGCGTACGCAAGCCGCGTAAAGTCAGGTAACTGTCAAACGGCGCGCCCGTGATACCGATATTGTTCGCCCACCAGGCCAGCTCATCACCGAGTTCCTCGGTTTTGGCGATCACCGCGCCGCCGACAACATCCGAGTGACCATTGATATATTTAGTCGTTGAGTGCACCACGATGTCGACACCAAATGCGATGGGGTTTTGCAACGCCGGCGACAAAAAGGTGTTGTCGGCCGCGACCAGTGCACCGCACTGTGCAGCTACGTCGGTGACCGCTTTGATATCGGTTAATCGTAAAATGGGGTTACTGGGTGTTTCAATCCAGACCAGCTTAGGTTTGATGGCCAAAATCTCCTGCAAGCTCTCGCTGCGTGTCAGATCCAGCACTTTGACCTTGAGCAAACCGCGCTTTTCCAGCGAGGTAAATAAGCGATAGCTGCCGCCGTAACAGTCATGTGGGATCACCAAAGTATCATCGGCATTCAGCAACTGAGTTACCAGGTGCACTGCAGCCATCCCGGTGGCCGTAATGATACCCTTAGCCCCACCTTCTAGCTCCGCCAGCGTTTGCGCAAGAATATCGCGATTCGGGTTGCCGCTGCGGCCATAATCATAGTCACGCTTCTTATCGAAGTCCGCAAATGAATAGGTGGTCGACAAATAAAGCGGGGGCACCACTGCACCATGATGCTTATCAGCATCAATGCCTGTACGTACCGCTATGGTTGACTTGTTGCTTTGGCTCATAGGTCACCTGGCTAAGTTAGATGTTTAGACGTCTAAAAGGTTAGATGAACAAAAGTTAGAAGTCAAAACATTTATACTGCTAAATGGCTAAATAACTAGTATTTGACTATCTTTTTTAAACCGATAAAATTTCGCCACTCAACGCGAACTCTATGCTAATAAGACTGAGTATTTGAGCTTAAACTATGGCAAATGACGTGCAACATTGCCAACAGAGAGCCTGCGTGTCACGGTTGGATCCATACACAGTACGCAGTCTTATTCGCATTGCATCTACAACACTGAGGCAAGTACACCACTATGGCTAAATGGAACGGTGAATATATTCACCCTTATGCAGAACACGGTAAGAAATCAGAACAGGTAAAAAAGATTACTGTTTCTATCCCGCTCAACGTACTCAAAGTGCTGACCGATGAGCGCACCCGCCGTCAGGTTAACAACCTGCGCCACGCGACTAACAGTGAGTTACTGTGTGAGGCATTTCTGCATGCCTTTACCGGCCAGCCGCTCCCTGGTGATGAGGACCTGCGCAAAGATAATCCGGAGAAGATCCCGGCAGAAGTGCGTCAGATAATGACTGAAATGGGGTTGGAGATCCCAGAGATTAACGAAGAGTAATCTTGTCAACGCCAGTAAATAACAACAAAAAAAGCCTCACAGTGTGAGGCTTTTTTTTGCTCTGATGGGCTTATGCCATATAATTTTCTGGCATTTCTATTTGCGCCACACCAGACTCAACCGCCGCCTCAGCAACCGCTTTGGCGATACGCGGCAACAACCGCGGGTCCATCGGCTTGGGAATGATGTAATGCTCACCAAATTCCAGACTGTCTACATCCGCCGCTTTAAGTACTTCTGCAGGCACAGGCTCTTTGGCAATGCTACGGATCGCTTCAACTGCCGCAATCTTCATTTCATCGTTAATGGCCGTTGCACGCACATCTAGTGCACCACGGAAAATAAACGGGAAACACAGTACATTGTTAACCTGATTTGGATAGTCTGAACGGCCCGTTGCCATGATCAGGTCATTACGTGCGCCATGCGCCACTTCCGGGCTGATCTCAGGATCCGGGTTAGAGCACGCGAACACCACAGGCTTGTCAGCCATCAGTTTCAGATCTTCCGGAGATAACAGGTCCGGACCAGACACGCCCACGAACACGTCTGCATCTTCAATCACATCCTGCAAAGTGCGCTTGTCGGTGTTATTGGCGAACAGCTTTTTGTACTCATTCAAGTCATCACGACGTGTGTGAATGACACCTTTGCGGTCAAGCATATAAATGTGCTCACGCTGCGCGCCGCACTTGATTAACAGCTCCATACAGGCGATGGCAGCGGCACCTGCACCCAGACAAACAATAATAGCGTCATGAATGTTCTTGCCCTGGATCTCCAGCGCGTTCAGCATACCCGCAGCAGTAACGATTGCCGTACCATGCTGGTCATCGTGGAATACAGGCACATCACAGCGCTCAATCAACGCACGCTCAATCTCAAAACACTCAGGTGCTTTAATATCTTCCAGATTGATGCCACCGAAGGTATCGGCAATATTGGCAACTGTGTTGATAAAGTCTTCTGTGGTACGGTGTTTAACTTCAATGTCTATCGAGTCCAGGCCTGCAAAGCGTTTAAACAGTAACGCTTTACCTTCCATCACTGGCTTAGACGCCAGAGGACCAAGATTACCCAAACCCAGGATCGCAGTACCATTACTGATAACAGCAACCATGTTACCTTTACCTGTGTAACGATAAGCATTGCTGGGATCGGCAGCGATTTCACGGACTGGTTCTGCAACACCTGGGCTGTATGCCAGGGCAAGATCCTTGACGGTTTCCGCAGGCTTGGTCAACTCAACGCTGATTTTTCCTGGAACGGGGTGGGCATGATAATGTAACGCTTGTTCACGAAAGTCTGACATGACGCGATTTTTTCCTAACGAAGAAGTTGAAAGTGAGAGTGAGATAAAAAATTCGCTAACTGCTTTAAACCATACCTTTTTTAAAAATTAATTCAAGCGATATCAGGTCTATCCTGTTAAAGCAAAGATAGTTGACAGTTAGCAAAATTTAGCGACTTTTTTGCTACTTTTCGGCAAAGTTAACTCACAATAAATGATCTGATAAGTGTCACTTTCAGTTCAAAATAGCGTCATTTTTATGCAGAATATAAATGAAATAAATAAAGCGAGCCAAGAAAACAGGTTCATGAATTTTTGTACATTTTAACTTCTTTTTGTATTTATTTCGCAGCATTTAATGAATTATGCAACTGAGTTTATAGCGGATAGCTATGCATATTAATCAGCTGAATATGGTCATTCACGCTAAAGCAGATCACAACTGGACTGTCATAAAGCCAATCTCTGCAGTGACTAGCAAGCACAGCCATTTGCTGACAATTGATATCTTTATACTGGAAACTTTACTAACCAAACCGAACTGATCCGTCCACTTGGCTCTGAATGAAAAAGGCGAGCGCCAGATTGAAAAACAAAGAGCAGAAACGAAAAAAGCACCCGAAGGTGCTTTTTCTACAGCAAAAGTAGTGCTTACTTCTTGCTGCTAAGCGCGCCAAAGCGCTTGTTGAAGCGATCAACACGACCACCTGTGTCTAGAATCTTCTGCTTACCAGTGTAGAACGGGTGACATGCAGAACAAACGTCCAGGTGGATGTCTTTACACAGTGTTGAACGAGTCTCGAATTTGTTACCGCACGAACAAGTTGCTGTGATTGTTTCGTACTTAGGATGAATACCTTCTTTCATAGGGCACCTCTAGTTAAGGCCGTATCGCTCTCCAAACCCGAAGTCTGGCACCATACGTAGTTATACAAAAATTGTGGACGCGTATTTTAGGGTCAATTAAGATGATCCACAAGCAATAAATGCAAATTAGCAGCTATTTTTTGTGCAATCTCACCATAACGTCGTGAGTCACCAAACGAAAAGCACGCTGTGTCAGCATACACATGCAATTTTACGCTGTTACGGTATACTGAGCGCCGGTTCTGATTGCATGTTTAAACACAATCAGACAGCTATCCTTAACTTTGATACTCAGATGCCGGAGTCTCCATGCGCTTCGCCGAAGTCGCTTTAAAAGTGCCTTTACATAGAACCTTTGATTACCGCCTTGATCCGCAGCAGCAACCGTGCATCGGAGGCCGGGTTCGGATCAAATTCGCCAACCGAGATTGCATTGCCATCGTGGTCGCACTGAAAGCACACAGTGACGTACCTGATGGAAAAATAAAAGCAATCGAGTCAGTGTTAGACACTACGCCTATTTTGTCACCCGAGCATCTTGGCTTTTTGCGCTTCAGTGCACAATATTACTGCCACCCGTTAGGCGAAACCCTGTTCACCGCCCTGCCTGGTGCATTGCGCGAGGGAGAGCAGGTTGATAAAACGCAAGTCCCTGTACTGACCCTCACTGAGACAGGACGTCAAACCACACAACTCAGGGCCAAAAAGCAACTGGCTTTGCTTGAACAACTGCGCAGCGCCGGAGATGCGACCGCCAGTGAACTGAAAACTCTCGGCTTCTCGCAAGCACAGATCAAAGCATTGTTAGAAAAAGGCCTGATCCAGGCAGAACTGCGCACCGTCACCGACTGGCAATCTGCCCCATTGCAACTGGGCACAAAACCCAGGCTAAATCCTGAGCAGGCCACTGCTTGCAGTGCCATCAACAGTGAAACCGGATTTCGTACATTTTTACTTGAAGGTGTCACGGGCAGTGGTAAAACAGAAGTGTATTTACAAAGCCTGGAGGCCATTTTGGCCAGCGGCAAACAAGCATTGGTGCTGGTACCAGAAATAGGCCTGACACCACAAACTGTAAATCGCTTTAAACGCCGCTTTGAGGGGTTACCGATTGATCTCTGGCACTCAAACCTGACTGACAATGAGCGCTTACATACCTGGCGCCGTGCTGAGCAGGGTGAATCAGCATTGGTGATAGGCACCCGCTCAGCCATCTTTTTGCCTTTTCAGACTCTGGGCATGATAGTGGTCGATGAAGAACATGATGGCTCGTTCAAACAGCAAGATGGATTGCGTTACCATGCCCGCGATCTGGCTGCTTATCGCGCCGCCCAGAGCCAGTTTCCGCTGATTTTAGGCACTGCCACCCCAGCGCTGGAAACCTTGCACAAAGCCTTGCAGAACCGCTATCAACTACTCCCGCTCACTAAGCGAGCACAAACCCAGCAAGATAACCGCTTTGTGTTAGTAGATATGAAAGGGCAAGCTGAACAGGCAGGGTTTGCTAAGACCAGTCTGGATGCCATTTCAGCCACCCTGGCTCGTGGGCAACAGGTTATGGTGTTTCTCAATAGACGAGGCTTTGCCCCCACCCTGATCTGCCATGAATGTGGCTGGCTCAGCAACTGCGACCGCTGCAGCACCAGCGCCACTTATCACAAATCGTTGCGCAGACTGATCTGTCATCACTGCTCCGAGCAAGCCTTTGTGCCTGTGCAATGTCCCGACTGTGGCAGCACCCAAATCATGCCAACAGGGTATGGTACAGAGCAGTTGGAAGAGTTCTTATCCGAGCAGTTTGCCGACTTTCCTGTGCATCGCATTGATCGCGACTCTACCCGCCGCAAGGGCAGTCTCGAAAGTGCACTGGATGAAATTAACCAGGGAGGAGCCCGACTGCTGATCGGCACTCAGATGCTCGCCAAGGGCCATCACTTCGCCGACGTCAATCTGGTGGTGATCCTCGACGTTGACAGCGGGCTGTATTCTTGTGACTTTCGCGCCACAGAACACATGGCTCAGCTGATAACTCAAGTAGCTGGGCGGGCAGGACGTAGCGGCGAAGCGGGCACTGTGCTGCTGCAAACTCACTTCCCGGAACACCCCTTACTACAAGATCTGGTCAACAACGGGTACCAGGACTTCGCTCGCTATGCTTTGCGTGAGCGCGAAGAAACCCAGATGCCACCTTACAGTCACATGGCCCTCATCCGAGCTGAAGCCACCAATGCACAGTTGGTCATGGCGTTTTTATCGGATCTGGTTCCAGCCACCCCCTACCCTGGTATACAATTACTCGGACCGATCCCCGCGCCGATGGAACGCCTGGCCGGAAAATACCGATATCAATTGCATATTCAGGCAGCGCAGCGCAAAGTACTGCATCAATACCTGGCGCAACTGGCTGATTATATTGGCCAGCATAAACTAGCCAATAGAGTGCGCTGGAGTATTGACGTTGACCCTATGGATACCTATTAAAAAAACGTTATGGCACAACACGACTATATAAATAAGAAGCCAGGCGGTAAAAAAGCCGCCAAAGGAAAGGTCAGCAAACCCTTTCCTAAGGTTTTTGCGGCCCTGACACTGGTGCTAGTTGGTGCCTTTGGTTATGGCCTGTGGTATATCAAACACCACGGCGAACCTCAGGTACAGCCGAGCAGCCCAATGCCTGCAAAACAAGCTGAGCAACCCAAAGTAGAAAAAGATCTTCCTCGTCCGCCTGACTTTATAAAGGACATCAAAGATCATGAAGTGGTCGTTGAGGTGAAAAAACTGGAGAGCAAAGGCCCATACCAGATGCAATGCGGCTCATTCAGAACCTATAAACAGGCTGAGCAAATGAAGGCCAAAATGGCATTTGCAGGCCTGATAGCCGAGATACGCCGTACCGAAGGGTCGAATGGTGTTTGGTATCGAGTGCGCCTGGGCCCCTATGAAACCAAACGAGGCGCAGAGAGCGACAAGAATAAGCTGGAACGAGTAAACATCGTCAGCTGTGGGATTTGGAAGTGGACTTGATCTTCGCAAAATCGTCCCTATCTCTACCCTAATTGAATTTACAGGTGAGGCTAAAGCCTCCTGATTAAGGAATACTATGACAACTATCGTGAGTGTTCGCCGAGGCGACAAAGTCGTAATTGGCGGAGATGGTCAGGTCTCTCTTGGCAATACGGTAATGAAAGGCAACGCCAGAAAAGTGCGTCGCCTCTACAACGGTAAAGTACTTGCAGGCTTTGCCGGTGGCACTGCCGACGCGTTCACCCTGTTTGAGCGCTTTGAAACCAAACTGGAAATGCACCAGGGTCACCTGACCCGCGCGGCCGTTGAAATGGCAAAAGACTGGCGCACCGACAGAGCATTGCGCAAGTTAGAGGCACTGCTGGCTGTTGCAGATGAAACTGCATCATTGATCATCACAGGTAATGGTGACGTAGTGCAACCTGAGCACGATCTGATAGCCATAGGCAGTGGCGGTAACTTTGCCCAGGCCGCAGCCACTGCGCTGATTGAAAACACCGACCTGAGTGCCCGAGAAATTGTGGAAAAGAGCCTTAAAATCGCAGGCGACATCTGCGTCTTTACCAACAATTTCCAAACCATCGAAGAATTGTAATAGGAATTGCCATGACAGCAATGACCCCCAGAGAAATCGTTCATGAGCTTGACCAACATATTATCGGTCAGGACAAAGCCAAAAAAGCCGTCGCCATCGCACTAAGAAATCGCTGGCGTCGCATGCAGCTGCCTGAAGAACTGCGCAGCGAAGTTACACCCAAAAACATCCTGATGATTGGCCCAACTGGCGTAGGTAAAACCGAGATCGCCCGTCGTCTGGCCAAACTGGCGAACGCGCCATTTATCAAAGTTGAAGCCACCAAGTTCACCGAGGTAGGCTATGTTGGCAAAGAGGTCGAAACCATCATCCGCGATTTGGTAGAAGTCTCTTTCAAAATGACCCGCGAGCAGCAAACCAAAAAGCACAAACACCGCGCTGAAGAAGCTGCGGAAGAGCGTATTTTGGATGCCCTGCTGCCGCCAGCGAAAGACGCATGGGGTGAAACTCAGCAAAGCGACAACAGCTCTACGCGTCAGGTGTTCCGCAAGAAATTGCGTGAAGGCCAGCTGGATGACAAAGAGATCGACATCGACATCGCTGAAACAGCGCCTCAGGTAGAGATCATGGCCCCGCCAGGCATGGAAGAGATGACCAATCAGTTACAGGGCATGTTCCAGAATCTGTCGGGCGACAAAAAGAAAAGCCGTAAGTTAAAAATTAAAGAAGCCTTCAAGCTGCTGATCGAAGAAGAAGCGGCTAAACTGGTCAACCCGGAAGAGCTAAAAGAACAGGCCATTTTTGCCGTAGAGCAAAATGGGATCGTGTTCATCGATGAGATTGATAAGATCTGTAAGCGTGGCGAAGCATCAGGTCCGGATGTCAGCCGCGAAGGCGTACAGCGCGACCTGCTTCCGCTTATCGAAGGTTCTACAGTCAGCACTAAGCATGGCATGGTAAAAACAGATCATATTTTGTTTATTGCATCAGGTGCATTCCAGATGGCCAAGCCTTCTGATCTTATTCCTGAGCTGCAAGGTCGTTTACCGATCCGTGTTGAATTGGAAGCGCTCACTGCAAAAGACTTTAAACGTATTCTGACAGAGCCGCACGCATCGCTCACCGAGCAGCAACAGGCGCTTATGAACACAGAAAGTGTCAGCATCGAATTTAATGATGATGCGATTGAACGCATTGCCCAGGCTGCCTGGCAAGTAAATGAAAAGACAGAAAATATCGGTGCCCGCCGCCTGCATACTGTGATGGAAAAGCTGATGGAAGAAATTTCATTCGACGCTTCCGACAAAGCCGGTGAGTCGCTGACGATAGACGCCGCGTATGTCGATAAACATCTGGATATGCTGGTTCAGGACGAAGACCTGAGCCGCTTTATTCTTTAACGGATAATCGCCCGGTCCTGGATCGGGCTTTTTTATGCCTATGTATCAAGTGACCAAACTACATTACCACAAAGTGCAAAAAACACTCGATGTGCACTTTGATGATGGCCTGACTCACTCGCTCAGTGCCGAGTTTTTGCGTGTCCATTCGCCCTCAGCCGAAGTGCAGGGACATGGCCCAGGTCAGCAGCAACTGGTACTCAACAAGCAACATGTGACCATCAGTCAGATTGAGCCGGTTGGCCACTATGCGGTCAGACTGGTGTTTGACGACGGGCACAACTCAGGGTTGTTTAGCTGGCAATACCTGAGAAAGCTGAGCGAACAGCACGAGGCACTGTGGCAAGACTATCAGCAGCGTGTGTCAGCACGGCACGATGTGCCGATCAAGTTTATGCCCTGATAATCAAAAAGGCGACCTGTGTGGTCGCCTTTTCTCTTATCTAACCCTGTTAGGTTATACCTGGTATTTTTCTACCGATTCATACAAATTACGGGCTTGCTCTGAGAGTTCTTCACTGCTCTGTGCATTACTGCTGGCATGTTCAGAGGCCACCTGTGCAATATCACGGATCTTAACCACATTTTTGTTCACTTCAGATGCCACCTGTTTTTGCTCATCAATGGCTGTCGCAATGTGGGTGCTCATTTCCATAATGGTTTGTACATCTTCGGTGATCATGCCCAGTAAATCACCCGCGCGCTCAGCCTGAGCCACGCTCTCGTTACCCTGCTCACGGCACTGCTCCATAATATTCACCACTTCACGGGTGCGCTGTTGTAAGGTAGAAATGATGCTTTCAATTTCCTGAGTCGAATCCTGAGTACGCTGTGCCAGCGAGCGGACCTCGTCTGCCACCACCGCAAAGCCCCGACCCTGCTCACCGGCACGGGCGGCTTCAATGGCCGCATTCAGCGCCAGCAGGTTGGTTTGTTCAGCAATACCCCTGATCACATCGAGGACGGAGCCAATGGTTTCACCATCTCGCTCAAGTTGACCCACAACATCCGATGCCCCACCCAAAGACTCAGACAACTGCATGATATGCTCAATGGTCGAGGTTACTTCGGTGCGACCCAGTTGGGCATTCTTGTTAGTAGACTCGGCTTTTTCTGCAGCCGCTTCGGTATTGTGTGAAATATCCTGAATCGTGGCCTGCATCTCGGTTGCCGCCGTTGCCACCATATCGGCCTCGTGCAGCTGCTCACTCATACCGGCACTGGTTTGCGCCGTGGTATCAGACAGATGGTGAGTCGCATCATTAATGATTGCCAGCGCGCTGTTCACATCACCAATCAGCTCTTTAAAGTCGCCAATCAAGCTATTGAAGTCTTTGGTCATCAGGGTAATTTCATCGTTACCCGTCTGTTCAATATGAATGCGCAAATTATTCTCGCGGCGGATCCGCTCTATGGTCTGATAAACCCGCTCAACCGGGCGAATAATTGACTGGCTGGTTGACAGTACCAACAACATCACCACCACAGAGGCAACAACAAAAATGAGCAGAGCAGCCATCTGCGCCATTTGCGTATTCTCTGTGACGGCTTGCTTTGCCTGCTCAACAATCCGTGCGACGACAGCATCGCTTTGCTCAACGCTTTTCTTCATACTGCCCAGGGCACCACTTTGAAGATCCAGGCCAAGCTTAGTCTGGGCATCCACCAAATTTCTAAAGCGGGTTTGATATTGCTTAATCAATGCCTGGATCTGACGCTCATATTGGCCGTCAAAACCCGCCGACTTAACCTGTCCCTCAAATTTGCTGATTTGATCGTCAAACTTCTTGAGGTATTTTAAATCCAGTCGCAGCATAAAGTCTTTTTCGGCCCGGCGGAGCATTAACATACTTACCAACAGATCGTCGCGTTCTTGCTGCTTTAGCATAGTTTCGACTTCATGTACGGCACTACGTAGCGCACCGTACAGCCCGTCTTTAGGATGCAAGCCGATGGTTTTTTGCAGGTCAACGACGTTGTTAAAGTCGTCCACGTAGGTTTGCGCAAGACGTTCGAATTCACGTAAATTGCTATCGTCGATACCGAAATCAGCAAAAATCTCGTCCAGTAGAGCAGCTTTACGCTGCAGCTCGCTGTAATCCTTGGCATATAAATCCAGTGCCTCAGTATCTTTATAGAACAAAAAGTTCTTCTCGTGTTTGCGCATAGAGAGCTCATGAATATCCAGCTCCTCCGCGTACTGAATGGTTTCATTCAGCTTGCGCATGGTACTGGCTTCGATCATGATCACTGCCAGCATAACGACTAAAGCCACACCCACAACCAGCGCATTCAACTGCAAGCGCCGTTTAATGGTCAGATTTTCCAGAAATGCCATACGGTTACCCAATTATTACAAGACCTGCAATAAGTATAGATTATTCCGTCAGCATCGCCGCGCACTATTTATCATTTTTACACGACTTTATTACTATTTGCGCATTAATTAAGCAGCCCTTGGTGCTTTATTGAGCACCGCCTGCCAGAGCGTGTCATGCAGTTCACTGACATTGCTCCATTGTCCCTTAGTTAGCCACAGCGCCAGTGGCGTCGCATCACTTGGGAAATTAATCTGCTGCCCACCTGGAGATTCGAGCCACTCATCCAGAGCTTCGGAATTAAGATAATTCATCACCTGCGCCAACCCCAGGGATTGCAATGTCATCGCGTTGCTTTGCTGCTCAAACTGTCCCTGTAAAGGCTTGAGCAGCAGCTTTTTACCAAACTTCAATGCTTCACTGGACAGCTCAAAGCCGGCATTTGCCACTACGCCGGACGCATTGGCCAGATCACGGATAAAGCCGTCGCGCGAAGGCGAGCGCAGGTGGATATGGTTAATAGAGGTGTTGTGCGCATCCGGGTGGTAACAATAAAATTCCTTATCCGGAAAATCTTTAAGCAGCTCAACAATGTGAGACAAATCCTCAAACGGCAAATACACCAAAACCTTATTGGCAACCGACTGATTACCAAAGTCACCGGGCTGATATGGAATAAAAGGGGGTACTATGTTTTCTGCAAAGGGTTGCCAGTGCACGCCAAGATGAATATCAGCCGGCGCAAACCAGCGAATGAGTGAACGCAGTAAAAAATTACCACCAAATAGAGGCACATTAGGTGATAAAAAGGCACTTTGATGACTCATTGCAACCACAGGGATTTTTGCCCGTCGTGCCGCCCAGGCAGTCACCGGCTCAAAGTCGTTGAAGACCATATCATAGCCGCGCATATCAAAGGCCCGCACATCTTTGACAAAGCGGCCCAGACGCAACTGCTGGAGCGTGCCCTGATAATTTAGCCGACCATGCTTTGTCGCAAAACTGATCCCGCGCCGGGTTTGATATTCACCGAACACCGACATATCAAAATAACGCTCATCTGGTCGGCCAGAAAATACATAGTCAACATCGATCCCCAAACGGGTAAAACACTCAGCCATCACCCGTGCACGAGTGATATGGCCGTTGCCAGTCCCTTGTACGCCATATAAGATCTTCATAATTCCCCTACAACTCCTATTGCCAGCAAAGCACAACCGCTACCTATTATCGCGCCCAGAATGACATCTATTGGATAGTGCACACCAACCACAATTCTCGATAAAGACACCCCGGATGCCCAAATCATCAATGGCAGAGCCAATGCCGGAAAAGGCTCCATCAGACACGTAGCGTATAACCAGGCACCGGCGCTATGTCCGGAGGGCATGCTAAATTTATCACTTGGTGTAAGCATGGCCTTAACCGCAAGACAATCACAGGGCCTGATCCGTGCGATACGGTTTTTTAGGTAAAGGTAAAGCGGCCGCTCAATGGCAAATGCGACCACAGCACAGAGCGCAAACTGCTGGCCCACCTCCCCCATAAACAGTGCACTCAGGATGCCAAGGATCACATATAGTCCACCGTTTCCGCTTTTTGACAGTGCCAACATCACCATTTTGAACCAGGGCTTACACTCGGGTTTATAAAGGGCGAAATACAGCGCCGTATCGAGTTTAATGATCTGTGTTTTCATAGTTCATGCTTACATTTGTTCACAATTTCAGCATAGAAGAGCTAAATAACACTGCCACGACATTTTTGTGACACAATTATGTATGTTGATTCAAAGCATTGCGCACCTACGTAATGGGAGTATACTGGGTTCTGAATTCAGTTATTTTCGAGGACGCCCGTATGGATTACAGCACTTCCGACTTATGTGACCATTTTGCCGATGCCGTTGACGTATTGGAGCCAATGTTTATCAATTTTGGGGGTCAAAGCGCCTTTAGTGGTCGTATTAAAACGCTTAAGTGCTTTGAGAATAATGAGCTGATTAACCAGACATTACAGCAAGATGGCACCGGTCAGATACTCCTGATCGATGGCGGAGGTTCAACACGTCGTGCGCTCATCGACATTGAGCTTGCTGAACTGGCAATCGAAAATAGCTGGCAGGGTATTATCGTCTATGGTGCAGTGCGACATGTCGAAGAGCTGGAAGAATGTGACATTGGGATCCAGGCTATTGCGTCCATTCCTGTCGCCGCTGACAGCCATGGCAGTGGTGAGCAAGGCATTCCAGTTAACTTCGCGGGCGTGTCTTTCTACGATGATGATTTCCTGTATGCCGATGCAACGGGCATTATTATTTCTGCAGAAGAGCTACTACTGGAAGTCGACGACGAGCAGAGCGAGTAGCACAGCCTGCAATTATTTCATTCGGGCAAAGCCTACCTTTGCCCTGTTTAACTCCAATGATCGACCAATATTATGAGTAACCACTGGCTTCATATCTACAGCGAAGCGGATATCACCGCATATAGTCACACCAGAGAAAATGAACAACGCTTTTGGCAAACCTTGTCATACCTGCAACCCAAAGAGGACTTAACTCAGGCTCTGCGCGATGCGGCGCAATTTGGCATTAAGTATGTACTGGTTGCCATTAACGAAGATTTGGGTCCCCGGGCAAACTGTGGCCGGGGTGGCGCGCACCTGGGGTGGCAAGCATTTTTACAGCGTTTTCTTAACTTGCCCTGCAACCGTTTTCTGACCCCGAATGACGTCTTACTGTTAGGTGAGGTCAGATGTGACGATTTGCAACAACAAGGGGCTGATCTGGACAACCGAGATACTGAACAACTCGCGCAGTTACGCACCTTGAATGCCCAACTAGATGAGCGTGTCAGCATTGTGATGAAAGCCATCTTTGATGCCGGGCTCACGCCCATCGTGATTGGTGGCGGCCACAATAACTGTTTTGGTCTGTTGCAGGCACTGGCGCAAAGCTCTCAACAAGCGTGTCAGGCTATTAACTTCGACCCGCATGCTGACTTTCGTGCACTTGAGGGACGCCACTCAGGTAACGGCTTTAGCTATGCTTATGAGCAGGGTTATCTGTCGGATTACCATGTTGTCGGTATGCATGAACAGAAAAATAACCACACCATTATCAGTGCATTAGATCAGGCCGGATTCAGCTACAGCAGTTACCAGGATATTCTGGTGCGGCGTAAACTCACCCTCACTGAGGCCTGTAATGTCGGGCTGCGCCGCTTTGCAGTCGACGCTCCGCTGGGCGTCGAGGTTGATGTAGATGCAATCTCAGGCATGCCAGTTAGTGCCTACACAAACTGTGGGTTTACGGTCAATGACGCCGAGCATTTTGTCCATATGGCTGCCAGTCAGGACAACGCCCGTTACCTGCATTTATGCGAAGCCGCACCTGAACACCACCCTCAGGGACTGCAGCAAGGGATCAGTGATGCCGGTCAGGTACTGGCTTCTCTGGTTTGTAGCTACTTACAGGCACGCAAGGCAGACGTTTAATGTGAGTCTGGCTGAGGCGAACCAGATGCATCTTCCGGGTGCTCCCAACGCCATTGCTTCAGCCAGCTGATCATCCCAACGCTACTTAAAGGTCTGGCAAAATAATAACCCTGCGCAGCAAAGGTATTCAGACTTTTCACAAATTGAAGTTGTTCTGGTGACTCAACACCTTCACAGATCACTTTACATTCCTGGATCTGTTGCATTTCAACAATGCCACGCACGACACTTTTGAACGACCCCTGATTGCCATGGTCCAAGGTGAGTGAACGACCCAGCTTGACATAGTCAACGGTCAATTGAGGCAACTTCGATAAAGTAACCGGCGTTTCCCCAAAGCTGTCGATACACAGGCGTATCCCTATTGAACGTAACCGCGACACCATAGCGATGCCCTGAGGGTCAAGGCTGGTAAATAAACTGGAAGGGCATTCAATGATCAAATCCCCAGGCTTTAGCTGATGCTCCAGCAGAACATGATCAATAAACTCTATGAATTCTTCATGCAACATTTCCGGACCAAACAGGTTCAGACTCAGTGGCATTGAAATACCTTCAACACGCAGCGCTAAGGCAATCTCAGCTGCGCGCTCAATCACATACTGTGCAACCGGTAATGCCAGACCCGCTATACGGATGTCCTCGATGAACTTGCCCGCCGCCAGAATTCCCTGTTTGGGATGTTGCCAACGTAACAACAGCTCAAGAAATTCAATATCACCATCTTCATTGCGCACAACAGGTTGAAAATACAGTTCCAGTTCTTTTCTGAAGTCAATGTGAGCCAGCTCGGCCAAACGGGCTTGCTGCTCTAGTCGATTGATTTGCATTTGTTGCAGATAAGGTGCAATAGAGCTGTCAGGTTGACTATCCAGTGCCAAAAATGCACAGGTTAACAGGTTTTCAAATTGTCCCTGTTCTTCGTCACAATTCACATAGCTGGCACGCGCCTTAACCTCTATCGTGCAGTTACCTACATTGAACGGTTTCAGCGTGCTTTCAATGATTTCGTTGATCATCTGCTCATGCAGGTGGTGCTGATTAACCAGACTACAAACAAATACAAAGTGCAACCCGCCCAAATGCGCCAGCCGGGATACATCATTCCCCAACGGCACTGGCATCACATCAGGATGCTGTAAATGTTGTTTTATACGGTTCGCCGACTGGGCCAATAACAGATCACCAAACTCACGGCCAAGATGAAAATTCACCTGCTGAAACCCTTCAAGGCGGATCATGACTAACATAGCTGCACTGGGGTCTCGCTGCCGGAAGTCATAAAATGCACTGCGAAAACCAGCCCTGTCGGGCAGCGCCAGAATGTCAGCCGTTTTACTTTCCTCGTTACCTGCCTGTGGTACCTGCACCTGAGGCATTCTTGCTAACATCAGTTCGGCCAGAAACATCGGTAATAAGGCGGCGACCAGTAAACCCGGTGTTAGCTGCCAATAAAGTACGCCAGCCAATGCCAATGTGGCGGCACAGGCACTGAGACCTGTGACCACCTGGAATCTCAGCTGTTCTGATCGCAGCGCCAGCCAAACATGTAACACCAGCAGCGGTGCCAGCAGGTAAGAAAAATAGTGTGTCGTATTGGCGAGGTATGCCAACACCACTGCGGTTGTGGTGGCATACAATAACCGGTGCAATGGCTGCTGACTGACGATAATAGCTGCAACACTGGCACTGAGTAAGGTCCCAGCTACAAAGGCCACCAGCAGCGGTGACTGTGAGCCTGAGACTTGCCAGAATGTAGCTGCCGACACCACCGGAGCGAACAGGACCAGGAGCAAGGTCATTCTTATATTACCATGTTTTAGCAGCGCACTTTTTGTCATCGACAGACCATTGCGAAATTCATACTATTGCACAAGTTTACCCGAAATCCAGGTATTTAACAGATCATTTACGCCAAACTGATAGCTCAGCTCAGCCGGATGGCCGACCTGCCAGAGCACCATATCAGCGCGCATCCCCACTTTCAGACTACCACGGTCTGACAGCCCCAGTGCCTTAGCACCATGGCGAGTCACACCGAGCAAGGCTTCTTCCGGCGTCATACGGAACAAGGTACACGCCATGTTTAACATCAAACGCAAAGAGCATAGGGGTGCTGTACCCGGGTTAAAGTCACTGGCAAGTGCAATCGGAACGTTATGCTGACGCATCAGGTCGATCGGTGGCAACTGAGTCTCACGCAGGAAGTAGTAGGCGCCCGGCAATACCACACCCACAGTCCCGGCTTTGGCCATCGCCTTAACACCCGCTTCATCAAGGTACTCAATATGATCCGCAGACAGGCCGTTAAATTCCGCGACCAGCTCAGTGCCATGCTGATTGGACAATTGTTCGGCATGGCATTTTACTTTGATACCTAGCTCAGCAGCCTTGGTAAACACGCGGCGTGTTTGATCATTACTGAAACCGACATTTTCACAAAATGCGTCGACTGCATCTGCCAGTGAGCGCTCAGCGACCTGTGGCAACATTTGCTCGCAAACCAGTTCAATGTAGCCATCGGCGTCATTCCGATATTCCGGTGGTAACGCATGCGCTCCGAGAAAAGTACTTTGTACGCTGACAGGGTGGTGTTCATCCAGCATGCGGTTGACTTCCAGCAGCTTGATTTCGCTTTCGCAATCCAGACCATACCCGGATTTACTTTCAACGGTGGTCACCCCTTCTCTGAGCAATGCATTGAGCCGCTCTTTACCTACCACAAACAACTGTTCATGATCCGCCGCACGAGTGGCTTTCATGGTAGTCGCAATGCCGCCCCCCTGCTGCGCGATTTCTTGATATGACACACCATTGAGGCGTTGTTCAAACTCTTGAGCCCGTGAGCCGGCAAATAAAATATGGGTATGGCAATCTATCAGGCCGGGAGTCATCCAGGCGCCTTTTGCCGAAATAGTGGGTGTTGATACCGCATCAAACTCTGGTAACTGAGTCTGCTCGCCCAGCCAGCAGATCACACCCTCTTTGACCATGATGGCGCCATTTTCAATCGCCCCATAAGGGCGCTCAATATCCGGGTCCATCGTTGCCAGATTGACATCAAGAATCACTAAATCTACTTCCATCACCACTCAAATCCTCATCACTAACTTGCTGATTTGAGTGTAGCAAGAATACTTGTATATACAATAGAGGTGTGCCATGTTTATTAGCTGACTATGTTTACTCTCGCTAACGAAAGAGTGGACTTTCCTTTACTAACCATGGCACGAGACAGTGACAACGCAACCCAAATTCGCTCAGATAAAACAACATATAATTGCCCAGATCCGCAGTGGCACCTGGCAAGAGGATCAACAAGTCCCCTCTGAAAATGCGCTATCGGCACAATTCAGAGTCAGCCGTATGACCGCCAGGCGCGCGCTCAGTGAACTAACCGATGCAGGCATACTCACTCGTAGCCAGGGTTTGGGCACCTTTGTTGCCAGGTTTAAGTCTCAGTCTTCCCTACTGGAGATCCGTAATATCGCCGATGAGGTAAAAGAGCGCGGGGGTAACTACAGCTGTGTTGTGCTGTCATTAGAGTCCATCGCAGCCATTGCCCCTATCGCCATTGCACTGGGTGTCGACATGGACAGTCAGGTCTACCGCAGCGTACTGGTACACCATGAAAATGAACAGCCTTTGCAGGTTGAGGAACGCTTCGTCAACCCTCAGCTGGCGCCAGATTACCTACAGCAAGACTTCACTCAAATCACGCCTCATGAATATCTGGTACAGATTGCACCACTTACGGAGGCTCGCCACACCGTTGAGGCAATCATGCCCGGGCCCGACATTTGCCAGTGGTTAAATATGTTTCATGAAGAGCCCTGCCTGCAGCTGATCCGCAGAACCTGGTCACAAGGAGGTATTGTCAGTTTTGCCCGGCTCATCTCACCGGGCAGTAAGTATCGTCTGGGTGGTCACCTGACATTTAAAAAGTAAACAGGATCAAATGGTATGACGATAGTTGAACCCCAGTTCGCCGATCATGGCGCCATCTATGATCCGCTCTTTGCTGTCATCATTAGCAAAACTCGGTGGGGTTGTGCCTGAGCGCTCGCAGTGAGCCTGATAGTAAGTTTGTTTAACAGGATGTTCAGGCGCGCACACATTGTAAACTGATTGAGCCTTGGACCAGTTTGCAAGTACCGCCATGATGGCTGAAATCACATCATCCCGGTGGACCATATTAACGCGCTCCTGACTGGCACTACGCAGCGCTTTACCGGCAATAAACTGTCCAGGTTCCCGTCCGGGTCCGACTAATCCTGCTAACCTCAGTACTTTTCCACCATGCGCCAAAACCAGCTGTTCAGCCTGCTGTAAAATACGTTGGCGCTGAGAGTCCATCGCTGCCAGTGCCCCTTGCTCGTTATACACGCCATCAGCTGCAGCATAAACGCCTGTACTGGAACACAGCAAAAACCCCTGCATCTCTAGTTCACTTGCCAAAGCCAATGTCGCCTCTAATGTAACCAAGTAATTACTGTCCTCACGACGTGTCCCCGGCGGCATAGCGCATAGCCAGAACGCCTGTTGCAATGACACATCATGGATCAGGGCGTCACCATCATGTAGCAGCTGTCTAGATAAAGCATCATCATGTGGCTGTCGGCGGGTTGCCTGTACTTGCCAGCCAGCGCGAGCGGCAGCCTGTGCCGTCGGCATCCCCAACCAGCCAGCGCCAGCTACAACGAGTCTATTGAACATGTCTTTTTCCTGTGAGTTTGAGCGTTGCCCGCATGATGCACCAGCCAGCACCACAGTGGCAATACCATAGCCTGGCACAGTCAGTAAGAAAAACGGCTGATTTATTGCTAAAAGTTAAAGTATCTGTCCCTATTGCCGATTATTGATGTAAAGATTATTCGCCAAGTGTTAGCAATCAATCGCCGTAAATTGTAGCCTTCTGGGGTGAGATATGGTTTGATTAAAGCTTGCCTGATCCCAAGAAAAAGAAAAAACGCATGTTAGTAAATTTATCTCTTCGAAAAAAAATCCTGCTGTTAATTGGCGGTACCATCTCCATTTTGCTGGTTGTTGCGTCTGGGTATTTTGTTAACCATATTGCACACCTCTCCAGAGAAGGCATTGAGCGTGAAGCCCAAAGCCATTTGTATGCTGAAAAGCTATCCATGGAGTCTTTCTTCACCCGCTATGGTGCAATTGTAGAGACTTTCGTGACCAATCCGCACAATGTGAACTGGTTTAATGAATATACCGAACGAGAAAAACCTCTCAGCTCAGATCTGGGCTATCAGGAAGTAAATCAGGATTTTATTCGTATCTCGGCCAGTGATGAGAATATCCTCTCGGCCTTTATGGCATCAGCAAAAACAGGCGAATATTTCAAAGAAAACGACCGTACGTCCAATTATGCTGACGGCCGTCCTTATTATTCCTATAAACGTCCCTGGTGGCAGGACGCGTTAAGCTACGGGGGGTTATACGTCGGTGCGGTATCAGTTGATATTAATACCGGTGCGGTCTCAGCGGTAGTTCAGCAGCCAGTCTATAATGCGCAACGCGAGCTCGTTGCCGTAGGTGGTGTAGACCTGCAGATTAATAAGATCAGTGAACTGGTTGAGCAAATCCAGTTCGATGGTCAGGGCTACGGCTTCCTGTTAGACCATAACTATAAAGTCGTCCACCTGTCCAAACGGACAGGTCATCAGCTGTCTATCACCGATGAAGGCCCAAATGGGAAAGAAGGTCTCGAAGCACTGGAGCGTCAGTTTGCCGACACACATGGTTTTACAGCGCTTAACCGCGCGATGCGTTCAGAAGGCGCCGGTGCAGCTAAGGTCACTCTAAAAGGTGTGGACTACTATGTGGTCTTCAACAACGTCAAGCTGGACAAGCCAATCCTCGACTGGCATCTGGGTATCCTTATCCCCGTCAGCCTGATTGAAGAGCCTGTTAACGATGCCGTAATGAGCACCGTCACGGCCGTTATCATCATTCTTGCCATTATCGTTGCGATGATATTATGGGCGACGCAAATGATTGCGGCACCGATCACAACACTGACCAACACCATGCGTGATATCGCCTCTGGTGAAGGTGATCTGACGCGCCGTATCGACATCAACAGCCAGGATGAAGTCGGCCAGCTGGCGCATCATATGAATACCTTTATCGACAAGCTACGCAGCATGATGCTGGACACGGCTGCACAAGCACAACAACTCAGCGGTGCCGCTGCACAGTTGCAAGACGTCTCTACCAACACCAACAACGAGATCCAGCAAGAAAAAGAGCAAGTTGACAGTGTCAGCGCCGCAGTGACAGAAATGGCTGCCACGGTGACGGAGATCTCTCGCAATGCCCATGAAACCAATCGTGCTGCGGATCTGGTGCAAAGCATGACCAATGATGGTGCTTCACGTTCTGGCCAGGCACAAGAAGTCATGACCGAACTTGCCAGCCACATTGGTGAGGCTGCCAAAGTTGTGGCCGGCCTTGAACAGGAAACCAGCAACATTGGCGCCGTAATTGATGTCATCAATGGCATTGCAGAGCAGACCAACCTGCTTGCCCTAAACGCCGCCATTGAGGCCGCTCGTGCCGGTGAACAGGGCCGCGGTTTCGCGGTGGTTGCTGACGAAGTTCGCAGTCTGGCAAGTCGTACACAAGAATCAACCGATGATATTCGCAATATGATCTCACGCCTGCAACAGATTGCGCAGCAGGCTTCGGTCATGATGCAACAAGGTCAGGAACGAGCAGAGGGCTCCGTTGGACAAACTCAGGAAGTGCTGGACGCACTGCGTAACATCACTGAATCCGTCAGCACAGTACAAGATCAGAGTCATCAGATTGCGACCTCAACTGAAGAACAGACCGTCGTGGCTGAAGACATTAATAACAGCCTTAATGCCATTAACGACCTGGTGAACAGTACTGCCAACCATGCCCATTTACTGGCAGATGAGGCCCGTGATTTGAACAGTCTGGCTAAAGCCCTGAACAATACCGTAAACCAATTCAAACTGTAGTAATACGTCGCTAGCCCGAATGCCGGGCTAGCACTTTTTTACCCGCTTCTTCACAACCAGCCCGTTGCCAAAACTTGACTAATGCACAGTTGCAGACGATCACTTATAGGGTGACTCTTTGCAATATCGTGCTTAATTATGTTTAAAAACCTCAAACTAACGCAGATGCTTGCGTATTCATTTGGTGCGCTCATAACGCTGATGGCAGTGATATCACTGATTGCCTATTTGGGCCTGAGCTCGGGCTACGGCAATTTTGTTGATTATCGTACTCTGGCACGTAATGCCAATCTGGAAGGGCGTGTTCAGGCCAACCTGTTGCTGGTACGCCTCAATGCCCTAAAGTACCTCAAGGAGCAAAATGCAGCCAATATAGCAGCGTTCAACGAAAGGTTTGCTTTACTGAGTGACTTAATGGACCAGGCGCAAAACAGCATAGATGACCCACAGTATCGTGCTCAGCTCAGCACCAGTGCCGATGAAGTGCAACAATACCGGGCTGCCTTTGAGCAAATCGTGCAACTTTACGCCCGGCGCGATGATATTGTGACGAATCAGCTGGACGTAAACGGGGCCAAGATGCGGACCTTGCTGAGCGACATCGTAGACAATGCCTATCAGCGTAATGACAGCACCGCCTTGTATGCTGCTGCCAAGCTGGAAGAAACATTGATGCTGGGGCGATTATTTGTGACTAAGTTTTTAGTTACCAATGCCAGTGACGATTATCAGCGTGCTGTGACTGAATTTAGCAAGTTGGCAACTTTACTCGATGAACAGGCCGATGCTTTCGCCTGGCAGCCAGCACAGGGAACACTGGCCCGATTTTTACAACATAAACTGGACTATCTGGCGGGTGTCAAAGCGGTGAACCAAACGATTTCACAGCGCAACCAACTGATTGAACAGCGCCTCAACGTACTGGGCCCCAAAGTGGCCAACACCCTGGAAGACATCAAACTGGACATCAAAGCGCGTCAGGACGAACTGGGACCCAGGGCACAACAAGCCAGTGAGCAAGCCGTGATGTGGGTGTCAATTGTCTCGATATTTGTTGTCTTTACAGGCATATTCTTAAGCTGGTATGTCAGTAAGTTACTACGCGACCCAATCGGGGGGGAGCCCAGAGACATAGAAGCCCTGGCTAAAGCCATTGCCAAAGGTGACCTCAGTTACCAATTTTCTACCGGCAGTACCACTGGCATCTATCGGGCTATGTCTGAAATGACCACGACCCTGCGCGATATTGTGGGCAAGATAAAATCAGCAACAGCCACACTCAATGATACCTCAGGCACCATGATCACCGTCACCGAGCAAACCAAAAGTGAGACCGACCAGCAGCAGGACCAGTTAACCCAAAGTGCCACCGCCATGCAGCAAATGAGTGCCACGGTCCAGGAAATAACTCAAAGCGCCCAGCTTGCCGCCGATGCAGCCACTGACGCCGATCAACAATCGCAAACTGGGATCCAGGTGGTACAGGCTTCCCGTGAAGCCATGAGTGAACTGGTTGGCAGTATTCAACAGGTCAGTGAATCCATTACCCAATTGGAAAGTGAGACCGAGTCGGTGGGCTCCATTTTAGATGTGATCCGCAGCATTGCTGATCAAACCAACTTGCTGGCGCTCAACGCCGCGATTGAAGCTGCCCGGGCCGGAGAACAAGGCCGCGGGTTTGCTGTGGTAGCTGATGAAGTACGCAGCCTGGCCAGCCGCACTCAGCAAAGTACCGAAGAGATTCAGACCATGATTTCGCGCTTGCAAAGTGAAGCCAAACGCTCGGTAGAACATATGCATCGTAACGTCGACCATGCGGAACACTCTGCAGAACAAACGGAACATGCCGGCGCGACCTTACAGGCCATTTGCAGCTCAATCAGTACCATTCGCGACATGAACCTGCAAATTGCCAGTGCGTCTGAAGAGCAAAATACGGTGTCCCTGCAAATCTCAGAAAGTGTCACCAACATCAGTGAAAGTGCCGCGGAAACCGCACAAGGCGCGCTACAGGTTTCTCAGGACGCCAAAGCTCTAAGCCAGGTCGCCAGAGAACTCAATACCCTGGTCGATCAGTTTAGGTTGTAATACCTATTTCACTTACTACCTGAGCAATGTGTGGGTGTTTCAGCCCCACCCGCACCTCCTTTTGCTTTAGATCAACGCCCCAAAGCACAACTTTGCTTACACTGACCCCCCTCAATAGCAAAGAGAGTGCGATCGTGATTAAATTACCTCAGTGGGATGATTCCCTTATCAACAAGTACAATATCTCGGGCCCCAGATATACGTCTTATCCAACGGCCCTGTCGCTGGAGTCGGGTTACTCACAGGCCGATCTGGTTGATGCCATCACCCACTCAGACACCCGTGCGCTGTCGTTATACATTCATATTCCGTTTTGCCATCAGCTTTGCTATTACTGTGGGTGTAATAAGATCATCACCCGTCACCAGTCTAAAGCGGATGTCTATCTCGACCATCTGGAGCTGGAAATCGCCGCTCAGGCGCCGTTGTTCAAAGCGTATCAGGTTGAGCAATTGCACCTAGGAGGTGGCACACCGACCTTTCTGACCACGGCGCAAATGACGCGTCTGATCACTATGTTAGAACAGCATTTCACTTTTACAACGGATGCCCAGCGCGGCATTGAAATTGACCCGAGGTCACTGGCCGATGACATGCTGCCGGCGCTGAAAACGCTCGGCTTTAACCGGGTTTCATTCGGGGTGCAGGATTTTAACGATCAGGTACAGGCAGCGGTCAATCGCCCGCAACAGATTGAAGAAGTACTGGCACTACTGAAACAAGCCCGCGAACTGGGATTTAAGTCTATTAATATGGACATGATCTACGGTCTGCCACACCAGAGCATCGAGTCCTATCGTGACACCATCGCACAACTGATTGAGTTAGGCCCGGACCGGGTGTCGGTATTCAACTATGCCCATCTGCCGGAACGCTTTGCTGCACAACGCAAGCTCAAAGACGCGGATATGCCGGAGCCAAAAGAAAAGCTGGCTATTTTTAAGCAAACGCTGGAGCAGATGACCGCTGCAGGTTACCAGTTTATTGGCATGGACCATTTTGCAAAAACCGATGACGAGCTGGCCGTTGCACAGCGACACAATCACCTGCACCGCAATTTTCAGGGCTATACCACCCATGGTAACTGCGACTTACTGGGTCTGGGCGTGTCGTCTATATCACAGATTGGCAATGCCATTTTACAGAATGAAAAAGACCTGAAGCCTTACTATCAGGCTGTGACTGAGCGTCAGAGCGCCATTCATAAGGGTGTGCAACTCACCCGGGACGACATAATTCGTGCCGCAGCAATCAAACAGCTGATCTGTCACTTTGAACTCGATAAAGCGACCTTTGCCTCAGAATATGACATCGACTTTGATGACTATTTCTCAGATACCCTGATTGCGCTCCAGCCACTGGCAGACGATGGCTTGGTTGAGCTTAGCGGGCCACGCATAGAAGTCACGGCCAGAGGCAACCTGTTTATTCGTATCATTTGTATGTGCTTTGATGCTTACCTGCAACAGCAGATCAAAAACACCCGCTTTTCACGGGTGATTTGAGCTCAATGGTGGCTGGTCAGCCACTTTTGCTCTATAACTTGAACTTGCCTATGGTGCCGGAGAGAGACTTAGCTTCACTGTCTAAGTCATTGCAAAACTGATAGGTCTGCTCCATCGCCGTTTTTGTTTGCCTGGCCGTGTCTGATATAACCGTGACATTCTGGCTAATATCTCTGGTTGCTGCTGATTGCTCTTTGGTTGCAGTGGCTATTTGAATGTTCATTTCTGATAACTTGACTATATGATCAGAGATCTCTCTCAACGATTTACCACACTCGGATAAGAGCTGAGATGTTTTATGGGTCCCGTCACTGCCATGCGTAATGGTATTGACTGTTTCCGTTGCAGTAGCATTGAGCGAGTTGATCATGCCATTGATTTCTTCCGTCGACTCTGCGGTCCGCTTCGCCAGATTACGCACTTCATCCGCTACCACCGCAAAACCACGCCCCTGCTCGCCCGCCCGTGCCGCCTCTATAGCTGCATTGAGAGCAAGCAGATTGGTTTGTTCAGAGACCCCTCGAATTACCTCCAGGACACCTGAGATTGACTCAATTTCTTTAGAGAGTTGATTAACAGAGAGTACAGAATTACGCATTATCGACTCCAGCTCAGCCATATGACCTATGGTATCTGACACAATCTTGAGGCTTACCTGAGCATTGCCTTCCGTATCCGACGCCACTTGCGAGGCGTCCTGCGCGTTATTTGATATATCTGAGACTGTCATATTCATCTGCTCAACTGCTGCCGCTACTGAGTCAGTACTGGATGATTGTTGTTCAGAGAGACCATGGACATGCTTTACATTCTGATAGACTTCAGCGGCAGTACCTTCGACATGCTTTGCCGTCTCAGAGACGCTTTTAAACATCTCGTGCAGTTGATCTAAAAAGATATCAATCTGTTTTCCCAGTGAGCCCACTTCATTGTTTTGCTCAACCCTTAGACGCGCAGTGAGATCCCCCCCCTTGCCAGACAACTCTGTTACCGCGTCTGAGATCACTTCTATTGGCTTAAATATCCGGTTCGCAAGTAGATTTGCACCAAACAGACCTATCACAGCTATCACAAAACCAATTACAATATTGGTCATAATTGCAGTGTGGATTGCTGAAAACATTTCCTCCTCTGGGATTTCCACAACCACATACCAATCTAGCGAGTCCAGCTTTATTGCCGAGCGCACCACAGTCCTGTCATTGACCTCATCAGACACCACATTACCCATTAAAGCCGCAATGTTGACCTTGCCACCGACTGCGGATCTGTCAGGGTGAATTTGGATCGTATTATCGGCATCCACCAAAAAAACAATCCCGGATTCACCAATTTTGTATGAGCTTATCAACTCGGTCATGGCGCCCAGTGACTGCCCCACTCCCGCCAAACCAACTCTGCGACCTTTATCCTCAATGACATAATTGATAAAAGCGGTCGCTTCCGTGGACGACTTGTCTACATCAATGGAAATTTCATATTCAGCGCCGGAATTGATAAAAATATCCAGCCATGGCTCCTTATTCGATTCCACTTTCCTCACAATACCCGCGGGGGTGTAATAATTTCTGCTGACTGCAGACACAATAAACGCTGTATTGCTATTGTTAACACGTTTTACTGAGCTCAGCTCCCGAACGACCATGGTAAGGTCTTCTGACGCTTCCCCATTCGCCATCCAGGCTTTGATAAATTCACTCTTTGCCAGCGCTCTCGATGGGGCTATGGACGAGTGGATATCAAGCTCAACCGCGTACTTTATTTGTTTGAGTACGGTGGGGATTTCGGATTGCTCAACCTTCTCAGTTAAAAAGGTACTGATCGTGGTTGCGAATACAAGGGTAACGATGAGTAAGGGCAATATCGTTGCGGTGATCAGAGAAAGTACCAATAGCTGCTTAAGCTTCATAAATTACCTTGCCGAAACCAAAAGATCTTCTATCAAAACAATATAGTAGAGTATTGCTCTGATAGGCAAAGTTTGCAGGCCATATTGCGCTAATGTACTGAATTGTTACCCAGGCACAGCATCAATCACACTAGCGCATCATAAGTCGCTGAGGCATAGGTTGCCAATCACCGCCATACCAGTGAAACATTGCCAGACTATACGCTACACTCAGCAGCAGTTCGCGCTGCGTATCTGACATAATTTGACTGAGCCAGAGCTTCTGGTCGCCGACAAATGAGTACGCTGCAAGCGCCTGCTTATCTGCATTACTAAAAAGCAAGCCCGCGTTCATCGATGCCCAGCTAGGCAACTCCCTGTGCTCAGGACCTGCTTGACCCGGCAATATAGAATATGCCCGATTAAGGAGCTGGACCGTATAGCGCTTACCCTGCGACGTTAATTCAACTTGCACCGCTTCATCTTCAGCGGCACTCAGGCGCAGCTGCCAGAGCGTACCTCCCTGCTGGATAGTACACAGCAGTTCTGTTTTTTCACGCCTGCCAAAATCATTTAAAGAAGAGCGGATGCCGTTATGCACCTCATGACGGGTTGTTTCCGTTTTATTAGACAATGCAAAGATAGCGCACTTGGACTGCCCCTTCAGCCCCCCCTGAGCCATCAGCTCAAAAGAAAAGTCTCGAGCTGCAGTCACCAAAAACTCTTCTTTGACATAAGATAGCGCATCACCAAACAGCACAAAGCCCATCAGACCAGAATGCTCAAACTCCTCATTGATTTTTTCACGCTTCAGCTCCCAGGAACCGACCTCTCTGCTCTTAATTTCAAGTCCGCCAATAGACAGACTTTCGTTACTAAAAAGTGCACTAGGATTTGCAAAACGTACGAGCTCAGCCTGTTGCAATGCAGCTGGCAACTCTATGGTCGTGTCTTGCGTAACCTTAATCATTTCGCAACCGCTCAACAAAGCAAGCGGCCACAACCATTGAACTAATCTATTTTTCATTTAACTATCTGATCCACAGCCCCAACATGCGCCGTTCCCGGCAAACTGGTTTACATTTATAAACATACTGACGTAATCATTACCACCAACGATACCTACCTGAGGACGACAACCCAAAACAACAAGCACCAACTGAATGGAACTAAATAAACCAGTATCGAAAACGCAGGAGAGTAATTGAAAACTGCAGAAATAGGAACATCTGGATACTAAAATTGAGCTTTCTTAGGACGAACCAG
>NZ_PNCJ01000024.1 GCF_005887115.1 Pseudoalteromonas rubra | reverse complement strand
ACCCACCATTCAAATTTGGTGCAATACTTAAGTAACTTCGAGCGGGTCATTAGCTCAGTTGGTAGAGCAGTGGACTTTTAATCCATTGGTCGATGGTTCGAGTCCATCATGACCCACCATTTCAAATTTGGTGTAATACTTAAGTAACTTTCGAGCGGGTCATTAGCTCAGTTGGGTGAGAAAAACGAAGCACCGCTTCGCAGTTTTCGAACGCGAGTCAGGACGACGAGCCGGTCCCAAGCGTCAGGACGACTTAATGGCACTTTAACACCGAGCGGGTCATTAGCTCAGTTGGTAGAGCAGTGGACTTTTAATCCATTGGTCGATGGTTCGAGTCCATCATGACCCACCAGTTCAAATTTGGTGTAATACTTAAGTAACTTTCGAGCGCGTCATTAGCTCAGTTGGGTGAGAAAAACGAAGCACCGCTTCGCAGTTTTCGAACGCGAGTCAGGACGACGACGCCGGAACCAACCGTCAGGACGACTTAATGGCACTTTAACATCGAGCGGGTCATTAGCTCAGTTGGTAGAGCAGTGGACTTTTAATCCATTGGTCGATGGTTCGAGTCCATCATGACCCACCATTCTTGTTGAATCCCTTTCCTTTCATAATCTCTTAAATATTCCTTCAAAATACCGTCTTCAACTAGGATTATTGCCCCGATTTTCGTATAATTCGCGGATATTCCGTCATGTGGACTAGTGGTCGAGAGAATGAGTCTAGCAGAACAAATTATGCCGGAGGATTATATTTTTCCTCCAAAGCCTGCGCCGTTAACTAAGCAGGAACAAGCCGAATATAAAACCAGAATTAAAGCGTTGTTAAAAGAAAAGAACGCGGTTCTGGTTGCCCATTATTACACAGATCCAGAGATCCAAGCCCTGGCTGAGGAAACCGGTGGCTGTGTTGCAGATTCACTGGAAATGGCGCGTTTCGGTGCTAAGCAAAAAGATGCCGATATGATCATCGTTGCCGGTGTACGCTTTATGGGCGAAACCGCCAAGATCTTAACACCAGAAAAAACCGTTGTTATGCCGACTCTGGCAGCAACCTGTTCACTGGATGTGGGTTGTCCTATCGACGCGTTTTCTGCGTTTTGTGATCAACATCCGGATAGAAAAGTGGTTGTATACGCGAATACCTCAACCGCAGTAAAAGCACGTGCTGACTGGATTGTGACTTCGTCTTGCGCACTTGAAATTGTTGAGCATCTGGACTCAGAAGGTGAGAAGATCATCTGGGGACCAGACAAACACTTGGGTTCTTACATTCAAAAGAAAACCGGTGCGGATATGATCATGTGGAACGGTGCCTGTATCGTCCACGACGAGTTTAAAACCAAAGCGCTGAAAGACATGAAAGTCCTGCACCCCGACGCGGCAGTATTGGTGCACCCTGAGTCACCAGCCGAGATCGTTGACTTGGCAGATGCTGTGGGCTCAACAAGCCAGCTGATTAAAGCGGCGCAGGAAATGCCAAATCAGAAGTTCATCGTTGCGACAGATCGTGGCATTTTTTACAAAATGCAGCAATTATGCCCTGAGAAAGAATTCTTTGAAGCGCCAACGGCGGGTGAAGGGGCAACTTGTAAGAGTTGTGCTCACTGTCCGTGGATGGCAATGAACGGCCTTAAAGCCATTGAAGAAGCGCTACTAGACCCAAGCGGTAAAGAAGTCTTCGTAGATATGGACCTACGAGAAGGCGCATTGCGTTCATTGAATCGCATGCTGGACTTTTCAGCAAGCTTGCAAAAATAAGCTAAGTTGCTTAGTAACTAAGCATTTGGCTGGGTTTTTACAAAAAATACTTGCTAAAGCGGTAAGCTTTTCATAGTATTAGCGCCGCACCCAAGCGGTGCTACAGCGCGGAGAGATGGCTGAGTGGCTTAAGGCGCACGACTGGAACTCGTGTATACGTTTATAGCGTATCGAGGGTTCGACTCCCTCTCTCTCCGCCATTCCATATTTTGAAAAGGCGTCCAATCGGGCGCCTTTTTGCTTTTTACTATGTCTTAATTCTACTTCACGAGTGCGCTATGTTGCTAAACTTGATAGTACACACTTGGATAAAAAGCCGTTACTATATCCGGCATAAATCGAGTCTGTGAGTTTCGAATGCAAGAAGAGCTACTCAATTCAGTAATTAAAATAACTAAAACAAGAGACATTGATTCACTCGAATACAGCCTGCTGTCTACAATTCAGGAGCTGGTAGGGTGCAAGCACTTGTGTGTCTATAAAAATTTCAACACGCAAGAAGATCTCGCTGTTGAACGTAGTATTGGCCTGACTATGCACGGAGAGCGAGAATTTGAATGGCTTGACAGGCAAGTCATTGAAAAGCCTCAATCTGAATTGATTTCTTGTTTGCAGTCTTCCTGTATTATTACGGTACAAAGTGCTGACGGCATAGAAAAACGCTGGTTGCCTATCAATATCCATGAGACACCTGTTGGTGCGATTGAAGTACACTCCGGCGGCCTCGATAGTAATGAACAGGTACTGCTCAATGCCTTTGTACGGATCTATGAAAACTATCTGACCATATTACACGAAAATGAGCGAGATAAACTCACGGGCTTATTGAATCGTCAGACCTTTGAGAAAAAGCTTAAGCAGCTACTCGAAAAGCAAGTTATCAAACAAAATCGACATATTCGCGATGATCAGGATCCTCGTACTTTCCATCAGGGGGCCACATCCTGGCTCGCTATGATAGACATAGATCATTTCAAACAGGTCAACGACAACTATGGTCATGTTTGTGGGGACGAAGTTTTGTTGCTGGTTGCGCAAAAAATGCAGCAGTTTTTCCGTTCCACGGATCTTTTATTTCGATTTGGTGGTGAAGAGTTTGTACTGGTGTTTGAGCCAACAGATCAGGCGTCTATTGAGGCAAAACTGGAAAAGTTCTTAGCACTTATACGTGAAACGCACTTTCCGTTTGTTAAAAAGCTCACTGTAAGCGCCGGACTTGCTCGGATCAGCCCCTATGACTTTCCAATCAATGTGTTAGAAAATGCTGACAGAGCGTTATATTACGCAAAGGAAAACGGCCGTGATCAGGTTGCATTTTTCGAAACTCTGCTCAATACCAATAAGCTTGAGCGTCACGACGAAGGCTCTGGGATCGACTTGTTCTGAGCAGAAGAAGCAATCTACGGTAACTGGACCAGTTACCGTACTTCTGCTCCATCTATTTCTCTGGTTGCTGATTTGTCCGGCTCGTTGCTATTCACCAATAAAATCTCTTACACTGTCTTAAGCCCGAAACCCGCTTAAAAAGCCCGAGACATCATTATGTTGCACATAATTCAATCCAATCGAATGGAAGCGCTTCAATCTCAGTTCACCACTTTGCTGAAGCAGGCTCCATTGAGAGATCCCTTTGCCAACGAAGTCGTCCTGGTTCAGTCTCCCGGGATGTCTCAGTGGCTTAAAAACGGCTTGAGTCGCGATATTGGTTATGCAGCCCAAGTGGAGTTCCCGCTGCCACTGAGCTTTGTGTGGCGGCTCTATCAGCAATTTCTGCCCGATGTGCCAAAAGAGTCACCTTTTAATAAAAACAATATGAGCTGGAAGCTTTTTACGTTATTACCTCAGAAGCTTGAACTCCCTGTATATGAGCCTCTGCGAGCATATCTGGAAGACAAAAATGATAGTCCCCAGGCTGAACTTAAGCGTTTTGCTTTGTGTGAAAAAATTGCGGATGTCTATGATCAATACCTTATGTACCGGCCCAACTGGCTTGAACAATGGGAGCAGGGGGTAGATCCCCTCGACGATGTAGATGTGAGTATCGCGCCCTGGCAGCCTGATTTATGGCGGGCGCTGGTTTCGCATACACACAACTTGGGACAAAGTCCTTACAACCGGGCGAATATGCACCAACTGCTGCTCACAAAGTTGGCCGATGCAGATCCCTCTACGTTGCCAGAGCGGATCAGTATTTTTGGTCTCTCGGCGATGGCAACGAACCAGTTAGAAATATTTAATGCCTTGGCGCAGAAGATTGATGTGCTGCTGTTTTTTTTCAACCCCAGTGAGCATTACTGGGGAGATTTGGTCGATGAAAAAACTCAGGCAAAGATCCTTGCAAAATACCGGGTTAAACCTACATTGGACGCTCAGTTACAAAAACAGGCAGGCGAGGATAGTTACTACAACACTGGTAACCCTTTACTATCTTCCTGGGGCAAGTTAGGCCGAGATTACCTTGAGCAGTTGCTTCAAACAGATGCGCGTTGGCTGGACGGCTTTGATGATAATTTTGGTCGTAGTTTACTGGCTCAGTTGCAGCAGGAGATCTATCAGCTGGCCTTTAAAGGTGAGTCTTTAGTTGCCGACCCTCACTGGTATGTCAGCTCAGAGGGACGACAGGTTATCGATGAGAATGACAGGTCGGTGCTGCTCAGTGATTGTCACACGCCTTTACGTGAGGTTGAGTTACTGCATGATCACCTGCTTAGCCTATTTCACGAAGACCCAACACTGACGCCCAAGGATATCATTGTAATGATGCCTGATGTGGGTAATTACAGCCCCTATATCGAAGCGGTGTTTGGTAGTGCCTCGGGATCGAGAAGTATTCCGTTCGCACTGGCTGATATGAGCATAGAGCAGGAAAAACCCGTACTAAATTCCTTTGTGACATTAGTTGGATTGCCATTTAACCGTTTTAGTGTGTCAGATATGCTCGACCTGTTGGGTGTGGAGCCTATCAGCAGATGTTTCGGTGTTGAGGAAAGTGAGTTTGTTCAGATCCAAACCTGGCTTGAGCAGGTTGCGGTTAAGTGGGGATTAAATGGACAGCATAAGCGCGATTATGGATTACCAGAAATTTCCTTGAATACCTGGCGGCATGGTTTGCAGCGGCTCTTGTTAGGAATTGCCTGTGCCGATGAGCTAACGGCCTATGATGAGATTTACCCTGTAGATGCCGTAGAAGGCATGGCGGTCAATACGCTGAGCAAGCTCATTGCCTTTATTGAAACGCTGGAAAAGACCCGTAATGAGTTGATGCGTGCGACACCGCTGGACGAAAAAAGCGCGGTATTGAGAAAAGTACTGGCTGATTTTTATGATCAGGAAGCGGAACAAAGCTGGGATCTATTGCAATTACACAAGGTGATCGATGAGCTGGAAAAACATCATGAAAATGGAGACTATTCGGGCCCAGTCGATGCCAGAATTGTGTTGCATCAGGTGCGCCAGGGGATCAAAAATAAAGGTGTGGGACAGCGCTTTTTGGCAGGGGCGGTGAATTTTTGTACCCTGATGCCGATGCGAGCAGTGCCTTTTAAGGTCGTGTGTTTATTGGGGATGAATGACACTGACTACCCGCGACAGGTACAGCCAATCGGCTTTGACCTGGTGCCATATTCGCGACGTAGAAAAGGGGATCGCTCACGTAAGCTTGATGACCGTTATCTGTTTTTGGAAGCGCTGCTCAGCGCGCGTCAGCATTTGTACATCAGCTATTTGGGGCGCTCTTGTTACAATAACGAGCCACAGATGCCATCAATTCTGGTCAGTGAGTTATGTGAGTACCTGGATCGTGCTTTTTGTTATGAGGATGATGCACTGCAACCCAGTAAGCAAATTTACCAGCAAGCCCCTTTGCAGCCATTTAGCAGACAACATTATCAGAGCGGCCCATTACACAGCTTTAACCCTAACTGGTGCCCATATGAGCGTGAAGCTCAGGCTGATGTGACGGAATCGAATACTGAAAAGGTTATTAACGTTAGCCCACCCGAAGAGTTGGAACTGGCAGAATTCCTGCGTGCCTGCCTTGCGCCACAGCGCTGGTTTTATCAATTTACACTGGGGGTTCGCCTGACTTCGCTGGAGGAAGAGTTATCAGACAGTGAACCCTTTGCGTTAGACCCGTTGACGCGCTATCAATATCTCGACGAAATTTTGCATAGTGAGCTGAACGCGGCTCCTTTGCCTGAAACGCAACTCTTACAGCGTGCACAGCTGCCTCAGGCCAATGTTGGCGTGGTGGAGTTGCAAAAGCTAAAAGGGCGTATTGCTAGCTTATCAGCACGTCTCAAAGGCATGATTACCGAACCGTCAGAGCCTGTTGAAGTTGCATTACAAATAGACTCGACGCGTTTGCAGGGGTGGCTGAGTAATGTGTATCTGGGACGCCAAGTGTTTTATCGCACAGCCAGTATTAAAGGTAAAGACAGGATCCGCGGCTATCTGATGCACTTAGTGGCCAACTGCGTAATGCAGGAGGTAGAAACCCATATATATGGGCTCGACGAGCAAGTGCTTTTCCCCGCGATAAGCAGTGATGAGGCGTATATGCAGCTGTCAAAGTGGCTGGCGTTTTACGGTAAATTGATCACCCGTGCGGTGCCTTTTTTCCCGGCTACCAGCTACGAATATTGTAAAACACAAGATATGAGTAAAGCGTTGAGTAAATTTCAGGGAGGCCAATATGTTGGGTTTGGAGACAGTGAAGACCCTTATGTCGCTTTGAGCTTTCCATCATTGCAAGCCTGCGAAACTGAATTTACGCAATTGAGTCGAGACATGTTGACACCGCTTATCAACCTTGGCCAGGAGTCCCGCTATGAAACGGCTTGATCCACAAACCATGCCTTTATCAGGCCACAACCTGATTGAAGCCAGTGCCGGAACTGGTAAAACCTATACCATTACGGGCCTGTATTTGCGTTATCTGTTGGGATTAGTCGACTCAAAAACACAGTCGACTCCCTTTAGTGTCGAACAGATCCTGGTGGTGACCTTTACAGAAGCGGCTACTCAGGAGATCAAAGACCGGGTACGCAGGCGAATCGTGCAGGCGAGGGATGCTCTGCTTGGTGATGAGTGTAATGATACCTTAATTAACGAACTGCTGGCGCAGGTTGAAGACCAGGAAAGTGCTTATCATTTGCTTGATGCGGCGGCAAAGTCGATGGATGAAGCGGCGATTTTTACTATCCATGGCTTCTGTCAGCGTATGCTCAAGCAGCACGCATTTGAATCTAACCTGAGCTTTAATCTGGAGTTCATTCTGGATGACAGCGAGCTATTCAATGCGGCCGTGGAGGACCACTGGAGGCGATTCGTTTATCCTCTGGATTCGGATAAGACTGAACTGGTGTTGTCGCACTTTTCGCACCCACAGGCCTTAGCGAAACGTCTTTATCCAATACTTAAACGCGCAGATGCGCAGCTTAAGCCAGAGCTTGATCTGGCCAGCATTCTTGATCAGAGAACACAGTATCAAAACCAGGCTGTACAGTTTAAACAAAAGCTTCTGAACTCTGATTTTTTCCAGGTGTTACGTGCTGCCGGACTGGCTAAAAATAAAGCCCCAGGGCGGCCTGCGAATATTCAGGCGCTGATCGATTACTGTATGGGTGAGGACTGGTTTTTTGAATTTGGTACCAGTAAGCACTCGTTTGCATTATGGGGTGAGGCCCAGCTGAGCGACCCTAAAAATTATACAAAAACGGGTCAGCCTGTTGTTCATCCGGCCGTGGCATGGTTCGATGAGATGGCACAGTTACATCAGAGCGTGTCTAAGGGATTGCCCATTGCTTTGTTACAGCATGCGCTGAAAGAAGTTCACACACTGATGAGCCGCTCTAAATTGGAGCATAGTCTCATCTCCCCGGACGATTTACTGCACAACCTACATCAGGCGTTGCTAGGTACGCAAGGTAAGGTGTTGGCAGACAAAATAGCGCAGCTTTATCCGGTAGCCATGATTGATGAGTTCCAGGACACAGATCCAATCCAGTTTGGCATATTCTCACGCATTTATGGTAGCGAAAATGGTCAGGGGCTGACCATGATTGGCGACCCTAAACAGGCTATTTATGGGTTTCGTGGTGCGGATATTTTCACCTATATCGGAGCTAAGCACCAGGTTGAACAGACACGACAGTTCACTTTGGATAAAAACTACCGGTCTTCTCGGCGCGTGGTGTCAGCCGTCAATACCATTTTTACAACGCAGCCAGATAGCTTTATTTTTAACCGAGATATTCCCTTTGTTGAAGTGGATGCTGCGGGCAAAGATGCTGATGATACCTTCACCTTGGATGGGGTGGAACCACCTGCATTGCAGTTCAATGTGCTTGAAGATGATGAGGCGCCCGTAACTCCCAAAGCCAAAGCTTACCCTATGCTGGCACAGGGCTTTGCCGCGCAAATTGCACAGCTTTTGACTTTGGCTCAGCAGGGGCGAGCCTGCATCGGTCAGCGCGCGGTGCTGGCAGCGGATATTTGTGTACTGGTCCGTGACAGAAACGAAGCGCGCGAAATCAAACAGGCTTTGCAGTCAGCTGGAGTGAGTAGCGTCTACCTGGCTCGGGACAGTGTTTTCTCGCAGCCCGTTGCCCAAGCAGTCTGGCAGTTACTCCATGTTGTGCATGGCAGTTATGATGAAGCTGCATTACGTGGGGTTCTGGCAGGGCCGTTGTTTGCGCTGAATGAGCAGCAGATTTATGCACTGCGCACTCAGGAGGGGCAATGGCAGCGCTATCTTATGCAATTCGCCCAGCTCAAGCAGTTATGGTATCAGCAAGGAGCGATGGCCATGCTGGAGTCTTTACTGGTTGAGAATCAACTCGTATTACTTTGGCAGCAGGCGGGTTTCGAGGTTGAGCGCTGGCTCACTGACTATCGGCATCTGGCTGAGTTGCTGCAGCATAAACAGATTGAGCTGGAAGGCACACAGCGAGTAATGCGCTGGTTGCAGTCTCAATGTGTCAACCCCAACTATGAAGGCACTCAGCTACGACTGGAAAGTGATGCCGATCTGGTTAAGATCGTCACCATGCATGCCTCCAAAGGGCTTGAATATCCGTTGGTCTACATGCCTTTTGCCAGTGCTTACAGGGGAGCAGATGACGCGATTTATCATGAAAACGGCGCGCTGGTACTCAATCTGGATGCTGACGAACATGCGCAACAAAGCGCTGAACAGGAACGCCTGGCTGAGGATATCCGTCTGCTGTATGTTGCTCTGACCCGGGCAATTCACTATTGCAGTCTTGGTTTGTATAACCTGCCTCTGGGTCGCAGTAAAAAGCCGGGGATCCAGCAAAGTGCCTTGGGGTATGTGCTATTGGGTAATGAAAAAGTAACGCATGCAACACAGTGGCACGAGCAACTCAGGCAGTTGTGTGCAGGTAATGCAGAAATGGCTTACCAGGCATTAGAAACAGTCCCTTGTTTTTATCAGCCAACCCACACTGAACAAACTCAGAATACACACACCCGGCCCGTCGAGGTTACCATTGAGCATAACTGGCGCATGACGAGTTTCAGCCAGCTTAGCTATCATGAGGCCAGTGCTGAGCGACCTGTCGGGGCGCAAGATGAGAACCATAAAATTGACTTGCCTGAGCCGAGTGTGATCAAACGTCATACACCATACACTTTTGTCAAAGGCGCAAGAGCAGGTAGTTGTTTGCACGAGATATTTGAGCAAATTGACTTTACCTCGCCAAGCGCTCCTACCGTGCCAGACAAGCTCACTTTAGCCGAAGCAACCTTAGCCTGTCTTGAGAAGTATCATCTCGATACAGTGTGGCAGGAAACCGTGGAGCAATGGATCCTGGGGTGTCTGAACGCGCCATTAAACCCGACCCCTGAGTTGACACTCAGCCAGCTAGCCATTTCGGATTGTCTGGTAGAAATGGAGTTTCAGTTACCGCTTAAGCGTTTGTCTTATACCAGACTCAACAGGTTGGTCACACAAATCACAGGTGCGCCCAGCCATTTGCGCTTCGACGAAGTACAGGGCATGCTCAAAGGGTTTATTGACCTGATTTTTGCCTGGCAGGGGCGATATTTCATTCTCGATTATAAATCAAATTATCTGGGGGATACCGCCGCCGATTATCAGTCTGATAATCTTGCGCTGGCAATGAATTCCCATCAGTATCACCTTCAGTACCTGATTTACTCCGTTGCCTTGCACCGGCTGTTAAAGCACCGCCTTGCCGACTACAGCCCACAGCGTCATCTGGGTGGTGTCTATTATCTATTCCTGCGTGCGTTACCGGACGGTGCCGGATGTTTCTTTACACAACTTGATGAAGACACTTTATTACAGCTGGATGCCTTGTTCGAGACGGGAGAAGAATAATGACACAGAGTATGTTTGAATTCCCGGCCGACAATCTGGACCACCAGGCTTACGTCGCACTATTGATCCACGCCCGGCGCGTGCGTGCAGCAGATATAGCATTGGCAAAGCTGTTGTGTCGGGAAACATTTGACGCGGTATTTTATCTTGTTTTATTACTGCAACGGGCTGAGCAAAGTCAGCACACCTGTTTATTGCTCACAGACATAGACTGGCAGAACCCGTTTTCGTTGAGTGCAGACGATATAAGAGCGTTTTCTGGCATGTCGGGTTTGGTGACCACATTACCCTATACTCCGTTTGATGATCCGGAAGCGGCATTGGCGGAACTGAGCGAACATCCTGCAGTCGGAGAAGGCAGGCCGTTGAGGTTGTTCGCAGGCCGACTATATTTGGGACGGCTGGCAGAATATGAAGCGTATCTTAGTTCTCGTTTTCAATCGATGGCACAGCAATCTATTCGCCTGAATCAATCTCAGTTGAGTGATTTGTTGGACGATTATTTTCCTGACAATAATGCTCAGGGAGTTGACTGGCAAAAGGTTGCCTGCGCTATGGCAGCATCCAGCGGTTTTTGCGTGATTACAGGTGGCCCGGGTACTGGAAAAACCACCACAGTGACTAAGCTGCTTGCGATTTTACAGTCTCTGTATGCGGATGTACCGCTGGGCATAAAGTTGGTGGCGCCAACAGGTAAAGCTGCTGCAAGGCTCAGCGAGTCAATAATCGGTGCTAAGGGACGACTTGCACTGGCCCCTGAGTTAGCTGCGAAGATCCCCGAGCAGGCTCAAACTATTCATCGTTTGCTTGGGGTCATCCCCAATACGAATCGATTTATGCATCACGAACAGAATTTACTGCACCTTGACTTGCTGATAGTAGATGAAGCGTCCATGGTTGATTTGGCCTTGATGAGCAAGTTGGTGAAGGCATTGCCACCTCATGCCAGACTGATTTTGCTGGGCGATAAGGACCAGCTTGCTTCGGTTGATACAGGTAGCATCTTGAGCGACTTGTGTGGACATCTGGTATTAGGATCTCAACCTATATATTCGGCCAACCGGGCTGCGTTTTTAAATCAAGTGTGCTTTGCAGGTCGTGCAGTACTAAAAGGCACTGCCACTCGTTATGCGCTGGCTGATGCCACTGCATTTTTGCAGCAAAGTCATCGCTTTAAAAGTGACAGTGGGATTGGACAACTGGCAAGTGCTGTTAATCATAATCAGCCAGAGCGTTTGCAGCAGATTATAAATCACGGGTTTAGCGACCTGAGCTTTTATGGTCTCGGCGTGGAGCAATATAATGCCTTGCTTGAGCGTGCAGCAGATCATTACAGTGCGTATCTGAGGGCCATTGAAGACAATCGTGATGTTGCAGATGTACATACTCTGTTTGCCCAGTATCAGCTTCTGGCTGCGGTCAGAGAAGGTCCTTATGGTGTTTCAGAGCTCAATAAGCGGATTGAACAGAAACTCGCACAGCGCAGGCTGATTGTACCGTACAGCCGATTTTATGCTGGTATGCCAATTATGATTACGCAAAATGATTACCAGTTAAAACTCTTTAATGGTGATATTGGTATTGTATTACCTGATGACAATGGTCAGCTTTACGCAACCTTTATCGATGAACAAAACACGGTTAGGTACTATTATCCAGCGAGGCTCCCCAGCTTTGAGCTGGTTTATGCCATGACAATTCACAAATCGCAAGGATCTGAGTTTGATTATACTGCGTTGATCCTGCCGCCAATCCAGAGAGCCGGCAAGGGGGTGAATCGTCAGTTGGTGTACACGGGTATCACGCGTGCAAAACGGCACCTTGAATTGAATTGCCAGCCGCAGGTGTTGCAATTATCGATGCAGACACAGGCAGGGCGGCAGTCTGGAATGGGGGAAAGGTTACGTTTGGGTTAAATTTATGTTTTTATCTTGTTTGTTCATCTGATTGGTCTACAGTAGTAAATAACGGAGATGACAAACCGTATTCATCACCGTTGATAACCCAGTGATTTATGCCGCCAGCAGTCTGGCGGCATTTTTATTTAGTCGATGAGTGGTCTAATATTGGGACAGTGTTGACTTTTTCAGCGGATTACGGCTTTATAAAATAAAGTAATTACTCAAAAGAATAAGAATGATGAAATCACTGGAACAACACTTGATAAACTACGCGCTTTATCACAGAGATAAACGCAATATTGCAACGCACTTCGTAGGTGTCCCCCTGATCGTGTTTGCGGTTGTCTGGATGACATTTTTGCCATTCGGCATGTTTGACCTGGTTCAGGTAACCTTGTCCGCCTGTTTAATTCTACTCGCTAGCATTTACTACTTATACCTGTCACCCACACTCGGCAGCTGGATGATAGGGTTTTTGTTACTTTGTCAGGTCGCTGCAAACTATGCATTTGAGTCTGTGTCTAGAGCGGGCATTGACGTTATCTGGTTCTATGTGACGGGACTCGCATTATTTGTCGTTGGCTGGGTGATCCAGTTTATCGGGCATTATTTTGAAGGAAAGAAGCCCGCTTTTGCGGATGACCTGATGGGGTTATTGATAGGCCCCTTGTTTGTGATGATGGAATTATTGAATAAAGTGGGCTGTTTCAGAGCGCTTGAGCAGCGCATAAATAGTGAGGCCGGTCCATACCGGCCTTGAGACACAATGGTTAGATAGAAATCCGAGTTTCCAACTGACATCCTTTAACAATGGTAATATTCTGACAATTGAGGCGAATTTTACCATTGTTGGTTTCCAGCACATAAGCCAATTCAGGTGCTCTGTCACCGCCAGCCTCGGTCAGCTGCTTACGGGCACGATGCACCATAATATTCATGTGATTGGTTTGTACTCCCAGTGCTTTGGCGAGATCCTCCCGGTAAAGCCAACCCTGAGACTCAGTGTCCATGCCATTTTGCTTATCATCAATACGTGTTCTCGCTAACAACAGCATCAGGTAATGGTGTGTACGGCAGCCTAAGTCAATTTCCTGACCTTCCAGCTCGAGTGTCAGGTCAGTCTTTTCTTCATCCTGACTGACGCTGAAACTAAGGGCGATTGGTTTTACCACAGGCTGGTTGTCCAGGTGCTTGGTCATTGTTGATGTGTTTGCACAGTAGAAAAGCCATTGCTGGCCAAACAGAGAAACAACACCGCCATCGATCAGGGCTTGTCTATCTGAAGTATTAAGATCTTCCAGAAACCAGTAGTTGAGTAAAGCATCAAAGTATACGATGTGGCTGGCTTCTTCATCGTTGGGAAGCAAGATTTGGTTTTCGAGCTCAATAACCTGATTTGGGTTACTTTGTGAAACCAGATACTGACAATTGGCATTTAAGTTAGCCACAACATAAGAGTTTTGGCCTGGCGCGGCAAAGTCTATTTTATCGTGCTCTGAGAGCTGATAGGGAAGGTTTTTATCAATTTTTTTGTCGTTGATCCAGATGCCGTTAGTGCTGACATCCCGGATTAACCAAGTGTCATTGGCGTGTTCGATAATCGCATGGTGCCTTGAAATACCCGGCTTATCGACGAACGTATCTACATTAAACTTGTAACGCCCAAAAGTGTGATAACTTTTCAGGTAAATTTTTTCTAGTTTCTGTTCATCGATTAAATAAGCCATAAATTTTTCCTAACTTTCCGTATAAGTGACGCACACGAGTTTGAATGTCGGTGGATATTCTACCTTGTTGAAGGGACTATTTCCTTAGATACCTTCGGTTTATAAAAAGAACCCGCCGAAACGGGTACTGTTATTTCAGGAAATATTCACAATAATAAGGCCTGACTGATCAGGTCATTATTTTTGTCCGGGCAAAGACAATTGCGAACCTTAACATTGTACTTAGTCTGCTTTGATCTTGCCATTACAGTGGATTACACCGGGTGATTTGCTGCCTTGCATAAAATGCAACTATGTTCCATATTTTCTTTAGAGTGCGGCCACAGCTTGGCAGCGGAGGAAATATGAGTGAGTACAAATCGCTACAAACGCTAAAGTTAGAAGGGGTCTATCAGTTTTGTGATTACTATGATGCAGAAGCACTGACTTTGTCGAGTCCGGCAACTAAGGTGATTACTGATTTTGCTAGACGTCAACCGCAGATGATCCAAAAAGATGTCGATATAGATCATGCGGTATATATGATGCTCAATGGTCACGTAAGGTCAAAGCTGGTTGTGGATCACGATGATACATTTCTGGGGGTCGTCAACTCAAAGGATTTGTCGGGTCGTCGGGTGTTATCAATTGCTCAAAAACGGCAAGTGGCGCGCAGTGACTTAACCGTTGAAGATGTGATGACAAAAAAGCAGGACTTGCATGCGATGCGTTTTACGACCGTTGCAAATGCTAAAATAGGGGATGTGTTACAGACGCTCAGGGAGCTTGGCCAGCAACATGTTCTGTTAATGGATGAAAAAGGCGGTTTAAGAGGCATGATTTCTTCGTCTGATATTGCGCGGGCTTTGCATGTGCCCGTAAATATTTTCCAAAAAGCTCATTCATTTAGAGACATTTTCGAGATTATTCACGAGCACGGAGAGTTAATGGCGTGATTTACATGATGCTTTCGAGGTAACTGACAGCACCCTCAATAGAAGCGACCTGTCCGTCAATGCAGTTTTGCGGTGTTGTATTCGGACTGTCAGGGTAAACTTCAGTGGTTGTAACGTAAGGAGCCTCTGTCATACCCATGCATAGTCCTAATTTGGTGGCATCGTAATTGATGACACCAAACTGCTCTACAGGGACGCCAATCAGGGCATTATTTTCATCCGCTTCTGCAATATGAGTGACTTTCTTCACAGTGTTGATTATGTGTCGTTGAAGCTCTGCTTCAGGCTTTTGGCTGTGTCCAACCAGATAAAACCCATCCGGAATGTTCCAGTTATGATTGGCCTTGCCGTCGCGAGCCGCAAGTGCCGGGCGGAATTCAGTATTGTCCGTATCCGTAGTCTCATGTAAGTCGATATGAAGAATAATTCGCTCCCGGCAACTATTCACGTAGTCCATGGCGAGTCCGGACTCTGCAGCCGGACTCTGTGAATAGAAAGATCGGTTAGGGTCTACAGCCAGGGGATTCCAGCGGTTAATCGTTTCATAGCCCCATGGGCTAATGCACGGTAGCACGACGAGATTAAATTTCCCCTGATAAGTGTGGGTATGCTTTTTGGCAAATGCCAGCGCACCTAAAACACCGCTGGTTTCGTAACCGTGCACACCGCCAGTTACTAGTACAACTGGCAAATCAGCACACCAAGGTGTAGATTTCAGCGCATACACAGGGTAGAGGCTGTCATACTTTAGTACGCCATATTGCTCAACCTTAAAGTGTGCATTAAGTGCATTGATAGCAGGCACAATGTCTTCAAAATAATCACGTTTTTTGGTTTGCTTTAGCAACCATTGGTGTTTCTCTTCCTGGCCCCACGGTTTACCGGTTTGTCCGATTGAATACTGTTCTGTCATAACATGTCTCATTTCCACTGATAGTTGCATGCTAATCAGAATAGGTACCCGGAGCAAGTTATCTACGCCAGGTAACCCATATTTTTAAGACGCTGTTGTTGCTCTTTACGTACTGTAAAAGCAAGTAGTTTAATAACGCCAGTGTGGGTTTTTACCTGAGTAATGGTCAGACCCGCGTAATTAACGAAGTCGATAGATTGAATGTTTTCAGCAGGTACGTAATGTCTGCGACCAGTCAGACTAAAAAATGACAATCCTTGATTGCACAGTGTCACACGTTTATGACCCGCCAGGCTCATCAAAAAGTTGATGGCAAATGCAGTTGTTATCACACAGGCTAGGGTGATTTGCAGGCTAGCTAGGAAAGACAGGTTGAGTTCGGTGAAAAGTCCGGCCAGTGCTAGCAGCGCAATAACGAAAGCGCCAACGACGCTGTAAAAAGTAGTGTTCACTTCCAGTTTTAGTTCATTCATTATTTGTTCCTAATATGACATATTCCCGAGAGGCTGGAAATTTAGGAGAAGAAAATGGAAGAATTATGAATACCCAAAATTAAAACTGATAATTGCGATTTTAGGGTTAAAGAGTGTGCCAATCATCAACCAAAGGGTTTATGAAACCGCACTGGCGGTAAGCTCGATGGATAAAGTGACTTTCTTTTAATTTTGCTAAGCCTAACTTTAGCGCATCATATGCTTCATCACCGAGGGGGTGATGTCGGGAAACGACAAAGTGACGGCTATCCTGAAGCGCAACTTTTACCCCCTCGATCGCTTCTATCCTGTAACCCGCTCCTTCGTAAAAAAACGGGCGAGTATTGTTGAAGGACACCAGCATTACATCGACCCAGCCATTACTGACTAACTTAGCCATTGTGATCCAGTCATCCTCATGGTGAAGCTGCTTGGGAGACAGTGCCTTGAGTGTCAGCCAGTCAACTAACCAGGCTTTGCTACTGACAACACTCACATTGCTGAGATCTCGGGTAATTTTATTGCGTAAACGCGCTTTGTTGATGTGCGACGTGTAGATCCCTGCAAAGTAGTTTCCTTTTTTGATGATGGGCTCTGAGATATAAACATCATTGGTAATCATTTTGGCCTGAGAGAGCCAGATGGTATCAAAGCTCATCAGCAGCAAACCTGACTCCAGTAACTTCAGGTTCCTTGCATCGTAGTTGCCCAGCGTAAAGCTAAATGTGTGTTTAAACCCGCCTTCATGTAACGCACGTTGTGCGATGAGAAACTCAACAACATCACGTTGGCATTTCGGGTGGTCAAATATATCAGCAGAGAAATCGGAAATGGATTGCTCCGCCAGAATTTCCTTTGCGTACAGATAAATATCTTCCTCTATAGAAATTGAGACACGAGCGTGAGCAGACAGTGATAAGTCTAAAATAAGTAATACTTTCAAAAGTAAGAGTTTCAATGAACGCATAGCGACTCCCGTGTTTTCTAAGAAAGTCTAGCTCAGAGGGGGGAGTTGACGATTTTTAAAGTGACAACCTGGCTTTTGTAGAATATGTTTGAATGCTAGAAGTGATTATATGTCGATATTGGCAGGCAAGTGTCAGATGGAATAAATCAAGGTATCAGTTACCCTGGTTACAATATCACCACTGACACCGGTCAGGGTCATCTCAATTACAAGGAACTAATTAATATGAAATTTGAACAACTATTGAACCACTTTGATATGGGAATATGTGTGGAGCAATTACAAAAAGAGTCCTTGTTGGATATTGCTCTGTTGTTTGTCAGTATTGATGGAAAAATTGAAACTGAGGAAATGGATATTGTCCGGGATTGGGCGCAAACGTTGCACTGGAATTCAGCTATTTCTTTACAAGACTACATGGATGATGCACTAGGTAAGTGCCTGGTAGCCATTAAACAAGAGCAGACTGAGAGCTACATTCAGCACAGGTTGAGTCATATTGTTGATAAACCAATGCGCGAATTAGCTGTATCAATTGCTCACAAAATCAGTGAAGCAAATGGTGAAGTGTGTGACAGTGAGAAGCGTGCATTAGCCATGTTGGAAAACGAGATATAGGGGAGACCCCTATATCTGTTGCAGCGCTTAGCACTATTTTAGTGCCTCCGCGACTTCCGCTATTTTTTGCCTTAACCAAATATGGCTGGCATCACGATGTAAAAGTGGGCTCCAAATCATATCTAATTCAAATGGCGGAATAGGGAAGGGGGGCTCAAGGATCGCCAGGTTAGGATCGTCTCGGTATATATTGGCGGCTTTTGATGGCAAGGTCGCAATTAAGTTTTGCTCTTTTGCCAGATGGATTGCAACGTGGTAATTACGTGTAAATGTTGCGATGTTGCGGTGCTTCCCGAAGTGAGCCAGAGCTTCATCCACCCAACCCAGTTTTTGAACGTCAGCCGGATCCATACCGACTCCAACACCAAAGCCAGTCTTACTCACCCAGATGTGTCGTGCCTTTAAGTAGGCATCCAGATTGAAGTCTGCCCTTATTGGGTTGTCTGATTTGATCAAGCAACAAAAGCTATCTTTCCAAATGCGCTTATGATGAAAAGATTGTGGCAGGTTTTCAAACCGGTTTATCGCCATATCTACCTTGCCATTCTCCACGTCATGGAATGTAACATCACTGGGTGTGAGAATGTCGAGCGTGGTGTCCGGGGCTTCCATATGCAGCTTATTCAGTAACTTAGGAGCCAATGTGCTGGCTGCATAATCACTGGCCATAATCCGAAAGACCCGTTTACTTTGCCCTGGTTCAAATTCTCGATTTGGTGCCAGTGTCTCTTCTAATGTCATTAAAATGCCACGTATGACAGGCTGGAGCTCCAGTGCACGTTCTGTGGGCACCATACCTTCACTTGTTCGTACAAGAATGGGATCGTTAAACAAATTTCTAAGCCGCTTCAGACCATTGCTCATAGCAGGTTGAGTAATGCTTAACTGGTTTGCTGCCCGAGTTACATTACATTCTCGTAATAGCGTATCCAGATAAACCAATAGGTTCAGATCAATTTTACTTATATTCACTGTGTTCCTTTATTATTCTATATGCTGGTAGAAGCGTTGTGCGGCGGGGTAGGGATATATTTGTTTCACAACATGTGTTTTCACGTCCCGCTGAGCTTGCTGCCAATAATTCACCTTAAGCAATGATTCATGAGCGCTCTCAAACACCGCTCTGAGTTTAGGGTCTGTCAGTACAAATGTACACAATTGTTCAGGAAATACGTCATTTGGTGCCGCTGAAGGCTCTGCTATGCCACTATATAAGTCTTCCAAAGAAGGTTTTGGCATGGGCCTAAAATTCATATCCGTCAGATACTGTACTTCATCGTAATCATAAAATATCACTCTATGATGTTTGGTCACGCCAAAGTTTTTCAGGAGCATATCCCCTGGGAATATATTCACGCTGAGCATTTCTTTGATAGCATGACCATAGTCTTCGATAACTTGTTTAGCTGCTTGTTCATCCGCCGTTTGCAAAAAAAGGTTCAGTGGTGTCATGCGTCGCTCAATGTACAAGTGCTTAATGACGATATAATCACCCTCATCTCTTAAGCTGTTGGCGATTGTTGCCTTGAGTTGAGTCAGCAATTCTGAAGAAAACTTGCTTTTAGGGATCACCACCTCTGAGTATTCGATGGTATCGGCCATACGACCAACCCGGTCATGACTTTTCACTAATTGGTAGCGCGCCAGTACGGTATCCCTGCCGAAGGGTTTACTTTCAGCAAAGACATCTTTTATCACTTTAAAGACAAAGGGAAAGTTGGGAAGGGTAAACACCATCATAACCATACCTGGCGTGCCTGGTGCTACGGTAAAGATATCCTCGCTGTGCTGCAGATGAAAGAGAAAGTCGCGATAGAACTCGGTTTTCCCCTGTTTGTGAAATCCAATGGCATTGTACAGCTCAGCCGTTGTTTTATTTGGCATTAGTTGTTGTAAAAATCCCACCATCGCAGACGGTGCCTGGGTTTCAACCAGAAAATATGCACGTGCGAAACCAAAAATGACACGCATTTGTGCACTTTTGGTCAACAGCGCATCGATGTAGATGCCACCCTGGGGATGATGTAATAGTGCAATGATGAATGGCTGAACACCGGACTTTGACACAACCCGACCAACGATATAGGCCCCTTTGTTACGATAAAAAGGGGCGGTGAGAATATCGAAGCGCAGTCCATGGTGACTGTGGTGTGTACTTGGTGCTTGTTTAATGAAAGCTTTTACCAGCAGTCTAATATCTTGTTCCAGATCGCGAAAACCACATTGTAAATCCATGTGTGAAATCATGTTTCGAATTGTGGGCTTGAGTCCTGAAACCACGGGAAAATAGCTTCGGAATTCGGCTTCAATAGGTAAGGTTGTGGGCTTTTCAAGCGTAGTTGCGACGAATATAAAGTCGTTTTTATAGTATCGGCGATGAAACAATCTACAAAACACAGAGTTATAGAATGTTTCGGCTAGTTCGGCCTGCGGGTGAAAGGAAAGTAGCGCTGCATAGAATTGCTTTATTTGATGCCAGAGTGACTCGTCAGGAGGGGCTAGCGTGATTTGCTTCTTCAGTGCTTCGACGGTGTCGTTGACTCGGGTGTCGTACAAGCTGATCCGCTGTTTACTGATTTGTTCAATTTCCCCCCACCTTTGTTGTGCAAATGCAGCCGGAGCTCGCGCCGTAATTTTTTGAAATAGCGCAAAGTGGGTATGAAACCCTGACAGAATATATTCTGCGATTGTTTGAACCTGGTAACTCATCGGACCTCCTAATCTGCGAGTTACTTTAGCGCACAAATGTTAGTCTCTCAAGTTCGAATACTGTTAGTGTTGTACCAATTTGATCCTTCAAACTGAATAGATAAAAGATGCAAAGAGCTACTCTAAACGTTTAAGGCGCTTTTCCAGTCGCGTAATCTCTTTATTTAGAATTTTAACTTCTTTGAGGTATGCCGAATTAATAGACTTGATATTACGTTTTACGTCTTTGAGTGTTTTGGTCCGTTCACTTTTCTCCATCATACGCGAAATACGGCGCTGCTCGTCCCGGGTGGCTTCATCTCTTTTTCTTCCTAGTACTGCGGCTTGTTGCTTTTTGGCCCTTAGTGTTTTCTTCAATCTGAGCACAAGCTGTTGACGCTCTATATTGTTGAGTGTCTTAGTGTACTGGCCATCGGGTGAGGGGGCTTTGGGATTGGAGTGGCTTAAAGTATGTTGTGTAGCGTTGGCTGCGCACGGATGCTGACTGTACACCGTCGTTTCTCCTGTGACACATTTATAATAGCTAAATGTTGTTTTTGCCGAGCTTATCATTGGCAATAATAGCCAAGGCAAGATCATCAGTATCCTCATAGTGAAAGCTTCCCTGAAACCTGTGTTTACATTTCAAGATAGTAAAACTGTTCAATATCGCAAGTGTTCGAAGTGACGCCGTGCTAGTTTCCCGCCGGCGCCTGGTTGAACTGTTTAAGCCGCTTGATACTTTGAATTAAAAAGGGGACATCTAACTTTTGATCTAGGGTGAATCCTTCTTTGGCAGATATCTGCTTGTAGCTGCCATCCTGAGCGATGAGGGAGATGCGGTCTTTCTTGTAAGCAATGAACACGCCGCGAGAGTAGTTTACACCTTCATTAAGTGTGTCGGTAGCAACGTTATTCCCTAACATACTAGCCGTTGCGAGTGTACTACATTGAAAGTGCTCTGCGATGATCGTGGTCATTACGTCACTTATTTGAATCAACTCTGAGTGTCCGAAAAAAGCGGGTATATTGGTAATAAAACCTGTTGTTGTAATTATATCTGAGCTATCAGGCTCGATAATGACTATTGTTGCAGGTGCATCTTCTGGCAACGTAAAGTCTTCGTCTGCGTAAGATACGACAATGTTTGCGTCAGCGACCTCACCGATATAGTCGAATAGGGATATGCCCGTCACAGATAAGGTGAGGCGCGAAGCCCATACCGGAGACAAATCGTTTGTCATGAGCGGCTTTTTATAATATGCGGGCAGGCCATAGATTAGATTAAACCTGAAATCGTTAATGTCTGTAGGTGCCAGCAGTTGATCTGAATGGTGCCAGGTTGAATGCTCCAGTAACTCTTGAGTATGCACATTCTGTGCTTTCGCAATCACAACATTGACAGTAGGGCTTTGTGTAGGGCAAGCATCCAATGACGCTGGTGGATTATAGGTCACTTCATTGGGCCCTACATTGAGCGATCTAGCCTGCTTGTATTCTTGCATATCGAGTAGTTCGTGCCTGGCAAGTAAAGTCTTGGCCGTTGTGGGGTATGACAAGGGCAGCACATTGTCTTGCATCGTGATGTCGAAGTAACTGTTAGCGTCTGCCCAGATATGCATAATGTGGCTGGTTGCAAAGCAGGTTACCAGAATTGAGCTGGCCAATTTCGGGAAGGAGTAGCTCTTGAGACGCTCAAGATGGCGCCATGCATGGTTGCCGACAATAAGCTCAAAGCCCAGAATCGAGGCGATAATAGCCAACACAATCAGGCTGTTGATGGCCGGGGATCCACTGATGGTTTTCCAGATAAGTGACAGAATCTCGGGTAATGCTTGAAGATTTAAATGGTAACCAAGCTGGAAATAGACGAACGCATCTATGCACAGGACCGAGATGCCCAGTGTTGCAATACAGGCTGCCATACCCCGAATATGCCTTGGGTAAGGGAAAATCAGGCTGAGTGGGAATATGCTCAGCACAAAAACACAGAAGGTGATGAAACTGGTATGGCTGAGCCAGGTGACCAACATATAGAGCCAGCCCAACGCCGTCGAAGGTGCTTTGTCTGCAGCCAGATAGCTTAGGGTGATGATTAATACTAAACCAATGTTGGCAAAGGTAAACCAGTGCCCCCAGCTCAATAACTGACTGGCCTTTGACGAAAAAGGGCTGTGTGAAGAAAGGTTCATTCAGTTACTTTACCGACTGAGTCAACGCCTTGGCAAAATTTTCAGCAACCGCTTGTCTTTTCTGTTCTGGCACATGCTCTTTGATGATGTGCGTGATAGAATTTCCTAAACACATTAAGCTTAAATCGACGGTTGCCTGATTCTCTGTCAGTACGTTTAACAGTTGGTCGACAATTTGTTCTACTTGTTGGTTGGAATATTTTGACTGGATAGGCATCGGTTGGTTCAAATAAAAAGAGTTATAATTCTTTCTATTCTAACACCAGAGGCGTTAAAAACAAAGATGAGCATTGAGGTGAACAAGCTTGTTGTACACTATGTAGACAAGCAAGACGAAGAAACACAAATTCATTTGCGCGAAGATGAGATGCAGGTTAATGATCGGGTAGCGGTATTTATAGAGCAACTCCACCATGCTTATAATGGCAAACCTGGAAAAGGCTTCTGTGCCTTTGACCCGGACAAGGACAGCCGTGTTGCGTCGGCAATGCAAAGCTACCGTAATAATGAGTTGGCTTTTTGGCATCTGACACAGCAGGCAACTGAAGTTCTTAAAGAAGAGCTGAACAAATATGCATTCAATGAAACCGGCTACCTGGTGTTTTGTCACTATCAGTATGTTGCCAGCGATTACTTACTGATAGCGATGATCAATATCAAAGAGCATTACTCGATTACCTCTGAGCTGGACCTTGCGGCATCAAGACATTTGGATATTTCGCGTATGCAGCTGGCCGCACGTATAGACCTGACCGCCTGGGATACGCAGGCGGATGAAAATCGTTATATCTCGTTTATTAAAGGTCGTGCGGGCAGAAAAGTAGCGGACTTCTTTCTTGATTTTCTGGGCTGCGCTGAAGGTATTGACCCTAAACAGCAGTCGCAGACTATGTTACATGCGGTAGAAGATTACCTTGCTGATCAACAGTTTGGCAAAGAAGAGAAGGACGCGATCCGCAAAGAGGTGTTTGATTACTGTAATGACTGCATTAATAGTGGCGAAGATGCTGACGTCGAGTCTTTGTCAGATACAGTGTCTAAGTCTTCGGATGTTCAGTTTGAAGACTTTTATAAGCAGCAGGGCTACGAACTGGAAGAGTCTTTTCCATTAGATAAAAAAACCGTCACCACCATGGTTAAATTCTCCGGCCTCGGTGGTGGCGTGAGCGTTGGGTTTGAGCGCAAACATCTTGGTGAGCGAGTATTGTATGATCCGCAAAGTGATACCTTGACGATTAAAGGCGTACCGCCGAACCTCAAAGATCAGCTGGAAAAGTTCTATCAGCAAGAAAGTGAGTAAAAATAAAAGGGCTAACTCGTATTAGCCCTTTTTAACATGTAGGAAATAGCGACTGATATAATTATACCAATTTCATTGAATACCTGTTCAATTTGAAGGAGCAAATATGCCGCTAACGGTGTTAAAAATTTCTCATTTAGAACCTCTATCTAAGGTACAAGTTCGCAAATTTTTGCCTCGCCGATATGGGTGTAGGTGCTTCATCGGTAGCAGGACGCGAGAACGGTGTTATCGACGATATTTTTTTGCCTCAAAATAGAACACTTAATTAAGCAAATTGGTATTAGGGTGCCGCAGTTTATCGGGGAGTTACAAACTGGTCCCATACAAATGATATACAATACTTGCTTCAAATTTTAAATCATCTGCATACCGTAAGTTGGTTTCGCCCTGCTCAGCATCGGTTGAAGGCAAACCAAATCAAATGATATTATTTTTTGGAAACAATCATTAACCAATGAATTAGGAAAATGTTCAGGTGAAATGGAATTGGCTCGTAAACATTTTGATGTTGAATGTGGCAGTGGGCGTTCACATTGCGAATGCAGAAGAATGCAATACTGTAGATGAATGTATTGCACTGATACCAGAAACTCAAGAGAAGGCACGGGGATCCGGTACAGTCGATGATAGTGTAAGAGACAAGCTTAAGTCTTTTGGCCGAAAAGCGTTATTACCGTTGGCTAAACTCACTGGTGAAGATGATCCTAATCGCCGTAAGGTTGCTGACAGTTTGATAGGAGATATCAAAGATCTAAATGCAAATGACTTTTCAGTTGTTCAGCGTGTAATCCAGAACAATATCGAGCTTGATGGAAGTGGAGGTTGGTCATATGGAGCACTTGGATATGTTAGAGGGGATGAAGCTGGCAGATATCTAGTTTCTGAATTAAAAAGAGTTCAATCTGCATCTAACCAAATCGGTACAGCTTTCAGCAGGTTTGGATTAGACGGCATTCCATATTTAATTGAAGGCCTTCGTTGTTTTGACTCCTGCTCTGAAGAGGAGTTTAAAGGATTCAGAGAAGTCTTCTACAACTACCAACGTTGGACAAAAATTTCAGACGATAAATCCGCCAAGCAGTTATTTAGCCTGGCAACGAATGAAAAGATAGACTTACATGCCAGGCGCACCGCACTATCAATCATTGGCTACATTACTGGAAACCCGCAAATAGCTATTCAGATACACCAATATGCTGAAAAGAATATTGAATTTTCTGACTCTGCTTTAATGTCTCTCCAGAACATGAAAAGCCCATTTGGGGCTAGATTATTGGTTAGAAAACTAAACCGTGAAAAAACAGGACCTGCTGGTTTTGATTCGAACCTGATGGTTTTTAGAGATTTGTCTGAGATGGGGCAAGCAGCTAATAGCGTTGGTGGTGATGTAATGGCATATCTTAACTCTGAATCATGGGAAGATAGGATTCATTCATCAGTTACGTTGGGATATATCGGCTATCACCAGGCTATTCCAGAATTATTGCAACGTATATCCAATGAGGTGGACTGGCAGCAGGCTTATGCAGCGATCAAAGCGCTTCACTTATTGGCGGATCACGCCACAATTCCTCACATTAAGACAGTAGCCAAAACACACTGGTACAAACCGCTAAGAGAGTATGCCCAAAAAACAGTTGTTTCAATGCAAGCCCGCAAAGCACTCAAATCTAAATATCACCCTGATAATTTTGCTTCTGAATTTTTAGACTATCAGCAGTTGAGTGAAGAAAACCATACTTGTGATAAGACTGATTATGCAATGGTTTCTGAGCCTGTTGAAGTAAAGCAATACGGAGGACGAGAGAAAAAGTTAGAGTCCTTCCAATATAAAAATCCAATGTGTATCAGCAAAGCATATAGCGATTACTGCGCCTCTCCCATGAGTTTTGTAGTTCCTTCACTTGCCGTTAGATTTGGTGGAAAGTGGCTGACTGGTGCCAACCGAGGTGAATGGGGCGGTGAGCTTGTCGTTTTTGCTGACAATGAAACAACTGAGACAGTATTAAACGAGAACATTGAAGATATATATGTTCTGGGTGAATACGCTTATGTCATTACCGGACTAGCGCACATGCTCTTAAATAACGGCTTGATTTATAGACTTGAACATACTGATGCAGGCTACAACATAAAGCCGTTTTACCGATTGCCAGGGGCACCAATTACATCGTGGAAGATTAATAAAGAGTCAGTGTTAATTAACACCGTTTCTGGTTCGGTTGTTTTTCATCCCAAAAAAGGCTTAAGAATGGCTAACTGTAACGCTAGCAATTAACGGCAAGCCACTTTCAGCAGGGAAGACCAGGAAAGTTGAATGGCAGTTAATGGTACATACGATACTGTCAGATTTGATTAAGCTTTCTTAGTCAAATCTGACAGAACAAGTTAAGACTCATTCAACTTAGGATTTACCAGTGACAACAAACTGTGCCAGTTGAGTACCTAACTTGCCAGCTAGTTTGGTCATTGCATTGCTTTTAGCGGTCTCTTTATAGCTTGAAGCTGCTTTTACTTTAGTATTAAAGTGTGCCTGCTCTTCACCGTCTTCCAGCACTACCAGATAGCTTTCTGCTACGCTGTAGTAAGTGCCGGTTTTTTCCATATCTTGCCAGTCAACAGTGAATTTGAGCGCAAAGTCGGCATCTCCTGTGGTTACTTTTATTCCTTGTGAGCTCAGTGCTTTTGCTAAAATATCGCGAACCTTGCGATGTGCCTCACTATCGCCCTCTATGCTAAAGCTGATACCGTTAATGATTGCATCGGCTTCAGCTTGCTTGGCTCGAACAGCTTCAGGCAAAGCAAGGGGGGCGGCTTGCAGCTGGGTCAAATAACGATTTTGCTTGCTGCGCTTGACCAAAAGCTCTTTAAGCACTGCGGCTTGTTTCAGCTGCCGAGATTTACTTCCATTGGTTGCCAATCTGAATTGTGCAATTTCTTCATCGAGTGCGCGAATAGTTAGCTCCGTTTGCATTGCAGCTTCGGTGCGGTTAAAAGCGGCTAGCGCAAAGACGGTTTGTTGATCTGCACTGATATATTCATCTTCAATTTTAACACCTTGCAAATGAATATCAGGCACTTGAGAGTTAATCAGTTCATCAACATGAAATTGCATCGATTTTTCACTGGCCGATTGCTCTATTCTGGTATTTGCAGAGATAGTTACATTCAATTGCTTAGCCAGTGCCAGTCGGGCAGATTCCTGTGCCGCCAGTTTTGCCTGTTGCAGATCGCCGGTATTTTGTGCGCTGCCAACACCATAAATCATATAGCTGGAACTTGGCATAGCAGTGATCCATGCCGGTTTGTTGTCAACAGGTGCCTGATTGGCATTATTAGCGCCGCAGCCGCTGAGTACTGCGACACTCAGCAGCGTTGCGATCAAAGGGTTAGAAGCCAAAGCGCGAGCGCTCCTGCAGCTTTTGAATTTTCTTCTGTCCATTCCATACCTCACGGTTTGTGGTCATATCGATCAATCTCAGGTCAACCTGATAGAAAGTTACGCGATCGCCGCCTTGCTGATCTACGAAAGAGTTGATGGTGCCTGACAGGGCATAATCTGCGCCTTGTTCCTGGCCCATTTCATTTTGTGTTTCCAGGCTGGCATTCAGCTCCTGATCTTTTCTTTCATCGCGGATCTCCTGACGAACATCTTTGTTCGCAACAAAGTCTGCCTGGCCGCTGCGTAATATTGAACGCTTAAGGTCATTCAGAAAGGTATCAACTGCGATGTGCTGATGTGATTTGTTGCGTACTGACTGGATTATAATAGCAGGACGTGTGCCTTCTTTTTGTAAGTGATCGTTAACCCATGGAAAGCTCAACATATCGTTGATCATGGCCTCTGCAACCAGTTGCGAGTCCTTGCCGTTCCACTTGTCAGAAAGGGCAACCTCTTGATTTGCATCTACTCTTTGTACTTTTGTTGAAGAGCAGCCAGTGATGGCTAAGCTACATGCAACAACCAAAGGAGTTAGCTTTAAAAGTGTGGTTTTACAGTTCATAACAATTATTCCATTGTAAACAGAGTTGATGGAGCTGAGGGTTGAGCACTTTCAATGAAAGTGCGAGTATGCCACAGCGTCATATTTTCTTTGATTTCTAATGTGTCAGATTGCTCAATGACTCTACCAGAGTGCAATTTAGTTTTGAGCGTAATATTGACTGTGCCCCAGGTTACAGGCACTTGTGCCAGTTTAATTTGTGATGGAAGTGACTGCCATTGGCGTAAGTCAGCCCCAGCTGTAACCGCGTTAACAACGCTGGTTGCTAACTTAGCAAAGCCATCAAACGCCTGAAGACCTGTGCTCTGTATCGCTTTATGTGCCGTCATGGCTTTGACAACCTCCCGTGTTAGCGCTATCTGCATCTCTGTGTTGGCATTTTTAAGTGCGTCTTGCAAGGTCAGCAGGCTGACAGAGTGATAGGTGTCCAGCTCTGTCACTTTTTTGCCATCAAGCCAAAGTTCAGTTTTCTCGATTTTTTGTTCAAACGGCTCCAGGTATGTCACTGCAATACGGCTGCCGTGCTCAAGTGCATCGATTAGTCCCGCAGTTTTGGCACTTTGCCAAAGTGAGTCACCTAACGGCAGACGTTTGGTTAAAGCTCCCATTGCAACATCACCCAGGTCACCGGTCGCGTAATTCTGGATCATGTCGAATAAACTGGTATCTGCATATAGCATCTGAAACCACCACATTTGAGCTTTTCGCTCTGCAGGTGTGCCCCAGAGTATCGGAGTGACGACCAGCGCTTTGGCATTATGATCTGCCTTTAGTAACAAATTAAATTCTTTACGCTGTGGGCCAATACCGGCATTTTGAACCACTGTGAGACGGGGGCCTGCTTGCTTTGTTTTGCTAATGCTACTGCCCCACTTTTTTTCAAGTGCGCTAAGCTCGTTGCTATAACCACCGGCTTTACGCATGACTCGGGCTAAATCAGCATAAGCCTGTTGTGTTACTGTATTACTTAAGTCGTACTGCTCAGCAAAGCCTTGCTCAAAAGCGATAGCGGCTCTTTGATACTGAATACGGGCAGCATCTAATTCGTTACTGCTTTCATACAAAATACCGCTGATATAGTGAGCAAACGCATCATCTCTATAGGTGATGTCCTTCAGCAAGTCGTTCGGCGCCAGAAGTGGCTGTAAAATCCGCATAACATTGTCGGTGAGTCCATCACCGCTCGGTTTGCCATCATAACCACCTGTTTCATCGGTCAGTGTCGACAGGTAAGTGTCGAGTTGACGCATTTCGACCAGAGCGGCATCCAGATAGTACTGTCTTTGATCTGTGTGTAGGTTTGCCAGAGCATTATAGTTTAGTGCCTTCAATACGTTGATCATCGGGCGATGGAACTCTTTGCCTGAAAATGTGGTGTATGTGGGGCCGCTGAGTAGCGCCAGAGCTTGTTCGGAGACGCTCACAGTATATTGCTCTTCAATGATCGCTTTGGCTGTGTCGAGGTTCTCATTGCTCAGTTCATATTGTTGCTCCAGGTGATACAAAGTGCCTAATTCAAGGTAGCGTAGTAGTTTGTTTTTACCTGTTGCAGAGTAGGTCGTTTCAATTGTTGTCTTGGCTTGACCAAATTGACCGTTCTGGGCGAAAAGTATTGCATTTTTGTTGGCGGGTGTTGAATTACATCCTGTCAGAACCACTATCAGGGTCACTGTTAACCAAGCTCGATAATGCAGAGTACGGAAAAGAGATAGCATTACGCTTCCTTTGCTTGTCATAAAGTTTACGGTGACTATACCAAAAAAGTTGGATATATTTGCACTAACTTAAAGATTATTTTGCTTTTTTTGAAGCTGAATATTGTAAGAAATCGTTCTTACAATTTATTACTGTAAAGCAGTCAGGCTTTTGTTAAATTTAAATCATCGCTTAGGCAATCAATAGCTCGAAGGACAATATCATGAAGATCAAACCGCTTATTACTACTATGCTCGTTGCAGGGATGTTAACAGCCTGTAGCTCGACTGGAGAAAAAACAGCTTCAGAGTCGAAGATTAATATACCCGACTGGGTCTTAAACCCTGCCGTTGAAAATGGCATTGCTGCTGCGGATTGCGTAAAGTTTTCTGGCAATATCTCGATTGATCAGAAAATGGCTGTTGCTAATGCAAGGCTTGCACTGGCTCAGCAAATTGAAACACGTATCGAAGGGCTAGACAAAACCTTCTCTAATCGCACTGATGCCAACGACGAGACGACTGTTGGTGCGACTTTTAGCTCTGTTTCCAAACAACTTACAAAGCAAACTTTAAACGGTTCTCGCGTTATTAAAGCTGATGTTGTTGAGATTGGTGGCAAGGATTATTTTTGTGCACTGACGACATTATCGCCAGCACTGACAAAAAGCTTGTTTAAAGACCTGGTAAAAGAAAGCAAGAAGCAGATTAATCCTCAGGATGAACAATTCTTGTATCAAGAGTTTAAAGCGTTTAAAGCTGAAAAAGATCTGGAAAAAGAAATCGCCAGATTAACAAACTAATAGTAAGCGCACCAGTTGGTGCGCTGTTCATTGACAGGAGTGGGCTGTGAAAAACATACTTGCATTGACGATTGCATCTCAGTTTGCTGCCGCTGCAGCGGTCGCCAGTACATCTAGTTTGTTTAATGAACTGGAAGCGGCAATGCAAACCTATGACACCAGCGCCCAAGAACAAACGGAATTTGAACGTTACAAAGCGCAGCATCTGCAGGAGTTTAACGACTATGTTGAACAACATTTTGCGGAGTTTGATGCGTTTCGTGACAAACTGATCCAGCAGTGGGGTGAGGCTAGAGTTTCTAGTCAAAGTCAGTTTGTCAGCTATTCTGACGATAACCGGGAACGGTTAGAGGTTGACTTTGAGAATGATGAAATAATTCTCAGTGTACGACACCATGCAGGCACTCATGTATCAGAACAAGATGTTTCTCGGGCCATAGACAGGTTTCGTCAAACAGAATATACGCTCTTTCAGTCTTTTCTCCGTGGCGAATCATTGGCGGATGGAGTGACTCATAGAGAGCAGGTCGCCATCGACAATGGTCTGCGTGTAAAGTCTATCATCGCCGCTAAAGCACAGATCAAGCAACAAACACAGGAACAGAAAAAGTTAGCAGAGCAACAAGCCGATGCTGCACTGGCATTGCAGTCTGAGCCACAACTGGTTGAGGCCGCAAACAAAAAGTTGGCCACAAAGAAAGCTGAACTTGATGAGCTGGCTACTAAGCGTATCAAAAACCTGACAAAATCTGTTAGACAGATTTCGAAGACTGAGCCTCAACAAGTGACTCAGGTGCGGATCAAAATGCCGAAAAACGGCTTAGCACACAAACGAGCTTCAGAGTATCAAGGTCAAATTGCAAAGCAAAGCGAGCGCTTTGAAATCGATACCAGCCTTGTGCTGGCTGTCATGCACACTGAAAGCCACTTTAATCCTCTGGCGAAATCGCATATTCCGGCATTTGGTTTAATGCAGATAGTACCAACCAGCGCCGGCGTAGACGTCAATCGCTACTTGTACAAACTGGATGAACCAATGAGCCCGCCTTATCTCTATGTGGTGGATAATAATATCGAAGCAGGCACGGCCTACTTACACCTTCTCAATGATCGTTATCTTAGCGCGATCAAAGATCCGTTAAGCCGTAAGTATTGTATGATTGCTGCTTACAATACGGGAGCAGGAAACGTCGCCAGTGTATTTAATGCGGATGGCTCGCGTAATATTAAACGCGCAGCAAGAGTGATTAACTCTTTGTCTCCAGAGCGTGTGCTAGAAGCGTTACAGCAAGGGTTACCTTACAATGAAACTCGTCGCTATCTGAAAAAAGTCTTGGCGACTGAAAAGCTGTATATTTAATTCAAAAACGAAGTACCAGAATGAACGATTCTGGTATTTTTCTTCTCGTAGTGTTGTAAATATACTAAATTGCTTATCTGTACCACCTCCTCTGACTATAGTTTCGCACGACGATCCCTCTTCCTAGAGTATGCTTGCCGTACCGCTCACTAATCCTTCGAATTGATGCCGGATAGCATGCTGTTTAGCTGTTGATTTCTCAAAGAGGTGAGCCGTTTTTCTTTTTGAAAGAGAGGTGCAATACCAATTCCACTTAATTAAATGTTCAATCTGACGGAGAAAATATGACGCTAACAGCGTCAGAAATCTTTCATTTAGTAAGGTATAAGTTAGCAAACTTTGGCCTCGCTTATATGGATTTAGGTGCCTTAGCGGTAGCGGGATGCGGGAGCGGTGTTATCGACCCTATTTTCTCGCCTCAAAATAGAACACTTAATTAAGCAAATTGGTATCAGATGTTGGTTTCTGAGAGAGTTTTCCTGTGCTTACTTGGACACAGCCTAAGCTTTCGGCTTTTTGTCGTTTAGTGCGGTTTGCCTTTATGTCTGCCGGGTCTTCACGAGATATCTTGATTGAGGTGCCATAATTCGATTGTTCGGGCTTATAGTCTCGGCTGCTTGGTTTCATCGCGATTTAGAAACCACATCTCTACTGTGCTATTCATATCTCAAGGCATTAAAAAGGGCCGCACAGGCGACCCTTTTTATCGTGTAGCTTAGCGCTTACTCATAGCTGGCTGGTGACGCCATTGCTGAGCTTGCGCGTGCTGTAGGAGACTTAGAGCCAGAGCCCTGGCCGCTATCACTTACCTTTTCGCGCATGGAATCGGGCATGGCAGTTACTGAAATGGCAATATCGGCACTATCATCAGCTGTCGCTTTTGTCATAGGTGCTTCGGCGACGTATTGATAACGAGAGCGGACTGATACCGTCTGCGCTGTAGCTTGTTCAGCAATCGGTGCTTCTTCAGCTTCAGCTGGGGCTTCTTCAGCTTGGACTTCAGCAGCAGCTGGTTCAGCTTGTGCTTCAATCGGAGCTTCAGTAGCCGGAGCTTCTTCAGCTTGGACTCCAGCAGAAGCTGGTTCAGCTTGTACTTCAACCGGT
>NZ_PNCJ01000228.1 GCF_005887115.1 Pseudoalteromonas rubra | reverse complement strand
CAGATCTGTTGGAGAGCTCTATCTTGGCTGTGCCGGTGTTGCCCGTGGTTATCTCAATCGGCCTGAACTGACAGAAGAACGCTTTATCGCCAACACTTATCACGAGACACACAACACGGATTGCAGCCCTCGCCTCTATCGCACAGGAGACTTGGTGCGTTACCGTCAGGACGGACGACTGGAGTTTATTGGTCGCAGCGATGATCAGGTGAAAATCCGTGGTTTTCGTATCGAGCTGGGTGAGGTTGAGCATCGCCTGAACCAACTCGATGATGTTGCATTGTCGCAGGTACTGGCGCGCACAGTGGCGGATGGTCAGCAGCAATTGGTGGCTTATGTCCAGCCTTGTATCACGTGTGAGACA
>NZ_PNCJ01000023.1 GCF_005887115.1 Pseudoalteromonas rubra | reverse complement strand
TTTTTTGAATCCGAAGATTCGTGCTCAATGAATTCTGATTTTGATACCTTTCGGTATCGAATTGACTGTGCTGAAACAAGTAAACTTGTTTCCGTTGGTCACTCACTTTCCATTTAAGGAAAAAACATTGAGACTCTAAATTTTTTTGCGTCATCCAGTAAAACTGAAATTCGCTGTTAGAACTCAATCTGTACGAGTGCCCACACAGATGATTGCTTCATATTTTTAAAGAACAAAGTAACTAACCTGGGTTAGTTACCGCAGCCTTGCTGCGAAGTGGAGCGCTATATTAACCGCTTCACTTTTAAAGTCAACTAGAAAATTTAATTTTCTTAATTAAGCTTTCCGTTTGGCTTTCCCTTCACTTGGCTCGTTGCTTTTCAGCGTTCTACTTAGTAGCGAGCACCCCGTGTCGGTGGATGCGCATTATAGGGAAATCGAAACCAAGCGCAACCCCTTTTTTGAAGAAAAGTGAGAAAAACTCGCCCTTCGTCCACTTTACATACAGAACACGACAAAACCACCTGTTTTGTCATCAAATATTCACCTATTTGACACAATTTGACTGCTAGGGGATCTAAGTATTGTACATTTAAGAAGAGACGCAAGAAAAAATGGCGCTTTTTTGCGCCATTTTTAGTCAAGAAAAGAATTAATACAAAAGACTGTAGAGTTTTCGTCGGTAGCGAGCCGCAATTTCATCGCCCTCGGGTAAAGACGCAATGATATCAAGATAGCCTTTTTTGGCTTCTCCAAAGTTCATGTCTTTTCTTAGCACAGATATCAAGCTTTCCAATGCATCGGCTTTCTTTCCTGCGTCGACCTGGGCCTGAGCCAGTTGACACAATACAGATAAATCATCTGGTGAAGCTTCAGCTTCAGCCATAAGACGCTTAAGTTCAGGTGACTCCTGAGCCTCTTTTGCTTGTTCCAGCTTCGACGTTAAGTTAGTGAAGTAGGCATCCTGTGCTTCCGCCGGGACAGATGCTAATAGCGCCTCAGCTTCTTCTACTTTTTGTATCTGAATACAGATATCTGCAAATACCAGCGCAACTCTTGGGTTATCTTTTGCAACGCCATAAGCCTGCTTTGCCAGTGCAAAGGCATCATTCAGCTCGCCATTTGCAAGCGCTTGCTTGGCTTGATCAAGCAATATCAGCTCAGGTGAAGGCAGATGCTCCGACAAAGCCTTGGAAATTTCTTCTTGCGTTTTTGCACCAGGAAGAACATCTACAGGCGCACCGCCTTTCAACACAACTAAAGTTGGTAACGCCTGAAGGCCTACTTGCTGGGCCAACTGAGAAGCAAGCATTTGCTGTTGATCACAATCAACCGTTGCGACCACTATATTATTTGGATATTGCTGAGCAAGCGCATCAAGAATATCAGCTTGTGCAATACAGTTTGGTTCCTGGGCGCTAAAAAACGTCATTAATACGAGCTTTTCAGGATCCGAAGGTGCCAATACCTGTTGAATGTTTTCCGGTGTAAGTAAGATTTTATTTTCCATGTTCAAACCAGCTATGATATTTGACTATCTATATGGTGACATCCATACCAATTGCAAGGCAAATATAAAATCCGATTAAGCTGCTGACTTTCGACGACCACTTCGATTGCTTGCGCGTTTTTTGGTTCTTTTTTTAGAAAATGAAACCCTCGAACCTGATTTACCACTTGTCAGCCCACTAAATATGGAGCTGTCACTCGTATTCGCACGTTCAATAATGCCTGTTATTTCATTCTCGAGAGGATACATAAATGTCTGATAGGTTTGCTCTTTCATCGCGATTTTTGCAAGTTGTGACTCCCACAATGCCGTTCGGTCTGGCAAAGACAGATCCTCGGGAAGCGTCTTGACTAGCGCAGCGCCTAGTTCTGTTGATTTAATGCTTTTACCATTACGTTGCAAAAAGCCTCTTTTAAATAATAAATCGATAATTCCGGCTCTGGTTGCCTCTGTACCGAGCCCATCAGTCTCTTTCAACACTTTTTTGATGTCAGCGTTCGACACAAATCGAGCTATGCCAGTCATAGCACTTAGTAAGGTTGCTTCTGTAAAGTGATTGGGAGGTTGAGTATGTTTCTCGATGACTTCCCCTTTAAAGCAATGAAGTACCTCGCCCACTTCCAGCTGGGGCAAAATAACTTGTTTCTTTTCTTCTGGTTTAAATAAGCGTTTAAAACCTAGGTCGATGATCTGCTCGGCCTTAGCAACAAACACTCCGCCTGCAATTTCTAATTCCACCTTGGTTTCTGTATATCGATAAGCTGGGTAAAACTGCGCCAGATACTGAGTACAAATGAGCTGGTAAACGTGCTGCTCGTACTGGCCTAACTGGGCCGTTTTTAGCTTCTTTGCTGTCGGAATAATCGCATGGTGTGCCTCTACTTTTGCATCATTCCAGCATTTGCTTTTCAGGCTCAGATCTGCGCCCGCAACTTTATCTTCTTCCAACCCCTGATTATTTAGTGCCGCATCCAATACCTGCTTAGACTCGCCAAAGTGCCCCTTCGGTAGGTAGCGATTATCCGAGCGGGGATAAGTGATCAGTTTATGTCTTTCATAAAGCGCCTGACAAATATCCAACACTTGTTTAGCCGACATACCAAAGCGTTTGTTGGCATCAATTTGTAGTGCCGATAAGTTATAAGGTAAAGGTGGGTTGTGCTTCTTGGGCTTAGCATCAATTTTTTTGACCTGAGCGTCCTGCCCCTGGATCCTTGACGCGACATTTTCGGCCAACCCTTTAACCAGCACTCTGCCTTCCTCATCCATATAGGGCTGGCATGCCTCACTGGGTTGCCACTTGGCACTAAACTCTGCCCCGTCGCTTTTCCTTACCAGCGCTTGCACCTCAAAAAACGGTTTAGAAACAAAGTTGGCTATTTCCATATCCCGCCTGACAACCAAACCAAGGACTGGCGTTTGTACTCTGCCAACTGACAGCACCCCCTGAAATCCTGCTTTTTGTCCGACCAAGGTATACGCCCTGGTCAGGTTCATACCATACAGCCAGTCAGCCCTTGCTCTGGCCAAAGCCGACACACTTAAAGGTACAAACTCCTGATTCGTACGCATTTGGTTTAGTGCTTTTTTGACTGCCGCAGGGTTTAGATCGCTGATCAGCAGTCGCTCAGTGGCTTGCTTTTTAGATGCCGACGGCTTTGCTTCTTGCAATACCTCATCAACCAGTAACTGACCTTCCCTATCAGGATCACCCGCATGCACAAGACAGTCAGCTTGCTTGATCAGCTTTTTTACGACGCTGAGTTGCTTTTTGGTTTTAGGCTTTGCTTTGAACTGCCAATGCTCTGGGATAATGGGTAAATGCACCATTTGCCATTTTTTGTATTTAGGGTCGTAGTCCTCGGGAGCGGCCTGCTCCAGCAAATGGCCAATACACCAGGTAACACAATCTCCATTGGCTACCTCGATATAACCATCATGCTTTTTATGTGGCTTAGGCAATACGTCTGCAATGGCTCTACCCAGAGAAGGCTTTTCGGCAATATAAAGTTTCATTCTTCAGAACAACTGTATGTATTTACAGTTATGATAGTCAACTCTGGCAGTAATTACCAGAGCTGACCCTGCAGGACATTCAGATAGCGGTGGAACTTAGGTCTTGAGTAGATTTAACTGCTTATGCTTTTGCTCCACTATATACGTCATTGCACTGGCCGCCTGCTCCACCTCATCGGCAAAACCAGACAACTCAGCTGCCGCATCTGATATACCTGTTGTATTGGTGCTTATCTCCTCAGTTACCATGCTTTGCTCTTCTGCTGCAGTCGCGATTTGTGTTACCTCATTTGAGATACTGCTTAGTTCGCCCACTAAGCTACTCATTAACTCTGCAGACTCTCGGCAATATGAAACCGCTTGCTCACCCTGACTGACGGTCCTTTCAATGATCTGCTCAGAGCCTGTCACTTCGCTTTGCAAATTATCAATGAGCTTGCTAATGTCATCGGTTGAGGCCTGCGTTTTTGAAGCCAGTGCACGTACTTCATCAGCGACCACAGCAAACCCTCGACCTTGTTCACCAGCCCTGGCCGCTTCTATCGCCGCGTTTAGCGCAAGTAAATTAGTTTGCTCAGCAATGGCGCGAATAACATCCAGGATTTTGGAAATATCACCACTTCGCTCAGAGACTTTGCCGAATGCATTTTTCGCGTCTAATACCTGTTCGGCGATTTCCTGAACTGTCTCTGTTGTTCTGACTATACTTCGTTCACTACTTTGCACCGTCTCAACAGCATGATTTGTACTTGAAGCTGCTTTTTCCGAGGCTCTGGCAACTTCTGTTGCCGTTGCACTCAACTCGTTAATTGCGGTCACAACACTGTCTATTTCAAGATGCTGATTCGATACCTTGTTTTTGATATTGATGGCAGCTTCTGTTGTCTTGTGAGATTGGGCATATGACTCCTCAGCCAACTCTTTGAGATCAATGATCATGCTTCTGAGTTTATCTGTAAAGCGGTTAAAGCCATTGGCCAAAGATATCAGCTCAGCATGGTGACTTACCTCCAGCTTATGAGTCAGGTCACCTTCGCTAGAAGCAAGACTATCGACACGCTCCTCAATATACGTCAACGGGCCAATGATGGTGTTAATAAGCACCAGCGCAAGACCCAATGCTACAGCTGCAACGACTGTGCCCAAAAACAACATCCAACGTCCAAGTGAGTTGGTTGATTCTTCTATTTGCTGCTCTATCTGAGTAACAGATGCCAGTGCAACCTCTTTCGGTAATTCAATAACCAAAGACCAGGTCGTGTTGGCAAGTTTGATCTCAATAGGCACAGCAATAGCCAGCATATCCCCTATCTCACTAAATCCACCTTTTTGATGCAAGTTCAACAGCTTCTCTGCGACGTCCGGATTGACAGACTCTTTCAAAGGTCTGGCAAGCTTATCGTAATGGCTGGCACCGACAACCAATCCCAACTTGCTGAGCAAAGAGACTTTCGCCTGCCCCTGATACAGTGATTCTGATAATTCATCAACCAGCTTCTGGAATACCGGCAAGTTCACATCAACCCCTACCAGACCCTGAAAACGCCCGTTAACATCAACAGGCACTGTTAATGATGTCATCAACATCTTATTGCCAGGAGAAATCTCGTACAGATAAGGCTCCATAATACAAGGCGCCACACTGTCGCGCGCACAGAGATACCACTCAGCTTCGCGAAGCCCAAACTCGTTACGTTTATCTAAATATTTATCAGCCGCTGATTCAATTTGATGTTGCGTGATCCCACTCGCATCTCGAGTGAAATATAGCTCCAGAGTACCATCACCTGGTGCAGAATGACTGGCCCCAGAGGTGTAGGCTTGATCTTGTCGGTCGTATCCATTTGGTTCAAACTGAGCATACATTGAGGATACAAAACGATTTTGTTTCAATGCGCCGGCAACAAGGTCTTGCACCTGAGTACGCGCCAATGGCGTACTGACAGAAGTTTCTTTCAGAGCGCCAGCCAATGTATAGGGCACCCGATAAGCAGAGTTAATAAACTCTGCAACCTGACGTGCATAGTATTGTCCCTGCGCCGTTAACCCTGTTCTGATCTCCTGATAAGCCAGCTCTCTGAGCTGTGTACTCTGCACTTTGTTTTCTTTTTGCAGATTCATCCACATCGTTGTTACTAGCAAGGCAACAAGGGCAGTCACCAGCGTGACCACAAACAGGATAAGCTTCTTCTTGATGGACATATGCTGCATATAAAACACTCACAAATGGTTGTTTATTGGGATAACTTTAGCAAAAGTTTCGCTATCTTGCGTATTCTAAAATGACAGCTTTAAGTAATTATGACTACACTATTGGGCGATTTTTTTTACACCAAATAAGGATAGTACACTATTTGTACTGATTGTGAGCAGTTGTGGAGGGAAAACAGATTAGCCAGCTGCGCAGGGTGTGAAGTTAGGAATAAATACCAACTGGAGTCGCTGTTGTAACACTACAGCGACTCACGATTAAAACGAAATTCAGTCTTCCTCAATCTTATCTTTACCACGGGTGGGCTCGATACTGTCTAACCTGTGGTGAATTGCTGATTTAATCAACATATAACCACTGATAGGCGCGGTAATGAGCAAAAACATAGAAATAAGAATTTCTTTGACGCTCACACCTTCACCGTAAAAACCATAATAAGCCATTGCTGCAAATAGCAAGCAAGCCATACCCAAGGTCGTTGCTTTGGTTGGTCCGTGTAATCGCATGAAGAAATCCGGCATTTTGACAAGGCCAACAGAGCCGACCAAAACTAAACTACCGCCTAACAATAACAAAAATGAAATAACCCATTCCATTATTCGCTCCCCCTATTCAATGATATCGCCACGCAGCAGGTATTTACATACCGCCACTGTGCTGACAAAGCCAAGTAAGGCAATTAATAGTGCAGCCTCGAAATATAGCGAGGTGCCCATGTTCATGCCATATAGCACTATCAGGGCAATGGTATTAATGTACATGGTATCTAATGCCAGAATCCGATCTGGGATAGATGGACCAACCACAAGCCGCCACAGATTAAGTAGCAAAGATACACCGATCATCGCAAAGACAATCAGAATCACCGTCTCTAGCATGCAAAGATCTCCTTAATAGGTTTTTCATAACGCGTTTTAATCGTGTCGATCAGCGTCGCCTCATCGTCCAGATCCAGAACGTGGATCAGCAGGTAACGCTGTTGTGGCTCTGCGCCATCAGCCATGTCTTCAGGCCATGGATAGACTTCTGCACTCACGGTGCCCGGTGTTAGCGACACGGTGCTCGCCAGAATAGTAATGGGCATAGACTGAACCAAATCAATGGGCACTTTTACAAATGCGGGCTTCAATTTTCGTGTCGGCCCCAGAATCTTGATTGCTACCTCAATGTTAGCCATCAAGATATCGTACAAAACCAGTAACAAGTATTGTAATGCCTTACCAGGTTTCAATACCAAAGGTTGTTTGGTACGGAATGGGAAAGTCGCCAGGGGAATAGCAACGGCCAAAATCGCAGCCAGGATCAAATGACCTGGTGCCACGCTGTTATTTAACAACAACCAAACGATGAACAGCATTAGGCTGCGAAACGGTGTCGGTAACCATTTATATTTTGCTTCCAAACGCATCTAGTTTACTCCTCCTAACACGTCCTGCAGTAGCCCTGTGAAATCGTGCAGCTCCTGAGCGGCAAGCAATGCATATTCACTCAGAGGACCTGCAAAAATCACCATCAATGGCGTGCACAATACCAGTAAAAGCACGGCACTGATCTGAGCTGGGTGAGCCCGTTCCTGTTCACTCTCACTTTTACCAGTATGATGCCAAAACACAGTACTACCCGCTTTTGAGACGGAGATAAGAACTGCCAGGCTCGCAACCAGATACACCAGCCAGAACCAGTTACCATACGGCGTATCCAGCGTAGATCTCAAAATCCACACTTTACCAACGAACCCGGACAAGGGTGGCATGCCTATGACTGCCACCGCGGCAACCAAAAATGCACCGCCGATTAGCAAAGGTTGCGCTACGGGTCGGCCAGCGGTGATCCTATCTGCGACTTTGCCTCTTTGCCTTGCAATAAGATCTGCTAGCAGAAACAACGCCGCACTCACCAACGTCGAATGAACTAGATAGTAGATGGCCGCCGCGCTACTTTGTATCGTTTGTACAGCAACCAGGGCAACCAAAGTGCCGACTGATACAACGACTAGGTTCGCTACCATTTTTCTTAAGTCCTGACTTGCTAATACCCCGATGGCACCCATCACTATGGTTGCGATTGCCAGCCACCAGAGCCAGTTTTGTGCCATGTGGCTTAACTCACCTGCTTCTTCACCAAAAATCAGGGTATATACACGCATCATGGAATAGACCCCCACTTTGGTCATGATAGCGAACAAAGCCGCCACGACCGGCATCGCCGTCGAATAGGTGTTAGGCAGCCACAAGTGAAGCGGTAATAATGCGCCCTTCAGAGCAAACACAACCAATAGTAACAAGCCACCTATCTTAGCCAGATACACATCGTCACCTTGCAGTAACGTCACTTTTTGTGCCATGTCCGCCATATTTAAGGTGCCCAGCGTGCCGTACAAGATCCCTAAAGCAATCAGGAATACCGACGAGCCAACTAAATTCAGTATCACATACTGCAAAGCTGCACGTGTATTGCGCTTATCACCACCGTGCATCAGTAGTGAGTATGAGGCAATCAACAGTACTTCAAAGAATACGAACAGATTGAATGCATCACCAGTAAGAAATGCCCCATTGACGCCTAGGACCAAAAAATGTAACAGCGGGTGGAAAAAACTTCCCCGCTCATCGTCGCCAGCACAACTGTATAAACCACACACTAGCCCCAGAAATGACGTCAGTGTCACCAGCAGCGCAGACAAAGGATCTGCTATTAATACGATACCAAATGGTGCAGACCAGTTACCAATGGCATAAACAGACGTGCCATGTTCCTGGGTCATCAGCAGCAAAATTGCCGATGCCACGGTAGTGAGTACGCCCATGCCCACTGAGACGATGCGACGGGCTCTGAGATTTTTACCACAAGGTGGCATCAACATAAAAATAGCGGCCAGCATTGGCAGCAATACTGGCAAAGAAGTTAGGTGCTGCGTCATGCTTTACTTTGCTCCTTGCGTTGAGAGCCAACATTGCGCGAAGCCGTGTGCACTTCACTGCCATTAACATGGTCGTTGCCCAAGTCAGCACGACCCCGAATAGCCAGAATGACCACAAACGCCGTCATTGCAAAGCCTATCACAATCGCGGTCAAGACCAGCGCCTGCGGTAAGGGATCGGCATACCCGTCGCTAAACCCCAGAACCGCCGCTTTATTCATGGTCAGTCTGCCAGATGCAAACAAAAATAAGTTAACTGCATAGGACAACATAGTGAGTCCCAATACCACAGGGAAGGTACGGGCTCGTAAAATCAGGAATACCCCGCAGGCCACTAACAGGCCCACACAAGATGAGTACAATAGCTCCATTAAATATTTACCTCTTCTTTAGGTGCATTGGCTGTCAACTTGCCCAGGCTCGCCAGGATCATCAAAGTTGCACCAACAACCGTAATATACACACCCAAGTCAAATACCAGCGCACTGGCAAGTTCAATCTCGCCAATTACCGGCAAATCAAAGTAATCAAACCAGCTGGTCAGGAACGGGCGGTCGAATGCCCAACTGCCCAAGCCTGAGATCATGGCTATGGCAATACCAGAGGCAATAATCTTGCGGTAGTTGAGTGTAAAGCGCTCTGAAATCCAGTTCGAACCGTGCGCGATATACTGCAAAATAAAGGCAATCGCGGTAACCAGACCCGCAATAAACCCCCCTCCAGGCAAATTATGACCCCGCAGGAAGATGTATACGGATACCAATAGCGCCAACGGTAACAAGCTCTGAGAAATAGACGCTAACAGAATAGGGTAACGCTCTGTGGCCCATGGACGGCCCTCAGAATCACTACCGGGCATAAATAGCGGTAAATTGATCAAAAGCTTATAAATTCCCAGAGCAGCAATACCCAGTACAGTAATTTCACCCAAAGTATCAAAACCACGGAAGTCGACCAAAATAACGTTCACCACATTGGTGCCCCCTCCCCCAGTCTTCGCATTGGCAAGGAAGAAGTCCGAAATAGAGCTCAGTGGGCGAGTTATCAAGGCATAACAAATGCTACCCACAATGACACCAATGGCAGAAGCAATACCCAAATCACGCAACACGCGAACCGAGCTACTCTCTTTGGGTGTTCTTTGCGGTAAGAAGAACAGCGCCAACATCAACAGTATGATGGTGACAACTTCAACAGTTAGCTGAGTCAGTGCCAGGTCCGGCGCAGAGAAGCGAGTAAACGCAACGGCCACCATCAGACCCACAACCGAGATCATTAACAAAGCAACCATACGCGTTCGATGCCAAATCACTGTACCTATCGCACCAATCATCAGCAAACCGGCCCCAATCGCATTGTGTACATCAATAGGGGTTGGTTTGTTTTCACCAACTAGCTGGCTCATTTCGAATAGCGGCCAGCCTGCACTCAACAGCACGACCATTAACATCAACATCAGGTATCGCTGTAGCGACCCATTTTCGATAGCGTCAATGCGCGCACGACTCCAGCTGACCAGCCTATACATCGCATGCTCGAACCCTTTTTTCGCATTAAGAGGAGGCAATGAAGCCTGGAATGTAAACAGATAACGACGCTGGGTGTAGATCAACAGACCACCACATACAGCGATACCGCTCATCAGCAGAGGTAGATTAAAGCCATGCCAGATGGCAATTTTAAATTCAGGTGGTTCCCCGCCCAATACTGCAGCAGAGGCTACATTAAGAATGTCACTGACGATAAAGCCCGGGAACATGCCCACAATTAGACACAATGCGACCAAAACTTCGATAGGCACACGCATGTAACGGGGTGCCTCGTGTGGCTCCTTAGGCAAGCCCACCGGCTCTCCGTTGAAAAACACATCGTGGATAAAACGGGCCGAGTATGCCACAGAAAAGGCAGCGGCAATGGTTGCCAGAATCGGGATCAACCAGGACATTGAGCCCAGCAACTGCTGGTGCAAGGTTTCAGCAAAGAACATTTCTTTCGATAAGAAGCCGTTCAACAGAGGGACACCCGCCATAGATGCTGCTGCCACCATAGCGAGCGTTGCTGTGTACGGCATAAATCGCCACATACCATTTAGCTTGCGCATATCTCGCGTGCCAGTTTCATGATCTATGATCCCGGTAGCCATAAATAGTGAAGCTTTGAAAGTCGCGTGGTTAATGATGTGGAAGATAGCCGCGACCGTTGCCAGTTCAGTATCCAGGCCCAGCAACAAGGTTATCAGTCCCAAATGACTAATGGTTGAAAATGCGAGTAGTCCTTTGAGGTCATGCTTGAATAAAGCGATATAGGCACCAACCAGCAAAGTCACAAGACCGGTTAACCCAACCAGAATAAACCAAATTTCGGTTCCGGCCAGTGCCGGATAGAAACGAGCGAGTAAAAAGATACCTGCTTTAACCATAGTCGCGGAATGTAAGTAAGCACTCACAGGTGTTGGTGCAGCCATGGCATGTGGCAGCCAGAAATGGAATGGAAACTGCGCAGATTTAGTGAAAGCGCCCAGTAATACCAGGATCAGAGCCAGTTCATACAAGTCATGAGCCTGGATCAGTTCACGGCTGGCAAGAATGATGTCTAAGTCATAACTCCCGACAATATCACCCAGCAACAGCAAGCCAGCAAGCAGAGCCAGGCCACCGCCACCGGTGATAGCCAATGCCATTTTGGCCCCTTTACGGGCTTCTGATTTGTGCCACCAATAGCTGATAAGCAAAAAGGAACTGATACTGGTTAATTCCCAGAATAGCCATAGTTGCAATACATTATTCGACATCACAATACCCAGCATAGCCGTCATAAACAGCATTAAGTATGCGTAGAGCTTGGGCATGGAATCGTTACTGCTGAGATAGTAACGCGCGTAGAAGATCACCAATATGCCGATTCCCAGAATCAGGAAAACGAACAATAATGATAAACCATCTAAGCGAAATGAGAGTTCTAAACCCAACAGCGGGATCCACTCAATTGTGGTACGCAGCTGTTCATTGGCAAACACCTCCGGAGCCATATAACAGGCCAGCGCAAGTGCCAATCCGGGCGCAAGCAAAGTTACCGCAGTCGAGTGATTGCGGGATAGTTTACCTGTAAATGATGAGAGTAAACTGCCTAATAAGGATAGCAAGGGTATCCAAAGCAATGTCATAAAGAAAACCTTTTATCTTCAATAACCGTAAATAACGGAACAGCGCGCAGTGTGTAGCTAGTGTTATGCATAGACTATCTGATTTATTTTGCGCACGTTTTTATCACACATAACGCTTACCAGTTATACTTGATTAGTATTTGAGTTGTCTAGACTTTCGCGCTCTATACGCTGCCATTTTAGCCAACATTTACAAACAATTCAGATTAAATTCATAAATAAACTGGGCTTTTAACCCTTGGCGGCTAATTTGACCTGAATAAATCGCTGAAAGTTAGTGGGTTTATTGCGCTGTTGCTGAAATGCCAATAACCAAAGCTCTTTGTATCGTGCTGACAAAGCCAGACTCTGATATTGCATATTTGACATGGCTTGCTGAGGTTTATAGGCTGGCAGCTCCCCAGCCTCGCAGCTGTGGCTGGGGTACCAGCCCTTAGGAGGCGTGTGGCCAACATATAAATTGGGCGCCTTATGACCTGGGGTTGCACATAGCCACTTTGCCTTTTCTGCGCCAATAGCATATTCATCTTCAAAGCCACTAAAGTGCATCAATTCATGAATAAACACCTTGTAGTCACTTTTGAGGTTTAAAGTCATTACTCCACGACTGACATTGGCCGCTCCACGCTCCGTCATCAACACCAAATGATCCGCCGAAGACCAATGTGCTCTACCCGGCATGTTAATAACATCACAATGTGCATACTTGCGTGCTTTCACACCACACTGTAAGTCCGCTCCCATATAAATCGGACCTGCAAAGCAATAGCTTCCGGCATATGGCAAAGGCGCTGCAAGATACTGCGCTTTTAGTTGTTCCAGTTTACTGAGTCCCAACCAGGAGTCACTCAACAGCAATACTCGACGCTGACACTCTGAGTTTTCCCAGCTGACATCTCCTACCGTCTCTATCGCGAGTCGGTTTAAATCCGAGCGGCCAAGCCGACTGGAGGACACACCCTGCATGAGCTGTGACAACGTCATGTATGGCTTAGGTAAGGTGAACTGCGCAGACAACTGAATTATCTCAGGAACAGCCTGCATCGCTGTCAGCGACTGCAATAAACGACTACGAGCCTGTATACTAACCGCTTGCCAGTGCGCACTGGCAAGCATTACAGCGGTGCTCAACTCACCTTTTTCAAGTAACCTGTGTGCCCACTCAAACGCAGCCTCAGGCTGCCCAAGTTGGCGTAATGCCTGTACTGAGTCATCGGGCAACTGAGGTATTAATAAGCTGGCCTTTTGGGTATCAAAGTAGAAACTCTGTGGACTTCGCTTAAGCAAAGATAGCTGTGCCTGACGCGAATTTGGCGAGTTAAACAGCCAAGGGTTGGCTGTACTGCCCGCTATGAGAGTGATGCAAATTAGCATTACCACATAGCGAAGCACATAAGCAGACATAGCGTTAGCCTACATCCGCCTGATTCATTTCGTCAGCAATGATTTGTAATTCCAGACGAGCGTATTTATGTTCGACAAATTCATACACATTGGTGGCAAGTGCCAGTTTAAAATACTCGATGGCCTTGCCTGTCTTACCTTCGAACTGGTAACGCTTGGCAAGATAGAAATAAGCTTCACACAGGCGCTCTGCAAACTCCTGCTGCGACTTAACGCCATCTCCCACCTGAGCTAGAAAGGCTTGCTGAGACAGCTCTCCCAAATAAAGCTGTACCAACTGTGTTGCCCACTCATCATTATTTAAAGCCTGGCTATGCTGCTTAAGCGCCGCTTTTGCCGCAACTGGATCGACCTCTGATTCAGCCAGATAAAGCCACATCAGCCGATACGGGTCCTGAGGAGAACGCGCCAGAAAGGATTCGAAATCACTCACTGCCAGCGCCGGGCGCTCACCATAATACAACGCGATGCCACGGTTTAAATAGGCATACTCATGATCTGTGTTCAGCTCCAGCACCGCATCAAACATTTCATAGGCTGTGCCATACTCTTGTCTGAGTGTGTGGTGAATGCCCAGAAAGTTGTAGACTTCTGCCAGGTCTGGCTTTAGTTTGACGGCACGATTGAAGTCTATGCGTGCCAATGTGGTTAAGCCCAAACTGTCGTACAACATGCCACGGTTATAAAACAACTGAGCTTGCTGTTCACTATCTAATGTTTTGTTCTGTAACAGCTCGCTGTATCTGGCAATGGCTATTTCATTGCGAAAATTGGCCGCCAGAGGCACGGCAAAAGGTACGGTTACATTCGGTACATCCGCCGCCTGCTGAGTTGACTGACACCCCAGCAAACTCATACATAGCAAAGGTAATAATAACAGTCTCAATCTATTTCCCCTTTTGGGCATGGTGCGAATTGGTGATCCGCTTGTCGCTACTCGGTTTGAGCAATCATTAAAGCATAAAAAAAGGGGCCATTCAGCCCCTTTCATCGAAACTCATTGTTTCTTTGTCAGATCTTACTCAGCAGCAGGTGCCGCTTCTGACTCTAATGCTTCTTTGATGCTCAGACGCACACGACCCTGACGGTCTACTTCCAGTACTTTTACCTTCACTTCCTGGCCAACGCTCAGGTGATCAGCTACGTTGTTTACGCGCTCTTTGCTGATCTGTGAAATGTGTACCAGACCATCTTTACCTGGCAGTACGTTTACGAATGCACCAAAGTCTACGATACGGTTTACTTTACCTGTGTAGATAGTGCCTACTTCCAGCTCAGCAGTTAGCGCTTCGATGCGAGCAATCGCTTCTTTCGCGCTGTTACCGTTGGTTGCAGCAATCTTAATGGTACCGTCATCTTCGATTTCGATGGTTGTATCTGTTTCTTCCGTCAGCTGACGGATCACAGCGCCACCTTTACCGATTACGTCTGCAATCTTCTTCGGTGGAATATTCATGGTGTAGATACGAGGTGCGAACTCAGACAGGTCCTGAGATGGGCTGGCGATAGCCTGGTCCATCACGCTCAGGATATGCAGACGTGCCGCTTTTGCCTGACGCAGTGCGATCTGCATGATTTCTTTCGTGATACCTTCAATCTTGATATCCATCTGAAGTGCAGTGACACCCGCGCTGTTACCCGCTACTTTAAAGTCCATGTCACCCAGGTGGTCTTCGTCACCCAGGATGTCAGAAAGTACGACAAAGTCATCGCCTTCTTTAACCAGACCCATCGCGATACCCGCAACAGATGACTTGATAGGTACACCCGCATCCATCAGAGCCAAAGACGTACCACATACTGACGCCATTGAAGACGAACCGTTTGATTCAGTGATTTCAGAAACCACACGTACAGAGTACGGGAATTCCTCAAGTGTTGGCATAACCGCCTGTACACCGCGCTTAGCCAGGTTACCGTGGCCAATTTCACGACGCTTAGGAGAACCAATGAAACCTGTCTCACCTACACAGAATGGAGGGAAGTTGTAGTGCAGCATGAAGTGATGCTTCTGCGTGCCAATCAGGTTGTCCATCATTTGTGAATCGCGCTCTGTACCTAAGGTAGCAGTAACCAAAGCCTGAGTTTCACCACGTGTGAAGATGGCTGAACCGTGTGTACGTGGCAATACGCCCGTCATCACGTCAAGTGCACGAACCATATCTGGTTCACGGCCATCGATACGCTTCTCACCCGCGATGATACGGCCACGTACGATTTTCTTCTCAAGTGAGCTGAACAGCTTAGACACTTCCTGCTCGTCCAGCGCTTCGCCTTCAGCCAGCTCCGCAGTCAGCTTCTCAACCACTTCCGCTTTTGCTTCGCTTAGTGCATCTTTACGGGCAACTTTATCCGTGATGCGGTAAGCGTCACCGACTTTTTGTTCAGCGATAGCTGCGATTTTGTCAGACAGCTCAACGTTTTTCTCTGGTGCAGTCCAGTCCCAAGCCGGCTTGCCTGCTTCTGCAGCAAATTCGTTCACAGCTTTGATGATAGCCTGTGATTGCTCATGACCATATACAACTGCGCCCAGCATTTCTTCTTCAGTCAGAATTTCAGCTTCTGACTCAACCATCAGTACAGCACCTTCGGTACCAGCAACAACCAGGTCAAGTTTACTTTGCTCAAGTTCTGTTACTGACGGGTTCAGTACGTACTGACCATCAGTGAAACCAACGCGCACGGCGCCGATTGGACCATTGAATGGCACGCCAGAAATGGCTAGTGCTGCAGAAGTACCAATCATTGCAACCATGTCTGGTTGAATTTCAGGGTTTGAAGAAACCACTGTCGCGATAACTTGTACTTCATTTACAAAGCCGTCCGGGAACAGAGGACGGATTGGACGGTCAATCAGACGCGCAATCAGCGTTTCATTGTCTGAAGGACGGCCTTCACGCTTCAGGAAGCCACCAGGGATACGGCCTGCCGCATACATTTTTTCCTGATAGTTTACTGTCAGAGGGAAAAAGTCCTGGCCAGGTGCAGCTTCACGCTTACCTACAACAGTGACTAATACAGAAGTATCACCAATACTGGCCAGTACAGCACCGTCAGCCTGACGCGCAATCGCACCAGTTTCCAGGGTTACTGTGTGTTGACCAAGTTGGAATTCTTTAATAATTGCTTGCACAAATATATTCCTTACAAAAATAACATATAAGCGCCAACAACGACCAATTACAGTCTTAAGAGGACTAAAGTGACTAATAACTATTTGATAAAAAAGGCTAAACCAAACAGAGCTAGATGATCCGCTTAAGCACTACAATTGGCTGCAGACTTGGCGCTGAACCGTCAGAATGGCGGCTCGGGCATAAGTATACTGAGTATATACCCACAAAAAAAGGGGCGATTTAGCCCCTTTTTTCTTATCGGATAAAAATCCGACAAATAATCAAGTTCTTAGCGACGTAGGCCAAGCTCTTTGATTAGTGCAGAGTAACGCTCTACGCTCTTACCTTTTAGGTAGTCAAGCAGGTTACGACGCTGGCTTACTTTACGTAGCAGACCACGACGTGAGTGGAAGTCATGCTTGTGGTTAGCGAAGTGACCTTGTAGCTTGTTGATATCAGCAGTTAACAGTGCAACCTGAACTTCAGGAGAACCAGTGTCGCCTTCTGCGCGTGCGAATTTTGCTACGATTTCTGCTTTTTCTTGATTGCTTAGTGACATAATAAACTCCAATTGTTTAAGTAATGCTTTAGCCGATCACTAATTCAGCCAAAGCGACAAAGCGGGCGGCATTGTATCAGCAATTCCCCCTGCTGACAAAAAATTTTATTGGGCGCTGGATAACGCGCGTTTGGCCTTTAAATGGCCATGCTGGTTGCGCTCACCGATACCGACAAAGCGGCCGTCAGCAACTACTTTCAATACGCCCTCTGGCAGCTCGCCAACCACCACGGTTTGACCGTGGCTGAATGCCACGCCCTGCTCTGCACTGATCTCTACCGTCGGTAAATCAACCAGCGCCGTGTCCATAGGAAGTAACAACGCATCAATATAAGTCGACGGTGGCAAATCGTCTGCTTTGGCCTGCTGAAGTTTTTCTTCGAGCTCTTCCAGCGTGATCATTTTATCACTGGGGTAATGGCCCACCTCAGAGCGATGCAGCATAATGACATGCGCACCACAGCCAAGCTTTTCACCCAGGTCATCCACTATGGTGCGAATGTAGGTTCCTTTGGAAACATGCACCGTCATCAGGATCTCTTGCGCCTGCTCGTCATACTCATCTAATGTGATTGAGTAAACGTTGATCTTGCGACACTTGCGCGGCACTTCGATGCCTTCACGGGCGTACTTGTATAAAGGTTGACCCTGATACTTTAGCGCCGAGTACATGGACGGATATTGATCCGACTCACCCAGAAAACTGGCGACGTCCTGCTCTAGCTGCTCGCGAGTGATCTGCACCGGGCGTGTTTCAACCACCTCGCCATCAGAGTCTGAGGTCGTGGTACGCTCACCTAATTTAGCACGGACGACGTAAGTTTTATCAGTATCCAGCAGGAACTGGGTAAACTTGGTCGCTTCACCAAAACAGATTGGCAGCATGCCCGTTGCCAGCGGATCGAGCGCGCCCGTGTGGCCAGCTTTTTGTGCAAAATAAATACCTTTGGCTTGTTGCAAGGCTTTATTGGAGGAGATCCCCTGCGGCTTGTTGAGCAGCACAATCCCGTCTATCGGACGGCCTTTACTACGGCGTGCCATCAGGCTTCTCCGTCGTCGCTTTTTGTGTCTGGCTGCGCTTCATCACCACGCTTTTCATTGTCTTTGCGGATCACTTCATCAACCAGGTTAGAAATGCGCATGCCTTCCATCAGGGAGTTATCCAGCACAAAACGCAGCTCCGGCATGATCCGTGCGCGGATCCGTTTGCCCAGCAGTGAGCGGATATAGCCTGTCGCTTCATTTAAAATAGACAGATTTTCTTTGGTTTTGTCATCGTCACCGCCAAGTACGGTAATAAAGACCTTGGCGTAGGACAGATCGCGCGATACCTCGACAGCCGATACGGTGACCATGCCCAAACGTGGATCTTTAATCTCACGCTGTAAAATCACGGCAATTTCTTTTTGGATCTGTTGTGCAACACGATCAGTACGAGAAAATTCTCTCATTTTCACCACTTCAATTTAATCATTAAAACGGGCAATGCATACACTCGCCCACTAGAGGAAACACAAACACAAATGGGGGCTGACGCCCCCATTTCAAGGTTTAACCCCGATTGGATTACAACGTACGTTGTACTTCAACGGTTTCGAATACCTCGATTTGGTCACCGACCTTAACGTCATTATAGTTCTTAACGCCGATACCACACTCCATGCCGTTACGAACTTCTGCCACGTCATCTTTAAAGCGGCGCAGTGATTCAAGCTCACCTTCGTAAATAACAACATTGTCACGCAGTACGCGGATAGGTGCGCTACGTTTAACCACACCTTCAGTTACCATACAACCCGCAACAGAGCCAATCTTAGGCGACTTGAACACGTCACGTACTTCAGCCAGACCGATGATCTCTTGCTTGAATTCAGGTGCCAGCATGCCCGACATTGCCTGCTTCACTTCTTCGATCAGGTCGTAGATTACGCTGTAGTAACGCAAGTCCAGGTTTTCAGCTTCAATCACTTTACGTGCAGAGGCATCAGCACGAACGTTAAAGCCAACGATGATGGCGTTAGACGCAGCAGCCAGGGTTGCGTCAGTTTCAGTGATACCACCTACGCCGCTACCAACGATCTTCACTTTAACTTCGTCTGTAGACAGTTTAACCAAAGAATCAGAGATAGCTTCGATTGAACCCTGTACGTCTGCTTTCAGTACTACGTTCACTTCAGACACGTCGCCTTCAGTCATGTTGGTAAACATGTTTTCAAGCTTCGCTTTTTGCTGACGCGCCAGTTTCACATCACGGAATTTACCCTGGCGATATAGTGCAACTTCACGGGCTTTACGCTCGTCTTTAACAACCGTTGCTTCGTCACCCGCAGCTGGTACACCCGACATACCCAGGATCTCAACCGGAATTGAAGGACCTGCAGTCGTGATGTCTTTACCGTTCTCGTCTTTCATTGCACGAACACGGCCATATTCCAGACCACACAGTACGATATCACCCTGGTTAAGCTCACCAGACTGAACCAGTACAGTTGCAACCGGACCACGACCTTTATCAAGGCGAGATTCAATCACCACACCTGACGCCATGCCTTTGTGTGCCGCTTTCAGCTCAAGCAGTTCAGACTGCATCAGAATCGCTTCTAGCAGGTCGTCAATGCCCAGACCAGTCTTCGCTGAGATGTGAACAAACTGCGTATCACCACCCCATTCTTCAGGAATAACGTCCAGCTGAGCCAGTTCGTTTTTAACACGATCCGGGTCAATGCCTTCTTTGTCCATTTTGTTTACAGCGATGATCAGAGGGACTTCTGCCGCTTTCGCGTGTTGTACCGCTTCTTTAGTCTGTGGCATTACACCATCGTCAGCAGCTACAACCAGAACAACGATATCCGTTGCTTTCGCACCACGCGCACGCATTGAGGTAAACGCTGCGTGTCCAGGAGTATCCAGGAAAGTGATCATACCGCCTTCGGTTTCAACATGGTATGCACCGATGTGCTGAGTAATACCACCGGCCTCGCCAGCAGCAACCTTCGCTTTACGGATGTAATCCAGTGTTGAAGTTTTACCATGGTCAACGTGACCCATAACGGTAACAACTGGTGCACGTTGCTCAAGCGCTTCACTTTCGTTACGCTCGCTCAGTACTTTTTCTTCCAATTCGTTCTCTTTCACCAGAACAACTTTGTGGCCCATTTCTTCAGCCACAACCTGAGCGGTTTCCTGATCGATGACCTGGTTAATGGTAACCATTTCACCCATCTTCATCATCGTCTTAACGACTTCAACGCCTTTAACAGCCATGCGTGATGCCAGCTCAGCAACTGTGATGGTCTCACTGATGCGCACTTCCTGCTTCACTTCGCTAACTGGCTTCTTAAAGCCATGCTGTAACGAGGTAGGTGCTTTAAGCTTGCCTTTTTTACCTTTGCCACGCACTGGCTGAGCCACTTTTTCTGCTGGCTTTTTCTTTTTCTTACGACGTGCACTCTTTTCTTCCTGTGCATCTGACTCATCTTCTGCTTCACGTGCATAAGTCGACGTCGTAAGGTGGTGATCTGCAGAAGCTTCGCGACGTGCGCGCTCTTCTTCTTCAGCTTTCCAGCGGGCTTCATTCTCTTCCGCTAAGCGCTTCGCTTCTTCAGCTTTACGCTTGGCTTCTTCTTCTGCTTTCTTTAGGGCAGCTGCTTCTGCTTCTTTGCGCAGACGCTCTGCTTCTAGTTTCTCTTTCTCTTGTTGGGCGCTATCCACTTCTTCACTCTGCTGTTCTTTCGCTTGACGTTCAGCTTGCGCTGCACGTTTTGCCTCATCTTTAGCCTTGCGCTCAGCTTCCTCTAGTGCCTTACGCTCGGCTTCCTCTTGTGCCTTACGCTCGGCTTCTTCTTTGGCTTTTTGCTCAGCTTCTTGCTGAGCTTTCAACTCTGCTTCTTTGCGCGCAGCTTCCTCTGCAGCCAGTCTTTCCTGCTCTTTTTGCTGCTCGATTGCGCTCTTTTTAACGTAAGTGCGCTTTTTACGTACCTCGACCTGAACAGACTTTGCTTTGCCGTGAGAGCCTGTCACACTCAGAGTGCTCTTGCTTTTACGTTGCAAAGTCATGCGCTCCGGCCCTTCAGAACCGGTACCGCCGTGCTGCTTACTCAAATGGTCAAGCAATTGTGCTTTCTCACTTTCAGTAACATGGTCGCCAGTGGCTTTGGTGATCCCTGCATCTGTCAACTGCTGGAGTAATTTATCAACAGTTGTACCAATGTTTTCGGCTAGTTTCTCTATGCTCACTTCTGCCATATTATGCGTTACCTCCCGTTAATAAACTACTATTGCTCACCAAACCAACAAATATTACGCGCGGCCATAATCAGGTCACCCGCTTGTTGTTCAGATAATTCAGTGATTTCGACTAATTCGTCAATGCCCTGCTCAGCCAGATCTTCCAGCGTGATCACCCCTTTGCTGGCCATAACGAACGCCAGATGGCGGTCCAGACCTTCAAGGTTAAGCAAATCTTCTGCAGGCTCTGCGCCTTCCAGGCTTTCTTCGTCACGCAACGCTTTTGTTGTCAATGCGTCTTTGGCACGCTTACGCAGTTCTTCCACTGTGTCTTCGTCCAGACCATCGATCTCAAGGAATTCTGCCACGGGCACGTAAGCCACTTCTTCTAGCGTTGAGAAACCTTCGTTGATCAGTAACGTGGCAAAGTCATCGTCAATGTCCAGCGCTTCGGTGAACAGGTTGATAAGCTTATCAGACTCTTCTGCACTCTTGCGCTCCATGTCTTCCACTGTCATTACGTTTAGTTCCCAACCAGTCAGCTGGCTAGCAAGACGAACGTTCTGACCGTTACGGCCAATCGCCTGAGCCAGATTGTCGGCTTCTACGGCAATTTCCATCGTACGGGTGTCTTCATCCATTACGATCGATGCAACTTCTGCAGGCGCCATGGCATTAATAACAAACTGAGCCGGGTTGTCATCATACAATACGATATCAACACGCTCGCCACCTAGCTCGGTAGACACTGCCTGTACACGCGCACCACGCATACCCACACACGCGCCCACAGGATCGATGCGTTTGTCATTTGATTTTACCGCAATTTTAGCGCGTGACCCTGGATCACGTGCAGCACCTTTGAGCTCGATCATCTCTTCGCCGATTTCTGGTACTTCAATGCGGAATAGTTCCATCAGCATTTCAGGTTTAGAACGCGTTACAAACAGCTGCGCACCACGCGCTTCTGGCTTAACTGCATACAGCAGACCACGTACGCGGTCGCCAGGACGGAAGCTTTCGCGCGGCAGCATGTCTTCTCGGTATATAACGGCTTCAGCGTTATTGCCCAAATCAAGTACCACTGTGTCACGTGATGCTTTCTTCACCACACCTGTAACCAGCTCACCTTCCTGATCTTTATAAGCGTCAACAATCAGTGCACGCTCTGCTTCACGTACCTTTTGAACGATGACCTGCTTGGCCATCTGAGTCGTGATGCGGTCGAACTGGATAGATTCGATTTGCTCTTCAACAAAGTCACCAAGCTGGATTTCTGGTTCTTCAACCTGTGCCGCTTCAAAAGTGATCTCTGCGTAAGGGTTTTCCAAAGAGCCATCTTCTTGTGGGTTTACCACCATCCAACGACGGAAAGTGTCGTACTCACCAGTCTTACGGTCGATAGAAACGCGTACTTCGATCTCACCATCATGTTTCTTTTTGGTGGCCGTCGCTAGTGCGAACTCTAATGCTTCAAAAATCTTTTCTCTTGGGACTGCTTTTTCATTGGAAACAGCTTCTGCAACCAATAATATTTCTTTTGCCATAAGTATTGCCTCGCTTGCCCTTTTTCCTTCGCACCTAATTTTAAAATTTTGCGATCATGTTCGCGCGCTCGATGTTGCTGAGCATAAGGTGATGCTCCTGACCATCGACGGTTAGCGTGATCATATCGCCATTAACTGCAATTAAGTCGCCTTTAAAGTTACGGCGACCTTCCTGTGGAAGCTTTGTACGCAAGCGCACTTCTTCGCCCACTGCCTGCTCATAATGAGCTTGTTTGAATAATGGTCTGTCTACACCAGGTGAAGACACTTCCAGATTGTATTCATTTGTAATGGGGTCCTCGACATCCAGAATAGCACTGACCTGACGACTCACATCTGCACAATTATCTACATTGATGCCATTCTCATGGTCAATATAGATGCGCAGCGTCGAATGACGACCGGCTTGCATCACTTCCAGACCGAGCAATTCGAAGCCACAGGCTTCAACAGCCGGCTCTAACATAGTCGTTAATTCTTGCTCGAGTTTTGTCACAAATTACCTCCATACAAACAAAAAAAGGGCTCAAAAGCCCTAATGATTCAGCTGTTTGCTTCTGGGCTGGGCTCTATTGCTTAGCTCCAGATACAACAACGCCCCGAACCAAGCGGGGCGTCACACCAAAAACAAACTGTGTGGCCAGTGGCCGAGCTTGGTTGCGGGCTGTATCAGCCTAAATTAAGCATATGCTTAAACGCAAAACGCGCATTACGATGAATGCGCGAACTGTAAGAAATGAAGTCATTTCTTAAGCTTGGTTGCGGGAGCCGGATTTGAACCGACGACCTTCGGGTTATGAGCCCGACGAGCTACCAGGCTGCTCCATCCCGCGTCAACGTGCAGTCTGGCTGCATCAACTGGCGTGTATTATAGAGAGAGTTGCATAAATACGCAACCTTAGATACCGCCTTTAACCAAAATGGTACGATAATGTTCTGCCTTAAGCGACTCTCAGAACGACACGGCGAAAACATAACGTTCACACATCGAATGCTCGAAATATTTTACCATTAAATAAACCAAGATCGAGAATAACGAACAAAAACATCGAAATTAACTTATAAAAAACCAATCATTCACATTATTTTACCATTTAGCTTGTTCTTAAAAGTTAAACATCTATACTGGCGGCCCATCGAGTTAATATAAATTGATGGAGAACCAGTCATGAAAAAGGTATTTATAGGCGTCTCGATGACAGCGCTAACACTACTTACTTTCAATGCTTTAGCAAACAGTTGCGAAGGCTTTGGGCCACAAACCCCGCGAGATATTGATCAACTGCATGGCGAAAATAAACGCGTTTTTTCTCTTGCACCGCCGGCCAGTGAAATGAACTTATGTAATATCCACTTTCATAAGAATGCAGAACATAAGGCAAAAGACTTTTCCGTATTTGCCGGTAATGGCAAGCACGGCGGCTATCAATGTAACGCCACCAGCAGCCTGACTGAGGCTGAATTACGTGCACCAAAAGGCAAAGTTTGTAAAAACGTAAAACCCGGCGATACCATTGAAGTTCACTGGGTACATAGTTCATGTGATGTTGCGCCCGGAAAAGGGTTGGGTTCTTGCTTGAGCAATGCGTGTGCGAACCCAGATCTACGCGTCGAAACTCAGGTTTTCCTCGTTGTAAACGATGAAGATGCATTGGACTTCAATGATTTAAGCTATGATGGCAACATAGTCAATGGCTATCATCAGGCGGAATATATCCCACAAACGACTGGTAAACCGGTTGAATTTTTGGGTTCTACCACAGGGCCCAGCTACAGCAATAAGCAGTGCTCGCCCCTTCAGGTCACCTGGAGTGTCAGACCGGCCTGTGCCAAAGTCGATATCAACAGCCTTGCCACTTGGTGTGAGGACAACGTGTTCGAAGAGGATCACGCCCATGGTGTCAGACAGCTGGTGACCGATCCTAAGTTACTCTCGCCGATAAAATAACATATTGCAGGCTGCCAGCTTCACTATGTGGTGAGCTGGTAGCAAACTTTTGAGCTTTTTAAACGCAAAATCAGGATAAAGTTTGCGCATCAGATCAAATTCTACCTATACTGGAAATGGTGGCGATTGCATTACTGAAGTTTAAGCACATTAAACCACTATTACTTTTACCCAAGTTACTGTAGCCCTTTCAGCCAGCTATAACCGGCTAAAATCGTGAGGCTGCACAATTACTTGAGCAAACGGATTCGCTCTAATCGTATGTGGAGCGATTATGAGTATTTCACCTTATCAGTACCAGCTTTTGAATCAGTCTTTCACGACGCTTAAGCCTAATTTTCACTGCTTCTGCGTAAGTTTCTACAATAAACTAAAACAATGCCGGGTTAGTATGACCCTACCCGAATCTGAACGACATGTTTTGTCTTTGGAATATCGATTGCACGACTTTATGCAACAGTGCCTGATTAACCTTCCCAGACAACATGCACTATCCCGGTTTCTTCGCCAACAAAGTGTTTTAATTGCTGCGTTGTCCCCCTCGGTTAAAGATATCAGTACTTTCTGCAACAGCTTACTCGAAGTACTTAAACTACACTTAGGTGCTCAGTTTACGCTTGCAGTACGCAACGCCTGGAAACGTGCCTTGCATGTGTTTGCTAACATCATCAAATCGGAGCTGTTTGGTATCTCCAATGTTGTACAGCTTGATCGTTATCGGAATCAGGCCGCAGCACGTCTGAGAACTTAAGGTTACCAAGGTTAGACGGTCGTCGTTGTGCTTGTACAAAAAAGAGACTAATCGCGGTCAATCACGAAACCTTGTGAGTAGGTTGTTGGTTTACCCGTTAAGCAGCCAGGATGTCACTGTTGACGGCTCCGCTTGAGCTAAGCAGGCCGTCATAATGACAACGGACGATGAAGTCAGTAAACTGACAGCAAGTGTATTGATTTTGGTACTTAATATGAAGCGTTCTTTAATTTATGGTTTGAGCTTATTCGCGTTGGCTGGGTGCGATTTTCTGGGTGACTCTAAAGCTAAAATAGAGCAACAATATCTGGCAAACAATCACGAGCTGGAGCAAGTGATTGCGGACATCAGAGAGCATGGACTGGCTGCAATGAGTCAGTCAGCCGAGGCAGGAACGATGGCCAGTTGTGTGGTCAAGCAACTGAATGGCGACCCCATGGGGTCGATGATCGAGGTGGAAGGGGCACTGCAAGACAGCGCAAACCTGGCGGACCTGATGGATACAATAACAGGCCTGGCTGATCAGGAGCTTTCGATGGAAAGCTTGCCAAACTTAATACAAGCTGGTGCGGACTCTATGAGCTACCTGAAAACCTTATTGGCAAACTATGAACTAGCAGAACTACAACAGCAAGTACACACTTTGCTGGAGCAAGGACAGAGTAAAAGCGAAGACATAGGCTCTCACCTGAGAGGGTTAGTGGAGCAGTGTCAGTAGGTGCCACACCGTTAGGCTAGCTAAATGACGCTAGCCTTTAATGCAACAACCGGGTGAGGTAACTCGCCGTACAACTGGCTTTACAACGCGGCTGAGAACCCACTTCCTAAGTAAACCCGCAAATTTTTGCCTTGCTTCTTCAATACGAATGCAGCTGGGGATTAAAACAGACGCTGCCAGCGTCGCTTTTTATTCCGTACCTTATGGACCCAGTTGACATTGATGGTAGTCACAGCGAGGACATCGCGCTTAGTTTTAGAAATCAGCTCATAGCTGACACTCTCGGCAGAACCAAAAGCCAGCAAGTATTCGAAGTGGCTCACATTGGCCCAGCATTGCAAAATCTTCTTAGAACTACTCTCTCTTATGCAGTAATCACCCAATTGCGGGGCCGAAATTGAGAACGTCACATCAGTGTAGCAAGTTCTTCCTTCATGCAATGCTACACACTTATTCGGTGCGGCCTGTAATATCCCTTTCCTATCTTCTTTGGAAGCAGCATGCGCGGTTGTCGAAGCGCAGAGCATCCCGATAGTGATAGCTGAAGTGAGTTTAAAATACATACTTCACTCCAGTAAAAAGTACTCTGGCATGGTTTGATTCCAATAATGGACTCTCTTTTGCCTCGCTGGAACCAACTAAAAATGACATGCCCGCGCTAAACTCCCAGTCCTCTGCGATCGGGTAGCTTAACTGAGCCTGGACAAAGGCAGACATCCCGCTGCCAGGCTCGTAAGGCGTAAGATAGTCATTGCGCTCTTCTTCAGTCACGCCATAAAAGTAGTTATTAAAATTGCTGGAGTAATAATTAGCACCAAAGTTAAGCCACAGATCCCAATTACGTAACTCGAAGTTACGCGTTGCTTCGAGGTGAAAAACCCAACCATTAGTATCGCCAAAGACGTCATAAACCAGTTCTGCCACGGCAAGGTAGTCGCCAACAGTACGGTAGTATGCAACGCCCAGAGATTGATCCGGATCTCTGTCTTTTATGCCCTCAAGCTCTTTTACTACGGGATCATTGGTATCGAAGTAACCGGTTTCGGTAAAGGGCAGTTGGTAACTTCCGTAAATAATATCCAGCCCCCACTCTTCTTCTTGAATGAACTGGTATCCCAGGTCCGAGCCACCAAAAAAGTCACCTGAGTAAGTCACCAGATAAAAGTTTTTGTACTGTAGTTTGATATCAGCGCGCAGGGTAGGTGGTGCCGGAGAGTTGTCGGCGCCAATTAACTCAGGAAGCGCCATGTCTACATAAAAGGCACCTATACTCAACTGCCATTCCAGTCCATTGTCTTCGAGCCAGTCCTCTTCCTTATCACCAGCGCTGTCATTGGCATAAACCTGATGCGTCAGGCAAAGCAGCACAGCAGAAAGTAACTTTATAATTTTCATCGTTATTATGGCTTTTCATGTGCCTAAATTAAGTCCCCATCATACCTGAGGTCAACGAGGACAACAAGACGTCGAAATTAAGATTTTATTTAACCAATATTTAATACTAATGTAACAATGGCGTTTTCTAATTCCCGAGGCTCATATAGAGCCTTAATTCTAATTATTGGAACAACACTACAATGAAAAAACGATTTCTTCTCTGTGCATTGACGCTGACAGCCTCTGGAGCACACGCTTTCAGTCAGGAAACACATAAACGTATAGTCATCGATGCCGTCAATTACATGGCACAAAACCCATCAACCACACAATTTGCAAAACTTCAGGCATATGCACAGTCACATGGTATGAGCGTCGCTCAGCTTGCTGATGTAATGGGGCAAGCTGCCTATGACGTCGATGATTTTGAAGATACTTTCTTCTGTGGCGCCATTACTGGCGACTGTGTACAGGCACCTTTATGGGGCGCAGCTCAAAGTATTGTTAAATACACCAGTTATTGGCACTTTCAAAATCACACTCAAGGCGCTGATGTGCATGGTAACGACTTTGGTGGATACAATTATGACAAGCTTACTGTCTGGGGCACGGTAGACAACATGGCAGCCACCTGGTTAAAAGGTGACTATCTGGATGACGGCAAAGGGGGTGAAACCGGTTGGTTTAGTGCTGATGACAGTGAATATGACAGCTATGGCATCACAGAAAAAAACTACCGCTTAGAGAGCCACTCCAGATACAGTATGTACGATGACTTTGAAGAAATGCCATTTCAGCCGATCGATAACTTGGGCCAGTACTGGTACCAAAGTTATCTGCAAAATGGCAACCCACAAATCCTGGGGTTTGTATTTCATACGACAGACCTCCTTCAGCCGCACCATACCTGGACAACATCAGATCTAAACCACGCCAGCTGGGAAGCCTGGGTGAAAGACTACTATGATCAGGAAAACCTCAATAACCTCGCATTGGTAAAGCAGGCAATGGGAAGCTTCTCAGCACCAGATGCCACAAACAAAGATATTCGCCCGTTACTTACGCAAGGCGGCGCCTACTCTTATGCTCAAGGTGGTATTGTACTGAATTCAGAGGATCACTACGATCGCTTGAACACTGCGCGTCAGGTCATTCCGCATGCTATCGCAATGGTTGTACACATGCTTAATCATGCCATGGTAGCCCGTTAATGAACTACCTTGTTTTACTCCTGGCAGGCTGTTTAAGCCTGCCATGTTGGGCAACACTGACTCAACTAACTAAGCCTGAACTGGCTCTGATGCAGTCTCTCTATACGCAGCAGGATCGCAGTTTATCCTCGGCAGACCTGAAAAAGCACTTGCTTGAAAATCAGTTTTTGCTGGCGACAGCCCAGCAACTCAACCCCGAGCTAATGATCCGTCAATCCAGTGTTGGATTTGATAATGACTACCATATCCGTCGTCTTATTGTCACTTTGCTTACGCATCAATTTCCCGAACTCAAATCCATCAAAAAAGAGAAATCAGCTGCCCCTTTTAGCGCACAAGCGCTTTGTGAACTACTTGGAGATTACCCCGCTACCGGTAGCTACCAGGCAAGGCAACTCGAACAGTGGCAACAAGTGCTGATTCTCGACACACCCAAAGTAACCATGGCGGACTTGCTAACCAGCCAATCAATGCAAAATCGATTTCGTCTTCATCAGGGCGATATCGGCTTGCTAGCCCATCAGCTTGATGAATGGCGCTACTATGCAAAGCTCACCAACAAAGCCATGCCTTTACTGGCAAAGCATGGGTTGACTCTGTCGCGCCTGAAACTGCTAGCTAAAGGCGAGCTGTTACGTCCCCCGATGCTGGCATTTTTAGGGATCAAGGCACAGTTGCACGGCGAACGCAGCGCATACCTGGAGCAGCTCAGAGCATCTATCACTCAAACTGAAATTCACCGCTATTACAAACAGCACCGCAAAGACTTTAGGTACAAATCACAACTGGAAGCCGTTGCAGCCACGTTTGAGTCACAGGCGCAGGCACAACAATTTCATCGCCTCATGAGTAAAAAAGGCATAGCACAGGCTCTAAAAGAGACACAAAAACACAACGAATTCGATTCTGCAGGCAGATCCTCCGCGATTTTCATTACCCGGAAACATCAAAATCGCTGGCTTGCACAGCTGGCTTTCAGCAATCAGCCAGGCAAATTGTCCCCTCCGGTGAGAACTCCCTCGGGTCGTTGGGCCGTGGTGTATAGCCAAAACCCTGAATATGCCTATCACGCTGAGGACAGTGAAACGGTGCGTTATCGGGCATTAGAAACTTTGACCAAGCAACATGCCCAAGCCGCCTATCAGCAAAGATTCAGACATTGGCAAACGCAGCATGGGGTCACGCTCTGATGACCCGTTTACAGACAGTCACACTGGCGTTCGTCCTGACAGGTTTGGGTTATGCACTTTGGGTCCTGTCATCCCTTGCGCCTTTGCCCACTGCAGAGGTGCACTCACAGCGCACCTCTGCCCCCACTGAGCAAGCAGGGTATCAACACAACACATCAACCGTCTCCGAAACCACGGCGATTTCGATGCCTTTGGTCAGCACAGCTAAAATGCCTGCTGCTGTAGCCGATCCCAGTGAAGAACCTACGCCAGAAGACGCACCTTATATCCCGCCCATAGCCTCAAGTACGCCGGCCCGGGTATATTCTGGAGACCTATCCGATCATCAAGCCTACCAGGCCTATCAGTCTGACGAAATGGATAAGATGAAACAGGACTATATCGCCGCAGTGGATAAAAAAGTCGCCCGACTAGAGCTGCTGCTGGAAAAAGGAGTCAGGCATAAACTCCCAGAGCAACAACTTCAGGAAGCACGAGAGAAAATACAAGGGCTAAGAGCCATGCAGAAACAACTGCGCAAGGAACTGGCTCAGTAGTTTCCACAGTGTGGGGTTCAAACGCCAAAGAAGTCGGTCAAAACCGCAGTATAGATTTCCTCAATGGCCTGGAGATCTGCGAGTGATACATGTTCATTTACCTGATGAATAGAGTCGTTTTTGACCCCACACTCAATCACCTGAGTCTCACTTGAAGCAAAAAAGCGCCCATCCGAGGTACCGCCTGCGGTACTAAGCGCCGGAAACTGACCTCTGACTCGAAATATCGCTTGTTCAACCAGGTTAAGGAAACATTCGGCTTCGCGACTCCCTGTGTAGTAAGACTCACACGGGCGCTCCCATTGTACGCTGAGATGCTCACACCAAGGTGCCAGCGCCTGCGCCACTATCTGATAAATTTCCTGGCTTTTGTACGCGTGACTGTAGCGCACATTGAAAGTTATTTCACAGCTGGCTGGGACCAGGTTATCAACGATCTCTGGCACTGTCAGGCCAGTAACCTGCAAACTTGTTTGCGAACCCAGTACATCTTTCCACCAGCTGATGTTTGCCAACTCATTAACCAGCTCTCCGGCGATATGAGCCGCATTAATGGTTTGCTCCGGGTAAGCAACATGCCCTGCTTTGCCCTGAATTTGTATCCGTCCGGAGATGGCACCACGACGCCCATTTTTAATCGTGTCACCGACCTGTTGATGTGAGGTAGGCTCGCCAACCAAACAGGCGTTCAGCACAATACCTTGTTGAGCCAGATATTCAGCCATAACTTTAGACCCATATTCAGCTTCCCCCTCTTCATCTGAGGTGATCAGCCAAAATAGCGTCCCCTGACAATGCTGCGCCTGTTCACACAAACGTGCCGTTGCACTGAGCATGGCTGCAACACCGCCCTTCATATCTGCCGCCCCGCGCCCATAAATGACATCATCAATCACAGCCGCAGCAAACGGATGTGCTATCCAGCCTCTGGGATTGGCCGGTACCACGTCAACATGCCCCGCAAAGGCCATAACGGGACCAGGACCAAACTGCCGTCTGGCCACCAAGTTGCGAACGCCATTACGGTCAAGGGGCGTACATTCAAATCCTAAAGCACTCAGACGCTTTGTAAGATACTCTATTGTACCGGCATCATCAGGGGTGACAGACGGTGCAGAAATCAGGCGTCTCAAGGTATTGACGGTATCATGTTGCGGGCTGTGTTTGGCAGCGGGTTTTGTCGCATGGGAAGGCATACTATACATTTCCTGTATTCTGAATACTAAGCGCACTGGGATCCGATTTGGCCACGGTCAATCAGTCACTTCTTATCCAGTTGTCATGGTTCTCTCCCCCGATTACACCGTTCAAGCGTGACCAGTTCATGTCGGCTGCAAGGCAGTTTTGTGACAAGCACCTATTGCACAGAACACAACAAACCCCAGAGCCTTGTCATATATTGGTCAATTTCGATAACAGGTTGTCAATTGCCCGGAGTATGCTAGAACTAAGTATGTGAAGGTTAGAATTGTTAGCCTAATCTGAGGTCCCGGAAGCCACTATTGGGTTATAATTGCTGCAAGATAAGGAACTAGTAATGCAGGATGTCAGTTTTTTGGTCGTCGACGACTGCCAGCTGGTTAGAAACCTGGTTCGTACCACTTTAGTCAACCGGTTAGGCGCAGAAAATGTCTACACCGCAGAGGATGGTCAGGCTGCACTAGAACTGCTCGACGCCCGCCATATCGATATCATCATTGCAGACTGGCAAATGCCAAATCTCGACGGTGAAGAGCTGCTTAAACGGGTCAGAAGGTCAAAAAAGCACAGTAAAATCCCTTTCATTATGATGAGTTCGCTGGGGGACAGGGAACATGTGGTCTGCGCTATCCAAAACGGGGTATCACAATATATGATGAAACCCTTCACCGCAGATAAGCTCGAAGAAACAGTTCACAAATCCTGGAACACCATCAGCCGGCGTGGTGCAATCAGACTATCCGGTTTGCCAGAACACAGTGTTCGGATCCGCACTGGTAGCCGCACACTATCGGGGCACGTAAAAAACATCAGTCAAACTGGTATGTTGTTGCAATCGCCGTATAGCCGAGAAATGCACTTATTTAATACCTATGAGCTTGAGCTGGATGTCTTTGATCTGAACGATGGAAATTTGCTGATCTCCCCTTTATACGCAGTGCCCGTTCGCATAGTGGCGGTTGAAGGCTTTGTCGATACCAAAATGTGCCAGCTGGCACTGCGCTTCAATCGCGACATGCTCAATGACGTCACTAAGCGCCACCTCGATGAACTCCTGAAGCATCTGGGCGGCTGTGAAACCGAAATGATCCAGGATAATTAAGCTGCCGTCACAGGCCATCTGAGTCAAAAACTTAATCTAAATCAAGTTTTCAATTTTTTCTGAAACCTCGCAATTTGAATATTGATCTAGAACAGTTTTTGAAAAATCCCATCGGCCTATGATAGCTGCAACAAAAAGATTTACCTTGTACAGGTTCAGGAGATGAAAATGAAAAAACTTACTGCCGCTATCCTATCTACGCTGATGCTAACTGCTCCACTGGCTCAGGCTCAATTCAGTGTAAATGTGGGCGCAATTAACGTTAATCCGAGTGACACTGCATCAGCCATTAATGAAAATAGAACTTTAGGTTTGGTCGCAGATTCTGATACTCAGCTGGGTATTACATTCGACTATCAGTATAACGACAACATCGTTTTTGAATTGATTGCAGCAACACCTTTTTCACACACTGTAGAAGGTGCAGGTGGCTTGGCGGGCAACGATATTGCAAAAGTGAAACACTTGCCACCAACACTACTGGCTCAGTATCACTTCTTTGCTCCCAATGCTAAATTCCGCCCATTTGTTGGCGCAGGTCTGAACTACACCGTATTCTTTGATGAAGAAGCATCTGCAGCGCTGAAAGCCACTTTAGAAACAGATGACGTAAAGGTAGATCTGGACAGCTCATTCGGCGTGGCACTTCAGGTCGGTTTCAACTATGACCTGAACGACAAATGGGGCCTACACGGTATGATTTCTAAAATGGACATTAATACTGATGCAACCGTTTATGCAGATGGTAAGCAAGCGCTAACTTCAGATGTAGAGTTAGACCCGATTGTTGCTATGTTCGGTGTGAAGTACAAGTTCTAATGATTTAAGGTGCCCACACGATGTGGGCACGATACAGAGTTACTTTCTCAATCCCCAGGGGTCATAAACACTATGACCCTTTATGCCACTTTATTATTGCGTGCTTTCTTTTGTTCCAGCATTTCTTTCCAGTGAACCACTTCCTCGGGCAAGATTGGCGCTTCACCAGTAAACCCGGCAACTTCCAGCATTTCTTCAACACTGATCACGCCCTGACGACTTTTAAACACGCCACGTACATAAGCTATTGCATGCAGACCACGGTCTGAATGAAATTTCTGCTCGATATAAAAATATTTGTGATCCCAGCCAACTAGCCGCGTTGACACAGTAAACTCTTGTAGTGGTTTGATGTCTCGGATATAAGTGATCGCGGTGGCATTCACAATGGGAAACCAGCGACGTTTCATAATCGCACTGAATAGCCCTACCCGCTCAGTCATCCAGGTGCGCGCTAAATCCATCATGGCAAGATAACGCGAGTTAGTCAGGTGTAAATTAATATCACAGTCACTCGGCAGTGCTCTGAAGTTAATATCAATCACGTCGAGCAAAGGTTGCGTGGCTTTATTCCGACGGATCCGCCAGAACAACCACAGTAAGCGGAAATACAGATTCATGTTATTGGTCCAACCAGTTAGCATAAAACTCGAGTTTAGCACAGCCGAGTTTCACAACAAGCAGGAATTAATCCCCCTCTACATGCACAACTTGCGAAAAGTGCGTTTGTGCATTAACTTTTATGCAAGACTAACAAGAGTGTAACTTGATGAATTGTATAACCAAGCTAGTGTATTTATTGACCTTGTTCAGTGCGGGACATGCCTGGGCTGATTTTGACTTACCCGGCAAAGGTCAGCTGCTTTACCCCACCGGCATAGAAAAAGAGTTTAATTTTGGCTTTGGCTGGCAAAATGGTGCACAGAAATTTCGCATTGGGGATAATAGCTATGATATGGCTCAGTTGCCCGAATCGTACTCCATAGCCATTACACTCAGCAAAGATGATTCAAAGGTCTGGATCCAGGAGTTTAATCCCGGTTTTATCGAAGGGTTCAGCTGGCAGCTTGGAGACCACAAACTTGAGCTGTTCAAAAAGCAATTTATGAGCCCCGTAAAAGGAGATTATGTGTTGCGTCTGGATGACATTGACTACTTTCTGGTACGCAACAACATCAGTGTCACCATCAAGTTTACCGAGCATGGTATTGATAATATTAAGCTGGACGGCGTGACCAAAAATATGGGCACGAAGAAATAAGGGGACTGACAGTCCCCTCACTTTATACTTTCACTGTTTTTCGGTTAATGCCGTACTCTCTGAGCTTATTTGCAACTGCGGTATGACTTAATCCTAATCGTTTAGCCAGCTGGCGTGAGCTGGGATAAGCTGGGTAGAGTTTCCGCAGCAAAGTTGCTTCAAAACGCTTGACCGCCTGCTCTAGTGTTCCTTCAAAGTCTGATTCCAGATAACCCAGATCATGGGTAAAGGTCGGTAACTGAAGGTGCTCTATACGAAGCTCATTGTCATCCAGCATAGACACAGCACGATAGATGGCATTTTCCAATTGTCTGACATTACCCGGCCATGGGTATTGCTCCAGAAACTGCAGACACTCCTCGTCCAGAGCAGGTGTTGCATGACCACTTTGCTGAGCATATTTTTGAATAAAGTGCTCTGCGAGTGACTTAATGTCGGCTTTGCGATCACGCAAAGGCGCAATTTCCAGTGTTAAAACATTGATACGATAGTAAAGGTCTTCACGGAAGCTGCCTTCTTGCACCATTGCCGGAAGATCTTTTTGCGTCGCGGCGATGATGCGCACATTCACCTTAACTTCATTCTCATCACCTACTTTTCGGAATGTGCCATCTTGTAAAAAGCGCAGCAATTTGGTTTGTAGCTGAGTTGACATTTCACCGACTTCATCGAGGAATACAGTGCCACCATCAGCCTGCTCCAGCACGCCTCGTTTCGGCGCACTGTTTTCTTCGTAACCGGCATAGCCAAATAACTCTGACTCGGCGACATCATCAGGTAAAGAGGCGCATGACAGCGCAATAAAAGGCTTTAATGAGCGATTGGACGCGTAGTGGCAGGCACGTGCAAGTAGCTCTTTGCCCGTTCCCGTTTCACCGGTGATTAAAATTGGCGCTTCAAGCTGTGCCATTTTTCGCGCTTCGCGGACAACTCGTCGCATCGCGGTACTTTGGCTATGGATGGCAGCAAAACTTTCCTGCCCGTAGCGACGAAACGCGCTAACCTGCTGACCCAGTCGGCTTTGTGATTTAATATTGATGACCGCCCCTGCCAGCACATCTCCTTCAGGGCCTTGTGGAACAGAGATGGGTAAAATATCAGCAATAAAGTCTTCGCCGCCTACTTCAACCCGCGTGGTTTGGCCCAATACATCTTTCCCTTCCAGCCAGCGGGTAAAGTTAAACCCTTTCAGCAAGTTATTAATATTGGCACCGATAATCTCCGCTTCAGGTTGGTTCAGGTCACGACATGCGGCATCGTTACAATGGCGTACCCAGCCTTTCGCATCAATAGATATAACCCCATCGGGAAGTGCACTGAGTAAGGTATTGAGCTCGTTGTGCTCACGCTCCGAAGGCAGAAAAGCCGTTGTTCTAACATCCTCCACCCCGTCTATCAGTCTTATTTCAGGCATAATTTTCTGAAACTGCTCAAACTCAATAGGGGGGAAACTCACATACATTCTGCAATTGACGGAATCAACTTCTATTCCTTTTAGATCCACCCGGTACTTTACCAGGATATTCAAAATTTCCTGCGCAATACCGATCCGATCGGCACAGTGAATTTCTAAACGCATTTGTTCCTCAAAACGGTTTTCTACCTTTTGCGGGATCATACTCTAAGAATAGACCCCAGACTAGCAAAACGTAAACATATTTGGACAGAGATTTTAGCCACAGCAACTATAATGAAAAAGACAGATTCTCACTGTGAAAAAAATACGTATTAATGCGTACAATAGCTCAGTCATCAATGTACGCATTATTAATACTTAACGATTGCAGTTTGGTGAACAATGAATTTATAATACAAAAGACCTAGATATTAAGCCGTACAGGTTAAGGGGCAGCCTTGAATATTTACAAAATAATTCCATTTGTTCCCGTAATGTGTTTTCTCAGCGCCTGCTCTGTAGAGGATCCATACGAGACTGGCCCGACGCAAGCACAGCAAGAAGAACAACAACAGCAGCAAGAACAGCAAAACCAAACGCGTGGTCTGACATTACAGCTGCTGGATTCAAATGCCGCAGCCTTAACGGATGCCAGTGTGCAGCTTTTCGACAGCCAATATCGTACCGATGCACAGGGGCAATTGACCCTGACAGACCTCAGTAGCGACAATGTGACTTTGGCTATCTCAGTGCCTGGGTATGAGCGTATCGTGATGGTCGTCAATAGCAAAGCACATCAAAACCAGCCTTTGCCTGTCGTTTTAGAAAAGGTGAGTGCGACCAGCAGCGAGCTGATATTTGGCGGTGATACTATGTTCGGCCGCCGCTATATGGACCCTTCTTTAACGACGATGGGAAATCTGTTACCCGATGTTGAAGACGCCATTATCAGACCAGGTAACGCGGCAAGCAGTGCCGTTGCCCTGACACAATTCGTCAAACCTATCATGGAAAGCGCTGATTTTGCCTCCGTTAATCTCGAGTCACCCGTGCTTGCAACACCTACAACGGTTCACCCAAGCAAAGAGTTCGCCTTTTTCTCGTTGCCGGAGACTCTACAGGGCTTGACCGCAATTGGCATAGATTATGTCGCTTTGGGTAACAATCACGTGTTTGACTATCAGCAAAAGGGGCTGGAGGACACCATCGAATTTGTTGAGCAGGCAGGGTTTAGCCATAGCGGTGCCGGTAACAATACCACTGAGGCCTATGCTCCTCGACTGGTTGAAGTAGGTAATACAACGCTTGGCCTGGTGTCAGCCACTTCCATTACAGGTGAAGATCATTTGGTCACTTATATCGCCACTGCTGACAAAGGAGGCGCAGCCGACCTGACCGATAGCACGGCGCTCAGTGCCGCCGTTAAGCAAGCCAGTGAAAACAGTGATTACGCGATTGTCCAGCTGCATGGTGGAGATGAATACTCTTATGCACCCACCCGCTATATCAACAATCGGTTTGAATTCGTTAGTCGCCGGGCACCTGACCTGATGATAGCCCACCACCCCCATGTTGCTCAGGGGTTTGGCCTCTATAACGGTGTACCTGCCTTACTGGGCCTGGGCAACTTTGTATTTGAGCAAAACCGTCATGAGACCTTACTGGGGGTTGCCGTCTCTGTGCGGGTCGATCCAACGCAATCACCCAAAACGCAATCCGCCCGAGCCTACCCTATTTACCTGGAAGATTATCAACCCAAGCTGGTAAGTGGCTTTTTGAGTGACTATTTGATCCGCCGACTGGCCGAGTTTTCGAGCCCTGAGATTGTCATTGTGCCCGGACCAGGTTATGGAGATGTCTATTTCCAATCACCGCCTGGTGTACAAGAGGTAGAAACTGTCACATTGAACTTGGCAGCAGGAGAACACCTTGTTGATTTTCGTGAGTATGCACCCAGTCATGCGTTCTTGAGTAAAATTACAAGTACAGGTACCGCAGACGTAACACTTGGCCGAGACCTGATGTGGTTTGGCGACTTTGAAGACTGGGATAATGACAATGAAGTCAATGAGGTCACCCGCTGGGAACATGAAAGTGATGACATTACACCCTGTTTGACCGGCGCAATGCGTGGCACGCAAGGCATGTGCTTATCCCGAACACAGTTTAATAATCGGCCTATCCGTATGCCGTTTAAGCAAACATTACGTACCATGCCAATCACCCCAGCAGAGTCGACACTAGAAGCCTATTCTGAATTAACTCTGTTTGGCTACGCAAAAGGCGACAATGCAGGCGCTTTAGGTGCTGAGCTGACCATAGTCACTGCAGAAGACAACCTGGAATTTTCCAGTGAAGAAGTCGGTCTGATTGGATCAGGTAGCTACGATTGGCAGACATTTCGTCATGACATTACCCTGCCGGATGACAGCCAGACCCTGGGACCCGAACAGCTCCCCGCTCGTGCCGTAAAACTGGCATTCAAGCAGGCACCGCCAGCGCAAGGAGAGGCAACGGTCATGCTAGATCAACTTGCGTTGATCTCGTGGCAAAAATCTTTTAGTCTCAACAATAGGTTATGGCAAGCAGAACGCATGCATGGCTTGGATTTTATGGCATTGGAAACCGACGACCCCGTCACGTTGACACTGCATTTTTCTGCTTACGATTAACATAACCAGATATTTCGGGGGGCGTGTGTCGCTCAAACAACAAGTTTTTATGATCAAGCGACAAAAGCCGTTTTGGTCGATTTTACTGCTGTTTTTAGTTGTTCTGGTATTTGCCGTACACGGCTCGTTTGCACGCCTGAATGCCTATGTATACAGCCAGTTTAATCAATTGTTTGAGCAGCAGAGCAGTGATATTGTGGTGATTGAGTCGCCAAATTTGCAACGCCAGCAATCTGAGCTCATCACTCAGCTACTTAAGCATAATGTCAATGCCGTTGTTGTGCTTTCCGATGTTGTGTCAAAACAGAGCATGTCGTTTGCCAATGTGTACTTTCCCTTCGCGGATCCACGTTATTGTCTGCCAGACATACAACCTTGGTTAGGCTATAACATGGTGCTCGGTAAGCCTCGGGAAAAGTGCCAAAATGTCTGGCAAAGCATTTATGGACCGCAACACCTCAACACCGGTAAACTGATCAACTTTGCGCTGTCACCCAGCGCATTACCTAAGTTTTCCAGCACCCGGTTGCTTGAAGAAGATGTCCTGCTCAGCCAGCTCGAAGGTAAAGTTGTGTTAATTGCTCAGCAACAACTCGGTTTTAGCATACCACTGAGGGCACCCAAGCTGCATGGTGCAAACAATCCGGTCTATCTGCATGCCTATGTTGCAGACAGTCTGGAAAAAGAACAGTTAATTACTCGCCTGGCACAGTGGCAGTCAGTGGCGTTACAACTGGGGTTGCTGGCACTATTACTTATCGTATATCAGAAGAATACGCTCACACTAAGCATCATTATTGCAGCCTGTTTATCTATTGCAGGCCTGCTGGCCAGCTATGTGGTGATGGTCACACTCCAGTATTTACTACCCATAGGTCAGCTCCTGGTGATTAACCTGGTGACTATGTTGTGGGTGTTTTTCTCCCGTAAATGGCTTGAAGAAAACGAGCTGCTCGAGCTGATTGCTAATGTCCACCAGCGCATGATGGGTCGTTATTTACCCCGCTCGATTAGTACCGAAAGTACGCCCTGGGATGCCATTATAACCCTGGTGAATCAGCAACTGGCACTCAACCGCTCTATTTTTCTTGCTCGCCTGGAAGGTGATCACCGACTGGAAGAGATCCGCGCCATTAACTGTCATATTGAAGACATCGTAGAGCAGCGCCGCGATTATCAGCGCCCGCCTTATTCCGACGCCATAAAAGCCTTTGGTGCCGTGCAAACCTCACGTCCCTTTTTCAGTGGGCTTCAGGAGCTTGAACGCCAGTTTGTTGTGCCTTTAATGTATGCAGGTGACATTCGGGGGTTTTGGGCAATGACGGTGATCCCGAATGAGCAGTTCGATGAAAAAGCCTTTGTAAAGAATGTCAATCGCTTCGCCAGTCAGATTGGTGAGCTACTGTTCCATTACAGAATGCTGCAAAATCAGCAACGTGCCTCCTTGAGCCCCCTGACCCGAGCACTGACTCTGACACTGGAAAAACCGCTGAGTCAGAAGGTAAAGTCGGCCATTGGTGAAATGGAACAAAAGCTCTCTACGCTGGAGCAAGTTTTCAATCAGATCCGTACGGCTGCGGTGTTATTTAACTTGTTTGGTCAGGTCGTACAAACCAATCAACCGTTGGAACAGCTGGCTAAAAAGCATCACCTTGCACTGTTCGAAATGACCGCTTTAGATCTCTTGGATAAAATCACTTCGATGCCAAAAGAGACACTCAAAGGCAAGCTGCGCTACCTGACCCTGCAACAGGGTGAGCTATTTCTGCCGGCAACACTCGGCACAGACACTTATATCCTCAATATTCGCTCACTCTCCGCGAATCAGGTCAGCAGTACCATAGGAGAGCCTTTTTCGGTTGCCGGTATATTGTTTGAATTTATCGACATCACAACTCTGTTGCAGCAACTTGAAGACCCGCATGCACTGTTGAGTAAGCTTACGTCTGTGACGCCAAGTAGCGATAGCGACATCAATAAGGAGCGCACGCTGTAATGGATTGGGTGTTACCACTTTTTCCAGATGGAAGCGGGCTGGGCCAGTCTGTTATCACCACCGTTTGGGTGGGCATTGCCGTTGTTTGCATGCTGAACTTGCGTTTTGGCTTTCCGCTCACTGGATTGGTGGTGCCCGGATATCTGGTGCCCCTGCTGATTGTCAGCCCCGTGTCTGCCGTCGTTATTGTGATTGAAGCCATCGTTGTCTATGTCTTGATGCGATTTAGTGCCAAAGTAGTGATGGAGCGGCTGGGATATGCAGAAATGTTTGGCAGGGACCGTTTCTTTGCCATTATTCTTATCAGTATTCTGGTCCGGGTGTTTATGGACACCTTGTTCTGGCCTCAGGTAGGTCAGGTGTTGGCGCTGTGGGATATTACCTTTGACTACGCGGGGCAACTTTACAGTCTGGGCCTAGTGATCATTGCTCTGACCGCTAATGTGATGTGGAATGGCGGTTTTCGCTATGGCATGCGGGTAACATTAGTCCAGCTGGCCATCACCTTTATATTGGTGCGGTTTGTTCTGATGCCGTTTACCAATTTCAGTATCGCTAACCTCGCTATCATGTACGAAGCGGTTGCCGCTTCTATCCTGGCAGCACCCAAAGCCTATATCATCCTGGTTATCACAGCCTTTTTGGCCTCTCGGGCCAATATTCGTTACGGCTGGGAGTTCAATGGTATTATGCTACCTGCACTGCTGGCGCTACAGCTCATGCAACCCAGCAAACTGCTCACTACCTTTATCGAAACGACGGTGATCTTGTCTCTGGGCGCCATCTTGCTTAACTTTACCCGACTCAAACATGCAAACTTTGAGGGTGCCCGGCTGTTGCTGTTGTTTTTCAACATTGGATTTATCTACAAGCTGCTGCTGAATTACTTTGTGGTCGATTACTTTCCGACACTCAAAGCTACAGACACATTTGCTTTTGGTTATATGTTGTCCACCTTGCTGGCACTTAAAATCTATCAGAAAAACGCTCTGGGTCTGGTACTGCGTGCCACTTTTCAGACATCCATGATCGGAGGCCTGCTGGCATTTGGTATCGGTTTCGCCATCATGTTTGTGCCATCTCTACTCCACAGCCCAACACAACCGGCGGCGGTTGATGAAGCCCAAAGTGCGCCACTGAGTCATCATGTCAGTGAATACAAAAGCTACCTATACACCGCAAGGTACGATTTGCTGAACCTTAGCCATTATCAGCAGGCGCAGCAGTTGCAACGTTTTAGAGGTGCCATTCGATTGCTGAATGAGGACCCTCAGGATCCCGATATCCAATACCGTGCTGCCCAAGTGCTGGCCGAGCTGGGCTTCATACTTATTGATAATCCGGCCACGTTAGTGATCAAGGATGCCCAGACCACGCACCCCAGAGGCTTGTTTGCACTGGCAAAATCTCCTGTGCGAGAACATATAGTGACCGTGCCCTATCCGACCAGTGAACGTCTGGCAGGTGATGCCGCCGGGCAACTATTTGCTATTTTAGGGAGCAGTGCACTGGCTCTGGGCACTCGGGTGACACCATCGGTAGCCAGTCAACAGACACGGCCACAAAGCGCCTATTATCAGGCCTTCATTAGCGCACTAAACACCAATCAGGTGTTGCAGCTTAGGGCCATTAACCAATACACACGGCCGCAGTTGAGGCAAACGCGCTTTGTCGACAACAGTCAGTTTTGGATTTACAACCAACTGCCCGACTCGTTGTCACAGCGTCAACTCACCCGCCTGTTGGGATTTGAGCGCAGCCAGTTCGGTCTGCTCAGTGAGGACAACTTGCCCTATCCAGGTTATCAGGGAGCCATGCTGGAAACCTACTTCGACAACCTGAGTTACGCTACCCTCTTGTCACATACAGCAAGAAGCAATGTGAATGCACCTCAGTACCCTGTCGAACGGCTCAGCCTGTCGCTCGAAGAGTTGGTCACTCAGTTTTCTCAACATATTAGTGCCAAAGGAAGCGGCCATTTTCGTATGCTCGCAGAAAACGAAGCGGCACTGTGGGAATACGAGGTCCTGGAACCTTTATTCAAACTCTCCTATGAGCTACGCTCACGCTCGCTGGATGAGGATGATCTTAATCGTCTGCAACAGCTTAATCGACTCGCCAACATGGTAGGCTACCGCCTGCAACTGATCATCAATGATACCCATCGTCTGGTGATCATCAGTCCTTTGCCTGAAGTCAGCTATTACCAGCAAGGACAGGGATTTTATGCCATTAACCTCAATGCCACTGTGCCACTAACCATTCAGGTACCGCGACCGCTATTCGAAAGTAATACGCTACAGTTTGCAACTGACCTGTTCCAGACCAGTGGCGCCCAGGCACTGCTCATTGCCGGGGCCCATCCATATGCCAGTGAACAAGCCAACGTAATGGCGCCGACTAACACGCGGACTCTTTATAATGTGGTACACCAAAGTGCGGTGCGACACAACCCGGGGATGCCGGTGTTAAGTTTGCAGGTTCGGAGTCACAGCGCGCCTTCGCAGATCCGCCCCAGTGCCATTGCGTATCAATTTACTCAACCTGATTTTCGACATACGTCTACCATTAATGCACTGCATAAGGCTATGAAGCGATTAGGGGTAACAGTAGAGAAAGTCTCTGGCCAGATTGCTACCCGAGGGCTTGAGATTGGTTCGTCTCCGCAGTCAGGCTATCGTCTATTTAGTCCAGACAGTGAACTGGCGACCCTATGGCTGGCTTCCGATTTCAAGCAACACTATGCTGTCTCTGAACAAGCGCTTCAGGAGCGATTGCTTGCCGTCTCCGCACAACCCAACTTTATGCAGGTACGCCTTGCTGCAACAGGACCAGATGACTGGGTGAATTTATCGCAACAACAAAGACAAAGACTCAACACGATAATCAACCGCTATGCACAAACCCAGCATCTGCCTTGGTTAAGTGCCTTATGCGACGGCCAATCAGGCTGCACTTTGCAAGCAATCAGACTTTCCGACAATGGGTTACTCGGCCTGCAACTACAGTTGGCTGGCAAAACCGCTGCGGTTTATCTTGCGCAGCGCAACCGGCTAATTACGCTTGAAGCACTCGAGCAAATGATGCAAGGAGGGCCAAATGTACTGGATTAAGCGAGTACTACAGGCGCTGCTGATAATCCTCGTGCTACTGGCCGGATACCGTGTTGCACTGCATTTTTATGTCTGGCTGAATTCAGCTGAACGTATTGCGGCGCGCAGTGAAGAAGAAACCCGCTCTGTGGTACACTGGCTAAGCCCGGATCGTCCGCTCATTTATACTTTTCCTACATCACGGACCGTTGCTATTCGCGTACTGTCGAACGCTATATTTGCCAGCCAAACCGTTTTCGATAAGCCAATCAATTATGCAATTGAATACCGGCTGCTGGACAGTCAGGATAATGAACTGGAGAAACATGTTTATCATCATGCTTCTAAGCTTGCACTGGAGGAAGGCCAGCAACAGGTTAAACAATTGATTGAGGACCGCCAGGCGCTGGCTGTCACCTCTGGTCAATCATTTTATGTTGACTGGCAGCAGCTGACTCGCGCCAGTAAAATTTCCTTACGCTTAATTCCGGAAGAGCCCAGTCTACGCGGCGTTGTGGTGCGTATCCATGGTAAGACCCCAACCAATGCGGACGATGTGACCCGGACCTGGCTGAAGTTACCTCAGCAATGGCGGGAGCGGATGACCAGTTATCACACACTGGGCAGCAGTGGTCTGCAGCCGTTGCAAATTACCAATGCGGTCTCTTACGACTGGCGAAAACTGGCGCCACAAGGGATCCCCGGTATCGATTTTGACGCTGATATTCTCTATGAGTCTCTGCCCTATAATGTGATCACCTATGATTTTTCTGCCGAGCAATTTGACTTGGACGGATACTACACCCGACCAGGGCTTGCCGCCTCGATACGCCTTACCAATACAGGGGACCTGAGCGTACAAACTCAAGGAAACATCAGTGACCTGCAGCTAGTCTGGCACGACCTCACACAGCACCAATCGCCTGTGACACTGAGCATGATAAAGACGGATGACCCGACGCGATTTCTGTTACCGGATCTGCAACCAGGATTGCTGGTAATCCGCTCTCGCTCTGAGATGATCACTACCTGGCGGGACGAGTTGGACCAAGTCGTTGCACCACTACACAGCTATTACTATCAGCTGGATGAGGCCAGCCTGGCCGAGTTCACCGTCCAAGGCGGCAGCGATATCCAGCTCGATATGCGTGGTCCAGTGGGCAGCACAGTACAGGCAAAGGTGTATGATGCCCAGCAGCAGCTACTGCGCTCTGAGGAGCTCGTTCTAACGGGTTTGAACAGTGGCTTTGACCGTTTAATCACCCCGGAAACCCGACGAGAAGCCATTTCCGACAGCGAAAAAAGATTTCTGCGCTTAAGCCTTGAAGCACATAGAATCACGCTCGGCAGTACCGAACAAGTCGCTGTAAAAATGCAGAGCCGTCACGGTGCAATGCATCATCAGAACTATGTATGTGCCACGCTCTGTGATGCGCCACAAACCGGCTTCACTGAGGTCGGAGCCTGGTTTAGCCAAAGTGCCGATAACGAATTTGATTTTATTGAGCAGCAGAAAATCCTTAAGGTGCGGCTATTCAGCGCACCGCCTCCTTTAGAGGAAAAACAAACCGGCTACCTGTCGCAAGCCCTGTTTGTGCGTTTACCGGTATCGAATACTGCACTGGTCTACAGTCCGCCCAAGTACTTTGCACCACCACAACCGGCAGCTCCGTTTCAGTATGTGCCACTAGAAAGTCTGGCGCAGCTGCAACGCGCTCAGCTCAGCCTCCAACAAAGTGATCCAGCCTCTGCGCCAGTTCCCCGGTTAATTACTCTCAGTGATAATGGGATCCGCTACACCGAGCAAGACATCACGCAGCTGGATAGCTTGCCGGATTTATCAAGTACGTCTTCGCAGTACTTTATCAATCAGGGGATGCCTCGTGATTACTGGAAAGTACGCTTGTTTCAGCTACAACCAGGACAGACGTTGATCCAGGATTATCGTGCTAAAGACAAGCCGATGGCGATAGTCATTAAACCCTTTGTCCGGGGCGAACGTCCTGAGCATCCACTCGTGATGAGTACCCAACTGGATGGGCGTTTTAGTCGTGCCTTTAGCGATGAATACAGTATTTCGCGCAAGCGCTATGCTTTGGCTCCTGAGCAAGGTTTACCCGCTTTTTTACTGCACCCGAAAAACCCGGAGCTAACTGCATACCCTTCAGTCACGCTGACTGTTGGCTCGGACATTGAGCAGTTACATCAGCTAAGCCTGTCGGCGGAGCAACCCCTGTGGTTTGCCTTGCTGGAAGAATATGCAACACCACCTCCTCAACCGCAATGGTGGCAACATGAATATTAAAGCACTTTTTTTCCTGTCATTACTGCTACTAGCTGATAATGGATGCGCAAAAGAGACACCCGAGCTGCAAAGCCCCAGCTGGCAAGTGTTGTACAATTGGTTTGCACAACCGGTTGCCTTGCCACCCTGGCAATTGCGAAGCCAACCGGGGTTAATCACTTTACGTGCCAGTTCAGCTCAGTTTGGCGGTGGTGATCTGTATTTTCGCCCTGAGGGAAGCACCTGTATGCTGTCTGTGCCTCACCAGTTTCATGATCAACTGACTGGCAAAATAGGTAAGGCCGTGTTCAATACTCGCTGCCAGGTCATGGTCATCAATACAGAGCACCGTAATGAGCCGAGTCCGGATCTGTACAGTATGGACTACTCACACCGTCCCAGTGGTTTGCATGCCGCTGCGGCACAGGCTTTCGCTCGGCGCTATCCTGTCAGTCATTTATACCAAATACATGGCTTTAATCAGAACAAGCGCCGCACAGCACATGGCCGTCTGGCAGATTTCATTATTAGTCAGGGCAGACAAAATACCCCAGATTTGACACAATTAGCTCAATGTCTGTCAAAGATCAGCGAGCATACCTATCAATACCCGCATCAGGTATCTGAGCTGGGTGGTACACGCAATGTAATGCATCGTCTCGGCTTACCCGCGGGATTTTTTATTCATATTGAAATAAGTCGCCCAATGCGAGAGCGGCTGGTATCAAACCCTCAAACTCTGGAACAGTTTGCCCTATGCCTTATTTGATTGTTTTGCTCCTGCTCCTGACAAGTGCTTTGTTGCCTGCGCAGGCACAGCCAGCGGCACTGCACAGTGCACCAGACTGGTTCGAGCCCGGTACATTGCAGCTGCATCGTAATGCCGCGGACATCAATCTGGATGCCGAACAATCACGTTTCATCCTGCTTCCGGCTGGCCGCTGGCTCAGTCTGCAGAGCGAAGTACAGGTCATTCAAATGTGGCAGGGACAGTCTCCTCACGCCATGCAGCGTATTACCCGGGCTGAACTTCAGTGTGAGCAAAACCGGTGTCAGCTGCCTGCCGCTGGCACTACACGCCTGATCCGCTTTTACAATCCGAGTGAAGAGGTCCAGCAATTCTCAGCCTGGCAAGGCCTGTTTCATCGACACCGGGATCCGTTTCGCATTCCGGTCAAGCTGGCGCTACCGGCAATGCAGCTCTATGAAGCGCAGACCCACACCACACATTACCGCTTAAACGACAGACAGAGTATTCAATTGTTTTTTGCCGAGGCAACAAAGCTCAGATTAAACGCTCGGCGTATTCTGCCCGACCCGACGCAGCCAGGTATAGTCTCTGCACGACTGAATGATGCTTTAGTCAGTCAGATAGACTTGAGCGATACCCCAGCCGAGGAATTTGCTCCTCAGTTGCGCAAACATCGCCTGACCCATGACGTAAAACTCAATGATGACCAGGTTATCGGCCTGGCTAGCAGTGACTATATCGCCGTACCAGCGGGTAGTTACCTGCGGCTCGAAGCCCAGGGGGATACTCTGCTTAACCTGGTGCGTATGGAGCGAGGTTTGTTTGATACCGACGCTGCACAAACCTGGCCAGAATCCCTGTTTAACCCATACTGGACAGATAACTTGCAATGGCACCTGGAGCAGGTCTACCAGCACCACACTATCTCGGCTTTACACTCAGCGGACCTGGCGCAAAGCAGTACATTGGGGCGTCAGCGATTGTCTGAGCTACAAGATACGTTAGGCACAGTGCGTTTTTTACAGCCAAAACGCGCCGAACACCCGTTTACTACTCACGTTAATGAGCAAACGGTGACGCAGGCTTACCGCCATGCAACAGACCGCCTGTATGCAACCCAACAGCGTCAGTTGCTGCATTACCATACCCTCTCGGGCCCTGTTCAGTTCGAACTATTTGATCAACAACGCCTGTCCCCGACACTCAGACTGTATACCCGCACAACAAGTGCCACCCAGCTGACAGTGGAAATAGACAGTTATCGGCACACCATAGATCTCTTGCCATCCGGACATTTTGCCATGCTTGAGCTGCCTCTGCCACTGGACGCACAGCAACTCAGTGTCACAGTCAACGACCCCATTAGAGTGGATCTTGCTCTACGTGTCAGAGAGTTACAATCTTTGCCAAACAATGCCGTTTTATATCAGCGCCCGGGTCTGCTCAGAGACAAAAGCCCGGCTATTGCCTACCGTTTGGAACAACAGTTACAAAGGCTTGCCCATTCCTATCAGCAAGGCTTGTCTCGATTTGAGCTGACTCAACCGCAACACACAAACACTAAAAACAGTCTCAGTGCCAGCCACTGGCACTATCGCCTCGGCGAAGCAGAAATGATGGTAAAGCAAGATCCACAGCAGGCATTGCCTTTATTGAAGTCACTGATAGACAGCCCGCATCAGGAAGTCGTGATCAGAGCCTGGCAGCTGCGTCTGACCGCTTTTTCTGCGCTGGGAGAACATAATACTGCGGAGCGTTATCTAGGCGCTCTGTTAAGCCACCCTTACCCTCAGTTGCAACACTATGCCGCTCAGCAACTATTGAATCACTATCAGAACACTCGTTCAATTCATCGCATTCAGGGCTTGTGCAGTACGTGGCACAAAACGTTGCCTGCCTGCGAAGAAGCACTACGTACCAGTTTTGTTGAATTACAACAAAACCTTTATGCTCTGTGGCTAAGCCATGACATACGTAAAGACAATGATGTCTTGCATCCTGTCCGACAGCAGCTTGGCTATACGGAGCCTGCCAGCCATCCACCGGCTATTGATTACTCACTACATCACCATGGTGTCAGCACACTGCTCAGCGAAACAAGCAACACCTCGGCGTACCCTCTCGTCAATCAAAGTATCACTCTTACCGCCCATCGTCCTATGGTTCTCAGAGTCAGTGCCAGAGCAAAGGCCGCAGAGGCACAACAAGGCGAGATAGTCTGGTTGCAAGCACATCGTTCAGCACAAAGTGATATAATACCAATATTTAACGACGTGCCTGCGACGACCACGCTGCGTATTGACGAGCAAGATCAGCCACGCTTATCCATAGCCAGTACCGGTTATTTTGCACTCCAACCAGCAGAGCAACTCACTTTTAGTAGTGACCAACTGATACTGTTACAGTTTGATGCATTACCGCCTGCGCATACTGTTACTTCAGACCAGGATCTGAAAGGAACTTTGTGGCAGGACGACTTTATGTCGCTGCTCTATCAAACACCGCTTGGCGATACACAGTCCGATGCTTTGCAACGCACTCTGCTGCTCAATGCGCTATATCGTCTTGAACGCCAGACACTGAGTGAATATGAATATACCGCCCTGTCAGCAAAGCTGATGCAATCTCCCCCCAACCCGGCACTGGACATGCTGTATAACCGCATCCAGAGCTTTGGTCACTGGCAAGCATTCGAAGCATATCAAAACTATGCGGGCACCCAACTGGTCGATTTATCTGCGCTGTCCTCACGCAGCGCCGCTGAGCAGTTTAGTCGTCATACCAGCCGAGATGACGAGTTACCAGGATTGATTTTACGTCCTAACCATAGCCTGGCATTGGATCTGAGGGAATTGCAGTCATTGCAGATCAGGCTGGTCTTACATTTCGCCAATGCGGAGTTATTGCAACAACATCAGCGGCCGCAACTGAGTGTTGAACGAGCCAACGACAACGTGCACTGGCGTCTTGATAGCAACCGCAGCGAACTTGGATTAACTCGTGCAGATTTAGCCAGCGGGAGACTGGTTCTGCGTTGGCTCAACCCGTTTGCCGCACAGCTCCTGAGTGTTGAGGTAGAGGCTTATCAACAAGGCCGCTGGCAAACCATCGACTTGGGTGCCGAGCAACTCTTTTACTATGGCAATGAAAACAACCCAATCACCGCTAAACTGAGTAAAGACGCCATTCTTAAACTGGAATATGTCGAGCAGGATACCCGTCGCGAGCAGTCAGGTTTTTATCCGGCCGGACTGCTGACACTTTCACCACAAACATCGAGCCTGGCCAGACTTTATCGCTGGCAACTTGATCCCAATCGCCATAAACTGGCCGTAGCACCGCCCGTACAGCCATACAGAGTGCGCCAGCCCACACTGGTATATACCCCAACAAAAACGCATTACCGTGACCCCATTATGCAGAGCGATGGCAACCTCACCCATGTTGAAGGCGTCATGCAATACAATCGGGATGGTATCTATCAAAGTAGTGAACCGCTGGGATCGGAACACACACTGGATTTGGGTATACGGTTGCGTAACCGACATAAGCAACACTGGTATCGGCTGGAAAGCTTCTTCCGCCTGAATAACACCAGTGAACCGTCATTCAGTATCAATGGCCAGTATGACTGGCTTGATGATGAGGACGACTGGTTCGCCAAAGCGTTGTGGAATAACCGCTGGCAAGAGTCACCACTGAGCCGGGAAACACACCTGACCAGCCAGTGGGCCGTGACCATTGGAGAAATTTGGCGCGAGGATCAGCACTGGCGCCATCAATGGTGGTGGCAACCGTTTTATTACTACACCAGTATTGAAAAAGACGACTATCTGGCGGATGAGACCATCAGTAATGCTATGTTCAATTTTTATCGATACAACCACAGTGATGGCTGGCGTGGTGGTTACCGTATCCGCCATCAGAGTCGTGTAGACAGTCAGCTCAGTGCCGAACTTTCCACCACCTCCAATGACGACTGGACTTCACTCGATGTGGCTTCATTAAGTGGTGTCTGGCAACAATACTATCAGGGACATATTTTTTCAGTCGGCCTGAGCAGTGGCTATGTGTTTGCCGATGATCACCGCCCCAATGCGACCTGGCAGTATCTGACAACGCTGGGCTGGCAAACGCTGTTCGACTTTAGCGAAAACACCGGCGGCTGGATCAGCCTGAACTGGACACAGGATTGGTTCCGAAATAACCATAGCATTCGTTTCGAGGTCACCCTGGGCAATTTGCAGCGCAGTGGCTTTGACCCGTTTGCACATGACGAGATTATCTTTGAATCGCTGCAATTGACGCATTTTTTAGAGCAGGATTTGTATGGCAGATAACCAATTAAAAAACCAGCTTCAGGCAATATTATTTGCCGATACTGAGCAGTTCTGGTTGAATCTGCACCGTCACAAGTACCAGCAGTTGATCGATGAGCTGGCCGGATGGGAACTATTACAAAATCAGCCGAAAGACGAACAGTTAGACTATTGGCAGCTGCTGCAGAGCATTGCGTTTTTGCGCCATAAAATTGAGCGGCTTCACGAGCAGCTGGAAGGGCATGATGCAGATTATCAGTCGTTTGTAGAACGACTCAGCAAAGCCGAGCTGGCTACGGAGAAACAACTACATATTCTCAAGTATGCGGAAACGTTGGGGGCTTCGGGCACTATGCTGCAGCAAGACAAGCAAGCATTCGCTCGTTGGTTCGATGAAGGTGCCGTCATAGGACGATATCAAACACTGGTTGCCGATCTGGAGCAAGATCTGCGCTTTTTTATTGCCAAACTCGGTGCCCTGACCAACCGCTATCTGCGTATGTCAGATAATGAACTGGAACAGGCCTGGAAAAAGTTGGATTTACAGCCCTTTTTCTTGCGCTTAATGGCCACCAGTAACAACGCCCACGTCCGTCATGGCATGATCCGCGCTCTGGTCAATCAGGTTTCCGTGATCAATGAATTTAAAGCCGATCCGGACTTGGACAGCGAACTGGTTGCCGAACTCATAGAGCTACTGGATGCAGAAAATACCCCTTACCAGGCCATTATAGATATTCTTGAAATTCTGATCCACCAGCGCCCGACCTTTGTGCGTAGTTATATGTGGGCCTATGTAGAGACAACGCTTGGTGATAATACATCTATCCATAAGCATAATGATCAGCTGTTCATTGTGGCTGCCATGCCTCGAATTCTGGCCAATAAGTATCCACTGGCAGAACGGGATATTCCACTACTGCGTGAACTGACACAACACCCGTTTGCGCGTGTACGCCAGGTGTGTATTGAGCAATTGCGCAACCTGCCTGACAAGTTGGCTAGAGAATTACTGGAACAACGCTTCGAAAATGAAGTAGTCGACTCCGTACGTTTCACCCTGGTTAAGCAGCTTACCGCTGCTCGTTTTGCTGCTGACGGGTATGCGTTTGAATTATGGCGTTCCCATCTTCTTGGCGAAGAATGTCTGGAAGTTAAGCGAATGTTGTTGGAGCAAAGCCCCAGACTCATGCTAAATGAGGCCGTTGAAGCAACACTGGACGATACCTCAAGCAATCAAGACACAGTTTTAATGCAACGTTATCTGGGTGTATTAAATCAGGCGCTGGAGCGTGACCCCAACCTGGCAGTCAGACGCTATATTGCACGTACCAGAGAGCAGCTAATCAGCTTCACGCATCAAAGCCTGCACGCACAACTTGCCCAGGCACTGGCTGAGCAAGAAACTGTGTACCTGCCCGGCGATATCGATCAGGATACACTGGGACGAGCGCTCAGCATGCTGGCTCAGCACGAGCAAAGCTTTAACGCCTATCGTGAAAAGCAAGGCTGGCGGATCCAGATAGACTACAAACGCCGCCGGCGCTTCTGGCGAGTCTGGCATGAGTTTTTTACACCCAGTACAGACAAGCGTCAGAGCTTCAGCCATAGCAAAGCCAAAATCCCTTCTGCACAACTTCATGTACCCAGTTGTACCACGGCCGAGATCAGTGCAACAAATGTCCCTGGTGAAGCGCTTTACCACCTCAAAGAAGCCAGCGCGCGGCCACATTTGCCCCTGCCTGACTATTTATTGTCGGTACTCAGTCAGGATCAGCTCAAGACCAGTGGTAAAAACTACACTCCCGATGGTATTTTGGTGGTGACACCGCCAAAGCGCCTGTGGCAGCGGGTCCGGGCTTACTGGCACTTGTCAGTCAACTACGCTGAAATCGATGGCCTGCGCAAGGGCAATGCGCTGGAGCAGCAAAATTATATTGCACAGCTACGCAAACTGGGCTTTGACCTGGAGTTTAAACCGTATGGCAGCGAACTTGACTGCACTTTCCCGGTTGAGCCGGGTATTGCAAAATTGTTTGCCCGGGCAGGCGTGCCTGGGGTATTGGTTAATCTGGGCTACAGTTTTAAAGAATACCTTTACTCTATTTATCAAAACAGCATAGGTCAGCTGGTGTTTTTTGTGTCGACCTTTATTGCATATTTCTGGTTTCGTCATATTCGGCTAAATCGCAAAATTCGCAGCAACCGTGCGAAAATCCCTGTGACCATAGGCGGCTGGGGCACCCGGGGAAAATCAGGTACCGAACGGCTCAAAGCGGCCTTGTTCAGTAGCCTGGCACTGCGTGTGGTCACTAAAACAACCGGGTGTGAGGCCATGATGATTTTCGCACGCAGCTCGGGGGAGCAGTATGAATTACCCCTGTTCAGACCCTTCGACAAAGCCAGTATCTGGGAACAAAGCGATGTACTGGATTTTGCCCGCTCGGTGCGCGCGGATGTTTTTTTATGGGAGTGTATGGGCCTGACACCCCGATATGTGCGGATCCTGCGTCGCTGGATGCGCGATAACTTCACCACCATCACCAATACATACCCGGATCATGAAGATATCCTCGGCCCAAGCGGTGTTGATGTAGCACGGGAAATGGCCGCCTTTATTGGCAGCCACACCCAGATCTTTACCGCCGAACAAACCATGGCCCCGATTCTGAATCGGGCAGCGGACCACAAGCAATCTACCCTGATCCAATTGCACTGGGGTGATGGTTTTCAAATCACGCCGGATATCCGCGCCTTATACCCGTATGAAGAGCACCCGGACAACATTGCCCTGGTATGTAAAATGGCCCAGTACATCGGCATTGATAAAGATTATGTATATAAAGAGACCGCCGAGCGTATTGTGCCGGATGTTGGCGTACTGCAGCATTTTACAGCGGCACCGGTTGATCATCTGACTCAGTCTTTCGTCAATAGTATGTCAGCCAATGAGCGCCTGGCGACCCTGGAAAACTGGCGTCGTCTTGGCTTATTCGACCTGAACGACAAACCAGAGACACAAACCATCGCGCTGCTTAACAACCGTAATGACCGGGTTGCACGGTCAAAAGTATTTGCACAGATCCTAGTGGAAGATCTCAGTTTCGATCATATTGTGGTGATCGGGAGCAATGTTGATGGCTTCGAGGCTTATCTGGATCAAGCACTGGATACCCGGGTTAACCGACTGATTGATAACAATGACAAGCAAGATCTGATGCGTCTGCTGACACAATGGAAATGCGGAGAAAGCTCGGAGCACTTTATTCAGCAGATAAACAGCCTGTTTGAAACTCCCCTGTTGGATACAACGCACTTGTTTGATGACAGCCTGTTGGCGGCAACACTGACTGAGCATATTGACGATAAAGCCCAGCAAGGTATTGTCCGGTTGCGGGTCCAGAATTGGCAATTGGCGCACTCCCTGAGTGCATTAGAAGACTTGGCAGCAAACCGCAAACAACTCAGCCGAGTGCTGAGCAGTATATTGCACAGCAAATTACTCCTGTTAGACAATCCCCATATCACCGCGGATGAGCTCACCAATCGGATAGCCCGTCTGGGGCTGGCCGGGCAGCATCAGTTAATTGTCGGCATGCAAAACATCAAGGGTCCGGGACTAAACTATGTTTATGCTTGGCAACACTGGCATACTTTGCATGCCAGCTGTGAACGGCTGCTGGAGCCACAGATCAGTCATGCTCAGTTTCGTCGCGATCTCAATAAACTGACGCAACTTGATAAGGTCAACCGTATTGAGCGCGACTATTTTTCACAGATGCTGCAAACCCTCAGCAAGCTCCCTCAAGCACAAAGCGAATTCGCTCAGGCCGAGCTCAGCCACCTGGCCGAGCGGCTCACTCAACAAAGCGCCAGCGACGAACAAGCTGTGGGGCCAGAAAGTCTCTCTGCTGTTACACGCTTTGTACTGCAAGTGGTTGAGTCGTTTCTTGACGCCGGTGCAGCGGTAAAAAGAAAGAAAACCGCTCAACAGGTTTATCAGGATATTGCCACACAGCGGATCACGCCGGAGCGCGCCATCACGGTGCTAGCAGCGCTGAACCGGGGCCAAAAACCAGGCTGGCTAACAGAGTGCTGGCTTAATCGCGGCAGGGATTAACGCTCATATACCTATTTGCCCACATCAGCCTAGTGTGGGCACGTTCCTTGCTCCAATCATTTGTGAATGACTCTGATACCGTTTAGTTTCGCATTATGCACTTTTATTAAGCGAAATGGCTGTGACAGGCATAGCAAAATACAAAACTGTGCAAAATGCGAACTGTGACTGTCCAGATGACATGTAAAAGTATTAGGTACACAAATGATAGAAACCAATCCTTTGGTACCATTTTCATCCTCTGATACTGAGGCATAAATCGGAACTAACAGTCATTTTTTGATTTCTAATTGACCAAACCGTGTAAAAGTAAGAAAATGGGATTAGTTAAAATTGATTAGGGATAACATTTTATTTACACAAATAGAATTTAGCCCTGGAGTATGTCTATGAAATTATCAGTTCTTGCGCTTGGCCTGAGTGCCGCCCTAATCAGCAGCTTCGCTGCAAATGCCAGTGAAAACCTGATCACTAACGGTTCTTTTGAGCAGTCAAACGCCGTCAGCGGTTCATGGAGCCTGTTTAAAACCTTGCCTGGCTGGAACCGCAGCTCAGCTAAGTTTGAAATTCAGACTAACCGCCTTGGCCTTATTCAGGCTCAGGATGGCGAGCAATATCTGGAGCTGGATTCAACCCGCAACTACAGCGCTTACCAAAGCGTTGCGACTGAAGCCGGCAAGCAATATGTCGTAAGCTTCTACTACTCTCCGCGTGTTACCAATAATGCAGATACCAACAAAGCAACCGTTTACTGGGACGACCAGGTAATCGCAGAGCTAAACGGCACACAACGTGGCTGGCAGCATTACACCATTAACGTCACTGCAAACAGCGACGAAAGTACCCTGAAATTTGTCGGTGCGGGCAACTCAGACTCATACGGTGCACTGCTGGATAACGTCTCCGTTACCGCAGACTGTGTAACAGGTTTGTTCGGGATTAATAATTATGGCTCGGCTGAAGGTGGCTATGTCTATTACTTTGACATTGATGCCGGTCAGTACAGCAAAGTATCAGGCGTGACTCACACTGCGTCGAACATCGCCAGCAAAGACGGTGTGCTTTACTTTATGGAGCAAACCAACAGTAAAACCAAAGCATCCACCTTGTGGGCACTGGACTTGAATGGCAACCAGCAGTACAGCATTACCAACGCGACGTCATGGCCTTTGTACCGCTCTGCGGTTACACCGGATGGCGTGTCTCTGCGTAGCACCAGTAAAACCTACATGTACGATTTTGACATGACCAGCGGTGAAAAAACCGTGCTGGGTAAATTGTCATACCCGGGTGATGACTTCAGCCATGGCGATATTGCTTACTCAGCAGACGGTAACGTCCTTTACGTTTTAACTGGCAAGGCGCTGTATACCCTGGATGAAGGCAATATGGAGCTGACTAAGATTGGCGAGCACGGCGTAAACTGGGCATCTGGCCTGGCGATTACGGCTGATGGCAAACTGTATGTTTCTGGTCGTGAAGCCAACAACAATGCGCAGATCTGGCAAATGAATCCAGACACAGCGGTTGCCACCTTAGTCATGGAAGGTCCTGAGCATATTAACGACCTGACTTTTGTCGACAATTTCTGCCGATAACCGGAACATTCGCTCTATATGCGCAAAAACCAGCCAGACAGGCTGGTTTTTTTGTATACAAAAAGCGTCCCACCCAGCTGGTAAGGCTTCCCCATCGCCATCCCACTAGGTATACTGACGCGCTTTTAATGAATAGTTAGTCAACACTGACCTAACTTGGAATCATTTGGGGACTGGCCACCCGTTCAAAGTATGCCGCTGAATACTGTCATCAACAGTACCTTCGGCATCGATAATATTAAGGCCAAAACAACACATTTGATTGAAATGGGAATAATATGAATTCATTACCTAATCGCGGTGAGTTTCTGGGCCATCCAAAAGGCCTGTTCTTACTCTTCGGCACGGAAATGTGGGAGCGCTTTGGCTACTACGGAATGCGTGCAATCTTGGTTCTTTATCTGGTTGCTCAGGTGCAAAACGGCGGCTTCGGCTGGACCAACGCCGACGCACTGAGCCTGTACGGTACCTTTACCATGGCGGTCTATCTGACCCCGTTGATCGGTGGTTGGTTAGCCGATAACGTATTGGGTCAGCGTAAAGCCATCATCATTGGTGGTATTCTGATGGCCGCAGGTCACTTTACTATGGGTATTCCGCATGGCCTGGTTGCCGGTATGGAAGAACAGGTTTTCTATATCGGTCTGGCATTATTATGTGCCGGTAACGGTCTGTTTAAGCCAAACATCTCGACTATGGTTGGTGACTTGTATCAGGAAGGTGATAAGCGCCGTGACGGTGCCTTCACGATTTTCTACATGGGTATCAACTTAGGTGGTGCCTTGGGTCCACTTATCGCAGGTTATGTTGCAGCACAAATTAACTGGCAAGCGGGTTTCATCGCTGCAGGTATCGGCATGGTGATCTCCGTTGTGATGCAACTACTATTAAGCCAGAAATATCTGGGCGACATCGGTGTGGTCCCAGCAGCCAAGCTGTCTCAGCAGCAATCTAACAGCAACACCAAAGAGCCTCTTACTAGTCAGGAAAAAGACCGTATCCGCGTTATCTTCACTATGAGTGTATTCAGTATTATCTTCTGGATGGGCTTTGAGCAGGCCGGTGGTCTGATGAACCTGTTTGCTGCTGATTACACCGACCGTATGCTGATGGGTTTTGAAATCCCGGCGTCATGGTTCCAGTCTCTGAACTCTATCTTTATTATTATCTTCGCGCCACTGGTGGCCATGATCTGGCTGAAACTGGACAAGCGTGAGCCTAACTCTCCGGTTAAGTTTGCCATCGCGTTGGTATTCCTGGCGCTGGGCTTTTTGACAATGATGATGGCGCTGATCACCGAAGGCAGTGATGCCGGCAACCTGCAGATCAGCATGATGTGGCTGGTACTTTTCTACCTGTTCCACACGCTGGGTGAGCTGTGTCTGTCACCAATTGGCCTGTCTATGGTGAGTAAACTGGCACCACTGCGCCTGGCTTCATTATTAATGGGTCTGTGGTTCCTGTGTACAGCGGTTGCGAACAAAATCGCGGGCTTTGTTGGTTCTTTCATCGGCGAAGGCCAGGAAGCAATGAACAATGCCATGAGCATCTTCATTGGTCTGGGTGCAACAGCACTGCTGTCTGCACTGGCGATGTACCTGCTTAGCAACAAGCTGGTTGACTGGATGCACGGCGCTGAAGGAACCACTGATGAGCCGCATACTCAGGAGCACTATCTTGAGAAAGAGCTAGAGATCTCTGGCGAAAGACAGTAATTTCTAATTACTGACTCATGTAAAAGCCGCACTAAATTTGTGCGGCTTTTCTGCTTTCAACCCTCTCTTGTAAACTTATCAATACAGCAACGCGAGATTTTGCCTCTTCTGTACCTGTCTCTGTATCACTAACAAGGTGATATCGCTGTCAACGTCAAACTTTAAAGTTTATTATTTTCAGATAGATAAAGAAAACTCTGCTGAAAAACCACCCGTCATGCAATCCATTTTTAAGAACAAACAGGGCCTTTTAATCGATAAATTTATCCTGTTCACGCGATCCGTATAATCCAGACAATTTGTACGACAGAATTTACATTTTACCTACTTGCTAAATCATGCCCATCGCTTCCCCTTTTTGCCATTTTGATTAATCATCCACAGCACAAAACAAATAGCGATCCAGTGCTTTTAAGCGGGAGTAAGACAATGAGTGAAGTAACAAATCCTCTAGGCCTAGTTGGCATTGAGTTTACCGAGTACGCAACACCAGATGCGGACTACATGGAAAAGATTTTTGCCGATTTTGGTTTTTCTAAACTGAAAAAGTTTAAAGACAAAGACATCCTATACTACAACCAGCACGACATTCACTTCCTGCTGAATAAAGAGCGCGGCGGTTTCTCTGCGGAGTTCGCTAAGAGCCACGGTCCGGCGATTTGCTCTATGGGCTGGCGTGTAGAAGACGCGCAAAAAGCGTTTGAAATCGCGGTTGAGCGCGGTGCTAAGCCTGCCACTGACTCAACTCATAAAGACTTGCCTTACCCGGCCATCTACGGCATCGGTGACAGCCTGATCTACTTCATCGATGTATTCGGTGATAAAGGCTCTATTTTCGAGCAAGACTTTGTTGATTTAGAAGAGCAAGTGGTTGTTGAGGACAAAGGCTTCCTGCGTATCGACCACCTGACTAACAACGTATACAAAGGCACCATGGAAACATGGGCAAACTTCTATAAAGACGTATTCGGCTTTACGGAAGTACGCTACTTCGACATCAAAGGTCAGAAAACAGCCCTGTTGTCATATGCACTGAAATCTCCGTGTGGCACCTTCTCTATTCCAATTAACGAAGGTAAAGACGACAACAACAACCAGATCGATGAGTACCTGGACGAGTACAATGGCCCGGGCGTACAGCACCTGGCATTTTTGACCAACGACCTGGTTGCCTCACTGGACAAGCTTGACCAGACTAACATTGCAACATTAGACATTGTTGATCACTACTACGACACCATCTTTGACCGTGTACCTTGGGTTAAAGAAGACCGTGAAAAGATCAAAGAGCATCAGATCCTGGTAGACAGCCAGAGCGAAGATTGCTACCTGCTTCAGATCTTCACTAAGAACCTGTTTGGTCCTATCTTTATCGAGATGATCCAGCGTGTTGACGACGGTGGATTCGGTGAAGGTAACTTCCAGGCGCTGTTCGAGTCTATCGAGCGTGACCAGGAACGCCGCGGCGTGATCTAATTCTCCTTTGAGAGTAGAAAATTAAAAGCAGCTTGGGGCGATGCCTTGTGGCTGCTTTTGCCGTTTTAATTTGTCTGAGACTCAGGTGTTGCATTGAAAAATCAAAACACTATCACCACATCTGAGAACAGCCTCAAACTTGCAAAAAGGAAAGACCATGTCTTTTATCAACGAAACGCATGACATTAATCTGAAGAGCTGGGTTGCCAGCGCCAACCAGGCTGGCACCGACTTCCCAATTCAAAACCTGCCTTTTGCCTCATTCCGTCGTAAAGACAGTGCCGAAGAGTTCCGTGGTGGTGTTGCCATTGGCGATCAGGTACTGGATTTAGCAGTGGTTGCTGCAGCAGGCATCTTCAGTGGTGAAGCACAGGACGCAGTAGAAGCGGCCAACGCGCCTAAACTGAATGAATTTATGGGTATGGGTCAAAATTATTGGTCTGCCCTGCGTCTGGCGTTATCTCGTGCTCTTCGTGAAGGCTCTGAGCACCAGGGCGCATTGGAAGCGGCATTAGTTACTCAATCCGACGTTGAATATGCGCTGCCGTGTCACATTGGCGACTACACAGACTTCTACACCTCAATCTACCATGCTACAGCGGTAGGTAGCTTGTTCCGTCCGGACAACCCTCTACTGCCTAACTATAAGTGGGTACCAATCGGTTACCATGGCCGTGCTTCATCGATTGACGTGTCAGGTCAAAACTTCCCTCGCCCTAAAGGTCAGACTAAAGCGCCAGATGCAGATACACCGTCTTTCGGTCCGTGTAAACGCCTGGACTACGAACTGGAGCTGGGTATCTACCTGGGTAAAGGCAATGAGCTGGGTGACTCTATTTCGATTGAAGATGCCGAAAGTCATGTGTTTGGTTTCTGTCTGTTCAACGACTGGTCTGCCCGTGATCTGCAAGCCTGGGAATACCAGCCGTTAGGTCCGTTCCTGGCGAAAAACTTTGCCTCAACGGTATCGCCGTGGATTGTCACCACAGAAGCGCTGGCGCCGTACCGCACCAACTGGCACCGTAATGAGCAAGACCCTCAGCCTCTGGAGTATCTTGAGTCTGCACAAAACCGTGAATCGGGTGCTTTTGATATCCAGATGGACGTACTGCTTGAAACCGCAAAAATGCGTGAAGCCAATGCAGCGCCAAGCAAGCTGTCAGAATCAAGCTTTAAGCACAGCTACTGGACAGTGGCACAAATGGTCACTCACCACACAGTAAACGGCTGTAATTTCCTTCCGGGCGACATGCTGGGTTCAGGTACTCAGTCTGGTCCGGAGCACGAAGAAGCCGGCTCTTTGCTTGAGCTATCTCGTGGCGGTAAAGAGACCATCACTCTGGACAATGGCGAAGAGCGTAAGTTCCTGGAAGACGGTGACAAGGTCATTATGCGTGGCTGGTGTGAAGCGAACGGCTTTGCACGTATCGGCTTCGGTTTTGTCGAAGGCACTATCCTGCCAGCGAAGTAATCGTAATCGCAAACGCAAAAGCTTTTCTATACAAAACAAAGGTGTGCTTAAGTACACCTTTTTTTTGTAAGTAAATACTGGCTTTTTGCATAAAAATTGTTAAAGTGGGTCGTTATTTTTAATTATTACGTGTTATGTTTCGCTATATCAAACGCCTGATCACATCGCTATTTCAACCTAAGCAGCTAATGATGCGCCAGAATGGCCAGGTTAGTCTGATGGTTGTGCCTGGCTGGTTGCAATTTATCGCACTAGTGCTGGTTTGTGGCGCTCTTACCTGGTTAGTTATCAGTACATCAGCGTTTTTTAAACAGCAAAAAACGGTTAATGCCCTACAAGCGGAACTACAGACTCAACAGCAAGCCTGGGCAAAAGAAAAACAGCTGCTGACCGAACGCCTGACTGAACAACATACACAGCTTGTCACCTTAAACGAACAGCATACTGTACTCAGTGAAATTGTCAGTGCCCTGCCGACGTCCATCACTGAGCAGACAGACGCAGCGCTATCTCTGCCAGAAAGTACACAACAGAATGACACGCAGCCTGGTGCTGGGGATATCAATGACAGCCATGAATTTGAGGCACACAGCAATGAGCTGGATGATGCACAGACCGCTTTGCTTGAGACATTGCAAACGATTATTTCGGCGCGCCATAACCAGCTAATGGCCGGATTTACTGAAGCAGGCCTGTCTTTGAGCAGCGACAATAATTCCGCACAGGGTGGTCCTTATCACCAGGTTGATGCAACGCTGTTAAATGCGCGCTACACCCAGCTGATCGATGACTCTGTCCAACTCAATCAGTTAGAGAACTTATTACACTCCACCCCCAAAATGATGCCTGTTGCGCACGACAAATATTATATTTCCAGCGCATTTGGCTTTCGTAAAGACCCAATTACAGGCCGCCGTGCCTACCACAAAGGGGTCGATATGGCAGGCTGGCACAAAACCCAGATCATTGCACCGGCAGATGGGGTGATCAGTAGAGCAGGAAAAAATGGCGGATACGGTAAGTTTATTGAAATTAAACATGCGAACGGTATCGTCACACGTTATGGTCATTTACACACCATCAAAGTCAAAAAAGGCCAGACGGTCAAGCAGTCAGACGTGATTGCACTGATGGGCAGCACAGGTCGTAGTACCAGTACACACTTGCATTATGAGGTGTTACAGGATAAAAAGCATATAAACCCTGTAAAACTGGCAAGAGTGCTTAAACGTGTTCAATAAAAAGAAAAATTCATTTCCTTTCTCGCTTATTTCTCCCGACACCGAAATCACAGGCAACATCCACTGCGACGGTGAACTTCAGATCGATGGCAAAGTCACGGGTGACCTCAATGTCGCGCAGCTGATCATTGGCGAATCTGGGCTTGTAGAAGGCAATATTATCGCCAAACAGGTGCAGGTGCGCGGCCAAGTTCAGGGCGGGATCAACGCTGACAGCGTTACGCTGGAGCCCAGCGCCAGAGTGACTGGTGATATCGAACACGATACACTGAGTATTCAGGCCGGTGCGCATATGCAGGGTCAACTGAACCATCGCGCAGAGCCATCTAATGTCACCCCACTGGATAAAGCCAGCGAAGGCTGAACACTCGTCAAAAATAGGCCACCGATAACATTTCATAACACAAAACATAGACTTAGCCTTTCACTTTTGTATCGGATAGTGATACATTTCTGCGCATTTGAAGTACCAAGCGAGTGTCAATACTCGCTTTTTTACAACACACCGAAGTAATTCAAAGGATATATCGTGAACAAGCATATTTTAGGCCTGCTACTGGCTACTGCGTCTTTAGGCTCTCAGGCTGCTGAGCTTAGTAAAAGCTTCCTGGAAGTGGGTTATGGTAAGACCAATCTGGATGGTTCACCGGATTCAGTGGCTCCTCGGGGATTTATCATTGCGGGTAGTTATGAATTTGCCAACGGTATCTTTATGGGACTAAAAATTGATCAGCATTCAGACAGCCTGGCATTCTTCGACAATCTTGATGATGGAGAATACGACATTGACGAAACGACATTTAATCTGGGCTACATTCTGCGTTCAACGGACAGTGGACGCCTGGCAGTTGGCGCTCAGGTTGGTGAGTTTGAAGTGTCGACTAATCGCTCTAACTCAACAGCAGATACACGTCGCCTTTACGGTGAGTACGAACACGCCTTCTCCAAACGCATTAGTGCCTATGGTCAAGCGGGCTATGAACTACTTGACGGTTTCAGAGATGATGAAAATGGTGTTTTTGTTAACCTGGGCTTGCGCCTCAGTTATACAACAAGCTCAGCCGTGGTAGTTGAATATACCAACGGTGTAGAATACACCCAGACTGAAATAAAGTATCGCTATACTTTCTGATAGAGAAAGGCCCGCTGCGCGCGGGCCAATCACTACTTTTTCGCCGAGATATACATAGTGACATCGGCATGAAAGACCTTGACCCCTTGACTATTAAATACCTCAACCGGGACGATTAACTCCTCTTTGTCCTGCCACTGACGTGGTAGTGAAATCGTCGCTTCTGCACGCAAGTCTGTTTCGGCTTTTTTCAGGTATTGTACCGTCATCCCCTTAGGGATCCAGCGATGTGTTTTGTACGGAATGCTGGCATCAGTCACCACGCCAGCGCATAGCTCCGCAAGGTTACACTGCGCAATCGCATGTACAGTGCCAATATGGTTATGCACCGCTTTTCGGTTAGGCATCTGTGCCGTGATCCGGCCTTCACTAAGGTGAGTGATCTTAGGCTTGATGGTGCCGAAATAAGGCGCTCGTTTACACACGGCCTTGCTGAATAGCCAGTTGCCAAAGGGCAACCATTTAAACTTCTTATAGGTTTTTAATAAGGGTGTTGCCATAACGCTGAACCTGTCCGATTTGAATAACACCTCACACTAACACATCAGACCAGTTAAATCAGCCCTGCTTCATGATTTTATTTACTCACCTTTTACAATGAATATCGTCGTATTAGGGCGGATATCAGAAGGTTACAATTTATAATTTCACTTTTAGCAACAATTTTAATGCAGGCAAACTCATCAGGACAACAGGGTGGGATACCTAAAAATATCGCCCGCCAAATTTGTACAGTACAGATATAAAATATTTCATAACCTGAAAGCCAGATACAATTTTTTCTTTAATTGTGACCGAAAACCTCACTTCATTCCTTCGTGATTCACCCTATATATTTTATAATAAACAACGATATAGGATGGATTTCACATTGTTCAAAACCGTTCTAATAAAAAGCACTTTATCCGTATTTCTTAAGTAAATCTGGAGTTCCCTTTTATAAAAACAAAATTGGAACGATTCAAAAACAAAGATTTAAAATAATCAACAAAAAACAACAAGTCTGTATGTCTCTAATACCCTGACTGCAGATAAAACTTGTCATTTTTTGCAATTAAGGACTTTAATTATGGACGACAATATAATGAAAAGTACGCCATGGATGACGCCTCTTTCGAACTTGGTGATCCTATGAAACTCAGTAATAAACTTTACTCAGCCTTTGGTGTTCTAATTGTACTGATGGTGATGTCCAGTACTTTAGTTTGGTTTAAGGTATCAACAGAAACGGCCCGTGCGCAGGAAGTCACAGGCGATGACCTGCCAGGCATGATCCTCTACAGCCGCTTGCTCGACACCGAGCATCAGCTCAAAAGTGCGGCGCTAGAATATATGAACGGGGATACCAGTAAAAAATCCATCTTTAATGAAGTATTTCGAAATTTCAAAGAAGTACACACAGAGTTATATCGTTATGAGTCTGCCAAGCAAGCCGATCGGGAAAAAATGGCCCATATTCTCAAGAGCATTACCACGTATCACCAGCGCGTCAATCAGGACGTTTTTGGTCGCTATGATCCCGATGCCTACCAACGTATCAAAACCCGCGTGGACCGCCTGGAATCGACCACAGGGGAGCAGCTAGAAGCTCTACTGGATAAGCTTAAAGAGCAAGAATTTAACGATGCCATGCAGTCAACTGACTTACAGGAGTCACTCAACGATGACCTGCCTGGTGTCCGTTACTATCTAGAGTTAGTGGATGAAGCAGGCGACATGATAGCCGCTATTATTTCACATACAACGGGTAATACGAACGCGGAAGCAGACTTTAATGACGATGCTGCCAGCTTTGAAGAGTACCTGAATCTATTGATACCACTAGAGCAAAAGCCAAATGAACTGCAAGATATTGCGACCATCAAACGTTTATATAAAACGATACGTGACGAAGCTACTGTCGTGTTTAGCAGCTATGACCCTACGGCCTTTAAACAAGCTACTGCGACGCTCAGTGAATTGGACAGAAAGTATATTCAGGACATAGCAAAAATCCTCGACGTATCTGCGAAAGAAGAAATCGATGATGCGACAGGCGCTCTGGAACTGTTGGTTGAGGGGCTCAATTCAACGTCTATCGTGATTATTGTGATCACGCTGATCGCTGCTGTTCTCGGTATCGCCATTGCTTATCTTATCAGCAATTCGATCGTATCCAGACTTAGTCAGGTGCTTGGCGTAGCTGAACGGATCAGTGCCGGTGATATCTCTGACAGAGACATTGCGCACAAAGGCCAGGACGAAATTGATGGACTGGCCGAGGCCACCAACAAAATGGCTCGCTCTTTGAATGAGCTATTACACTCGATTGCTCAGGTGGTAGATGATGTGCGTACTTCGAGCCACGATATTGCCGAAGCCAATGACCAAATCGCCTCGCGCAGCCGGTCATCTGCCGATCAATCAACTCAAGTTGCCACAGCCATTGAGGAAATGAGCGCTACGGTGTCAGAAGTTGCGTCACAGAGTCAGGTAGCTGCCAGCCACGCCGATCAGGCCCGCACTCTGGCCTCCGGAGGCGGAGACACTGTCGGACAAACCGTCAGTAAAATCAAAACGGCCTCACAAAACGTGCAGAAAACCGCAGAAAACGTGACCCATCTGGGCGAGCTAAGTAGTCAGATTGGTAACGTGATTGGCGTGATTGGCAGTATTGCCGAGCAGACCAACCTGCTTGCCTTAAACGCTGCCATTGAAGCAGCCCGAGCCGGTGAACAGGGTCGTGGTTTTGCGGTGGTCGCCGATGAAGTGAGAACACTTGCTGAGCGCACCTCTAAAGCCACTGAAGAAGTGGTTTCAACAGTTCAGTCCATTCAGTCGCAGACCGAACATGCCGTCAGCTCAATGCAAAACAGCGTGTCTCAGGTTGATCAGAGTGTGTCTATGGCGGAAGCTGCGGGCGCTCAGCTGGATGATATCGTTCGTGGCGCGTCTGAAATTGCCGCTATGATCCAGTCGATAGCGACAGCAACAGAGGAACAATCTGTCGTTGCTGGAGAAATGGCTCAGGATATCTCGAAGATAGAGCAATCAAGCCAAAGCTCACTGCAGGATACTCAGGTTGCCGCTTTGTCTGCACAACAGCTCAATAAACAAGCTGAGCAGCTGGCTCAACTGGTTCGTAAATTCAGACTCAGAACTTAATTTTACCTAGGTATTCAGGCTCAGCACTCCTTACAGTGCCTGAATACCGGGAACACTGTTGCTTGACTTAATGAAAGTCCCGAGACTTACTGTGTAAGGTACCCAGGATCTCACTGCGGTCAATCAGCCGACCAGCGATAACGTGGATCACTTCGCCTTCTTTTTCAACAATACCTTTTACTTCCAGCAACTTAGCACCGAGATAAGCCTGCTTTTGGGCACGTGCAGTACCCGCCCATACCACCACATTAATATTGCCTGTGTCATCTTCAAGCGTAAAGAAGGTCACCCCACCTGCGGTGCCCGGCGCCTGCTTGCCAGTCACAATCCCTATTACAGTCACCAGAGATTTATGCTGACAAGCACTGAGCTGCGTCATGCGAGTAAAACGCCCCAGTTTACCAGCCTTGTCGAGCAGCGTTACCGGGTGTTGACCCAAAGTGAGACCCAGCGCAGCATAGTCTTCCACCAGATCGTCCATGTCATCTGGTTGAAAAACACAAGATTGCGATTCCGCCAACGAATGTGCACCGTCAACCTCTGAGCGTATGGCAAATAAAGGTAAGGTCTGCTCCTGATCCATCAGTGTCCAACGGGCCGAATAGCGATCGCCCTGTAACGCTTTAAGTGCATTGGCAGACGCCAGACACTCCAGCGCATTACCAGACAACCCTATGCGCTGTAGCTCAGCCATATTCTGAAACCCCTTACCCGGACGCGCTGCCAGTAACTGCTCAGCACTGTAACGCTGTAAACCTTTTACCAGGCGCAATCCAAGTCGAACTGCAAATCGCTGCTGTTGCTGGCAAATATGATGATCGTACTCAGAAGCATTGACACAAACAGGCAAAACCTCAACCTGATGACGTCTGGCGTCCTGGATCAACTGTGAGGCACTGTAAAATCCCATTGGCAGACTGTTTAATAGTGCGGTATAAAACATTGCAGGGTAGTAGTGTTTCAGCCAGGCTGATGCATAGGCCAACACAGCAAACGAGGCAGAATGGCTTTCCGGAAAACCATACTCACCAAAACCACAGATCTGCTCAAAAATGCGCTCGGCAAAACTCACCTCATAGCCCCGCTGTTGCATGCCATTGATCAGTTTCTCTTTAAACTGCATTAGCTCACCACTTTTTTTCCACGACGCCATTGCCCGGCGCAGCTGGTCCGCCTCACCACCGGAAAAGCCGGCCGCGACCATCGCCAGTTTAATTACCTGCTCCTGAAAGATGGGAACGCCCATAGTACGAGACAACACAGACTTCACCTCGTCCGACGGGTAAGTCACTGCTTCTTCCCCGTTGCGACGCTTTAGGAAAGGGTGCACCATATCTCCCTGAATTGGCCCAGGCCTGACAATGGCAATTTGAATCACTAAATCGTAATAACATGCGGGCTTTAATCGAGGCAGCATACTCATTTGTGCACGAGACTCAATCTGAAACACGCCCACGGTATCTGCCCGCTGAAGCATTTTGTATACCTGGGGGTCATCTCCCATCCGGGTTAACTCAGCCAAGTCCAGTTGCCTTGATGTGTGCTGTGCGATCAACGCAAATGTTTTACGAATGGCACTCAACATACCCAATGCCAGTACATCGACTTTAAGCAACTTAAGACTTTCAAGGTCGTCTTTATCCCACTGGATCACTGTACGCTCTGCCATAGCAGCATTCTCTATGGGTACCAGATCATGTAGAGGGCCTGCAGAAATCACAAAACCGCCAACATGCTGAGAGAGATGACGGGGAAAACCCATGATTTCTTCAACCAGACTGATGAAGTGCTGCCCTTTCAGAGACTCTGGCTGCAGACCTAGCTCACTCAGCTGAGTTTGCCAGTTTTGACCACGGTCACGGCGGTTCACATTACGAATAAAATAGTCCAGCTGAGTTGCTTCAATCCCCAGTGCTTTCCCGACATCTCTGACTGCACTCTTAAAACGATAGCTGATCACCGTAGCAGCCAGCGCGGCGCGCTTGCGGCCATATTTATGGTAAATATACTGGATCACCTCTTCACGACGTTCATGTTCAAAATCAACATCGATATCTGGCGGCTCGTTACGTTCTTTACTAATAAAACGCTCGAACAACACCGACACCTGGCGAGGATCTACCGCAGTGATCTCCAGGCAGTAACACACCACCGAATTAGCTGCCGAGCCTCGCCCCTGATACAAAATCGCTTTGCTACGCGCAAACCGTACCAAATCATGAATGGTGAGAAAAAAGTAGGGATAGTCCAGCTCCTCAATCAGTGCCAGCTCTTTGGTAATGATCTCGGCTATCTCTGGCGGCACGCCTTGTGGAAAACGCTTTGTTTGCCCATTTTTTACTAAATCACGTAAATGCTGCATCGCCGTTTTTCCTGTGGGCACCAGCTCTGCTGGGTACTGATAACTCAGGGAATCCAGATTAAAATGACAGCGTTTTGCTATGTGTAAGGATTCTGCCAGCCAGGGAGCCTTAAACAGCTTGCTGAGTTTTTCCCGGCTACGCAATGCACGTTCGGCATTCACCAATAATCGGCCTTTGACCTGTTCAAGCGGCAGGTTAAGCCGGATCGCGGCCAGTGTCTGTTGTAGTCTGAGTCGCTCACTGCTATGCATTAACACACCACCGCATGCAGTAATGGGTAACTGATAGCGTGCAGCTAACACCTCGCAGTGGGCAATAAAGCGTTGCTCCTGGTTTACCAGATGACGCTGTATACCCACCCAACTGCGATGCTCATGGTGACGTACCAGCCAGGCTCCCCAATGCTCATCTCGGTCATCCCCCTTAGGTAACCAGATAAGCAGACAGTGACGTAACGACAGTAAGTCCCATTCAGCCAGCTGATAGTCACCTTTTTCAGCACGTCGTCTGGCATTGGTGATCACCCGACATAACTCACTGTAGGCAGCTTTGTTCGGGCAAAGTAACACCACATCCAGTGACTCAAAGCGCATCAGGCTACCCACAATCAGTTGTAAATCAAGTTGTAGCTCCTTAATTAACGTGTGCGCCCTGACCACACCAGCCAATGAGCACTCATCGGTGATGGCAAGCGCGGTATAAGCGAGAAAATCAGCCTGACGCACCAGTTCTTCAGGCCTAGATGCCCCCTCCAAAAAAGAGAAATTAGTTTGACAAAACAACTCCGCATAACCAGGTAACCTGGTGCTTCCGGGTGGCTCACCTGTCCCCTGGCCAACCGTCTGCGTTATCCTCTGCGAAGAAACAGGTAAGGCGAACATAGCTGACTTATTCGTTGCCATCAGCTGAAAACTCCGTGACAAAACCAACGCTGCTGGCGATCTCGGAATACCCATAACCAGCGCCCCTGTGAATCCTGAACCACAAAGTAATCTCGTTCAACCTCATAGGCATCCCACCAACCAGTGCAGATCCGTTCAGGACCTAAGTGCACATTAATTTTATGCTGCAGTGGCTGGATACTCGGCAGTAAAAAGGCGGGTCTGAGATAGCCCATGTCTGGGTATAACACAGGCGCCTCCGGCAAAGGTGTCCCCGGCACACTCAGCGGCATACAGTATTCAGTTGCCAGCTCAGGACGCAAATCATCACAGGCTTTCAGACCCTGCACAGCCCGTTCACCTAATTTAGCCTGCAACACAGCAACCAGGCCTGCGGGCGTCATCGTACCGCGTCGCTCAGCAAACAAGTCATCCATCAATTCATCGAGCTGACATATCTGAGCAACCTTCAGTCCTATAGCCTGCACCGGACCATTGAGTGACACTGAACTGAGTTTGAGGTTGCATAAGTTCAACCACAGATCGGCCCGATCTGTGCCTTCTGCACGGCCCACTTCAAGCCTCAAGGGTTCAGCATCGCGCTGGTACAAAGTCAGTATTAATTGCCTGGCATGTCGATTACGTAACCGCAAAAACTGCTCCTGCTGCACCAACAATTTCAGCAGCGGTTTATTCAGCCAGTCCAGATTTTCTATGTCATAGAATAGTGGCAGATAGCGTTCAAACTCAGGCTCTGGTTGATAGAAAGTCACCGGATGAGGCACTTTCCCGCGCAATCTGGACACATACTGTACCAGCTCACAATCGAAACGTTTTCCCAGCTCCACCAGAGGTAACGCAAACAAGTCTCCAACTGTTTTAAATCCGACTCGTTGCAACCGTTCAAGCTGTTTGGCTGGCAGGGATAACACCGCCAATGATAGACCATGTAGGGCTTTTTCAAGCGCTTCAGGGTCCTGAGTTGCCAAGGCGCCATGCTGTTTTGCCAGCAACCGGGCAGCCTCCGGGGAGTGGCCAAATGCAAACCGATAAGTAAAGGACTGTGTATCCAAATGTGAGCACAGCGTGCTTAGGTAGTGGGAGATATCTCGGTACATGGCTAGCATGCCACTGACTTTCAGTAATAAGCCCTGAGGCGCAAACAGAGCAATATCTGCTGTGATCAGATACAACCACTGCGCAATTTCACGAATAGTCCGCCTTTCATCAGCTTCATCATATGGATGTACAACCAAATTTCGACTACGGGCCGCGGCGGCGGCCAGCCCCATGCCCGCCGAAATCCCCAATTGCTGAGCAGCCTGATCCAGTTGCATCACCCTGTTGTCACGTCCACCTACAATGATGCAGGGCTGGGGTGACTCGGAGGGTATCCCGTCAAGCTCTGTCTCATCAGATTTTTGCGCTTGCTCTGCAATTTTCAGTTTGTCGAGCTGGATAGCAGGAAAGTGTAAATACAACCACAAAGTCACTGCGACTACCTTCCTGTAGAATACTGCCGCGCAACATCTGGTATTTCTTTGCTCTGGGCATGAAATTGCTCAGTCAACTCAGGCCAATGCAATGACATATCCAGTGCAAATTGGGACTGAGTCCAGCCTCCTTTGCGCTTTTTAACTGTGATATTCAAACCTTTAATATGTGGACTAAGCCCCAGGCTTAAAGAAACCGGCAAGGTGCCCTCACCATGGTGTTCACGGCGTAGAAGATACAGACACGACTCACCTGTCTGAGCTGCCAGCTGAAGACGCTTTACCTGATGCACCTGTAGCGCTCCATGCCATACCAATACGCTGTTGCAGGCACCGCTTTTCAGGCACTGCTCTGCGGCCCATAGCGCTTCTTGTGGACATCCAGGTGTGATCTCCAGCAACTTACTGGTGTCCATTCCGATACGCTGTAAAGCATCGGCATTCAGGCGAGCCGGTGGGTTAATGACCGCAGTTAAACCACTTTGTTGCATCAGGCTGGGCAATAACAATCTCAGCTCACCAATACCCAGCTCAGTATGCAAATCCACCACACCGATTTTAGGAAAGCCACCCTGTAAGTGTTTATCCAGTTCTGTATATCCTGTCGCCGTGAGCGCTTTACTGTGTAGCTGACGCCCAAGCAACCCTGAGCCCTGCCAAACCAAATCCTGACGCTGTAATCGTTCAATTAAATTGCTCATAACACACCTCAAACTGTATATTTATACAGTATAATTACTGTTGACCAAAGTGCAAGCATGCTGTGTGTATCTCACTGCAGGCAAACCCAATAAACAGCACAGAAAGCACATAACGGTTAATCCAGATCAAGCAGTGACAATCAGAGTCAGCTAAAGTAAAAAAGACAACAGGAGCGTATTATGTGTGGACGATTAAATGTCACCGATGATCCCTTTGTGATCGAGATATTAGAAGGGCTGGGCATTGAGAACCCGAGAGAAAACATGCACTTTGGCCGCTTTAAAAAAGCAGCGGACAACATCAGTATTGTTCATGAAGAAAATGGCCGGCGGCAACTCAGCAGTGCAACCTGGTGGCTGTTGCTAGATCCAAAGCCCGGGCAAGGTTTTAGACCGTCCAAATACACGTCATTTAACAGCCGCTATGACAAGCTACACGTTAAAGGGAGCGCCGCGTATCAGCCATTTCATTACAGCCGCTGTATTATCGTGGTCAAAGGCTTTGGTGAAACCCAGTTTACCGAAGGCAAACCGCAGTATTACTATGATTTTATCGCCCCTGATGGCGCATTATGCTTAGGCGGGTTATATAAAGTGTGGCACCATCCACACAGTGGCCAAAAACACTACTCCTGCTCGGTGATAACCCTGCCTGCACACCCTAAACTACGCCGTTACCACGACAAAGCAAGCCCCCTGATCTTGCCACCTTCGCCCGCCGAGCTCAATGCCTGGCTAGATAGTACCCAGCACAACGGCGGCGGCTTTACGCATTTGCTGATCCCACACTTATATCAGCGTCTGGCAGCCCTGCAGATAGACAAACCCAGTAGTTACAACCCGTTGGGCGAGGTGGCTTATATTGCCAAAGACCCTCCCCGCTACAAACAATAAAAATCATACCTGATAACGCGTCAGAATATCGTCCAGCTGAACGGCAAGCTTAGCCAGATGCTGTGATCGGTCGTCAATATCCTGGCTACGTCCCAGATTACCATTGGCCTCCTCGCTAATGGCACTGATGGCCTGACTGATCTGTGCCACCACCGCCGATTGCTCTTCTGCTGCCGTCGCAACCTGAGTATTCATCGCCACAATCTGCTCAATGGCATCGGACACATCTATCAATGAGTCTTTTGCCCGCTCAGAAGTCTCTGCATTATCAACAGAGCGTTCACGACTTTGCTGCACTGACTGGCGAGCTTCGCCTACACCGTTTTGCAATGCCTTAATCATCAGCTCAATTTCTTCGGTTGCCTGCTGAGTACGCTGCGCCAGCCCTCGTACTTCATCTGCTACTACAGCAAAACCTCGACCGGACTCGCCGGCCCTTGCAGCCTCAATCGCGGCATTCAACGCCAGTAGATTAGTTTGCTCTGCAATGGACTGGATCACATCAAGCACACTCCCTATCTGCTCGCTTTGAGAAGATAAACCATTCATCACATCCCCGACCTTATCCATTTCTTCAGCCAACTGTTCTGACACCTCAGCACAGTGCTCAACTAGCTGATTGGTCTGGCTGGTCAAAGAACTCACCTGGTGGGTCTGTTCTGAGGTATTAAGTGCACTGCTGGCCACCTCCTGCACCGTATACTGCATTTGTTGCCCGGCCGTGGCCGACTGCTCACAATCCTGCGACTGCTTATTCACACCATCAATAAGGCCTGCCACACGATCAGATAACGCCACCGACATTTCTTTGAGTGTATGGGCACTGTGTAGTAAGTCAGCAAAGTTATGCTGTAATCGTTCAACCAGACTATTTACTGATCGGCTTAAATCACGGATCTCATCATCTCCTTCATCGGGCGCACGCAGTCTGAAGTCGTTATTATCAGCAATGCCGCGGATCGCCTTACTGGCAGCAATGACTGGCCGCGTAACACGATTAGCCACATAGAAACCGACCAGGCTAGCAATGATTGCGGCCACAGAAACGAACAAAATTGAAGAGTTAAGTACGGAATACTTCAGCTCAGAAATCATTGCAAACGCTTCACTCTCGTCAATTTCACTCACAATCGCCCAATGTAATCCGTCAATATCCAACGGTGCATAGGCCGATGCCACAGATACCCCTCGATAATCCGAAAAAATCGCAAAACCACTTTGGCCAGCCAGTGCAGCGCGGGTGCCCGGAGAATCAATTTGGAGCGTACCTATGGTCGTGTGCTTCTGCTCAATGTTATCAACCATGGCTTTATCAACATCAAAGGTCCTGAGCTGCGCGACAAAACCTCCCGGGTCTTCGACAAAAAATCGACTGTTATTCAGCAACAGCTTATTCTGATTAACTAGGTACACCTCACCACTGTCTCCCAGCCCTTCAGCGTGCCACTGTCCATCCAGCGTCAACATACGGTTAATTTCATCAACGGGTAGCTGAAATATCAAAGTACCGAGTAGCTTGCCATCATCACCCAGAATGGCGGAACTGACAAAGCCAGCCGCCGCATTATAGGAAGGCATATACGGACTGAAATCCACAAAGTGACCCTGGCGTACCCGCTGAATACGAGCTGCTTCATAGGCCTTTGCTAAACCAGATTCCCGAAATGGCCCACTGGTCAAGGAGGTCGCGAAATCCAGCTCCTTAAATACAGAGTAAACCACATCGCCCTGAGGGTTGGTGATAAATATGTCGTAAAAGCCAAAGCGCGCCTGAAACTCGCGTAGTGCTTTGTGATAGCGGCGGTGCACAGCACTATAGGTACTGTTGTCACCCGCATCCAAAAGCTGATCTTTACTGCCCAAAGGGTTAGGGTTTGCAGCGATATAGTGGGATTGTAAAGCCCGAGCCGTGGGGCTCAAACCTGCGAGTAGCCGACTCATACTCAGGCTGTCACCGCGGTTTTTTTGCTCGTATTGATGGAGAAACTGGGTACTGTAATAACGACTCAGAGCGGGGTCTTCACCCGAGGCTGCATGCGGATAGCTTGTAAAAGCCTGCGAAAAAGCCCGGCTAGCGTCAACCACCATAGTCGATGCTGCCAGTGTTACGACCTGATCAGAAATCGTTTTAAAATAGCGTTCTACCTGAGTTTGCATTGCGTTGCGACGCGATACCAGGTTGTTTTCAATTTCTTTTGTTACAGCGGCTTTTCCCTCCTGATACGCCAATAAACCGATAACAAAGCAGGTGACGAGTAAGGGAATTACAGCAAGCAGAACAGCAACAATACTCAGACGGTTTTTTAATTGCATGTGAACTCCTACAGCACAAAGCAGTCCAGTTTCAAGCTGGGGAAACTGGCAAAACGTATACCACGGCCAAACTTGATGCGGTCCCATAAACGAGAAAGGGCACGTTAATAACATCAAAAGTGGCACATAATGTCAGGCTATCGCCAATACCTATTGGGTGAAAAAGACACTCATGGCAGCGCACCCTTGACATGAATTAGTTATTAAAATTAATTAGATGCATGAACTAACCTACACCTTTTAATACTTTGATACTAGTAATAAAAGATTGGTTTTTGATGTCAATCAGGTTGGACCAATTCAGACCAACTGAGTTAAGGTGTAGAAATAGAGTAGAAATCGAGCCACATCTGTGGTCCAACTAAAAACGACAGGAGACCTTTTAAATGTTCAGATTCAGAAAGTACTCTGAGTAAAGAATGATGAGCCAGTTGCCCATCAAGGTTGGCAGGGGATTTCTTTGCATCCACTTATTGCTGAAGCTGCGGTGCCGCCATCGACAATTTTCATTGCTTCTTTAGCATTGATATTCATATTGTCGTTAAGGTTTTTAGTGTTTTTAGTGTTTTTAGTGTTTTTAGTGTTTTTAGTGTTTTTAGTGTTTTTAGTGTTTTTAAAGATAAGCTCGTCTCAGCTTCCTTTTACGTTCTTTTTATTAAAAAAATCAATAAACACATAAAGTAAACCCTTTCAAAAAATTAAAAACGGGCTGTATAAAACATGTTTTAACGCCCGTTTAGTAAAATCCTGAACAATTACATATCTGGGATAATACCACACCCGCTTACACAGCCCGTGCAGGGCTTAACTGGTGCGCCGCCAGCAACCTGAGGAGTTAACTCTTTCGCAAATGGTTTGACATTACTGGACAGGGTCGCAAGGTTCTTTTTGTTTAGTTTAAGTTTCATTTAAATCATCCTTATTTAGTAATAAAAAACTGAAAAAGCAATGGATAGCAATACTTAGTCAGTAGAAATAAATTACCCAACAAAAATAAATTTAGCAATGAAAATATTCATAAAAAGTAGCTATAAACAAAGAATAAACCTTTGAAACAGAATAAAAACAAAAAATAAGGCCACATTAGTTATTGCACCATTACACATAAAGCATTAATTAAACATCCGCACCATAGCCATCAAAAAATACAACAATGGGATACACAGAGCATCACAACATGATTTTGACATAAAGTTGAAAGCATTTTTTCACATCTTGTCTCTAAAATGGCGCCTCTCTCAGCAGGAAGAGAGCTTCCCGTGTACTAATACTCTGCAACTTGCAAAGACAATCTGGGTGGAATTAACAAAGGACATACAAACAGAAAGTGCGATCACAAACGTGTCGCTCTGCTTACGTTAATACCAGGTAAAATAATGAAAAAAATACGCTTATTACTTAGCATCAGCGCTGCGTTTAGCAGTTTTCACTCACTTGGTGCACCGGAAGTGCATTACGACCAGTGTCAGAGTACCTTTAGCTATCTGGGAGCCAGCTATCAGGGCACCACAGACAAAAATAACTCAGGCAGCCAATGGTGTTACCTGAAACAAGCCATTGATGGATCCAGCTGGGGTAATGTCCGGGTTGAGACCATTCCAACGTTTACCACAGTCACAGGAAAAAGCTGCAACCTCCCCTCCAGTTATCAGGGAGAGCAATTCTATGGCTGTACAACGCGCAATCATAGTGCTCCCTGGTGCTATGTTGATGAACAAGGTAGTTGGGAGGAATGTGCCCCCGAAGAACCTGAACCTCTCATGAGTCATACCCACCCTCAGCCGAATAAACGCCTTGACCGGGTTGCGCTTGGCTCTTGCTTTAAAACACAGGGCGATATGCCTGAAGCATTAGCACGCCTGATAGGGCACAAACCAGATTTATTCTTCTGGCTGGGCGACAATATCTATGCCGACACCACAGATATGAGCACCATGCGACAGAAATATGATGATAAGAAGCGCAACCTTGAATATCAAAAGTTTCTGGCAGCCGAGATCCCGGTAATGGCGACCTGGGATGACCACGACTTTGGCCGCAATAATGACGGCAAACACTACCCTAAACGTGCCCAAAGCCAGCTTGAATACTTAAGACACTTTGATGCGCCAGCAGATGACCCCAGACTAAATGGCCAGGCCGGTATTTATGAAGCCAAAATGCTGGGACAAAAAGGCGAACAAACCCATGTCATCACGCTGGATGCACGATACTTCCGCTCTCCAACTTTTTCTAATTATGGCGCCTGTGAAGGCGATGCCACGACAATACTTGGCGAACAACAGTGGCAGTGGCTGGAACAAGAGCTCAACAAACCCTCTGAAATTAAGCTTATTGCCAGTGGGATCCAAGTCCTTCCTCCTTTGTACCAGGGTCGCAGTCGTAGCAGTTACTGTGCATATGGTGATGGCAAACAATTTGAGCAGGCACTGAGTAATCTGCAAGAATCAGAGATGTCTGGCACCAGTTATGAATCCTGGGCAGAAGTTCCACTGGAGCGTGAACGCCTGTTAAGGCTGGTACAAAAATCAATCAACGCAGGCAAAACTAACGCTGTGATTTTCTTATCCGGCGACCAGCATTGGGGTGAACTCCTACAAAAAGATATTCCTGCCAGCGCGGAGCACGGCAAAATGGCCAGAGTCTATGAGGTAACAGCTTCCGGGTTTGGTCAAAACTGGCCATATCATATAGAAAACCCACTGCGCCTACCGGTATACGCTGATACCAAGGGAGATGGCAACTACACTAAACAATGTAAGTTTCCAGCCAAATACGCTGCAGTGACCTATCAAGGTTGTATTACCCGGGACCACGATAAGCCCTGGTGCTACACCGAGGTGGATGAGAATGGCAATGGTATCAAGGGTGAATGGGGTAACTGTGCGCCCAGTGGTGCGGCAATTCCAACCGGACAAGTCGGTGTGGTCAGCAAAGACATTGCGGATCTGACGACCAGTAACCGTCATCTAATTAACAAGTCTGGCAGCAACTACGGTATGCTCGATATAGACTGGCAAAAACGAACCATTAAATTGTCGATAGAAACGGCTGAAGAAGAAGCCGTATCGACCGTTATTTCTTTTTAGTTGTCCCGATAACAAAACGCTGGCCTAACTGATTAGGTCAGCTTTTCAACGAGACTATCTGACCACCTTGAGACCCTGTTCCTGAGTCTGGGTAGGCTCGGGTATAGGTTGGTTTGTCGCTCTGGCTCTGAAAACTCGCGCTCTGTCGTGGGCATTACGCACCGCATCACATTGAGCAATAATATCTTGCTCATCCAGCGCCTCTCCCAAGTCCATCACTATTCGATAAGCAGTATCGTATAGCTCTTGTTTGGTGTCCTCTTCAGCACGAAAGCGCATAAAAAAATTCTGCACCTTTTGCTCTGGCCTGTGGAGCTGCATACCCTGGATGCAAGCACCAATCATAAGACCGATCATTAACAGGAGTACCAATACAGTCAGTACCAGTAAAAACATAAACTACGCCTCCTGACGGATACGGGTTTCCATAAACCTGTAAAACGGATATTTAGCAACAACTAACCAAAGCACAATATTCGTGCATACAGTAACAGGCCCATACAAGGAATAGATCAGGTTACTTTCAAGGAACCCCCTCAACAACAGTTGAAGGGCATTCAGAATCACCAGGACGAATGTGAGGTAAAGACTATACCTTGCTGCCTGGGAAAACATACTGCCTCGCAATAAATGCAGTATGTATAGAGCCACAGCATAGGACGCTCCACAACATACCAACGCAAAGTGATATATTTGAATCTTGATTTGCAGAGCAATATCGAGGCCCATAATATAGGAGGCAAGTGTGCGACTGGTTGTCTGGAAAACAAGGAGCGTCAGAGCAGTTAAAAAGCATGAATGAAGTTTATGATCAGCCAGCGTTTTAAGGTTTGACTTGCCACCAAATAGCAAACTAAATCTGTATTGCTTAAAATAGTAGAGCAAATATATGACGACCATCAACTGCAAAAAACGTAACGTCCAGCCCGTTACTACATAAAACTCACTCATGGTTAGTCCTTTTTAGTCTTTACACTAGCAGTGCTGCGAATACAAGGTTCGTAACTGCATTTTTATAGGCTGCTCACCATCAGACGTGGTGCCCCCATATACCTCGGCAAGTTGCTTGTGTGACAGACTAATTCCATTTAATTGTTTTAACTTTTTTGATTTCACACTTAAACGGAGACCGACTTGTTTCGTAGTAGCTTTCATGGGCTCTTCCTTACTTTTTTGGATAAAACTGTCTTAGCCACTTGCTGTGCTATGCTAAACAAGATCAATCAACAACTCAACTTTCCATTAACACTAAATAAACAAAAGTGATATTCAAACTTGTTTGACAGATGCATCCAGTCTTGATTACCATGAAAATATTAATATGAAAGGCGTTGTTATAAAATATATCGCGCTCAATTGCAATCAAAGGCTGGAATAACAAGCGTTTATAAAATTATTCTAAAACGTGTTAACTGTCATGACCCAATCAGCGAACGCAAGTTATCAGTCAAGCTGGAAGCTGTCCCTGGTAAATACACACTCGGTTTCGACCTCCGTGCTTAGCCTCGTAAAGCGCTTCATCGGCTTGTTTTAACAGTACTTTACCACTGTCCATACCCGGTTGATAAAACGCCACACCAAAACTGGCAGAAATTGTGAATAATGTATCTTTTGCAGTAAAGCTTAACTCAGTCAGATCACAACGCAGGCGTTCCAGATAAACCAGTACTTTATCCTGCTCGCATTCGGGGATCAAAATACAGAACTCCTCACCACCAATACGCGCCACCAAATCCGAACTACGACTGGACGCCAGTAAAAACCGCGCAACTTCTTTGAGCACGTCATCACCCACATCATGACCCCATTGGTCATTGATCTGCTTAAAATAATCAATATCGAGTAAAACCAGCGCAAACAAACAGCCGTAACGGGATGAACGGTCCAGCTCCTGCTCGAAGCGCAGTGTAAAAAATCGCCGGTTAAACAAGCTCGTTAAGGGATCCTGGTTCGCGGTCTTTTCCAGCAAAGCATTTGCCTTTGTAAGCTCCGCTGTGCGTTCATCAATTTTATCCTGCAAGTTATCATTCAACGTCCTGAGAGTACGCATCATATAGCTAAAATGAGCCGTCAGCTCTCGAACCTCCTGCCAGCCACGAGTAGCTCTCGGGGGGTCACTCAGCTCCCCCTCATGGGTTACTTTTTCGATATAAGATTTGAGGTGTTCGATGGGCTGAGAAATGTAAATTGACAACCCTATCCCGACGGTCACAGCCAACAGGACAATGCCCAGCTCAGCGGCATAAATAACCGACCGATTAGCGTACACCATGGCATTCACTTCACTTTCATCCATTTTGGCCACCAACCCCCAACCTAGCTGTTCTATATAACGGGTTGACGCGAGTACAGGTACGCCGCGATAATCAGGAGACTGCTCCAGAACAAGTTCATTGCCAGACAAGGCTTGTATAATGGGCACTTCGCCCTTGGTAAAGGGAACCGTGCGCGTGAAGGCTGCTTTCGGATCGTACTTTAGGGGCGTAGCAAACAAGGCATCGCCATTGCTGTTCTGCATTGCAATGAGCCATTCTCCCGTTTGACCCAGGCCGGTTTTATCCCTGACCAGTTGATTAAGAAATTGGGTGGAAAAGTCCACCTTAACATAGCCTGCAAGTCGTCCGTCCAACAGCAACGGGGCTACCCGGCTCAACTGCACCTGTCCATTATGCTGTTCCAACCGTATAGGACGATCTTCAAATTGTGCAGCAACCAGACTATCGAGCTGTTCGAACCCATTGGTCGCAGCAACAAACTTCCCCTGACTATCAAACACACCTATGCTTTTAAGATAAGCACTATCTATGGCGGCATCATTGATGATCCGGGTGATTTGCGCTTGGTGCTGAGTTTCCTGCGTATTATTCCACAACGCCAACGATCGGCGCAGCTGCGTTCTGCTGGCTATTTGTGCCACATTGTCGTTCGCTCGCTCTACGCCAGCAAGGATCCGTAGTTTAGCAATTTGTGAAATCGCACTGAGATTAGACTTAACCTGCTCCCGATACTGCACGCCCGTGTAGCTGTTGAGAGAGTACAGCCCGATAAACAGGGGTAATGCCGTCACTACGATAAAGGTTGCGATAAGCAGGTGTTTTAACTTCACATGCGTCCGAAACACTGCGTGATTGATCTGTTCAGAATAGCACATACCGAAAACATTGCGAGAATCACAACAATACACGCTGTAACTCAACCTTCATAAGCTGACGTAATACCATATATGGCTACGGGAAGAACGCCCAGCGCCAACCCAAAAAAATGACTCTCACCTATGACACAAGCGTCGCACTTACGTCCAGTCCGTGATGAATGAAAGCGACTACTGACGGTAAACCCACCAGCTTGTCGCTTGTAATCACATGCGGCTCTTTACTCGGTTCGTTGCCTGAGCGGTTGCCGGATCATCTGGCCAATAGTGCTTGGGATAGCGCCCTTTCATTTCTTTTTGTACTTCCCGGTAACCAGATTGCCAAAAATGCGCCAGATCCTGAGTCAGTTGCAGTGGGCGCTGCGCCGGGGAAAGGAGTTCCATAAGTACTGGCAAGCGCCCCTCACATAATACCGGACTGTGACTCATCCCATACACTTCCTGCATCCGCACGGATAAACGGGCCGGGCCATCAAGCTGATAGTGAATACGTATATTCGACCCGCTTGGAACAATGATCCGCTGCGGTAATAGTGCATTAAGACGCTGCTGCTGCGCCCACTCCAGGTTGCTTAACAAGGCAGTATGTAAATCAAGCTTTTTTAACTGTGGCAGTTGCTTTACATCATTCAGGTAGGGAGCTAGCCAGATATCCACCTTTGCCAGCAAACCTGCTTCATCAATCATCTGAAACTCCTGAGGATATAACGCTTGTGCTAACGCCATCCTGGTCAGTAAGTCTTCACAATCTGCATAGTCTTTAAATATCGAAAAACCTTGCTGGCGAACCAAGCTGAGCCAGGCTTCTGTACGCAACTGAGTGTCTATCGGTCCCGGCGCAGGCTTCGCGGTATAAACCCAATGTCCCAGATGTAGTCGTTGTTCATGAACAAATTGCCCAGATTTTTGTTCGAATTCACAGACATCACGTTCACTAAACAGATATGGTAGTGCATTGTGTAGATGTTTGGGCTCGAAAGCTGTAGCGCTAAATATTTGCTGACCTTTCTGTCCACCTAAATCGGCAATTGCCAGATAGTCTGCATCCTGCCAATATTCCTTGTGCGCACTCACTCCAGCACCATTAGCCAGCACCCATCCCTGCCCACGACGTTTCGCAAGGCGGTCCGGAAAGGCCAGTGCGACCACCAGCGGTAAATGCTCTACCGCCAGTTCACCAGATGTTTGCGTTAACCCTGCTCGACGCAACCAAAATAGCAGTTGCTGACGAAAAGCGGGATGCGGGCGAGTAGCTTGCTGCTGCAGCGCAACACTGAGTTCAGCTGGAGCCGATACCCGACTCTCTAACAGTGCAACAAAATAGCAGCCAAGCTGCAAAATACCTGGATATTCAGCTTCCAATGCTTGTGATTTTAGTAACATGTGGCCAAAGCGAGGGTCCGCGCCCAGCGATTGGACCTGTTTACCCAATGGCGTAACCCGTCCACGCCTATCTATCAATTCCAGAGCGCACAATAGCTCACTCGCCTTCGCAAGTTGTGCATCTGTGGGTATATCCAGTAACGCCAGTGTGTGAATTTCACTGCCCCACACTTTGGCCTCAAGCATCAGGCCACTCAGATCACTGCATAAAATATCCGGACGATCATGGGCATCTCGACGCTCAAACAACGCCTTACTACCCAGCCGATAAACGACTCCGGCTTCAATACGCCCAGCCCGCCCAGCCCGCTGTACCGCAGAGCTGCGGGAAATAGACTGGGTAACCAGCTCACTTACGCCTGTGCGAAGGTTGTAATGAGCTGCCCGCCGCTTGCCACTGTCCACGACAACACGGATACCCTCTATCGTCAATGAAGTTTCGGCTACATTGGTGGTCAGTACCACCTTACGCATTCCCGTAGGTGCAGGTGCAATGGCAGCCTGTTGAGTCTGCTTATCCTGCTCGCCGGATAATGTTGCTAACAACAGGTGTGAATCAGCGGCAATCGTGTCCTGAAGTGCATCGGATACATATCGAATTTCTTTTTGCCCGGGTAAGAATACCAGCACACTTCCGGTTTGTTCATTCAAAGCTTGGCGAACTATGGACGGAATGTGCTCTAACCAGCGGCTTTCATCTTTAAGTGGAATGTAGATCTCATCGACCGGGAAACTGCGTCCGTCGGAGCGCACAGCAGGGCAATCCAGAAATTGTTGATACCGTGCACTATCCAGGGTGGCCGACATAACCAGTACATGCAGGTCATCACGTAAAGCCTGTTGCGATTCCAGTGCAAATGCCAATGCTGTATCTGCTGCCAAAGAGCGCTCGTGAAATTCATCGAAGATGAGTAAATCAACCCCTTCCAGCTCTGGGTCAGCCTGAAGTAAACGCGTCAATGTCCCTTCGGTCACAATTTCAAGCTGGGTACGTGCGGACACTTTAACTTCCTGACGGATCCTGAGACCTACGCGCTCACCGACAGCCTCATTCAGTTGCGCAGCCAGAAAACGGGCAATATTACGTGCAGCCAGTCGCCTGGGTTCCAGCATAATGATACGTTTAAAGTGTCCACCCAGCATCAATTGTAACGGCAACCAGGTCGACTTACCCGCACCAGGTGGCGCTTGTAACAGGACTCGGGGTTGCGTAGTGAGTTGCGATAGCAGTTGATCATAAACGGCCTGGATTGGTAGCACTGTACTCATTTTTATTGCTTTGTCTAATTTGCTGAGGGGCTAGTTTATACCAATTTGCTTAATCAAGTGTTCTATTTTGAGGTGAGAAAACAGGGTCGATAACACCGCTCCCGCGCCCTGCTATCGCTGAAGCACCTACATCCATGTAGGCGAGGCAAAAATTTGCGAACTTATACCTTAGGAAAAGGTTCTAAATGAGAAGTTTATAACACAGTTAGCGTCATATTTGCTCCGTCAAATTGAACAGGTATTAAGCGAAATTGGTATTTTACTACCCCATTTGAAAAAGTGATTTATTCAAGCAAGTCGTCGTGCAGGCCCCTCAGGTTTTGTATTATCTCAAACCACAAAGTTTCTGTAGCTTTAATCAGGGAAACCCTCTGCAAAGCTCAGCGTTGGTCTGGAAAAGTGGACAGCTATTTGTTTGCATGGGATTATCCCTGCCATGTAACATACTGCGTAATCTTAATCCGACGCCGCGCTACGAAATAGACAAACACAATCACCAGAGGAATACATGACACCCAGTGGGCACCTGATGATGAGCTGGCTATGCGGTGCCAGTACCGTCTCAACGAAACGAGAACGGATACTTATCACTTTAGCGGGCTTGTCCCCTGATACAGATGGCATTGGCCTGCTGGCTGACGGGCACAACGAGATACTATCACCAGTGGCATCATGTTTTAGGCCATAACCTGCTTTTTGCGCTGAGTATTGCAACTTGTGCAAGTTTACTGGCTCGAACCCAAAAAATGTGTGTATGGCTGATGTCATTTGTCGCAATCCATTTACATCTGCTCACCGATCTAACCGGCTCACGAGGACCTGATGGGTATCAATGGCCAATCCAGTATTTTTATCCATTTAATCATGTCGGTTATGCCTGGCAGGGGCAATGGGTTCTGAATGCCTGGCAAAATCAACTTATTTGGCTATGCCTCGCACTGGCCTGTATCGGATACATACGACGCAGAAACATGTCATTTTTTGAACTATTCGGCCCCAAACCGGATGAGGCAGCACGGTCACTGTGTAACAGACTATTGTCGAGATATTACTGACGACTGTTAAGCCCTCAAGTTTACCAATAACTCAAGCCGGACAGAGCTGCACTGGAAACTCCATGTATAGTAATTGGATGAAATAGTAAAACGGAGCAGCCTTATGAAGACGATACCGCTGTACATGCCTGATATTGGTTACGGCCAGACTCTTTTGCGTTATAAAGCGCGCTATCTGCTTGCTCAATCAGTTCAGCGGGCGTAGCAGCTTTGGTACTTCCTGTACAAGACAAGCCCACACTTACAGTCACAACATTATGAGGAGAAGACGGATGAGCAATCCCCAGGTCAGCTATACTGTGTACTATCTCGGATGCAAACTGCTGCGCACTGTGTATTGACGTGTCTGGTAACAGGACCGCAATTTCCTCCCCCCCATAGCGACATACCAGATCTACAGGGCGTCGAGCACACTCAGATACTTGCCTGGTCACGCTTTTCAGTGCTTGATCCCCTTCCAGGTGACCCAGACTGTCATTAAATTTCTTAAAGAAGTCGATATCAATGAGCAACAAGGTCAAGGGCACTCGGCGTCGCAAACTATCCTTTAACAGCCGATCGATTTCGATATCAAAAAAACGACGGTTATACAGCTCGGTCAGACCATCGACAAAAGACTGGTTGGTCAGTATGTCGGCCTGCACTTTGTACTTTAGGTGGGTTGTAATACGTTTGACTAGCGTACTGGCAACCAGAGGTTTTTCAATGAAATCTACAGCGCCTGCATCCCAGCATTTTTCCTGTACTTTTGGCTCCTGGCTTGAGGTGATAAAAAGCAGTGGAATATCGGCAAGTTCTGGTTGTGATTTGAGTGCTTTGCATGCTTCAAGTCCCGACATGCCCTCTAAATTGATGTCCATAACAATTAAGTCTGGCTTAATCTTATGACACACTTTTAACGCTGTTTCTGCACTTTCAAAGCTGACTGTGCGACAAACTGACTTGAGTATTCTGCTGATCAGTTTACGGACCAACTTTGAATCGTCGACCACCAATACCGTACAACTTTCGATACTGTGTACAATTTCAAACATCGAATTCCATCCCGTTTACCCCGGATTCTGCCATTCTCACCAACACTAGGACAGGTTAAACAGCCTGAGTTAATTAACGAGGATAACACTACAATCATAGCCTATTATACAGATTTCAACCGGCCCAGCGCGTTATCTGGCTGCAAAGCACATTCAGTAATCACTTGCCAGAGTACTGTTTGCTCAATGGGCTTAGCAATGTAACCATCAAAACCTGCATGCTGATATTTTTGTCTGTCTTCGGTTAACACATTAGCAGTCAGGGCTATCACTGGCAATGTCGGATGTTGCTGTTTTATTAACTTACAAGCTTCAAGCCCATCCATCACTGGCATCTGAATATCCATCAGAACAAAATCAGGGCACTGACGTTCTACCTGAATGACCGCTTCCTGTCCGTTTGCTGCCAACACCACATCCGCGTTACTTTTATCCAGCAAAGCACGGATCACCAGCTGGTTAATTTCGTTGTCCTCAGCCACCAAAATCCGAACACCAGACAGCTCGGGAAGTGCCACCAGCTCCTCTGAAAAACGCACCTGTGTATTGACACTTTTCTCCAACGGTAAAAATACCGTAAATACGCTGCCCACGTTTTCCATACTCTGCACATCAATGCTGCCTGACATCAACTCAACCAGAGAGTGAGTAATAGATAAACCCAGACCCGTGCCACCGAATTTTCGGGTGGTTGATTTGTCGGCCTGCTCAAAACGTTGAAACAAGCGCTCCAGCGCTTCTTTGCCAATACCCACACCGGTATCGCGCACGGTAAATACCACGCCAGGCTCACCTTTTACTTCTTCAATCTCGAGGTCTACACCACCGCGTTGAGTAAACTTAATGGCATTAGAAAGCAGATTAAGTAGTATTTGCCGGATCCTGACAGCATCTCCCTCCCAATTCGTGTGCTCAAAGCAGCCCGTCACAGACAGGTAGATCCCTTTCTGAGAGGCCACCGCTTGCAAATCTGCCTGAATATGGCTGATCAACTCACTCAGGTTAAACGGCCGGACCTCCAGCGTCAGCTTGCCAGCCTCAATCTTTGAGAAATCCAGAATATCATTGATAATAGTGATCAAAGCTTTGGCTGAATAAGTCGCCTTTTCCAGATATTCCTTTGCTCTGCTGGACAGGGGTTCTTCATTCAGTAGCTGTAAGGTGCCATACAAACCATTCATGGGTGTGCGGATCTCATGGCTCATATTGGCCAAAAATTCAGACTTAGCCCGGGTCGCCTGCTCTGCCACTTGTTTGGCTTCTGCCAGGGCCTGTTCATGCTCCAGTTGTTCCGTCAGGTCATACGCCACCCCCAGAAATCCCACCAGCTGACCTTGATTATCCTGTAACCGTGATACGCTCAGGCGCACGGGGGTGAGTTGCGCGCTCTTTTTAACATAGGTCCAGTTGTTGATGTCATTTTTACCAAGGCGCGCTTTCGCTACAAAGGCTTCAAAGCCCGGCGCCACAGGATATCCCAGCTCTTGAGATAAATCTTCGGCACGTTGAGCTACTTCCAGTTCCAGATGAAACACCGCGGGCGTGAGCTTGCCAATCATTTCCTCAGCTTTATAGCCCAGCAGTTTCTCGGCCGCGGGGTTAAACACTGTAATGATCCCATCCACATCGGTTGCCACCACCGAATAGGTCGCACTGTCTAAAATACTGCGCTGTAGTGCACCCACTTGTTCTATTTCAGCGGTTCGGGCCTGAACTTTCTGCTCCAATACGGCATTGGCTTCAGATAACGCTCTTTCACGGGTTTCCGACAAGTCCAGTTGATGTGCTTTAGATTGATGTGCTCGCAAGACCAATAATTGCACACAAAATACCACCAGCATCAATGCCAGAGTGATCATGACCGCTTCGCGCAATGCCCGGTATGGGCTGGGTAACCCAAGTCCCTGAATGTAATCGGCCGTAGGGCTAAGCTCGAGCCGCCAGATACGACCGTATAACTGGATGACACTATGTCCCCGATATTGGCTCAGCTGTGTCTGTGCTTCGCCACGACTAAAAAACAAAGTACTGGCCTGGCGGTCTATATCTTTGATCTTAACTACCAGATTGCGTTTAATCCCGGTTAATGAGCCCAGCACTTCATCAATTAATATTGGGCTGTAACTCCAGCCCGCAAGTTGTAACATGCGCTCTGCCGGGGTATCTGGTGCATCGCTTTGGGTATAAACCGGCATCAAAATCAAGAAGCCGTGCTGAACTTTCTGATTGGCTTGTACCAGGGTGATGGGTGCCGTCAGCATCACTTCGGCGCGCCTGGCGGCCTCAGTTGCCGCAACCCGGCGCATTGTTTCAGAACCAATATCCAGCCCTACAGCCTGTTTATTGCGCGATTCAGGTTCAATGAACTGGATCACATACAAGCTTTGTTTGTGCGGAGTCAGCTGCTTGATATCAAATTGTTTATCAGGGCGCTGCTGTCTCGCATCCTGTACAAACGCCGCTTTATTTTCAAAAGACACAAACCGGATAAAGCCAAATCCCCGGGCGCCGGGAAACTCTCGTTCATGATACCGACTATCGGAATAACGCTGCATGCGTTCATAATCAAAATACTCTACCCCTGCTGTCTGTATGGCACCACGCAAGCCTGCCAGGCCATATCGATACAATGCCATCCGCTCTTGCACAGCCTGAGAAAGTCGTGTCAGGTCAGTTGTTACTGCCTCCTTTATTCGCGTATCAATACCTTGCAGATGAGACTGGTGGCTATACCAGCCACCCAAGATACCCAACCCCATGACGAGCAGTAAAGGCCAAAGCAGCTGCCACAGTGGCCTGTTGTTCTGTTGTGGTGCATCCTGGTGGTTTGTCACATTACTCGCCTTAATCCGCCCTGCCATTGCTTTAAAGTGCCAGGCACTTTGTTCTTTTTACCGAGTCGCTAACTTTCATTGCTTTGTTTTGACGCAGATGACACATTAAACACGTCTTCTTGCAACACCTGCTCCAGGACCAGATACTGAGCTTCAATGCGGTCGACCAGCGTATCGTATTCGGCCCCATTTTCATGGCTGGCGCCTTCTTCCAGCTTGGCCAGTAACTGGGTCAGCCGCTGTGCTCCTATGTCGGCGCTTTGTCCGCGCAAGGCATGGCTGATCTGCTTAACCTGAGCATGATCTTGTTTTTTGCTGTGTTCCTTCAGAGATAATAATTTCTGGGGGGCTTTATTATAAAACAGCATACAAATTTGCAGATACAGCTCAGAGTCGCCTTGCAAACGTGCAATGGTACCATCCACCTCAAGCACTTTACCCGACAGTTCAGGCGGGTGCTCTGTCTCCTGAACTGGCACATTCTGTTCTGAAGGGCCATGTGAAAGCGTCGCGGCGCTCTGGTGCGTTGAATTCTGCATTGCTGGTTGTTGGTAGGACTTAAACTTTGACAAGACATCAAACAACAACTTGGGCTGTATGGGCTTAGTCACGTAGTCATCCATGCCCGCAGCCAGACATCGTTCGCGCTCTCCCGACATCGCATTGGCCGTCATCGCAATAACCGGGATATGACGGAAAGATTCGCCCCCTTTTCCTTCCCGAATTAAGCGCGTTGCTTGATAGCCATCCATAGTTGGCATATTGCAGTCCATTAAAACAGCAAATACAGGCTGGTTGTTTTTTTCGGCGTTTAATAGTTCGCTCAACGCCTCGTGACCCGATTGGCAGGTCACAACATGGGCATGGATCCCCTGCAGGATCCCCCGGGCGACTTCCCGATTGATCTGATTATCATCTACAATCATCACCGTTGCACCACCCAGGTCGTTCTGCTCAGTACATTGTATGCTGGGTACCATAACCTGATGCTGATTTTTCAGCATCTTGGCAATCGCATCTTGATCAAAGACCGACAGAAAAGCCCCCAAACGGATAGGTTTAACCAGTTTAGCCAGATACCCCTGTGTAACATTCTGATGAGTAAACTCGCTGTACAACACGATGGTTCTCTCATACATGGGGGTATCGACCATATTCTGCATATGGGGGTGGTCATGATCAAGCACCACAAACTCTCCATCGCGCTCCACCACAGTACCGCCATATTTACCTATCACATGTGAAAGATAACTGTGCTCGCGGGCATCTTCCACATACAGCTCGAAGCGCCGGCCATCCAGCGTATTTTCATGGGGCTTAGGCTTGGCTGTATCCAACGCAAACGGCAGAGTAAAATAAAACTTGCTGCCGACATTTTTCTGCGACTCAAAGCCAATTTCTCCACCCATTAATTCACAGAGGTTTTTGCAAATCGACAGACCCAGCCCGGTGCCGCCAAACTCCGCACTGACACCACTGTCTTCCTGAGTAAAAGCAGAGAAAATTTTATGGTGGTTTTGTTTATCTATCCCAACCCCAGTGTCTTCCACGGTCACCCTGAGGAATACTTTGCCCTCTTCCTGCGTCGTCTGAGCACGTACGCAAACACACCCCTTGCTGGTAAATTTAATGGCATTGCTCACCAGGTTAAAGACGACTTGCTTAATTCGCCCGGCATCTCCTGCCAACTCAACAAAGTCAATGTCTGTTACATCCACCACCAGGCTGAGTTGCTTCTCATAAGCTTTTAGCGAAATGGAAGTGACAACATGCTCTACCACTGAAATAGGATTGAGTGGCTCCTGTTCGAGCTCCAACTTACCGGCCTCAATTTTTGATAAATCGAGAATATCGTTAATCAAAGAGGCCAGAGTCGACGAGCTGGTTTCGGTCATTTCCAAATAAGAGAGTTGTTTTTTGGAGAGCGGTTCGCGACGAATGAGGTTCAGCGTGCCCAAAATACCATTCAGTGGTGTGCGCATTTCGTGGCTGATGGTAGAGATAAAGGCACTTTTAACCGCAGAAGCTTTCACCGCCTTGGCTTTTTCTGCTTCCAGTTCTGCCGTGCGCGCTTGTACCAAACGCTCCAAACTTTCGTTGGCACTTTTAACTTGCTGCTCGCTAAGCTTCTCTTTGGTTGTGTCACGACCAAATAAAGTGATCCCAACCAGTTGGTTGTCTGGCCCACGTACGGGTGAAACGGTAAAATTTACATGCCGGATTTGGTCTTGTAGCGTGTAGCTTTCGTACCAGTCAGTATCTTTTGTGCCACCTTCATTTTTGAAGAAAGACACTGCGTCCTGCAAACGATCCATGGGCAACTCAATCAAGTCGGTAATTTTGTGCTGCCGCTCGCTGGCTGCCAGGCTGGGGAAAATCAGCAAAGACGCGCTGTTGTAGGTCTGAACATTCAACTGAGTATCAAAACTGATAATAGGCTCATCAGCCCCGTCAATAATAGACTCATACACCGCCTTATCTTCCTGATACTGCTCACGATTACGATAGAAAAGTACAATGCCACCCATAAATAACAGTAGCACTAAAGTGACAACAGCCAGAAGCATATAGCTTGACAAGCGCCGCTCATTTAACAGCGCGGCTGCCTGCTGCGGCAAGGCAATGGCGGTAATAAACATTTCGTGCCCAGGCCCCTGATAACCGCTGTTTAACTCGCGCTGTATAGCAACCTGCATTCCCACAGAGCCATGCTTTGCCGCACCGTCAACCCGCCCTTTTGCCGTGCTGTGTAACCTGAAGTCGTCATCAAACAGGCGTGGACTAGCCAGATCCCGAGTGTAATGAAACACCGGCTCAGGGCCATAAATATAGTGCCCCTGATGATCGGTCAGATAATACTCTGCGGTGTCATCATTGAGTAATTCAATCAGCTGTCGGGCACTGGAATTAAGCACCAATAAACCAAACAGATCGTTATCTGCATCGAACAAAGGCATGGCGATGCGCAGCACAGGGGTAAACGGACGCTGCACTTTGTTGTTTTCAAAATTCAGTGAAATACGCGACGCAAAGTGCATTTCTTCGGACAGGTCCAGGGTTTCATGAACATAATCTTTATTCGATTTATCCTGCAGTTTGGCCTCGGGGATCCGCTCAACCTTGCCACGCCGCCGATCAACCCGAACAAACTCCCGTCCATCCGGCATAATGATCCTCAGCTGCAATAACTCGGAGTTGTTATGAATGAGAGATCTAAAAATAGTGGCAATGCGCGTTTTCCATAATTCAATGGGCTGATTGTCCTGTGGATCAACGCCATTGTTTTTTAATGCGCGGGCTATGCCCGGAAAAGGCGGGGTATCTTTCAAAAAGTGCAGGTAGCTTAAATCAGCCCGGTAGCGCCGCTCAAATTGCTCTGCGATGTGCGCCGTATTTAGCTTGAGCTGGCTTTCTACTTCAAACTGTACTTCGCGTTGCAGCTTACGTTCAAAGAAAAACACAGCCAGTGCAATCAACAGAAGCAATAACAGGCTGAGCACGCCTGCAAACCAACGCGTTTGCTTACCTTGTTTTGCCGACAGGATCCTTATCATAATATGACCTTTACCCCTGTATACAGGGTGTTTTTTAATGGTTTTTTACCGATGTCAGCTCGGCCATAACCCTGCACAGAAAGGCCGTTGACCGAAAAAATAACTTTAAAAACAGCTGCTATACTCAAACTATAGTCTATGACACGCACTTTACATGGCTCCCGCAAAGACTTTTCACTTTTAGCTGAACCTTGTGTAGTCTTACCCAGTCTCATCCCGGCTTGGCACCCGCAGCCAAATTATGCTCAGCAAACTCAAAGGCCGCCTGACTGCCAAGTGGTCGGGCATAAAGATATCCCTGTGCCACATCACAGTTCAGGCTGCTTAGTTCAGACAACTGAGAGTGCGTTTCGACTCCCTCAGCGACCAACTTCAGGCCTAATGCCTGGGCGAGCAAAACAATGGTCTGTACAATGCCAAGGCTCTGTTCGTCAGTGTTCATATCCATAATAAATGCCCGGTCTATCTTGAGCACATCAAGCGGAAAGGCCTTCAGGTAAGATAAACTGGAATAGCCCGTGCCAAAATCGTCTATGGCAATGCTGACCCCCATGTTTGACAGCGCCAACAACGTCCTTCGCGTCTGCTCAAAATCATCAACCAAGGCACTTTCGGTGACCTCCAGTTCCAGCATCCTGCTCTGCACCTGACTTGACTCCAGGCACTGAACAACATGCTCAATAAATTGTTCATCACGGACCTGCTGCGCAGAGACATTAACACTCACTTTAAGATCTCCGCTCAGTGCCATCAACTGGCTGGCAAACTCACAGCTTTTTTGTAGCACCTGATGACCCAAAGTATCAATCAGAGCTATCTCCTCAGCGAGCGGGATAAACTCCTGCGGTGAAATCAAACTGCCACGGCCATCTTTCAATCTTACCAACGCCTCAAAACCGCAAATTTTCCCCGAGGCTATCTCTACCTGAGGCTGAAATAGCACGATTAAGGTATCTTTTTCCAGGGCATCACGTAATTGCTGCTCCAGCTCATGGCGTTTCATCAGTTCTGCTTCAAGCTCTTGAGAAAAAAAGCATACTGTATTTCGCCCCTGATTTTTTGCTCGGTACATAGCCACATCGGCATGGCGCATCATGACCTCTTCCTCATTCGCATCCAGCTCCGTCATACTCACGCCAATACTGACCGAAATCTGATATTCCTTTTGTTCCAGCATAAAAGGCTCTTTAAAGCTGGCAATCAGGTTGCTGGCGACCACAGCCACATAATTGACGGAGCGCACTTCTTCTAAAACCAGCACAAATTCATCCCCACCAACTCGTGCCAGCGTTGCGTTTGGGTCAATCACCGACTCCAGCCGTTTTGCCACTTTCTTGATTAATTCATCGCCCAGAAAGTGGCCCAGCGCGTCGTTAATGTATTTAAAATGGTCAAGATCAATGAGTAACAGCGCAGTGTAAGTGTCGGAGGCTTTGGAACAGGCAATGGCATGCTGCAACCTATCATGCAGCAAAATACGATTAGGTAATCCGGTCAGCTGGTCGTTATTGGCCAGAAAGTTCATTTTAACCGCCATGGCAACCGACTCGCTGACATCATGGAACACTATGATGGCCCCGATGATGATATTATCTTCATCGCGGATAGGCGCAGCAGAGTCTTCAACTCTGTAAATTTGCCCTTCCCGGCTGTGCAGCTGACAGTTCAGTGCCATCGCCACATTGCGTTTTTCTTCCAGCGCCATCACGGCGGGGTTAAACGAGCGGCTTTGTGACGAAGCATCACGCAAATCGAGAATTTCCTCAATGTGCTTTCCTACAGCATAGCTTGAGGCGTACCCGCTAAGGCGCTCGGCAATGGGGTTCATGTAGGTGATCAAAGCCTGTGTGTCTGTCGCTATTACAGCATCGCCAATAGAATTGAGTGTCACTTTCAGGCGTTGCTTTTCCTGATAAAGCGCTTGCGAAGTGCGCTCCAGATTTTGCTGATAGGCCAGCATAGCCAGCTGGTTATAGACCCGCATCCGGCAGATTTTTAAGTCTATAGGCTTGGGGATATAATCGGCGCCCCCTTCCGTCAGCGACTTAAACTCGATCTCAGGGTCGCGGCTAGCGGTAATAAAAATAATGATATAGTGGGCAGTGTCCGGGTCGCTTTTGAGCATACGGCAAATATCTACACCGTTATACTTACCCATGTCGATATCAAGCAAGATCACATGTGGCTTTATTTCTTTTATCAACGTCACCGCATAACTGGCTTCAGAAGTTGAAAACACCTCACCTAAATCACTCACGGCTTTTTTGACAATCAGAATGCTGCTGGGGTCATCATCAACAATCAGTATTCTGGAGTTGTCCGGCAAATTAAGTATCACAAGCTAGTCATCTATATTTCCCTTATCTACAGAGCATAGAACAAGCTCGCCAGTTTAAAACCCCCAGCCTTCAACTATCGCAATATTTTATTCTTTATCACCCTATTAACTAAAAAGGCTTACCCGGCGAGTTTTGTGCTGCATACGGTAAATGCGTCCAAATTTTGTTGCAATTGCTGCAACGTCATACCTAGTGGCTGGGCAGGCAAGCTCAGACCAACCCAGGCATTGCGGCCACCGTGCTTAGCCCGGTACAAGCAATTATCCGCCAACTCCAACACCTGCTCCCAGCTGCAGCTCTGTGTCTCAGCCAACCGTAAGGGAAAAGCGGCAAAGCCAATCGAGCAGGTGCAGTTAAGCGGCTGACTATCCTGACAAAACGAAAATTGTGCCACTGCATTGTGAAGCCGCTCAACCATCTGTTGCGCGGTTAACATATCGGTCTGAGGCATCACCAATAAAAACTCCTCTCCTCCCCAGCGAACCAGCTCATCCTGCTCTCTCAGCTCCTTTGTAACGACTTCAGCAAACTGCTGTAACACCAGATCGCCCGTTGCATGACCATAACCGTCATTGATCAGTTTAAAGTGGTCGATGTCTATCAGACAAAAAATCGTGCTCTGTGATGCATTGCGGGCTTGTGTCAGGAGTTTATCAGCCTCACTAAAGAAATAATGACGGTTATGCAAACCGGTCAGACTGTCGGAGTAACTCAGTGCTTGCAACTGGCGATTTCGCTCGTCCAGCTCAGCTGTTCTTTGCTTTACCTGCTCTTCAAGTAACGACAGGTTACGCTTATTCTGCCATCGCCAGTATAAGAACCCTAATAATGCCAATGCCAGGATCAACAATAATGCGCCGCGCTGCTGCGCCAGGCGGGTGTTTTCAAGAATTTGCTGGTGACGAAAGATTTCTTGCGCCTGCAAGGCATTGTCTTTTTCCAGTAAGTTCAGTTGCTGCTTTTGTGTGGCCAGTGCGTACTGCGATTCCAGTTGTAGCAGCTTGTTATTACGTTTTTGAAAGTTAAGCGCATCCTTGGTCAGTGCGTAGCGTTTCAGATATAGGTGGGCCTGCTGATAATCACCCAGCTGTACATAGGCATTGGATAATACAAACTGCAAGTCAGCCTGCTCTTCCAAAAACCGTGTTGCAAAGGTTGCTTTTAATGCTGGCATGGCCGTTTCCAGCGTTTGCTGAAAATCGCCTGATTGCAGCCAGGCCATGGACTGCAATAGCTTGAAACGGATCTTCATTCTTTGATTGCGAATGAGTGTATCGCTTTGTGCAACCCGGTTGAGTATAGGTTGTGCCTGCTGGAAGCGGCCAAGTTTGAGTAATGCCCAGGCTCTTACCAAATACAGTTTATCGACCAGCTCTGGTGCCCCAGTGACCACCAGGTTATCGGTGTGCAGCGCAGCCACTGCCTGATGATAGCTCCCCAGCAGCACATATAAGTAGCCTTGCCATAACCTGTGCTCTAACAACAGCAACTGAGCGACATAGGGCATGGTCTGAGCATGATTGTTCAACTGGGAGATCAATTGATGTACGTCATCCAAAGAGCGCTGTGCATAGTTATAACGCTCAAGATCCATTTCTAACTTGGCAATGGCTAGCCGGCTTTGTGCCATCAAAGCCAAATCTTTTCGTTTAATAGCGAGTTGTAATGCATCGTTGTGCAATATCAAGCTCTGCTGATAGTCACCATACTGTTGACGGATCTGACCTTCCAGCAACAAGGTTTGAGCGACAATTTCCAGCGCGTCAATCGCCTGTGCATCGCGTCGCAACGCCCTTAACTCAGGTAATAGCGAGAGGTCAAAATCGCTTTTAACAGTAGCACTTAATTTAGCCAGCGACGTTTCAAGTACTCTGGGTGACGCCAGCTCAGTTGCCGCAGTACACACGCTTAACACAATACATAGCAGCCAACCTGTCAGGAGACCCAAGCGAATCATGGTTGAGACTCCTGCGGCAACATAGCCCGATTAATGACACTCCAGTCTTGTACCTTGCGGTTAATAAACCCTGACTCCGTCAGTGCTTTGCGGATCACCCCACGACGTCTGAGTTCCTTGAGGCCGCGGTTTAATGCAGCAAATATCTGAGCGCCTTCGGGATGACGTTTGCTGACAATAAAGTGACGTGAGTCGGGCAATACCATTTTTACCCCCTCTATGGGCACATAGTCTCGCCCTTCAAATACCAACTGTAGAGATTCACTCACACTAAAATTTACCAGCATGCCATCAACGATGTCGGTTTCTACCATGTTGAGCATACTTTCCCATGGGCCAATAAAGCTCACCAGGTTCATCTTGCTGTTCGTCAGGGCGTGCCAGTCTACCCGCCAGCGAGGGTTGGCAACCAGTGTTAGTTGCTCAAGCCCATCTTGTGTGGTCTGATGCAGCGCCTGATTGCGCTTTGCTACATATATACCGGCTTCGTACTCTCCGAATTTGACGACCGGATCACTCACGTACACAGAACCACGATAATTAATCACATCTTCATGCCAGACGGTGCGCGCCAGGATCAAGCTTTCTCCGGCTATCATGTCTGTGAATTCGAGGATATTGACTGAGGGTTTAGGATTGAATATCACCTCCCGGGTTTCGCCACCCAGGAACAAAGCTTGCTGCAACAGCACCATTTCGATGATTTCAATATGAGAGCCCTGCGTGGTTGGCCGAAAGTCAGTAACATCAAGCACCGAACGGCCCTGTAAAAATGCCTGATAACGCTGAGAAAAATTCTCGCTGCTGATGATATCAACAATCAAAGGGTTGTGGGCTTTGGCACATTGCGACACAACAAGCAATAACAACACCAAAAACTTCATTTGCCTCCCCAGCACACAGATCAATCACAGCATCCTCTAGTATACAGGAAGGAGCGAACAGAAGTTAACCTGAAAATAACAAAAAATAAGCACAATGAAGTAAAAGCAAATTATAAATCACGATTTTTGGAACAATAAGAAGGGGTTAAAAATGATTGAAAGAGCCTGATAGTTTTGCTGTAGAAAACCTGTGGGCTTGCTAACCAAAAAAGAAAAAGGCCTCACTGAGGCCCCTTAGAAATATTGGTATCGATGAGCAAACAGACGTACAACAATACCAAATACCGGTTTATCTACTATTATCAAGGAGATGCAGTATAACTTCTGGCATATTCAATACGCTCCTGCAAACTGGGGTGTGTAGAAAGGTACTTCAACCAGTTTTGCTCATGGGTCTCGCCAAGTTTGGCAAGTGACTCCAGTGCCTGAGCAAAATGCTCACCGCTATAACCCAGACGATGCAGCTGCGCCAGCGCATAGTTATCAGCTTCCCACTCCATCTTCTTTGAGAACTGTAAATCAAGCAAGGCACTGCCCGAACCCAGTACCACCTCAGCAACTATATCCAGGTCACCCACCAGCATGGCAATGGCAATACTGGCCACCGCCGCCTGAGAAGCAAGGCGCACACTGTGCATACGCTCTACGTGGCCAATCTCGTGTAACAGAATAGCTCTGAGCGCATCAGGGTTGTCGGCCAGTAGTGTTGCCAGCTCATCGGTCACCACGACCTGCCCATGTGGCAGCGCGAAGGCATTCGCGCCAAAATGTTCAGAGTGATAGACATCAATACGGTATTTCTGTGCAGACAAGTCAAGCTGAGCAACCGTGTCCAGCCATAGTCGCTCAATGGCCGCCTGCTCTTTCTCAGAGAGAGCCGAGGGCGACAATACGGTACGCTCAATGAGCACCATTGATTGCTGGCCCATTTGCTCCACGACCGCATCTGGCATAGTCTGCACAGCGGTCACCGCAATCCCGGGAACCACCTTAAAGAGCAAGGCATACAGTAACGCAGGCGTTGCTACCAAGGCACACACGATCAGGGCAAGATTGGATTCGAGCTTAGCCAGTAGCGAACGCTTATTTGACTGAAAAGGCCAGCGATGTGCCACGTCCAGCGGCACAAAACGTGCCCCGTCTGTGAAGGTCAGCTCGCTGGCCTGCCCAGGTATGTGCGCCGAAACCTGAAGCGTCTCAACCGAACTTTCGCACACACACTCATCGTCCGTGTAAACGGCGATATGGCTGTCATTGAGCCGGGCAATGGCTTCTTGCACCCGGCTGCTGTTTGGCTGATAAAAGTATCCCCGGATCATCAGGTCAACGAGATATCAACGTCAAACACATTGGCAGCTTCTTCAGCAAAGGAAGAGTCAGCCTGCTGAGCACTATCCAGCACATGGTCTGCACCTGGTAGTAACACCACCTGAGTTGCCTCAGCCAGTGCCCTGACCTTACGCACTTTTGCCCAGGGGAATGCAAGGCCTGCGGTCAGTACAATCGCAGCGGCGTTGGTTGCCAGGATCAGGGCATAACGCAGCGGTGCCAGAGTTGATTTAAATTCTGCAACCTCATCAATTTGCGCATTATTCAGAATATGATTGCGGATCAGCGCCTGATAAATACCTTGCAGTGCAGAAATTACAAACAAGTACAGAGGCACAATCAGGAACACGCCAAAGTTACCTGCTCCCAGTTCACCGGGGTTAATGTTGATATCGGCTACCAGACTTAGTGCGAGACCCAGCAACATCATCGTCAGTATGCCCAGTAATATCACCAGCAATGCGGCGGCATAGTATTCTTTGCCCTGTAATTGCACGCTCACCGGTTTATCACCGTAGCGAATATTACTGTGAATATAAGCGTCAATGCGCTTGAGCACCCAAGGCATCAACAGGTACAAGGTAAAAATACTGACAAATGGTAGCACCACAAAGTTCACCATCGCCTCGCCATAGTTACCTCTAAAGGCAAAGCGAATATTGCGATAACGGGTCATGCGCATACTGAATTTCAGACCCTGATTGATCATCCAGGGCACCAACAGTGCCAGTGCAAATGCCATCATCGCCCCCACAAGCGGGAAATAACTCGATATCATGCTGTAGATAACGAACAGGCCCACGGCGAGCAAACGACCTTTAAGTATTTGAATTGGTGTTGCAAGATAGTCAAACCTGTGCCCGTCTAACAGAGTATGACCATAAAAATATTGCTTAGTCCGTACCGTCGCCCAGGCTGAGTAGATACCCAGTGTCACCAGGGTCAGTAGCATATTGACGATCCATATACCGAAATACTCTTTGCCGTTACCGGTAAATAGCAGTTGGGATGGTGTAGGTTGACTGCCCGGTTCGGCAGCGGCAGGGGTAGAAGTCGAGTCCATTGTTGGCTTCCTAATATCGTTATTCTTTTGTTTTCACACTATTGGCGTCTTCATAGCGAAATGTCCCCATGAAAACTACGGAAAAGTACATTAGAAAAGCAACAAGTGCAACGTATAAAAGCAAAACGCCGACGTAACTTGTCAGTTACCTCGGCGCTGTGTCTGAGTTGATGGGCTTGCTTTACTTAGCAAGCACGTGTCAACCAGTTCAGGAAGTGACGGGCTTCGCTGCCACTTGAAAATTGCGTTTGTTTGCGGCCTGTGCCATCAGCAAAAACGACTTTTGATTTGTTCACCGAAATTGAGCGAATTGGTTGCTCAACACGGATCTCTGTTCCGTTGTATGTATAAGACATAATAAAACTCACTTTTATAATGCGCAGCCTGAAGGCTAACGCTTTAGACAATAAACGAGCTTTATGACAGTTTGATACCAAACCTGAAAAAATCCACGATCAATTTTTCGACACTTTTGCGTCTGCAAACCGAAGCGCGCTTAAAAGGAAATGGTACTGGCGATCTTAATATCTGCATTCACAACGTCCCCGGATGGGGTAACTGCAGTGGTATATCGCCTGACTATAATAAGCTCTACTTGTAATTTTTAATGCGGGCTTACTGGATCAAGGCAAGAGGGCATTACTTCTATGACGCTTTAAATCAGAGGTTATTTAAAGCAAGGGAGTAATAATATCGAAAAAGTGGTTTAATGCAAGCAAAATTTACTGACTTTTTGTCGGCAAAAAGTCAGGGTGCCAAAGTGGCACCCTGCATATGCACAATTACGACTGAGGTTCATACCCCAGGTTGGGCGACAGCCAGCGCTCAGCTTCTGCCAGCGTCATGTTACTGCGCCGGGCATAATCTTCTACCTGATCTTGCTGAATCGCTGCCACAGCGAAGTATTTAGAATCCGGATGCGAGAAGTACCAGCCAGATACCGCCGCGCCCGGCCACATGGCGTAAGAGCTGGTGAGCTTCATACCAATGCGGTTTTCTACATCAAGCAGCTGCCAGATCTTGTCTTTCTCAGTGTGTTCAGGACACGCAGGATAACCCGGCGCCGGGCGGATCCCCTGATAGTTCTCGCGGATCAGTTCTTCATTGCTGAGCTTTTCGTCCTCAGCAAAGCCCCAGTATTGCTTACGCACCTGCTCATGCAAGTACTCAGCAAAGGCCTCGGCCAGACGATCTGCCACAGCTTTCACCATGATTTTGTTGTAATCGTCCTGCTGCTGCTCAAACACCTCGGCTAAATCGTCCTCCTCCAGGCCACCGGTAACCGCAAACGCACCAAAATAATCCGGCGTGCCTTTCGGCGCGATGTAATCGGCCAGACAATAGTTTGGAAAATCGGTTTTTTCGGTTTGCTGACGCAACTGACAAGACTTCAGCAGCACTTCTTCACGGCTTTCATCGCGATAGATTTCAATGTCATCGCCCACCCGATTGGCCGGGAACAGGCCAATTACGCCCAGCGGTTGTAAACTGCCTTTGGCACTCAGCTCGTCGAGCATGGCATTGGCGTCGGCAAAAAGCTTTTTCGCTTCCTCACCCACCACTTCATCTTCCAGAATACGCGGGTATTTGCCTGCCAGCGTCCAGGTCATGAAAAAGGGCGTCCAGTCGATATACTCGCGCAAGGTGGCAATACTGACGTCTTTAAACTCGGTGATGCCCAGCTTTTTGGGCACCGGTGGGGTGTAATTGTCCCAGTCAAGCTTAACCGCATTATCGCGCGCGCGGGCTAAAGTCACGGGTTTTGAGCGGGGCTTTTTACGCGCCTGTTGATCGCGCACCTTAACGTATTCACTGGCGGTTTTTTCCAAAAAGCCGGGCTTTTGCGTGGCACTCAGTAAACTGGAAACCACACCCACCGCGCGGCTGGCATTGTTCACATAAACCACGCCCTTGTCGTATTGCGGTTCAATCTTCACCGCCGTATGCGCTTTAGAGGTGGTTGCGCCACCGATCAGCAAGGGGATCTCAAACCCACGACGGGTCATTTCTTTGGCGACATGCACCATTTCATCCAGCGAAGGCGTGATCAAACCCGATAAACCAATGGCATCGGCATTTTCATCTATGGCGGTTTGCAGAATTTTCTCTGCCGGCACCATCACGCCCAAGTCCACAACCTCATAGTTATTACACTGCAGCACCACACCCACAATGTTTTTACCTATGTCGTGTACATCTCCCTTAACCGTCGCCATGATGATTTTACCATTACTCTGGCCAGCCTGTTTTTCCGCCTCAATGTAAGGGTCCAGATAGGCCACTGCCCGTTTCATCACGCGTGCAGATTTAACCACCTGAGGCAGGAACATTTTACCGGCACCAAATAAGTCGCCGACCACATTCATGCCATCCATCAGCGGGCCTTCGATCACCTCAATGGGTTTATCAAACTGCTGACGACAGGCTTCAGTGTCTTCTTCAATAAATTCAGTAATGCCTTTAACCAGCGCATGCTCCAGGCGCTTGGCCACAGGCCAGCTGCGCCATTCCTGATCTTCCGCTTTCTCAGCCTGTGCCATCCCCGAGTAATTAGGCGCTATCTCTACCAGACGCTCACCGGCACCGGGGTCAGTGTTGAGGACCACATCCTCTACCGCCTTGCGCAGTTCATCGGGAATATCATCGTATACCGTCAGCTGACCCGCGTTGACAATGCCCATGTCCATACCGGCCTGAATGGCATGATATAAAAACACCGAGTGAATGGCTTCACGCACCGGGTTGTTACCGCGGAACGAGAAAGACACATTCGACACCCCGCCCGACACTTTACAGTGCGGCAGGTTTTGCTTGATGCGTCGGGTGCCTTCAATAAACTCGACAGCATAGTTATCGTGCTCTTCGATCCCCGTTGCCACAGCAAAGATATTAGGATCAAAAATAATGTCTTCCGGCGGGAAACCCAGCTCATCCACCAGAATACGATAAGAACGCTCACAGATCTCAAACTTGCGGTCGGCTGTTTCGGCCTGGCCCGTTTCGTCGAACGCCATCACCACCATAGCCGCACCAAAGCGCTTAATGATCTTCGCCTGACGCTCAAACGGCTCGCGGCCCTCTTTGAGTGAAATTGAGTTGACGATGGCCTTACCCTGAATACATTTCAGGCCGGCTTCAATCACTTCCCATTTGGAAGAGTCGACCATGATTGGCACGCGGGAAATATCCGGCTCTGAGGCAATCAGGTTCAGGAACTTAACCATGGCGGCCTTAGAATCCAGCATCGCCTCATCCATGTTGATGTCGATCACCTGGGCGCCGTTTTCCACCTGGCTGCGCGCCACATCCAGCGCGGCTTCGTAATCTTCTTCCAGGATCAAACGCTTAAAACGCGCTGAGCCGGTCACATTGGTTCTTTCACCAACGTTAGTAAAAATGGCTGTAGATTGCGTCATATCAGTACTTCCTAATTCAGATTACAGGCTTCAAGGCCCGCCAGGCGCATTCTTACTTCAAGCTCAGGCAAAGTGCGCGGTGCCACCTGCTCCAGCCCTTTTACAAAAGCGCGAATATGGTCGGGTGTTGTACCACAGCAACCACCCACAATATTAATAAAACCTTCCTTACCCCAGTCAATGATTTCCTTCGCCATCTCAGGGGCTTCCAAGTCGTACTCACCAAACTCATTCGGCAGGCCCGCATTAGGGTGCACCGACGTATAGGTTTCGCACACCCGCGACAATTCTTCGACATAGGCACGCAGCAGATCCGGACCAAGTGCACAATTCAGTCCAATGGAAATCGGTTTGATATGACGGATAGAGTTGTAAAAGGCTTCGGTTGTCTGGCCCGACAAGGTACGCCCTGACGCATCGGTAATGGTCCCGGAGATCATCACCGGCAGGGTTATACCGGTGCGCTCAAAGGCTTCTTCCACCCCATAAGCCGCCGCTTTCGCATTCAGCGTATCGAAGATGGTTTCAATCAGGATCAGATGTGCGCCACCTTCAATTAAGGCTTCGGTCGACTCAATATAGGCCGCCACCAGCTGATCAAACGAGACATTGCGATAACCCGGGTCATTCACATCCGGTGAAATCGAGCAGGTTTTTGAGGTTGGCCCCAAAACACCGGCCACATAACGCGGCTTACTCGGGTCTTTGGCGGTAAACTCATCACAGACAGCCCGTGCCAGACGCGCCGATTCGACATTGATCTCGCGGCTCAGGCTGGCCATATCGTAATCTTCCATCGAAATAGTGGTGGCGTTAAAGGTATTGGTTTCAATAATGTCCGCACCCGCTTCAAGATATTCACGATGGATCTGGCGGATCACGTCAGGCTGAGTCAGGCTTAACAGGTCGTTATTACCTTTGATAAGGACATGCCAGTCTTTAAAACGCTCGCCCCGATAGTCCTCTTCCTCAAATTTGTGTTTTTGGATCATGGTGCCCATAGCACCGTCGAGGATCAAAATACGCTGTTGCATGGCCGTTTTAAGTGCATCGGCAATGGCTGCACCATCGGCCGCGGTGATGATAGGTTTATTCGGCATAATTGTTAGTCCTTACATCCTGGCTAACCAGATTAATATCGTACGGAGTGGTTTGGTAAACATAGTAGTTTAACCAGTTGGAGAATAACAAAAAGGCATGGCTTTGCCATGTCTTAGATGGCTTAGCGTTAACGTCATCTGCTGGGAAATAATTTTCCGGCTTGGGCGCATCCGGACCTTTTTCGCAATCGCGGAAATATTCTTTACTTAAGGTATCGGCGTCGTATTCCGGATGCCCGGTAATATAAACCTGACTGCCCGACACATTTTTGATCAGGTAGGCCCCAACTCGTTCAGAGCCCGCCAACGTCACCAGCTCCTCACAGGCTTCGATTTTGCTGGCCTCAATATGACCATAACGGGAATGGGGCACCAAAAACTCATCGTCAAACCCACGGGTTAACGCACCATGTTCAAAGTAGCAGTGGTGGCGGAACACCCCACACAGCTTATCTTTTTTGAGTTCCCGCTTCAGGCCGTGATGATGAAACAGACCGGCATGTGCCGCCCAGCAGGAGAATAGTGTTGAGGTTACATGGTGTTCGGCCCAGTCAAAAAATGCCTGTAACTCTTCCCAGTAAGTCACCTCTTCGTACTCAAGGTGAGCAAGTGGTGCACCGGTAACAATCAATGCATCGTAATTTTCTTCTCTGACGTCCGAAAAATAACGATAAAACATATTCAGATGCTGCTCCGAGTTGTCGGAACTACGGTGGGTGTCCAGGCGCAGCAGATCCACGTTCACCTGCAAGGGTGTGTTGGCCAGCAGACGAATAAACTGCACTTCTGTTTCCACTTTATTGGGCATTAGATTGAGTATTGCCAGACGCATTGGTCGGATCTCCTGCGTACTGGCTCGGCTTTGTGGCATCACAAAGACATTTTCATGACGCAAATGGCTGATGGCAGGTAAATCGTCGGTGACTGTGATTGGCATGATATTCCCCTCAGTGACTAGGACCCTTAAAGATAGATCCGCTAACTTGCGACATTATGAAGGAACGGGAATAAATTTCAACTTCTAGATGTTTAGCCGTCTAAAATTAAGCATTCTATCACCCGGCCCTTACAGTGCCGCTTTAAGCAGCTGGCAAGAGCGCGTCAATACATCTTCAAGTTCCAGGATTAAGTTTGACTGCTGAGGATTTTGCTGCACAATGGCTTGCTCTAGCTGCGCCGCAAGCTCTGCACAGCGCACCAGCCCCAGATACCCTGCCTGCCCTTTTAATGTATGCGCCATTCGAGCAGCCGCTTCGATGTCCTCTTCTTGCAACGTTTGCCTCAGCCGCGCACAAAATGCCTCCTGTGCAACGACAAACTTATCAGACATTTTATGATAAAACGCCTCGTTGCCATTAACATGCCTTAGTCCTTGCGTCACATCGAGTAATTCACTTGCTGTACTATCCTGCGTTTGTATTGGCGTGAGTGAAGGCATGTCGGCAGGTTCAGACTCTGTGACCACAGGCACCTTACAAAGACCCTGTTTCGGTTTCTTGCTAAGCCATTGATATATTTTTTGATAAGCCAACTCTACATTGATTGGCTTGGCGATATGATCGTCCATACCACAGGCTTTGATTTCCTGCAGATCATGTTGCATAACATTTGCGGTCAGCGCGATGATCGGCACCTCTCGACAGACTGCGCTTTTTCTAATCTCCCGGGTTGCGGTATAACCGTCCATGACCGGCATTTGGCAATCCATCAGGATCAGATCAACTGGAGTTTCCTGTAATAGCTCCAGCGCTTCTTCTCCATGTTCGGCAGTAAGCACCTGCATACCCGCGTCAGTCAGTATCTCCTGTGCAATTTCCCGATTGATATCGTTGTCCTCAACCAGAAGTACCAGTGCTCCTCCTAGTAGTTCTGGCAAGGCCCCCTGCTCAATCTGCGTACCGATTTGCGGTGGAGATGCAGTCGTAGCGGTTGCAATGGGAAAGTCGATTTCCACGAAAAAACGTGTACCTTTCCCCTCGGTGCTTTCACACCAAATCCTGCCATCCATCAGTTTCACCAGGTTTTTGCTGATTGCCAGACCCAGGCCGGTTCCACCGTACTGACGAGTTGTTGATGCATCCGCCTGAGTAAACGGGGTAAACAAGGTTTGCAGCTGCTCCGGTGAAATGCCTATGCCGGAATCAGATACGGTGAACACAATTTTTGCACTGGACTCCGTCAGGGTCTTAATCGCCAACTGCAAAGATAGACTGCCATAATGAGGTGTGAATTTAACTGCATTGCTGAGTAAATTGAGCAATATCTGACTGAGCCTGAGCGAATCCCCCATCAGGACCTCAGGTAACGCAGGGTCCAGGCTTACCTTAAAACCCAACTGTTTCTCTTCAATCCGCGCTGCGATCAGACCGCAAATATGCTCGATGAGTATTTTCGGGCGAAACGGCACAGACTCCACACTCAGTTTACCTGCCTCAATTTTAGAAATATCCAAGATATCATTCAGGATCCCCATAAGATTATCTGCGGCATAACGTATTTTTTTCAGATAGTTATGCATTTTTGGTGGTGCATCTATTTTGAGCGCTAAATGGGTTAACCCGGTGATTGCATGCATGGGGGTACGAATCTCATGAGACATATTGGCAAGAAACTGCGACTTAGCACGGGTCGCACTTTGTGCGGCCTCCATTGCTTCAAGGAGCTTTTTCTCTGCCTCTTTACGCTCAGTAATGTCTCGAATGATGGCGGTGAAATAATTCACCTCTCCCACTTTAGTTTCAGCAACAGCCAAGTCGATGGGAAAACACTGGCCATTTTTCTTGCGTGCTGTCACCTCGCGTTTGTTATCGATAACTTTTTTAATGCCCGTATCAAAATAGTTTTGCATATACTGATCATGGCTGCTGCGGTCAGGCTCAGGCATCAGCATACGCAAATTTCTTCCTAACACTTCGTCGCGCGCGTAGCCAAACATTTCAACCGCTGCCGGGCTAAACTCTTGTACTTCGCCATGAATGTTGATCACTATGATGGCATCGGCTGCCGTATCAATGATGGCACGAGTCATAGCCTGATTTTCTATCAATGAGCGCTCTTTGTGCATTTGTTCAGAGATATCTTGAACAATCCCCACTAGCTTGTAGTGGCCGGTATTGCTGTCCAGAGAGCGCTCAGCCACCAACCGGATAAAATGGCAACTCTCATTATTATGCAACTCATAATTGAAATCATGATGCTGTTGCTGATTATCAAAAATAGCCTGCAATGCCGTGTGAGAGGCGACATCAGTATGACCAAATAAGGTGTGCACGGTTACCGGATGTGCTGGCGATGCCCCCAGAATTTCATAAGCCTCCTGAGACAAGTGAACCAGACCACTTTGCAGTTCTAATTCCCAGCGGCCCAGACGCGCCATTTTTTGTGCCTGTTCATAATTCAGGTTAGCACTTTGTAGCTCCGCAGTGCGCAATTTAACGCGGGATTCAAGCTCACGCTGGTTGTTATCCAGCAGGGCAATATGTTCACGAATGGCACTGGCGGCCCAGTTGAACGTCCTGGTGAGCGCTGCTATTTCTTTGAATCCCGATTCCACTTTTTGAAGCGTATAGGTGCCATCAGCGAGCAAAGAGGCCTGTCTGGCAAGGTCACTCAATGGCGTAATAACCCGCTTTCTAAGCAGTATCATCACCATCAGGATCAGTACCCCACAACCTATCCACATCAGAGCCAGATTAAACCGAATATTGCGCCACAAAGCCTGCTCACTCAACGCAAGATTATAATGCAGATAAATGATGCCAAGGCGGGTCGAACGCAGCTCAGTGCTCGATGGCAAAGCAAAGCTCTGAAACGCCTCAAGCCTTGCACGGTCGGCAGAAAAGGTCAGCAGCGGCATGTTACGACTCAGGGCCGCTTTAACCGACCTATCGAAACCATGACTCGCGATGTCCTGTAAGGATTTACCAACCTCCGCAAACTGATTACTGAATAGTATTCGCCCGGTATGATCCGCAACCACAATGCTGATGACTTCCGGTACAGTGCCTATAACGGATAAATCATGACGGATTTCTTCGGGCCTGTCCGAACTCAGATTTACTTCGACATGACGTTTCAATGTCATCAGCAAATAGCTGGCATGTGACTGATGACTTGAATAAGAGGCATCCCGGCTGCCAGTATAAATCACCATTGTACTCAGACTCAGAACAGCCAGACAAAGTAACAGGACACCCACAGGCACCCAAAATGCCAAGGATGTAGGCACCCCTGGTTGCCTCATTGGCGCACAAACCTCGCATCAACCAGGTCATGCACATCTGCCACTTCATCAATCATGTTCTGCTCTACCAGTACCGATAACAGCCGCTCTACGGTTGAGTGCAAAGGCGGTTCTGTTCCCTTACCCACCAGCAAAGAACGGTTTGTCGGAGCATCGGCCAGTGTAATGCCATCGAGTGCAGCTAACAGCTCATGTGGTTGCAAGCCAAGCCGGGGAGACATCAGCTGGGCAGCGTTTTTAGGGTATTTTTCTATATATGCCAGTGTCGAAAATTGGGCCGAAACCAATGTCTGTAACGCCTCATGATGATGATTAAGATCTGCGGTTCTGACGACCAGCACATCCACGATTTTGCCGGGGATCTGCGCACTGTCAAAAATAATTTTATGCTCCTGATTCACAAGCTGAGTCGTGACCGGTTCAAACGTCACTACCGCGTCAACGGCGCGCGACTGAAAGGCCCGAAGGTGCTGATTTACTGGCAGGTGCACCGCATCTATGTCCGCCATACTCAATTGTGCCGCATCCAGCGTTTCATGCAGCATCAAGGCACCAACAGCAGTTTGTTCATATGCTATTCGCTTACCTTTAAGTTGTGCCAGTTCGGAGACGGACTCACGCACAACCACCGCATCGGCTCCGTTTGATATGTCCATAATCAGGACGATTTTGAGTGCAATCCCCTCAGCAACCAACAGCAAGGCTTCATCGAGCGTCAGTGCTGCTACTTCGATTCGGCCATGACGAAATGCGTCCATGGTATCGGTTGCAGACAGCAGCTCAACCAGCTTGATATTCTCTTTCAACAGACCTTTTTGCTTAGCCAAATAAAGTGTCTCGTAACCAGGCCAGAGATTAAACCCGACTCTGAGCTGTGTTCGAGAGGGATCAGAGCATCCGGCAATCAGTATAAACACCAGTGCTAACAACAAAAGTTTCACTGCCTTCCCCATCCGATAGGTCATTGGTAAAGTTTCTTTTTGTATTCTAGTCTTGAATTGATAACTTGGGGGCTGAATGAAGAAAATAGCAGCGTACTGCACCTGTCAGCCACGACGACGCTAACTTAACTGGTGAGCTGAATGGAGACAATTCTGATCGTTGATGATGACGACTTTGTTGTGGAATATCACACACATATGTTGTCATCACAGTACCGGATAGAAGTCGCGCATGACGGCGAGGCAGCACTTGAGCTGACCAACTCTCGCACACCGAGCCTTATTTTAATGGACATTCAAATGCCACGTATGAATGGCTATGAAGCAGCCTACAAAATAAGGCTTGCCGGTCATACCGTGCCCATTCTGTTTTTTTCAAACCTAAACTCGCTACAAGAGCGGTTAAAAGCTTATGATGCCGGTGGCAACGATTTTATTGCCAAACCGGTTGATGAGCAGGAGCTGCTAACAAAAGTATCTATTCTGCTCAAAGCACACAAAGCGAACTCAGGCCATGCCGACGAAGTCGCCGTCAAGGCTCTGTCGGATCTGTCGTCACTCGGCTATGTAATGGGGTTTTACCGGGACAGTTTTCATTGCCATGATTTAACGCGCCTTGCTCAGGCAGTGTTTAAACTCACCCGTGGATTTGGGCTGAAGTGCTCGCTGATTATTCGCGATCAAAAAGCCAACCCCTGTTTTTTTGATGACGGGATCGCCAAAAACATTGATGCTGCTTTACTGGAATCCTTACAAGGTGCAAATCGAATTATGGCATTTGGTAAACACAGGGCCGCATTCAATTGGCGTCATGCCTCTTTGCTGGTCAAAAACATGCCTGAAGACCCAGACAGAGCCGGCTCAATGCGAGATTACCTCGCCTATATGATGGACGGGCTGGAACAATGTACAGGCAAAGTGCTTGCGGAACAGACCATGAAGCAAACCATTCAGGATTTCAGGGCACAAAATACTGATATTAAGAATAGCATTGTCACTTTAATTGACGATATGGAAATACAGTTGGAAGTTTTGTTCTCCACCCTCAGTATCGACAACGACATTTCAGAAGCCTCAGAGGCGCTGTTGGTCAACATGATCCAAACAGCCAAAACCGCTGCTGAAGAAAAAGTACAATCGGGATTGGTGATTGAAGAACAGTTGACAGAGGTACTGGATATGCTGCAGGAGAAGCAAGAAACAGCGAGCCCAAGTGATGATATAGAGCTGTTCTAGCTTGGCTTAAGGTAGGGCATTACCTGGCGTATAAGCCTCGCCAGGTAATGAAGGGGGCAGGAAAGGAGAAAGGACAAAGTCACGTCTGACCGACATGATGGCAGGGTTAGTTGGGTTGTTCAGCTTTGATCTGGCATAAATATCCCTGTGACGTTAGCTGATGGGTTACTTCTTTGATAAACCATTCACCCGCTAGGTATTCCACCGTTTTATCCACGGTAATTAAAGCACCGGCAACAATATCCGGGTCGCCTGGCACACATAAATGCACCTCACCATGAGCGCGCTTCAAACGCGTCAGGTGAGCGTTTGCAGCAGCCTGTGCGGCAGCTTCATCCGGATAAAGGTAAGGTAAAGTCACCACGGGAGCCGCAGCGCCCGCCTGGACTGAAATCCGCTGTGCCTGCTGCGTGTCGTAGTAATAACAAAGCACGCCACCGACTAAGTGGTAATGGCTGGTTGCCCTGGACCAGTGTATTATTTGATGTTTACTGAGTGTGGTCGAGGTCACGGTTTGCCCAGACAGCGACTGCCCGGTGCCTTTAGTGACAAACAGCAATTTATCTGCCGCAATTTTCATCACCGCGTCGTAGCGCCGCGCAAGCCGCGTAAGCAACTGCATATCACTTTCACTTTGCTCAAGATGCTCCAGCGTAATGCTCTGTAGTACCTCACTCACACCACTTTGCAGCCCGTACTCAGAAGCAATTTGTGCCACCAGGTCGCCAAGTGTAATCGGCTCATCACTGCCCTGCTCAGGCCAGGAGCGGTATCTTGGCGATTTAAAGTTGGCATCCCACATAATGCTGTTGCCATACAAAGTGAGTGCCCGGGCAGGACCCGTAAGTTGGTACGCCCCTACATCAAACTTACCCATCGGTGTAAGTGCAGCATGGTTGTCTGGCGTGCCGTTTTTATATCCCAACGCAATTTCCAGTACATTGCCTGGCTCCGGGAGCTGAATTGGCAGCTCTTCCAGGTTATCGAATCGCACCATGCATACATCACTGAGTAAGCCGGTTCGCTGCGTGACACTGACTTCAACGATCCGATCTTTAAGGCGCTCGGCCACTTCATTGCCATTCGCTTTGATAGAAAAATAGGGTTGCTGGTTCATAACTAATCCCAAATATTGATCACATGCTTGGTCTTAGGCTTAGGCAGCTCGGGCAGAAAAATTTCCACACCCGTCGGATAAATTGCCCCCAATGCAGCCAGGCCCGCATTGGCCCCCAGTACTTTTTCAACCGTCCCGGTACTTTGCCCGTAATGGCGATAACAAATGAGATCAAGACAGTCTCCATCACGAGTCACATAATTTACACCTTTCATGGCTTCTCCTTATTCGGGCTCTTTAAGTGCCGCCTGATACCGACTCAGGCGCATTGAAAACTGGATCTCCCGGGGAATGCCGTCATTGAAAAACAAGGTCCGGGTTTCGCTGATGCTACTGATCACCCACTTCCCCAGGACCCGTCCCACACTGGGGTTGGTCTTGCCACTTTCTTCTACATAACCCAGGGTCAGAGGCTGCCCTTTGGCTGCCTCGTCACGCATATAATCGAGTTGCTTCAACCCGTTTTCGACGATTTGCGGGAAGATAGTGCCTTCCAGATCCAGCGTTTGTTCTCCCACCCCAATAAACTGCATCAAAGGGCTGTTTTTATTTGTCGGGGCATCAAGCGACTTCCAGCGATACTGGGTGTCGTATTTCAGCTTGTTAAATGCCGCTGTGCTGACCGAGAACTTGTAGTCACCCAGCTGCATCATGTGTCTGGCATGATTGGTATTGCTCATTGTTCACCTGAAGAATGAAATGTGGATTTAAGCCACCTGATTGAAATAGCGCGCATTCAAATCGCGAACGGCCTGCTGTTGCTGCTGTTCAAGGATCTGCTTAACCTGAATAGCAATATCCTGAGCCTGTTCGCCACTGCGCGCATTGACTGTGATATTGGCATTGACCGTTACCTGTGCACCCTGATGTGCTGTGTCACTATTAACGGAAGTGGCATCTGTATGGGTTGCAGATGAGACATGTGAGGTTGACAGCGCTTCTGGGGTGCTGACAATGTTGGCCTTGTCAGCCGCCACATCTTCCGATTTGGTCGATTTATCCGCACTAAACCAACTGCTAATGTGCGACCCCACCGCTGCGTTGGTGATAAACCCAGCCAGTGGGGCAGCCATTTTCAACCAGGGGTTACGGCTTTTTTCCATTAACCCCGAGACGGCCTTGGCTGAGAACATGCCTCCGAGCGTACCGCCTATCACCCCTGCTTTTTGCGAGCCACTCAAAGACTCATCATTGGCGGCCTGCCATACGGTGTGATAATTCAAAGCATCGCCGACAAAATTGCCTACTTTGGCTACTTTACGTGCACGACTGTGACCATTCCCGGTTAATTCAGCAAACACAGATGCGGTGCCTGCGGCCAGATTAAACGGATTAATAAACTGATTTTTGATAAAGCCTTCAGCCAGACCCAGTAGGTTACTGCTATTACCATTTTGTGGCGCCGTGCCGGACACTCCAGCATCATTCGCTGCAACCTGCGATGTCTCAACATTGCCACTGATGTCAGGTGTGGCCTGAGGTTTGGCAGGTTCATCATCAGCAAACCAGCCTCCGAGCTTTTCACCCAGCCAGCCACCAACAGACTCACCGCCCATCGCACCCAGCGCACCGCCGACCAGACCACCTATGGCAGTACCGATCCCTGGGATCACCGAGCCAATGGCTGCACCTGCTGCGGCGCCGGCCCAGGCACCGCCTGCACCGCCGACGGCACTGCCAACCTGCTGAGTTTTTTGCTCAGCACTCAGGCTGTCATCCGACAGCGTGGCAGCCACATCCACGGCTCCCATTACCGCACTCAAAGGGGCTGCCAGTTTACCGAGCATTTTAGCCCCGGGCAGACGACTAAACAGCCCGCCTTTTTTACCGGCAAACTGCCCCAGCTTGCCAGACTTGGCGTCATTTGCTGCAGTCTGCACCGCTATTGATTTAGATGTCGCATTGGGGAGCTGCCTGCCGCGGTCAAGTGCACGGATCGCATTGCCCTGTGCCGCTGGCTTGCGCTTATTTTTCCTGGTGGCGTTCTCTTGGGACTCTGGAGCAGCCTGATCTTTGCCTTTCCCTTTATTTCGCCCTCGTTTAGAACCTGACTTACCCTTTGGTTTGCCCTTGTTTTTGCGTTTACGGGGCCGCTTTTTCTCTTCTTCCGGCTCGTCTTCTAAGTGCCCATCAAGTTCATCAAAAACACTAGACGTCTCAGCGTCCCCTTCAGTATCGCCAAATAAACCGGAGCCACTCAAAAACTCAGATGCGGCGTCGCCCAGAGACGACAAATCGCCGTTCATCAGCCCTTTAAAATCCAGCTTGCTGAGCGCCCCTTCATGTTGTGCCAGCAATGATGCTGCGCCGTCCATGCCAAATGCATTCAGCAGATCAGGTGCAGCAGAAACCAGTGATGACAAGTCGCCACCCAGCACGCCCTTCACATCAAGTTTTTGGAACACCCCGGCATGTTGTTGCAGCAACGAGGCAGCCTCATCCATACCAAAAGCATGCAGCAACTGAGGGCCCGCTTCTGTCAAAGATGACAGGTCGCCGCTCAGCAGCGCGTCCACATCAAATTTCTGTAGCGCAGGTAAGGCAGACTCAAGCAAGGCGCCTGCATCGCCCAGTTCCAGAGCTTTAAGCAAATCCGGGGCGGCGTTCATCAGGCTGGAGACATCCCCCTGCACGATGCTTTTCAAATCAAGCTTGGCCAAACCAGGAATGGCGGTTCGCAACTTATCCGCGGCGTCATCCAGCTCAAACGCGCGCAATACTTCGGGCGCCGCATCCAGCAAACTGCTCAGATCGCCTTCCATAATTGCCGGGGCATTGAGCTTACTCAGCACCGGCATGGCCTTTTGCATTGCTGCCGATGCGCCGGGCATATCCAGCGCATCAAATACCGCAGGGGCAACCTCTCCCAGCGAAGCCAGGTCGCCACTTATCACGCCACGGATGTCGAGCTTTTGCACAATGCCAGCATGTTGTTGTAGCAGGGCTGCCGCCTCTTCCATGCCCAGTGCATTGAGCAGATCCGGACCGGCTTCAGCCAGAGAAGTCAGATCACCACCGAGTAATCCGTCTACATCAAATTTTTGTAATGCCGGAAGCGCGGCAGCCATCGCTGTGCCTGCATCTCCCAGCTCCAGCGCGTTCAGCAACTGAGGCGCCACGTTCATTAAAGTGGACACATCACCTTGCGCTATGCCTTTGAGGTCAAGCTGGGTCAGGCTGGGTATGGCGGCCTGCAATTTGTCTGCTGCCCCGTCCAGCTCAAATGCACGCAAAACCTCAGGCGCAGCGTCCAGTACACTGCTGAGGTCACCTTCGATGATCGCAGGCGCGTTGAGTTTACTGAGTACCGGCAGGGCTTTTTCCATTGCCTGAGATGCGCCAGGCATATTCAATGCCTGAAATAGCTGCGGTGCAGCCTGGATTAGGGAATCTAGCTCCCCTGAAGCAATTGCTGGCATATCCAGCTGCGTAAGTGCAGGCAAGGCTTGCGCGACACTGGCCGAAACCCCATCCAACTGTAAAGCGCTGAGCATGTGCGGAAGCTCTGATGCTAGAGCCTGTACATCACCACGCAATGCACCAGACAAGTCTAGCTGTGCCAGTGCCGGCAATTCTGAAGCCAGTGCCTGCTGCAACTGAGGTAAGTCGACCGCGTCAATGAGTGCTGGCAATGCCGTTTTTAGCCCATTGAGGTCACCGGCGAACAACGCCTTAAGATCCAGATTTTGCAACACCGGTAATGCGGATTGAAATGCCGCCACCGTCTGGCCGAGATCCAGTGAACGCGCCACTTCGGGCACCAAACTGGTCAGGCTGTTCAGGTCAGTATTCACTGAGTGGGACAACGCAGTCACGGCCGATACATCTACGCTACCTTCAGGCACAGCTGTCGCTACAGCATCATTGCCAATACCCGCGGAGGTATTCAGCTCAACTGAGTCCTGACGATACTCAGACGCGTTTACCGGTGTAAAATCTGGTGCCGTTGCGGTTGCTACCTGACCGGCACCACTGGGCTGAGAGGCTTGTTCATTTTTATCAGCGAGGCGCGCAATCACAGCGCCAAGATTATCCAAAGACGCCAGTAAAGCGTCGGGCACTTCATAAGCCCCCGGGTTATCCACACTCAGGCTGACAGCCCCTTGGCCAGACGCTGGTTGCGCCGACTGCCCCTGTTGTGCCATCACAGCCTGCAGACGTTTTTGCAGATCACTACTTTGTGGGGCTAATAACACCAGCGCCTGGAGCTGTGCGAGTAGTTGCCCGACCGACGCGGCACTGGCATCACTTTGCAGCTGCAGAGAATGCAGTGTCCGGCCGAGTTTCGCCAGTCGCTGGTCCACGCCATTGCTCTGCGCCAGGCGATGTTTAACTTTATTTTTGGCTCCGCCGGGAGCACGAAGATGTTCGACAGTTCCTTGTTTCATAGATTTACCTGAAAGAGTTAAGAAGTGATACCAGAGAATGAAGGGAGGTGGAGTGTGGCATTGCTAAACAGCCTGAAAAAAGCCACTGAGCAATGCCCGCAATTGAATCCACAAACATGCGCAAAAACGCATGTTTGCAGAGGGATGACCCGCAGCGGATCAGGACGCAGAGGTTGCCTCTTTGTAGTCAACCGCAGCATTGAACCAATCGACTAATTCATCTTCGGTCAATGCATTGAGTTCGGTCAGGCCCCAACCGGTGTATTTGGCTAAGGCGATCACCATGGCTCTTAAGCGCCTGGGCGGGATACGAGAAAAGCCTGTAAGGTCTCTCTGAGCTTCACAAAGTCGCTCCAATCAAGCTCTTCGATGATATCCGGCGAGACTTCGCACAAATTGGAGAAGTAGCGAATTTCACTTTCCGACTCGCTGATATCTGCCTTGTCCACCATTAACCGGTCTCGTACTTTTGGTCGTCTCATTGTCAATTCGGCATACTCATGCCCGTCAACCGTCACTGGAAATGCCAGGGTAATGATTTCTTTCATGCTTTTGCTCCTATTATTATTTTCTCAGTGCGCAGGCGGGCACTCCCGGGGATTAAGCCAGTAAGAAGTACCCGCCATATTAAGACAAGAGCGCGAATTAAGCGCCAATGGCAGCGCGTAACAGCGCCATTTGATCTGTGCCTTTGATTTTGCGCACATCGTTGTACAGGTCAATTTCGTAGATCACTTCGTTGTTGATCTCCAGCTTGTACTTCTGCACTGTGTACTGCATCGTCAGCTTGGCTTCTTCGCCGTCTTTCCAGTTACCCATATCGACTTCTTTGAAGTAGCCTTCCAGAGTCACAACCACAGGCTGTGGTGGCTGACCTTGCGCCTGAATCGCACCGCGCGCGGTTAATGGTGTGGTCGCCCCACTCCAGTCACCCAGCAGCTTGAGCATGTCGGCGTTGTATTCAAGCAAAGTGATACTGCCTTCCAGTTTCTCAAGCTGACCCACGTCCAGCTCAATCGGCGCCTGAAAGCCCGATGTCACTTCACGGGTTTTCACCGTGACTTTTGGTAGCTGAATTTCGTCCGCAATGCCCAGGTAGCCTTTGCCGTCTACGAACAGTTTGAATTTTTTAAGGATTTTAGGAGACATTGCCATTATACGATTTCCTCTAGGTAGTTATTTGTCAGAATGCTCTTGAAGGTGATGTGCTCAGCCGGTGTTGGCGGCGTAAAGTCAAAGCTGAAGTAAACCTTGCCAGCCTGAATGTTTTCCGGCGTATTCAGCTCTTCATCTGCCCAGATTTCGCCGCCCAGGATTGCACCCTGTGCTTTAAGGCTGTCCAGGTAAGACTGCACGCTCTGTTTCACATCTTCGATATAAGTTTTGGTGATGTTACGGTCAACCGCCCACATGTGGGCACGCAGCAGTGAGTCATTGATCATGTCTGCGGTACGAACCACTGACAGGAAGGCCCATTTCGGGTCGCCAGAACACGTACGGTTACCCCACAGCTTGAAGCCGTTTTGGCGGATAATGGTCGCTACTTCGTTTTCATTCAGGTGGTTAGCACGTGCGTTTGCATCACCTAACTGGAAGTCCACCGGGCGTGCAGTACCAACAATACCATTCATTGCGGTATTACTTGGGCTCCACCAGAAGCCACGGTCGTTGTCCGATTTGGCAATCATACCGGCAACACGGGCACTGGCTGGCTCATCAACAGATTCACCATCGCGGAATACACGTACGTGCGGGTCAACCACATACACACGACGTGAGCCAATGGTCTGACGGTACTTAATCGCGGTGGCATCCGCAGAGCTTTCTTTCTCATTTGGACCGTCGGCGATGATCACTGCACGCAGTCGTTCAGCAACACCAATCAGGTCAGACACAACGGCATTCATTTCACCTGTGGCTTTGTCGAACTGATGGGTGTATTCAGGAGCAATAAGAATACGTGGCGTCATGCCCAGCTCAGATTCAGCCGCCAAAAACGCCGATACACCCTTATAGCCGCCATCAGCTGTGGTGCCTGCCTGCATATTGGCAATGACATCACCATCTCTCTTCGTCACGTCTGAATTTGTGCTGTCAGCAACACGTACTACAACAACAGCGGCACCTGCCTGGTCGAAGATGCCATCAATGGCACGTACCAGAGAGCCCTTTAGCGAATCAGAAATATCCGTAACCGCTGCTTTGGCTTTGGCTTCTACATCAGCCTGAATGGCCGTTTTTTCTTCCGCAGAAAGCTCGTAGTCTGCCGCTTTATCGTTCGCCGCTTTAAACGCTTCCACAGCTGCCAGATATTGCGTGCTGGTTTCTGCTTTCGCCGCATCGCCTGCAGCCGTTTTTGCTGACGCCAGTTTTTCCTGATAACCCGCATTGGTTGTGTCAACCAGTTTAACCGCATCCGTACGCTTGCCTGCCACTAACACAGGTGTATTAAGCGGAAACGCCTTTTCGTCAGCAAAAGGGGCCGTACCAATCAGGCCAATAACCGCACTTTTAACCGTTTTAATTGGGCGCGTGCCAGTTTGCGCCTCGATGACTTCTACACCGTGTAGAAATTTAGACATAGATATCTCCTTTAAAGGTATGTCAATTAGCTAATAAAAAAGCCACAGCCGAGCTGCGACAAAACGCAGCCCAGGTGCTGTGGCTTAAGTTGAAAAATAAATTGAGAAAATTAAAAAATCACAAGTTAGATTTGGATCCCCTCGATGGTTACCGGTTCGCCATTGATAAGATATAAGCCTTCAATGGCGATTGATAATTTGCCGTCTCCGGCCGGGTGCACCGCCACCCCTTCAAGTGCAAATCTCGGCTCCCATTGCTCAAGTGCATTGGAAATGGCAATGGTAATATCACCAACCAGAGAGTGTGAAAACGGCCGGTCAATGAGTTCAAATAAACCGCAGCCATAATCGCGACGCATCACCCGACTTCCCTTGGGGGTCGTCACAATATCGCGAATACTTTGTTTCAGGTGCTCAACGCCGCCCAGCGGCTTACCTGTCTGGGCATTCATGCCAATCATGCTTCACCTCCTTATGTTTTGATGTCCAGTTTTGCGTCTCCGCCAGTCAGCAGAGCACCACAGGACGTGCTGTCTCCTACCCTGGCGATAGCCACGCCACCGAGTGTAAATAAAGCGCTACCAGTCGCTACAACCACTTCTTTATGAGGTACTTTCTTATCCTTACTAAGGTGCTCTGTAATTTTGTCTCCCACCAGAGTCACAGGGTTTCCGTTGACGGTAAACTTGCGCGATTCAGGTTTTTCAATAAACACCACTCCCGGGTCAAAAAGCTTATTGTGCGGCTTTCCATCGGCTTTATCGCCTAAGATACTGACATCTGCCATGTCAAACTCTCCCTACTAACTCGCTTCGATTTTGTTGCCTTTGAGCAGCAAAGTGCTGCCACCAGCATCCACATCCAAATTTCCACCAGTGGATTTGACCGAGACAGTCTTACCTTCCAGTGTCAAAGCCCCCTTACTCGCTTTTACCGTCAGCGCCCCCTCGGTGGCCTCAACGTTGAGGTTTCCCTGTTCAGCTTTAATATTCACATTGCTTTGAACTGCACTGATATCCAGCTGTTTATCTGCTTTGAGCGAAATATTTCTGGCACAATGAATATGTACTCTTGCCGTTTCCCCACCGTCCGTGTCCGGCACATAAAGGTGGTAAGCATGATTTTGGTTGTCATACTCCACCAGCGCGCCATCCTGATAGCGGGTGCGGTGCACATGTTCACGACTGCTTGCCGCAGCGTAACTTTCCCCTTCACCCGCACCTAACACATGGTCGGGTTTATGGTGATCAGCTGCCGCACTATACACACTGCCCAGGATCACGCCCTGAGCGGTGTCGCCACAAGGCGCAAGGACAATTACCTGCTCACCAATTTCAGGGGCTCGCCAGGTCATATTATGTGCAGCCATATCGGTCAGCCAGGGCAGCTTAGCGGTGATCCAGTCACCGATTTTGACTTTCACACGAGCCGCTTCATAGTCCACTTCATGCACCGTACCCAGCGTGATCAGCTTGCTTAATCGGTGCTGTAAGTCAGATAGCGCTAACTCAGATTGAGCGGGATCCAGATTCATAGCACCTCCCCGGCAGGCGTTTGCATGCTGTAGATTAACTTGTGCTCATAGCCCTGCTGCCCCAGATAAACATCCGTGATGGGCGTGCCAGGTGACTCGCTCTGTTCAACCTGATAGTAAAATGACCAGCTCAGCTGTAACTGTGCTTTAATCCCTTCACTGTGCTGGTTAAACGCAAAGGTCGTTTGCTCGGCAATAAAATGTTGCCAGTGGGTGGGCACGTCGTCCGCCAACATCGCGGCTTCGCCTTTGCTGAGTACCTCATCCAGCCTTTCCAGCAGCCTGGCTTTATCGCCATCCATCAACGCAATATCGAGCTGCACACTCAGCACCCGTCTGTCCAGCGGGTTTGGGCTGAGGTTTTTGTTGTACGCTGGTCCATAGCTCACACCTTTATCGGTGCCTTTACTTTGCAGCTCGCTGGCCTGGCGTTCCTGCGTAGGCGTTACTGTTAGTTGGGCTTGCTGGGTCAGGTCCGGGGCAACCTGGCTCGGGATTAGGTAATCCACCTGAGCCACCTGTGCCAGGGACGTCGTCAGGCGCTCAAGCACCTGGGTGATTAAGGTCGTTCGTTGCATAGACTTGCTCTTAGATTAAAAAGACTCGAAGACAATCTGTGAGTCAGGGCGGGCGACGTGCCCGAAGGTATAGTGCAGGTGTCAGTTTCACTGGCAAGACGATAGCTCCCGACTCCTGAAAATTCAGGGGTATCCCTTGACTGTTAGCGATATCACATCAGTAGTTTAGGAACTGACTGTAGCGCTTAGTAAAATTCAACAACCTCCTGCCGCTTACTAGCAAAAGTGCTACCTATTTATCGGGCAACGTGCCATTGCGCTTAAATGAGCAATCGATAGCCAGATATTTGCAGTGCACATTCCCTCCTATAATTGGTTCCAGGATGGTTGTTCATGACTTACCCGTATGTTACTTGGTCGCGCTCTATCCGATGAATACTCGCATTGAACCGACAATGCTCTGTAGGCGCCACAATGGAACTTAGGGTCGACCTTGAGTGTTATTCTGGCAACGCCCGGACCAAAGCCCTGATTTACCGCCCTAAAGTTGAATGGAAACGAGTTGCTATAATCTTCTATTTTAGGGTTAAGCTCTTTTTCGCGGTCCCCGTTTGGCTCGGAAACAAACAGAGCTAAGTGACCAGTCAGTGTATGTTCCGTGATATTCTTGATTTCAACACGGCCAGATACACAATCTTCGAACGACGTACCAGTAATCACAATATGATCACTAGTGCTGTACATTCCTCTGTGTGACATAATAAATTCGCAACGGAAACGGTCACCATAGTTACCGAACCAGCCATTTGCACCAGCAACAAACTCTAGCAAGTTAATATAATAAGGTTCTTTCGGATTGGCGCATGTCGCAAAGTCTGGATTAGGTCCCTGGCCTCTTGCATCATATCCACCATTATCCAAGACCTGAGCGAAGGAAAAACGCTTATTACGGCCTTCTTTGTGCACTAAGAGTCCATTTACGACCTCTGTGAAAGATCCCTTCCAGTCATCAAACTCTGCTTTGGCCTGCTGCAAACTGGTATTTATATTATCGCTCTGTTGTGCCACCGTCTGACACAGTGCATTGGCCCGTACGGCCACATCGCTGAGTCGCTCAGTCGTGGTTTTATTGTCCGTTGACATAGTGTCTCCTGTGAGCCTTGCCGAGGAGTGGCAGGCTTAGAATCGGCAACCCTGTGCCGCTGTATAATTCAGGTAATAAAAAGGCGTGCATGACGCCCAAGGGAAGAATCCGAAGTCTTGAGTTAACTTTCTCAAGCTTAGGTATATCTTACTGATTTCTCTTAGGTAAAACCGGTCAATTCTGACCGGGTCAAAGAAAAAAGAACAAGGCACGTAGTCATGTGCCTGCACTCAGGCTTATTCCTCAGAGACAGGTGCCTGAGGTAAAGGAAAGCGTGCTTTAATTTCGGCCACTTTGTCCAGCCAGGCCTGCTTGGCCGCCTCTGTCTGGTCGAATTGCCATTCCATGTAGAGTGGGTCTGATTCACGCAGGTAAGAAAGTCGGCGATATTCCAGCGCTTCTTCGTGCTCAAAACGAAAAGTCAGCGCTTCAAACGGCACATCTATCTCATTCATTAACAGAAAATGGCGGATCTGGGCCTCGCTCATCAGCTCACCCAAAGTCGCCAGTACAGTATCGTTGTGGATTAGTTGCATGTGTTGATCCTTGCTTACGTATTAGGCTGGAGGCGTTTCGAGTTCATTCACTCGTGAATTCAGGGTTGCGATATTGCCAGTCAGGCTTTCAATATCACTGGGCCTTGCAAACTCCGGATAGCAGCCCCATGCGTTATCTTCCAGGTTTACATACCCAGACACGGAACCATATAAACAAATCAAGGCCTCCCCAGTCTCAGACGAAAATGACAGCGCCGTGTGCGGGGCGTAAAAACCACCGGTTGACGAATTTGCTTTCTGTCGGTAAGCATGGAGCTTCCATCCGTCATTAAACTCTGTCACAGGCTGTAGGTCTCCTGCAAGTTGCCCTTCTATTACTTTGATATAGCAGCCTTTAGTGAGCGCTCCCTGATCGTATCCCTGATAATAGGTATTATCTAATCGCACTGTTTTGCCTGGACTCGTTTTCCATTTAATCCTGAGAATATGGAACTTCTTGTTGACATAGCCTCTGTAAACATTATCCCTAAAACTTGTAGCGACCCCGCCTCCGGTATGGTCTTCATCATGTTTGCCGACCTCACCATATATCGTCGCCTCCTTGACAACTTCAAAGGACTCAAGTCCTATAGTGGTAAACCCTTTAATCGCATTACTACCCAGCGGCTCCATCTGCTGGTTTCGGCTTAGCAAAATATGGGACTGCTCGGCGCGTGCACCGGCAATATAATTTTGAATATCCTGATGCGCCTGCTGTTTTGCGGCGTCCATCTCTGCTTTTTTGGCATTTACCGTGGCATTGATATTACCCGCATGATCTTGCACGCTCTGGCACAGGGCATTAGCACGTACGGCCACCTGGGTGAGTAATTCTGTGGTATTGTCTGTTGACATAATAAATCCTTAAAAAGTCCTGTGTTACGCCTGTTCCAGCGCCACTAAGCGCCATTCCTGATTGATCTGACGATGCATGGTATCAATCTGAGCCAGGGTTAATTCGGCCAGCTCGTTGTCGAGGATAAGGTTGAGGTTATCGACACCAAGCTTGACCTCAACACTGTCGGAGGGCAGCTGGGTCAGGCTTAGGGTGAGCCACTGCAACACCTTGACATCTGGCGTGCGGTACCCAAGTGTGGTGTTGGGTTTAGAATACACGCCTAGTAAAATCAGCTTGGGCTGACCATTTGCCAGCTTTTCGCCGGAATCCAGAAACACACCAATTTCACCAATGGCGTATTCCAGCGGCGCTTCGAATTTGGCGGCCACTTTCAGGCTACTGCTTTCGCCGTCGGTGTAATCCGAATCGGCAATTTCCACCAGCTCTTTTTGGCTGCGCAGCGTGGTTTGAGTTTTTGACGGGGTGTAGCTTGCATCGCCAAAGGCCATATGGCTGATTTGCCCTTTAAAGCCTCTGGCGCGCGCCGACAACAGCGCATCCAGCCCCACCTGAGTAAATTGCAAGGTTAATGCTGACATTACGTCACTCCCTGGAAATGAAAAGATTGAATATTCAGCGCATCTAGTCCTGAAGACAGCGCCAGTGCGCCAGCCATAGAGTCGGGCGTCACACCCAAGCTTTCGGCCTTAAGGCTGGCGGTATTTAAGGACTGCAGCTGTGCATGCGCTGCCATTACCCCCTCGCTCGGATCCGGCGTAATCCCCTCGCCCGTCGTGTGCCAGCGCTGACAATTAAGTAACTGTCCCGCTGCGGCTGTAGCCACAGCTCCCTGTGTTGAGTCTGGCGTCACTCCCAAACCCGTGGCTTTATGGTCGATAAGATTGAGCGGCGATTGTGCAGCTCCAAAAGGGGCCACGGATTCGCTCAGTGCTATACCCAGCTGTAAATCCACATGAATAGCGCCGCGCTTAACGGCATTGATCACCCGGCGAATTTTCTTCAGCATCAGGGGAGTCAGCAGTCCTTGCTGTTGGTCGTCCAAATTCTGATTCACCAGTGCCCAGACTTTAATCGTACCAGGCGGCATGACCTCATCTGAGGGGGTGTCCGCTCCTTCGGACTGCCACCATTCCCTGATCTCAGTAGCAATGTTTAAACTGTCGAGTGCTTTTTGCAGCGCGTAGGGCGTGCCTTTATACTGGTGCACCGCAAAAGCGTCGCGGATCACCTGACGTTTTAGTGTTTCTGACCAGGTTTCATCCCACTCATCCACCGACATAGCCCAGGCCAGCCAGGGCAACAGGGAGGCAGGACATAACATGGGATCCCAAATGGCACGCAGTAACAGACGAATATCCTGTAAAATACAGGCATCCTGTAACGCACGTCGCCGCGCTCTGTCATCGAGATAACTTTCCCAGCCGGCTATTTTTAAAGCCTCTGCAAGCGCCGGTAACATCGCCGCCGGACACAGCTCGTCATCCCACAGCACGGTGAGTAGCAGGTTAATATCAGCCTGATAAAAAGCGGCTTTATTACAGGACGGTAACTGCCATTGTTCGGCCAGACTTTGCCTCTTAGATTCGCTCAACGCCTTGATGTTCAAAACGTTAAGCAGCAAAGACCGTATTTTGTCGGGCCGCGAGAATTCGCTTTCAATTGCCCGTATCAAAGGTGTTGCATTACTGGGAAGCAGCTCATTCATGATTGACGACTACCTCTACTTCATAATGCTCGCACCAGGATGACTGAGTATGTGTCACGGATATATTTGACGCTGGAGAAGTCAGATTAACTTCCTCCACGCCCTCCAGGTGCAAAGCTGCGAACAGCCCTGCCCGGGTCACTTTTTTGCCGAGTTTCTGTCGGCTGGCGAGATACGTTTGCATTCTTTCCACAGCAGCCTGGCGGATTGCTTCGGCTGAGGGCCCGGGCAATACAACCAGCTGCGCTTTGACTGTGTAAGGCACAATCTGCGGGGCATTCACCGTCACCCGATCACCCAGGGGTCTGACTCGAGAGGCTTGTTGGTGCTCCCATCCCTGGGCAGCAAAGTGTTTGGCTACTTTGTCGAGCAGCGCCTGTGACGGTGCACCATTGCCTTCTGTGCTGAGAACAGTCAGTACAATCTCACATGGCGCCGGGCTGTGAACTGTGACATCACGAATGGCCGGGTCGAGTGACAAAGTATGAAAGGCATAAGCCGATGCGCTTCCTGCGGTATTTAAGCCATCAAAGGCCAGCTGAATGCGCTGGCGAAACCGGGTGTCGCTTTCACCTTCGTCGCGCAGCAGGTTATAGCGCGACGCGATGGCATCCAGGTCTGCGCCACTGGCCGTTGCCAGCATCACGCCTTTGACCGCATCATTTACCTGCTGAGTATTCAATACCTGCTGGTAGGCCAGCGTTTGCAACAAGGCCGTCAGCGGGTCGCTTTCCAGTTTAAGGGCATCGGCATACTGAGGATGTGACGCTAAAAAACGCTGTTTGATTTCCTTTAACTGCTGCTCAAAATCCACATCCCGTAACAGATCCGGCATGGGCACCCGGGACAGGTCTGGTGTTAGAAATTGGCTCATCTCATCCTCGTTTGTTGCAAAAATAAAAAACCCGACTTGGCACTGCACAAGGCAGTATCGCATCGGGTTTATCACGGGAAGTCTGTTTTTAATCTTTCGTTAGCTTTCTCAAGCTTAGATGTATCTTACTGATTTTATGGAATTAAAAACGGTCAACTTTGACCGGTTTAAAATCGACACGCTAATTCCCCAAAGTCTGGGTATAAAAAAACCACCGCTCATCATTATGAGCCGGTGGTTTTTAACTTGCGGAATCTTGCAGCTTCGCAATAGCTGTCTTTATCTTTTGACTTAGCTTTCTCAAGCTTAGGTGTATCTTACTGATTTAACGGGAAGAAAACCGGTCAATTCTGACCGGGTTAGATATTTTTACGTTTTTAATACGTCAGCTAAGCGGGATTCTATAACTCAGCCGTAAAGCTGAATGCATCCAGCGCTTCTATCGATGTCAGATCAGCAACCTGCTGCTCCGCCTCATCACTTTTCTGACGCAACGCTTCGCGTTTTGCCAGTTCAGCCTGCAATGCAGCTGCAGCTTGCTCAGCCTCGCTGCCACCCAGCTGTGCCAGTTGCACTCGCTCCTGCGCCTTAGTTACGCGCCACTGCTGCGCCTCCAGGCATGCATAGACGGCACGTTTAATCTCATCGACCAGCTCGTCTTTACGTGCAGCTATCGCGTCTTCGCTTAAATGGGGCGGTTGATAGCCAGCAATAAAGGAAGCTACAGACTCCTCATCCCAGGCTTCGCCCGTTTGCGGGTGCACCAGCCAGTAGTTTCCCTCAATTTTCATGCCTTTATCGGCAAAATATTCGCAATTCATGATCTCTCCTTAAAATGCGCGACAGGTGCGGCCAAGGCCGTACTTGTTATAAACATAATACTCATTGATCAGACCAACATGGCTGTATGGGTTAATACAATGGATCGCCGTAGCTACTATACCTCCATCATAACCAGGGCTGACAGCTCTTGTACAAAAGCTGTATAAGCCCAGTAGTTCGCCATCCATGCTTTCTAGCGCAACTTTGACCTCACCTTCACCATTCTCGGTCCCATTTGAGCTTTGTGTTCGACTTGCTGAAGAACTGCTTGCAAAAAAGTAATTAACAGGCTCTAAACGTTGTTCTGCGGTGAAACGATAGTGGGCACTGTATTTATTCCCTCCCATTTTTACAGTGTCATTGTAAACACCATAGTATCCATAATAACTATATGCAGCATGGCTCAATTGCTGTTCATTGGATGTATAGCGTCGGTTACCATAAGGGTGTGGTAAATTGTGATAAACAAAACTAACAGTCGTAAAATCCCCAGCATCAACATAGGCCTGTAGCTCATCTTGATTAGCGATTGCGACATTCGTAACAATATTGCCATCTCCATACTTCTCAATAAGCAGAGAGGTATTTTCATCCACCATCACCAAACAGTGTTTCTGATTGTCGTAAAGTACAGCAACATTGGTGTAGGCGTGACTGGTATTGGTTGTTACTCCAAACTGGTCCTTAGCATTTAAATCTTTTTTAGGGCGAGTGATCGATGTAAACCCCTGTGAACGAACAAATATGCCACCGTAATTGGCCACACCTGTTGCTTGAGAATCCTGCGTGCTATACACAACTTCATAGTCAACATCAGCATTGTTCGCCTTTTTACCGAGCGGCAAAATTGCGCTGGCACCATACAAATATATTTTGCTGGTTGGGTTTTGTTCAAACGCATTTGCATACACAAAACAGGAATGTAAAGTCGTTTTACTTGCTCCATCAGAACTCAAAGATAAAAACTCTAACCGGCATTGTTCATTGTTCGCATTATGAGTGTAAGCAGGTCTGACCAGAAAAGTTTCACCACTATGATCATAAACTGCAAATGCAGCTGTTGCCCGTCGATAGCTAGAATCAGAGCTGGATGTTTCTATCGGTGTTATACCAAACAAAGGTCTGATTTGATTATTAAAAGCCCGCCCCTGCAATGCCTCAACCCGCGCCAGGCTCGGTGCCATGGTATCCAGCTGATCCAGCTTAGCCGCTTTACCTTCAAGCGCTGTGCCGTTGTCATTAAGTGTTTGAGCTGCCTGCTGCAAGCTGGTCTGACCGACCTGAGCCGCCTGTTGCAGCGCCGTGGTAGCATTGTCTATATGTGATTCAGCCACGGCCACAACAGCCTGTTCCAGTTTTTCGTTGTCGGCCAGTTTCGTGATTGCATTGCTAACCAGTGCCTGCTCTTCGGCGCTGAGTGGTTGTTCGCCTTGCATGTCGGCGACCAGTTTGTCGACCATGACCTGCACAGCAGTTTGTATACTTGCCATAAATTCCTCGTTGAATAATGTAGAAAGTAAATGAAGGGGCCTGCACTAGAGCGCAAGCAGGGGCTCACCCAGCAGCTGGTTCAGACGACTGCGGCGCAGCTTTTCCTGCACCGCCTGATACTGTTGCTGTTGAATGTGTTGTTGCTGATATAACTGCGTGTCTACTGCCGCCAGGGCATTGGCCAGTCGTGAGACATCCTGCTGTAGCAGGTTGTCCGGGTGCGGCAAAGGCAGTGAAAAGTGCGGGGTTAGTGGGTTATTCATACCGCCTCCTTAGATAGAAAATGCCCGCAAAGCACGTACTCTGGGGCGCTCGGTATGACTGCCAGACAGCAATAGTTTTACCCGGGCGCTGCGCTCGGTCAGGTTATCCAACTGATAGTGACACAGCTGCCAGCCTTCATCCGCCGCCTGTGTCGATTTCAGTGGCACCTCAAGCCAGCTGTCACCCTGCTCAATCAAGACAGTGACCTTAGCCACACCGGGCAGCTGAGCTTCAAAACTCACTTTCAGGCTGCCATCCAGTTCACAGGGAATAGCCCGGGTTACGTAATCAGCCTGCTCTGCGACTTTGCCCAGCGCAGCCTGTACGCTTTCAAACAACACCGGAGACTGAGTCGCCGTACCGGACAATCTGGCGCTGACACTGAGCGCTTCCACAGCCTTATTGGCAAGTCGTACAGACTGCAGCTCCTGCAAGCTGAATGTGCCTGTACTTTCACCTGAGAACTCAAGTTGTAGCTGAGTATCACTGCCAGGGCGCTCAGCAACGGCCAGCGCCAGCAAGTCTGTGTGGCTATCCAGTGCCACCTCGCCCAGTGCAACCTGGCTCTCGGTTTGCGTAAAGCGCGCTGCTTTAAGGCGAAACGCCAAATCGCGGTTCTGATGCGGTGTCCAGGTTGACGCGTTGCTTGAAGACAGCAATACACCTACCTGATAGGGCTGACTGGTTACCCAGCCGCTTTGGCTGTCAAACTTACCCAGCTCAGCAATCGCCACTTCATGTTCAGCGCCATCGGTAAGGACCACCAGCGCGTACTCTTCGCCGGCATTCAGCGACACCGGCGTAAACTCGAACAAGGTCGACTCGCCACCGAGTTTGATGTCACTTTGCTGCAAGGTCGCCTCCGCCAGAACGGTCTGGTTAGGGATCCCCAGCTCGGTCTCACGGATCTGCACTCGTACTGCCTCGGGCCCGGTCTTTTTAAACCACAGCTCCACAGCCGCAATAAAGCGACGCTCTGGCAAAGTAAAAGTTTGCGCCAGCGGGTCGTAACGTACCGTCACGATGGAGTTGATGCGTCTGACCGTTTCGCTGCGGATGGTCGCATTACCGGTATAGCGGGCCTGTCCCACCGATCCCATGGCGCCACTGAAGCGCACATCTTTACTGCCCACCGGTACATTACCGGGGATCAAAAATCGGCCACGTACCTGACCGTTATTATCTGCCTTGATCATTATGCCTCCTGAGCCTGAACACTGATCCCATCAAAGGTCACCCTGTCTAGGGTTTCCTGTGGGCCAAATCCGGAAATGGTAAAATTCACCCAACGTGAACGCATAAACTGAGCCTGACGCGTGGTTCGGCTCAATACCTGAGTGCTGGTGCGTGTGCGGGTTAACCTGCGCAGGCCCCGGCCAATATCAAAGCGCCGGGTGATTGGGCTGGTCCAGCTGCGGCTTGTCTGGGTCCAGTGATCGACACTGGGTGACAAACGCACGGTGGCAGGGATAGGTTCAACCGCCTGATAGGGGTTGACCTTCATGCTGCCGGTTTGCTTGGTTTGCGCCAGCACGTCTTCGAGCTCATAGGGCAAAGTCAGCACATTGCTTGTCGGCAAAGGCAGTTCAACAATATCAGCACTTAAGGGCAGAATAAGCTCACCATCGACAATGGCCGCCGTTTGTTCAATCCCGGCATCGCGCATATCATCGTCAATAAAGGGGTCGACAAACACACCAAATTTGCTGGCCGACTCCTCACTATTGGCGTCATTACGCAGCCGCTCAATCGCCAGCAACTGGTACAAATCGCTGATCTGAGACTGCATTTGTTCCAGCTCAGACATAGATACCGCTCTGACCGCCAGATTTTCAATTTCCGGCGCCTGCTCGGCGAACCAGCCCTGACTCACCTGCGCCAGTGGCAAATGGTTGGCAGGTACCTTTGGCGCTACGGGCAGTTGATGGGCCGGTTGGCCTTTAATACGTTTAAGCTGGCCAAAGCGGTCCAGCACCACTAAGTCAATGCGCGGTCGATACCACTGATAGTCCACAGTGATCAGTGCATTCTCAACCAGCTCTCCCTGTGGTTGTTGCTTTTGCAGGGTAAAACCAAATTCATCCGGTTCCACTGCCACCTGGGTACGAAAGCGGTAACGCACCTCAAACTGACTGCCCGGTGCCGGCTCTGCTCCACTGAGCTGCCAGCTGATGTGATTGCGCAAAAAAAGGAAATCGACCCCGGCCACAAAGGTGGTCTCGCCCTGAGTGACACTGAGGATCTCCAGCACTGATTCATCCGGCAGCAGATCTTCCCCCCCAGCCAGCTGAGCACGCGTCAGTGTGGCGCTTTTTTCGATGCTGACATTCACTTCTTCTACGGTTTTCACCGGGAAGAAATCCAGGTCAACCCGCATACTGCGTGTGCCATCACCCGATGCTGGTACACTGATAAAGGCTTTGGGCTCTTCCCTGACAGTACCAATATCCGGGTCCCAGTCAAACGCTGCGCTACGTGCGGTATCAAAGGCCACTTCATAGCCCTGAATATGCGCCTTCCCTTCTTGCAGACTGAATACCTGCTGATCGGCTTCGCGGTCACGATAGCTCAGCGCCATGCCTTCAACGACATAACTACCACCATTAGCTTCACGGTCATAGCGGGCCAGCGCCTGAGTCACGGCATCCAACTGAGGCGGCGGTTGTTTGATGATCAGCACCCCATCTTCAATGCGGTGTACCGGATAAAACGCGTTTTCTTCGGCCAGCGCGTCGTCTCGCAAACCCCACTGGCAATGCTGCTGTAACCGGGCTGCACCAGGTTCGTCGTAGTTGAGCGCATTAACAGCGGGATCTCTGAGCGACGGGTCTTCCACTTCCGTAACCACATTGTGGGTCAGCCAGACACCGATATCCACACCGCCTTGCAGCGCAATGGTGAGTGTGGCAGCAGGCAGGCTTCTGATATGACCATCCAGATAGACTTGAGCGGCGCTCAGTTGCGTCTCACCCGATTGTGTATCGATCACCACATCGCCGCCAGACACCAGATCACCGTCTTTGAGTAAAACATCGGCAATGTCTTTAACCTGATGCTGAACCTGAGACTGCAGGTCATTCAGTTCCCGGCTTTGCAATCCGCGCCCAGAGCGAAACAACAGCCGCTCATAACCATTGGCTTTATCATAATTGTGATAATAATCCTGTAGCATGGGCTCTCCTAAAAACTCATCACAAATTCAAAACTTTCTCGCACCCCTGGCTCTCTCACCAAAGGGGCACGATGATCCAGTAGCAACAAGGTTCCCGGTGATGCAACTTGCTCCGGCGGTACGTATACCTGCCCTGCTGCCACATCGGCTGTGAACGTGGTGCCAGAAAAGATCCCCAGCTCACGAATGGTCTCGCCCTGAGCATCTGCAAAATCAAAAACAAACTGACAGTAAACATGGCGTGTCGGCTCTGCGCTTTGGCGATAACGCGCCCCCTGCACTTCGATGTCACCCTGCTCGTGCGGTTCGCAAAAACCTTGCACTTTGACTTTGCGATATCCCAGAGGGTCGGCCAGATGTGCAGCACTGATTGGCTCGGATGGTGGCGTTTGCCAGTTGCCATCACCACGGCCCCATGCCAGATAAAGTGGGGTTTGGGCGACACTGCGTGCAAGCAGAGTCCGCCCGTTAAAGGTGAAAATAGACAATGTAACTCCTTGTTTAGAGGTTAAGTAAGTGAGTAATGACACTGGACAAGCTGAGGTGTCTGGCTGTGTGACCAGCTCACCGTTGACCAGCTTCCCTGCCAGAGTCCGGGTTGGGTATGGATGTGACTGGCAATGTTACGTTGATGTGAGATACCTGCGAGAAGGTGACTGGCGGGCGGTTCACTGAGTACCAATGAACCCAGTCGACTGCTGTGGACGTGACCCCACAACTGCCCTCGCTTGCGTAATACACCGCTCCCGCTGTGTGCGGACATATCAGCTCCATCACTGTGAGAACGCTGGCGGGATAGCCTCACTTGTTTGCCATCTTGCAAGGTGTAGCGAAAGCCGGACTGGTCACTGAGCAAATCGCCAAACTGACCTGACGAAAGTGCCAGTTCACGAATATCGAGCTGATAGGTAACCCTCACTAGCTGACTACGAGCCGGCGCACTGAGTTCGCTAAGTTGTGCCAGCCGATTGAGTTGCCACTCACCAGGGACACTATCAAGGTGCAACTGATAACGATAAAAATGCCGCAGTGATCCCGACTCTTCAATCTGCACTAAAGGCACGCCGAGCCAGCCCACTGCCATAGCCAGGCTGGCCCGCGTACCGCGGATCCGTTGCCAGCTCAGGCCCTGCAACAGCACCTCATCCAAATTGTCCAGATAAGGCTCCAGCGGATCCAGGCCATATTCCCATACCAGCCAGGGCAACAAATTGGGGTTGGGATGAGACTTAAAGCCTCTCAACAATGAAATACCTGCTTCCAGTGTCTGGGTGAGTTGTCCATGTTGATCCAGCGCCCATTGCAATGTGGTGTGATTGGGTGGCACTAAGGGCGTATTCGGGGTTAAGTTTTCAGACATAAGCTTACCTGCTTGAGCTGGACATATTGATTTGCCGCAACCTCAACCAAAGTGGCCGGCGTATGGATCTCCACATGTTTAACCCCGGCAACATGTAACTGCGCACTGAGCCAGCTTGGGGTCATTACCGTGCCCAACGCCAGCTCCGTCTGCCACGCCGCACGTAGCTTGGTTTCCAGTTGTTCAAACACCCGTAAAGGAGTATTTGGATTAAGATAAATATCAGCACGGACATCCACCTCAATGGCCTCAGCCAGCTCAACCTCTACCGTATCTGTCAGTACTTTAACTTCATCACTGAGTACATAGCTGCGTACCTGCTCTAGTGCCGTTATCGGATCCTCGCTGGTGTGAAATAGCACGGCTACTCGCACCTTACCGGGCTCAGGGCTGTCGACTTCCACATCACGGATCACGCTGGGCGCGGCGGTCAGTGCCGCATTACGATAGTGGTCTTTACTACCCGCCGTACTGGATGCCAGGGTCTTTTGCCGGATCCGCTGGCGAAACCCGCTATCTGCTTCGTTAGCTGCTCGCAGGACACCGTAAAACAGCCCGAGCTGGTCCAAATCAGCATCCTGCGCAGTGGCCAATAAGTTTGACTGCACAGCCTCGTTAATACGCTGGCGCAGTAATAATTCGCGGTAACTTTCGACCTGCAAGCACACCGATAACGGATCGCTTTGCAGGGCCAGTGCATCTGCATACTGCGGCGCAAGGGCTTTAAACCGCGCCACCCGCGCCTGATAAATTTCTTCAAATTCAATAGATTCTAAAATATCGGGCGCAGGAAGCGCCGTAAAATCGAAAAGATCGGTCATGGGGATTCCAGCCTGAGGATGGTGAAGGGTACGAGTGACGATAACTGACGTCACTCAGTCTCTGTTAAACAGGCTTGGATGGCCAAATTACCTGTTCTGGTGTGTCAAAGTTTGCAGGTAATTCACGCAAAGCGTGGCGATAGTCACACCAGGCCTGTTTAAGCTCGTCGCTGAGCGGGCTATCTGTGACCTGAGTAAAGTCACTTTCAGCCAGCGCTTGATCGCGTAATAACCTCAGTTCATTCCATTCTGTACAGACCAGGTTTACTTCACCCGGCAGAACCGTCCGCTCCAGTGTTACACCTGCAATTTCTGCAGCTTCCTGTAAACCGATTACGCCACCATGCAACGCAACCAACTGTTCATCGACATAAATCTTCATTGTGGATTCTCCTTATACCGTTGCGTCTTCGCCGTGACTTGCCGCTATATGCGGATAATAACCCCACACAGGGTTATCCCTGTCCAGAGGCACAAATCCGGAAACAACACCAAACCAGGCAAACAGCACTTCACCGCTTGGAGAGTTAATATATGGATGACAATGCAAGTATGTACCTGGCTTACCACCATAATAGTTGCCACATAGGCCCCATTCATCTGTAATCCCATGAAATCCTGTGCCGTAGATACTTCCAGACACCAGCTTGGCGTAACTGGCACACGTTAACCTGTTTGATGAATGTATGACCTGGTAAAAGGCGTGTGCCCCTTTATCTGCAGGCGCATCTTGCCAGCGCATCCGAATAATTCTAATAGGTGCGGGCTTGAAGTGCGCACTACCCGTTAAGCCCATTGCGGTGAGGATTTCCTTTTCTTCATCATCTCTGTCTGCCCATAAAATGCCAGATTCGATAGTACGATAAACCTCAAAGCTCATACTCAGTGCCGGATTATGCGTAAAATGCTGCAGCAGTCCTCCTTCTGTAAGGTGCCCATACTGATTTTTTGTCAGCCTGATGAAGGTGTTATCTCGTCTCGCATTAGCCACATAGTCATCCACGGTTTGTTGTGCCTCGGCAAGTGTGCTGGTGACTTCTGCTTTGCTATTTGCAAGCGCTGAGTTTATTTCCCCCATTTTTCCAGTGACGGTTTGAGTCAGCGTATTGTTTGACGCCACCAGCTCTCCATTGGTTTGCTGCAATGCAGCGATACGCTGATCCAGCGACATAGTTTGTGAATTACTCATAGTTACACTCCTAGTTCGAGTAAACGGTCGTTAAATTGAATTTGTCTGTGGTTTGACTGCAACTGGGCAATCGCCATACTGGTTTGTGCTTCTGTCATGGCCACAAATTCGGGGGTGTGAAACAGGTTCAGGTCTCCGCTGGTATTCACGGTCAGATGTTCATAGGGCACCGCCGTTAATGTCAGGTCGAAGCCCTGTACAACGCGGGCAACCGGCGTTTGATAAAACAAGACGTTTTCTGGGTGAGACCAGATGGCAAATAGCGTTTTCTGCGCATCATCGGAATGGTCATTCAGATAAAAGCCCACTTCACGAACGGCATATTCCTTATCATCAGTAAATACGCCAGACAGATGAAACTGGCCATCGCCAACCACACGACCATCGCTTATCGGCACATTGTTGCGCTCATTTTGCAGGCGCGTCTGGGTGCGATTGGGCACATAGCCTTTGTCACCGACGCCGATGCGCCCGATCTCTAATTGAATGCCATGGGTTTGTGCATTCACGGCGGCGTTGATCCCCGCCTGGGTAATAATTGGTGTATAGATACTCATAACTTGCCTAAACGGTTGTCATCGCGACCTGCTGAAATTGGGTTGTCGCTATTGCACTGGCAACCCAGATAGTCTGTGCCAGTTGCATGTCCATTGCCTGGTGCATAGCTGGTGTAGCCACCGACAGCGACTGAGCCACGCAGGCCAGATGTGTTGATGAAGGTGAAAAAGTAAAATCGTAGTGTTGCTGCCACCGGCCAGTCTGAACACTGACTGCATTCGCACCTGCGCCCAATGCCAAACTACTTTGCTGCATAACCCCAACACTAAACTGGATCTGACTGCGACATGGCTTAGTGGCTGTGACGCTTTGCCACAGCTGAGCCTGAAGTTTTGGCGTCAGTAACGTATTCCCCTGCGGGTCCAGGTTGTCATGAGCCAGCGCTAATAACTCGGCACTGTGCGGCACTCCGCCAGTTTGCCACCACTCTTGTAGTTCAACACTGGCATTCAAACTATTCAGAGACTGCTTAATTGCCCCAACGGTGCCCTTGATCCTGTGATTAGGTACGCTGTCGGCAATCACCTGGCGCTGAATATGCTCGGGCCAGAGGCTGTCCCAGCTATCTACGCTGAGCCCGTCGGCCAGCCAGGGCAAAAAATGCGCCGGACAGCGCCACGGATCCCAAATTTGCGAAATGGGCACAGGCATTTTAGAAATGCGACTTCCTGCTTTATCCAGTGCTTGCTCAAGTCCGCTCGTCTGACAGGGCAACAGTGACTCAGACATGCTCGCCTCCGATGTCGACTTCAATCGCGGAGCAATAAGCGGCTTCATCCTGCCCTACCGTGATGTCCCACTGTGGCTCAAGTAACTCAACCCGCTGAACCCCTTCTCGGTGCAGTACCGCATACAAGGCGGACAGCGAAATGTCATGGCCGAGTTTGCGGTGCTCAAGAAGCCAGTCTGAGGTGGTGTCTAGTGCCCGCTGTTTGATGGCGTCACCATCCATACCCGGATAAAGATACAAACACGCGTTAATGGTAAACGGCTTGATTGTTGCGGATTTCACCCGCACCCGGTCGGTCAGCGGGCGGATCTCATCCTGATTGAGATAGCGCTGGACTGTATCCAGTAAAGCAAGCGATGCCTGTCCTGTCCCCTCATCACTAAGAATGGTCACCGCCACATCTCCCGGCATGGGATCAACAAGCCCCGCATTTGACGTACAGTTCAGTACAAATGCGCTTGCTGCAGTGGCGTCCGCTACCGCTGAGCGTTCAAACTCAGGCGCGGATACATACACATCTCGTACCTTTGACGACGCTTTCAGGGCATGAAACACATAAGCGCCCGCGGGCCCCGCGGTACTGAATCCTTCCAGCGCCAGACGAATGCGTTCACGATAGCGCTCATCGCTTTCATATTGGGGGGATGCAGGTGATGTCGCAGAGGTATCGCCTGACGACAACATTGCACGACTGACACCAAAGCGCGCGCCGAGATAGTCCAGCTCAGCGCTGCTGGCTTTGGCCAGTAACACCGCTTCGGCCGCCTCATTAATGCGCTGCCTCAATAACATTTCCCGGTAGGCAAAGGCCTCTATGAGCTTTATGGCGGGGTCACTGGCATAATCCAGCCCTCCCCCGTCATAGCGCTGAGAAAAATCCGCCACGATGGCGGTTTTTATCTCATCAAAGCTCAGCGGCTCTATCAGTTTTGGCGCAGGTAAACGTGCCATATCTATGGCACTAAAATTGGTCAGAGACATAGCAGTTCCTGATATTACAAGTTTGGAAGTTAAGGCAAAGGGCAGCGCAAGAAAGCGGCGATCGGGCAAGGGTTACAGCAGGTCGTTAACGCCATTGGCGCGGTCAATGATCTCCTGTTTTACGGTATCCAGCCCTTTGCTTTGATACGGGAAGGTCAGCTCGCCCGTTGTCACTTTCCCTTCAATATCGCCAATGGTGGCCTTCAGTGAAGTGACTGACGCTTTTACGTCATCCAGGTTGTCTGCGATAGCAAGTTTATTGACAAAACCACTCAATTCATTGAGCAGCAGGTGCGCGATGTCGGTTGCAGTGCCAGTCAATGTGCCATTATCACCTACATAAAAGTGGATTTTATTGCGCAGTGTGTTTTTTTCCTGTGCACCTCTGTGCTCTTCTACCTCTTGAGGTTGAGTATTTGATATACCATCTGACATTATGTTCTCCTTATAATGTATCCTGATCAGACTCAATAACTTGTATGTCACCTTTTTTAAGTACAGGGCCATTTCCAACTTTCATTGCATCTACACTGAACGTCAAAAAGTGCTTGTTTGTAAAAGACAAGCGACAATAAACATGGTCGTCACGGCCAACATAAAGTGTCGGTAGATGAGAACCTTCGGCATGCTCTTTAATTAAATCACCATTTACCTTGTAAGCGTAACCAACGAAGGTCGCATCAACAGGCTTAGCTTCATTGTAGGCGTAGCCTCGTACTTTAAGATGGAACATACCAACATCTTCTTTCACATTTAGCGGCAATCGCAGATGCACTTTGGTTGCACCCGTACCAGCCGTAAAAAAATGAGCAACTCCTATTGACAATGTACCATTACTCTCATCACCAATAATGCTTAGTTGATCCAGCGCCCCACCTATTTTTGCTTCTTGCTGTGCAACAAAGTTATTCACTTCCGTCATTTTGCTGCTGACGGTACTGTCAATACTCTGAATTTTGTTGTCTACCGTGCTGGTCAGCGCTTCTGAGGCTTCAACCAGGCTGGCAATATCGTGTTCTAATGCCATATATCTCTCCGTTTAAAAGTAGAATTAAAAAGTTAAATAAAATTAGTTTCTTGGAAACTGGACCTTGATGGCGTTACGCGCCCCCAGCCAGCGTTCACGGGCTTTGCCTGCTTGTGGGCTATGCTCGCCGTATTCCGCGCAGGCAGCCAGAAACTGAAATGCCAGGCCATCACTGTGTTGCTGATAAGCCTGCATACGGGCGGCATCCACCTGCGCCTGGTGTTGCAGTGCTTTGGCTTGTTTGAGTAATTTAATGGCCTCTTCAGCCAGTTGTTGTGCCCGCTCAGGAGCCGTGCTGTATTGCGTCATAATGGTGCCTCCTTGTTTATTCTGATCAGGCGCCTAAAGCACGCCCTGATCCATCAATGCAAACTTCATTTTCAGGTGACGATGCATATTGCCAATTTGTGCCTTGCCCATTTTGGCAAGCTCAGGGGCGACCAAAATATTGAACTCAACTCCCTGATCGATCACCGTGATTGAATCCGAAGGTACGCCCGTAAGGGCCAAGTCAAATGCCAGCAGCAATTCAACATCATTGGATTTATATGCAATAGACTCGGTTGGTGAGGAATACACGGCAAACAACACATGCTGAATTTCGCCATTGACTTCCTCTTCGGTGTAAAAACCGATTTCGTTAACAAAAAAGCCCTCTCCTGCGATAGGCTCTGCATCGCGTACCGTCAGATGTAACTGTTTGCCATCCGCCAGGGTTTTGGCACTGGCCAGATCCAGTCTGTATTTTTCATCCTGCAAGCGTGTGATCCCTTCATGCGGCTGATAGCTGCCACTGCCCAGACCCACCTTGCTGATTTTGGCTTTAAAGCCACCTTGTTGCGCCCTGAACAGCGCCGATAAGCCCGCCGAGGTGATCACGGGTTGTAGTAAAATACTCATTGTTAAAAAACTCCTTTATGCAGGTGCGCCAAGCGTGCCATAGCAACGCACCGCACTCACCCGACGGCGACTGATGTGCATCACCGCAGCAGCGCAGCTGCGACTATTAATAAACTCATCGGGAATACGCTGATCTGTCAGCCCTCTGAAACGAACGACCTGTACAGGCTTACGAGTCATGCACAATGCCTGACGTAAGCCACATTGCCAGATCCGGTGGCGCAGTTTATCCACTGCGCTGCGGTGTCTGAGCACCTGGTAGCGCGCACGTGATAAGTTGCCAGCCACAGACAGCCCAACCTGGCTGTCTCGCTGCTTCGCTTTGTCGCCAATACAAGGCTCGACCAACCCGTACACACGCTTGTGCGTAACCGGATGGATGATTCCACCCACCGCCGCATGGCTTGCCATTCTCATTCCTACCAGAAAATCAAAGTGGGCTTTTTGCGGTTTTGTCTGATTGGTAACCCGATAAATGGCGTCGTACAGAGCCTGGTCGAGTTTAATGGCCCGACTGGTGTAAGGCAGCGCATTAGCCCAGGCAATAAAAACAAAGGTATGAGGCTCTTTGCTCAGATATGGTGCCAGATAGACATCGTCCGTCTGTTCAAACCATTCAAAAAACTCAAGCTCCAGACCCAGAGAGGACAAAGCCCGTTTCACCGCGCCGACTGTGCCCTTATGTTTGTGGATTGGCACTGAGCGCGCGATCAATGCCCGCTTGGTTTCCACCGACCAGTTTTCGTCCCACTCATCAACCGACAACGACCACGCCAGCCAGGGCAACAATGACTCAGGACAGTGTTGTGGATCCCATAAGGTCGCTATGTGCTCTGGAATGATGTCTCGTCCATCAGATGCCGAGTTCAGTAAGCCTCGCTCCAGTGCGCTCGATCCGGGCGGCAGCAACTTTGGTGTTTCACTCACAACACACTCCTAGAAAAAGCTCAGCTGTAGCGACAGGCTTACCGCCTCAGTCACGCTGGGTGTAATATCATCAGCCGGGGACAACAACTTAATTTTGCGTACGCCACCCTGATGCAACATATCGATAATGGCTGAATGGGGGACCTCTTTACCCAGGCGGGTGTGCTCCTGATTAAAGACATCCAGCGCCGTATCAATTGCTAACCTGACCTGCGCTTCACTGACACCCGGGTTAAGGTAAAGATGTGCCTCAACGAGCGTGTTTGTGGGCTTGACTACCGAAACCTGCACCTGGTCGGTGAGCGGCCGGATATCCTCGTGATTTAGATGTGCAAACACCGCCGCTTGCACAGAGGCAATATCCCCCCCGGATTCTGTGAGTACCGTGACATCTACCTTGCCTGGCGTAGTGGACTGTACATATACATCTTTCACTCTGGAATCAGCCGACATGGCTTGAAACTGATAAGCACCGGCGGTACCAGCCATGCTGTGACTTTCCAGCGATAATGGCACTCGGGCACGATATCGCTCATCGCTTTCCCCTTCAGCACGGCTCACCCCAAACAAGGCGCCCAAATGATCCAGATTACTGCCGGTGGCAAAAGCCAGCATTACAGCGTGAGCCGCATCATTCACCCTTTGTCTGAGCAACAGCTCACGATAGGCGGCCACTTCCAGCACTTTCACCGCAGGATCTGAGGCCAGTAAAGCCTGCTCGGGTATCTGATCCGTCAAAGCTGTCATAAGCTGTGCGCGGATCTCCTCATAATTTAACGTTTCTATCACTTCTGGCGGTGCCAGGCGTGACAGGTCAATCGCAGTGTTCATAGATTTTTCCTCTGGCACAACCATCCCTTCCTGAGCAAACATTCTCAGGCAGATGCGTTGTAAGTTTGAGAGCTTGGTCAGTTCGACCTTAGGCTTAGCAAGTAAGGCTCAGACTGACAGAACGGCTTGGTAACAGGGCTGTCACCGTCGGGGTCACGAATTAGTTGTCGTTGCGCTTTGCACTTAACAGGGCGTCAAGTTTCTTGTCTATTGAATCGAGACGCTTTTCAATGCGTTTCTGATCTTCTTTGCGGATCTGCTTCAGATGCGCCAGCTCCTGCGAGTTTGTGGTGATCCGCTTGTCCAGATCATTGAGATACAGAATACCCGACACCAGTAATGCTATGGTGGTCAGGATATGAGCCAAATTCAGCTCCTTTTTCATCTGCCATTGGTCGGCTTGCATGGTTTGGCCACCTCCTCATTCATAGTTACCCCCAATTTAAGACTGCCACTGACCACTGAGCATTTGCTGTGCCAGCTCCTGGGCACGTTCCGGAACTTGCCTGGCCCAGCGGCTATCCAGCATTTCCAGTGCAGCCCGCTCAAAGTCACCATTTTGTACCGCATCCAGCATGTTACTAAAGCCCAGCAATCCCTGTACGCCGAGGTTAAAGGCCATATTCGTCAATACCGCCTGACGGGCCTCATTACAGTAAGAGGTATCCACTCGCCGTCGCACTCCAGCCTGTGCATTGGCCACGTCTTGTGCCAGCAGCTGCTCGGCTTCTTCTTCGGCTATGCCGTTTTGTTCCAGATTTCTGCCATACCCGATTGTGAGTTTGCCAGCCGTACAGTAGTAAGGGAAACGACGAAATCCCTCATGCTTTTTTATCTGCTCAACTGTGTTCATAATTGTCATGGTGCCCTCCTTAAGGCTGACACAAGGTCTGCAATAAACTGCGTTCCGCTTTAACCAGCCAAAACTCTAACGATCGCTTTGAGTCAAAGCCCAGTGTTTTTGCAACCTGAGCTATGTCTCCTTCGACAAGATACTTGCCCCGCAGTGCTCGAATGCATTCAGGCCGCAATTGTGCAATTTGCTGCGTCAGTGCCTCTATTTCTTCGGGAACACTCATCATATCGCTGCTCATATAGCGAGCGCTGGAGTCGCCTACCCGTTCGGTCACCGCCTGACGGCTAAACCCTTTACCCAGTTCTTTTGCTCGCCAGAAACGACCCCAGCGTTTTAAAGCACTTCGAAGCTGCTTAATGGTTGGTTGTGTCATCATCATTGATCTTTCCTATTACTTCTAAAATATCGAGTGAGTAAACATCCTCGACCAGGCCGACAACGTCGTTCCACCTGGGGCTGTATTCTTTATTTTCCCACCGCCTCAGAGTGCGCTCTTCAACGCCATAATGTGCTGCAGACTCAGCCTGAGTGTAACCTCTCAGACGTCGGGCAAATCTCAGAATATCTGCCCCCATAGGGGTTCTTTTCTGCTGCGTTAACAACCGCGGCTTTGCATACATATATTGCTTCATCGTTTTCCTTATACTGTGAAGTCATTCATTCAACTAAACAGCGCCCTATACGCGGCTTGCGATATGCTGCAGTCATTATGTGGTGACGAGCTAACGTAAGCTGTCACAGACAACCATGGTCACTGTTTATATTTGTGGTCATTGAATTAAGCTGATGCGTCAGTGAACCAGGTAGGTTGTTCACTCACTCCATGTAACATCCGCTGTTATAAGTGTGTAGGCGCTGGGACTAAAGGAAAAGTGCGCTGATGCAAAAATCGCATCACATGTTTACAACTCCATGTCGTAGCTTTATCAAGCTTAGGGCTATAATACCTTTTTCATTGCTCCAAAACAGGTCAAAAATGCCCTAACAATTATAAAGTTAAAATTCAGCTCAGGTTCTTATAGAAACTCACTTGCAGATCTTGATGACAGCAAAGAAAGTTAACAATTGTAAATTTTGGGAGGGCATTTTTCACAAAGTGGCCCGGATACCAGACAAACATTGCCCCAATGCACGGCATTCACTAAAATAACCACATCTAAACAAAGAGAAGCAAAATTCATGGCTCAATATATCTATACAATGTCGCGGGTGAGCAAAGTAGTGCCACCCAAACGCACAATCCTAAAAGATATTTCTCTGTGCTTTTTTCCGGGTGCCAAAATTGGTGTGCTTGGTCTGAACGGTGCAGGTAAATCAACCCTGCTGCGCATTATGGCTGGGGTAGATACCGAGTTTGAAGGGGAAGCACGTCCACAACCGGGCACAAAAATTGGTTACCTGCCACAGGAGCCGGTGCTGGATGAAAGCAAAACCGTGCGTGAAACCATTGAAGAAGCAGTGAGTGAAGTAAAACGCGCACTGAGCCGTCTGGATGAAGTATACGCTGAGTATGCTATGGAAGACGCCGACTTTGATGCGCTGGCGAAAGAGCAAGGTGAGCTGGAAGCGATTATCCAGGCACATGATGGCCACAATCTGGACAACGCATTAGAACGAGCAGCTGACGCGCTGCGCCTGCCTGAGTGGGATGCCAAAATTGAGCACCTGTCAGGGGGTGAGCGTCGCCGGGTTGCCATTTGTCGTCTGTTACTTGAAAAGCCAGACATGCTGTTACTGGACGAACCGACCAACCACCTGGATGCGGAATCGGTTGCCTGGTTAGAACGTTTCTTACACGATTACGAAGGTACCGTGGTCGCCATTACCCACGACCGTTATTTCCTCGATAACGTGGCAGGTTGGATCCTCGAACTGGACCGTGGCCATGGTATTCCATGGGAAGGCAACTATTCTTCATGGCTGGAGCAAAAAGATGCTCGTCTGAAGCAAGAAGAGAAGTCTGAAAAAGCACGCCAAAAGTCGATTGAGAAAGAGCTTGAATGGGTTCGCTCAAACCCCAAAGGCCGTCAGGCTAAATCTAAAGCACGTATGGCACAGTTTAGCGAGCTACAGCAGTCGGATTACCAGAAGCGTAACGAAACCAACGAGCTGTTTATTCCACCTGGACCTCGTCTGGGCGATCAGGTCATTGAAGTGAACAACCTGACCAAGAGCTTTGGCGATCGCGTATTGATTGACAACTTAAGCTTCTCTGTACCAAAAGGTGCAATCGTTGGGATTATTGGTGCCAACGGTGCAGGTAAGTCGACGCTGTTCAGAATGCTCAGTGGACAACACCAGCCTGACAGTGGTGAGATTGTATTGGGTGAAACCGTGGAACTGGCCACCGTTGAGCAGTTCCGTGATGATATGGATGGCAACAACACTGTATTTCAGGAAGTATCAGACGGTCAGGACATCCTGAAAATTGGTAACTTTGAAGTGCCCAGCCGTGCCTATGTAGGCCGCTTTAACTTTAAGGGCAACGATCAGCAGAAGTTCGTAAAAGAGCTCTCTGGTGGTGAGCGTAACCGATTACATCTGGCCAAGCTACTCAAAGCCGGTGGTAATGTGATCCTGCTGGATGAGCCTACCAACGACCTAGATGTAGAAACGCTGCGTGCACTGGAAAACGCCATTTTGGAATTCCCGGGCTGCGTTATGTGTATTTCGCACGACCGTTGGTTCCTTGACCGTATTGCGACGCATATTCTGGATTACCGCGACGAAGGTCAGGTGAACTTCTTCGACGGTAACTACACCGAATACGAAGAGTGGCTGAAAAAGACCTATGGTGCAGAAGCCGCGGAGCCTAAGCGCATCAAGTACAAGAAAATTGGTTAATCACCAGTAATACCAGATAAAAGCCCTGATTTTCGGGGCTTTTTTATGTCTGATTTAAACCAGAAATTAGCCCGTGAAGTGGAGACTCAGTAAAAAACTGGCTAAGCTATAGATAAACAAGCTAAGAGAAGACTAATGAAAGAACGTAGACGATTTTCACGCGTACTGTTTTCCAACCCGGCCGTACTGATGACTGCCAGTGGGGACTACAAGTGCGAAGTGATCGACCTGTCACTGAATGGCGCCCTGCTGACTTTGCCTGTGGGGTATATCCCCCTCAAAGACGAACCAGCCAGCTTGCGCTTTGCTCTACCGCAAAGTGACATACAGATTGCAATGGAAGTGCAGATCCGTCACATCGAAGAAGGCCACCTTGGTGTACATTGCAGCCAGATTGATCTCGACAGTGTGACCCATTTGAAGCGACTGATTGAGCTGAACCTGGGTGATGATGATGTATTACACCGAGATTTGGAACAGCTTATCCTGCACGACTAAGCCTTCACAGCCTGAACGTTTGCCCTGTCACTAACCATTGACGGGGCTTTGCCTTCTGCCACACACAACACCGTTACCTAAATCTCGTCGCCGCCTAGCTTCTCCCTGACGTTATCTATAATCTTTAGAACTCTAACCATCTGATAATTATAAAAATACCAGACAGCTCTTATCAAAAACAATTAACTTCACATAAAGATACTTGACAAAAAGACACCTCACCAATAATCTTTACATCAAGATTAATGAAGACAAGATAATTTTCAAACGGAGAAATGCGGTGAATAGACTCATTGAATTGATCAGATCATTGATGCCACAGCAGTACAGACGTGAAGGACACACCATAGGGTGGTTGCTCGTCGCTTTGATTGCCCCTGTTATCTGGGGGAGCACATACGTTGTCACCACAGAGATGTTGCCAGCTGATATGCCCTTAATGGCGGCGGTATTCAGGGCACTGCCTGCGGGCCTGTTACTACTCTTATTTACCCGCGTCTTACCTCAGGGGCGCTGGTGGCTGCGCGCACTTACCCTGGGGGTACTGAACATTGGCGGATTTTTTTATTGCCTGTTCGTGGCGGCTTACCTGCTCCCGGGCTCAGTGGCGGCACTGGTGATGTCGAGCCAGCCGCTCCTGGTCATGATACTGGGTGCGCTGTTTCTCAAAGAATCTCTTAAGCTCAATCAGTTCATTGCTTGCCTGACAGGCATTACAGGCCTGTCAATTTTGGTATTCGAACCCAGTGTGGTGTTGCCTGCAAAAGGCATTCTGGCTGGGCTGGCTGGTGCAGCATCGATGGCTACGGGTCTGGTACTGACCAAAAAATGGGGAAAACCTGAGGGTGTGTCTGTTGCTGCATTCACAGGCTGGCAGCTGACTATCGGGGGACTCTTTTTACTCCCATTCGGGCTCATACAAGAGGGCTTACCTGCCACATTCACCGTTAATACTCTGCTGGGGTATGGGTATCTAAGCCTGATCGGTGCCCTGCTGGCTTATCTGATATGGTTCAAAGCCATTGAACAATTGCCCGTATTCAGCATTTCTTTTGTGTCGTTCGCCAGCCCACTCAGTGCGGCATTATTGGGATATTTCATGCTCGATGAAACCCTGACACCCAGCCAATTGTTCGGCGCCGGGGCCATTGTGCTGGCCATTGTTATCTCTCAGCGGCACGCTGTTGCCCACCCGAAAGCAGGGGGCTCAAACACCAACCCCCACCACCAGCTAAGTACCAAACCATTTTAATACTTTTCGGAAAATTTAAGGAAAATACTATGCACACTCTATTTGAACCTGTTCAATACGGCAGTATTGCCACGTCTAACCGATTTGTCATGGCGCCGATGAGCCGTAACCGTGCCACAAAACACGGCCATGCTACGGCACTGATGGCAACCTATTACAGCCAGCGCGCAGGTGCCGGGTTGATCATCTCTGAAGGCATACAGCCAAACCAGGTTGGTCAGGGTTATATGAATTCGCCAGGGCTGCACACACTGTCGCAGGCAAAAAGCTGGCAACCTGTAACCGACTTGGTGCATACACAAGGCGGTAAAATTGTTGCACAACTCATGCACTGTGGTCGCATAGGCCACCCCAGCCTGTATCCCAGTGCCCACCAGTCTGTTGCTCCCAGTGCCATAACAGCGCAGGGGCAGACGTACACGCAAGATGGTATGAAAGACTTTGCCCCACCCCGGGCACTCACAATAGATGAAATACACGCCACAATTTCAGACTACGTACAAGCGGCCAGATACGCCATTATGGGAGGCTTTGACGGTATTGAAATCCACGCTGGCAATGGGTTCCTGCCGCACCAGTTTCTGGCCAACAATACCAATCAGCGACAAGACTGCTATGGTGGCAGCATTGAAAATCGAACGCGTTTTACACTGGAGATAGTCGCGGCAGTATCAGACGCCATTGGCGCCGGTCGCGTCGGCTTACGTATTTCGCCTCACAATACCTTCAATGATATCGCCGAAACGGACACCGAACAGTTATACAGCGCGCTGATTCAAGCACTGCCCACCGATCTGGCTTATCTACACATTATGGAAGCTGCATCCCGTACAACGAGTGATGCAATACGTCAATTATGGACTGGGGCATTGATCCTGAACCCACATAACCGCTGGGAAGATGGGCCTGTCACGCCAGCGATTGCCGACAAAGTACTGCAACAAGATCTGTGCGATGGAGTGAGCCTGGGCGCTTTATTTGTCGCAAACCCGGATCTGGTAGAACGAGCCAGGCTGAACGCGCCGTTAAATGATATGGATGACAGTACCCTGTACGGCGGTGGTGCCAAGGGTTATACGGATTACCCGACACTGGACAAAGTCGCACAGGCGGTATAAACCAGCAAAGAAGGGTGAGTAGTCACCCTTCTTTATATCACCTGTTAGTTACACCCTTCCCAAGTCTGGCAACGACGTTGTGTCAGACAATCTGCGTCCCACGTCATGCAATAATATTTTTGCTCTGTCCAGCAAGCGTAATAAGAACCCGCGCCACCAGCGACATTCGGTGTTTGACCTTCCAGCGTTTTGTCGGAGAAGGTTAAGCGTTTGAGCTGTTTTTTATTTAAATTAAGTTTCATCACAGTTTCCTTGTAGTTGTTTTAGGTAATACCAACCACAGCTTATCACAGATAAATTAATTAAATATTTTACTTTGTTTTCACACTTGTCCTATGTTAGTTTGATTGTCGTAACAAACAAAGGAGATAACTATGTTACTAAAACTAAAAAAGAAACCAATGAAGGCCCTATCTAACGACAAAGCGGGCGTACCTGCAAACATGACACCACAAGTTGCAGGTGGTGTAGAAAAAACTTACTACTGCTGGTCAGATCATCGCTGCCCAGGCACGCAAACTTCTTGGTTGTGCTAATCACCCAGTGAAGTTTAAGCCCGCTGATTGAATCACTTACCAGGCGGGCTTATCAGACAGGTTGACGTTAAACATTCTGTTACCCAGCTCTTACTCCTCCCCCTCTTTACGCAAACTTTATTCTACTTACTGTAAGAATATACTTCCTCAAGCTCGAGCGCAGCAGCACGATATAATTCCTTATACGTACCACTAAATTTACCGTTTTTACTTATCCACCGACTAAGGCTCAAATTTCACTAGAAAATCAGCCGAAAAACCAGGCCAAACAGAAAAGTCACAACATTGTGATGGTTTTGTGATAATTCCGGGAGCGATTCTCCATAATTTGCCTGCATGCTTGTCAGGGTCAAATCCAAACAACAAGAGTAAATTATGAAAACACGCATCATCCCCCTCATCACAGGTATTTTACTGGCATCTGGCACAGCCAGCGCCGCTTCTCTGGACGTTAAGATCACTAACCTGACACAGGGGATCTACTTTACCCCCTTGCTGGTGAGCGCCCATACCAGCGACGCCATGTTGTTCCAGGCAGGAGATAAAGCCTCTGAGGCACTTCAAGCGATGGCCGAAGGTGGTTCGCTAGCCGGTCTGAGCGAAATACTGACAGGTATCAATGCCAACACCATGGAAAACCCGGCAGGAGGCCTGCTCGGCCCAGTCGCTTCAACAATGACCAGTCTTGAAACCGATGCGGGTAACGACCGCCTGTCAATCGTCGCCATGATGCTGCCGACCAACGACGGTTTCGTTGGCCTCAATAGCTGGCCCATTCCAACTACACCAGGCACCTATCATATCTACCTCAATGCCTATGATGCCGGAACTGAGGCCAATAATGAGTTAGTGGTGGATGGCTCGGGTGCTCCTAACACCCCAGGGATCCCCGCATCTCCGGGTGCTGCACCAGGTACTCAGGGTAGCGGCGTGACAGAAACAGAAAGTAATACGCTTGTTCATATTCACCGCGGCAATCTGGGTGATGACGACTCGACAGGCGGTAAAAGCGATTTGCACAATACAGTTCATCGCTGGTTAAACCCGGTTGCCAAAGTGACTGTAACGGTTAAGTAAGGGGTCCATTATGAAACTACTCAGACTTACCCTGCCCGCAGCCTGCTTAGTATTGGCGGCGTGTGGCAGTGACAATGACGACCCTATGCCAACTACGATGCCCGATGAAGATATGCAAATGGTCGAAGACCCAGCCCCCGTTGACCCGGATCCAGCAGACCCGGTTGACCCGGTTGACCCAACACCGACTACCATCGAGCTAATGATCACGGCAACAAACCTGACTTACGCACAGCCCTTGTCTCCCATCGCAGTTGCACTGCACCAAGAAGGTCAATTCTGGCAAGTGGGCGAACCGGCCAGCAATGCACTGGAAGTACTGGCAGAGGGAGGCGATAACAGCGACCTGCTTGCACTCGGTGTTGTGCAAAGTAAAGCGAGCGCAACCGCCCCCTTACCACCTGGACAAAAAACCCAGCTGACTCTAACCCATGACTCGCTTGACGGACAAAAGTTATCTCTGATCTCCATGATGGTGAATACAAATGATGGCTTTACCGGTCTTAATGCTTTGGATGTGTCTGCAATGACAGTGGGTCAAGCCATGACGTTCACGACACATGCCTACGACGCGGGCACAGAGGCCAATACAGAAGCTCAGGGCACCATACCCGGCCCAGCGGATGGTGGCACCGGATTTAGTGCCGACAGAGAAGCGTTAAACAAGGTGGCTATGCACCCTGGTGTGGTTGGAATGGATGATGGGCTGACAACATCTGTATTGACGAGCAGTCATAAATTCGACAACCCGCTGATGACGGTTACCATTACAAGAACCAAGTAGTCTCCGAGCCGCTCCGTGACCGTTGCGGTTGCGGAGCGCGAACTGCCGGTGTCTGCCACCGGTACGGAGACCTGCTATGCAGCAAAAAGTGCTTATCGTTGAAGACGATGCCGATATTGCCGATCTATTGCGCGTTCATCTGAACGAGTTGGATCTCGACGTAGAACATCTTGCCAGTGGAGATCGGGTTATGCCACACCTGAGCAATCACCATTATGCCATCGTCATACTCGATATCATGCTGCCCGAAGTCGATGGCCTGACCTTGTGCCGGGAGATCAAAACACGCTACCCCAAAGTCAGTGTGATCATGATGACGTCGAAAAGCAGTGAAATGGACCGCATTATTGGCCTGGAAATGGGGGCTGACGACTATATCTGCAAGCCCTTCAGCTACAGGGAATTTCAGGCCAGAGTTAAGGCACAGCTCAGACACATTAAGCTGTTGTGCGAACCACAGCCACAAACGGCAACATCCCCCAGCCCGGTAGTGATTGGCCAGCTTCATATCGACCCGCATTTTCATGAACTGACTTTACAGCAAACTCCCGTAGACCTCACCGCCACAGAGTTTGATTTGGTGTTGTTTTTTGCCCGCCACCCCAATCAGGTGTTTTCCCGGGCTCAGCTATTGGAGTCGGTGTGGGGCTATGATCATCTGGGCTATGAACACACAGTCAATTCCCATATTAACCGCATTCGCAACAAGTTTGAGCAAATTACCGAGCATACGATCATAGAAACCGTATGGGGTGTGGGCTACAAACTTAATGCCAAACCGCTACAGCAGGAAATGCAATGACTCTCTCTCTTTATCACCGCCTCGCATTGACAATCACGGCCGTTTTTATGCTTATCGTGTCGGTGTTTGTCTGGTGGACCCAGAATCTGTCATCGGTTTCACGTGCACAGGCAGAGCAACAACTGCATATTGGGCTAGCTGAGCATCTGGCACAGGACAACCCGCTACTCCAGCAAGGAGTCTACGACTATAAGGCGCTGGAGAACCTGTTTCATACCCTGATGGTGTTGGGCCCGGCATTTGAATTCTATTTTGTTGATCCCAGCGGCAAGCTGCTGACCTACTCTGCCAAACCAGGCGAGGTAAAACGCGAGTCGATTAATTTAAGCCCGCTGGTACAGCTGATCAACGCCCCCGCCAGACTCCCGGTGTATGGCGATGATCCACGCGCTGTAACAGGGCAAAAAATCTTTTCTGTTGCACCTGTGTATAACGAACAAAAGTTGCAGGGATATCTGTACGTTATTATTGGCTCGTCGATTTATGACTCGATTGTGGCGCAGCTCAACAGTTCTGATCAGCTGGTAAAGCAAGCCGTATGGCTGGGTGTCTTTTTGCTGCTTTTGTTTATTACCCTGTTGTTGCTGTTCCGTTTTATGACCAAACCTTTGAAGCGTTTGAATCAGTATATTCGAACCGTTGAGGCGCATAAATTTGATATTGAACAAGCCCCCCTGCTTGAGTGGCAGCAGCAGGATAATGAAATCCATCAGCTGGGCAACGGCATCAACACCATGCTGCACACCATCAATCTGCAGATGTCCCAACTGACAGCGGTGGATGAGCAACGCCGCCAGTTGCTGGCGCATCTGTCACATGACTTGCGCACCCCATTAGCCTCTTTACAGGGCTATCTCGAACTGGTTGAGCGAGGATCTGCAGCAACCGGCGACATGCAGTGTTACATGGAGATTGCCCTGAAAAACTGCTCACAACTGAAAAATCTCATCGACCAGATCTTCGAGCTGGCACATCTGGAATCCGGACATACTCAGGTGCATTTTGAGGTCTTTAATCTGGGTGAACTCATTTACGATGTGCTCGCCAAGTTTGCCCTCAAAGCCCAGCAGGCTGAGATCACCCTGCGCGTCACCCCTACAGAATGTGACTATGTAGTGTACTCAGACATCGCCAAACTGGAACGCGTACTGAGTAACTTAATAGAGAATGCACTGCGTCACACCCCGGCTGGTGGCATTATCTCTATTGCCGTACATCCCAAGGATGGCGGTTACGATATTGCAATTCAGGACACAGGAGTTGGGATCAGTCCCAAAGAGCTACCCTATATTTTTGAAGCGCGCTATCAGGCCAGTAACAGTAAAGGCTGCAAAAAAACCCATGCCGGCCTTGGCCTGGCCATAACCGCCAGACTATTAAAACTGCTCAAGTCAGAAATCAAGGTTAACAGCCAACTTGGTCAGGGCAGCGAATTTGTATTTCAGATAAGAGGCGCCGAGTGATAATTCACTTGGCCTTTCGGTAATCTCTGCACTCGGCTCTTTAGCCAGGGGCCCTGTGAACAGTGCGGACAAGTTTAAAATTGCCAAGCCGCAACTTATCTGCGCAGGGCTGGGTGTCTTATAAAGTCTGCCTCTCTTTCATCATGCGCGCTGACCTTCTATGAAAGAGTTGCAGTATTGCAAATGCAGCCACTAACCCAGCAACCAACACTGTGGCAATGATACCCTCTTTTGTTGTGATCCAGACCTTTGCAAATACAAGCGACATAGAAGCAATCACCCATAAAACATCGCCGGCAGAAAAGTAGTAAATCAGGTTATTTGACGGTGGCCGGAGGGTGGATGCCCATAACAGATGGAGACCATTGAAAATCAGCAGTATACCTAAACCGAGCACAACCCATGATGGCGGTGGCGCAGTTCCGCCCAAAAAGGTGGCAGCCAATTCCGGACTAATGACAAACACAAGGCCAAACATTAAACAGCTGACAGCATTTGCTCGCATTACTTTAGTAACGGTTAACATTGCAACGACTCGTATGTATACTTGGTTGACATAGGTTATGTGTAGAATTTATTTATGTCAACTCAGTTTACAAAAAATGGGGTTCCTATGGTGGAATCTCAATCTTTACAACTCATTCAGCGTGCAGCGCAACTCAATGATGCGATGACACAGCATATTTCTCAGCGACTCTTTGATAAAGGACATACTTCACTCACCCCTTCTTTATTGTCTTTTTTGAGTACGCTTGAATGTGGCGTTAACTTTGGCTCAGAGATAGCCAGGAAACTGGGGGTTACAAGACAGATGGTAGCAAAAACGGTCAAAGAGCTATGCCGGCTAGGATACTTGGAACAAGTTCAGGGTACAGGACGACAAAAAGAAATCCTGTTTACTGAGCGAGGGGAGCAACTGATGTCAGACGCAAGAGCCTTACTATCTGAATTAGATAATGTGCTTTTAACCTCTATGGATGGTGACAAAATTAGCGAATTAATCAATGAACTGAGCCGCATTTACCAGCTAGTAGAACAGCAAACCCACACCTTAGAAAAACAGTAACAAGGTAGGCTCTGCCCACTTGTTTTATCGAGCAAAGTTTCGGTTGTCAGCATTTATGAGACAAGGCACCTGGTACGAATTTAGGGGCAGTTTTTTCTAAGCATATCATGTACGATGGTGGCGTCACGCATGGTGATATTATCTAATTCGTTTTTAACGAAATAAATTAGATAATATCATACGTGTCCATCACATTGATTTTACGTATGAATATCTGGGGGGGGGTTCTCAAAAATCGGTGTTATGTGTTTACGTAAAAATCTAAGTTAAGGAGATCTTTTTGGGTATCAGTGTTTGGCAATTACTAATAACTCCTGTGTTATTTAGTATTACCATTTTGCCAGTCTTAATGGCTTTTGTTTTCGAAACAAACTTCCAGGACCCAAAAAATTGTATGGTGTTTACTCTCCTTTATGTTTTCATGGGTTGGGTATCTATCTTATTACTTTTTTGTGGTAAGAAGTCTTGGCAAAGACAATACATAAAGTTTCGCTAATGAAAAAAGTTCTGGTTTCAATTTATTCTACTTTGTTATGTGTTCTGATTTGTATTGATGCCAAAGCACTCTCTATTGTGTGAAAAAATTGAATCAGACGCCGCCTTTAAAGAATTAGTAATAGGTCAAATACAGGCAAGTGAAATAGTTGCTTTGGTTGCGCCGGGCGAGCCAACAGACACAAGCACCACAAAACATAAAGTGCTGAACGTATGGAAAGGTGTTGTCGGGGAACATATTTACGTCAGCGGCGGCACCAACCGTTCATTGCTGTTTACCAATCGAATAGAAGCAAATGGTCCATTAGAAATGCCAAATAGTTACTGTGGTTTGGATCATGATAAAGCGTTGGCTGTCATTCAAGGTTACTTTGGCAGTGGCTACGCCCCATCGCCTCATCATATAGAAAAGCCCTATTCATCCTTTTTAGTAGATTGGCCTTTAGTGATGAGTTTTATGCTTCTGGCGATTATTGGCTTGTACACTTATGTGTTTGTTCGCAACATGATGTTTTCACGTAAAAAATAAAACCCAGACCTTGGATAAATAGGCACTGGTAACAAGTTACTAAAACGCGTACATTATTCTCAATTTGCTAATCATTCTGTTGCTGGAAATATTTATGAAGAGACGCTTTAGAAGCCAATTAGACTTTCTTTCTGTGCTCACTATATCCGCCACTCTGGGGTTTGGTGCTGGCTTGCTCGGCGCGGTTTTAGTTTTTATCACGGCAATGCAATCAGGACAGCCTGAACAGGCTATAGTGGGTTTAGTTGTTACTCCCATTACCTCAGCACTTGGCGGAACTTTGTCTGGAACACTTGGGTTTCCATTTTACTATTGGTACTCAAATAAGATTAGAGGTCAAAAAATATCAGGTAAGTTCGCTGAAATACCTGATGGGGATTGAACTTAAATGGGCGTTAAGACGTTGACTTGAAAACGTTTTTGAAAGACACCCACCCTAAAATTGTTGTCCCGACGGGGATTTCAAACACCCAAGTACACAACTATTAATTTAGGGACAATTTTTTCTGAACTTGTCGTGTACTATGCCAGAGTCATAAATGGTGTTGTTATCTAATTAGCTTTTAGCGAATTAAGTTAGAACAATGCCGCACGCGTACATCACATGACTTTAAATCTAATTTCTGGGGATGCCTCAGAGTGAGGCGCGATGCGCCAGGGAAAAAATTATGGAAAAAACATTATTCATTGTAGGTGCATCAATTTTTGGCCTTCTGGGGTTAATTCACCTGGCTTACACCTGCTTCTCTGATAAGTTCGACCCCCGCAATCTGGAAGTGAAAGAAGCCATGCTTAATACCCCTCCCAGAATCACAAAACAAACCAATATGTGGCAAGCCTGGGTCGGGTTTAACGCGAGTCATAGCCTTGGTGCGTTGTTATTTGCAGCCTTTTACATTCCTTTGTGTATCAGCCACTTTGATATTATCTCAGACACAATATGGTTTTCAGTTCTGCCATCGGTTGTAAGCATTAGTTACTTACTATTGGCAGTAAAATATTGGTTTAAAGTACCGTTCACAGGTATTTTAATCGCTTCAGCTTGCTTTGTGACAGCGGCATGGCTAGTCAACACGTAACCAAGTAATGCAAAGGAGGAATACTATGTTTAAGGTCGGAATTGTTTTGTTTGATGATTTCACGGATGTGGATTTCTTTCTTATGTATGACTTGCTTGGCCGAGCAGCCGATAGCTGGACGGTTAGCATACTTGGTACCAAGCCTGAACATCACTCTCACCTTGCAATAAAAGTCAAAACGGACGGACACGTTTCAGCAGTGGCGGATCAAGATGCCGTACTTATCACAAGTGGTAAGCGCGGTATTCCAGCGGCCATGAAGAATGCCGAGTTTATGTCAGCATTGAATCTTGATCCAAATAAGCAACTCATTGGTTCGATTTGTGCGGGTTCATTCATCCTTCATGAGCTCGGTTTACTAAAGGGCAAGCCTTTGACAACAAACCCAGATGCTAAGACTGCCCTGCAAAGCTTGGGCGGCAATGTTCAGGACACACCACTCGTAATAGAAGGTAATATAGCAACTGCCGGTGGCTGTCTTTCGTTGATGTATTTAATTGGTTGGCTAGCCGAGCGGTTGTTTGACTCAAACAAGCGAAAAGCCATACAAAATCAATTGATACCCGCTGGACAGCTAGCCCTGTTTGAAGCGCTGATAGCCACAACGATTCAATCGGCAGAGCTGGCGAATTCACACAATAACCACACCAAGCTTGTAAGTGAGTTTAGAACAGAGAACATGCAATTTAATTGAAAAAAACACAGAGTAATTACTCACTCAGCGTTTTCAATACCTGCTGTGCCCGGCGTTTTTTGACCTTAAAAACAGGTAACAGGACGGCCACTACCAGCAAGCCTAGCAGGCCATTAGACAACAATATCGAGCTCATCGCGTACTGAACCAGAATCAAAAGCACGAGTACCAGCGCAAATAGCAAAGTGGCTTTTATGCTTAGATCCCAGCGCCTGAGCTCCTGTCTGAGCAGCTGCTGATGCGCTTCCAGTGACTGTGAGAGCTGCTGATTTTTTAAAATGCGTAAACTGGTTATGCGACTTCTATTCACCAGTACGTACATGCTCGCCCCCCAAAAGCAGCCAAAACCAAGCCAAAATTGAGTGACTAAAGGTGCACTCTCTTGTAGTGCCTGCACAAACCAAGCGCTCACTGACAACATGATAAGTGTTTCAAGAGCGATACCAAAAAAGAGTCGAAGCTGCTGCTTTTTATGACGCTGAATGCATTTTTCCAATGTTGGTGGTGGGGATGCAGGCGTCGACTGCCAAAGCTGCGCCAAATCCGAAAAATCATGATTATCCATTAGTTTTTCTCCATTAGTTGCTCTGTGAGTTGCGCTTTGGCACGATGCAGTCGGACCCCTACGTTAGCTTCGCTGATCCCCAGCACATCACTGATCTCAGCCGTATCAATTCCTTCCAGTTTTAGCATCATCACCTGCCTGTGACTCAAAGGAAGCTGCTGAATAGCCCTTTCCAGCCGCTGTTGTTGTTGCTGTTGTTGCATGTTTACTTCTGGTGAATCAGCGCTATGAACCTGCTCCTCAGCCAATTCATCTTCCTTTTGCCTGCTGTACTTGCGAATATGATCAACCGCTACATTGTGGATCACCCGATACACATAAGTGTTTAACTTACATTGCCCGTCAAAGTTGCCCAGTGCCCGCCAAAGCGCAAAGGCCATATCCTGAGACAACTCCTCACACAACGCCGAGCGCTGCTCATAACCCTTCGCCGCACGCCTGATCTGCGGCCAAAACGTCTCAACAATGTGCGACCTGTCCTGCTCCTTGATGTGCTCAGTCACTGCATACTGCTCCACTCACTATAAACTTGCCTATACTAGTCGATATGACTTGGTGTTTATTACAATAAACTCATTATTAAGAACATCACCTTGACGAACATCAACCACATTTATCTGGCTAAACGGGATCACATTACTCGCAAATGCACTCTGGCACATAGGCAGACACAAGGCCGTACACAGCATTTTAGGCTTTTCATAACGATTCCTGGTATTGATTCTGCTCTGTTAGTCGGCGCAAATTTACATTCATTACAAAAAATTCAAATGCTTTCATTCACTATCATTTAATAACTAGAATAAAAATCAAAAGTACTTAAGAATCAAAGTGATAAATAAAACGATGCAGAATAGATAAAATTATTTGTAAAAACCACCAGCGTGCTGCGACTAACTTCCATGAAATACAAATTTTCTCACACAATAATCAGGAGATACTTATGCTGACCATATTAAAAACAATGCAAATACCAGAAATAATAAATAGAAGCCAAACCCAGCTGCTTGCGATTGTGTGGTTAGTTGCCGTCCTTTGCCTCATCAACATGGCGCTGATCCTCGCATTTACCCCATTTATGATTTTTAAATTCAGTGCAACATTGCTGGCCGTTGGGGTCGCTGAGCTGGCCATCTTCATGACCAAACGCTCAGTTAAATCTAAGCGCCTGGACGCCTATTTTAGTATTTGATTTTTATGATGAATTAAGACTGCCTGCTAAACAGTAAATTTATTCCAGATACCGCCAGAAATGCCGCGCATGCCCGGTTGAAACGCTTCACCATGTGCGGCTTAGAAAACCATTGCCTCAGATATAAGCCAAACAGGGCATAGATAGAGATGGCGCATAATTCAAGTAGCAGAAAAGTGCTGCCAAGAGAGAAAAGCTGCTCTCGTACATTTCCTGCATTATCAACAAACTGAGGTAAAAATGCGGTAAAAATCAAAATCGCTTTTGGGTTACCCGCCGCCAGCAGGAACTCTTGTCTTGCCAGTCTAAAGCGACTCTTTTCACGACTCACTTCAGCTAACGGACTGACTTCTGATCGCCAAAGTGCAATGGCAAGCCAGAGCAAATAAGCGGCACCCGCCACTTTAATGGTGAAGAACAGGGTTTCAGAAGCATACAAAACCACGGCCAGACCAGATGCAACCAGAGCTATCATGATTGCAAAAGCGGCTATCCGTCCACCACCTGCAATAACCGCTGTTCTGAACCCGAAACAACGCGCATTATTCATACTCAGTAAATTATTGGGGCCTGGCGCCATATTGAGGGCAAAACAGGCAGGAATAAAGAATAGTAGCTGCCACAATGTCATGTTATCTCCTTGAGTGGGTGTACCGAGGGGGAAGTCTCACCTCTGCCTTTGTGCCTCTGATATCTTCATTTTATCTGCCAGACGTATCCAATACGCAAGCGCTACATTGATTGTCTGTTATCCATTAAGTGGCGGTGTTTCACGATTGTATTAACCAACTTGTATTGTCAGATGCAGTGATACAGACCCGGCTTAATATTGAGCCAATGTGTATGATTGACCCACGGAAGCCGTGTCCACCCAATTTAAAAAGTGCTCGACCTGTGCACTGCCCTCAACAGGTGCCCATTGGGCGAAGTCACTTTCAGCCGAAGGTGTATAAGGACCCTCTTTTACCTCCAGAATAATGGCATGATCAGTCAATGGGTATATCATGTGCCAAGTATCAGGCTGGATCTCAATCCCACTGAGGGCATCCCCCGGGCCCAATATAAGCTTTTCCTGTATTACTCCCTCTTCATTGAAGAATACAAACATAACACTGCCTCTGAGTGCCAGTAATAGCTCCCACTTATTGCATTGGGGGTGATGATGTGGGCGAACGTAAGTACCTTTTTTCAATGCAATTGCTAATCTTTGTACAGGCTCATCCAAAGCCTGATGTAAATTGTAATGACTGCGTTTTCTGGGGCTTTCATCAGCCTTGCGCATTAATTGTTCACAAAACACATTGTCTAGTTTTATACTCATTCCTATTTCTTTTTAAATCATAATCTTAAAATGAAATTATGGCGCATTTATATGCCCGTTCGACACAGTGAAATGACAGTAACTTTGTCCTTACACCTGGTTGCTATCGATACAAAGTAGTGAGTACTTCATCAACCGCATGTGCAACCACAGGAATATGCTCTTGTTCATACTCTAGGTAAGTAAGATCCAGCTGTGAGAAGTTTGCGCGTTCAAGCCAGTCGTCGAATTTACGCACATAGACGACATTGCCAACTCGGCCATTGGCACCAACCAAAATAGTGCGACTCTTTAAAGTCTGGTTTAGCGCTCGCCTGTCATCAACCAGCTGGGAGGTTAACTCGGTATGCGCCCAGAAGCTGCCATCAAATGATACATGACGGTGGAAAAATGGCTGCTGAGGATCATCCATTAGCAAAGCCAAGCCCACAAACAAACCAGTATTAGAATGTCCTATAATTGTCCGATCAGCTTGATTGACTGGATATTGGGTTTCTATATACGGCGCAAGTTCTTTTCTAATAAAAGCAAAGTAATCTTCTGCCAGGGGCCACTGTGAGTAGCTTTCTCTATGTTGATAACCTTCATCTACGTAATTTTCCACACCGACCAGAATCACTTCCATCTTATTTTTATCCAGGCTATCGGCAATCGTTTCAAAACGCCATTCAGCATCCAGTGTGTAAATCACAGGGTACGTTTTGTTCGCGTTACGATTCTGTGGCAGGTAAATGTTTAACGGATATGACACCCCTGTATAGGTCGAGGAAATCGCTTCAAGTTGCAGTCGCTCGCCTGGCATAAAAGATTGAGCAGGCGACTCCAACTGTGTCGCCCCAGCGTCCGAGCCGCCACCACAGGCAACCAAAGTCATTGCCAAACTACAGAAGAAAATGCGCGTAACTATTTTAAGTAGTGAGTTCATGGAATAAACCATCCTGTTTAAATTACCCGTAGCGGTACAAGTGGCTTATAATAACTGAGTTACCGATGGATTGTTATGTCTTGCAAGTTGAAGAAACAGATAGCCAGGTATTCATACCACACCAGTCAACAAGTGAATACATTGATTTCAAGCTGAGTTTCAAGTGGGGAAAAATCGTCTCTAAACCGATTTAGTTTGATTTTTATGTGTTCTCCACAACCAGAAACCTTGAAAAAATCGCTTTTTCCCTACATCATAATTTACTTTTAAAATTACCTAAAAAAGAGCCATGACAACCTCTACTTCCTTTATGTCGAAATTGACGGCACTCGTTGAAGCCCAATGGTTTCAAAACTTTCTGATTGCGGTCATTTTATTCAATGCCATGACTTTAGGTCTGGAGACTACTCAGTTTGGTAAAGACAATGCCGCCGTCCTGCATAAAATCGATTTTGTTATTCTGATGATTTTTACCATAGAACTTGTACTTAAGCTGGTGGTATACCGCCTTAAGTTTTTCAAGTCGGGCTGGAACTGGTTTGACCTAATTATTGTGGCCGTTTCCTGGGTACCCTCCAGTGGCCCGCTATCGGTATTGCGTGCTTTCCGTATTCTACGGGTTTTGCGGTTGTTTTCTATTGTTCCACAAATGCGTCGAGTTATTGGTGCACTGGGCCACTCACTACCGGGTATGGCGTCAGTCATCGGCGTACTGGGTATCGTGTTTTATGTCTCTGCGGTACTAACGACTAAACTATTTGGCCAGCACCCGGATCCCAATATGCAAGAATGGTTTGGCAGCATCGGCGCATCTGCGTATACCCTGTTCCAGGTCATGACTTTAGAGAGCTGGTCTATGGGCATAGTGCGTCCGACGATGGAGCTGTTTCCGCAATCCTGGTTGTTCTTCGTGCCCTTTATCATTATTACCAGCTTTGCAGTACTGAACCTCTTTATCGGTATCATAGTTGACGCTATGCAAGTGATGCATGAAGAAGAAGGAAAACCAGATCAAGTTCTGGCTACACGTGAAGACATTGAGCGAGTCGAGGCCAAGTTAGATGCGCTGTTGAAACAGCAAAAAGACTAACCATATAGCCAGTTTGCCGCTTCGGTGACATCACCCCTTAGCGGCAAGCCATTGCCACTTTTATCGCTCTTCCAACTCTATCCGCTCCCCTAAGAATCTGATTACTGCGTGACAGCAGCTTCATTACGCCCTTTAATTTATGGTATGCAACTTGCGTTACCTGAACAGGTAGTACAAGTGCCGGAACACTTGTCGTTAACTCAAACTTTATCAAAGGAGCTGAACATGCAAGTTACATCCAACCCGTATCAGGTGAACAACGCATATCAGAAACCCACTAAAGCGACACAAAACACAGATTATGTACAACAGCAATCCGAACAACAGCCAGAGCAGGTAAATGCACCAAACAATGGCTTCGATGTACGCGGACAGGTCAACCTGGTCTATTTGCTCAAGCCAGAAGACATTACCAAGCTTTCAGATGAACACAATTTTCTGGCCGATTTTAATATCACTCAAAGAAGCCCGGAAGAACTAGAACAGCAATATACCCAAAAGGGCCTGCAACGAGATGTGGGTACCATTATCTTTGTGGAAGGCAAAGCGGTCGCGTCACAAAACTATGACGGCGCCATATACGGTCAGGGTCCTATGGCCGATATTTTCAAACAGGCCGGTCAAGATCCAGAAAAAATAAAACAACTCGTTGCCCAACACTTCCCCCATGCCCGCGTCGAATTTTACGCCGAGGGCAAAGGACCAACCAATGGCGAAGTGTTTGAGCTACGCTATGGCGAACCCTATGAAGACTTTGTGCGTGAGCAGGTGCAAAGCCATCGTGACCAGTATCTGACGGACCAAATTGCAGCCGAAGAACACTATCGCAGAAAGCTGATGTTTGAACAAACGCCACAGACCAGTGTGTTCAGCGTTGATGGCCAGGTTGTGGCAAGCAGAGATGAAAAAGGCTTTGTCGACGCAGGCCAACCCCTGCTAAACGTAGCGGATACAAGAGGTATAGAAAGAGAAGTACTTAAAGAGCTATTCAGGTACTCGCCTGAACGCTCACCTGAAGACTATCAAGCCCTGTTGCACGAAGTATTTGGTGAAGGGGTTGAACTTACAAGCTATAGTACAGCACAGGCCCCTACCAGAGCAGAAGTGTATAAACTGGCTGAAACAGGCTAAGTACCTCCGAACACTTCCGGTTATTAATTACACCGATATCGGACATTTATCACACAATAATTCATATTAACTGTTATGCTTCCTCAGATAAACAGTCCAGATAATACTCACTCCCCTTCTGGTCCATACTCATTCCCGGACAACAAACGTTCGGGAATCGCCAAAAAACCTGACCCCTGCGGTTAACACATACCAAATGCGACTAGATATGAAAACCTCACTGCTAACTCGACAAATACAGGCAGCATTGATGCCGGCAGATTTGTTATGTTTTCATGACTCGAAAGTCAGGCAGTGACCTTGCAGACCCGTCCCCGTCCTACTTCTCACTTCCTATCTCTATACGGTACCGGGTATAATTCGACGTAACAGTCTTATATTTATAAAACTTGGAAACTCCATGAAAAAGCTCTCTAAAGTCCAGCAAAAACAGCAGGCGCTGGTGCTCAGCGTTGCCGATGCAATCGAAGAACAAGCTCGCGCGCAAATCCCCGGTATGGTTCAGTGCTGGTTTGATGTGGAATATCACTTGTTCCCGGGTTCTCTGCTGCTGTGCTTTCAGTTTGAAGAGCAAGCCGCACTGGATGCTGCCAAACCAGACTTATTAAAGTGGCAAAAACGCCTGAGCGCCGCAATGTTGAAAAAAGGGGTGATCCTCAAAGATATGCGAAAACACTTAACCTTTACTTTAGACGGGCCAGAAGACTGAATCAGAGAGTAATAGAAGACAAGTAGAAACAAAAAAGGCAAGTAAACCTTGCCTTACAGAAACACAGTGTATTTAGCTTTATAACTAGCAAATAGTTGTTCTACAGCAACCTGTCAGGCGTGTTGGGTTATATGTTCTACACCGTGGATCATCTGTAATGCAATCTCTTGTGCATACAGTACTGTTATAGCCACCAGCCACTGCGGGGGTTGCCTGAGTTGGCAATTTTTTATTGTCCGCACTCAGCATTTTGATGTTTTTTTTGCTTAAATTGAGCTTCATTTTTTTAATTTCCTTTTATAAAACCAGTTTCCAGAATACAGACAAAGCAATGTATTTTCAATCCCCAAATGCACCAACCATCAAACCGACCTAAACTCAAAGAATGGTGGTCTCTTGGAGTCTGTTAATGCGACTTCCAACTTTTTTGAAAAGATGCAAGCGTCACTCAATAAAGCCAGACAAGAAGGCGTAATTAGTAGGCTATCAGCCAAGTATGAGCTTAATCTGGATAACTTAAGTCACTGAAAATGCAATGGCGACATTAACCACTCACACTGGCTGGCACAAAATCATCCACATGATACAATCGCCTGCCAGATATTTTGGTAGCTACGCTGCCTGTGTTAAGCGTCCCCGGTAGCCTCGCTGCCGTATATTGAGAGTGAAAAGTATGAGTGAATCGTTTGCCGCGATTGGCCTGGTCAACCCTAAGTCACCAACTAACGTGGGAGGCGTGTTAAGAGCTGCGGGTTGCTATAACGCACAAGCAGTTTATTTTAATGGTAATCGCTACGCAAAGGCTGCCAAATACCATACTGACACCAAAAATATCGCCGATAATATTCCCATTCAACAGGTTGATGATCTCACGAGCTTAAAAGTACCAGGCCGCGCGCTTATCTGTATCGAGCTGGTGGAAGGCGCAACACCACTGCCGCAATTTGTTCACCCCGATAATGCAATTTACGTTTTTGGACCCGAAGATGGTAGCCTGCCACAAGGGATTGTGGATGCCGCTGATGCCGTAGTGTATGTGCCAACGACCGGTTGTATGAACCTGGCCGCTACGGTCAATGTGTTGCTTTATGATCGTATGGTCAAACGTTCAACTGAGTATGATGCGGGCCAGATCCTGACCAGCCGGGATACCAATAACCGCCTGGTAGTGGGATAAATTTACCGGCTGACAGATGTGATGTAAGCGGTCTGCATGGATATTATCATTCTGACGAACTTTACACATGCGAGTACGCTTGGTGTCGCAATTATGGCAGAAAATATAGCAGGCGCTTTCTATTTTGCTGCGAGAGTGGTGAATGTGAGTACTAAAGCCGCTCAGGCTGCGGCTGTACTTGCTTGTGGCAGGCTGGGCACGTTGTTGCTGTGTGCCAGCTCTTGAGATTCCTTTATGCGCAGCGCACAGCTAATCTTTGTGAAAACCCGAACTGAATAACTCATCAGTATAGTGCTGTTCCCACAGTTTATTGCTGAAGCGATTGTCTGGGTCTATTTTCTTTTTCAAAGCAAAAAATGCGTTTGCTTTTGGATAAGCAGCATGAAATTGCTCACTGGTTGCATGTAATTGATATGGCAGATAATAAGTACCGCCTTCGGAAATAGCCGCATCAATCATTTCTCGGCTCCACGCCCTGACTGCTTGCTTGTCTTGTTCCGACGTCCCCTGGCGGTAATACACAACAAATGCAAACACTTCCTCGTTGGCCCATGCTAATAAAGAGCCGGTATCTGGTAGTGCATGACGAATGGAGACATTGAGCACATTTACTTCATGCTTTTTAAATATATCTGCCATTTTCTCGGAAAAATGATCAAATCGTTCAACAGGTACAAAATACTCACGTAGCACGTACGTAGACTTGGTTCTGTTTTTGGGTTCTAATTCTCTTACGCTATAGCTGGCTTCATAATTTCGCCATTGCACAGCCTCAGATGAATACAAAATAGGTTCAAACACATGCTGTCTCACCCATTTACCAAAGTTTGAACCTGCGACAAACTGAGTCGCTTTCGGTTGCCACCAGTACTCTGTATCTCTGGGAATGAGCCTATCTGTCACGGTAAGTGGCTTATCAGTTTTGACCCAGCTCACGCTATTTACGTGGGTGTAATGTGGTGGATAAATATCCGCGTTATGAAAAACAATACTTGGGTCATTTTTGACTGCATTTTGGAAAAATGTACGGTACTCGTCGATGTGCATATAAGCCGTTTCCCGGGCGACTTTAGTGTTTGGTACAAGCTCCAGCGTCGCCTCCACAATCACACCTAATCCACCATACCCACCTACCACCCCGTAAAAGAGCTCTGAATTTTGTGCAGGAGAAGCGGTCTCGACTCGCCCGTCAGCCAGCACTAATTTGAGTGACTTAACCGACCGTATAATGGGCCCTTCTCCCATATAACGACCATGTACATTCACACTCAGCGAGCCCCCTACGGTAAAATTTGAGTATGATTGCATGATTTTGATAGAGAGATCTTCAGGGTCAATGATGTCTTGAATATCACGCCAACGTATACCACTTTGAACCGTAATTTCTTTTTGTTCAGGACTAAATGAAACAATCTGGTTAAACTGCCTCATATCAAGGTGCAAATGGTCATCAAGCGCGATCTGACCACCCTGACTGTACCGCCCTCCACCAATGGATATTTTGCCTTTTGTCGTACTTATCGCTTTTTGAATATCCTCAATTGAGGTGGGCACAACGACTTCCGACACTTCAATTGGGTTAAGCTGAGTTATGTCGTTTATTATATTGACGCGCTCGGGAATACTTTTTTGTTCTGCAGAAAAGTCCAGCAGACTATAGGCTACGAATAATAAAATGGTTGTAAAAAGCGTAGAGAATATAACTACAGCGTATTTCAATATGTGCTTTCCCGAGACTTGCATGCGTTCCCTTTTATGATTTTTTCAACAGGCAGGGTACCATTTTGACAAACAGCGTTCAAAAGCAAAATGTAAGCATCTATTATATAAACAAAAATTTAAAAATCAGCGCGTTAAACTCATCCTGTGTACTAAGACCCCTATAAGTATCAGGCTCTGAAAAGTACATACATCTACTCACTCGCCAGCTCGCAGAATATAACGTAAAATAGCGTATTACATTTGTGTATTTATCCGGATATAAGCTTTTCGCTTGATAAGTACACATTCCCTACTCAGGCATGCTTTTTGCCGATTGAGTAATTCCTGCTTGAAGGCAACTATGAAAAAAACATTTGAACTAACTCACCCAAAAATCAAACTTGCACGACGCGTTGACGCTGTAAAGCATGAGCTTAAAAAGTACCTGAAGCGCGAGCGCAACAAAACGCTGCCAGCTGGCGCGGATTATTGGGACTTTGACTGTCAATTTGGCAACACAGAAGCCGAAGCTGAGCCTGTACACGTCTCACAACTGAACAAGTTGATTGACAAGACACAAGAAGAAAACCTCACTTCTTTTTATGTGGAAATTCTGGCAAAACCAGCTGTCAGACAGGCACATAATTCGTCTGACGATGAGCCAGAGGATTACTAAGCCAAGTCTCTGGTTTAGCTGTCCTGATTGAGCTAATGCCTTGCAGAACCAGGGTTTGCAAGGCATTTCAGCATTAAGCCTTTACATAATCAAAGACAGCGATTGTGACTGTGCTATATACCCAGCCTTTCAATGGCATCGACAATGCGTCGCATATAAAAGCCGGATCCAGCCCAAAAGCACTGAGAAGCACGCAAATTGCTTAGTACCATTCAAAGAGTTGCTTTTGCTTAGCACCATTCAAAACGTCTTCACAGTGATATGAGCGATGCGCCTTGTTATAAAAAATAACATTACGGATCTCCTGGGCTATACAATCAGTCTCATACCCCGTTTTATTATAATTACTAAACACCATCACGGCCTGTTTGCGATCCAGCAATCTTGAAAAACTCGTCACCCAGGAATAAGGGTAATTACCTGAGTAACTTACGAACTTCTCATATCCTTTCAGTTTCTTCATATCATCAGATGAAATAGGCGTATCTGGGCAGTCCATTTCGTCTGTGTAAGTTTTAGGGATGTAATTAATAAACCAGCCATAGCCAAAATACTCGCACTGAGACACGCTATCAGATTTTGGGTCCTGAGGCTCATCGCCATCCTGAGCAGCCTGACACTCCTTGTCATCCTGAACTTCATTGTCCGCCTTTTGGTAAGGCGTAAACGCGATATCTTGCTGCTTTCGCTTAAGAATTAAACCGTCGCGCAACCCCTTATCCCAGCGATGCATATCCTTAACAGTGGAATACATGTTGCCCGCAGCATACAGCACCATAGGGTTGCTATAAGGGCTTTCTAAGATATCTTGATAAGGCTCAGGTCCGTCAGTGACAGGTAAACGGCCAGCAGCGATAGGCAAGAATTGATTGTCTTTGTAAACATAGCCAGTCGTCATGTTTTCATAAACGCCAACCGCATTAAATGTGCCGCTGTCGTGCATTTTCAGTTTGTCTAGTATCTTCCGCTTCAAAATGTTGCCAAAGTAATACTTAGAGGGAATGTCACCTTGCTTTTTAGCGTTGAGCTGCTCAATAATATTACCAATGAGATAATAATTGCAGTTGCTATATTCAAACTTCGAGCCGGGTGTAAAACTGGGGACGCCCCCTTGTTTTTCACAGGTACAAAAACGATTACTGAACGCCTCAGGTCCATTCAAATTTAGGCCAGGCTCTCCCGGGTAAGGCCGAACTCCCCAGTTCAAATAGACTTCCGGATTATCGCTATAGTTATCTATGCCTGACGACATAGTCAATAAATTGTGAAGCGTTATATCCTTGCATGCATTGTTTGGAAACCAAGATAAATAATCACCGATGGTCTTTGTTTTAATCTTTTTCTGAGAAAGTGCTTTTTGCAACAGCGCCGCTGTAAATTCTTTGGTATTTGAACCAATGCGGTATTTGGAGTCTGACGTATTTAAGCCAACTTGATACTTTGCACCCAAAGTGCTTGGATCAATATTATGCAGCTCTGCAATCTTCTTAAATTGCGTATGGCTTGGGATATTTCTTGGCCCACAATTGGCCTCGTACACAACATCATCACCTGAGGTGACATAAACAGTGCCAAAAAACGACGTATCACAGTAATCTGCCAGTATTTGCTTAAACAAATCCACTTTTTTTCCAATTGTGTAGTCCTGAGCAACACTTTCTTTAAAACACACGCTCAGAAACACACATGAGCAACACAACAGTATGACTCTTAATCGAGGTTGATAACGCTGGTACATTTTATTTCCTTAAAGATGTTTAGATAATTTGCCAACCTCTCAACTACTAACAAAACGAATACATAATCACAGCTCACGACGTAGCCTGTAAGCGCCTTCACACTTATTTTATAAGGATATTATTGGTTTCATGGAGGGGCAATTACAGCTGGATTACAGGCAGCCTGCTCAGGTTGAGATATTTAATGTTGCTGTATCAACTGCACACACACCGTCACTAACAACATCACCAGGGCTCATTGAAAACGACCAAAAGCTGACAGAAACAACTGACCCATCCAACGCTAAAAAACGACATCACAGTAGCCAGTTTATTCAATTCATTCCAATCCCCAGCGCTTAAAATTATGGGCAATACATTTATGCAGATAACGGCCTAACCATGTAATCAAAGGGAGCTCTCCATGAAATCAGAACTTAAGCTGGCGTTTCAATACGAAATGGCTGCCGCCAAAAAGCTGTATCAACAAGCCGACTACAGCAAGAGCTTTTATCACCTGGAAAGAGCACACATACTGGGGCAATCTTTTACGATCCCACACACGCAGTCGCACTGGTGGATGCTCAAATTAGGCTACAAAAGAAGTAGCATCAGAGAAATATTAGGGCAAGTTGCCCGGATCTTAGCCTCCATTATCTTCTCCCGAGTTTGGGTGCCAAAAGGTAATACAGGCGGAACCAATGTAAGCCCTGTTAAACCAATGCCAATACCTGACGATTTAGCAAAATACTTGAAATAGGTCGAATGAAATGACCAACAGACATAATGCACAATGAAGATTTCGATAGAAACTCCATTTAGTCTGTGGGGAAATATGGCAAGATAGAGTAAATGTGTTGCCTCATATTTGCCGTTTGGGGCAAAACAAATTGCCAGGTGCTTTAAGCAGTGCACCACTAGATAAAAGCGGTTAAGACAATCTCAGAGACTATTTCAGTGATAATGCCCAATGTATGGATAGACACAGGCCTTGTGCTCATTTACGGCTCACAATTAGATGCCGACTATCATGAACATGTTGCGATTCAGGTGATTTGGCCATCCAGGGATTCTGTCTGTGAATTAAATGGAGAGTCTGTCCAAAGTTTAACAGTGATCGCTTCCAGACAGAGGCATTGCCTTAAGATGTCCAAAGGGTGGGTGTTATTGGTCGAACCAACTAGCCAGCTGGGAGAGCAGCTCGGGGCAAAATTACTAGGTAAGTCCATTGTTTCTTTCATGCCTGGCGCTGATGACAACAAATATCCCCCTGTTGACAAAAAAAGTGCTTTTAAACGCCTTATCCCTCTATTCGAATCAATGTCTATTGCACAAGCATTGTTGGAATTGAATCAAAGCTCTGTCACTGATGAACGTATTCAGCGCTTACTCAAAGATCTGGATGCGTGTTTTATTGCTGATTGTATTAAACCAGCGCACTGGCGTGCAGCCGACGTGGCCCAAACACTCAACTTGTCAAAAAGTCGATTCCTTCACCTGTTCAAAGATCAGGTTGGCATAGCGTGGCGCCCTTTTTTGTTATGGCGAAGATTGCTCTGTGCATTACAAACACTCATAAGTGGACGGTCCGCCACAGAAGCAGCATATCGTGCTGGATTCGCAGATAGCGCACACCTTAGCCGTACTTTTCGCAGCACATTTGGTATGAATATCATGCAAGCAAAAAATCTGCTTAAGTGACCACTGCAAATCTTTTGAATATTTCGGCTGTAACGCCTGTTTGAACGTTTTCACGCCCCCAGCCAAACCTTACAAGTCCGTCATAACAGGATCAAAAGCGCTGGGTGTCCTTTGTTTCTTTTGTTTCTGTGTTTTACAAAACCCTGGCAATGTTGAGTACAACCCTTAAGTCGCCTGCAAAAAATTGACATCTCTGATGACCCCCTCAAATACAGAAAAATATTTCATATAAATTTCAAAACATTAAAAAATATTGGTGAGTAGAGATAAGCTTGGTTTGAAAAATGCATTGAAGAATTAAATGCAAATTTAAGAACGTCATCACTATGAATAAAAGCACTAGTACAGTTTACGTTTTGAGCGGGTACGCCAAATGTTCTACCACTCACCCGGGCAAATATAAACTTGGCAATAAGCACTCCATTGGCCTGCTGACAACCGATGAAAATTATCAAGATAACATCGGCCAGCTTAAGCGCTTCATTAAAGATTTAGGCTGGGAATCTATCATGTTTTGCATGGTTGAAGAGGTCGATGATATTAACACTTTGTCTAACGATGTTTTAATATCTAGCTTTCTTCGCGCTCAGAAAAATGGCCAGTCATTGGTCGTCAATGATCACCCGATTAGTGTGCATTAAAGCTAAAAACATAAATCGAAGCGGAGCCAATGACTGCGAACACGACTCGAAGGGCCGGGGTCGGTTGAGTTTATTTCTGGACTATATTTACTTTAAAGTCACCGGCCCACTCAACTATGAGTTCGATACTTTTAAATTTATCATCGAAAGTCAGCCTCTTGGATCTAAAACCTTCTTACCACCCAAAGTGTCGGAATGCCAGCCGACGATACAGGCGCTATTTTACCGAACCATCATTCCATCGAATACACATAAAGTGAATAGAACAGCGCAGTGGTATGGTGTCTTAGGGCAACACATAATACCAATTTCACTTAATACCTGTTCAATTTGAAGGAGCAAATATGCCGCTAACGGTGTTAAAAATTTCTCATTTAGAGCAACTAAATAGCGAAATTTTTGCCTTGTTATCGACGATATTTTCTC